>NZ_CM186288.1:0-1948865 GCF_059772445.1 Prochlorococcus sp. G4PB17 | reverse complement strand
TACCTAATGGAATATGAATCTAGGCAAAAAACTCATATCGGTCATTAATAAATATGGGAATCCAGTTGTAAAAATTGAATCGTCATCGCCAAGAAACTAATTATCGCTTTGGATTAGGAAAATCGCAGCCTATATAGATTAATTTTTACAAAACAAAAATTAATCAGATGCAACGATTAGTAACTTAAACTTCAAATAAGAAAAGAACTCTGAACTTAATAACGATATATCTGATGAAAAATAAAATTTTTCAAACAAAAGAATTCAAATGAAACCAAAACCAACCATAGTTGTAATGACAAGATGGCACGCCATCTATAGATGTAAAAGTCGTTTATCAGAGCAAATAGGTGCACCTCAAGCAACCAAAATCCAAAAAAGACTCACCAATCACACAATTAAGGTTACAAAGAGAATTCAAAAAGAGGGCCTCGCAGATATAAAGGTTGCCATAGATGGAATAGGTATCAAAGCAGCAAAAAGATGGGCAATGACAAACAAAATCAAAAATGTCGTGACTCAAGGACCTGGCAATCTTGGTACCAAAATGAAAAGACAGTTTTTAAAGACTCAAGCCCTCCCCTCCAATTCTCACAAAATTCCTAGCTCAATTCTAATAATTGGAACTGATTTGCCATCAATCTCATATGCAGACTTAACTCAAGCAATAAAAATAGTAAGTAACAAAGAAATGATTATTGGTCCTTCCACTGATGGAGGCTACTGGCTTATTGGATTATCAAAGAAACTTTTAAGCCCTCTTTGTATATGGCCATTTTCAGGAATAAAATGGGGAACCGATCAAGTGCTTCAAAAAACAATTCAATTAGCATCCCTTAATGGAATAAATTATGAACTACTTCAAACCAAAAATGATGTGGATAGTATTATTGATCTATCGCAATGGCTAGATTACAAAAGTTTCCAACTCTCAGCATCATCATACCAACTTTGAATGAGGCAAATAATCTCCCCTTGCTTTTATCTGACTTAAATATATGGCCGTATGATTTTGATTTAACCGTAGTTGATGGAGGGAGTACAGATTTAACTATTTCTATAGCAAAAATACAAGGATCAAATGTTATAAAAAGCGCTAAAAAGAATAGAGGTTATCAATTAAATATTGGGGCATCAAATGCTAAAGGAGATTGGATTTTATTTCTTCATGCTGATAGCAGATTAGAGCCAACTTGGGCCAAAAGCTTAAATGAGATCATAAAGAAAAAAACATCAGAGGCATCCGCTTGGTATTTTGATTTTAAGCTAAAAAATAGTAATTTAGGATTCAGATTATTAGAAATTGCAGTAGCCTTTAGAAGTTTATTTTTTCAAAGACCTTATGGTGACCAAGGTCTCTTAATTCATAAAGAACTTTATTACAATTCAGGAGGATTCTCTTCATTAAAAATAATGGAAGATCTTGACTTGATCACGAGGATAACTAAAACGAACAAAGTAAAGCGGATTGGAGAGAAAATATATACAGATGATATAAAATGGAGAAAGTCAAATATAATTAAACGTGCTATTAAAAATGCAAAGTTAAGAAGAAGTTGGAGGCGAGGTCATGATATAAATCTTTTATTCAAAGAATACTATTCATAATTTAAGAATACTAAATTAATTAATTTGAATACCAAAAAGCACACTTATTCCCTTTTGGCTCTAAAATCCAACCTTGTCTCTTATAGAAAGTAATCACATCAGCATCAGCAAATAAAGTTACTCTTTTAATGCCTTTGCTTTTTAAACTCATCATCAAATATGACATTAGTTTTTTACCTAATCCATAGCCTTGATATATAGGGTTAATAGCTACATCCCATATTGTTGCGTCAATTATTCCATCACCAGTGCATCTAGCAAATCCTACTAATCTCGGAAATTTAGGATCATGCTGCCACAATCCAACCTTAAGTAAGCTGTTCTCCAGTGCTCTTTTAACCCTTCTAAGTGGTCTTCGTCCCCACCCAACGGCCTGAAGCAGTTGCTCAAGTTCAATTAAATCTAAAGACTTTGTCTGACTAAAAACGAATAGGGAGGAGTTGCTTTTACTAAAATATTGGAGAGATTGTTCCCCGTATATATTTTTTAAAGTTTCATCAGAAAGTTTATTTTGTTTCCTCCATCCTGGCGTACCTATTTTTTTTGAACCTAAGTTAATCATGAATTAATCGTAATTAGATAGTTGTAAGTCCTTGTTCTTGTAAATCAGCAAGCTGAGAATAAAGTCCCCCCAAACCTCTTAATTCTTTATGAGTCCCTTGCTCAATTAATCTTCCTTTTCTCATCACAAGTATACGATCGGACGATTCTACTGTTGCCAATCTATGTGCTATGACAAGCGCTGTCCTTTTCTCTAATAATCTATCTAGATCTCTTTGCAAAGTTGCCTCAGTTGATGGATCCATAAAAGCAGTTGCTTCATCCATAATTAATACTTTTGGATCTCTTATTGCAACCCTAGCGATAGATAAAAGCTGTCTCTCTCCCGAAGAGAGATTACCTCCTCTTTCTCTTATATATGTTTCCAATCCATTTGGCAATTTACTCAATAAATTATCAAGACCTAATTCACTACAGATTTCTTTCAAGCGTTGATTATCTACTGAAGAGTCTAAACGAATATTATCTGCGACATTTCCACTAAAAAGGAAAGTATCTTGAAGTACAACACCAAGCTGCCGTCTTAATAGTTCGAGAGGTATATTTTTTATATTTTGGCCATCAAGATATATATTTCCAACTTGAGGTTCATAAAGTCTGCATAACAATCTTATTAGCGTAGTCTTTCCTGATCCCGTTGGACCTACAAGAGCAACATGTTCTCCTGACTTAATTTTAAAACTTAAGTTATTTATGATAGGTTCATCCTCTCTATAAAAGAAACTTACATCTTCAAATACAACTTCCCCTAACAAATTTTTACTTATATTTGTTAACGTTTTGTTATCCTCCCTCTTTGGAATTTGATCATAAATTTCAATTTTCCTATCAAGCAATTCACTTATTCTTTCCACTGCAGTTAAACCACCCTGTATTTGTGTAAATCTTTCTGCCAATTGTCTTAAAGGTTCAAATAATCTTTGAGAATACAAAATAAATGTTGTAAGAGTTCCTAGCCCCATTGCTCCTGCTGTTACCATATATCCACCTAAAGAAATAACCAACGCAACTGCAGCCAAGGATATCCATTCAATAAAAGCAGAGATACTACTATCATAAAAAATAGTTCCGTTTACGGCATTTTTATAGATATTTCCTGTTCTGAAAAATTTTTGGCCATTTAAAGTTTGTCTTCTGAACATTTGAACAACTTCTAAACCTTGAAGATTTTCCTGAAAATTTGCATTTAATTGAGATAATTCTTCTCTCACTTTATAATTTTGTTTACGATAACGTTTTTGCAACCAGAGGATAAACAAAGTAACAGGTATCTGTATAATTAAAAGCAGTAATCCTAATCTCCATTCAATCAAAATCATTGTTATTGATATAACTATTAGGCTTACAAAATCAGCCAAAACACCTACAGCTCCGCTGCCAAAAACTTCAGATAAAGCATCCACATCACTAGTCAATCTTGTTAACAATTTACCAACAGGCATTTTGTCGTGAAACCGCAATGATAAGGACATGGAATGAGAAAATAAATCATTCCTAATTCTTGCTGTTAGCCTCTGACCTACAGATTGAATATTGTATGACTGAAAGCCTTGTAATCCCAGCCTTAAAAGAACAGTAAAAAATAATGTTCCTATTATCAATTTAATTGATAATTCATTCGATAAATCATCAAAAAAGGATATTGTATTCTCTTCTCTTAAAATAGAAATAGCCTGTCCTACTAGTAAAGGTTGAATAGAGCCAGCCAATGCAACGGGTAATAATATTAAAAGTATAAGAATTAAACGTTTCTTCTCTTTCTTTAAATATCTTCCAAGTTTCTTAACTCTTCGAAAATCATTTTTTGCCATCAGAAAAGTTTTTGGTCAAAGATTGGTTTTGAATTGAATCAATAATTTCTTGAAGAGGTCCTCCATCTAACCTTAAAGATAATGGATGACCAACAAGCCTGGCGCTTGATTTGAAAAGTTCTTCAATTTCTACAAGACCATTATCTCTAAGAGTACGACCAGTTGCGACTAAATCTACAATTGCTTCCGCCATGCCAGTAATAGGACCAAGTTCAACCGATCCACTCAAATGAACCAATTGGACTGGTAAATCAATTTGATCAAAAAAATTCTTTGCACAGTTTGTGAATTTGCTTGCCACACGACAGTTGGGAGGCAAATCTGAAGCACTCAAGTAACCACTGTTCGATTTAACTGCAACTGACATGTGACACTTTCCAAAGCCAAGGTCTACCAAATTGGAAACCTGCAATTTCTGCTCTTGTAATACATCAAAACCCACTATTCCTAGTTGCGCCTGCCCATAAGATACGTAAACAGGGACATCACTATTCCTAACCAAAAGGGCTTTAGCGCGTCCACAAACTGACGGGACCATCAATTGCCGATTGCCATCTTCTAATACAGCAGTGAAATCAAGTCCAACGTCCAAAAACATTGAGACTGATTCTTGCAATAAGGCCCCTTTAGCTAATGCAACAGTAAACATGTCAAAGACTATTGAAGTGGACTCTAACCACTTCATTACTTAAACAAACAATGATAGAGAAAGAAAGCGAATTCACTGTTTACCCAATCACTGTCTTATTGGACAATATCGTATGGGTATGGGTCCACAATTGCAATGCAGTGGTCGTAGATCCTTCCATCTCAGATCCAGTAGAAAAATGGCTTTTAGAAAAAAAACTATCATTAAAAGCTATTTTTCTAACACATCATCACGATGACCATATTGGCGGGACTCAAAAGTTAATCAAAAGATGGCCGGATGCAAAAGTAATTGCTTCAAAAAAAGAACTTACAAGAATACCTTTCCAAACACATTCGGTTGATGATAATGATATTTTTTATTTAATGGATAGTGAGATTAAAGTCATTGAAGTGAATGGTCATACTAATAACCATATAGCTTTTTATGTATCAAAAAAAATTGCGAAATATAATATATTGTTCCCTGGAGATACTATTTTTGGAGGAGGGTGTGGTCGCCTTCTAGAAGGGACTCCATCTCAGATGTTTGAAAGTTTATATAAACTTAACTCCCTACCAGAAAACACTAAAATATACTCAGCTCATGAATATACAGAAAACAACTTAAAATGGGCGCTAACTTTAGAGTCTAAAAATATTTCTATTCTCGAAAGGTTAAAGCTTGTACAAAATAAGCGTAAGAAGGGAATGTGTAGTCTCCCATCAACAATTTCGGAAGAAAGAAAAACAAATTTATTTTTAAGAGCACAGAATGTCGAAAAATTTGCAAAGCTAAGAAGACACAAAGATAGTTGGAAATGTTAAATTCTAGTTTGAGTATTAAATCTCTTAACTCAAGCATAATCATTCATGAAAAGTTCAGCTATAGAAAAAATCGAAACAAAATTTGCGCCTAAACCAGTTGGCCCCTATAACCAAGCTGTTTTAGTAGAAAACTGGTTGTATTGCTCAGGACAAATTGCTTTAGACCCTTTAACTGGAGAAATGATCGGGAATGGAAATATAGAAGAAGAAACTAGACAAGTTTTAAAAAATTTAATGGCCGTAGTGGGAGCTGCTGGTGGGGAGAGTTCAAATGTAATAAGAACAACCATTTATCTAACTGATTTAAATGACTTTGCAAAAGTAAATGCGATTTATGCAGAAACCTTTAGCGAGAAAGCTAGTCCAGCACGAGCATGCGTTGAAGTATCAAATCTTCCAAAGGGAGGAAAAATTGAAATAGATTGCATAGCTTGGCTAGGGAACCAGAACTAAAAACAACTTTGTGACTAAAAAGAACCTTGCCACTTTGCTAAGTGGCCCCATTATTGTCTAAATTAATAACTGATTCGCAATAGACAATGTCCACTGCCAAGTTGACTATTGGCGAACTAGAGGCAGGATACCCTCTCTACTGCAAAGCTCTTAGAAGGCTATTGCAACAGGGACGTACTTCTGATCAAATTCAAAGAACTGTTTGCTGGAGTCACTTAGAGACTCTGAATCGCTGCTTGCCAGGAAGATATAAAACTCCTTCCTATTTAATGGCATTAATCAAAAGAGATCTAGAACAACCAAAAGAGGAAGATTAATTTTCTTGCTGTTTATTTAAAAAATCTATTTTACATGCGAAATCATGATCATCTTTTGATATTTCCTCTTTTTCATTATTGTCTATGGGCCAAATAGTTATATTTGCATAAGTCTTCCCAAAACTTATATCGGGAAAGCGATTGACCCTCTCGCAATAGTCACCTAGTGCATCAAGAAAATCTCTATTTTTTTCATAAGATTTAAATTCGAACCTTTTTTCTAGGCACTCTGGTCTTTTTTTTTGCCTCCACCCTTCCATGTGAAAAACTTATCTTTTATAAAAACTACTACATCGTGAATTGATTGGAGAAATAATTTATAAATTAAAAATCACTCAGCTTCTCCTTTTGGCACCACTAGCTTTCAAAACAGGCTCGACTTCAATATGTGGACGGGCAATAATATGAGCTGCAACTAAACCATCCCCAACACGCTCACAGGCATCCGCACCTGCTCTAACAGAAGCATTTACAGCACCAGTCTCACCACGAACCATAACTGTTACATATCCTCCACCCACTAGCTCCTTAACGATCAATTTAACTTCTGCAGCCTTAGTCATTGCGTCGGCTGCTTCAATTGCGGGAACCAGACCACGAGTCTCTATCATTCCTAGTGCAATACCAGAGTTTGAATTACTTTTAAAACCTTTATTTTTTCCGATTGGCCTTTTAGTTGACCCAGCACCTCCAGAGCCATTAGATAGATTTTTATTACTTGAAATGCTTTTAGTAGTAGAAGCTTTTTCAGTTGAGGAAGACTTTATCTTCGAAGAAGTTTCTGATTGAATGGTTAAATTCAAAGGGGTAATGTCAACAACCTGATCTTTAGGTTTAATAATTTTATTTCTATTTTTTGGTCGACGATTTGAAGAGTTAGTCATAGATAAGGAATTTATAAAATTAAGCTTTATTGAATAGTGCTGAAATTAATCATCGGGTGACCAATGATCAATAATCCCACCAATAGTTAAATCAGTTTGAACATTGGGGTCTGGGCATCCCCATCTCGCTGCAGTTCCTGTTGCTGTAAAAACCCAATTACCTTCTCTCGCACCGACGGGATCAACAGCCACAAGTCTTTTACCTTTGTTATTACACAATATTCGTAAATGCATATGTCCTAATCCTTCCACTCGCTGTGTACAAACCAAGCGTCCCATAACTTGCATGATCTCCATTATTTTGCTCCTCCTGAAATCTGTTGTTGTGTCTCTGGATCCCAATGATCAATTATCCCAACAATAGTTAAATCACTTGGATAAGACTTACTTCCAGCAGCTTCGCGAGCTGCAGAACTTCCTACACAGATAACCCAATCATCTGGTTTACATCCAACAGCATCAACAGCAACTTTTTTTGAGCTACCGTCTAATACAACTTGTAAATGCTTATGTTCAAAGCCTGGAATACGATTGGTTGAGACAAGTGGTTTAAGAACTTTACAAATGAGCATTTAGTGAGCCTCCTGAGTGACTGGATCGAGGGAAGAACCTACAACTTCTGCAGGAGCCTTTTTATCTCGATCTCGAATAGTAAGAAATGTGTGAAGTGAACCATCATCTATTAAATCTCGATAACGAGACTTAATAGCTTCATTAATTCTCTGACAATCAGATAATGCTCTATTTCTTGCATGAGGAACACTACCTGAATAATCAAAGCGAATGACAATAGGGATTGGTAAGCTCCTAGAGATATTCAGACCTGTAAAAATTTTCACTCCTACGTCGAGATCAGGAGCTCCTTGTTCAACAGTCTCCAGATGAGCAAAATAAGTAAGATTCCTTAAATGAACTTCTTTAAAACCAATACCTACACCAATAAACCTTTCAGCATGACCTGCGTCTTGGTAACTTCCGGAATGAAAATTCTTCACATAGTCAATTTGAGAAATATTATTTGAAATAAGCTTTGTGATAAATGTAACCATATTCGGATCTGTTTCTCCAGGACAAACACTTTTGACATTTTCTTGAATTTTTTGAAGAGCCTCCTCGGCATTTAGAAATTGAGTCTCTTTGTATATTTCATTTGCACAAACCCATGATTTTAAATCAACTTCATTGATTTTAGAAGGAGTATGAACTCTTATCGCGTCAGTATCTGTGTCAATACCAATTAAAAGCAAATCAACAGAGGCACCACAACAAAAACTATTTTCGACTGCTTCCCTAAAATCTAATAATCGCTGTAAGCCTTCTGATGCTGCTAACTCATCATTACTTCCATGAGCAGCACATCCTTGGTGCATAGGGTCAACAGAACTAAAATGATAGATTACTGATTTTAAATATCTTGTTGGCTCAGTTGCAGAATTTGGAGTTGACTCTCTATATCTACTATGTTCAGTTTTAATCCAACGATTAACTGTTTTTTCAATATCAAATAGTGCACCTGCATGAGAACGCCTCCTAACTGAACTAAAAGGTATACGTAATGCATAAGAAATAGCATGAGCTAATCGACCATCGGCACAAGGAGTTATATCTAAAAGATGAAAGCCACATTGATAAAGAAAAGACTGAAAAGAATTGGCATATTCACTATTTTCAGATCCCTCTATAGGATCTGAATTAAAAAATTCATTACTCGTCAATTGGTGTGATTGAAAAACACACCATGCAAACAAGGCACTTATGTCAACACTTCCAACCCAAGCCTTTTCAAGTATATGCTGTGGCAATTCATAACCTAATTCTGCGTGACATAGAGATTGAGCTCTTTCTACAAAATTTAAATCATTTTGAAGACTAGAAACTCTTTTTAAAAGAGGGACAATATTATCAAATCTACCTTTAACCTTATTTTCGTATTGATTTAACTTCTGATTTTCTTGAGAATTGGTTAATGGATGATCAGTGGATAAAGAGCTAATGGCTTTTATTTCATCGGAGAAAGACTTAATGGTTTTAATAACTCCAGATCCAGAATTCAAATTCTGTGTCTCTAGGTCGTCAAATCTCTTCATAGGAGCTGTAGGCCCACTACGAGATTTCTTGGCCAAATTACGATAGGCCATTGACTATTTAACCTCTTGCTCCACCAGAGAAAGTAACCAGTTGGCCATCCCTTGTATTACCACTAGATCCAGTGATTAGGAAGTCTGGTTCGGGAACCTCTTGGTTTCTCTTTAATTCAGCTGCATTCATTGCACTCATTGGTCCTGGGCGGGTGGGATTTCTACGCTTAGCAGATGCCCCTTCTGTTCCAGTTACATGCTCTCCTCTAGCCCAATCATCACCAGTTATGTTCAAACCTGCGGATTGTCCTTCTCCTGTTATGTGTGAAGTTGGGCGTTGCTTAGCTTCTTCATTAACTATTTCATCAACTTTATTTCTCTTAGAATTTGAAGGTTTTCTATCAAATCGAAATTGTTCTGTTCCTGTCACTTTATTTGCAGCCATATCAAATGGACCAGTGATTCTTGAGCTGTCTTCGTAGCTCGTACCTGTGACACCTGAATTAATTTCATTTTGAATATGAGCCTGTCTAGCTGGAGATTTCACGCTGAAGCTTGTCCATGCGGCCGCTTTTTCAGGTTTTTCTTGGTGCGCATAACCTTCAGAAAAACTTGAAACGCCACAATTATCTCTTAATTGATCTCCTCCTACATAAGGAGTTCCAGTTAAAGTCTCACAAGCACCCTTATGAGCACCTGTCATCTTTCCACCTATGCCAGGTTGCTGACCAGTCAATCTTGCAGCAGGAGTACCAAGTTTCCTAGGGGTTCTAGCCTCTATCTCAGATGATGCAGGAGTATCACACCATTGATTTGATTGATCTAATCCTGCATAAGGTGTACCTGTTACGGCTTTACAAGTTCCAGGTTCATCTCCTGTTACGAGTGGTGATCTACCTGTCATAGTTCCACTAACGGACTGAGTTTTATTAGTAATGCTCAATCCAACTTTTGCTGGATCAGGAGCGGGCTTGCTTCCACAAAAAGCATCAAATTGTCCAGCACCCACATACTCATCTCCTGTCACGTTTTTACAACTACCAGCCTCATTACCAGTAACATTTTCTCTTCTAGAGACATCAGTACCAGTTACACCATTCCCGCGAATTGTTGTTAGTGAGCCAACCTTTTCTGCTGGTCTACCTGAAGGGAGTGGATCAGCACCTAAATACTGGTCACCAGTTAGATCTTTATTTGATCCTGCCTCATTGCCTGTAACTAAAGCGGATCTACCAGTCATAGTCCCACTTACTTTCTTACCCTCTACAGTTTGGCTATACCCAATTTTTGAAGGGGAAGGATTCACACCTCCACAGTAGGCATTTGATTGATTAGCTGAAATATATTCAGTACCAGTTAGGTTCTTACAAGTACCAGGCTCATCTCCAGTCACTTTCTCTGATCTACCCACCTCGTTACCAGTAACTAAATTTCCATGAGTAGTACTCGTAACGCCTACTTTTGCTGGCTGACTTATAGAAGTATTTGAACCATTACAGAAAGAATCAATAACTTCTGAACCCAAGTATTGAGTACCTGTTATTGAGCGACATGTACTTGCTTCATTTCCTGTGGTTTTTAGAGATCTATTTGCCTGAGTTCCGGTAACGAGTTGACCAGTAGAGGTCTCACTCATTCCCACTTTCCAATGAGCATCAGGTGCACTAGCATTTTGCTTGGCACCATTTTTATTTGGACCACAAGGACGTGTTACTGATGTACGAGTTTTCCCAGTAGCTCCTGTCTTGCTTTTTAGCTCTCTAACACGTTGAGCTATTTCTTTAGTAGTCAAATCTGGATTACCTTGCCGAGCTACTGAAGCAGCTGTAGTTGGCTGCTTCCCCGCAGATTTACCGTGTTTTGATAATGCTTCTCTTCGCGCCAACACAAAAGCTCTACTTGAATTCGTAATTGCTTTTCTTTTAACAGTTGAGCGGTGATCAGTCTTTCTTTTATTTAATGTCAAACTAATTTCAGGCTTTGAAATTGTATTACTAGTCTCCTCTAAAGCTTTTTGCTCACATTCTGGACAACAATGTTCAGCCTTTTTTGCGTAATTAGAAGGAGCGTTTTGAACCTTTTTTCTCTCAACATCAACTCGAGTTATGTCTTTTGTATGATCAGCAGATTTGCCTTTTCGAGATAAAGCCTCTCGTCTAGCAATAACAAGTTGGCGACTAGAATGAGCTACTGAACTTTTATATGATCTTGCACCTGTTGAACTTCCAGAAGCGCCTGATTGATAGCTACTAGCACTTAACTGAGAAGAAGAATTATTTGAATTAGCCAAAGTTTTTTGAGGCTTAACAAAAGCCGTATCAGTTCTCGTAGCCCTCGCATCGCTTGAGGAACGAACTCTGTTAGGTGTAGAACCTTTAATAGAGGCATTCTTACCGCCTTGACTCAAGGCTTGTCGGCGATCAAGAACTAATTGTCTACTTGTTTGTTTTGCCATATCAATCCAATGGAGAGATCGTAAAAAATAATTTTTAATTCTCTAAGGAATTATTAGCCCCGAAAGCTTTTCAGGGCTAAATTTATCAAAGCCTAAATCTAACGGCCTTGGAAAACTACAAAGCAAGTACCTTGACTTTGAGTGTATGCGTCATATCCAACGATACGAACGTGGTGGTCAGGATATGCTCTATGACAAGCTTCTAACTCACTTACTACAAGATTCAAATCCTTTTCACCGAAGAAAGGTAATTTCCAATAAGACCAATAGGTCTGCATTGAACCACTTGGATGAACATGCTCAATAACTGGGCTCCAACCCTGAGCAATGATATAAGCGATTTGATCGTAAATTTCGTCCTGGGTCATCGGCGGTAAGAAGCCGAATGTTTCCAGGGTGGCGACTGTCTGATAGTCACCTACTGTGCTCTGGAAAGGCATGGTGAACTTAGGTTAGTGAATGAATGAAAGTCGACTTAGTTATCGACTAGTGAATTTAAGAAAATTAGAGGTAACTTTTAAATCACCTCTATATCTTTTTACTGAACGTCGAGTTTATCGACTGTATCGAATTCGAACTTAATCTCCTTCCATGTCTCAAGAGCAATTGCAAGCTCAGGGCTATGCTTTGCAGCTTCAAGAAGGATATCACGACTTTCTTTTTCGATTTCTCTACCTGCATTACGTGCTTTAACACATGCTTCTAGAGCTACACGGTTCGCAGCCGCTCCAGCAGCTGATCCCCATGGATGACCATGAGTACCACCACCAAACTGGAGACATGAATCATCTCCAAAGATTGCGAGCAATGCTGGCATATGCCAAACATGGATACCACCAGATGCCACAGCAAATACACCAGGCATAGAACCCCAATCTTGATCGAAGAAGTTACCGCGAGTACGGTCTTCAGGAACAAAGGATTCACGAAGGTTATCGATATAGCCAAGAGTTGTTTGACGATCTCCTTCGAGTTTTCCAACAACTGTTCCTGTATGAAGTTGGTCTCCGCCTGATAGGCGTAAACACTTCGCAAGAACTCTGAAGTGAATACCATGCTGAGGATGACGGTCAATAACCGCATGCATAGCACGGTGAATATGAAGAAGCATGCCATTCTTACGGCACCAGTTAGCAAGACCTGTATTAGCTGTAAAACCACCAGTTATGTAGTCATGCATAATGATGGGCATATCGAGTTCTTTAGCAAACTCAGCACGCTCATACATCTCCTCAGGAGTAGTCGCTGTACAGTTAAGGTAATGACCTTTAACTTCACCAGTTTCCTGTTGTGCCAGCTTTACTGCTTCAGCCACGAATTCAAAACGCTCTCTCCAACGCTGGAATGGTTGAGAATTAATATTCTCATCATCTTTAGTTAAATCAAGACCGCCTCTTAGACATTCGTATACAACTCGACCGTAGTTTTTACCTGAGAGACCAAGCTTAGGCTTAATAGTACAACCTAGTAATGGACGACCGTACTTATTAAGACGATCACGTTCTACTACAATTCCACTTGGTGGTCCGCCACAAGTTTTAATAAATGCCATCGGGAAGCGAATATCTTCAAGTCGAAGATGGCGCAGAGCTTTAAAACCAAAGACGTTTCCAACAAGAGATGTTAAAACGTTAGTTATAGATCCTTCTTCAAAAAGATCTAATGGATAAGCAATAAATGCATAGAAGGCGTCCTTGTCTCCAGGGACATCTTCAATGCGGTAACAGCGGCCTTTGTAGAATTCAAGATCTACTAATAATTCGGACCAAACTGTTGACCATGTACCTGTAGATGATTCAGCTGCAACGGCTGCAGCAACCTCTTCCTTAGGTACACCTTCCTGACCTGTGCATTTAAAACATGCAAGTAGATCAGTGTCTAGGGGGACGTAGTCAGGAGTGAAGTAAGTATCTCTATACTCCTTAACTCCAGCATCATACTTTTTAGCCATTGATAGCTCCTGATAATTCAGTTAGAAGGGTTGAAAATTTGATAAGCCCTCTCCTCTTAGGACTTAATCAAAAATCAGTCCTTCTGACCTAAGAAATTACCGTTACCCAAAGCTGGCTCAACTTCACGATGAGGACGCGCAATGATGTGAGCTGCAACGAGTCCGTCACCTACACGCTCACAAGCGTCTGCGCCTGCACGCACTGCTGCGTTTACAGCACCAGTTTCTCCGCGAACTAAAACTGTTACGTAACCACCACCAACAAACTCACGACCAATCAAGCGCACTTCTGCAGCCTTGGTCATCGCGTCAGCAGCTTCAATAGCTGGTACTAATCCGCGTGTCTCGATCATGCCGAGAGCAATACCCATTGTTTCGCTAGCCATGTCCTATTTCAGTAAAGGGATGGAATGTTCAGGAGGGACAATGGCCCGTCAAAGAGCAATTAGTCAAGGGGATTTTCTAATAGATCTGATTACAGTTCCTAGTCCTATTCATAAGCTGAGCTTATCACCCTTGCTACGACAGTTGAGTAACGCTGTTCGATCAATAGTCAGGACATACTCATATTGCATTGCGTAAACAAGTCCATGTAGTTATTTTTACCCACGAGACAGTTTCCTGGCTATGTCGGGATTGGAATGTTCACCCAAGAACTGTCTCAAAATCATCTAAAAAATTCAACTACTATTGTTTTTGACTTATTACTGTAAGACTATATAAAACTTGTTAATCTATTCGATTTGAAAAAGCCACTAATAACCATAGCTAGTGGTAATCCCAAGAAGGTTGCTGAGATAGAGGCAATGCTTGGGCCACTCCCAATTGCAATTAAAAAACAACCCAGTTCTCTTGATGTTGAAGAAACCGGAAAAACATACCTGGAAAACGCAATATTGAAAGCAAAAGCAGCAGCAGCATTAACTAACAGTTGGACTATTGCAGATGATTCTGGACTTGAAATTGATTCTCTTGGTAATGCTCCAGGTATCTTTTCTGCTCGACTTGCAGACACAAATGAAAAAAAGATAGAAAAGATTTTATCTGCTCTTGGAGACAGTCCTTACAGAAGTGCAAAGGTCTGTAGCGTAATGGTGCTTTGCACTAACAGCGGAGAAATAATTAAAAATACAATAGGAATTTGCTGGGGTGAAATTCTAAAAAAACCTGCTTTTCCAAATGGGGAATTTGAATCATTATTTTGGGTTCGTGAAACTAATTGCACTTATGGTGAATTAAATAATACACAATTATCAAAACATGGAAGCAGAGGTAAAGCAGCTAGAGAATTAGCTCCTTACCTTTTGAAAGCCCTAGGAATTAAAAATAATTAATTTCTATTTATTTGATCAATAGATCTCATTGCGGCTGCGGCAGCCTCCTCAACATCACCCTCTTTCCCCGCCAAAGTCAATCTTCCAAAAGCACCAACTCCTTTTACGTCGACAATTGTGATATTTGATGCCTTTTCTGCCTCGTTTGCAGCCATCAAAACATATCCCGCTGGTTCAGTCTCAAGAATGAACATACTCATACCAGATTGAATCATTGAGCCACGTCTATTTTGGCGATTGATCAAAACAGCATGGTCCGGAGTGATAGCACGAATAACTTCAGTCCAAGTAACTTGAGGATTCGTTCTCCTATCAATTTTGCTGCCTATCGCATCTAATACAACATCACCTGAATGTAGAACTGTGCTTTGATCTCTATGATAAAGAGCAAGTGATCCAAATGCCCTTTCAACGATCATTTGACCTAATCGAACATTACTGGCTTTTAGTGCGATATCTGTAACCCTATGCACAGCCATTCCAGGAGAAACCTCCATCCAAAGACAAGCATCACCAGGTATGGGCAAAAATCCTGAACTTGCAGTTCCCATATAAGCCGCAAGTTGAGGCTGCAAAGAATCTAGAAATACATATGTTCTTAATTCAATTTGTTTTACATGACTTGCTTGACGAGCAACTAACGATTTTTCCGAATCAGTTGTTATTACCCTTTTTGGATCGTCAGCAAGGTATTCATTTACTTCTGCACCAGTAATTCTCTGGCTACCACTAAGTCGCCTTTCATTATTTTCAAATGTGGCGAAACTTCTCATGGGCGGGATACTACCTCAAAGATTGTCTTTTTAGCTAGCAATTTAGACTTGCGTGCTGAATTTAAGCCGATAAATTCAATATATTATTGATCTGATTGAAGTAATGCCTGTACCTCAGCCAAAGGATCCCAAAAACAATAACTCAAAGGCTGAAATGAATCCGGAGCAAGCGCTTGGTTTGGTCTCATTAAGTCTTATGCAAAAATTGTCTGACAAAGGTATTGCCGACTTGAATTGGTTAAAAGAAGACGAAAAATGTGATACATATGAGCTGCGTCAAAGACTTGAACTAACTTCTTTAGCTATAGAAACAGGAGCTCCACTAAGCACTTCAGAAATATCAAAACTTTTAGGCGTTAGGCCAGGCTCCTCAAGAGTTGAGAGAGGTGGTCTCATTGCTAAGAAGATATCAAGGAATGTTTGGAGATTAATCAAATCAAGCCAAGAAAATTCTCATTGGCGTAATTAGGGGACCAAAATCAGGCTTTATAATGAGCCTTAGCGTCGTAAAGAGTCTCTTCGTTGATTTCCCTGCATCCTGCTTGGCGAGCATAATTCTCTGTGTTTCTTCTTACCTTACCTCTTACAAAAAATGGGATTTTCGAAAGTTCTTTTTCACCTTCATGTGTCCAGATAGGATCCCCATCTTTAATTAGTGAATCCTGTAAGTTTGTTTTTTTAGTATCTTTATTTATGTTTTGATCTCCCTTCCCACCTAAATGTCCTAGATGACTTTGATGACCATCAACGAATTCAAAGTCATGCTTAAACATTCCAATTAAATGTTCCTCAAGTCCCATCATTAATGGATGAACCCAGTCATCAAAAATGACATTTGCACCCTCCCATCCCATTTGAGGACTATATCGAGCAGGTACATCCTGCACATGCATTGGGGTGCTGATTACAGCGCATGGTATACCAAGTCTTTTTGCACTATGTCGCTCCATTTGTGTACCAAGGACTAACTCTGGAGATGTTTCTTTTATCGCATCCTCTACTTCTAAGTAGTCATTAGTTATCAATGCCTCTAAACCAAGTGCTTTGGCCGCAGGACGAACTTTTCGTGCCATTTCACGACTATAAGTGCCTAGGCCCACAACTTTAAAGCCAAGTTCCTCACTAGCAATTCTTGCTGCAGCAAGGGCATGTGTTCCATCCCCAAAAACAAAGACTCTTTTCCCTGTCAAGTAATTCGAATCCACTGAATTCGAGTACCATGTTAATTTTGAATTATTCGATTCGTTTACTGATTGCGGGATTTCCATCTCTAAAACTTCGTGTAATTCTTTAAGAAAATCCTGAGTTGCCCCGACGCCAAGTGGAACTGTTTTAGTAAAAGGAATATTTAAATTTCTTTCAAGCCAAATACAAGTTGATTCCGCTATTTCTGGATAGAGGCAAACATTCACATCAGCATTTGGGATTCGCATTATATCTGAAGGTGATGCTCCTAAGGGTGCTACAACATTGACATCTATACCGTACTGACCAAGTAATTTTTGTATTTCCAAAACATCATCTCGACATCTAAAGCCAAGCAAAGTTGGGCCAAGTAGATTTACTCTCGGTCTTCTTTTTTCCTCCTGCCACGTATGTTTGGATTCATTCGATTGGTCTTTGAGTAAAGTTCTTACGATTTGATAAAAGGTCTCAGATCCACCCCAGTTTTCCTTTTTGCTATATGCAGGTAATTCGAGGCTGACAATTGGGATATCAAACCCCATACCTTTTGCTAGTGATCCAGGCTGATCTTGAATTAATTCAGCTGTACAACTTTCGCCAACCAAAAGAGTCTCTGGATTAAATCTTTCTACGGCTTCTTTTATATGACCTTTTACAAGTTCTGCTGTATCACCACCTAAATCTCTAGCTTGAAAAGTTGTATAAGTTACAGGTGGTCTGCTTCCACGGCGTTCAATCATCGTAAAAAGAAGGTCAGCGTAGGTATCCCCTTGAGGAGCATGTAAAACATAATGTAATTTTTTCATAGACGTAGCGATCCTCATCGCTCCGATATGAGGAGGTCCTTCGTATGTCCAGAGAGTTAATTCCATGAGATTAATTTGATGTAACAGTTTTAGGGTTTAAAATTTCATGTCTACGAAGTGGCCTTGAGAACAATTCTGCCAGATCAGCAGCTTGATCAATTCCATGAATTGGGCTGAAAACCATTTCAATTGACCATTTAGTTGATATCCCCTCTGCCTCAAGCGGATTTGCTAATCCCATTCCACAAACGACAAGATCTGGCGAACTTTCTCTTACTCTATCTAACTGTTTCTCTACGTGTTGACCTTCGACGATACGACAATCAGGAGGTAGCAAATCTATTTCTACTTTCATTAAATCTCTATTTAAATAAGGAGTTCCTATTTCAACAATCTCCATTCCACACTCATTACTAAGAAATCTGGCGAGAGGAATTTCTAATTGAGATTCGGGTAATAGAAAAAGTTTCTTACCAGAAAGTTTGTCAACATGAGGAGCTAAAGCTTGCTTTGCTCTTGATATCAATGGATTTAATATTGAATCAACAATTGATTTATCGATGCCAAATGAATTTGCAGCCGCCTGAATCCACAATGTACTTCCAGTGACACCTAGAGGGAAGGGAGCTTCAATTATTTCAGCACCTCTATTTTTTAGCTCTCTTGCAGTATCAGTTAAATAGGGTTGAGTAAGAAGGACTTTGGTTTCTGGACCAATAGAAGGTAATTCTGTTGACTGCCTAGGTGGAAAACTTTCAACGATATCTATTCCAAGCCGCTTAAAAATACCTATTAACCGATCCTCCACAGCATTAGCAAGAGTTCCAACTAAAAGTAATTTCTTTTGATCACTCTTAGCCATTAGTGGAATCAAAGCCTTTAAGGCTCCGTCTTCACCTTGAGTGAACGTTGTTTCTATTCCACTTCCCGAATAATTCAATACTGTTACTTGACCTTTAAGTTCGATATTCAGGTTTTCTGCAACCCTTGAAAGATCTATTTTTATTACTTCGCTTGGGCATGAGCCAACGAGAAAAAGAGTTTTTATTTCGGGACGTCTAGCTAAAAGATTTTTAACTACTCTGTTCAACTCGTCATGAGCATCAGCTAATCCAGCTAAATCTCTTTCCTCTAAAATAGCCGTACCAAAGCGAGGTTCAGCAAAGATCATTACGCCTGCTGCACTTTGTATTAGATGAGCACAGGTTCTAGAGCCAACAACAAGGAAGAAAGCATCAGGCATTCTTCTATGAAGCCAAACGATAGAAGTTAGTCCGCAAAAGACTTCTTTAGGACCAGATTCTTTAAGGAGCGTTGCACCGCTCATAGAGATTTAATACATGTATATATTCAAACTGCATCCAAAAAGGGTAAACCGTCAACAAACACTTAATCTCTTTCGCATTTAGTTACTTTTTAGTTATCTAATGTCTTACTACGGTGACTTTTACTATTGTTTAAATAGCGACCCTTATGGCATACAAAGCGTTTAAGGCCTACTTTATTAGCCACCAGACAAGCTATAGGCATGAGTAAAAATACGTATCTACAACCCCAAATACATTCAAGTTCTCATTTGAAGATATATTTTTAATGTTAAATGTATCGAATTCCCTAAACATTTCCTAAAGAGATATTTGGCTGCAAGAATATAAACAAAGACTTTCGAAAGAAAAGATTAATGACTTCGACAATAACTCGCAAGGAGGATGGTGAAGGTAGCGTTCAGGTAAAACAAGATCCAAAAGCACAAATCCAAGAAGGAGCTCTTGTCATAGCGGTATATGGCAAAGGTGGTATTGGCAAATCAACTACTTCTTCGAATTTATCAGCTGCATTTTCAAAACTGGGTAAGAAAGTGCTTCAAATTGGTTGTGATCCAAAGCATGACAGCACTTTTACCCTGACGCACAAGATGGTGCCTACCGTCATAGATATTCTTGAAGAAGTAGATTTTCATAGTGAAGAACTAAGACCTGAAGACTTTATGTTTAAAGGTTTCAATGGAGTCATGTGCGTTGAAAGTGGTGGGCCTCCAGCGGGGACAGGCTGTGGTGGCTATGTCACCGGTCAAACTGTCAAACTATTAAAAGAGCATCATCTTTTAGAAGATACTGATGTAGTTATATTTGATGTTCTTGGTGACGTTGTATGCGGTGGTTTTGCCGCTCCACTACAACATGCAAACTATTGTTTAATTGTTACTGCAAATGATTTTGATTCTATTTTTGCAATGAATCGCATCGTTGCAGCAATTAATGCTAAAGCAAAAAATTATAAAGTTCGTCTAGGAGGTGTAATAGCAAACCGCTCTGCTGAATTAGATCAAATAGAGAAATTCAATGACAAGACAGGTCTTAAAACCATGGCTCATTTCCGTAACGTAGATGCCATACGCAGATCAAGGCTTAAAAAGTGCACAATTTTCGAGATGGATTCAGAAGAAGAAGGTGTATTGGAAGTACAAAATGAATATCTTTCGTTAGCTCAAAAAATGATAGATAATGTTGAACCATTAGAGGCTGAACCTTTAAAAGACCGTGAAATATTTGATCTACTTGGATTTGACTAAAAAACTAGTTGAAGGTTTATTTCAGACCCACTAATTCCATTGATAAATCCCATACTTTCCTAGAGGTTACTGGATCAGTAACGCGATCGGACAACTCTTGTGAGAACTGTTGTCTATCTTTGCGTTGTCTATTGCCCCAGCTCCAATGAACGCCAGAAATAGCAAAATTAGGATCTGAAACTACTTGGGCCACCCTGTCACCAGCCAGTGCTTCACTTACAAAACCTCCAGTTATTAATTTCTGAAACCATGGGAACAACCATTGAAAAAGTTTCGGTGTATTTCTAAATAATCTAGTATTAGCAACACATCCAGGGTATAGCGAACTAAAAAGAATTGGGGAAGAGTTAAATCGCCTATGCAATTCTTGGGTAGTAATCATATTGCACAACTTACTATCTTTATAGGCTTTCCCAGGCTTGAAACGTTTACCACTAGCCATAGATATGGGATCGCAAAAACCTGCTTCAAAACCAGATAGATTTCCTAGATCAGCAGGGGCTGGTATGGGGATTTTTCCGCCTAGTTCTTTATTGTTTGCGGTTACAGTTCCTAAGATAACTACTCTGGATGATTCCACCCCCCAAGATCTCCCTTTCCAAACTGGTCTTGATGATTTACTCAGAGTTTCCAAAAGCAACTGAATTAATAAAAAATGACCAAAATGATTTGTAGCCATTGATATTTCATAGCCCTGTGGAGATCTCAAAGGATGTTTTAAACGTGGCAGATAAACAGCCGCATTACAAACTAAAGCATCCAATGGCTCATCTAAATCTTCAAGAAGACTTTTAGCACCATTGCGAACGCTATCCAAGTCGCCGAGGTCAATTTGTATATGTTTAAGTTGTCTTGGTCTATTAGTAGGCAAACCAACTGCAGAGGCGGAAGCTTCAGCTCTTAAAGGAGATCTATTTGCCGTAATAACTCTCCATCCTCTCTCCACTAATGATTTTGTTGCATACAGTCCAACCCCTGATGTTGTCCCAGTAATTAAGACAGTTCCTGGAGCCGCTTGTACTAGAGCCATCTTTTTTAGTAAAACTATTTTTAATCAATTTTCTAAGACAAATCTAAACGTAAATGAACCAAAGTTAATCATCGCCAGATAACTCTGACACTATTTGGAGCAATCCATTGATCTTGCTCCTTAAAAAAACTTTGCTCACCACCATTAGTAAACATTTTGTCAAAACGCAGTCTTAGCCTATGAAGTTTTTTCGATTCTTTTTCTAATAGATATGACAACTCAAGATTTCTATTCACTCGCTGATGTGATGCAAGACCTAGGTTTACAAGACTCGTTGAAAATACAACCAATAATCCAAGCTTAAAGATCAAAGCCACATAGCCATAGAAATACTCTCTAGAAACCTCTTCTTTTTGAAATTGAGAAACCCTTGTAAAAGCATCGATTTTTTTATTAACAGAAGAAGTACCTCTACTAATTTTTTTTGAACGCTTCCTTCTTAATGGCTCTTCAATTCGTTGAGGTTGTCCCAAAACTGAACAAATACATTTATATTATTTTCATAGTAACTTAATTAATAAGAGAATCAATTCTATGACTTCTTACTATTTATTAATTCAAAAAGGTAATAAATTAGCAAGAAAAATCTAATATTTTTAAGATATAAAATAAATATTTTGATCTCTTACTTCAGTTTTATCAAAGTTTCATTACAAAGCATTATCTAACCTTAGACTAAAAGTTAATGAAGTTTTCAGCTCTCCTTAAAAAGTTTCGCTGGTAATAAAGAAATAAAATGAACACTCCGAAAGAAATACTTTATTTAAATCCTCTTGAATTGACTGGGCCAGAACAAATGGCAATCGATCTGTTGCTATTAGAAAAATCATTTACAAAAAAAAATTTTTATATGGCAATCCGTTTTTACACATGGGATGGAGACTGGTTATCGATTGGAAAAAATCAAAAAGAGCTTCCAAAAACTTGGCTGAATCTTTTAAAAAGTAAAAAATTAAACATTGTCAGGAGGCCCAGCGGAGGAAAAGCTGTTCTTCACAGCAAAGGACTGACTTATGCACTTATATGGAAAAATCCACCAAGAAATAAAAAAGAATCATATTTAAAAACAACTCAATGGCTAAAAGATGGTTTTAAAAAAGCTGGTGTGGATCTTTTTTTTGGCAATCAACCTGTAAATAGATCTAATGGTAATTGTTTTGCAACTTCAACATTAGCTGACTTAATTGATACTGATAAAACAAAGCAAATTGGCAGCGCTCAATACTGGAAAAAGGGCCACTTGCTGCAACATGGTGAAATTCTGATAGAACCTTCGAAAAAGTTATGGAAAACAGTTTTTAAGACTGATCCTCCAAAAATAAAAAAAGAACTGAAAGAAAAAGATAGAATTATAAATTTTTTAAAAGAGTCGTTAATTAAAACATGGCCTGGTTTGAAGTGGTCTGAATATATTCTTGATGAAAAAGATAACGAAATAATAAAACGTTTGGCCAGAGATTATTTCGAAGAAATAAATCATTTTTGATCCTCTTTTATATCAATCGGACCCATTGATTTTGCAATATTATATAGATTCAAACCTATAGGATATATATTCTCTTTTCTTGCAACTTTAATAAACTGAATAGGAAGATCTAATCCAATTTTCTTTAGTACTGCTTTTCCAATATCTAATCTATCTAAAGTTCCAACAGGAAGACCAGCTAATGAAAGGACAAGAAGTCTTGCATCTTTTGTATTTTCTATTTTAATTATCGCTTTACATAATGATTCATTCTCGCAAATTGAAGGTAATTCCTCTATCGGCGATAAAAAATCATAAAGAAATTTCTTATCCCAGTTTTGAACTGAAATATTCTTTAAAATTGTTTCCTTTACATAACCAACCCATCTACCTTCTCTAGTTATTAGAATCCATTCTGCATTAGAGCCATTATATTTATTGAAAAAATTATTTTTAGATAAGACTCTAACAGGCAGATCATCCTCTAAGACTCTGTAAGAACGACTACAAACTTGATTTACATTTATTTCAGATAATATCTTTTGTATTTGAACAATTTGACTCTGTGATTTAGATGACGAAAAAATAAATAATCCAATTATTAATAAGCAAAAAGAGATATAAAAGCTGCCCCTTATTAAAATAATTACACCAAAAAATATAGTAAGAAAAGAAATAAATCTTGCAGTGGCTATCGCAACTTTTATTCCTAATCTTTTACTGCCTGTAAAGTACCATATTAAAGATTTCAATATTATGCCACCATCAAGAGGAATTATTGGAATCAAATTAAAAACTCCTATCAAAAGATTTAAATTTCCAACTTGATTAAATATATTAGAAAAAATCAAACTTGAACCTAAAAAATTATTACTTAATAAAATCAATATAAAGGCTAATAAAAGGCTAACAATTGGTCCTGAAATTGCAATTTTCAAACTTCCTTTTGAAGTAGTACATTCCTTCTCCAGATTGGCCATGCCTCCTAGAAAAAAAAGTGTTATGTCCTTAACTTTTAGACCTTCTCCTATTGCTACAAAAGAATGAGCCAATTCATGCAATAAAACAGATAAAAACAAAAGAAATGAAATAAAAATTCCAATCATCCATCCATTAAAAATAGATACCTGACCATCCAAAAGTGTCTCAAACTGTTCTCTGGCTGCCAAAGTAAAATATAAGAAAACCAAAAGCCAACTAGGATGGATCCTCAAAGGAATGCCTCTAATTTTCATAACTTCCCAAACACCCAAACCTAAGACCTCCAAGTACTCAATAAAATCTGTTTCAATTGATCCTAATAAATGTTCCGGCAATGATCAGAAAATCAACTTCTAAAAAGTCAACAGCAATAAAAATATGTGGCATAACAAATACGGTACAGGCAAGAGCTATAGCTCAACTAAGAGTAAATGCTATTGGAGTTATTGGGGTTAAAAATTCACCTCGTTTTGTATCTAAGGTAGAATGCATAAAAATTTTCAATGAAATAGAAAAGGTTTCCTCAAATATTGAAAGAGTATTTGTAATCGCAAACGAGAAATTAAAAGCCATCCAATATATAAACAATATATCCACCAAACCTTCTGTAATTCAATTGCACGGTAATGAATCAGTAGATTATTGTCGTGAATTAAAGAATCAATTTCCCACAATTCAATTATGGAAGGCATTTAGATTGAAATCTATTGAAGATTTAAAAAATATAAATCAATACGAGAAAAACATTGATGCTATTGTTTTAGATGCCTGGGATGAAAAGTCTTTAGGAGGTACAGGCAATAGAGTCCCAATAGAACTACTAGTTAATAAAACTTTTAACTCCCCTTGGATATTAGCTGGTGGTATCTCTGCTGAAATAGTTCCGGAAATTTTTTCTAAACTTAGACCTGATGGTATTGATGCTTCAAGTCGACTTGAGATATCTCCAGGCATTAAAGATCTTGAGAAAGTTGAAGCTCTTGTTCAGGTAATAAGAGAATGAAAAATATAAAAAAGGAAAATTATTCCATTTTTAACTATAATGCTCCTGAAGAAGGCATTAGAGTTATATCCTCAATAATTTGATTAACTGGTTGATTTGCAAGGTGCAAAAGTTCGGAGGCCACTTGATCAACTGAGAGCATCGAATTTCTATCAAATTGCATTCCTACGGTATCTGAATCCCAAAGAGATGAATTTACTGAGCCAAGAGTAAGCGTGCATGCTCGGATTAGATTCTTACGTTCTTCTTCAGCTAAGCATTTTGTAAAACTTGCTAAAGCTGCTTTAGAAACACAATAGGCGCCCCATTGTGGGAAAACATTTCTAGAGGCATGGCTACTTACATTAATAACTAATCCTCCTTTTTTTCTCATTAAAGGAACTATCTCAGAGCAAACCTGAAAGATACTCGTAATGTTAATTTGCATAATCCATTCCCATTTTTCAATAGGCATAGATAAAAGATCTCCAGTCCAAGCGACACCAGCATTATTTATTAACACTGAGGGAATCAATCCATTTTTCATCAATTGAGCTAGCCCCTCAGAAACATCTTTGGTATCACTTAAATCAATGGATTTATAGAAGATCTTAATTTTTTTGTTATCAATCTCATTAATAAGACTCTCTAGTTCATCTTTAGATCTAGAAATAAGGAGTAAATCCCATCCAGAATTAGCAAAAGCTTTAGCAGTTGCTCTTCCAATTCCTCTAGAAGCTCCCGTAATTAATACTGTTGACAAAGAAGTTAAACGCAAACATTCAAACTTTAAACTGAAAGTTGACCCTCGATCGATTGAGATTCCAAATATTTTCCCATTTTTCTAAATTTGGAGTATCTATTGTTTCTCAATTCTTCAGGAGATAAAACCAATAATTCTGATAGATGCTTCTCAAGGGCATTTTTCAATGTTTCTCCTGCCTGCAGAGGAGCCCAATTATTACCCCCTGATGGTTCTTTTAAAACCTCATCTACGACATCTAACTTCATAAGATCAGGCCCTGTGATTTTTAGCGATGATGCTGCCTCCGGAGCCTTGCTAGAATCCCTCCATAAAATCGACGCACAAGCTTCAGGGCTTGCAACTGTATAAACACTATGTTCAAACATAAGCAATCTGTCGGCGACACCAATCCCTAGAGCACCGCCAGATCCACCTTCTCCTATTACAGTTGCAATTATGGGTACTTTCAATCTAAACATTTCACGTAAATTTACTGCAATTGCTTCACCCTGTCCTTGCTCCTCGGCTATTAGCCCAGCATAAGCTCCGGGCGTATCGATAAAAGATATTATTGGCAATTTAAAGCGATTTGCATGATCCATCAATCTCAAAGCTTTTCTATAACCACCTGGCTTAGCCATTCCGAAGTTTCTTGCAACATTCTCTTTGGTATCTCTACCTTTCTGTTGACCAATAATAAGAACAGATATCTCATTTATTCGAGCTAAACCACCTATTAGAGCTTGATCATCAGTTCCGTTCCTATCTCCATGCAATTCGACCCAGTCATCACAAAACATCTGGATATAATCAAGAGTACTTGGCCTTTGGGGATGTCTCGCTACTTGAATCTTTTGAGCTGGTGTAAGTGCATTAAATATTTCTTCTCTTCTTCTTGCAGCTAGAGTCTCAAGTTGCAGAAGTTGTTGACTTACATCAACTTCTGAATCTCTAGCTAATTCTCTAATTTGATCAATCTGATTCTCTAATTCAACAAGAGGTTTTTCAAATTCGAGGAGAAAACGTCTAGCCATAAAAAAAAGTAATCAAATATTCAGACGGATATTGTCTGAATATTTGATTTCAAACCAACTGCCGAAAATCCGTGCCTTTCAGATGCTTGACCGATAAAGTCCATCTTTTCCAGAGTGATATTGTTCCTCCCCCAACTGAAATTGGTATGACAATTCTCGAATTCAAGAAGCATTGCTTCAGCAAAACAAGCAAACATCTCTCTTTTAGGATTCTCCATCTCAGCTAATTCCATCATGCTCCAACCAATATCTTTGAAAAATTGAACTATTCCACCTTTTAAAACATGTATGCCAGAGCCTGAAAACTTCTCACCTAAATTTTTAGGATATCCACCATCAATCATTAAGCAGGGCCGTTTGATTTTCGATGGATCAATTTCCAAGGTTTTTGGCATACTCGCAACCCAAATCACAATATCTGCATCAGGTAAAGCCTCATCAAGACTAACTATTCTTCCTCCTCCAAGTTGCGTTTGAAGTTCAATTAAAGGCTTTTGCTGTCTAGCTACTAATAGAAGTTCTGAAACTCCAGTTCTCGTAGCAAGCCATCTGCAAACAGCACTACCAATATCACCTGTAGCTCCTACAACAGCAACTTTTGCTTTACTCAAATCAATTCCTAATAGAGGTGCATTTTGCTCTAGTTGTCTACAAATAACCCAAGCTGTATGAGTATTACCAGTGGTAAATCTTTGCCAATCAAGCGTGGTATTTCTAACTTGCTGATTTTGAAGCAAATTGAAATTTTCAAAAATTATTGATGTAAATCCTCCAAGTGCAGTAATACTGATACCTTTTTTTTGAGCTAACTCCATTGCATTTAAAACTTTTCTTCTTGCAGTTTTAAAGCGGCTAAGCATCTCAGGGACAAAGCATGAGTCTATATAAGCTCCCTCTATTGTCTTCCCTATGGCACTTACTACTTTTACATGCTCTACTAATTGAGGTGGGGCTGTACACCATACATCCAAATCTCCTTCGGCAATATGGTCATACCCCAAACCCAATGCCTTTCGTTTGGCATCTTCAAAACTTGTTGAATGTCCAATTAGCCCAAACATTTGGCTCCGAGAAAGATCAAAATTGAAACTAAATATTTATCCAAGATTGAAGGTTAGACCACCATGGTCAAAAAAAAAGAATTCCTCAAGAACTTAAAGTTCTTGAGGAATTGATCAAAGCAAAAAATCTAAATTTAAAAACCCTAAATGACTGCTGCAAGAGCCATTCTGGCAATTTCTCTATTATCAAGTCCTATTTCAAGAAGTGAGTCTTGATAAGCAATCATAAATTCTTCCATTAATTCTTCTTTATCCATATGAAGAACTTCAGCATCATTGGAAACTTCATCAAGCATTGATTTGATGAGAGGTAAATTTTCTTTATTCGCCTTCATTAGATCTTTTTTGACTGAATCAAGATTGGCCTTCAACCATTCTTGGCCATAATTCAGGTGCAAGTACTCGTCTTGAACAACACCCTCAGTAATTCTTTTTGCGAAAGGATCAGCTACACGAATGTAAACGTGATAAGCAGATATTGCAAAAGATTCAATCAAAATACATTGAATCAAAAGGCAAGTAGTTGTATCTCCAGCCTTAAAAGCTTCTATAAAATTATTATGGAGTTTTGAAAAAAATGTTTTGGCAAAAGGCATATCAGGCTTAACAGAAAGATTTCTTCCGCAAGCGCAAAAACCATTCATATGCTTTTTCTCCATTTTCCCAAGCCTCACAAGCTCATCTGCATGCTCAGGAATCAATTTAGCAAGATCAAGAAAATTTGAATAAGCTTCTTGCTCGCCTTCTATTACAACTGCATTGATTCTGCTGTAAGCATCTTTATAAGACTCAGAGGTGAAATCCGGAAGAGCATCAGATAACTCGTCTTTTTCTACTGTTAAATTGTTGGATGCAAGAGCTTGCATAGATCTATTAGAAATTTGTCAATCTGAGTGATCTTACAGAATTAAAAGCAAAATGGTAGTTCAGTTACCACTTCTTAACTGCTAGAAACAGGTTTTTCTGACATAACTGGGGGCCATTCACTGCCCAAAAGGCTTATAAACATTGACTTCCAATGATGTATTAGTGCATTTTCCAAAGCGGCACCTAATTTAGGATTTGATGAGCTTGCATCTCCAATGACGCCAGAAGAACTCACATCTTTTGTAAGCCATGCACATGGGGAGGCACCTTCAAGGCTCCATCCTTTTGGAGCAGAAATGATTTCTTCGCCAGAGTTGTTCATATCTAAATAAGAATCATTTCGAACCAAATCTTCAGCCATATGCAACATAAGACTTGTCTCTGCTAAAGCAGCATGAAGACCTTCCTCAACCTCTTTATCAGGCAAAATATTATCTAATCCAGGAACTCCACTCCAAAGGAAACAAGGCAAAACAGCTAAAGAAGGACATTGAATTCTTAATTGTCTTGATACAGCTTGAAGTAAACCTATTTGTCCGCCATGAGCATTAAAAAAAACTAATCTTTTGAATCCCATAGAAGCTATCTGCTGGCCTATATCAGTAACTAATTCAAGCAATACATTTGCCGATATGGACAAAGTTCCTGGGAAATCTTGATGCTCAGGAGAAAAACCAATAGATTGGGAAGGCATCATCCAGATAGGCATATTTTTTGGCAACCCATCAAGTGTCTTAATTAAAATATTTTCAGCAAAAAATGTATCAGTAATCAAAGGTAAATGAGGCCCATGTTGTTCACATGCTCCAAATGGCCAAACCAACGTAGATCCTTTCTCTGAAGCGGCTTTAGATGCCTCAGGCCAGGTCAAATGCTCAAATCGTCGAGTGGAAAAAATGATAGAAATCTCCTAATAATTAAAAAACAACTTAACCTTGGCTGTAAGAATGTTTCTCTTATTACCAAGGGTATTATGGCCGGGTCAGATCCTCAGCCTAAAAAAGCTACTCCCCCAAGACCGGCAGCAGATGCACCGCGAAAGCCATTGCAGGTTATGCACATCAGTCGAAAGACTGCGGAGGAAACAAATACTGAAGTATCATCCGAAAAAGATATCTCTGACCAATCTAAAGATAAAAGATTTGAAGAAAAAGTTCTAGCTGAAAAAGATCTTGCTCCTTTAAAAGCTCCTGATCAAAAAAAAGAAATTCAATTAAACAAAAGTGATAATTTTAAAACTTCGACTATGGAAGATCTTCTAAGATCAGAAGATAGTTCTAGATATAATGATGTTGATACAATTAATAATCAGAATACATACAACCAAAAAAACAGAATAGTTGATGAATTTGATTTTGATGAAGATGAATTTTTAGCGGCATTAGAAGATAACCAACCAATCGGTTCAACAGGTGAAATTGCGAGAGGTTCTGTTATTGCTATCGAAAGTGATGGTATTTATGTAGATATTGGAGGGAAAGCTCCAGGATTCATGCCTAAAAATGAATGTGGATTAGGAGTGATTACAAATTTAAAAGAGCGCTTCCCAAAAGGATTAGAAGTTGAAGTGCTTGTAACCCGTGAACAAAATGCGGATGGCATGGTAACAATTAGTTGCAGGGCTTTGGAACTAAGAAAAAGCTGGGACAAAGTTCAAAATCTTGCAAAAGAAGGAAAAGTAATTCGAGTTAAGATAAATGGTTTTAATCGAGGAGGAGTTACATGCGACTTTGAGGGATTGAGAGGTTTTATCCCTAGATCTCAACTTGAAGATGGAGAAAATCATCAAGATCTTGTCTCTAAAACCATTAATGCTGCTTTTCTAGAAGTAAACCCAGAGAGAAGAAAATTAGTCCTCTCAGAAAAAAAAGCTGCAATTGCATCAAGATTTTCAGAATTAGAAATCGGGCAATTAATTGAGGGTGAGATCCTAGCCATAAAACCTTATGGTTTTTTTGTTGATTTAAAAGGCGTAAGTGGACTATTGCATCATTCCATGGTTACTAATGGAAGCATGAGGAGCCTTAGAGAAGTTTTTCAAACTGGTGAATCCATTAAAGCTTTAATAACTGATTTAGACCCCTCACGTGGCCGTATTGGATTAAATACTTCTCTTTTAGAGGGGCCTCCAGGAGAGCTTATTACTGATAAAGCAAAAGTGATGGGAGAAGCAGAGGAAAGAGCAATCAAAGCTCGAAATAGTCTCAATAAGGAAAAAGTCGATCCTCAAAATGAAGAGAAAAAGATTGACTTGACTTAATAAGTAAAAATGATTGTAAGTATTACCAAAGAATTCAATTTAAAAAAAACAGACTGGGAAATCGATTTTTATTCCCGTCCAATTTTAGATGAAAATGGAAAAAAAAGATGGGAATTGCTAATCACAAATACGAATGATTTTAAAGACAAGAAAACATTTAAATGGGAAAAAATATGTCCAGCATCAAGTGTTAATTCTATTTGGTTAAAAGATGCATTAGAAGAAGCAATTAGTGAAGCCAATGCTCAAGGCTGGGATACACCTTCTGTTCTACGTTGTTGGCGATCTTCTATGAAAACTATGATAAAACGGGCCGCAGATCAAATAGGTATTGAGCTAATTTCTAGTAGAAGAACCTATTCTTTGCTTGAATGGCTAATTGATAGAGAAAGAAATTTTTATCCGAAACAAAAGGGATACATAGGTGTTAATCTTGCTCCTCCATCCAACCCAATTACAAACCAAGCAATACCATTACCAGAAGAAGTAAGAGGCGACTCTTGGAGCTTTGCTTCGCTCTCACTTAATACGCTTAGAGAGGCTGATGAATGGAAAATAGAATTTTCCAATTTAATTCCCATAAATGAGTCAATAAATGAGAATATTTCAATTCCTGGTATTCGGCTATTTAGTTCAAAAAGATCTTTAGCACTTGCTGCCTGGCTAGGGGGACTTGAACCAGTAAAACTTTTAATAGAAGAAACCCAAATAATTTTAGAAGCAGGGCAAGCTGATAGGTGGCTGGTTACTGATGTAGATGACGAAGCAAAAAAAGCCATAGAAAACAATTTTATAAACACAAAGAAATATGCTGATGGACTTCAATTTATATCAGTTCAAAAAAGTCCAGACCAAAGCTATCTAGATGGCTTTTGGATGCTAAGAGATATAGGAGATATCTAACCACATCCTCTAAAGATGAACTTAATAAGATTTATTGCTAAAAGATAGAGTTACTTAATGATGAAGTTAATAACTTACAAGAATATTACTTTTTTTCAAACTGATCAATTAATAAAGCATAATTTTATGCATGCATTTTTTACAAAAAAATATAAAAATAATAAACCTTTAGAATTACAAAAGAAATTAAATTTAAATTCAAATATTCACTTTTTAAAACAAGTACATAGTAATAAAATTATTCAAACAAATCATAAATTTAATTTAAAGCCTAAAACAGGGGACTGTCTCATAACCAAAGAAAAAGGTCAAAGTCTATGGGTTTACTCAGCAGATTGTATGCCTCTGCTAATTGCTGACATGGCTACTAGAAATATTGCAGCATGCCATTCTGGTCTAAAAGGGCTAAAACAGAAAATAATCTCAAAAACATTAAATAGCTTAATAGAGATAGGATCTAAAAAAAATAATTTAATTATTGCCATCGGTCCTTCAATTAATGGAGATAAATATCAAGTAAAGATGAAGGACGTAGAAGATTTAATAATTCAGCTCACAGGAGAAAGGTATACTGGGAAAAGTTATCTAATCAAATTAGATAAAAAAGAAGTACTTCCTTTATTCAAAAAAGACTCGCATCCTGATAGGCTTCTCTTTGATATAAAGGCTGCTGCTATTTTAGAATTATATAAAGAAGGTATTCAATCTTATCAAATAGAATTAAATAGAATTTGTACCTTCTCAAATCCAAAACTATTTAATTCATATAGAAGAGAAAAAACCAATTTAAGACAATGGAGTTGCATATATTCATAACCCTATATGAGTAGTATTTAGCACTTATTTTCTGCAAGTCCCGCACTTATATATTTATCAGATATATCAATATTACTATTTAAAGTAATAACTTTAGCCACTAGAACTCCATCAACCGATCCTTTAGGTTTTAAATTTACCTTTGTATGCCTTGGCAACTGTTTCTTTAGCCAATCTATAGATTTTTTCTCTAAATTAGGACTTATTTCAGTGCATGCTATTTTCACAGTATAAGTACGATTATTATCTCCTATTAGCAATACTGTTGAACTACTTACTTGTATAACTTCTGCCGCGTAAGCCTTCAAAAAAAAACAAAAAAAACATATAAAGAATATAAGTATATTCGCAAAAAAATTATTCATAAAATAAACTTTAGTCATCTCTTAAAATCAGGTATACCAACCATTTGTGCATTACTTTTACCAGGCGGGACCATTGGGTAACAATTTTCACCCTTTCTTACATTTACGTTAACCAAAACCGGACCTTTATTAGCTAAAGCTTTTTGAAGTTGAGGTATTAGCTGATCTCTTTCAGAAATCACAACACCCTCAATACCAAAAGCCTGAGATAATGAAATAAAGTCAGGTTCGCCAACAGACATATTAGATGCAGAATATCGTTCATCATAAAAACTTTCTTGCCATTGCCTAACCATCCCTTGCCAATGATTATTGATAATAATCACTTTTAAATTCAACTTGTATTGAGCAATGGTTCCAAGCTCTTGAATGTTCATCAAGATACTTGCGTCACCAGCGATACAAACCACTTGCTCCTCAGGCAAAGCAACTTTAACGCCCATGGCCGCTGGCATTCCAAAACCCATTGTTCCTAGCCCAGCGCTGCTTATCCATTGCCGTGGTCCATTCAATAAATATTGAGCTGCCCACATCTGATGCTGTCCAACATCAGTTGTAATGTATGCATCTTTAGCCAGTTCTCTCAATGCTATTAATACTTCCTGTGGATAAATTTCTCCCTCTTTTGGTGGAGTAGTTAATGGAAAATTATTTTTCCATTTTTTAATTTTAGAAAGCCAATTAGAAGTTTTTATAACTATTTCCCTTTGATTACTGAGATCTAATAATTTAACAAGACTGATACCTACATCACCCAATACAGAAACTTCGACAATTCTGTTTTTATTTATTTCAGCAGGATCAATCTCAAAATGAATTACTTTTGCATTAGGTGCAAAAGTATCCAATTTACCTGTAACTCTGTCATCAAATCTTGCCCCAATTGCAATCAACAGATCACATTCAGTTACTGCAAAGTTTGCATAAGCTGTTCCATGCATTCCAAGCATCCCAAGAGATAGATATTCACGCTCATCAAAAGCACCTTTCCCCATCAAAGTTGTTGTTACTGGGATTTGATATCTATTAGCAATCGCAGCAAGAGTTTCATGTGCACCAGATGAAATAACACCACCTCCTACATAAAGTAGTGGTTGCTCTGCTTTTTCAATTAAATCTAAGGCTTCACTGATTGCTTTATGTTCTGGCGCGAATGGGAGTTCAAAGCCTGGTGGCTTTATTGAACCTGGCTCAACTGGTTGATATTCAAACAACTCTTGGCCAACATCTTTTGGTATGTCAATCAAAACAGGCCCAGGTCTCCCCGAAGAAGCTATGAGAAAAGCCTGAGCTACAACTCTTGCGATTTCACTCGGATCTCTTACAACCCATGAATGTTTCACAATTGGAAGCGTTATCCCAAAAATATCGGTTTCTTGAAAAGCATCTGTTCCTATTGCAGGTCTTGGGACTTGTCCCGTTATCACGACAAGGGGGACAGAATCCATTTGAGCCGTAGCTATACCTGTAACTAAATTTGTGGCTCCAGGACCTGAAGTACCAAAACACACACCTACTCTTCCCGTCGCTCTAGCGAAACCGTCGGCAGCATGGGTCCCTCCCTGCTCATGTCGGACAAGAATATGTCTTAGCCAACCTTCCTGTTCTGCTCTAAAAACTGCATCATATATTGGGAGAATTGCACCGCCTGGATAACCAAAAATAGTATCAACTCCATGCCTACGGAGGGAATCCATAAGAGCATCAGCTCCTGACATCTCATTTTGAGATTGTGTTCCTGAATCTCCTATTTCATTAGGCGCAGAGGTCAGGGTCACGGCAACAAAAAATCTAAACTAACAATAAATCTTAGTATGCTTAATTTCAATTAATCCAAATTAAGCAAAGATTTAATTAAATTCTCTTATTCTTAAAACAAGAAATTAGTTGATTAATTTATATGTTTTGTTTAATTATTTATAACAATCCTATTTGGTGTAAAGGTCCATCACCAATTATGAATTCCAATAAGAAACAAAGAAAAACAATCATTGCAACTCTTCCATTCCAAACTTCAGAACTGTTATTCCATCCCCATTGCCATTTTTCTTGAGGATAAAGTTTTACCCTCTCAGGCAACTTTGACGCTTCCTCCAAACTAATCCCCTTTCCATTGAGGCAAGAGGAAACCAGGTCAGCGAGCCCTTCAATAAACAACGGATAGATATCAAGCGCGGGAACCCTTTTAAAATTAATAATTCCATTTTTAGTAGCAATTTCTTTGTACTCAATATCAATCTCTTGAAGTGTTTCTATGTGTTCACTTACAAAACTAATTGGAACAACAACAAGTTCTTTAACTCCCGATTTCCCTAGCTCTTCTAATATTTCTTCAGTGTATGGTTTTAGCCATTCCTCTGGCCCAACTCTGCTTTGATAGGCAAGAGAAAATGAATTGGTGAATCCAAGTGAACTTTCTAACTGGTCAATAATCAAAAGTGAACAATTTTGTATTTGATCTTGATAAGGATCGCCAGCCTCTTCTACGTAGCTTTTGGGGACACCGTGTGCAGTAAAAAAAACGTGGGCATCTTCAGGCGAGTCACAATCAAGAATTTGTTTCTTTATTAATTCAGCCATTGAAGATAAATATGCGGGATGATCAAACCAACTGCGAATACAGCGAATTGATAATTTTTGAAACTCATAGTCATCATCTCTTAACCTTTTCAATTCTCTAAAACTAGATCCACTGGTACTTATAGAAAAATGGGGATAGAGAGGCAAAACAACAACTTCGCTAACACCATCAGCCTTTATATCCGCCACAGCTGACTCAGTAAATGGATGCCAATACCTCATCGCTACATATGTTGTAGCGTCAATTCCTAAATTTCTAAGATAACTTTGTAGCTCTCTTGCCTGCTGCTCAGTAATACGTCGAAGAGGTGATCCGCCGCCAATTGACCTGTAAGCCTCTTGTGATTTACTACTTCTTAATAAGCTTATAAGCCAAGCCAAAGGTTTTTGAAAAGCGGGAACTGGTAAACGAATTATTTCCGGATCTGAAAAAAGATTGTATAAAAATGGTCCAACATCCTTAATCCTCTCAGGACCTCCGAGGTTTAATAAGAGGACACCAACCCGAGCCATTTTTGAAAAAACTCCTTATAAAAGGTTATAAAACCCTTTTTCAAGGTAAAGCTAGCTAAATTTACAGGATGATGGACGAGAATCAAAAGTTAAAAGATACTAATAGAGAGCTTGAATCAAAGGGTATCAATCTGAGAATTGAAAAAAGAGGTAAAGTTCTAAACATTCGTGGTCCTTTGCCTGATAAAAAATCACCAAGTCTTTCTAAAGTTCAAAGATTAAGTCTTAAACTTCCAAATGACATAAAAGGTTTAGAAGAAGCTAAAAAAGCTATTGAATTAATAAATTTTCAACTCGAGAAAAATCAATTTAATTGGTCTCATTGGATTAAAGAAAAAGCTATTTCATCAACTAGAAGTAACAATTCAAATATAGAAAATGAAGTAGAAAGCTTTAAATTAAACTTTTTTTCTGACACATCCAGGAGCAAATCATCTGCAAGTATGCTCAGCACTTGGCATTCTGCTTATAAACCGTATATGAATAGATTAATTGGAATTAGCAATAAGTCTAGCCTTAAACTAGATGAGAAGCTTCTACTTAAGATCCTTTTAAGTTATGAAGAGAATTCACGCAGCAGGCAACAATGCGGCATTGCTTTAAGTGCATTCGCGAGACATCTTAATTTAGAGCTACCTCAGAACTGGAAGCGACTTCAAAATGGTTATGGAATACACGAATCTAATTTTAGAAAGTTACCAAGTGATGAAGAAATTATAAACAACTTTCATTTAATCCCAAATCAAAAATGGAGGTTTGTTTTTGGATTGATGGCAACCTATGGGCTTAGAAATCATGAAGTATTTTTTTGTGATTTATCTTGTTTAAAAAAAGACGGGGATAAAGTACTTAGAGTTTTCCCTAAAACCAAAACAGGAGAGCACCAAGTTTGGCCATTTCATCCAGAATGGATTGAATTGTTTCAGCTAAATGATATAAATGATACTTCAGATTTACTCCCTAATATTAAAACAGATTTAAAAAATACAACTCTTCAACATATTGGAAGAAGAGTATCTGAACAATTTAGGAGATATAAAATATCCTTTACTCCATATGACTTGCGCCATGCATGGGCAATAAGAACAATTTTAATAGGTCTACCAAATACGGTGGCAGCAAAAATGATGGGGCACTCAGTTTCTATACATACAAAAACCTATCATCATTGGATAACCAGAAGAGATCAGCAACTTGCTGTTGACAGTGCTCTCTCAAAAACTAATTTTAATAAAACGAACAATTAATATTTATAGCTATTTTATATCAATCAATTATTATTATTTTCATTAACTAATTTATTTTTAAGATCAATACATGGATCAAAAAAACAATAAAGATCTTAACCTAAACAAACTTGACAAGAGTGCCGAAGAAATAGGAATGGGCGGTAATCTAATAGCAGGTATTTCAGAAGAAAAATATCGAAAAAGAATGGAAAAAAGGAAAGACGTACAAAAACAAAGATTAAAAGAAAGAAATAAAGAAAAAGGTCTTATAATAATTAATACTGGACAAGGAAAAGGTAAAACGACAGCAGCTCTTGGCATGGCAATAAGAACAATTGGACATAACCATAAAGTTGCAATAATACAATTTATAAAAGGTGGATGGGAGCCTGGTGAGTCATTAGCATTAAAATTTTTTGGGGATAAATTAAAGTTTTATGCATATGGAGAGGGGTTCACTTGGGAGACTCAAGATAGAAATAAAGATATAAATTTAGTTAAATCAAGTTGGGAAAAAGCACTCTCTTATCTTATAGATCCAAATTATAAACTTATAATCTTAGATGAGATCATTGTTGCAATAAAACTTGGATATATAGAAGAAGATGAAGTTATAAAAGCTATAAATTTAAGGCCAAAACTTACACATGTAGTATTAACTGGGAGAGGAGCATCAGAAAAATTAATCGATTCAGCGGATCTAGTAACTGAAATGAAATTAATCCATCATCCTTTCAGAGAGCAAGGAATAAAGGCACAAAAAGGAATTGAATATTAAAACCTATTATTAAAAATATTTCCATCGCGAGGAATCCAATACAGATATACAGACGTTCTCTCAAGACTTGCTACTGTCAATTGGATATAGATTTTTAATGGCATACTCTAGAGCACTTATAAAACTCAGTGGGGAAGCTCTTATGGGAGAGAAACCTTACGGTATTGATCCTGAGATAGTTCAATCTATTGCAAAAGATGTTTCAAAAGTAGTTGAAAATGGAACACAAATAGCAATTGTAGTTGGAGGCGGAAACATCTTTAGAGGATTAAAAGGGTCAGCGGCAGGAATGGATAGGGCCACTGCTGACTACGTAGGGATGCTAGCTACTGTTATGAATGCAATTACATTGCAAGATGGCTTAGAGAGAGCAGGAGTTCCTACTAGAGTCCAATCTGCTATTGAGATGCAACAAATCGCTGAACCATATATCAGAAGAAGAGCTATTAGACATCTTGAGAAGGGAAGAGTAGTTGTATTCGGAGGCGGATGTGGGAACCCTTTCTTTACAACTGATACAACTGCTGCGCTAAGAGCCGCAGAAATAAACGCTGAGGTTGTCTTCAAAGCCACGAAGGTTGACGGCGTCTATGATCGAGATCCAAAAAAGTTTTCTGACGCTGTCAAATATGAAAATCTCACTTTTCAAGATGTATTAACTAACGAAATTGGAGTAATGGATAGTACTGCAATTGCTCTTTGCAAAGATAATAAAATACCAATAATTGTTTTTAATATTTTTCAACCTGGTAATATCTCCAAGGCTATTTCTGGAGAGCCAATTGGCTCAAGAATATCTAATTCAACTTAAAACAAAAAATTTGCAACTTTTTCAATAATCACTTTCTACATAACTTTACTCAAAATGCCAAATCAAGAATTAAAAATCACAATGAGCAAATCTGTAGAAGCAGCTCAAAGAAATTTTAATACAATTAGAACTGGTCGGGCTAATACATCTTTGTTAGACAGAATATCTGTCGAATACTACGGAGCCGAAACTCCACTAAAGTCACTTGCAACCATCTCAACTCCAGACTCTCAAACAATAGCTATTCAACCCTTCGACCTAGGTTCACTTGCAACTATTGAAAAGGCTATTGCTACTAGTGATCTAGGTTTTACTCCAAATAATGATGGAAAAATAATTCGTATAAATGTTCCACCTTTAACTGAAGAACGTAGGAAAGAATTTTGTAAACTGGCATCTAAATATGCAGAAGAAGGAAAAGTTGCCCTAAGAAATATTCGACGTGATGCAATAGAAAAAGTCAAAAAATCTGAGAAGGATGGTGATCTCTCAGAGGATCAAAGCAGAGACGAACAAGAAACAATTCAAAAAGAGACAGATAATTTTATCAATGATATTGAAAATAAACTTGCAGAAAAAGAAGCTGAAATCCTAAAGGTTTGACAATTCTAGATGCTGCCATTATTGGCGGTGGCGCATCAGGGACTACAGCAGCATTTCATCTGGCTAATAAAGGTAAAAATGTGTATATTCTTGAGAAAAATAATTCCACTACTTATAGAAACTGCGGAGGTGGAATGTCTTCTGCAGTGCAGAACTTGTTCCCTTTTAAACTTATATCAATAGTTGATGAAGTAATAACAAATGTAGAATTTAGTTGGTGCAATACGGATAAAGTAGTTGCTGAACTTTCAGGTTCTTCTCCTTTTTGGATAGTAAAACGAGAAAATCTTGACTTGTTCTTGTTAGACCAAGCATTAAATTCAGGATGTAATATTTTAACTTCTTTTGATGTAGTAAACATAAAAAGAAGTTCTAGTATTTGGAAAATAACTGCTCTTGATGGAAGACAAATAGAGGCAAAAGCAATTGTTATTGCTGATGGATCTCAATCACCATGGCCTAAATTTTTAAACTTAGGTCCAAAAAAACAAAAATTTGCCTCGACTTTCTCAGGAAGAATTAATAGAAAAGGAAATTTAAGGGATGAAACCGCTAGATTCGAATTTGGCCTTGTAAAGAATGGATTCGCTTGGGCATTCCCTTTAAAAAATGAAGTCAATATTGGAATTGGAACTTTTCTATCTAACAATGATTCAAGTCCTTTCGAAGAAATAATTAAATCATTTCTTCCAGATTTAGGCTTTGATCCTTCTGAAGTAATTGGTCAAGAATCAAAGTTAAGGATTTGGAATGGGCACAGTAAATTAAACGGTGAAGGTATTCTTCTTGTTGGAGACGCGGCTTCACTAAGTGACCCTTTTTTAGCGGAAGGATTAAGACCTGCTTTGATGAGTGGATTTGAGGCTGCAAAATATCTTGTCTATTGGTTAGATGGAAAAATCAATTCACTAGATGGATATACGAATGTAATGAAAACCAATTGGGGGAATTCGATGGCTTGGGGTAAAAGAATTTCTCAGGTTTTTTATCGTTTTCCTAAAGTTGGATATCAATTAGGAGTAAAAAGACAAACCGCGCCAAAAAGAATTAGTCAAATTCTCTCTGGCGAGATGAGTTATGAAGATATTGCAAAAAGAGTAATTAAAAGATTACTTTTACAAAATTAAAACTTATAAAGTAAGAGCAATTCCCTCTTCTATCAATTCAATTCTTTCATTTAATTGATTTTCTAATTCATCAATAGCTTTACTAAAACCCTTGATTCCTTCATCAAGCTTTTCCGTAGCCATTTTATCGCCAGCCATCATAAGTTCAAAAGATGTTTGATCTAAATGAATCGTTTCTTCAACGTATAAAGGTTTTTGTGCATTTAGCTTAATTGGCAAATCCGAATGAGTTTCTTTAAGTTGCTGAAGTAATTTAGGAGAAATCGTCAACAAATCACAGCCAGCAAGTTCAGTTATTTCCTCAATATTTCTGAAACTTGCACCCATAACTTCTGTTTTATAACCATTTGACTTGAAATAGTTGAAAATTTTAGTAACTGAAACGACGCCTGGATCTTCAACGCCAGGATAAGAGTCTCTTCCTGTAGCAGCTTTGTACCAATCTAGAATTCTTCCAACGAAAGGAGAGATAAGTGTAACTCCAGCATCTGCACATGCAACAGCTTGATAAAAATTGAACAATAAAGTTAGATTGCAATGAATATTCTCTTTCTCTAAAACTTCAGCAGCCTTTATACCTTCCCACGTAGAAGCTATTTTGATTAATACACGATCGTTGGAAATACCTGCTTCGTTATATTTGGCAATTATCTTTCTAGCCTTAGAGATGGTGGCCTGAGTATCGAAACTAAGTCTTGCATCAACTTCGGTTGAAACCCGACCAGGAATCAATTTCAGAATTTCTTTTCCAAAAACAACACATAGCTCATCCATTGCTTCTTTAACTACATCACTAGTTGAGGCTTCATTACCCAGCATTTCTCTGGAGTTAGAAAGGGCTTTATCAATCAAGTTTTGATAAGCAGGTATCTGTGCGGCCGCTAAAATCAAAGAGGGATTTGTAGTAGCATCCCTAGGATGAAATTTTTTAATCGCTTCTAGATCTCCAGTATCAGCAACCACCACAGTCATTGAAGATAACTTTTCAAGAAGAGATTCCATAATCAAAAACGTCTTTCATGAAAGTTAGACTAGCTAAATTTTTTATGGATTTCACCCTTTGGTGGGTCCTTTCAGGAAAATTTAGCTATCTCTTAGCTTTTTATCGTCAAATTCTCGTTTCTACTAATGCTTGGAGGTATTTGTTCAATTACAAGTAATGTCTCAATAATTTTTTTAGCCACAGGTACTGCAACGGTTGATCCAAAAGCAAAGGGTTTCTGAGGTTCATCAACAACCACTAAAACAACAAAACGAGGATCTTCAACAGGAAGACTTGCTACAAAACTACAAATTTTCGAATCATAATTTCTACCGTCCTGTGATTTTTGTGCGGTCCCTGTCTTCCCTCCTATTCGGTAACCTTTTACATTTGCTTCCATACCACTTCCTTTCTCAACAACAGTTTCCATCCATCCAAGGACTGTTTTTGTAACTTCAGGATTTAGCACTTGCTTAGATTCTGGAAGAGTTTTTAAAACTGATTGATAATCACCTTGCAAACCTTTTGTAATGTGTGGATTAACAAGCTTTCCTCCATTGGCTATCAATGCATGTAATTGGGCTAGCTTTAGGGGGGTAATAGAAAAACCTTGTCCAAAAGAGGCAACTGCCGGTTCAATGGGTTGATTGATAAATATCTGCTTTGATTTTATTTGTCCTGCGACAGCACCAGGAAGATCTGTCTCTGGAATCTCATCTATACCTAATTGCTTTAATCTTTCCCAATAACGAGTTGGATTTAATTTTCTCATTATCTTTACCATCCCCACATTACTTGAAACTTGCAATACCTCTGCGAAATTCAATATCCCATTAGGGCTACGATCCCAATTAGATAATGGCCAGCCTCCCACTGTAACCAAACCATCGTCATTTATTTTCTCATTTGGACTTATAACCCCTTCTTCTAAAGCGAGTGCCAAATTAATTGGTTTAAAGGTAGATCCAGGTTCAAATAATTCTTGAACTGACCACTCTTTAAAAAGAGAAGGTGAATATTCCCAATATTTGTTAGGATCATAACTTGGAGCAGAAGCTAACGCTAACAGTTCTCCAGTTTCAATATTCATAACTATTACCACACCTTTTTTTGCATTCCACGACTTAACTTGCTTGGTTATTTCTTTTACGGCTACTTCTTGGAGTCTTACATCTAAAGTTAATTGTAAATTCAACTGATCTTCATCAAAGACACCTCGCTTAAGACCAATTGGCAAAGGTGTTCCATCTGCACTTTTTCTTAGTATGCTTGTCTTCTCTAACCTTCTAAGCTTTCTATCTAAACTTAATTCCAGACCAGCTTGAGGTCTTCTATCTAGATCCAAAAAACCAACTACATTTGCAAACAGTGCTCCATGAGGGTAAAGCCTTTGAGGATATGCCTCTAAATCTATACCGCTAATTCCAAGTTTTCTAATTTCATTAGCTTTTTCTTGAGTTAATCCTTCTGCCAACTTTATACCAGAAGAAAAGTTACCCAATTCCTTTAGAATTTCATTAACGCTTTTAGAAAGTGGAGTAGAAAGTAGTTTTGCTACTTCTACCGGCTTGCGTATTGTTCCAAATGAATCGCCAGGAAAATTAAAATATCTTGGATGGGCCCAAAGCTTAAAACGTTCTTCGTCAATTGCTATTAACTTTCCGTTCCTATCTAAAATTGATCTCCGAGTTCCAAGAGGGCTCTTCTTTTCTGTTTGGACTGCACGTGCTCTAGCTTTTAATTGATCAGACTGAAAAACTTGAAGCCAAGCTACTCTAAAAAAAAGGCCTCCAAGTCCAAGGCATAAGATAAAGAAAACAATTCTAAATCTATTCTCAGATAAAGGAGCAAGTGGTTTCACCTTTACTCCCTTTTTCTTCTTTCTCGGACTAAAAGTACTCATAAATATTATTAATAACCTGACTTAATGGGAAAAGAAGAAATTCTCTCTAATAATTTTCTTGTTAATGTCTTATCAACTAAAAACCCATTATTTTTAAAGCTTGGTGGACTATCTACGTATATGAGATCTTCCGCCTTCGTAGGAACCAAATACTTAGACAATTTTTGGTTTTTCAATAAGTAACCTTCAAGAATTGAGGTAGACTCCATTATTCTTCGATTCAAGTCTCTGATTGTCTCAAGTTTAGTAAAAGATCTTGTCCATAAATATTGAGAGTGCAGAGCAATAGATGTCATTATCACCACTGAAATGAGAACGCCTACTAATGCTCCATCTAGGACAACATGAAAAGCAGCTTGAATAGGAAATTTTCTCTGAACATGTTTAGAAGGGAACAAGGTATTTGAAATATTAATTGGCAACTTCTTTTTTTGAAATTGTCCTGCCTTCTTTTTGTATTGAGTATGACTAACCAATTCGTAATTCGAAAGTAATTTAAGTCAAACACCTTATCTCGCAACTGCAAGAGTTGTAATACTGAGATTTTCTTTATTTGATGTCAGGCTACTAATAGCAAACTAGCAAAAGTTACCCCATTCCATAAAGAATGCATAAGAGCACAAGGGAATAACCTTCCAGAACTCAATCTCATTAAACCTAGACCAATTCCTAAAACAAATAAAGGCGGTAATTCTCCCACACTTAAGTGAGCCAAAGCAAAAATTAAAGCGCTTAATATAACTCCACCAACTCTGCCTATTTTAGAAACCAATACAGGCAAAAGAACACCTCGAAAAACCAACTCCTCAAAAACTGGAGCCAAAACAACAGTCGTAATCAAAAGAAAAAGTAATGGAATAAATTCATCGCTATTTAATACAAGCTCCAACAAAGGATTGCTTCCGCCTTGATCACCAACAATCTCATTCATTATCCACCCAACAAGCAAAACCAAGGGCATAATCATTAACCATCCACTAATTGATTTCAAAATCCCATCTTTGATAGGTTTAATTTTCCATTGCAACCAACCTTCCTGATTTTTGGGAGAGACAAGGCCCATTAATTGATATCGAATAATTAATAAAGGACCTATAGTCATTGAGCAGTAACCAATAAAGACTCTTAAAGAACCTCTTAATGGTAAGTCTAAATTATTAAATAATAAATCAGTTACTGGTATGATAAGAGCTGGAAAAACAACTTCACCAATAACAACAAAACCACCAGAAATCAAAAGGATCATATCTATGATCGATAACGGAGGTGCAATAATTTCAGGCCAATGAGTATTTTTTTTTCTTAAAAAAATTAACATATATCTTATCAAAAGTATACTTCCTATAAAAGAAGCTAAAAATGGTAATAATTGTGAAGATAAAAGTCTTATAGCAGTATTTAGATTAAATCTTTTATTAACACATTTTTCCTCACTGAATCCCAAACTTGAGCATGTAAGTTGATAAAGTAAAGGGTCTAACTTCATCTCATAAGAATCAGGAAATTCTCTCGACTCTTTAACTTTTTTACTATCTAAAATATATTTTCTAGCCATTTCTAGGTTTATATCTTTAAAATTTTCGTTTAAAATTATTTGCTTTTCACTCTCAGACTCCTCAAGAACTGCTAGTAGAAGCCTCTGTCTATCATCAATTTGTTCAGCAGAAATATTTTTTAGGGCCTTATAAAGTTTTTCTTGAGGCTCTGAACCTAAAAATATATTCTTTAATGACTCTGGTAAAGATGAAGAGGCTGACACTGCCATCTCAGTTTGCATCAATGAAATCTTTGGTGCAACTGAGGGTCGCGCAAAGCTTTCTTGCAAACCTTGTCGCCAAATTAAAACAGTTAAGAGCAATGAAAATAGAGCTGCAGCCCATTTCCAACCACTATTGGCTTTTCTCATAAAAATCAACTAGTAAAAACTGACATGGAGAAAGACTTCTATCTTTGCTAAAAGAACATTAGATTGCCCTAGTGGCGAATACCATAATTATCTAGAAGACACTTTATTTAATGACATTGCGTCTAATCTTTATCCGTCATGGATTGAGTAGTTTCAACAAAGAAGGTCGAATTCAAGGAAGAACCGACCTCTCAACACTAACTAAAGAAGGACAATTACAAGCAGAAGCTGCTGGAAAAATAATATCTTCTATTCCAATAGATGCAATTTATAGCTCCCCTTTGCAAAGAGCTTCTGAAACTGCAAAAATCATCATTAAACAACATCAAAAAAAGCTTCAAGTAACTTATACGGATGATCTCCTAGAGGTTGATCTAGGTCCCTGGAGTGGTTTAACAAAAGATGAACTAAAGAAACTCTACCCAGCAAAGCTTTCTATTTGGGAAAAAGAGCCAAAAGAGCTATCCATCAATAGAGATGATGGTAGTGAATTCCAACCAATTAAAGAACTATTTTCCCAAGCAGAAAGTTTTTTAAAATCATTATTTAAAACTTATTCTGATTCTAATAAAACTATTTTGATTGTTGCCCATAATGCAATTCTTAGATGCTTGATACTGAAATTAATTAATGAACCCACAAAAGGGTTCAGAAGAATAAAATTAGATAACACCTCAATCTCAATTTGTAATATTGACTTTAATGATTGGAATGATAGACAAGTTCAAATTCAATGTCTAAATAATATCGCCCATATACAACCAAGGCTTCCAAAAAAAGGCAGTAAAAAAAGGATTATTTTAGTTAGGCATGGTGAAACAGATTGGAATAAACAGCGTAGGTTTCAAGGACAAATTGATATCCCATTAAATGAAAATGGTAAGGCTCAAGCTAATGCAGCAAGCAAATTTTTAAAAGATATTCCCATACAAAAAGCTTTTAGTAGTTCTCTCTTAAGACCAAGAGAAACCGCTCAGATAATTCTAAAAGAACACCCTCAAATAGAGATCTCTCTCAAAGATAACCTCAAAGAAATTAATCACGGCGAATGGGAAGGGAAGCTTGAGCATGAGATTATGTCCAACTGGTCAGATCTTCTTCAAACATGGAAGACCTTCCCTGAGAAAGTTCAAATGCCTGATGGAGAAAATATTAACGAAGTTTCAACCAGGTCCCTTACTGGTTGGAAAGAAATTTGTAAAGATCTTAAAGATAATGAAACAGCTTTAGTTGTCGCTCATGATGCAGTCAACAAAACCATTCTTTGTCATCTACTCGGCTTGACTCCCTCTGAAATCTGGAAGATAAAACAAGGTAATGGTGGGATTACAGTTATTGATCTTTCAGAGAAAGAAGATCAACCAGATCAAATCACCTGCCTAAATATCACTTCTCATTTGGGAGGTGTTATCGACTCAACTGCTGCTGGAGCTCTTTAAATACATGACTGGCAGTTATTTTTTTGAAGAGATTCAAATTCTTGAAGGGTCTGGATCAAGTTTAAAAAAGGAATCTGTTTTAATTAAAAATGGTGTAATAAAAGCTTTTGGGAAAGAAGCTGTTCAAAATGCAGAACTTCTAGAACTCAAGCCTCAAAGGGCTAAAAAAATGCTTTTAGCACCTTGCCTAGTTGATCCACATTCATTTTTAGAGTCTCCTTTTAGTGGTAAGGAGGAGAATATTTATTCACTTATTAAAAAAGCAACATTAGCTGGATATGGTCAATTGGGAATTTTACCAAGAAGTCATTTATGGCGAGATCAGATTGATTCAATTATTTCTTTAAAAACTATCAAAAGCGAGGTTTTATTACATTTATGGGGAGCTTTTAGTCTGGGTGGTAAAGGTACTGCACTTTCAAAACATGCTGATCTACTACAAAATGGAGCTATAGGGTTAAGTGAAGACGATTGTATACCTCCTATAGAAATTCTTAGACAAGGTTTTTTACTTGGAGAGATGAAGCAATCACCTGTACTATTTGCACCAAGAGATCAATCACTACAAGAAGGAGGAATGTCCAGACAAAGTGTAGAAACCTTAAGAGCAGGTTGGCCTCCAGATCCTATTGAAAGCGAAATTCTTCCTCTTATTCAATTACTTGAGCTACATAAGCAGTACCCGCAGATTAATCTAAAGTTAATGAATATCTCAACTTCTCAAGGTGTTTCAACTTTGAAGGATTCATACTCCAAGCCAATGGCAACTGTAATGTGGTGGCATATAGTATGTGATAGCTCAAATCTTTCTCCATTTGACATTGGATGGAGCGTAACACCCTCATTAGGATCAGAAAAAGATAGAGACGCGCTTATAAAAGGTTTAGAAGATAATGTTTTAACGGCAATATCTGTAAACTCAACTCCGACAGATGATTCAGAGACTAAGCAACCCGCAAACAAAAGGAAAAAAGGTATTAGTGGTTATAATCTAGTTTTACCTTTGCTTTGGGATCAACTAGTTAGGAAGTCAGGATGGAAAGTAGAAAAATTATGGGAAAAAATTAGTTTTGGTCCATCTCAAATCCTAAACCAAACTGAGGAAAAATTAACTCTTGGGAGTAATCGATGGTTGTTATTTGATCCCGAAAAAGAATGGGTTCAATCAGATGATAAAAAGCATTTAACCACCGCAACTAATCAACCTATAAAACACAAGAAAATATATGGGAAAGTCATAGATTGTGGACTTCTTAATCAGGCTTACCAAAACGACTAATAGGCCAAAACCGCCAGGTAGCTTTACCAATGATTTCTTTCTCTGGCAAGAAACCTCCAGCCGGCCAAAAACGACTATCCCAACTATTAGATCGATTATCACCTAAGACGAATACATGCCCTTTAGGGATTGTTACACGGGTGGTACTACATAAATTAAATTCTTTTTTACTTGAACAAAAGTATTCAACATATGGTTCATCGACCGATCTATCATTTAATACAACTGCTCCCTTTTCATTAATAAAAAGACTGTCACCTCCTACCGCTATTACACGTTTGATATAAGCGTCGCAAGCACGATCTCCAAAAGTGGGTATCCATGAAATTAATGGGAAAGTTATTAGAGAACATTTGAATTTAGAAGGTAATTTGTTTTGCCTATTAGCCCTCAATTTCTTATCGAAGGAATATGGTGAATTGAAGACTACTATTTCTCCACGATAAGGAGCTCTTTTGCGAAAAGATAGTTTTTCAATAATTAGTCGATCATTTACTTTCAATCCTGGTAACATCGAGCCAGAAGGGATATATCTAGCTTCTGCTATAAAATGACGAATACCAATATATATAAGGATAGTTACAGAAACAGGTCCCCATGTATCAAAAAAAGATTTCCACCAACGTTTTTTTGTTTTTTTAGTCGAGTTTGATTGATTTTGCTGCACTAGTTTTTCTTAAGTATGTAGTTTACTTTATTTGTAAAGACTACTTTTTTTATGTCAATGTTACTCCTCATGAAAATTTCACAATAATTTTTCAGCCCACTTATCTTCCTTAAATCCAACTAAAAAGCATTTATTAGACTTATGTAAAAAAGGCCTTTTTATTAACCTAGGTTCTTTAAAAAGCTTCTCAAAAAATTCATTATCACTCATTTTTTTAATAACTTCTGAACCAATAGAACGATAGATGACACCACTAGTATTTAAAAGATATTTTCTATCACCGTATAGCTCACTTGATGAGATAAGCATTTCTTTAGATGGAGGACTATCTAAAATATCAATTAATTCAAATACAATTTCATTATTTGTGAGCCACTTAATAGCTTTGCGACAGGTTGCACATGAGGAGTAACTAAATAATTTCAATTTTTTAAAGCATAAGAGAAATAAGTTTATCCAAAAAATTCAAATCAGTTTGTTTTCATCACCATGAGATCGATGTGCCTCAATACAACTTTTCAATAGGTCATCAACTGCATCGTAATCTCTCCATCCATCAATTTCAATTACTCTTCCCTCCAAGCTTTTATAAGTTCTAAAGAATTCAGCAACATCCTCCAATTGATTCTGAGCTATTTGCTTAATAGTATTAATTTCTCTTTGCCTTGGATCAGCAATAGGTACACATAAAAGTTTGCCGTCATAAGCACCTGAATCATGCATATCAAGAACTCCAATGGGTCGTGCCTTTATCAAACAACCTGCAAAAGTAGGTTCTTCCATTACAACCATTGCATCAAGTGGCGCTCCATCCTCAGCCAAAGTATTTGGAATAAATCCATAATCAAATGGATATCTCACTGAAGAATGCAAAACTCTATCAAGAGCCATAATTCCTGCAGAGCTGAAATATTCATATTTATTTCTACTTCCAGCAGGAATCTCAACAACTAGATTTACTAGTCCAGGTGATGGTGAGGGAGGGAGATGACTCAGATCCATTTTGATTTATGGAGGTCGGTAAAATACTTTTTTTTGTTTCAGGTCTTTCAGATATTACAGCTAGCAAAGGTATTCCTAACATCACAAATACTATTGCTAATCCAATTAAAGAAGTTGAGGTACTGTTGAAACTGTAAGGATCCTCATCATCAGAAACTTGTTGATCACTTTCTTTTTTTAAAAAGGGAGGATCAAACTCAACAGATTGATTTTTAATTAAGTGAGGTTCTAAATCCATGCAAGGTTTGGAAAAAACAGACCGTTAGTAGAACGTGAGCAAATCAATTAAAGAATAAAATTCAATAAATAATTAAAGATATTAACTCATTTCAAGAATAACTAAGCAGCATTCCTGTCTGCATCTTTTATACGAGTAGATATGGAGTGATTTGCATCAGATTTTCCCTCTAGATGAATTCTAATAATTCTTAATTCCTCAAGTATTGCATTGAGAGTATTTTGAGTCTCTGATGAAGGAGAATTAAATATTTCAACAGTTACTTCCTTTATTCTTAGAATATCTTTTGCGAATCGGGCAACTTCATTGGGATGAAAAAGTAACTGATCTTTTTGATCACTTCTAAATTCAGTATTTAGTTTTTTTGGATTAAATGGAGGGTTGAGATTCCTAGTATCAGTATTTGTGTATCTGTATACAGAAGCTCTAGATCTGTTAAGGGTTTTTTGAACTTCATCAATAGTTAATAACGAATCACTTGAGTTAGCTACTGCATTGAGTACTTTGTCTGTAGATTCTTCTGATCTTTCATTAATAGATGAATTTACTGACCCGCTAAACATTGCTAAAGAATCTGTCTAAATTAAATATGTGAGCGAAACTAGCAGATCAATCAAATTATCACCAGGTACATTTGAACACTTTATAAAAACAACATGATTCCCGCACAATCAAGGAAGATCTTCTTCTCCCCAACACTCAAAGGACTAGTCTCAGAAAGATTCTCATTTTAGGCCTATGCGCGTCTCTCGCCTAATGCTAATCACTCTTAGAGACGTCCCTGCGGAAGCCGATATAATTTCTCATCAATTGCTTCTAAGAGGGGGTTTTATCAGAAGGTTAAGTGGAGGAATTTATGCTTACATGCCATTACTTTGGAGAGTTTTAAGAAAGATAACCTCAATTGTTGAAGAAGAATTGACAAATAAAGGATGCCTTCAAACTCTTCTCCCTCAACTTCAACCTTCAGAGATATGGGAGAAAAGTGGAAGATGGAAATCTTATACAAAGGGGGAAGGAATTATGTTTAGCTTAAAAGATAGGCAAGGGAAAGAGCTTGGCCTAGGCCCAACTCATGAAGAAGTAATTACTCAAATAATTTCTCAAACCATTCACTCATATAAACAATTACCAATAAATATATTCCAAGTCCAAACAAAATTTAGAGATGAAATTAGACCAAGATTTGGATTGATGAGAAGCAGAGAATTCATTATGAAAGATGCTTACTCTTTTCATGCAAATGAGAATGATCTTGAATCAACTTATTTAGAAATGAAAAATGCCTATACAAATATTTTTACAAAATGTGGGCTAGATTTTGTTTGTGTTGATGCTGATAGTGGAGCGATTGGAGGAGCTGCATCTCAAGAATTCATGGTTACAGCCGAGGCTGGTGAAGATTTAATTTTAATAAGTTCTGATGGTAAATATGGAGCCAATCAAGAAAAGGCAGTTTCAATTATTGCTGATGGAAAGTTATTAGATATTAACAATCCATCCATAATCAAGACGCCCAATCAACAAACCATAGGTGAATTATGTAAATACAACGATTTTCATCCTAGTCAAATCATAAAAGTTATAGCTTACATAGCTACTGCTAACAATAATAAAAAACATCCAGTCCTTGTTAGTATTAGAGGCGATCAAGAAGTAAATGAAGTTAAGCTTTCAAATGAATTATCTCATAAATTAAACCAAAATATATTAGACATTAGAACCATTTCTAATGAAGATTTAAAAAAACAGGGTATCACTAATCTTCCTTTTGGATTTATAGGTCCTGACTTAAGTGATGATTTACTATTAAATTCAAAAGTATGGGAGAAAAATTTCATAAGACTTGCTGATCTTTCCGTAAAAGATATTAAAAGTTTTATATGCGGAAATAATATTAAAGACGAGCATAAAATATTCTATAATTGGGATTTAATTAATACTGAACAGTTCATATGTGATATCAGAAAGGCTAAAGCAGGTGATAGATGTATTCATGATAAAAATCAAAAGCTTCAAGAATGTAGAGGAATTGAAATAGGGCATATTTTCCAGTTAGGTAATAAATATTCCAAATCACTAAATGCTACTTTTACCAACGACAAAGGTATTGAAGAACCATTCCTTATGGGATGTTATGGAATTGGTATTTCCAGATTAGCTCAAGCAGCAGTAGAACAAAATCACGATGATGCAGGTATTATTTGGCCAGCATCAATAGCCCCCTTTGAAGTGATAATTATTATTGCCAATATGAAAAATGATGACCAAAAAAATCTAGCTGAAAGAATCTATAAAAAGTTATCAGAAATCCGAGTTGATGCTCTGCTTGACGATAGAGATGAAAGAGCTGGAATAAAGTTTAAAGATGCAGACCTAATTGGAGTCCCATGGAGAATAGTCGTAGGCAGAGAAGCCAATGCAGGACTAGTTGAATTACATAATAGAAAAACAAAAATCACAGAATCATTAGATGTAACATCAGTTTTCAAGAAACTTTCTAAAGAATTTAATCTCGAAAAAACTTAATTTGAGCCCAAAGGACTCTAGAGTCTCTTTAACTGCTAAAAAAAAATGATCTCTGCCTTTCATCACCTCTCCACCAGGATGGTGAGGGCAGCTTTGGCGATATGCCTTGGCTTCTGCCTAGTATTCTTTCAATTCACTTCTGAAGTGAACGCAGCTAAAACATTTATGACAGGAGATTTTGCCAAAGACACTATTTCGGTCTCTGAAACTCTTAAAGAAACCATAACCTTACCAAAAGAAGATAAAGGGCTTTCAGAAGCAGAAAAAGAAGCTGTTTTCCTTATTAGTGATTACATTTCAAGATATAGAAACCGATCTCAAGTAAATACCTCCACGACCTTTACAACAATGCAAACTGCTTTGAATGCCTTATCAGGTCATTACAAAACTTTCGCAAACAGACCAGTTCCCGAAAATCTCAAAGAGAGATTAAATAAAGAGCTATCTAAAGCAGAGAAATTAGCAGTTAGAGATAATTAAAGATAATCTTTAATTCATTCCTTTGACTCAGGGTATGGCTGTCTGCAATTCTTATTTCTTCTTAAGTAGAGCGGTTTCGAGCCGAATTTTATCCCTTGGCAAACGTTGTAGTCATAGGCGCACAGTGGGGTGATGAAGGTAAAGGCAAAATCACCGATTTGCTCAGTCGCTCCGCAGATGTAGTTGTTCGCTACCAAGGCGGTGTTAATGCTGGACATACAATTGTTGTAGAGGACAAAGTTCTCAAATTGCACTTAATACCCTCTGGGATTTTATATCCAGATACCATTTGTCTTATTGGGTCAGGAACGGTTGTTGATCCAAAAGTTATGATCAAAGAAATAAAAATGCTTAATGATAATGATATTGATATCTCAGGATTAAAACTAGCCTCAACTGCTCATGTAACGATGCCTTATCATCGGCTTCTTGATATGGCAATGGAACAAAAAAGAGGTCTTCAAAAAATAGGTACTACTGGCAGAGGAATTGGTCCAACATATGCTGATAAATCTCAAAGAAATGGTATAAGAATTATTGATCTATTGTGTAGGGAAAAACTTCAAGAGAGATTAAAGGTAGCCTTAGCAGAGAAAAATGGATTGCTACAAAAAATTTATGGAATTGAGCCCTTAATTCTTGATGAGATAATTGATGAATATCTTAATTATGGAAAACAGCTAGAAAAACATATCGTAGATTGTAATAGAACTATTCATCAAGCAGCTAGAAAGAAAAAAAATATTTTGTTTGAAGGGGCTCAAGGAACTCTTTTAGATCTTGATCATGGAACCTACCCCTATGTAACTTCATCCAACCCGGTATCTGGAGGTGCCTGTATTGGAGCAGGAGTGGGGCCTACCCTTATAGATAGAGTTATAGGGGTAGCCAAAGCCTATACAACTAGAGTGGGTGAGGGGCCCTTCCCTACTGAATTACAAGGAAGTATTAATGATCAACTTTGTGATAGAGGAGGTGAATTTGGGACAACTACTGGACGAAGAAGAAGATGTGGCTGGTTTGATGGGGTAATTGGAAAATACGCAGTTGAGGTCAATGGACTTGATTGCCTTGCTATTACTAAATTGGATGTTTTAGATGAACTTGATGAAATTCAAGTATGTGTCGCCTATGAATTGAATGGTAAAAGAATTGATTATTTTCCGAGTAGCGTAGAAGATTTTGAAAAATGCTCACCAATTTTTAAAAAACTACCTGGCTGGAAATGCTCCACAGAAAATTGCAGACGATTAGAAGATCTCCCCCCTTCTGCAATGAGTTACTTGAGATTTCTTGCTGAACTTATGGAAGTTCCTATCGCAATTGTTTCCTTAGGAGCCAATAGAGATCAAACAATTGTTGTTGAGGATCCTATTCATGGTCCAAAAAGAGCTCTTTTGAATTCTTAAAAACGAACAAATTATACTTTATGATTTTTAAATTAACCTCATGATTAAAAATACAAACGACCCTTCTCTAGACATAATAGGCATTGGCAACGCTATTGTAGACGTATTAACAAAAACAGATGATTCTCTTCTAGACAGACTTTCTCTCAACAAAGGTTCAATGACCTTGATTGATGAAAATAAAGCTAATGAACTTTATGAAATGACTACCAACAGAATCCAGAGATCAGGAGGTTCTGTTGCCAATTCATTAGCATGTGTAGCCCAGCTAGGAGGGAAGGCAGCTTTTATAGGAAGAGTCAGGAATGACAACTTAGGTGAAATCTTTACAGACGAGATATCAACAACCGGGACTATTTTCAATACTCCACCATCATCCTATGGGCCATCAACTGCCAGATGTCTAATTTTTGTCACTCCAGATGCTCAGAGAACTATGTGCACTTATCTGGGCGCTTCAGTTCTTTTAGAAGCTAAGGATATCGAGCTATCAGCAGTCAGGGAGGCAAAAATACTTTATTTAGAGGGATACCTATGGGACAACCCAGCAGCTAAAAATGCATTCATTAAAGCTGCAGAAATAGCTAAAAATGCAGGTCGAAAAGTTGCATTATCCCTTTCTGATTCGTTTTGCGTAAATAGACACCGCGAAAGTTTTATAAAGCTAGTTGAAGATCATATAGATATATTATTTGCCAATGAAGATGAAATAACAACTTTGTATAAAACCTCTTCTCTAAACACAGCACTGGAGAAATTGAAACCAAAATGTGAGCTTGCAGCAATTACAATTGGTGAAAAGGGTTCAATTCTAATTTCAAATGGCAAAAAAATTAATGTAGATCCTTTCATTCAGGGAAAGGCTATTGATACCACAGGAGCAGGAGATCTTTATGCTGGTGGTTTTTTAAAAGGGCTTGCAGATGGTCTAAAGCCAGAATTATCTGCAAAGATTGGATCTATTTGTGCGGGACAGATAGTTACACAATTAGGATCTCGATCCAATACTGACCTTGTAAATTTGATCAATTCACATTTAGAGCCCAAATAGTGAGAGCTCAAATAGAATTCATCCATTGAAGGTAATTTTTATTAGTTGAAACGCGAAAATAAATTATTTCTGGTATTTCGTAACTATGACATTCAGCAATCTTATTACAAACGTTATTTACATTTTCCTTCTTACACTTAATCATTAATTGTACTTCCTTCGATTGATTTATATTTCCTTCCCACCAAAAATATGATTCGATATTCTTAAAGGTTACACAAGATATTAATTTCTCCCTCAAGAGTAAATTAGCTAGATTGGATGCATTTTTTTTGTCGACTTCAGTAGTTATAACCAAATAAATTTCTTGATTTAAACCAGATAAAGTCATGATCTTAAATACTTTTTATTCCATACTAATAGATTTTAATTTTTTAATTAAATTTTCATAGCTATCTACTGAATTAATATTTTTACATCCAGAAGGTCTTTCCAACATCCAAAGATTAATTCTCATACTTAAACAAATTTGGTGCCATAAGATTTCATTACTTCCTCCTGACTGCCTACAAATCACACCAGCAATATTCCATTTCCTAACAAGTGCTTTTTCAATTTTTCCATTACTAGAGGCTGAAGGGTTTAATACCGCAAAATTTGCTTTTTGAATTGATGAAGACAGTGTTTTTTTTACACTTTCTGGATTAGCTAAAACTCTTGCATAAACATTTGCCCCTGAATTTCTTGTGAAGAGTAAGGCTTCCTGAAGATGCCTTACTCCTACAGCAAGCAAAATAGATTTATTCTTTAGATCATAATTTCTTAAATCACTAAATTTTTCTATTAAAAATGCATTTGAAATATTATCGATAGCTCTTTCATACCTTATGAACTGTTGATCTAGTTCCTTACAAACTTTTGAGATTGACTGCGTAATTTTCGTGGCAAATGGATGAGTCAAATCAACAACACAATGAAATCCATTTTGATGAATTCTTGCGTTTAATATGACTCCTCGGATATCTTCCTCAGTAATTAAAGCACCAATTAATATTTTCTCTAAATTTAATTTTTCATATGGAATCGAGGCTCTATACGAAACAACACTAACAGTAATTTTCCACCCTTCTTTCAGTAAAGATTCAGCGAAGATATGACCTTCACCTGTTCCTGTTAACAACCAAAGATGTGGCTGGCATTTTTTCCTTTTATCCATCAATATAAACCACAATAACTAAAAAAATAAAAAAATGAACCATTGCATGCTTGAGGTTTTGGTAAAGAAAGCCCCAACAGTTCGTTTTACCCAAGACAATAAAACTCCGCTAGCTGAATTAGAAGTTGAATTCGACAGCCTCCGTGCTGATGCCCCCCCCTGCGCAATTAAGGTAGTTGGTTGGGGGAAATTAGCAGAAGAACTTCAAAACACGGTTCAAATCAATTCTAAATTAGTAATAGAAGGTCGCTTAAGAATGAATACTGTTCCTCGCCAAGATGGAACTAAAGAGAAACAAGCTGAATTTACTCTTTCTCGAATCCACCCGTTTCCCTCTAAAACAGCTGTTTCATCAATACCTTCTCAAGCTCAGTCAAATATAAAAAGTGATTCCGCAAATTCTTTAAATAACGAGGGTGTTAAATGGGACAGCTCACCATTGGTTCCTGATACAGATGACATTCCATTCTGAAAAATCAACCAATTTCTTCAATGTACTCTGTAGCCCTTGTTAAAAGCTGACCTAATTCTCTCTCCAAAGCCGCCAGATCAGGTCTAAATTCAGGCCAGCTACCTTTATCTAATTGTTCAAGAATCCAAGCTCTATCTTTGTTTAATTTTTCAACAAGTTCAGTTAACTCAGAAAATTGTTTTTGGTGTGAGGCCATGAGACTGTCTCCTGAAAAACCCATCTGCCCACGATTTTAGCCAAAATTACATTCATGAATAAACTTCTTTCACCTGCAAGCCTAATCACTATCGGAGGAGCATCCCTTTCTCTAATAGGCCTAACAGCCTATTTCACTGATGCAACAAACCTCAGTGTTCCAACTTTCTTCTATGGAGTACCAATTTTTCTAATAGGTATATCCCTGAAAACGACAGAAGTTCCGCCTGCCCTAAGAGTAGTTCCAGCAACTAAGTTTGCCTCAGAGAGAGATAAAGCTCCTGAGGAGCTAGGAAAACTAGTTAAAGATGTCACTAGATGGCGCTATGGTCAATCTTGCCAACTTGAATCATCTCTAAGAGTATTAAAGCTTTGGGACATAGACAATCCTCCCCAACTTATAGAAGTAGAAGAGTTGGTTAAAGAGGGTAATTATGGAATACGAATGAGATTTGAAATGGCTGCTGTGTCTTTAGAAAGATGGAATGCTCAAAAACAACGTTTAGGAAGATTCTTTGCTAAAGGTTTGTGCGCTGAATTATTTTGTCCCACACCCGGTGCAATAGATTTAATCCTACTACCGCAAAAACAAGAAGAAAAACCACAAGAAAATGAATAAAGAGAACCAACAATTTTCCCACAGTAAAAATTCCAATAAACCCTTTAAGGACAAAGATTCAATAAGAGTTTCAGTCTTAAGTGAGGCTCTTCCTTATATTCAGCGTTTTGCAAATAAAAGAATTGTAATCAAATATGGTGGTTCAGCTATGGTAGATAAAATACTTCAGAATGCAGTATTTAGAGATTTAGCTCTTCTTTCATCTGTTGGCGTACAAATAGTAGTCGTTCATGGTGGGGGCCCAGAAATAAACCAATGGTTAGAAAAATTAGGAATAAAGCCAGTTTTCCTTGATGGGCTACGTATTACTGATACCGAGACCATGGATGTCGTAGAAATGGTTCTTGCTGGAAGAGTAAATAAACAGATTGTAAGTGGAATAAACAATCACGGAAGTTTGGCCGTTGGACTATGTGGAATAGATGGCGGACTTATTGAGGCAAGAACGCTTGGAGGTGGAAGTCATGGTCTTGTTGGAGAAGTTGCAAAAGTAAATATAAAGATTCTAAGCCCTCTCCTCGAAGAAGGTTACGTCCCAGTCATTTCCAGCATAGCCAACTCTTCTGATGGCAGATCACACAATATCAATGCTGATACTGTTGCTGGGGAGCTTGCGGCAGCACTAGGTGCCGAAAAATTAATACTTCTAACAGATACCCCTGGTATTTTAAGGAATGAAAATGATCCTTCTTCCTTAATAGAAAAGATACGTCTATCGGAAGCTAGAGAATTAATTGATAAAGAGATAGTTAAAGCAGGTATGAAACCAAAAGTTGAATGTTGTATTCGTTCGCTTGCCCAGGGTGTGAATGCTGCCCATATAATTGACGGAAGAACTCCTCACGCACTACTTCTAGAAGTTTTCACTGATGCAGGTATTGGAACAATGCTTATGGGTAGAGGTTAAATGTCGAATGTAGCTTCAGCTATAAAAGCTGCTGAGGCGGCCCTTGAAAAAGGTGACTATAAATTTTGCATAAAAACAATTGATCCTTTACTTCTAGATTTTCCAGCAGAGACTGAAATGGGAGGACAACTTAGACTACTTATTGTTACTGCCTACATGGGGAAATGTGATGAACAAAAAGCAATCAATATTTGTCAAACATTAATCCACAATAAAAAGGAGAGCATCCGTCAACAAGCTAAACAGCTCCTATCAATACTTGAAGCTCCACATTTACCAAGGCCGTCAAACTGGTCTGTGGAAATCCCGAAGTTAGAGATGGAGACATCTCTAAAATCACCATTTGCAACAACGAAAAAAAAGAAGAAGAGAATTAATCATCCACCAACTGGTCCCACAAAAAGTCTAGACTTTGGATTTTCAATAATAACATTATTAATTATTTTATTATTAACCTTCCTTTTGAGTGGTTGCGTTGATATATCAACAAACTTGAGTGTTACAGGTCCAGATCGACTAAAGATTTCACTTGACATAGATAGTAATTCTGGTAAATCAATTCCATGGCAGATGGAATTTGAAAACAATCTTATTAAAGAACATAGTATCTTAAGACTTCAAAATCAGGAGGATAAGCAGCATTTTGAATCACCAACTATTCGTTTTGAAGATGCAAATAAATTACTACAACAAATAGCTTCAGCAGCATCAAAGGCTAGCGGATTCAAAATAAACAAACCTGAAATAATTACAAATAACAAAAACTGGATAATTGGTACAAGTCAAAATTATGAGATTTATTTTGATTTGAGAGAAATACCAAAAATTCCTGGATTAAAACTAAACATAGTCATTAATAACATTGGCAATAAAAATAATTTAAAAACCAAACCTCTAGAACCTACTTTAAAAAAAGGTTTAACTTTCTTTCCTCTTGAAATTGGAAAGGTTAATCAACTGGAAATATCAAATTGGGAATGGAACCAAATTTCAGTTGGGATTATCCTGATATTTGCTCTGACTTTGCTGAGCTTATCCCTCCAAAGATTGCGTCTCCAAATGGGCTTCGGTTTTCCTGAATTACCACCATAACGAGAATACATCTACTCATAATTGCAGTGGGTCAGGATCAATAGAAAGACTTACTCCTTTTGGTAAGCCTTTCCATAATTCAGGTCCATAAGGAATTGGAATTTGACTTGATTCAGGTCCGTAAACAAGAAGTTGCCAACGACTTTTACCTGCAACCTTCTCAACTAATGAAGGTGCTGGACCGACCAATTTCCAACCTTTTGCACTGCAAGCATTCCTTATCTTTGATGAGACATGAAATGCTCCTTTAGATGTCAACTCTGAAGATTCTCCTGAGAATCTTAATAAGCAAGCTCGACTATAAGGAACCATTAATGCTTCTTTTCTGGTCTTTTCTTCTTTTTTTAGAAACTCTTCGTAACTCCCATCAATCAAATGAAGGATTACTGGATGATCAGGACAATAAGTTTGCACTACAACCTTTCCAGGTTGCTCACCTCGCCCTGCGCGACCAGCTAATTGCATAAATAGTTGAAGCGTTTCTTCAGTAGCCATTAAATCAGGACGATGCAATAAACCATCTGCTGCTAAAACGACGGCAAGAGTTACTTTTGGTAAATCCATACCCTTAGAGAGCATCTGAGTACCTACTAAAATATCGGCGTCACCATCAGCAAATCTTTCTAGTAACAATCTATGGCCATCACGGCCTCTAGTTGTATCTCGATCAAACCTTAATAAACTTATACCCTCTAGTTCTCTTTCTAAATGATCCATCACTCTTTGTGTTCCAGTTCCAAACGGTTTAAAAGCATTTGAACCACATTCTCCACATTTATCACTAATTTTCGAACGAAAGTCACACCAATGGCAACGCAACCATTGATTACCCTCTTTGGAGCGATGTACAGTTAGGGCAACATCACAATGTGGACATTGAACGACCTCTCCACAACTACGACAACTTAAAAAACTACTATATCCACGTCTAGGAACTAAAATGATAGCTTGATTACCACTCTCTTTTATACTCAAAAGTTGTTTTTTTAGATATCTACTAATTAAGCTTCGATTTCCAATAGCTAACTCTTCTCGCATATCTACAACACTAACCATTGGTAATTTACGATTCGAAATCCTTTGGGTTAATTTCGAAACAACTATATTTCCTTTGGGTTTTATATTTTTCCAAACATTTAAAGATGGAGTTGCTGTTCCAAGTATTACTTTAGCACCTGTTTTTTTTGCTCTATGAATTGCTAAATCTCTTGCATGATAGCAAGGCATAGGGGATTCCTGTTTATAAGAGCTATCGTGTTCTTCATCAAGAACTATCAATCCTAAGTTGGATAATGGTAGAAAAATAGCTGATCGAGTACCAATGAAAATACTAGGTTTTCTAGTATCTAATGATCTCTTCCATGTATCAATTTTCTCTTTATTAGAACAATTACTATGATATTCAAAAACATTTAATCCAAATCTTTTTCTAAAGCGATCAACTAATTGTGGTACTAACCCAATTTCGGGTGTAAGGATAAGACAATGTCTACTTTCAGATAATTCATGCGCTGCAATTTGCAGGTATACCTCCGTTTTACCAGACCCAGTAATCCCCCAAAGCAATAGAGCTGATCCACTTGAAAGAGACTCATATTTTCCTTTTGCTACTTTCTGCTCTAACGTTAAAGGTTGAGGTTTCTCGATCTTGAAAATCTTTTTATCATTAGATTCTTCATCATCAAAAGAGTTAAAAAAGAAAAGACGTTTCTCTCTTTCTCCGCAACCAGTTGAGACAAAGTTTCTAATCAATACAGAAGAAAATCCTTCGGACTCCAAATCCTTTTGCCATTTTCCTCCTCCATTTGATAGAAGATTTTTCTTTAACTCAATCTGTCGAGAAGATATCTTTTCCTCATAATTATTACTAGACAATTTTACCCACCAGAGTTTTTTAGGTCTATTCGATAGTTTCGACCTTCCTAACCAACCAGGCGGTAACGCAGTCTTAAGCATCTGAAAATCACTTACATATAAATCCAGCGCAATTTCTTCTAGCCACTCTCTCCATTCTTTTTTGATAGCCGCTTTTTGAACCAATGTTTCTACATTATTAAGCGAAAAATTATTTAAATTTTGGTGTGCACTAGTTATATTTTTTTTCATCTTGTTAACGACCAACCCTTGCATGAGTTGCCCTTTCAGGCGCACTGTCACAACATCGCCCAAATCAATATCTAAATTTTTTCCATCTTGATAAGAAAAACATCGTCCTTCACGACCCACATGTAACCAAATATCAAATATAAAAAGGTTCATATCTTTTTTAATACTTGCCGACTTTAGAAATTTTTTCTACCATTAGATTGTGAACAGATTTACATCTGTTGTGGAACTTGCAAAATTCCACCCAGAGGGAAGACTAGAAGCTTTTTCAAGAATAGGAAAAATCCAATTCTTAGATAGGCCGGTCTGAGAAATCCCCTGACTTCTTTGCTTACACATTTCCATTCTTCAACAAAACATCCTTCATAATTTCAAGTCCATATTGATGTCATGTGATTTTTCGCAAGATTTATCACGATTAAGGACTATCTCAAATTAGAGTGTTTCTGTTGAATTTTTACAAATTAAATAGTTTTTCCTGAAACATTATCTCTAGGAGATTCCGACCATTTTTTCGGGTAACGACCTGAGTTCTACAACAGACCACAAAACCATTGGGGAAATCATGTTAAAGGAAAAAAAGGCATCTAAAAATATTTCTCTTAATCAGGAAACTAGGAATAATTCCAAAAAAATTAAAAAAACAGCCGCCAATTTAAACGTGACCAAAGAAACCCAAACTCTTCATCAAGAATCTTCAAATGATCTAAAAATTGATTTAGATCTAGAGGCGGATAAATTAATTGCTGAAGCAGATAAAGTAACTGAAACAGATATCGATCTTGATGAAGACGATAATGCCTCAGTGCTATCGAGCGCTCAAGAAGCCGCTGCTAAAGCTTTAGCAAGTATAAAAATAGGACCAAAGGGTGTTTACACAGAAGACTCGATTAGGGTTTATCTCCAAGAAATTGGGCGTATAAGGCTTCTTAGGCCAGATGAAGAAATTGAATTAGCCAGAAAGATAGCTGATCTTCTTCAATTAGAGGAAGAAGCTGCGCAATTTGAAAGTGAGAATGGCCATTTCCCATCAGTGAAAGAATGGGCAGTTCTTGCAGAAATGCCATTAGCACGCTTTCGCAGGCGATTGATGCTTGGTAGGCGAGCAAAAGAAAAAATGGTGCAATCGAATCTTCGGTTAGTAGTTTCAATTGCCAAAAAATATATGAATAGAGGCCTATCTTTTCAAGATCTAATCCAAGAAGGAAGTCTTGGTCTCATTCGTGCAGCTGAAAAATTTGATCATGAAAAAGGATATAAATTCTCAACTTACGCTACCTGGTGGATCAGACAGGCTATTACCAGAGCAATTGCAGATCAAAGCAGAACAATTCGTTTGCCTGTGCATTTATATGAAACAATTTCACGAATCAAGAAAACCACTAAAGTTTTAAGTCAAGAATTTGGAAGGAAACCAACCGAGGAAGAAATTGCTGAAAGTATGGAAATGACGATTGAGAAACTCAGATTCATCGCCAAAAGCGCTCAACTCCCCATCTCTCTTGAGACCCCTATTGGGAAAGAAGAAGATTCTAGACTAGGTGACTTTATTGAAGCAGACATAGAAAATCCTGAACAAGATGTGGCAAAAACCCTATTAAGAGAAGATTTGGAGGGTGTTCTTGCTACATTAAGTCCCAGAGAGAGGGATGTTTTAAGACTTCGTTATGGCTTAGATGATGGAAGAATGAAAACCCTTGAAGAAATTGGACAAATTTTTGATGTAACGAGAGAGAGGATTAGACAAATAGAGGCTAAGGCTCTCAGAAAACTCCGTCATCCAAACAGGAACGGGGTTCTTAAAGAATATATCAAGTTAAATTAAAACAATTAAACGATAACCTTTACTTTTCAAGCAAATACAAATAATTGTTTAGATTACAGATTTCATTTCACATCAACCTTATTAAATTATTTTCCAAGAATTTTAATTTGGTAAGGTTGACTGCTTAAGGTAAAGAAATAGAAAATATTTGCTAATGACACTAGACCAACTGCGCATCGCCTCTCGCCGAAGCCAGCTGGCCATGGTTCAGACGAACTGGGTACGAGATGAACTGCAAAAAGCACACCCTGATCTTGCTATCACCATAGAAGCAATGGCTACGCAGGGTGACAAAATACTTGATGTAGCTTTAGCAAAAATAGGAGATAAAGGTCTTTTCACTAAAGAGCTTGAAGCTCAAATGCTTCTTGGTCATGCCGAAATTGCAGTCCACTCACTTAAGGATTTACCCACTAACCTTCCAGATGGATTAATTCTTGGCTGCATCACAGAAAGGGAAGATCCTTCAGACGCGTTAGTAGTTAATGAGAAAAATAAAATTCACAAACTAGAGACTCTGCCAGAAGGTTCTGTAGTTGGGACTAGTTCCTTAAGAAGGCTTGCTCAATTGCGATACCATTATCCACATCTTGTTTTCAAAGATGTAAGGGGAAATGTTATTACACGATTAGAAAAGCTTGACTCAGGAGAATATGACTGTCTTATCTTGGCTGCTGCTGGATTGCAAAGACTTGGTTTTGCTAATCGGATACATCAGTTAATTCCAACTGATATTTCACTCCATGCTGTGGGACAGGGAGCTCTTGGTATTGAATGTGTAAGTGGTCAACGAGAGGTATTAGATATTTTAAAAACACTTGAACACGAATCAACATCTAAAAGATGTTTAGCAGAAAGGTCTTTCCTCAGAGAGCTTGAGGGAGGATGTCAAGTTCCAATAGGCGTTAGAACGGAAATTAACAACGATGAATTAATTCTTGAAGGAATGGTCGCAAGTTTAGATGGTAAAAGATTAATTAAAGATATAAAAAAAGGATCGGTAAGCCTAGCAGAAGAAATAGGAATAGACTTAGCTAATGAATTAAAAGGCCGTGGAGCAGGAGAAATATTAGAAGAGATATTCAAGTCTGCAAGGGCCTAAATCATTCATTAAAGTTAATTAATTAAATTAGGATCTATTTCAGATAAGTAACGCTCCTCACAGGATTTAATAATCTGAACTGCTTTTTCAACACCAAAGAAACCATTTACTGTGCAAGTTCCTGGTTTTTTAAGATCCTTGTAATGCTCCCAATAATAAGTTGTTTCATTAATCCAATGCTTACCCAATTGTTCAAAGCTTTGTATATGATCCATCCTCTTGTCATCAGCTATTACGCCAATAACTTTGTCGTCAACTTCACCTCCATCATCAAAAGTCATTATTCCTATAATCCTTGCCTCAACAATTGAACCGGGGACCAAAGGCTCTGTAACATTTATAATTTCGATATCTAATGGGTCCCCGTCTTCATCCCATGTACGTGGAAGACACCCATAAGCGAAAGGATAGGACAGAGAAGAATATCCAACCCGATCAAGCTTTAGATGCCCTGTTTCAGTAATAAGTTCGTATTTATTTATAGTATTTGAATTTAACTCAACGATTGTATTGACTCTAAGTTCAGATTCATTGGCAAACGCAGGTAATATATGAAGCAGATTAGGCATTGTTCTGCTAGGTGCTTGGTCAAGGTTAGCCATGGTATTTTTTTATGTTCTTACATGGTAAATCAACACAGTAAATGCAAATGGAGTTATGGCAGATAATTTAGAAAAATTTCAACAAGAGATATGCTCAACTTAGTTTTTTTGGCAATATATGTCTATTTTAATTAGAGATTGTAGAAAGCTTTTCAAGTTTATTATCTAAGTATTCAAGAAAATAAGTTGGTGATAATTTTGTTCCAGAGACCTTCTTAACAAGTTGCTCGGAATCTAAACTTCTTCCATAATGATGAACATTTTTGCGAAGCCAACCCAATATTTTACTGATTTCCTTAGATTCTATAATATTTTCAATTTTCCCTAAATCTTCTTCAAGAGTTGTTGTTAACTGAGCGCTAATAAGATGACCAAGCAAATAAGAAGGAAAATAACCGAACATCCCCTCACTCCAGTGCACATCTTGCAAGCATCCTTCAGTATCATTTTCCGGCAAAACACCCAGAAGGTTTAAATACCTTTTATTCCATTCATTGGGCAGATCTTCTACAGAAAGTCCTCTCTCAAGAAGATCAATTTCCAAGTCAGTTCTAATCATTATGTGCAAGCCATAACTGAGCTCATCGGCCTCTACTCGATTCAATCCTGGAGTAAATGGATTTAGATTGATCCATAAATCATCACCAGAGTGAATTGGAGCACCTGCATTCTCAAAATGATGCCAAAAAGACTTTGCAAATGAAAGGCTCCTGGCAACTCTGTTTTCCCAAAATAGAGATTGACTCTCATGAACAGCCATAGAGGTTGCTTGACCTAACGGCCATGCAAACCATTGGTGACTTTCAGAAGGCAAGCCTTGTTCATAAAGAGAATGCCCCCACTCATGAGCAGTAGCTAATAAGCAAGAAAGTGGCTGACCTTTAACTATTCGAGTCGTAATTCGGTAATCATCCGGGCCTAAAGTTATAGAAAATGGATGGGGCGACTTAGCTATAGCTGTATTAGAAGGATCCCTAGACCAATCATTTAAAAGTATTTGACAGAGTTTTTCTTGATCGCTAATTGCTAAATCCCATTTTTTACCCTTTTTCTTGGTTATTGTCTCTGCTTTCTGAATTAATTCTGGCAATCTTTTTTTTAAAGGTTCAAATAGTTCGCTAACACGATTAATGGTTAAGTTCGGTTCAAAAGGCTGGGCAAGTGTCTCCCAGCAACTTCTTTTTTCACAGAGCTGATTGGATTGTTCTGTTCGTAATGAGATTAATTTCTTAAGAGCTGGAGAAAAGCTTTTGAAATCATTATTTTTCCTGGCTTCCTGCCAACACATATAACCTTCAGATTTTGCTGTCGCAAGCTCAACAACCAATTGAGGATCCAAACTTTTCTGTCTATTGAAATCTTGCTCAAGCAACTCAATATTTCTAAACCTATCTGTCATGAGTTGTGATTCAAAATAATCTTTTTCTTTTAAATTTTGAAGTTCAGATTTAGCTTCTTTTATTAAAATTTCGAACTGTTCCGAACTTTGTCTTGCATGAAGTTGCTTGGCTAAAAGACTTAATTGCTCTCCTCGCCAAGTTGAACCAGCAATGGGCATCGATGTATTTTGATCCCAGTAGAGAGTGCTTTGTATAGATCCCAACAACTGCGTATCTTTTAGGTAATCACCCAAAAGCTGCCAAGCAGACTTTGACAAAGTATTCCATATGATATTTTTATAATCCTAATATCAAATTGATGAAAAGAGATAAGTATTTGATCAATTTAAAATAATTTAAATCATAAGTTCTTAATTAAATTGTTCATGATTTAAAAATCAAAAATATTATGTCTTTTTTATAAGATCAGATTCAAAATACTTTTTATTAATAAGAAAGGAACAAAGCTGTTAGTATTTAATACAATCAGACTAAACATTTTATTAGAAATGGAACAGATTCTATCAACTTTAGATTTCGAGACGAAGGGGCAAGGGTTTACTGATATAACAAAAGACATTAATGATTGGATAAAATATAAGAAGCTTAAAAAAGGAATACTTCTTATTTTTCTAAAGCATACAAGCTGTAGTTTAATTATAAATGAAAATGCTGATATTAATGTTCTTAAAGATCTATCAACATACATGAAAGCTATTGTCCCAGAGGAAGGAGTTTATCCAATTGACAGAAGTCGTAAAAAAATAGAATATCTTCATTCAGAAGAAGGTTTAGACGATATGCCTGCTCATATAAGAACAATGCTTACTTCAAATAATTTAAGCTTCAGTGTTGTCGATGGTAAATTAGAGATAGGCTTATGGCAAGCCATCTATATTTGGGAACATAGAGCATCAAATAAATCAAGATCATTACAATTGCATGCAATTGGTAATTTTGATTTAAATTAATATTAAATATCAAAAACTCATGGTTTCCTTAATAGGGCAAAATCAACTAGATTCTTTTATAGAAAAAAACCCTTCTTGGATAATAGATAAAAAAACGATAAAGAAAGAATTTAAATTTGATAATTTCATTGATGCTTTTGGCTTTATGAGTAAGGTCGCTCTTTTAGCTGAAAAAATGGATCATCATCCAAATTGGCAAAATACATATAACAAAGTTATAATCGAATTAACAACTCATGATAAAGGAGGAATTACAATTAATGATACAAAACTTGCTGAGTCTATTGATACATTAATAAGTATCTAATTTATTATTATTCTTAAGGTTTTAAATGAAAAAGATTGAATCCAAAGCAAAAGAAAATATAGTTTCAAAAAAAAATATACCCATTACCATTATTTCAGGATTTTTAGGTTCCGGAAAAACTACTTTATTAAATCATATACTTGCCAATCAAAAAGGTATCAAGACAGCTGTATTAGTAAATGAATTCGGAGAAATAGGAATTGATAATGAGTTAATAATTAAAACTGATGAAGAAATGATAGAACTTAGCAATGGATGTATTTGTTGCTCTATAAATGGAGAGTTAGTTGAAGCAATAGAAAAATTAATTTATGTTAATAAGCAACTAGATTACATTATTATTGAGACCACAGGATTAGCTGATCCACTCCCAGTTGCAATGACATTACTAGGCAGTGAATTAAGAGATAAGACAAGACTGGACTCTATTATAACTTTAATAGATGCTGAAAATTTTAATAACGTTGCCTTAGAAAGTTCAATTGGCAGATCTCAGATAATCTATAGTGATATTTTACTTCTAAATAAATGCGATTTAGTACCTGATAAAGATTTAGTAGACACTATCAAAAAGCTAAAAGAAATAAAAAATGATGTTAGGATTTTAAAAAGTATTAAAGGTAATATTCCATTAAATCTATTACTAAGTGTGGGTCTGTTTGAGACAGATTTAATAGCTCAGTGCAACTCAGAGCATGGGCATGGGCATGAACATGAACATGAGCACTCCAAAGAAGAAAATAATAAAATTGAAGATTTTCTTTCAATATCTTTTCAAAATAAAAAACCATTCTCCCTTAGAAAATTCCAATTTTTCTTGGATAATCAATTAAAAAGTAATGTATTTAGAGCAAAGGGAATTCTATGGTTTAGTGAAAGCGAAAGAAGACATGTATTTCATCTGGCAGGCAAAAGAATGTCTATTGAAGATAGTGAATGGGGAGAAAAAAGAAAAAATCAGCTTGTCTTAATTGGCAAAGAATTAGATAAAGAGGAAATACTTTCACAACTAAGTGCATGTATTGATGAATAATCAAAAAAGATTCACTTATAATCATCAACTAATAAATGTTAAATTCACTCCAAAAAAATAAAAAAAGAAAAGGAAATAATTTTTTTCTTTCTAATCTAATCGAATTAAATAATAGTCGCTTTATATTAAAAGTCCTAGTTATCTTAATAACATTTTTTATCTTATGGCCTTTATTTAGTCTTATTGGAGAGGGGCTGTACGGTATTAAAAATGGTACTTTTTATCTAACAAAAGATAATGTAAATCAAATAGGAGGAACACTATTATTATTATTTTTTTCACTGACTCTAGGAGGATTTCTAGGAATCACAAACGGTTGGATATTAGCTAATTGCCATTTTAGAGGTATAAAAATCCTTAAAATTTGTCAACTAATTCCTTTTGCAACACCAGCTTATTTATTAGCAGCCACACTTATTGACCTAGGCAGTATTCACGTCATAAGAATTACCGGTTTGTTTTGGGGTGTGATAGTGATGGCTTTTACGACCTACCCATATGTATTTCTTCTAAGTTCAGAAAATTTTGAAAAAGCTGGCAGAAAACAAATAGAAGCATGTAGAACTCTTGGGGTAGGACCTTGGAAAAGTTTTTTCAGAATATCTCTACCGATTGCAATACCTTCAATTACTGCTGGATTAGCTTTAATGGCTATGGAAATCATAAATGAGTTGGGCGCTGTTCAACTTTTAAATATTCCAAGTATTTCAGCTGGAATTATGGAAAGCTGGGTAGAAGAAGGTGAGCCTTCAGGTGCAATTACTCTTGCTTTATTTGCCCTGATTTTAGTTTTTCTATTAGTTGCTATTGAACGACAATCAAGAGAAAGAAGTAAACGATGGTCGGATGGAATCAGTGTTGGAGATTCACCAAAATGGAAGTTAAAAGGTATATATCTACTGCTTGCCAAAGTAATAGCTTTGGCACCTCCCATCTTCACCTTAGGCATACCAATTACATGGGCAATAATAAATATTGAACAAATAAATCAAGGCTTCAATACTGATCTAATTGGATTAACTATTAGAAGCTTTAGTTTGGCTATACTTGTTTCCTTAATAACGGTATTTATAGCCTTAATATTATCAGCTTCAAAGAGATGGCAAAATAATAAATTATTAAATACATTTACCTTTTTATCTAGTATTGGTTATGCAATACCTGGATCTGTTTTAGCCATTGCTCTTATTTCATTCAAAGGAAGTTTCTGGCAAATCAATGTTTTGAGTTTACTTATATGGGGCTACACCATTCGATTCATAGCTGTATCTAAAGGTGGACTTGATGCTGGCTTCGAAAGGATAAAACCAAGTATTGATAATTCTGCTGTAAGTCTTGGTAAAAGCTGGCCAAAAGTACTTTTTAAAATACATTTACCACTTCTTAAAGGTCCTATACTTGTTGGTTCACTTCTTGTCTTTGTTGACACAATAAAAGAATTACCATTAACTTTTATATTAAGACCATTTAATTTTGATACACTTTCAGTACGAATATTCCAGTACGCAGGAGATGAAAGGTTCGCAGAGTCTATATTACCTTCATTGATAATAATTTGCCTAGGACTAATAGCCTCAATTGTCTTAATACCAAACTTAAATAATAGAAGCAAATAACTCAGAATTTAAACTTTAAATAATCCTTTAACCGGGTAAACAAAAGCTGCAAATATATCAGAGATAGTTGAAACAAGGCGATAGAAAAGTAATGAAGCCAATAAATTTCCCTCTGGAAACTGAGAGCCAAGACAAAAGAGGATTACAGATTCAAAAACACCTATTCCGCCAGGAGCAGCAGGTACAACAAGACCAATCATCCACGCTAAGGAGAAAGAAGAGATTAACTCCCCCTGAGAAATTGGTGATCCCATAGTAAATGCTTTTATACAACATAAAAAGCCTAGATAGCGAAACAAAATGAATATACTCTCTACAATTAATGGTTTATATGGATAAAATATTTTTGTATTGGTTAAGTCATTATTTTGAGGTAACTCTTTTACTTTAACTATATTATTATTAGTAAAAATATTAGCCTTAATCAACTTCAACTTTGTGATTATAAATTTTCTAAATCCAGATAAAAAAACCAACGTTGAAGACCAGCAAACAGTACAAATAAATATGTCAAAACTTCCAAAAGGCACAAAAATTAATGCAGCTACAAGCATCAATAGTGGTTCTAATAAAATCGACTCTACTGATTTTTCAGTTGAAAATTTTAAGCGCAATTTATTATACCTGGATACAAAATGCCATATTCCACCTGGTAAATATTTATAGATATTTGTATTTAAAAATATTTTGATTATATTCAATTTATTACTATTACAACCAAGACTATTAATTAACAGCTTCCAGGCAAATGCATTGATAATTATGCTTAAAAAACTAATAAGAATCCCAGCTAATATCCATAAGACTTCATTCCAAGTAATTTGCTGACTAGATAAAGCCTCAAAATTTCCGTATATTGATATGCCAAGGAAAACAAAACAAATTAACGTTATCAACAGTTTAATATTAATTTTAGAAAAAATACTAAAAATTAAAGGGATTTTTTTACTTTTAAAATTAAGCATCAAAGTAAATAATCATCTAAATTGTAAGATTCTAATAATTCATTAAATACTCTCTGACGAATCTCTTCTATAGAAATACCAGTTTCCAGACTAATTCGAGTCAAGTCTTTATGTTCAATCTTTATTGAGATTTTACCATTTGGTCTGATTGCTTGTTTAAAATTAACCATCCCAAATTTAGTTTTCTGCTTTCCTATTCGTCTCGGAAGTATCCAACGATTAATCTCATTTTCTCTTAATCCAAGTGTTGTACTGTAATTAAACCAAACTTCTCTTAATAAACTTACATTCTGAGGTTTTAAGATAGCTTTTATACATATACCTTTTCTATTTTTCTTCATATCAACCGAATGACAAATAACATCAATAGCTCCAGCGGATCTTAATCTTTCGATTAAAAGTGCAATATCTTCTGGTGTAGAGTCATCGATCCACGCTTCCTGGGAAATAATAGACTCATACGCAAGATTATCATTATGTTTTATATCATTAGGATTCTTATCTATTAGCAAGGCTCGCAGGAAATTAGGTCGAGAAATATTTTTACTACCTAAGCCGATACCAATTCTTTTAATATTTATATTTTCAGGTTTATAACTTTTATCTATAAAAGTTGCTATCAATGCAATACCAGTGGGTGTTGTTAACTCGCCACTATAGTTATCTTCAAACGAAATTAATGGAATTTCATTTTGCTTAGCTATCTCTAAAACTGTTGGGACAGGAACTGGTAAAAGGCCATGAGAGGTAGAAACAACTCCCATCCCTGCAGGTGGATTTGAAAAATAAATCTTTTCTGGCTTTAAAAAATCAATAGCTGAGCATACATTAACAATATCAATTATCGAATCAATTGAACCTAGTTCATGAAAATGAACATTTGAGGTTGTATTACCATGAACAATTGCTTCTGATTCAGCAAGAATTTCGAATACATCAATAGATTTCTTTTTCACATAATCATTCAACATTGAATCCAAAATCAATTTTTTTATATCATCAAGACTTCTAGGTAATTCTTTAAATTGTTTTTTCGTTTTGGTACATAAAACCCCTTTTATTCCTTCACTATCTCTCTCCTCAAAGTTTAGATTATAGTTTTTATCTATATTTAGGTTTACTAAGTTACTAAGAAAAATAGATTGTGGAACACCTAAGTCAAATAATGCTGATGCCAGCATATCTCCAGATATTCCAAGACTACAATCAATAAAGATGGATTTCATTTATGAGTTAATTTATTAATAAAGTTACGCAGAAAATACATTAGTATAAATTTTTTAGAATTAGAATATTATCTTATCTTTTTAGGTTTTTCTTACTTTTATTATTATTTGGTTGTTTAGGAATAGGACCAATTATTTGAAAATTTTCAACTAATAGTTGATGATCCACTCGTCGAACATCCAGACTAATAAAACTTTTTAGATTATCAATAGGTATTTCACCTTTAAGACTAACTTTAAAAGGTATAGCTTTTTTTTGTTGATTTCTTGGTTTTTGACGGATTTTTATAACTACCTCTTTCTCTTCTGGTTTAGTAAAAATCAATTCTCCTCTTATTGAGAAATAATCATCACCTTCCAATACATCATCAGAATCAACTTTGAAACTTGAACTTTCATTAAATCCATCTTGCTCAACAATATCTTTCTTCAAAGTACTGGGCTCCCATATACCTGTGATTTGCAAATGAAGATTTTGATTATTCCTGCATCTTGGGTAAACAACCCACAGGTGAGGTTTTTCTAGAGAAACGTGATTACGAATCAAAGTTATAACTCTTCCTAAAATAACTGAATCGATTTCATTACCTTTTGAATCAATTAGATTTCCTCGCGTAAAGTTTTCATCATCTTGAGGTTTATAAATACCTCTAACTATTCCAATTGCTCTGTATTGCATTGGATCAGTAACCGAAGGGATCGGATGGTTTTGCATCTATTTAATAAATGGGCCAAAAGTTGCCCAACCTTAAATTTACCAAAATCTTACAAACACTATGAAGATTTTATTTAATTGGGACATTTTCATAATCTGACTGTTCAAAGGCATTGAGAGCCTCATCAAGTGCATCGGATGGAGTTGTAGCATTATTCATAGCTCCAGCTTGCTTTAGACGATTCATCAATTCAAATGGATCTATAGGTAACCCTTGATCTTTTTTATCCTCTGAATCAAAAGTGCTGTATATGTCTCTTTTCTTATCTGTTGAATAATCTTGCAGGTCTGCAATTTTTATTATTCTCGAAAAAGAAACAATTCGCCCAGTCGTAATAAAAATTGGGGTTAAGAAAGCGAAAGCCAACAAGAATTGACCAGTAATAAAACGTGGGGTTGGTATCAAAACAAAACTTTCGTCTAATTTTACATAATAATAACTTAAGCGAAATTTTTAGAGACTTGAAGATTGCAACATGGAATGTCAATTCTATTCGTTCAAGAATAGATCATGTCAAAGAATGGATCATCACTAACGATGTTGACATACTTTGCTTACAAGAGACAAAAACAGAGGATCAATATTTTCCAGTAAAAGTTTTTTCAGAGATTGGATATGAAGTTTCAATCTCTGGGCAAAAATCTTATAATGGAGTAGCAATAATAAGTAAATTCCCAATCAATGATGTAAAGATTGGATTTGAGCAAGTAATATCGAACTATGAAGATTTATCGAAATTAAGTCAGCAGAAAAGGGTTATAAGTGCTGAAATTAATAATATTAGAATCATTAATGTTTATGTTCCAAATGGATCATCTATAAATTCAGAAAAGTTTATTTATAAAGAGAAATGGATGGAGTGTCTAAAATCGTATCTAAATAAAATGAATTCAAATTACTCACCTATATGTTTATTGGGAGATTTTAATATTGCCCCTGAAGATAGAGATATTCACACACCTAGTAATTACAAAGAATCAATTATGGCTTCTTCAAAAGAAAGAAAATTACTTAGAGATGCTTTAGGAGATCAATTAGAAGATGTTTTTAGAATTTTCGAGCCAGGTGATAAAAATTGGTCTTGGTGGGATTATCGCCATTCAGCCTGGGAAAGAGACAAGGGTTGGCGAATAGATCATATTTACTTAACAGAAGATATCCTTAGTTGCGCCAATAGTTGTTGGATCGATAAAGAGCCAAGATCCAGAGAGAAACCCAGTGATCACGCGCCTGTTGTTGTCGATATTAGCTGGCCTCCATCGGATGCTGAAAATGAATTTTTCTTTTAAAAAATTTGTTTTTTTTCTATTTTCAAATCATCACAGAATTAACAAATCAAATATTTACAATTAGCAAAAAAACATTGACTTCAAGGGGCATCGTCTCCAAGAAAGTCAATCTGCCACTTGTTTTTAGGATTAAACTCATTTATCAAGATTGACCAATTAAAGATTAAAAAAAAATAACCAGATGCTGAACAGATTCAAAAATTTAGACGAATCAGTCACTTTTAGGCCATTATGGCTGACTGTGTTTATGAGCTCATTTTCTGAGGTGCCGTGACAGACGCGTTGAACACAAAAAGATCTGAAGAAATTTTTGGCTCTGCCAAAAATTTAATGCCTGGTGGAGTCAGTTCACCTGTAAGAGCTTTCAAATCTGTTGAAGGGGATCCAATCGTTTTTGATCGAGTTAAGGGTCCCTATGCTTGGGATGTTGATGGAAACAGATACATCGACTACGTAGGCAGCTGGGGACCTGCAATTTGTGGTCATGCACATCCAGAGGTGATTTCCGCTCTTCAAGAAACACTTGAAAAAGGTACTAGCTTTGGAGCACCTTGTTTGCTCGAGAACAAGCTTGCTGAAATGGTCATAGATGCCGTACCAAGCGTTGAAATGGTTCGCTTTGTTAATAGCGGCACAGAAGCTTGTATGGCTGTCCTTCGTTTAATGAGAGCCTTTACTGGCAGGGATAAAGTTATCAAGTTCGAGGGTTGCTATCACGGCCATGCAGATATGTTCTTAGTGAAAGCAGGCTCTGGAGTAGCAACACTTGGTCTACCAGACTCACCAGGTGTTCCAAGAAGTACAACCGCAAATACGCTTACTGCTCCTTATAACGATCTTGAAGCTGTAAAAGAGCTTTTTGCTGAAAACCCAGATGCTATTTCTGGAGTCATCCTTGAACCTGTCGTTGGGAATGCAGGCTTCATCACCCCTGAACCAGGATTCTTAGAAGGGTTGAGAGAGGTAACAAAGGAGAACGGAGCTCTTTTAGTGTTTGATGAAGTAATGACTGGTTTTCGAATCAGCTATGGAGGAGCCCAAGAGCGCTTTGGAGTAACTCCTGATTTAACCACTATGGGGAAGGTAATTGGTGGAGGACTTCCAGTCGGGGCCTATGGCGGTCGCAAAGAAATCATGTCAATGGTTTCGCCTTCTGGTCCTATGTATCAAGCGGGTACATTAAGCGGTAATCCTCTTGCCATGACAGCCGGCATTAAAACTCTTGAACTACTTAATCAAGAAGGTACCTATGAAAAGTTAGAAGCTCTCACAAAAAAGCTTGTCGATGGAGTCATTAAAGCTGCTAAAGAGTCAAATATTGCAATTTGTGGTCAAAGCATTAGCGCAATGTTTGGTTTTTATCTCTGTGAAGGACCAGTTAGAAACTTTGAAGAAGCTAAATCTGCTGATACAAATCGGTTTAGTAAATTGCATAGACTCATGCTTCAAAAAGGGATTTATTTAGCGCCAAGTGCATTCGAAGCGGGTTTTACATCCCTTGCACATTCTGAAGATGATATTGATGCGACAATAAAAGCTTTTCAGGAAAGTTTCTCTGAAATCTCATAAAAAAATCCAATTTAAATGAATAAATTGGATTTTTTTAAGTCAATTTTAAGGCTAATTAATTTTTTCCTCTAACAATTACAGGAACATTTCCTGAACTATTTCCTGGCAATGATGGAACAACTTGTGTCTCACCATTCCATTTATCTAAAAACAATTTAAAAAGAACTTGATCATCAAGACTTTTATTTAATGTGTCGTATCTAAGAGCTTCTTGCTCTGCAATTTTAACTTCAGTTTGAGCTCTCAATAATTGCTGCTCAGCAATCTGTTTTTGTTCGATAGCGGCTCGATATTCATCAGCGATAGTCAAGCCAGTCAAATCGAGTGATTGAACATCAACGTAATCAAACTTATTAAGTTCATCAGCAACTGTTTGCTCAACCAACTCAGAAATATCGCTCCATGAACTAGCTATTGTTACTAACTCGTACTTGGAAAAAACTGACTTAAGCGCTTTAAGTAATGATGGTTGAATAATCCTGTTATATATCTCTCTATCGTTATAGGAGATAGTTTTAAAGACTCTTCCAGCCTCGTTAGGCTTTAAAGCATATTTAACAGTAGCCGTGGCAGAAATGACTTGCAAATCTTTAGTTAAGGAATCAAATTTCTCAGGTCTAACTTGAGTTTGAACATTAAAAGGATAAGTATTTTGAACAAAAGGTACTTTGAAATTCAAACCAGGTTTACGTGATCCACCACTTACTTTTCCTAATGTTGTGACAACTGAAACTTGTCCAGCAGGAACAACGAAAAATGCTTGAGTAAGAAGTAAAAAACCGGTAAAAGAAAGGACAAGTAGAAGAGTTGTTGTGCCACCTGGTCCATTCGGAGTCACATTACGAAATGGAGTTGTCATAAAAAAGTTTATCTAAATATGATTTTATGTTGATTTAGCAAGTATTGCGAAAATTGTTAGATAGAAAAAATAATAAATTTATTTTTAAAACGCCAGATTGTCATTTTCAATAAATAAAAAGAATCTCTCTTCTTTGCTTAAGCCAAATCTCTAGCTGTTTTTAAAACCTCCAAATACAGTTCTTCATCAATATCCCTAATATCGTATTCTGTTGGCATCACCCCATGCTTATGCTCATGAACAATCATCCAACATGATCTTTCTAATTCTTTTTTTGACTTTCCCGAAAATACAACTGCTTTTTTTGCAAGTCTTTCTATTAATTGCTCCATAACAAAAAATCTTGGTGTTAAAGTTTTTATTATTAATTTATTATCTATAATTTTGAAATTGTAGAGCTATTTCCAAATCATCTTCATTCTTCTTAATTAGATTAATTGCAGATTGCAAATCATCTTTATTTTTACCAGTAATTCTCAAGCTATCGCCTTGAATTGATACTGTTACCTTCTTTAAATTATCTCGAACTAACTTACTTAATTTCTTTGAAATTTCTTGAGGCAATCCTTTCTTTAATTTAACAATTTGCATTACCATATTTCCTCCTATAGTTTCAATTTTTTGAAAATCAAATATCTTTAGTGATAGATTTCTTTTAGTAGCTTTCTGTAATAAAATATCTTTTACAGATTCGATTGTCATATCACTTAGAGAGACAATAGATAATTCATCTTCTTTAATATCTATTTTTGTCTTTGAGTCTTTCAGATCATACCTTTGATCCACTTCTCTCCTCAATTGATCAATAGCATTTACTAATTCCTGCTGATCAAATTCTGAAACCACATCAAAAGAATAAGAAGAGGGCATAAAAAATTCTCTTTGTTTCCACTATCTTATAAAAAAAAAGCCAAATTGCTTATAAATATAATTATGAGATATTTCGTAAGTTTAAGAAAATCTAGAGGAAGAAAATTATCTTTGATTGAAAATTAATCAAAAAACATCAGGCTCACAACTTTTCCCATATCTTCAGCACTATGACAACTACTCAATAATGTTTCACTATCATGAAATGCGAAACAAATCAGTTGATCACATCTGTTAATAATTTCTTGATTACAGAGACTACTTGCCATTGGCAGAGGTAAATCATTGTTATCTTCTTTCTCTATTAAATGTAAAACGCTACCAAGAAGATCCTTAACCTCTGGGGTTTGCCTATCTAGTGACTGAGGCAACAAAACAGTTAAGAGAGAGGGATTAACATCTAGAACCGCTCTAATTACTGCAGCATTTACGCCCTGAGAACCTGAAGTAATTATCGAATGTCCCTCTTGAGCCAAAGATCTAGCAATTAATTCGACTATATGAATAGATACAACAGGTACATGCCTGCTCCCTAAAAAAGCAATTCTTCTCTTCCCCTCATTTTTCAACAAGGCCAATTCCTGAGCGAGAGTATCAACTCGTCCCAATGCAGGAAGATCGAGTGATCGACTCAAGGACATCTTAATTCAGATAATTTAAAGGTAGCCACTATTAATGAACTCAAGAAGAAATTCCTAAAGTTTTAAAGATTCGATCAAGATCACAATGTTCTTGTACTAATCGAAAAGCATAAGTAGCTTTAACTGTCTCATGAAGACGAACATGCCCAAAAGCTTGCTCAATAACTTCAACTGTTGAGAGTGTATCCCTATCAACTTTTAACAATGGGACATCTAATTCTTCTGATCTATTAATTAATTGTGGTAGTGGTTCGCCAGCACCTGTCAGTATCAAGCATTGAGTAGAGGCTTCCAAAGCCGCCAATTGGATATCTGTTCGATCAGCTCCGGTCACTACTGCCATATTACGTCTTCTTCGAAAAAATTCCATTGCAGAATTCACACTCATCGCGCCAATACTCAAAGTCTCGACCATCAGCTCAAGCCTGTCAGAGCAGCAAATAACTCGAGCATTTAAACGTCTCACCAATTCTTCAACAGTGACACTCCTCAACAAAGGGGACCTAGGCATTACTCCAAAAACATCTAAACCTAGTGACTTAAGTGATGGAACTATATTTTCTTTTATATCTTTGATTTGATCAGGGTTAACAGCATTTAGGACAACACCACCTAGATGATCTCCTAATTGATTTTTAGCCTCCAACAAAGCTTCAACACTTCTACTATCTTGCCAAAAATGAGCTAGTAAAACTTTAGCATTTAAACCTTTAGCAAGTTGACTAAGACTTAATCCATACAAGAGTCCCTCGTGCAAGCTACCTGCTGCTTCGAGAATATTTATAGCCTCACCAGAAGAATTAAGAGATAACTTAAAATCGTTAAATTTAATCCCAGGATCTAAGATGTTATCTTGAATCCTCTTTCTAGCGGTAGAGGCAGACAAAAATTGAAGCGAAGGTATTAAGTTCTCATCTGATAATTTTAATGTTTCTCCAACAAACCTGACATCGTCATCAATCATATTTTCAATGTCTCCTCTTTCAGAGATATTTAATTCAAGGCTTGTGGCTAATGGTTTACCAAATCTAACCAAATGATTCGAAGCAATTAAATTTCTTGCCATGCCAAGAACTAACGCTGACTTACCGCTAAATGGTTCACATGATCCAATTAGAAAGGTCTTGCTCATTAATTAAAGATCTATGTGAAATTAATATCTTTATAAGTTTAGGCTTTTTGTAAAAGTTCTCAACACTAAATCTGTATAAAATTCTCATTAGACAAATATTCTCAAGTAACTTCAAACTATTTGTAAGAAATACAATGGATTCAACTCAATGAACAAAAACTTGTCAGTTGACTCAAGGTTTAAAGGTTTAAGAATTGCCATAACTGGTGCAAATGGAACTCTTGGAAAGTCACTTATTGAAGTACTGAGAAAGAAAGGGGCTTATGTAGTTGGCTTAACTCATGAAAGAAAAAATAATAGTGACTCTTCAGGAAGCAATCCAAATGACTGGATTCTTTGGTCCTGTGGGAAAGAAGGACTCCTTTTAAACACCCTTGCTAATGTTGATATTTTGATACTTAATCATGGATTTAACCCAAAACAAATGATTGATTCAAATAATATAAATAAAACCATAGAAATAAATTCACTTAGTCATTGGAGATTAATAGAAGTTTTTGAGAATATATCCCTATCTAATAAAGCAAAAAAGCACAGTCCAAAAGAAGTATGGGTAAATACATCTGAGGCAGAGTTTCAAATAGCTTTTAGTCCAGTCTATGAAATAACAAAACGTCTGATAGGTGAACTTGTAAGTTTAAAAAAAATTAATTTGTTAATAGAAAAAAGAAATTCTCTTATTATCAAAAAACTAATCTTAGGTCCTTTTAAATCTAAACTAAATCCACAAGGAATTCTAAGTCCTGAATTCGTAGCAGAAAAGATAGTACAAAAAGCAGAAAATGATGCTTACTTAATCATAGTAACTCCTAATCCCTTTACTTATTTATTAATGCCATTAACTGAATCAATTAGAATATTATATTCAAGATTTATTAAAAGAATTTACTCAAATTAACCCTCAAAGAAAAATCAATCTCCTCTATCAGTAAGGATCTCGAATCCATTTTCAGTAACTAAGACAGTATGCTCCCATTGAGCAGATAGATTACCATCTTTTGTAATTACAGTCCATCCATCACGAAGTGTTTTGCAATGCTTTGAACCAAAATTAATTATTGGTTCAACTGCAATTGTCATACCCTCTCTCAGAGTAATATTTGGCAAATCATTAGTTCTAAAATTAAATACCGAAGGTTCTTCATGAAGATTTCTTCCAACTCCATGTCCTGTGTAATCTTCGACAATACTAAAACCGTTAGCTTTAACATAATCTTCTATCGCTCCTGCAATATCAAGAAGTTGGTTTTTTGGCTTAATTTGTTTTATTCCAAGCATCAAAGCTTCTTTAGCTACTTTACTTAATTCAATTGCTTCATCTGAAGTATTACCTACGCATATAGTTATGCAACTATCTCCGTGATAACCATTATAAAAAGCTCCCGTATCTACTTTGAGTAAATCTCCATCATTAATAATTTTTGTCTTACTTGGTATTCCATGAACAACCTCGTTATTTATACTTGAACATATGCTACCTGGGAAGCCATGATATCCTTTAAAACTTGGTGTTGCATCATGATCTCTTATTCGTTTTTCTGCATAATTATCTAGATCCAAAGTAGACATTCCAGGTTTAACTAAGTCTCTAATCTCACTCAATACAGTTGCAACTATTTTACTAGATTTACGCATAATTTCTATCTCTCTGGAAGACTTAATTTCCACTCCTCTCCTTTGTTTAATAACTGGACCTTTATTGATAGGGATTTTTGAGTTTGCAGAAGAAAGAAGATCAGAAAAAAGTTTCATTGTTCAGAAAAAGTAAAAACCTCAAAATTTGCATTTCATTAACAAATTAATAATAGTTGAACTATGAAATGAAGAGGGGCAGTTTTATTAAAAAAATTCTTTTCTTTAATAAAATTTCTATATTAAAAAAAGTTAGCGAAAGCTAATTTTTCTTTCAAACGATCAATCAGTGACTGCATAAAAGCCAAATGAGAAAATCATGGTCAAACAGGGGTGCCAAGATCCAGAAATATAAAAAATTTTTAATTTGAGAAACCAGCGGTTACAATAAAGACTCGGCCAAATTAAGAGCAATTGGTGATGTCCGTTGATTCGAAAGAGCCCTCATCTGAGGAGGTAAAAGTTGAAGATGAATCAAATGCTTCAGAGGTGTCTGAGGTAAAACTTGCTTCTGAAACAAAATCTAAAGGAAAGAAAATTCCAGTTAAAAAGTTCTCTCCTGCAGAATTAATAAAGACTTTTGAAGACGCACAACTAAGTAAAGATCTCCCTGATATTTACGTGGGAGATACAGTTCGTGTTGGTGTCCGAATAAGTGAGGGTAATAAGGAGAGGGTTCAACCCTATGAGGGTGTTGTAATAGCAAAGAGACATGGAGGAATTCATCAGACAATTACAGTAAGAAGAATTTTTCAAGGAATAGGAGTTGAAAGAATCTTTCTGGTTCACAGTCCACAAGTTGCATCCATTAAGGTTGAACGCCGAGGTAAAGTAAGAAGAGCGAAGCTTTTCTATCTGCGTGAGCGAGTGGGCAAAGCCACACGCGTAAAGCAGCGCTTCGACCGCTGAGGTTTCGGCCTCCTCAATCAAAAGTCATTGGTCAACAATGACTTAAAGGGTATATAAAATGCGCCGTTAGTTCAGTTGGTAGAACGCAGGTCTCCAAAACCTGATGTCGGGGGTTCAAGTCCTCCACGGCGCGTTCGAAAACCCTTTCTGCAGTTACTTTTTTAAAGAATGGAGTTGGATCTTCAACCTGGCGATGTCGTAAAAGTTCTTGAGTCAGCCGCATTAGGCTGGGTCAGAGCTCGAGTTATTCGTGTGAAATCAGGTGGCCGTGTAGTAGTGCAAAGCGACCAAGGACGCGAGTTCACAGCTCGTGGAAATCAAGTTAGGCTCATAGAGCCTGCTGGTTTTCGTCCTTAAAAGTCATCTACTTATTTTGTTTTATTTCATGAGCATCTCTCTTCTTAGAGAATTAGATTGAAAAAAACCTTATAAAGATAGTTTTCTTAAGTCAACAATATTAATTCTTAGTTGACTAGAAGGCATTTTTAGGATGATACTCATTGGGCAAAGGCAAAGGATTTCTAATGAAAGATAAAATCCTTTTGAAGGCCTAAAATTGGGACCGTAGTTCAACTGGTTAGAGCACCGCCCTGTCACGGCGGAAGTTGCGGGTTCGAATCCCGTCGGTCCCGTATCTAAATCGTATTAGAGCTTTGACAGTTAGGGTAAGATTGGCACCAAGTCCAACAGGAACACTTCATCTAGGAACAGCGAGAACTGCTTTATTTAACTGGCTCTTTGCAAAAAAACAAGGTGGAACTTTTCTCTTAAGAATTGAAGATACTGATTTTGAAAGATCAAAAAAAGAGTATATAAAAAACATATATGATGGGCTGCAGTGGCTAGGAATTCACTGGGATGAATCCCCAACAATTCAAAGTAAAAGAGTAAATGAACATAAAAAACTAATAAAAAGCCTTATCGATAAAGGATTTGCATATAAGTGTTATGCATCAGAAGCTGAATTAGATGAAATGAGAGAAACTCAAAAGAGAAATGGTTTAGCTCCAAAATACGATAATAGGCACAGAAACCTAACTCCAGAGCAAGAATCAGAATTTATAAAGGTTGGAAGAGAACCGGTTATCAGATTCAAAATCAGTGATCAAAAATTAATTTCTTGGAATGACTTGATTAGAGGAGAAATGACTTGGAGTGGTAAAGATTTAGGAGGGGATATGGTCATTGCAAGAAGAGCACCAGCAAATTCAATAGGTGATCCCTTATACAACTTAGTAGTTGTTGCAGATGATTCTGCAATGAAAATCTCTCATGTAATAAGAGGAGAAGATCATCTTGCAAATACAGCAAAGCAAATTCTTCTTTACGAAGCTCTTGGTCTGAATATTCCAGTTTTTGCTCATACACCTCTAATTCTTAATTCTGAAGGTAAAAAACTTTCAAAAAGGGATGGGGTTACTTCAATTTCTGAATTCAAAAAAATGGGTTATACAGCAGAAGCGATGGCAAATTATATGACTCTTCTTGGCTGGTCTCCTCCAGAGGGGATTGATGAAAGATTCAAAATCTCAGAAATTGCAGATGTCTTTAGTTTCCAAAAGGTTAATAAAGCTTCAGCAAAATTTGATTGGGACAAATTGAACTGGCTCAATTCTCAAGTAATCCATGAAATGTCGGCTGAAACTCTATTGGAAAATTTAGATCCTTTATTTAAAGAAAATGGATGGCAACTTCCAAGTCAAGAATGGGGAATCCATCTTGTAACTTTAATAGGACCATCCATGGTTCTTATTAATGATGGAGTTGATCAAGCTAAACCTTTTTTTGAAGAGCCAGAATTAAGTGATGATGGCAAAAAGCAGTTGGAAACAAAACAAGCAGTGGTTATTTTAAAGTTTATTCTTGAAAAATTGATAAATTCAACGGCTGTATTCTCTTCTAAAGAAGAAGCGTTTGATTTAATAAATCAAGCGACAAAAACCTGCGAAGTAAAAAAAGGTATTGTTATGAAAAGTCTTAGAGCTGCGCTTTTCGGAACTCTTAATGGACCTGATTTAATTCAAAGTTGGGTTTTACTTTCAAGAGTCAGTAAAGATAGAACCCGAATTAGTAGGTTTATCTAGATCTTTATCTTCATCCAACAAGCCCAACATTTTTGCTAAAGGTTGAGCTGTTAAACCTTGTATGCCTACTGTCATTAATATTGTTAAAAAAACTAATCCTTGAAGTTTTCCAGCCCCTAAAACACCTGCCTGTTCTAATCTAATAGAAAATAAAGAGGCAACTGCTGCTGTTACTATCCCGCGCGGAGCTAACCAACCAAGAAACAATCTTTGTTTATTTTCAAGAGGTAATCCATAAGTTGCTATCGATACAGCTATTGGCCTCACTACGATCATCAAAAAAAGCACACAAGTTATACCTCCCCACCCTAAAGGACTTAATTCCCCCCATGAAACATCTGCTGCTAGTAGAGGGAAAAGCATGGTTATAGCTAACTGAGCGAGCTCTCTAATTAATTTATCAAGCTCATTCGCCTGCGTAGATGGTCTTTGTCCAACAACAAATCCTGCGGCAACAGATGCAGGTAATCCTGATTCAGGTAATAACCATTCACATACCCCATATAGTAAAAAAATAACCCCAAGAGTTAGTTGCAATCTGATCCCTATATAAGGTTCAGATCGTAAGCGCTTCAAACCTTCTGATAACAAAAGGCCTGCTATTGAACCAATTAAAACTCCTCCCCCAAGCCTTGAAAGTAAACCAAGCAGTAACTCTCTCCAGCCATGCAAATCTCCTACAACAAGTTCTAACAGCAAAAGTGCGAGCACAGCTCCGATGGGTTCTAGGATCAATCCTTCAGCTTCAAGAACATCACTTAATGGTGATGCAAGTCGAATTTGTCGAACTAATGGAGTTACAACAGTTGGTCCAGTAGCAAGAACAATTGCGCTGTAAACACCTGCTACTGACCAACCAAGTCCTGCAAACCAATGAGCAGCAAAGAAGCCCGCTGCTAGTGAGATAATTAATCTAATTGAAGAAATTCTTAGAACTATTGACTTGATTGTTCCCCCAGGGAATCGAAGATTTAAACCACCATCAAATAAAACAAGACTTACCAATAACCCTACTATTGTCTCCAACCCCTTACCTAGATCTAAAGGTTCAACCAATCCAAGACCTGATCTCCCAATCAATAAACCAGAAAGCAACAATAGAACTACCCCAGGAAGTCCTGTTAGCACTGATAGTAACCTTGCTCCAGCTCCAGAAAAAACTGTGATACCCCAGAGCAAGCCCAGTCGCTCAGGAGTCATAAATAACTAGCAATGAAGACATAAACGAGTATCATTAAATCTACCTAAGAAAATAAATAAGTTAATAAGCTGATTTTACCTTCATATTCTTATAGAGTAGCAACCCTTTCAATCCAAATATAATTTATACATTCTACTTTAGAAAATAACTTACAAAACCAATAAAAAATTACAAATCAAATTTTCTTAAGAAAGATCGATTAGGCATATAGAGAGGGTGACGAGGGTTCCCTTTTTTGGTCAGGCCAAGACATAAAACACGTTGAAGAGAATTATTTTCATTTGGCTTTAAATTCGAAAAATTTTTAATTAATTTTAGAACTTTACGATCACGTCCTTTTAATTGTCCTTTATCACCCCACCCTAACCACAAATCGCAATTACTATCTTTTCGCCAAAATTCTAATGATTTCAAAGTAATTAAATCATTATTTATCCCTATTGAATCATGGCTTTTTGATAGTAAAATGGGAGCCTTAGAAATAAGTCCAAAGAGATTTATTATATAGATATTTTTATAATTCCATCGTGAACAAAAATTAATTATCTTCACCATAGTCCTATCGTTAATTGATGAATTAGCTTTTGAAGGATTCAAGCCAATAAAAATTACCGTCTTTTTACCACTTAACAATTCTCTTTTCAAAATCCAACGATAAGACCTACATTCACTAAATAAGCAGAATGACAAACAAAAAATTAGATCTAAATAATATTATAAAACCAATACTTTTTACTAGCCAGAAAAAATTAAATTTGATACTAAAAGACTAGTTAAGACAATAATTAAACCTGCAATTGCCATTCTGCCGTTCCATATCTCAGCTTGAGGAGTGAAACCTCTCTTCCATGAATTAAGTTCACTTGAGCTTGCCGGCCTAGTTGATTTATTCGCTTCATTTCGATTGTTTACAGGCATAATAAAAAATTAAAAAGCTTAAAAATATTGATTAAAAAGGAGGATTAGAATCATAAAGTAAATCAGATTTTTCTAAGGGCCAACGAGCGGAGACACCTAGTTCCATTGAACTTTGATAATTATTAGATGACAACCTTAACAACGCTGCCGCACCAATCATTGCAGCATTATCAGTACAAAATTCCATTGGTGCAAGAGCAATATTAATAGAATTTTCAGACGCTTTTGCAAGCATCATTTCCCTTAATCGGAGATTTGCCGCAACTCCTCCTACAAGTACAAGAGAATTTAGACTTTGATCAAGAGCACATCGAAGGCTCCTCTCTACTAGGACCTCCGCCACTATGTTTTCAAAACTTGCAGCAATGTCCTCTATTGGTAATTTTTTATTTTCTGAATTGATTTTTTCTATCTGTCTATATACAGCCGTTTTCAACCCACTAAAAGAAAAGTCATATGGATAAAAACCCCCTTCAGGGTTAGACACTCTCCCTTTTGGGAACAAGAACTTTTTTGGATCTCCAGATTTAGCTATTTTTTGTATTGCTGGACCACCCGGATAGGAAAGTCCCAATAATCTTGCAACCTTATCAAAAGCTTCTCCAGCTGCATCATCATGGCTTCTACCAAGACGTTGATACTTATGTTGAAAATCTACTTTTATCAATTCGGTATGCCCTCCACTGACCAATAAGACTAAGAAAGGAGGTTTAGGATGATTTTTCGACAAATATATTGATGATAGATGTCCCTCCAAATGATGAATTCCCAAAAATGGAATTTGATGCAAATTTGCTAAAGTTCTCGCCGTAATTGATCCCACCAAAAGTGAACCTGCTAATCCTGGAGTAACAGTTGCTGCTACTGCATCTATATCTTGTATCTGTAATTTTGATTTTGCAAAAACTTTTTCAATTAAAAATGGAAGATTTTCCAAATGTCTTCTTGAAGCAATTTCCGGAACAACTCCACCCCAATTAGCATGTTCTTGCATTTGCGAAGCTATTTCATGACCTATCAAATCAATTTTTCCTTTTTCATCAGAAACTAAAGCTGCTGCAGACTCGTCACAACTTGTTTCGAGGGATAAAATTATTGACATTTATAGCTAGTCATCAACTAAGTTTAGTATTGAAATCCCATTAAAACAGGGAAACAGATAAAAATCAGAACTCATGAGTCGTCTTTTATCAATTTTACTTTCAGCATTTCTTTTATTAGGAATAGCTCCAATTGCTAATGCAAGGCCAGGCCCAGCACTAAACGCTGATAGAGCCCCTACAGATTTCACTGCTTCTGCTTTGGTATCTTGCGCTGATAATCCCCGTTTCCAAGAGAGAGCGAGCACAGCCTCCACAGATCAGGCAATAAAAAGATTTGAAAGATACAGCAAAGCCTTATGTGGAGATGATGGGCTTCCTCATTTAATAATTGGTCCTCCTATTGAACCTTGGGGTGCATGGATTAACAGAGGTCACGAAGGAGATCTCCTAATTCCAGGAGTAATGTTTATCTATATTGCAGGTATTATTGGTTGGTCTGGAAGGGAATATGTAAGAGCTGTTAGAGGCAAAAAGAACGCTGCAGAATATGAAATCATAATTGATACTGATTTGGCTTGGCAATGTTTAAAAAGAGGAGCGGCTTGGCCTCTACAAGCCAATAGAGAAGGGAAGAATGGAGAACTCAGGGAAAAAGATAATAATGTGACTCTTAATGGTCCAAGAGGCTAAATAAATTATTTATTCCTAAAACCACTTAATTTTTTTCACTAATGTTTCAATTATTTCGTACTAAATGGTTTAGATCAGCCCCAGTCGTGGCAGCGATTTGGATCACAATAACAGCAAGTATTATTGTTGAATTTAATAGATTCGTACCAGACCTACTTTTCCACCCGATGTCCTTTTAAAAATATAAATTATTAATTAAATTTAATTTTTTAATCCCATTAAACCTTCAATTTCCTTGAAGGTTTTTTCTATATCTTCATTAATAATTACAGCGTCAAACTCTTTTTTCGCAATAAGCTCCTTCTTTGCGATGGCCAAACGATCTCTAATAGATTCTTCGGTCTCAGTTCCTCTCCCTCTAATTCTTTTTTCAAGTTCAGATAAATTTGGTGGTGCTAAAAATATTTGCAATGCTTCAGGGAAAGACTTTCGAATTTGTCGAGCACCTTCTAATTCAATTTCAAGAAGAACATTTGTTCCTTTTTCTATTTTTTCTTTAACTATTTTTTTGGGAGTTCCATAAAAATTATTAGAGAATGAAGCCCACTCAAGAAAACCTTCACTATCAATTATTTCTTGAAAGTTTTTCTTGTCTAAGAAAAAATAATGCACCCCCTCAAATTCTCCCTGTCTTGGTTTGCGAGTAGTGGCAGAAATAGAAAGCCATACATCACTATGGCTATCAAGGATTTTCCTAACAATTGTTCCTTTACCCACCCCACTTGGGCCAGTAAGAACTGTAAGATTTCCTAAAGATGACATAATTAAATCCTATCCTATTTACCTTCTGAAGGTTGATTACGTTATTTATAAAGTTAAAAGGATGATAAATGAACAAAGTTCCAATTCAAATAATGGACTTAACAACCCTTAAAGCGGTTGTTTTTGAACTTAACCAAGACATAGTTCCAAGTAGATTTGAGAACGCACAACAAATTGATTCAAATACGCTTCAATTAGGATTAAGAACACTTGAAAAACTTACATGGATTGAAATCAGTTGGCTTGCTGAGTCCCCAAGAATTGTACAAATACCACCTCCAAAAAGATATGGTGAAAAAAGCACATTAGCTAAACAACTAAAACATTTATTAGTTAATTTAGCTTTGGTAAATATAGAACAAACTGGTTTTGAAAGAATAGTAAGGTTTAAATTCTCTAGCAGACCTGGTAAAGAAATTGAGAAAGAAGTTGTAGTCGAGTTGATGGGTAGACACAGTAATATTTTACTTTTAGACAGCTCAAGCAAAGTTGTTACTCTTGGGAAAAAAATAAAAAAAAATCACTCAAGGCTAAGGCCAATGGGGACTGGAGATAGTTACAAATCTCCTCCACCTCTTAAAGGATTACCTCCTAACCTCTCTGAATCATTTCAAAAATGGAAAGAGAATATATGCCTGGTTCCATCAACATTCAAGAATTGCCTTAAAGATACTTATCAAGGAATAAGTCCAGCTCTAACATTACAAATTGCAAGCAATAATCACGATGAAGCAATTAAAATAATAAATCAATCGGTAACAAGTATTGAATTAAAAACATGGGAAGCAATATATCAAAGATGGAAAAAGTGGTTAGTAGATATTGAGAATAATAATTACACTATTAATTTCAATGGTCCAACTGATTTTGTAGTCTGGGGAAAAGTCAACTCAACAGTTGAGAATACACAAATTGGTATTAGACTTGGCATATATTATTCAAATAAAATTATAGATAGACAAATAAACTCTATTAGAGAAAAATTAAAAAATGATCTCCAAAAATCAAAAGATGATGAAAAAAGAAAACTAGAAGCGCAGAGATTACTAATTAAAAACATCTCTGAATATATAGCCATGCAAAAGAAGGCTAATAATATTCTAACTTTAAAATCTCCAACAAAGAAGCAAATAATTGAGGCTCAGAATCTATTCAAAGAAGCTAAAAGAAAAAAAAGATCTAGAGAATCAATTCTAAATAGAGTAGAATTTCACAAAAAGAAAATATCTGAGATTGAATATTTTGAGTTATTTCTCGATTCATTAATGTTTGAGTATCATAAGTCTAATAAAAATAAACTAGATTCACTAATTGAACTTAAAGAAGAGGTAGAAGAATATATTTGCATTAAAAAAAATTCATCCAAATTTAAATCAAATAGAAAAAAAGAACAGACTTCAACTATAAAAGAGATTCAAAGTCCTAGTGGTCTAAAGATTCAAATAGGTTCTAATAACAGGCAAAACGAATTCATTAGTCTAAGGCAAGGGAAAAAAGGAGATCTCTGGTTTCATGCTCAAGAGACACCTGGAAGCCATGTTGTACTTAAATCATCCAATGGACTTGTTGATGATAAAGATATTGAATTAGCTGCTGATCTTGCTTCTTTCTTTAGCCGTGCGAAAGGCAACAAGCTTACACCAATAATTATGGTTCCAATTGAGAATCTAAAAAGGATATCAGGGTCGTTACCAGGGACAGTTAGTCATAGGGGTGGGAAGGTCCTATGGGGAAAAGCTGAGAGAGCTGCGAAATATTTCCACCAGAAGTGAACTTCAATGACTTACTATCATCTTGATTAGACCAGTTTAAAATGATTGATTTTTTGCTAGGCACGCATGAGTTTCTTGGTAATCACACTTTCCCAGAATTTTTAATTGGATATGCATTTGGAGCAGCCTTAATTATTGGAGCTCCCACAGTCTTTCTTTTATTAGCATTTACAAGCGCATTAATGAAAACTAACGGAAAAATGGGTGGCTACAAAGAATATGCTAGTTATGGTGAATCTTCACTAAATGATTGTCCTCCTTTTATTTTGCCTGACCCAACAAAAAACAAGTAAAAATCATATCCTAATTTATTATTAATCAATAATTTATCTCTTCCAAAAATATCTAGCAAAATTTCTTACTAACTACTTACAAACTCAATTTACTATTAAAATAATCTTAATAAGCCAAATCAACCTGAATAGCTCTAACAAAAACAAAAATATTTTAAAAGCTCCTCCTCCTATAAGGATCGAGGGAAAAGCTAATTCAAAAGAGGCATCTCAATCTTTTGAGATGCCTTTAGTTGATCATCTTGAAGAACTTCGTCAGAGGATCCTAAAAAGTCTTATAGCAATTCTTCTTTCATCAGGTTTTTGTTTGTTATTTATCAAGAAACTTGTACAAGCATTAGAGATTCCAGCGGGAAAAATACAATTTTTACAAGTAGCACCTGGTGAATTTTTATTTACTTCAATAAAAGTTGCAGGTTATGGAGGGCTTACTCTGTCTCTTCCTTTCATACTTTACCAATTTTTAAAGTTCATCCTTCCAGGATTAACTAAAAAAGAGAAGGTTTTGATAGCACCATCAGTTGCAGGTTCAGCAATTTTATTTTTCTTAGGAATTTTCTTTGCTTGGAAGGCTTTGATACCTGCAGCCTTGGGATTTCTAATAAATTATGGGGCCGATGTGGTTGAACCAATCTGGTCAATAGAAAAATATTTAGATTTTGTCCTTCTACTTATGCTTTCAACTGGTTTAGCCTTCCAACTACCAATACTCCAATTAATTTTAGGTTTCTTTGAAATAATTTCTTGGAAAAAGATGTTATCTGCATGGAGATTGGTAGTTATGGCATCAGCCATTGCAGGAGCAGTTTTAACTCCATCAACTGATCCCATAACTATGCTCCTTTTATCAACATCGATAACTTTTTTGTTTTTTGTTGGAATTGGTTTAGTTGCATTAACAACAAATCTCAAACAACAAATTCGTCCATCCTTTGATCCTTAGGCAAAGCCAATGTAATCGCTTTACCTAGTCTTGGTTTGGCCTGAACATTTTCCAGCCAATTTCTAACAAAATTTGATTGGCCAGCACGGTTAATTATTTCTAAGGTTCGATTTAAGTTTTCTTTAAAGGTGTCTTCATCGATAGGAAAAGACTGTTGCTCTAGGAATCCCCACATCATTTGCAAATATATACGGTCTCTTTTTATTAACAAACGCAAATCATATGTTACGCCCCAGCGCCTTCTTAAGCACTTCATTACTTCTTCTGCTTCCAATGGAGTTGAAGAAGAGTAACGACCAGAATTTGACGCATTAAATTCAAAACTCATTTCAAAACCTAGTCTTAGCAGAGATTAATAACCCGTTATGTGTCCATTCTGGTCTAATATCCATGTATAGGTGAACGTCTGTAATGACACAAATGACAACTGCAGATGTGCCCTCAATGGGCAGAAGGCAGTTCATGAATCTGCTTACATTTGGAACAGTTACAGGGGTTGCGTTAGGAGCGTTATATCCAGTAGCTCAATACTTTACTCCCTATAGAGCAGGCGGAGGTGGTGGTGGAACAAATGCAAAAGATGAGTTAGGAAATAATGTAAGTGCAAGTGGTTGGCTATCCACCCATCCAGTTGGTGATAGAAGTTTGGTCCAAGGACTTAAAGGTGATCCAACCTATCTAATAGTTGAAGGCGAAGATGCAATTACTAGTTACGGAATTAATGCGATTTGTACTCATCTTGGTTGTGTAGTTCCATGGAATAGTGGAGCAAATAAATACATGTGTCCATGTCATGGAAGTCAATACGATTCCACAGGAAAAGTTGTAAGAGGTCCAGCCCCTCTATCTCTAGCGATAGCTCATGTCTCAGTTGAGGATGATCAAGTTCTAGTAAGTCAGTGGACAGAAACTGATTTCCGAACTGGTACTGATCCTTGGTGGGGATGATAAATAAATGACAAAACACTTCAATACCATTTTAAAAACCATGAGTCGTTCATTAAAACTTTTTCTCTTTTCAGTTTTTATAGGGTTTTCAATATTTGTAATTCCTCAACCAACTTGGGCATACCCATTTTGGGCTCAACAAAAATTTGAAAATCCTAGAGAGGCAACAGGAAAAATTGTTTGCGCTAATTGTCATGTAGCAAGTATGCCAACAAGAGCTGAAGTGCCTCAGGCAGTTGCTGCTGATAGTGTTTTCAAAACAGTAGTAGAAATACCTTATAAAAAGGACCTACAAGAGATTGGAGCTGATGGAAGCAAAGTTCCTCTCCAAGTTGGAGCCGTTGTAATGCTTCCAGATGGATTTAAGCTTGCTCCTCAAGAAAGATGGACTGATGAAATTAAAGAAGAGACTCAAGGTGTTTACTTCACCCAATACAGCGAGGAACAAGAAAATATTATTTTAGTAGGTCCTTTACCTGGGGATCAAAACAAAGAGATTGTTTTCCCTGTATTATCTCCTGATCCTAGAAAAGACAGCAATTATAATTTTGGAAAGTATTCAATTCATGTAGGAGGTAACAGAGGAAGAGGTCAAGTTTATCCAACTGGTGAAAAAAGCAATAACAATTTGTTTACGGCAACAAATTCAGGCACAATAACTTCAATAGAAACCAACGAAGATGGAACACAAATAATTAATCTAAACAATGAAGAAGGAGAAAGTTTTACTGAAAACCTTCCTGCTGGGACTTCATTATTAATAAAAGAAGGTGACACTATTGAGAAAGGTGCAAAATTAACTGAAGACCCAAATGTTGGGGGTTTTGGTCAACTTGACAAGGAAATAGTTTTACAAAGTAAGGCAAGGGTTATTGGAATGATAATTTTCTTTATAGGAGTTGGATTATCCCAAATAATGCTAGTTCTTAAAAAGAAACAAGTAGAAAAAGTTCAAGCTGCTGAAGGAATATAAAATCAAATAGTTGATGGAACATATATTTTTAGCGCTTAGATCACCTGGGCCTGAGTTGTTTCAACTGGGGCCTTTTTCATTAAGGTGGTATGGATTACTAATAGCTATTTCAGTTTTATTAGGTTTAAATTTATCAGGTGAGTTAGCTTTAAAAAAAGGATTAAAAAAAAGCGTTATTAACGATTTACTTCCTATTTTAGTTTTCGCATCTGTGATTGGTGCAAGAATTTATTATGTTGTATTTGAATGGAGAAACTACACTGGAAAAAACTTCTGGAGTTCTATTAATTTCCTGAACTTAAATATTCCTATTCCCAGTGCGATAGAAATTTGGGGAGGAGGTATTGCAATTCATGGGGCCATGATTATGGGCTCATTATCTATTATATTTTTTTGCCGCTGGAGAAAAGAGCCTTTTTGGGATGTTTTAGATGTTTTGGTTCCCTCAGTTGCCTTAGGCCAAGCAATAGGTAGATGGGGGAATTTTTTTAATAATGAAGCTTTTGGGATACCTACAAATTTACCCTGGAAATTATTTATACCTTATAGATTTAGGCCAGAAATATTCTCAATGCAAGATTTTTTTCACCCTACCTTTCTTTATGAATCAGTATGGAATATTTTAGTTTTTGGTATACTGATTTTTCTTTTTAGAAAAGCAAATAAAAGAGAACTTAATCTACCATCGGGCAGTTTAAGTTGCTTATATTTAATCACTTACAGCTTAGGAAGGTTTTGGATAGAAGCCTTAAGAACCGACCCTCTCTGCTTGGGTGGGTTTCCACCTTTTTGTGAGGGAGGACTACGAATAGCACAATTGATTAGTTTATTTTTAATTAGCACAGGATTATTAGGACTATGGAGAATTTATATTTCTAAGAAACCACTACCCGATCCTTCCTTAACTAATGGGAGAAATCAATGAATCCGATTTCAATTGTCGGAGCAGGTCCCGGCGCTTTAGATTTAATTACTATAAGAGCTCAACAAAGACTAAAAACAGCTGATGTTCTTGTTTGGACTGACTCTCTAATCCCTATACAAATAACAAAACTTGTTAAAAATGATTGTGAAAAGATAAAGACAAGTTCATTAACTCTAGAAGAGATCATTTTAATTTTAATTAAAAAACATAAGGAAGGTAAAAAAATTGTTCGTCTTCATGATGGTGACCCTTGCTTATATGGAGCAATATCAGAACAAATATGTAGATTAAATGATGAAGGAATTGAGGTAGAAGTGGTTCCTGGAGTAAGTGCCTATCAAGCAACAGCAGCAACTTTAGGGTTCGAACTAACAATTCCAGATTTAACCCAAACAATAATACTTAGCAGAGCTGATGGTAGAACAGGGAAACCAGAGAGGGAAGGTCTTCAAAAACTAGCATCTATTCAATCTTCTTTATGTCTTTACCTAAGTGCAAGACATGTAGAAGAAGTTCAATCCATACTTATAAAGTACTATCCTGCGAATACTCCTGTAGCAATTGCATATAGAGTAACTTGGCCAGATGAATGGATAAAAGTTATACCTTTAAGTGAGATGGCAAAAACATCTTTAGAACAAAATTTAATCAGAACAACTTTATATATAATTAGTCCAACATTAAAAATAGGTAATAATAGATCAAAGCTTTATAATCCTACTCATTCACATTTATTTAGGTCGAGTTAAAAAGAAAAGACAAGGAATAAATTTTAACAATCATTAAAGCCATAGATAAATTATCTTTTAGAGACAAATGACTTTACAGATCCTTTAGAATAAATTTAATAACCAAAAGGTTTTTAATTGGAAAAAAGTGATGAAAGAAAAAGCGATAGTTCTCATATCGCAAATAAAAAATCCGCATTACGAACTGTTGGTGAGTTTCTCAAGGAAGCCCGACAAGGTAGAAATCTTTCAGTAGAGGATCTATCTTCCTCGCTTAGAATTGGGCAAGAACAATTGATTGCACTTGAATCAGGTGATGAAAGCGCACTTCCTGAAAAAGTTTTTATTAGAGCAATGGTTCGAAGAATTGCCGAGAAATTGAACTTAGATACAAGTTTTATTCTTGAAGAACTTAATGAAAAGAAAAACAATGCCCCTAAACTTAGTGCTGTGATTAAGAAGAAAAATACTAGAAAAAATAGAGATTTCAATCCACTGAGCATGGTAATTGTATCGGGTGCTTTAGGATTATTTACTTCAATTATGCTATTAAAATATATTCAAGGAGTGCAAGATAATTCGATTAATCCGCAGCGAAGTGATATCTTTTTATTAGACAAAAAGGTTTCTTCTTAAAGGATGTTTATATCAACATCCTTAATTTTCTTAATTAGTGAAATTGCCTTATTTAAGCTCCATTTCTCAAGATCCAAATTTTGACCTAAGTCCTTAGGAATTAGCTCTATATTAACTTTTTTATTATTAGCCTCAATAACTATCTTTGATATCAAAGGTTCTGGTCTTCTATCCAAAGAGCATGAGAGACGAAGAAGTAAAGACATGTCTGCAACCAAGTTTCTTTGACTATCATCGACTAATAATTGCCAAGATTCATGTCTTTTTTTTGGAAAACTTTTCCTGTGATACCTTGCAATAGCCGCCACCATCAAATGCTCACTTTGGGAATAACCTAAGAGTTCTCCATTTTTAATTAAATACCACGAATGCTTATGATAGGCACTTATATTGATATGTTTTCCACAGGCATGAAGTCTAGCTGCTGCCCACAAAAGTTCTTTACCTTCCCCATTATCATTATGCAAAATCCCTTTAGTATAATCATAAAAAACAAGGGCACATTCTGATACACTTTTTGATCGTTTTGGATTAACACCAAATCTTTTTGATTGATGAATAACTGTTCTTTCTCTTATTGAGCCTTGAAAGCTCAACTGATCTTTTAAATAATTATTTCGACACATCCAATCAACAACTAATCCTTCCCTAAGAGCTCTCTCACTTAAAATAATTTCATTAACATTAACCATATTCATTATTGTTTGTAAAATCAATGCCCCGGGGACAATTATTTCAGATCTTCTTTCACTTAATGACGATAATTCACTCCGTTCGGAAGGTGTCATTTTTACTAATTGACTAACAATCATATCCAGATTATTTTTTTGAATTTTATATCCTTGTAATTTTGATTGCATATGATTTTCTTTATTAGATATCAATGCACCAATAGCCATGGCAGTTCCACTAGTTGCGACTAAAACTGGTGTATCTCCTACTTCAATCCTCTTAGATACTTTATCAATTGCAGACTCCATGGAGCCTCTGATAAAAGACCGGAGAAATAATTCAGTTTGAGAGGATATTGGATCTTTTTTAATAAATTCTCTTTGTAATCTTACTGCTCCAATCTTTGTACTTGTTAATGCTCTGGCCTCAGAACTATCAGCAAGGATTAATTCTGTAGAACCTCCTCCAATATCTAGAACGAGATGAGGTTTATTTCCAAATTGCATCCCTGAAAGTACACCTAGATAAATCAATCTTGCTTCTTCTGCTCCGCTTATCAATTCAACATCTAATCCTATCTTCTTTTTTATTTCAGAAATAAAGGTTTTCCCATTTGGTGCTTCTCTAACCGCACTTGTAGCAGCAGTAATAAGACTATCAACCTTATAACTCTCTGATAAATCCTTAAACCTCTTTAATGTTAAAAAAGCTCTGTTCATCGCTAGGGAGGTAAGTTCTCCAGTCTGAGGATCTCTTTCTCCTAATCGTGTTGTTGATTTCTCTGCAAGTTCAATACTAAAAGTATTTAATTTTCGCTCAAGCCTTGCAATTAACAAATGAGTTGAGTTGGTGCCAATGTCAATTGTTGCAACACGGCATAATTCAGCATCTTGATTTTCGCCAAGATCCAATTCAATAGAATTCCTTTCAAAGGAATTATTTATTGAGTCACCTAACATAAATGAATAGGTTGAACCTCAATACTCTGACACTCTCAGCACCCCATTGAGAAGGCCTTATAAATCATTATCAATTTGAATTTTCGTGAATAATCTTCTTATCCAAAAAATTAGATATTGTTTTCAACTTCTTAGATGGAACAAACCCAGCGGAAGATTGATTCTTCTTATCCCAGCTGGCTGGTCTCTTTGGTTAACTCCCACAGCCCCACCTTCTTTATTCATTTTGGGAATCACAATCCTAGGTGGATTATTTGTAAGCGGTGCAGGATGTATCGCTAATGATATTTGGGACAGAAAGTTTGACAAGAAAGTAATAAGGACAAAAGAGAGACCATTGGCAAATGGCAAACTATCTGCAAAAGCTGCATGGATAATACTTATTTTAATGTTATTTTTTAGTCTTTTTATAGTTCTTTCAATCCCACATGAAAGTAGAAATTTATGCCTTCTACTTGCCTCATTATCATTACCTTTTATTCTCTTTTATCCTTCAGCAAAAAGATGGTATAAATATCCCCAACTTATTCTTTCTATTTGCTGGGGGTTTTCAGTTCTCATCCCCTGGGCAGCAAGCGAATCTTCTTTAGCAGGAGGCGTACCATTATTATTTTGTTGGCTTGCAACTATTTTTTGGACTTTCGGTTTTGATACTGTGTATGCAATGGCAGATGAAATTGAAGACAAAAGAATTGGTCTAAATAGTAGTGCGATCAGTCTTGGAAAAAAATCAATACAAACAGTTTCTTTTTGCTATGTTTTAACATGTTTTTTTCTAGCTCTTGCAGCTTTCAACGCAAATTTAGAATTAATATTTTGGCCTTTTTGGTTGATAACTTCTGCAGGAATGCAACGAGAGGTTTTCTTATTAAGTTCAAGATCAAAAGGTATTAAGACTTCAGGTTTACATTTCAGCAATCAAGTGAGACTTAGCAGTTTATTACTTCTAGGCATGATCTTAAGCAAACTTTTTTAAGCGATGACAATTTCTTTAGGAAGATTTGCAAATGACTGATCCTTTAAAAAAAGGTGATCTTTTTCACATAGTTGCCGCAAGTTCGCCAATAAGTAACAAAGATGATCTTTACTCTGGGGTCAAAGTCCTTGAGGAGTGGGGATTAATATGCAATCAAATCAATTTAATAGATAGGTCATGGGGCTATTTAGCGGGTAATGATGAAGTTAGATTTAATGAATTGCACCCAAAAAACCATTACCCTCTCTTGGCTTTTGCTAGAGGTGGGTGGGGATCAGCAAGATTACTAGAGAAAAGACAACCATGGAAGGAAGGTTGGATGATAGGTTTTTCTGATTTAACTTCAATACTTCTTGCACGGCTAGCAGGTGGATTTCAAGGAGGAGTGCATGGTCCACTTATTACAACGTTGGGTTCTGAACCAGACTGGAGTAAAGATAGGCTTAAATCAATTTTGTTTGGCAATTGTGTACCAGATATTTATGGAGACCCATGGGGAGGAGGGATCTCTAAGGGGCACCTAATTGTTGGCAACCTAACTGTTCTGACTCACTTAATTGGTACAGTACATCTCCCAATTTTTAAAAAATCAATTTTAATCATCGAAGACATTGGAGAAGCTCCCTACAGAATTGACAGGATGCTAACTCACTTAAGATTGGCGGGGATTCTACAACAATTATCTGGATTAGGTTTCGGTTCATTTTCTTATTGTGAAAACGATAATGACCTAGATAAGAGAAAATCATTTGAGCTAATTGATATTTTCAAAGATCGAACAAAAGATCTTAAAATCCCGATAATCTCAAATTTACCAATTGGTCACTGTCACGGGAATGCATCCCTTCCACTAGGCAGCCAAGCGATCTTAAATGGTAACAAAGGAACACTTAGTCTTTTGTAGAAGACAGCAAAGACTCCGCAATTATGAGATCGAATGGAGTTGTCACTTTAATATTTGATGCTCCTGCATCATAAATTTTTACTGGTAATCCCACTCTTTCGAATAAAGATGCATCATCGGTTACATTCCATCCTTTAGCAATTGCTTCGTTATGTGCATGCTTAAGTTTATTTACTGAAAAGCCCTGTGGAGTCTGCGCTGCCCATAGATCTGAGCGAGGAGGGCTCTCAATAATCTTTCCATCTTTATCAACCTTTTTTATTGTGTCAGTAACTTGTGAAGCTGCAATAACTGCCTGTCCACTAGAAACAATCTTCGCAATATCATCAAAAACAACAGGTCTCACCAAACATCTTGCCCCATCATGAATCAGCACAGACTGAGCATCATCGGGAAGCGCTGACAGTCCTAACTGAACAGACTGCTGTCTTGTTGATCCTCCATTTATCCATGTAACTGACTTCAATGGGTCACTAATAATTGAACAAATAGATCTTTTATCTTTGGGCTGTCCAATAATTCCAATCCAATTTATTGATTTAGAGGCAAAAGCTGCTTTCAAAGTCCACTCTAAAACCGTTTTACCTGCAACCTTTAAAAGGAGCTTGTTTCTATCAGCACCCATTCGACTTCCACTTCCTGCAGCAGCAATTAACAAATGCACGACTGATTCCTCTACATCGATTATTTATTTAATATATTCGACCAGTAGAAATAACTATTTTCATACCTGAACTTAAAGTCTTTTCAAAAATCAAGTAAATAAATAGTAAGTTAAATAAATTCAGTATCGACTCTAACTATTTAAAAATCATATGATTATGAAATCATCAAAATCATTAGAAGGAAAAACTGCACTTGTAACTGGCGCTAGTAGAGGGATTGGTAAGGCAATTGCAATATCTTTAGCACAGGAAGGAGCAGAAGTAATCGTAAATTATTCTTCCTCCCTAGAAAGCGCGAATAAAGTAGTTTCTGAAATAAGCTCTTTTGGGGGCAAGGCATACCCTCTTCAAGCAGATATTTCTAATGAAAACTCAGTAAATGAATTAATAAAAACAGTTTTAGATAAAAATAATAAAATTGATGTTCTGATTAATAACGCAGGAATAACTAAAGATGGTCTTCTTATGAGAATGAAAACTGAAGATTGGCAGAATGTATTGGACCTGAACTTGAGCGGTGTTTTTTATTGCACAAGAGCAGTATCTAGGCAAATGTTAAAACAAAAAAGTGGAAGGATTATCAATATAACTTCTGTAGTTGGATTAATGGGTAACCCAGGACAGGCTAATTATTCTGCAGCCAAGGCAGGAGTAGTTGGATTAACACAAAGTGCTGCTAAGGAATTTGCAAGTAGAGGCATAACTGTCAATGCAGTCGCTCCAGGTTTTATTTCCACAGATATGACAAAGGATTTAAATAGCGACGCAATACTATCTGCCATACCACTTGGAAGATTTGGGAAACCAGAAGACGTTGCAGGAGCAGTTAGATTTTTAGCCGCAGATCCAGCGGCTGCTTACATCACAGGTCAAACAATTCAAGTTGATGGTGGAATGGTAATGAGCTAATCCCCACGGAAGAAACATCAAATAATCCAGCAAAAGCTTGGGAAAAGACGTCAGCCCTTACTTTGATCCTAGGCAAAAAACAAATTTTAATTAGATGAACTGATAAGGAACATTTTTTAATCTTTATGGTAGTCACTAAGCGATATTTAAACCCTGACATAACTCATACAAAAGATTGGATTGCTAACTCGATCAATAACTTTAATCCAAAATCAATTCTTGTTTTTGGTATTTACTTTTCATGTCGCCAGAGTGGTAACTAATGAATTGAGAGAATATCAATTTTCAATAGGTTGACCTAATTCATCTCTCAATCTACGAATACGTTGTAAAAGTTTTAATCTTCTACTTCTTGCTGTGGCTGTAAGAAATATCCTCAAAGGGAAATAAATCAAGGTCATAGTTCCGGCCAACCCAGCCATGAGAATAAAAAATAAAGCTCCTGGATCATTCATAAGTTGACACTAACTACCTTCTAGAAAAATTGGGAAAAATTCCTCAATTATCATTCGGCTTTCCCCACTTATTCAGCCTCCCCTAATGTGTGTTTCTTGTGGGAGATTAAGTTTAATTCAAATTAAATATGGCCAAACTACTAAGTTTTTCAGACGAATCTCGCGGCGCTCTAGAAAAAGGAGTTAACAATTTAGCAAATGCTCTAAAAGTCACGATTGGACCTAAAGGAAGAAATGTAGTAATTGAAAAGAAATTCGGGGCCCCAGATATTGTCAATGATGGAGTAACTATCGCTAAAGAAATAGAACTCGATGATCCTTTTGAAAATATAGGCGCAAAGCTCATTGAACAAGTTGCCTCAAAAACAAAGGAAAAAGCTGGAGATGGTACTACAACAGCAACTGTTCTAGCTCAATTCATGGTTCAAGAAGGACTTAGAAATACTGCAGCGGGAGCAAGTCCAATAGAATTAAGACGAGGTATGGAAAAGGCTGTAGCCCAAATAGTTGATAGTCTCAAGAAAAGAAGTAAATCAGTGAGTGGTGACGCTATCAAACAAGTAGCGACTGTCAGCGCAGGTGGTGATGAAGAAATAGGTTTAATGATTGCAGATGCTATCGAAAAAGTAAGTTTTGACGGGGTAATAACAGTAGAAGAGTCCAAATCTCTTGCTACTGAATTAGATATCACAGAAGGTATGGCATTTGACAGAGGTTATAGCTCACCATATTTTGTTACCGATGAAGAGCGATTAATTTGTGAATTTGAAAATCCATCAATATTAATTACTGATAAAAAGATTTCATCTATTGCTGATCTTATTCCTGTTCTTGAAACTGTTCAAAAGAACGGAACACCCCTGATAATTCTTGCCGAAGAAGTAGAGGGGGAGGCATTAGCAACTTTGGTAGTTAATAAAAACCGTGGTGTGCTCCAAGTGGCCGCAGTTAGAGCACCTTCCTTCGGAGAGAGAAGAAAAGCTGCTTTGGGAGATATTGCAGTACTTACTGGAGGCACATTAATTAGCGAAGATAAAGCTATGAGTCTCGAAAAAGTACAAATATCCGATTTAGGACAAGCGAGACGAGTTACAATCACAAAAGACAGCACAACAATAGTTGCAAATGACAATCAAAATTCCGAATTAGCTAATCGAATCGCTTCAATCAAAAGAGAGCTAGACGAAACAGATTCGGAATATGATCAAGAAAAATTAAATGAAAGAATAGCGAAGCTTGCTGGGGGAGTTGCTGTCATCAAAGTTGGTGCGCCAACTGAAACTGAATTAAAGAATAGAAAGCTAAGAATTGAGGATGCTCTTAATGCAACTCGTGCAGCTATTGAGGAAGGTATTGTTGCAGGTGGTGGAACGACTCTTTTAGAACTCAGTGAGGGACTTGAAGATTTAGCTAAAAATTTAGAGGGTGATCAAAAAACTGGTATTGAAATTATAAAAAGAGCTTTAACTGCGCCAACTAAACAAATAGCAATAAATGCTGGATTTAATGGGGATGTGGTTGTGTCAGATATTAAGCGTTTAGGAAAAGGCTTCAATGCACAAACTGGGGAGTATGAAGATTTACTCGAAGCTGGGATCTTAGACGCTGCAAAAGTAATACGACTTGCTCTTCAAGATGCTGTATCAATAGCCTCTCTGCTAATCACAACTGAAGTTGTTATAGCCGACAAACCTGAGCCACCATCTGTTCCTGGTGGCGAAGGTGGAGACCCAATGGGTGGAATGGGTGGAATGGGTGGAATGGGTGGAATGGGTGGAATGGGTGGAATGGGTGGAATGGGTATGCCAGGAATGATGTAAAAGTAAAAATATAATTTCTACTCTTTGTAAATAAGATGTATAAAAATTCTTAAAAAAGTTATGAATTAATTTCTAAACAACCACTTCTTGAGGTAACTATATTTGGGTTTAGGGGGTAAAGGAATTAAAGCTTTTACCTCTGGTGTTTTTTTGTATTCTATTGCTGGGTGAGGAATACTATTTGTATTCATATTATTTTTTGTATCAAGTATTTCATATGATTGATTCTCAAAAGATTCTTTTTTACCAACCTCAACTGACTCAATTACTTGATTATTTTCTATTGTGATTTCTTTTTTCTGATTATCATCTTCTTTTTTTGAAATTGATTGAACCCCCTCCAAAATACAATCAGCTCCTTGATCAACTTTTTGGTTATCTTCATTGCCCGGATTTTGATTAACCTGGTTTAAATCTAGATTTTTCAATTCTTCCAAACTTTCCACTCCAAAGCGATGTGCCCATTGAGATTTCAATAGAGAATATAGATCATTATCATTAGCCTCTAAAGCCTCTATAATTTGTTTTTGTAATTGATACTTTCGAGACTCCAAGATTCTTCAGATCGCTAAATTAAGATTATCAAGCAAGTTTGCGATTTAAAAGAGGTCTGATAAGAAAAAACAATCCAACTGTAAGAATAAATAAAATAGCAAGGCAAGTATATCCATTTACTTCCCCATAAGGAGCAGTAATTAAAACAGCTTTCAGATCAACAGAATCTTGGTAAGCCATGCGTATTGGTTCAATCGCAAATGTTAGTGGGTTGATTGATGCTATCCATCCAAGCCATTCAGGCATAAAAGAGATAGGGGCCAATGCTGTGCTAGCAAAAAGTACTGGAAGATTAGCAATAAAAATAATTGCAATTAATTCTATATGTCCTGGCAATACAAATGCCAAGCCAAGACTTAAGCCAGTTATTGCAAATACCAACAGCAATAAGGTTATGGCTATGAGAACAAAGCCACCCAGACTTGGCCAGCCATAACCCAAGAGGGCTGAAGTTGCCATTATTGCAAAACTCTGAAAAAGGCTAATCGTTGTAATGTAGATCACAGAAGAAATTACTATTGAACTTCTACTCCTCAATGGGGCAACTAAAAGTCGATTAAGAAAACCAAATTCTCTATCAAACATCACTGGGAGTCCAGCATTAAGAGCTCCACTAAAGGCAGTAAATACAATTAAGCCTGCGCCGAGAAACTCCCCATAGCTACTGTTCCCAGGTAAAAAATTTATTGGAGCTTTAGAGAATAATGCTGCAAAAAGTAAAAGCCATATCAAAGGTTGAAGAACACCTGCCAATAACGTTGAAGGGCGTCGAATTAATTGAATAAAAAGCCTCCAAGTTAAAGCATAAATCTCTTGAAAAATTTCATTTAAATCATCTCTAGACTGCTTTTTTTGATGAAGTGATGAATTAGTAGTAGTCATTTGTTTAGCAATTTAAAAGTAAAGCAAAGAATTAACGCATCGATTTTTTATTCTCAAGCTTAAAATCTCTTTTTCCAGCTAATTCTAATTCTGCATCCATAAGAGTTTTTCCAGTTGCTTGCAAATAAACATCGTCTAGACTAGGACGACTATGGGAAAGGGCAAATACTTCAAAATTTTCTTTTATAAGATGATCCGACAAATTCGATATAACCTCATTTCTTGTAACTAAAAAATTTAAAGAATATCCTTGTTTTTTATTTATAACAACATTTGAAACTCCATGAATATCTTTTATTAAATTCCTTACTGATTCAGCTTCTAATTCATCACTGAACTCCCGAACCCTAAGCGTTACTCTGTCTCCTCCAAGCTCTTTTTTCAAATCATCTGGTTTCCCATTAGCTATAACTTTTCCCTTATCTATAATAGCCATCTCATCTGCCAATTCATCCACCTCCTCGAGATAATGACTACTTAACAAGATTGTCGTTTCGTTATTTCTAAGTTCCTTCAATAATCCCCAAATAACTGATCGACTTTCTATATCCAGCCCAACAGTAGGTTCATCAAGAATCAGCAATTCTGGTTCATGTAACAATCCTGAAGCAAGATCAAGTCTTCTTTTCATACCTCCAGAAAAAGAACCACATCTTCTGTCAATCCATTCATGCATTTCCAGTCTCTCTATTAATTCTTCAATTCTCCTTTTCTTATAGTTTTTATCAAGATGATAAAGGTCTCCTTGAAGCTGGAGTAACTCTCTTCCTGTAAGGATTTTATCGATCGCGACCTCTTGAGCTACATAACCCAAGATTTGTCTAGTTTCCTTTTCCTCAAGTAATGCATTATGTCCTGCGACCTCAACATCACCTGAATCAGGCTCAAGAAGAGTAGAAATAATTCTAAGAGCAGTACTTTTGCCAGCCCCGTTTGGGCCCAATAAACCATACAAAGACCCTTTAGGTACTCTAAGGTTAAGTCCATTTAAAGCCCTAACAGGACCATACGACTTAAATAATTCTTTCAGTTGAATGAAAAACATCTAGAAAGGAACTGCCTAAAAAATAAACTAATATCTCAAATAAAATTCTAATTAATAGAATAGAATAAGTTTATAAAGTTTTTATTTTTATTTTTTTCAGACCTAAAATAGATTTACGTAGAAATGACGAATTAATTCTAATAACTGATCATTGAAAACAATTGACACTTGCAATCTACTAATAACAAGCAAAAAACAAACTCCAAACATATAAAGAATAGACCACCTAAACAAACCCTTAGCCCGATCTAAATCCTCTGGATTATCTCTTAATCTTGAAACCAATTGAAGAAGTCTTGAGTTATAAGGTAGTAATAACATTCCATACAACAAACCTCCTTCAGGTAAAACAAAGCACCCTAAAAAACTTAAACAGACAGTTAGATAACCATAAACAGATATAGCTTTAGCAGTCACGAAAGGTCCACTTACTGTTGGAAGCATTGGTATCCCTACAGATCGGTAGTCCTCTTTTAACAATATGGCCAGAGCCCAAAAATGTGCTGGGGTCCATACCATGACCAAAGAGAATAGCCACCAACCTCCTAATCCGATATGCCCTGCCGCAGCTGAGGCCCCAACTAATGGAGGAATTGCTCCAGCGACACCTCCAAAAACAATATTTTGAGATGTACGAGGTTTTAAGAAAGCTGTATAAAGTAGTACATAACTACAAAGTCCCAAAAGAGTAAGTCCTGCTGCTAAACAGTTAACGCCACTTACCAAAAGTACTGAGGCAGCAAGAGTACAAGCAATTGCTCCAATAAAAACAGATGAAGGAGAAAGGCGACCAGAAGGTAATGCTCGATCACTCGTACGTTTCATTCTTTTATCAAGATCTTGCTCCCACAAACAATTCAGAGCACCTGCAGCTGCAGCTGCAAGTGCGCCTCCACCTAAAGTACATGCCAATCTAGGAGAGGGTAATGGCCATTCCTCCGAAAGAGCCATGCCACCAACAGTCGTAGCAAGTAAAAGAGGGATTAATCTTGGTTTGGCGACCTCCAGCCAAGCTGGTAATTTAATCCGCTTCCTGGATGGAACAATTTCCTCACGATTAATTGGCTGTGCTATTGCATCAGATGTTGAGCTAACCATGACATGTCTCCAAATTTGATTCGGTTATAAAAAGTGATTGCGAAGATCCATCAATTCCTTTGCCTTTAAAATTCAATGCAGATATAACTGCTACTAACAAGCAGGCAACCAGTTGATGTCCAACAATGAGAGTAGGTTCACTCATTCCTAGTTGAATTGAAAAAACTCCTAAAAAGATTTGCAAGAGTATCAAAAAGATGATCGAGGCAAAATAAGGCCATTGATTAAAAAAAACATCTCTTTGAGTAAATGAAATCATTACGAATAAAATGACCAAAAGGCTCACTGGGATAGCACTGGTTCGATGAAGTCCTAACAGATTGCAAGAATCTCCAAAATCCAAACATCTTCTAGCAGCCCATGATGTTGCCACCCTGCTACCAAGTAAAGATTGACTTATTACAGAAAAAAGAGATAGCAGTCCAAGTGCACGCAGCCAAGGTGGAAAAATCGAGTTTCCAGGATTAAGTAATTGTTGAGTGACACCACTCATGATCGCCACAAGAGTCAATGCGACAGCTAAATGAGCAACTACTACTAAAGAAGGTAATAACTGAAGTACTGTCAAAGCACCCAAGAAACCCTGAAAAGCAACCAAAAGAGTTAGGAATCCATAAGTCCAAGGAAGCCATTTAGGTAAAAATTTTGCCCAAAATAAAGAAAGAGCAAATTGAGTAATTAAAATAATTCCTACAAAAAAAGCATCTAAGCGATGAAACCATTCGAGGAATACTTGTAAATTCATTTGCCTACCGGGCAAAAGAGATCCGTAACAAAGAGGCCAATCAGGGCAAGCGAGGCCAGCCTCCATTACTCTCGTTGCCCCTCCAATAACAACAAGAGCTATCAGTGCAACGACCACGTGAGCAGCAAGCTGACCCAATCTAAATCGAGGCTTTGGTTGATAAATAACCCGCACGAAGGCAAAGATCCATCAAAACAATTATTTATCCAACGTAGCGATTACTTCACACACGTCACCTGAATAAGCGGACTGCAACATAAAAATTCTCTTAAAAAAAAATTATTCATCTTGAATTAACAATTAGTGAATACATTAATTACATTTACCCATAACCTATAAATAGATAGGGAGATCTACTTGCCGAAAATTTCGGCCATCCTAACTCTTGTTTCAAGTTTAATTCTTGGCGTAGGAGGGGTTTGGATTGCTTACAACGTTGATATGCTTCCCTCAAGCGCGAGCTTGAATGCTCCTATTTATGATGAACTTTATCGAGTTCTATTCATTATTGGCTCCATACTTTTCATAGGTATGACCGCTTTAGTAATTTACAGTCTCATTCAATTCCGTCGAAGGACTGATGAAACTGGAGATGGCATAGATTTAGAAGGTAATATTACCCTAGAAATTTTTTGGACAGCAGTCCCTGCAATCGTTGTTTTATTTGTGGGTTTATATAGCTACGATATTTATGATCGTATGGGTGGTATGCAACCTCTAATGAACGATCATAGTGCTCATATGAGAAATCAAGAAGAAAGGGTTTGGGGGGGGATTGGTTCTGGTCCAATTGAAAATTCAAATAATTCATCTTCATTACCAATTGAGTTAACTGCAATGCAATTTGCTTTTATCTTTCATTATCCAAAAGAAGATATTATTTCTGGCGAACTTCACGTTCCTGTTGGAAGAGAAATTAGTTTAAAAATGGAATCCAAAGACGTAATCCATGCTTTTTGGGTGCCTCAATTTAGACTTAAACAAGATGTCATACCTGGCCAACCAACAATTTTAAATTTTACGCCAACAAAAGCAGGTAATTTTCCAATTGTGTGTGCAGAATTGTGTGGTCCATACCACGGTGGTATGCGATCTAACGTAGTTGTTGATGAACAAGAAGACTTTGACACCTGGTTAAGAGAAAACTCAAAGGAAACAATTTAATTCCATGACTATTTCACTTAAACCAAACAACTCAACTCCAGACAAACTTCAACCAACTGGATGGCTCAAATATCTAAGTTTTAGCCTTGATCATAAAGTCATAGGTCTTCAATATTTAGTTTGTGGTTTCTTGTTTTATTTGATTGGAGGATCTTTAGCAGGCGCAATAAGAGTAGAACTAATCAGTCCACTCTCAGATTTTATGCCAAGAGAGGTCTACAACCAAGTTCTAACTCTCCACGGCACAATCATGATTTTTTTATGGATCGTGCCTGTTGTAAATGGTGCCTTTGGAAACTATTTAATACCTTTTTATGTTGGGGCCAGAGACATGGCTTTCCCAAGACTTAATGCAGTTGCTTTTTGGCTAATACCTCCTTCCGGTTTAATGCTGATATCTAGCTATTTCATAAATGGTGCTGCGCAATCTGGATGGACAGCCTATCCCCCTTTAAGCATTACGACTCCAGCGGCTGGTCAAATTATTTGGATATTAAGTGTCTTACTTTTAGGTGGGAGCTCAATCTTTGGTGGTATTAATTTTATAGCAACCATTCTTAAATTAAGGAGACCTGGCCTTAAATTAATGCAATTGCCTATGTATTGCTGGGCAATGCTTGGTACAAGTATTCTTGTCGTTCTTTCAACTCCTGTTCTTGCTGGTACTCTAATTCTTTTAAGCTTTGACATAGTTGCTCATACCGGTTTCTTTAATCCAAGTCTTGGAGGGAACGTAATTGTTTATCAACATCTTTTTTGGTTTTACTCTCATCCAGCTGTTTATATCATGGTTCTCCCTGCATTTGGTCTGGTAAGTGAAATACTTCCAATACATAGTAGAAAGCCACTTTTTGGCTATACAACTATGGTCTTCTCAATTATGGGAATAGTTGTTTTAGGTCTCGTCGTATGGGCCCATCATATGTTTACTAGTGGAACTCCTCCATGGATGCGCTTATTTTTCACAATAGCTACTGCTTTTATAGCAGTACCAACAGGTATAAAATTTTTTAATTGGGTTGCAACTTTATGGGGTGGGAAAATATCACTTAATGGTGCAATGCTATTTTCATGCGGATTTATTATTAACTTTGTTTTAGGTGGAATAACAGGAGTTGCATTAGCTCAAGTTCCTTTTGATGTGCATGTACACGATACCTATTTTGTGGTCGCTCATTTTCATTACATAGTCTATGGAGGCTCTGTGTTTGTTATCTTCTCATCAATTTATCATTGGTACCCAAAATTTACCGGGAAAATGCTAAATGAAAATTTGGGAAGATTTCACTTCATCATTACATTTATTGGCTTTAATCTTTGTTTTGCTCCTCAACATTGGCTAGGCTTAAATGGCATGCCTAGACGGGTTGCTGAATATGATCCACAATTTCAAATAATCAATCAAATCAGTAGCGTAGGGGCCTTAATAATGGCTGTAAGTACTTTACCTTTTCTTTGGAATATCTTTCAAAGCTTTCTATATGGTGATGAGGCTGGTGATAATCCTTGGAATGCACTTACTCCTGAGTGGTTAACAAGTTCGCCTCCTCCTGTTGAGAATTGGAAAGGAGAGGCCCCACTTGTTCTTAAACCATATGGTTATGGAAGAAAAGATTCAAATGAAACTAAGGAGCAAAAAGAATGACCTCAATAGCACCAAAAGAGCAATCTTCCGAAAACGAGAAAATTCACCTAGAAGAAGAACATGAAGATTTCCGTTTGTTTGGGTTAATAGCCTTTTTAATTGCTGACGGAATGACATTTGCAGGTTTTTTTGCGGCATACCTTACTTTTAAAGCTGTCAACCCAATAGGTCCTGATGCCATTTATGAATTAGAACTACCTTTACCTACTTTAAATACAATTTTGCTCCTAGTAAGTAGTTTTACTTTTCATCGAGCCGGGAAATTTCTAGAAAAAAAAGAAGCGAATCAATGTCAAAAATGGCTTCTTATTACAGGTGCGTTGGGAGTGGCATTTTTAATCAGCCAAATGTTTGAATACTTTACTTTGCCTTTTGGATTAACTGACAACCTGTTTGCAAGTACTTTTTATGCATTAACAGGTTTTCATGGGCTTCACGTAACGCTTGGATCAATAATGATAATGATTATTTGGTGGCAAACTCGTATCCCAAATGGTCGAGTAAATAGAGAAAATAAGTTTCCATTTGAAGCAGTAGAACTCTATTGGCACTTTGTAGATGGGATCTGGGTGATTTTATTCATCATCCTTTATCTGCTTTGAGCGGTAAATAATGACACTAAGAAAGAAACTTTCAATTAATTTGTTGCCACAATTCCACTTATTGGTCAGAATTCAGTTAATTAAAACAGTCTGAAATGCTTGTTGGAAAAGAACTCCTAGACAAAGCAAGATCTTTGAGCAATCGTCCAGAAGACGAAATTGCTAAAGGATGTGGTTACGTAGGGCCAAGTGGAAGAGTTTTACGTAAAAATTTCTATCGTGCCCTGGTTGAAGCTAAAGGTTATAAACTCCGCTCAAATGGACCAGGAAGAGCAGGAAATAGATCTTCAAGAGGAAGGCAAGCAGAATTCCGAACTAAAGTTCATGGGAATGGCAATCTTCTTATCGGCCATGCGTATACCAAAAAATTAGGTCTTGAACCTGGGCAAGAATTTCGTATTGATGTACGAAAAGAATCAGGTGCAATCAGTTTATTGCCACTCAAGAAATAATAATTTTTTAAGAATAAGTCTCTCAAAACAAATTAAAGTCGCTCAATTCCAACCTTGCTCATTAAGCCACTGGGAACTAATTAATTGGTTTCTTTTCGTAAGATAATTATTATTTTGATTTACTTTTAGAAGCTTTTCTGCATATTTAGCCATCAAATCAACTTCCAAATTAACCTTTTCGCCAATTGTTAAAAACTGTAAGCAAGTATTTGTCCAAGTATGAGGTATTACAGCTACTGAAAATTTACATCCATCATCATATATCTCTGCAATAGTTAAACTTATTCCATTTATACTAATACTCGCCTTATCGCACATATATCTACAAAAATCCGAATCATCCCAAGATACTTTTAGATTCCACGAGTTTCTCAAATTTTCAATTAAAACTATTTCACCCATTCCGTCAATATGTCCACTAACGATATGTCCACCTAAACGGTCCGAGAGACGTAAAGCTGGCTCTAGATTTACATAACCATTTTTTTGAGCTTTTTCCGCAAGATTTGTTCTTTTAAGAGTCTCTTCACTTATATTGGCAACAAAAGAATCATTCATTAATTCAGAGACTGTTAGACATACCCCATCCACAGAGACACTATCACCAAGTTTAACAGGAGAGAAAGGCTTACATCCATCAATAACTACCCCAAGATTATTTTTTTTGATAGTCCCAATAGACTGAATTAAACCAGTAAACATATTGAACCTACAACTTTTAGAATGCTAGTTATGGTAATTAAAAATGTCTGTAAAAAGTTTATTTTAATTCCAGATGAAGTTTACTTATGGATTTATGAACTATTCCAATTCAAAGCTAAATTTTTTTTATCTTCGTCGCTCAGCATAGGTAATGACCAACATTTATTCCAAACACTTTCTTCTGGAATAAAGATAGATTGATTTCTCTGAGAGACATTTATATTTTTATTCCTTAAATTTGAAAAGATTGTTGGTGGTAAAAAACCTTTTCTTATTACACGTCTTAAATAAGTTGACCCCCACAACACATCAAACCAATCAGTGGGGAAAGGCTCTGAAGAAATAGAGGGAGAAGCAAGAACTGTCCAATTTAATGGGCTTCCTTCTTGCGGTAAAAGAACTGATAAACGAGGATCTTTAATAAGGCTATCAACACAGCTAGATAAAGGTAGAACTGCTGCATTAGCTTTACCTGAAACGACCCAATTCAAAGCATTGCGATCATCAAATGACCTGGCTTGATTCTTTATCTTTGAGAAATCATCTACAGCACCAAGTTTTTGGGAAATAGAAATTAGAAGATAAGGACTATTAGGAAAGATTACTTGATTTGTGAGTGAACTTGAATAGAGAACTTCCCAAGAATTCTTATTTATTAAATCTAATGAGTCTTCATTTCTAAAAAGTATTACCCAAGGACTAACCGCTAAAGGGAAAATTCTATTTTTATAATCCTCACCTAAGCCGTCCAAAAAAGAAGTAGCCTTATTACTAAAAGCATCTCTAAGTTTAGATGCGTTAATTTCTTGAAGTGAACCGAAAGGTAATTGAGAAATCCAACCATCATTTAGGACTAATAAATCTGTTTTTTCTTGAAAAGTAGAATTGTAAGAAATGCTCTTTGATTCAATCTGTTTGATTGGAAGAAATTCCCAATCTGTAGATAAACTATTAAGAAATTCACTAGGAAAGCAGCTAGAGATTCCCCTCAAAGCTAATTTCTCTTTAGATTTTGAACAGCCTGATAAAAGATATAAAGAAGAGATCAATCCATATTTAATAAACTCTCTTCTTCCAAATTTATTTATTTTCATATTAATTAAATCTCAAAAAGTCTTCTCATTTTGTACCTTAAATAAATTAACAACTTCTCTATCGCATATTTCAATCATTTCTTTCTGAGTCAACCCCTTAATTTGAGCAAGTAATGATAAGGCACCAGCCCCAACGCCCTCTTTGATGTAGCCAAGCTCATAATCTCGAAGGACCTTATGATTACTATCATTAAATCTATAACCACTAGCCAATCCCAGAATATTAACTTTAAAGTGCTGAGCAACATGATTCATTAAATGAATAAAAGAATTTCTTTTTTCTGAAGAAGACAGCGACTCATCCACTAACCATGATGTAGTTCCTATTACAATCTTTTCGACAAACTTAGAACGTAACTCAGGTTTAATTTCGTTTAAGGCCAAAGCCAAAACTGCCAACATCTGACAACCTCCTCCTAATAAAATCTCCTGACCAGACTCGCTCGCTCCAATTAAGAGACCAACTGCAATTGGTTGAAATGGATCACCAACCGCAGCCATAAGATCAATTGAAGATGGGTTCTTATTTAATTTTGCTGCCTTTAATCCTTGATTAACTAATTTTGTTTTCAATTCTGAAGGCGGATTTTTATGACTTCCGCTTATAAGCCCATTAACATTTATTCCTAATCCGGAAAGAACTGCAAAAGCAGTAGATGTTCCTCCTGGAACACACTCCGTAATCAAAAGAGATTTTTTTAACTTTTTCCCTATTTTAAAACCGGCATCAATTAAAGGTTTTACTCTATTTATGTCCATGGCATTCCCTGAACTTAAGCATCTAGCAGGACCTCTTTCAGGCGACTCAAGGGACATATGACTAAAAGAGGGGCTTTGTAGCAACCCAGCTGAAATAATAGTTGGTTTAATTTTTAAAAACCTTGAAGCAACGTAGCTAATCAATGCTGGAGATACACCTGCGGGCAAAGGAGGCAAAGGGCATTTCACTGGGGAAATAGGCCCTCTTAACAAAAGTTCAGCATCTGCAACAGCTGTATAACGTCTAGCAACAGGAGTCGAACCAGCAGAAGAAATTCCCTCAATCTCTGCAGTTTGAGATCCTGCAAGAATTAAGAAGAAAGCTGTATTCGTAATATTCTTATTCCAACTTGTCACTCTTTCATTAATATTTTGCTCTAACATCCCTTTTCCAAAAGCCCATACACCTGAAGGCAATAAAATGTAATTATCTCTAATCATTGTTCATCAATTTGATTCTAGAGAAATTAAATTCTCTAGTAAAGCAGGAGGCTCAGGCATAGAGGATTTGAGTCTAGGAAAAATCCAATAAGCCAAAGCATGCAAGCAAAGCACGTAAACTATTTCTTGAGTTATGACTAGAAAAAGAGCAACTATTTGAACTTGGTTCATATCCGGGGTAAAAGAAAGATTGAAAATATTTATTCCTCTCTCAAGCAATGCTGCTCCTGCACGAGTAATAATAACCCATAAATTCTCACCAACCAAAGTAGATAAAACAATTACCCTCACAAGAAACCCTATAGTTCCAATTAAGACTCCAACACTCCAACTTAACCACCAATTCCATCTTTTTTGCCAACTATACCCCAACCATAAGGAAAGAAAACCATACGGGAAAAGCAATAAAGGTCCTCTTAGCGGACCCATTAGAGCAGTTAATAACATTACACAAATTATCACTCCTTCAATGCCAGTTTTAACGCCTCTTCTAATCTGAAGAAGCGCCAGAGGCAAAGGCAATGCAAGTCGAAAAATAGCTCCACCAATTGGCAAATAATAAAGAGCTATCCAAATCAAAGCAGTCGCGGCAGCCAAATAGGAGGATTCAACAATTTTCAAAGCATTCCTTTTACTAAGAGAAGCTTTAAAAACAGATCTATTTCTTAAATAGTTTGGTTTATCTAAGTCCAAAATTCTTATTTTTTCATATTTATATCCTTTATTAATTTTCCCTCATCAAAACGTTCAATTTTTTCAACCTCAAACTGTACTCCTGCTTTTCTTAAAGCATTGGTCACAGTCTCAGCTGGCGCTGAGGGATTTGCGCCTGAAAGTTTTAAAATAATTCTATATGGCTGTGGATTAAAGAAAACTTTCTTAATTGATTTAGTTGATTTTTGACTAAATCTATCTTTATTAAATATTGAATTTTCTTTTAAAATATTCCCATTAATATTTTTATTTTTTTTCTCATCATCACTTTGATTATACTTGATTTTTTTTATTTCCTTTGATTTTTTTTGCTTATTATCTTTCGCAGGAGATGCCGAAATAGGTTGATTATCGATAGTATTAAAACTCTTTTCTAATTTCTCACCAATTAGTGTATTGGAACAAGATTGTAATGGAATAAAGGCGACAATAATAAATAATCTAATATACATTTTCTCAACTAATCTTAGAATATTCAAAATCTTATTTGGTTTTAATCACCCTTACTTTACTAGCTCTTGGACGTCCCGTTTTGGTTGTAGAGGTCCCTTTAGAACTATTTTTTTTTGAGGCCGATGAAGTCAAACTTGCCTTGGTTGACTTTGTTGTTTTTTTGGTAGCACTTTTTTTCTTTGAAGTTGTTTTTTTACTTGACTTCTTGGCTGCCAATAGTTCAATAGCCTCTTCAATCGAGATATCTTCCGCGCCTTTACCCTCTGGAAGAGAGGCATTTACTTTTCCCTGTTTAACATACAAGCCATAAGGGCCATTAAATACTTGGATAACATCTTTATCTCCCTCTGGAATACCTAATTCCTTCAAAGCAGTTCTTCCCCCTCTCCCTCGTTTAGGGATAGCCAAAAGCTCAAGAGCTCTATCTAGGCTTATTTTAAGGACATCGTCTTCACCCTTGATTGAGCGATAATCTTTTTCACCATCAGTTTTACTCCAAACCACATAAGGTCCAAATCTACCCAAACTTGATTGAACTCTTCCTCCCTCTGGGTGCTCCCCAAGCAGTCTTGGTAATTGAATCAATCCAAGAGCCTCCTCAAAGGTCAAGTTCTCTGGTTTTAAATTCTTAGGTAACGAGGTTCTTTTTGGGTTTGGAGCTTTTTTTAATGATTTATCATCTAGATATTCAAGTGCCTTATCAACATCAATTTCTTCCTCTTTAGTATTTTCTGGCAACAAAATCTGAACCTTTGATGAATCCTGCTTCAAATAGAGTCCATATTGACTGCTTTTGAACAAGCGAAGATTCCCAAGCTTTTTCTTACCTTTTGGAATACCAAGATCTTTCAATTCAACTACTAAGCCTCTTTGAATAAAATGACCATATCTACCATTTAATAGATATAAATTCTGTCCAGTATCAGGATCAATTCCAAGTGATTCAGGTCCATCAGCTTTTTGTTTTAAGATCATCTCTGCAATATCTTCATCTAAATCTGCAGGAGTGATTTCCTGAGGAAGAGTAGCTGTTATAGGCTTACCATTTTCACCAAGTTGCTTTGATTCTAGATATGTTCCAAATTTACCCAACCTCACAAGAGACGATAGTCCTTCCAAGGAAATGGCCCGGAATTCCCCTCCATCTATATCTCCTTCTCGTTGTTGAACTTGATTCTCTAGACCAGTATCACCTTTATAAAAACCTTTTAGGTATGGAAGCCAACTCACTTTGCCAGTTGAAATCTCATCGAGTGTAGATTCCATTCGAGCAGTAAATCTGGTATCTACAAGATCAGGGAAATGTTCTTCAAGAAGGGCTGTAACGGCAAATGCTGTAAAGCTTGGAGTCAAAGAATTATTGTTGAGCACTGAATACCCTCTATCTACGATTGTTCCTATAATGCTTGCGTAGGTTGAAGGACGTCCTATACCTTCTTTTTCAAGGGTTTTCACTAAAGAAGCTTCGCTATATCTAGCAGGAGGCTGAGTCTGATGGCCTAATGCCTCAACTTTATTAGCGGTGGGAGTATCTCCTACTACTAATTTAGGCAACAGCACTTCTTGACCTTCAAGCGCACTATCAGGGTCATCAGTGCCCTCAACATAAGCTCTAAAAAAACCAGGGAAATCTATCCTTTTACCACTTGCCCTGAAAGACACATCCGATGCTTGTAACTCAACTCCTAACATGGTCAACCTTGCGTCAGCCATTTGACTAGCAACTGTTCGTTTCCAAATCAACTCGTACAAAGAAAGATCTCTTCCTTGCAAGTTAGATTCTTTAGGTGTTTTAAAGCTCTCACCAGCAGGACGGATTGCTTCATGAGCTTCTTGAGCATTCCTCGTCTTGTTAGAAAATTGGCGTGGCTTATTACTTAAATATTCAACACCATATCTTGATTCAACACACTTTCGTGAGGCATTAACTGCCTGATCGGACAAATGAACAGAATCTGTTCTCATATATGTAATAAAACCTCTTTCATATAAACCCTGGGCACATCTCATGGTTTCCCTAGCTGATAATCGAAGTTTTCTATTAGCTTCTTGTTGTAATGTGCTTGTTGTAAAAGGTGGAACTGGTTTACGAATTGACGGTTTTTCTTCGACATTAATTACTTTCCATTCATCAGTAGTTAATTGTTTAGCAAGTTTCTTAGATTCTTCTTCATTGAGTAATTGGACATTGCGACCAGATTTTAATAATCCAGTTGACTCATCAAAATCATTACCAGTAGCAATTCTTTGTCCACCAATTGAGGTCATTTTCACCTCGAATTCACTGCCTTCTTTTTCTAATTTTGCTTTTAAATCCCAATAACTTCCACTTTTAAAAGATCTTCTTGCTCTCTCTCTTAGGACTAGCAATCTTACAGCAACTGATTGAACTCTTCCCGCAGATAAACCCCAAGAAACTTTTTTCCATAAAAGAGGAGACAAAGTATATCCAACTAATCTGTCTAAAATCCTCCTTGTTTCTTGGGCATGAACTAATTCCATATCAATTTCTCTTGTTTTCGATAACGCTTTAGCAATAGCTTCCTTAGTTATCTCATGAAAAACCATCCTCTTCACAGGGATTTTGGGATCAAGCACATTCATCAAATGCCAACTTATACTTTCACCTTCTCTGTCTTCATCAGTAGCAAGCAACAATTCACTAGCACCTTTTAAAGATTGTTTTAATTCCTTGACAATTTTTTTCTTATCTTTGGGTACCACGTACAAAGGGTCAAAGTCAGCAGTTGTATTAACTCCAATCGTTGCCCACTTTTCCCCTTTGTGCTTCGCAGGGATCTCAGAGGCATTATTAGGCAAGTCTCTTATATGACCCATTGACGCAAGCACTTGAAAATCCTTAGGCAAAAACCCCTTAATAGTCTTTGCCTTTGTGGGACTTTCAACAATTACCAGAGTATGGTCAGTGGGCATCAGCTCAATTTCCCTCCTTCTTATCTAACGTACTGAATAGTAAAATGCATAGCCCAAAATGATAAAAAAGGCATATTTCATAACTTCGCTAAAGTTATAAAATGAGATGCAGCCTCAAAACAATACATAAATGGGAGAACTTTTGTCTTTTCAAATATTCATAAACGAGCCTGTAGAGCTTTTAAATCTCTCTTTGAATGCCAAAGCTGTGCTTCCAGAGGCTGCGGTCCTAATGGCAATGCTAGGGACTCTTTTGGTTGATTTGGCTGGTGAAAAGATTTCAGCCCGATGGTCCCCGCCTATTTGTTACGCAGGCCTTGGCACTGCTTTGATTTTGCTAGCAATACAATGGAATGGAGAAAACCAAGAATCTTTCTTAGGTGCATTTGTCGCAGACAACCTTGCTATTGCTTTCAGAGGGGTTATCGCTTTATCAACTCTTATTTCTCTGCTAATTAGTTGGAGATATGCTGAACAAAATGGAAGTCCTATTGGTGAATTTGCTGCAATATTATTAGCTGCCACTCTTGGAGCAATGCTTCTATGTGGTTCAACTGATCTAGTAAGTGTTTTTGTTTCACTGGAAACACTTTCAGTTGCTAGCTACTTACTTTCTGGATATCTCAAAAGAGACTCAAGAAGTTCAGAGGCAGCTTTGAAATATTTGCTTGTAGGTTCGGCAGCAGCCGCTGTATTTCTTTATGGAGCATCTCTACTTTATGGAATAAGTGGATCCACAAATTTAAAAGAAATAGGAATAACTCTATTAAGTGCTCCCACTCCTTTATCTGCATTAGCCCTCGTTTTCGTATTATCCACGGTAGCTTTCAAAATTGCAGCAGTTCCATTCCATCAATGGACACCTGATGTTTACGAAGGTTCTCCTACACCAGTAGTTGCCTTTTTATCAGTTGGATCCAAGGCAGCAGGTTTTGCACTAGCAATAAGGATTTTGGTCGGATGTTTTAGTGCTTTTGACACACAATGGAAATTGCTATTTACTGTTTTAGCTGTTCTAAGTATGTCACTAGGAAATGTTGTAGCGCTAGCTCAAAAATCAATGAAAAGGATGCTCGCTTATAGCTCGATTGGCCAAGCTGGATTCGTAATGATTGGATTAGTTTGCGGAACCGAAGATGGTTTCGCCGCGATGGTTTTATATATGGCAGCTTATTTGTTTATGAATCTTGGAGCTTTTGCATGCATAATTCTTTTCTCAATTAGAACAGGGAGTGATCAAATCTCAGATTATGCGGGACTGTACCAAAAAGATCCATTAATCACCTTGGGATTAAGTTTATGCTTGCTTTCTTTGGGAGGCATTCCTCCAATGTTGGGATTCTTCGGAAAGATTTATTTATTTTTTGCAGGATGGGCTGACGGGCAATATTTACTAGTTAGTGTTGGTCTAGTTACTTCTGTTATTTCAATTTACTATTACATCTCGGTTATAAAAATGATGGTAGTAACGGAACCTAAAGAAGCCTCAGATGTTGTAAAAGCATATCCATCCATAGAGTGGTCAATTCCTGGGATGTCATCTCTCAAAGTGGCTTTGATTTTTTGTGTTCTCGTAACTGCTATTGGTGGAATCATTTCAAACCCTCTATTTAATTTTGCAGATAGTGCGGTAAACGGAACTCCATTACTTCGCGAAGCCATTACTCTTGCGAGTAAAAGTACAATTGGCTAACCCAATTAAAATCATTGAAAAAATCTGTAGCACGTCTAACAAATGTAAATAAATTTTATGGGGAAGGCTCAGTCAAAGTGAAAGCTCTTGACGAACTAAACCTTGAGGTTTACCAGGGAGATTACCTTGCTGTCATGGGTGCAAGTGGTTCAGGTAAAAGTACTGCAATGAATATACTTGGATGTCTTGATCGTCCTACTAATGGGACTTATGAATTAAATGGAACTGCTGTAGAAAAGCTTGATGACGATTTGCTGGCAGATATTAGAAACAAAGAACTCGGTTTTGTTTTTCAGCAATTTCATCTTCTTCAAGAAGTTTCAGCCCTTGAGAATGTCATGCTTCCAATGATTTATGCATGCATCCCCTCTTTAGAGAGAGAGAATCGCGCTGCAGAGGCTCTTAACCGAGTAGGGCTTGGGAATAGGATGACCAATCTCCCTAATCAATTATCAGGAGGACAACAACAAAGAGTTGCTATAGCAAGGGCAATAATCAATCAACCATCACTCTTATTAGCAGACGAACCAACTGGTGCTCTTGATTCCAAAACTACTGAAGATGTTTTAAATCTTTTTGACCAACTTCATAGTCAAGGAATAACAATTGTGTTAGTTACGCATGAAGATAATGTTGCTCAAAGAGCAAAAAAAATAGCAAGGTTTAGAGATGGCAAAGTAACAGAGCTTACTAATAATTAACTTAGAAAGTCATTTCTAAGTAGACATGACTTTCACTTTATCTTCTTTAAAAAGGATCAATCCTCCACTTGGATCTATACCTTTGATATCCCATTTCAATCCAGTTGCTTTATCAATATATTTTCTTGACCACAATCTTTGTTCAACTTGATTACACAGAAAATTTTTATTTTCTAAAAGATCTAGAGATCTTTCTATTGCAAGTAAAACTTCTGAAGACCAAAAATTTATATTCATCGTTTTATTTCCAATAATTTGTTTTAGTGAAATTCCCTCTTTAGGAACATTATTAAAAACATTTAAACCTACTCCTACTCTTAACAATCTAAGTTTTCCTCCTCTAAAAAATAATCTAGGCAAGATTCCAGCCAATTTTTGGCCGTCAACTAATACGTCATTTGGCCATTTTATATTGACATTAACTCCTATACGTTCAATTCTTTCAACCAAAGCTAATGCCACCGCTAACCCATAAAGCTGAGAATTATTTTCACACGAACCTTCCCTCTTAATAGCTGCACTAACCCAAACCCCTCCTTTTGGTGCATGCCAAGTTCGACCAGCTTGACCTTGACCGAATCTTTGGCAAGAAGAAAACATAGCTATTGGCTGATTTTTTTTTACTGGTTGCTCTGCGATCCAATTTGATAGCTCTATTTCTGTACTAGCACAAATAGTTTTCAGCCTTAATCTCCAAGACCTGGGAGAAGAATGATTTAATTTGTAATATCTATAGATCAATCCAACTCCTCTCTCCAATTTTTGATTATTCATATTTCAAACGTAATGTGATCTTAAAAGAATCAAGAATTATCTATTGACTTTTTCATCTCCTCTAATTCAACTTCGACTTCTTTGATTTCTACTGTCTTTACTTCATTGACATCTAAATCAGATGGAGGTAACGCTATTGCCTCAACTCCCAATTTCAATTGACTCCTCAATATCTCTAATTCTTTCTCTATATCATCACCTCCTTCTAATGCTTTGAACTTACTTTCTAGATCTTCTCCAGCCAACTCTAATGCAGCTTGCCCAGAAGCTTCTAATGCCTCTACTTTGTCTTCCATCCTCTCAAAAGCAGCCATGGCGGACTTGCTCCCTAAGTCACCAACAGTATTTTGAATTTGTTGCTGAGCTTTGGCTGCTTGAGCTCTTGCTTTGAGCATGTCTTTTTTAGTTCTAGCCTCGGCAATCTTTCTCTCTAATAACAAAAGACTTTTCTTTAGTTTTTCAACTTGACCATTTTGTGTTTGAAATTGAGTCGATAAAGATTCATAAGTTTCTTGAAAAGTTGTTTTTCTACCTAATGCTTCTCTCGCCAGATCATCCTCTCCCTTTTTCAAGGCTAATTCAGCTCTAGAGAACCAATTTTTTATTTGCTCTTTTGCTTGATTTGCCTGATTCTCTAATCTTTTTTGACTTGCAATCGCCATCGCTACTGCTTGACGAAGCTTCACCAAGTCTTCTTGCATATCAGCAACAGACTGATCAAGTATTTTTATTGGATCTTCTGCATCACTGACAAAAGCATTTAGATTTGCCTTTATCAATCGACTTAATCTATCTAATACTCCCATTAGGATCTTTTATGCAATCTAAAAAATATTAGCTAGATTTAAGCATCAACTCACCAATAGTGTCTAATTAAAATTGATTTTAGAAGACTTAAAGCATCAGACAAAAGGGAAAAGAGAGCAATCAATTTATAGATGCTTGGAAGAGATCAAGTCTTCATGGAGAGGGAACGTAGGGGGGCTTATTCAAGATTGGGTAGCAATAGCTGGGGAGCAACTCGCATTGAATTGCACACCACTTAACATTCAAAATAAAGTTTTGACAATTGGAGCAAGTCATCCGCAGTGGAGACAAGCTCTCCAGTACAACCGTTTAGAATTAATTGAGTCTTTAAAATTATATGGGTATCAAATAAAAGAAATTCGAATTAGGCAACATTACCCTAATGATGTAGTTACTAGAGACAGTGAAAAAGAAATATGGGAAAAGCATCCAAGTAGAACTGATAAGAGTGGAATCACGAATTGTCCTTTTTGCAAAGTTCCTTCTCCCAGGGGAGAAATTAAATTATGGGGTAAATGTAGTTTTTGTAGAAGAAAAGAATTAAGAATAGATTAAACGATTTGATTTAAGCTTCAAGTAATAAAATCCCCATTTGTCCCATTGCTATTGTTTGGAATTTTGCCTTTTTAAAGCCTGCAGAAAGTGCCATATGAATTTGTTTTTCGCCTGAAGGGAAGTTAACTAAGCTCTTTTTTATATAAGAATATTCCTTCCCTAAGCCAAAGAGTGATGCTATTGGGACAACATAAAGACTTAAATAAATTTTTTGGAATAGACCTCGAATGGAACGTCCTTCAAAACATCTAAAATCTAATATTCCAGCTCTTCCACCGGGTTTCAAAATCCTAAAAGCCTCTCTAAGCCCTTCATAAGGACTGGAAAGATTCCTTAGGCCATAGGCCATCAAAAAGCCATCAAATTGATTTGATGTAAGATTTGTCTTCAAAGCATCACCATTTATCCATTCAATTGAAGAATATTTTCGTTTAGATCTTTCTCTCGCAACTAATAATGCTTGAGAAGCTGAATCCATCCCAATAATGTTTGCAGAACTCTCCATATATCTAGCCAAAAGTATTGACATATCTCCAGTACCACAACAAAGATCTATCCATTTTTCTCCAAAAGTTGGATTGAGAATATCCAATAATTTTCTTTTCCAAAACCTATGTAATCCAAAGCTGAATATATCATTTAAAAAATCATATTTTGAAGAAATTGAATTAAACATTTCTTCTATAGCTTTAGTATTACCAGGTTTCATATGAATATAAGAAATTCTTTACTCGCACAAAAAACTTAATGTGGGGAATTTATTTTACACCTGTTAGTGTAAATATTAATCATTCAAGTGGTCTGATAGGTAAATTTTCCTTGATTAGATATTCTTTTATTTCGCTGATAGTTAATCGGCCATCATGCAATAGGGATGCCAAGAGAGCAGCTGAGGATTTCCCAAGAGTAAAAGCCTCTTTAATATGTCTCAAGCAACCAGCTCCTCCTGAAGCTATTACAGGAATTGGAACCTTTTCAGAAATAGATTTGGTCAGTTCTATGTCGTACCCATTTTGAGTTCCGTCACCGTCCATGGAAGTTAATAGGATTTCTCCTGCTCCTAGCTCAAATACTTTTTCTGCCCATTCAATCGCATCCAAACCGGTATTATTACGTCCACCACTCACATAAACGTCCCACTTATTAGGAATATTTTTATTCTTTTTTGCATCTATTGCAACCACAATACATTGGGATCCAAAACGATTAGCCCCTTGAGAAATCAAAGAAGGATCTTTAACAGCACTCGAATTTAAACTTACTTTGTCAGCTCCTGCTCGTAACAATTCATTCATTCCGTTAACAGAACTTATCCCACCTCCAACAGTGAAAGGAATGGTTACCGCCTCGGATGTTCGCCTAACCATATCAACCAAAGTTGATCTTTTCTCGTAAGTGGCTGTAATGTCTAGAAATACCAATTCATCCGCTCCAGCCTTGCTGTATCTGCATCCCAGCTCAACTGGATCGCCTGCATCACGCAATCCAACAAAGTTAACCCCCTTCACTACTCGTCCATTTGAAACATCAAGACAAGGGATCAATCTTAAAGCAACCATGATTTTTAAACAGGGGAACTGTTATGGTTGCCCAAACTTAAGCATTTTGATGCCATGGCTAAGCCAACCTCCCTTTCAAGGATAGGTTCAAAAATTAAGATCAATATTGAACGTGTAAGAGATCGCATACCTTCTTATTTGATCAACCAACTATCTGAAGATCCAAGAGGCACTGTAATCGATTACAAGATGACTGATGGAAGAGGTGGCATTGGTGTGGTAATTAAAATGAATGATGGAAGCAAACATTGGTTCTTCGAAGATGAAGTTTCTTAACCCAGAGATAAAAAAGTGAGTGATGCTAGGCAACTCCTTGGAATAAAAGGAGGTTCTGAAACAAAAAACATTTGGAAGCTTCGTTTGCAATTAATGAAGCCAATCACATGGATTCCATTGTTATGGGGAGTCATATGTGGAGCAGCTGCCAGTGGAAATTATCACTGGGAATTAAGCAATGTTCTTGCTTCAATAAGTTGCATGTTTATGAGCGGGCCACTCTTAACTGGATACACCCAAACAATAAATGATTACTTTGATAGGGAAATCGACGCAATAAATGAACCTAATAGGCCCATACCGTCAGGGGCAATTTCACTTTTTCAAGTAAAATGTCAAATTTGGGTTTTATTAGTAGCTGGTCTTGGAGTTGCCTATTTATTGGATTTATGGGCACATCACACAATTCCTTCCGTCCTCCTTCTGGCATTGGGAGGTTCATTTGTAAGTTTTATTTACTCAGCACCACCTTTAAAACTTAAACAAAATGGTTGGCTTGGGAATTATGCACTTGGCGCAAGCTACATAGCTCTTCCCTGGTGGGCTGGACAAGCTCTATTTGGACATTTAACGTGGACAACTGCCCTGCTTACTCTTGCCTATAGCTTGTCAGGCCTAGGTATTGCTGTAATCAACGATTTTAAAAGCGTGGAAGGGGATAAAAGCCTTGGTCTTGAATCACTTCCTGTTGTTTTTGGTATTAAAAATGCAAGTCGTATTAGCGCAGGAATGATAGATATCTTTCAGCTGGCAATGGTAATAGTTTTAATCGCGATAGGACAACATTTTGCATCTGTCATTCTGGTTTTACTAATAATCCCTCAAATAACATTTCAAGACATTTGGTTATTGCGTGATCCACTAAGTTTTGATGTTAAATATCAAGCAAGTGCACAACCATTTCTAATCTTAGGAATGCTTGTAACTGCTATAGCTATAGGACATAGTTCATTAATAAGTTTATAAAATTTATTATTGAATCTTATAAAAGATCAAAAATTTTTAAAAACTGTGTTTATACGCAATATCCTTTCTTAAGTTTTTAATTTATTTAAAACAGCAATATAAAAACCATCTCCATTATCTTCATCTCCAGGCCAGATCTGTTTTTCATATTCCAATATAAACTCAGACTTTAATTGAAGAAAATTTTTTATCTGATTGAAATTTTCTTCAGGATGAAGAGTGCAAGTGGAATAAACCAATTTTCCCCCATTTTTTAATAAAGGAGATAATGAATTGAGTAGCTGACTTTGCAGCAAAACAAGCTGTTGAATATTATCCTTTTTCATCCTCCATCTTGCATCAGGGTGACGAGCAAGAGTACCTAATCCAGAGCATGGAGCATCTATTAAAATTCGATCAAAAAAATTTTTCCATTCTGGATGTTTGACTAATAATTCATTGGAATCAGCGACCAATAGTTGCAAACAATTAGTCCCTAACCTCTCTGAATTATCTAAGATTCTTTTTGATCTTCGGGATGATCGGTCAATCGACCAAATCTTGCCCTCATTATTCATTAATTCAGCAATATGTGTTGATTTACCACCTGGAGCAGCACAAGCATCAAGGATGTTTTCTCCAGGCAAAGGACCTAATGATGGAGCAATTAGCTGTGAAGATCTATCTTGCACACTCCATTTACCTTCTTCATAACCAGGCCAGTTCCTAGGTTCACCCACACCAGCTCTTACTTCCAATCCTGAAGGACAGTTTGGGATTACTTGATTTTGAATACCGCAGGAATCAAAAAGTTCTTTTACATCATTTAAATCTGCACGCAATTTATTCACTCTGATATCAATAGGACTAACGCTGTTGAATGCTTTAGCAATCTGCTTAGCATGTTCGAGTCCCTTCCAAGCAATCAATTCCTCTGCCAACCAAATAGGAAGAGACTCGTTTTTTGCCAATTCCAAAGTAGGATTATTTGATTTAGGTAGCAGAAGACCTTTTTCTTTGCTTCGAAGAGCAGATCGCAAAATCCCATTAACAACAGGGGCAAGCTTTTTTAAATGATGGGTTTTCGCAAGCTCGACAGTTGTGTTGATTGCCGCAGCAGGAGGTATCCGCTTCATTTTCAAAATTTGATAAAGCCCAAGATGTAATAACCATCTCAATAAAGGAGGTTGTTTATGCGCCGGTACTTTCCCTAAAGAATCAATCCAACAATCTAAGAAATATCTTTGGCGAATTGCACCATAAGAAAGTTCAGTTATCAGGGCTTTATCTAAAGATTTAAAAGAATAGAGATTAAAAATCCTTTCCAAAGCCACATCTGCGAATGCTCCTCCACCCACTGCTTGAATAACCTCCCAAGCAGCTTTTCTGGCATCTAAGCCTTTTATAGATGACATGTTTTCATTCAAACGCAATCATTTACAAACTCAGTTCACAGCAAGGTATTTATCTAAATAATCATAGCTCGAACCCCCCCCAAGTCCTTTACTGCAATGACTTTCAAAGGAATAACCGAGGCTAGGCCAACCCAAAAGGTGTAACATAAGATACTTTCAATCTTATCTCTGAAAAGTAAAATTTGATACATCTTCTTTAATGTGTGAGGACACTATGAAGCTTTTTTCACGTTTATTAGTAGCTCCTGCAGCTTTGGGCCTAATGGCTCCAGTCGCAGCAAATGCAGACACTGCATTTGCATCAACAACAACTCTTTCTGGTTCTGCGGTTTTCACAACTGGTTCAGTTGCAGATGGCGGAACATCAGATGCAGAAGAAGAGCTTTATATGCAGTATGCATACAGCCTTGACTTGAACTCTAGTTTCACAGGCGAAGACTTATTCTCTGCAGGTATTGTTTCTGGTAATGCTAGTGGTCCACTTGCAAGCATGGATAGTGCTGAGACAGGTGACCTCAATGTTCAATCTCTTTTCTACAATTTCCCAGTTGGTGATCTTTCAGTAACTGTTGGACCCTTGGTTGATCAGGATGATGTTGTTGCAGCAACAACTTCTGCTTATTCAGACGCTTTCAGACTAGGCGCTATGCCTTACTCTTTAGCTGGTAACGAAACTGGTCCTGGAGTTGGTGTTGCTTACTCTAATGACAACGGCGTAGTTGCTTCTGTAAGTTTCGTTTCTGTTGGTGGTGCTTCTTCTACAGTAGGAATCGGTGCTGATGATGGTGATGATGTTTCAACTTTCACACTTGGCTATAACGGCGACGGCTTTGGTGGCGGTCTTGTAATCGCTTCTAACGACGGTGAAGGCGGAACAGCCGGATATGACACATTCGGTGGCGGTATCTACTACAGCCCAGAATCAATTGATGCAACATTCAGCGTAGCTTATGATACAACAGATCCAGAAACAGGTGCTGATGCAACTGACTTGTTCTTTGGTGTTGATTACCAAGTTGGTCCAGGAACATTAAGTGCTGCTTACAACTCAACTGATGTTGATGGTAGTGATTCTTTAGATTCAACTGGATTTGAAGTTTCTTACACTTATTCATTGAACGACAACGTTACACTTACTCCTGGTTTCTTCACTGTTGAAGATACAAGTACTGGTGATGACGACACAGGAGTTGTTGTTGAAACTGCATTTAGCTTCTAAATTTAAGAGAACCTAAATCCTTTAGTTAAATAAAAAGCTCCTGCCCATTAGGCAGGAGCTTTTTATTTGGAGATTTATCAAATATTGTTTAAAACAACTGAAAGGTATTTTTTATACATGAAATAAATACCACTATCATCATAAAGAGCTCCAACTGATCCAAAAATCATAAGAAATGCCTCTACTACCTAGACGTTTTGAACGTATAAAATCAGTGCTAAACAGGAGGATTTCCGATCTCACAGTCTTAATTGAGAATGTTGAAAAACCCCACAATCTATCAGCGATAATACGAAGTTGTGATGCAGTTGGTGTTCTTGAGGCATATGCAATCTTCAACAAAGAAAAATTTTTAACTTTTAATAGTACGGCTCAAGGAAGTCAAAAATGGGTTCAAGTCAACCAATATAGAGAAACAACTGAGGCAATAAAAGTTCTTAAAAAAAAGGGATTTAAATTATATGGCACAAACTTGAATCCCAAATCAATTGACTATAGAAAATGTAATTTCAAGGGACCAACAGCATTTGTACTTGGTGCCGAGAAATGGGGCATCAGCGAAGAAGCCGCAAGTCTAATGGATGAGCATATTCATATTCCAATGAGAGGTATGGTTGAATCTTTAAATGTATCAGTTGCAGCATCTGCATTATTATTTGAAGCGCTAAGACAACGAGAGGTCGCCAATATAATTCCCGAATCTGGAGAAGGAATGAGCCAAGAAACATACAAAGAAAAGATCTTCGAGTGGGCTTACCCAGAAGTTGCTCAATGGTGCAAAAGCGAAGGAAGAAAATATCCAGAACTTAATAAAAAAGGTGAAATAATAGATGATCTCCCAAGAACAAAAAAAATGAAGTACTAAATTACAAATATCACAAATGATTTAGTCATGCAGACTAATTTCACTTATAAATTTCTCTAAGCCTTCTCCAATAAAAGATAGCCCCAACACTAAAACAAACATAGCCATCCCTGGATATATCGCTGTCCACCAAATGCCAGTAGGCAATGCAACTAATGCCATATTTAAATCACTTCCCCATTCTGGAATATTCTCAGGAAGACCCAGTCCAAGAAATCCCAATCCCCCAAGAACTAAAACAGCATCTGCAGCATTAAGTGTTAAGACCACTGGAACAGAAGTAAGAACATTTTTAAGGAGGTACTTTCTTATTATCCATAAAGGGGAAGCACCCATTGATATAGCTGCTTCTATATAAAGTTCTGATTTAACCTGTGAAGTCTGATTTCTAACAAGTCGAAAATATTGAGGGATATAGACAACGCACAATGCTATTGAAGCATTCAATATACCTCTCCCCAATAAAAAGGCCATCACAACAGACAGGAGTAGGACAGGAATGGTATAGAGAGTATCCATAAAAAGAACCAAAACCCTATCCAAAAAACCTCCAATGTAGCCACTTAAAAGTCCCAAAGGTATTCCTATTAAAACAGCAAGAGATACCGCAACAAAAACAACCTGTAATGCAACTCCACTCGCAGCTAAAGTTCTAATACAAACATCTCTTCCTAGTCTATCTGTCCCACACCAGTGATCAATAGAGGGACCTGAAAAAATAGGATTCCCTAGCCCAAATTCACCATTAGGTATAATCTTTAAAGATATTAGTAGTGGAATAAAAATAGAGATGCCTATGTATACGGATAAAATTATCAGTCCAGCCATTAATAACCGTGTCGACAAATTCTTTCGTCTTAAAAAATTTCTCAGATTCAATGATCAAATAATAAGACCTAATTAAATTTAGCTATAAAAGGTAGAAATTAAAAAAAAAATTGCTTAAATAAATGAATACATACAATTTAAGATGCATTTTAAAAATGATGGTCTCACTGTAGGAGAGCTCTCAATAGCTATTGCAGCATTAATAATTATAGGTTTTGTATGGACAAACCTAACCAAAGAGAAAGGGAATCAAGAAGTCTCAATATTTTTACATAACGCAAGTGAAATAAGCTATCCAAACAAACTCAGATCATAAAAATATCATTTAGTCATTATTTAATTTCAAGACAGCCATAAAAGCCTCTTGGGGAACATCTACTTTCCCCATAGACTTCATTCGTTTTTTTCCTTTTGCCTGTTTCTTCAATAATTTCTTTTTTCTAGAGATATCGCCTCCGTAACATTTGGACAACACATCTTTTCGTAAGGCACTAATACCCTCACTTGCAATAATCCGACTCCCAATTGAAGCCTGTAAAGGAATCTTAAATTGCTGTTTTGGAATAAGTTCTTTTAATTTCTCAACAAGCCCTTTTCCGACACTGTAAGCATTATCTTTATGAACGATTGTCGTTAAAGGATCTGCTCGCTCTGAATTGATTAAAACGTCCAATCTGACTAAATCATTTTCTCTATAACCAATCAAGTGATATTCCATAGAAGCATATCCCTTAGTTCTACTTTTCATCTGGTCAAAGAAATCGGTGACTACTTCTGCTAAAGGTATTTCATAAATAAGAGTGACTCGATCAGTTGTTATGTACTTCATATCAATAAAGTCTCCTCTTCTGTCCTGACAAAGTCCCATCAAAGTGCCGTTGTAATCATTAGGAGCATAAATTTCCATTCTGACGTAAGGTTCTTCTATGGTTTCACGTTTTTGAGGGTCTGGAAGTGTAGCGGGATTATCTATCATCAAAACTTCTCCATCAGTCATTTTCACTTTATAAATAACTGAGGGTGCAGTAACAATTAAATCCAAGTCATATTCGCGTTCTAAACGCTCTTGAACAATTTCCATATGTAATAAACCTAAAAATCCACAACGGAAGCCAAATCCCATTGCACTACTTGTTTCAGGTTCATATTTCAATGCAGCATCGGATAGCTGTAATTTATCTAGAGCCTCTCTTAAATCTGGATATTGATCTGCATCAGTTGGAAACAACCCACAAAAAACCATTGGCTTGGCTTCTGTATAACCTGGTAAAGCTTCTTCAGCGGGTCTATCCTGCAACGTGATAGTATCCCCGACTCTTGCATCAGCAACTGCTTTAATTGATGCCGCTAAATATCCCACTTCACCTGCATGAAGAGAATTTACTTTTACTTGATCCGGAGCCATAACACCTATTTCATCTAACTCATAACTTTTTTTACTAGCCATAAGTAAAACCTTGTCTTTCTTACTTATGCCACCACTCATGATTCTGAAATAGACAATCACCCCTCTGTAAGGGTCGTAATAAGAATCAAAAATAAGTGCTTTTGTAGCTTGATCAGCATTATCTTTCGGAGAAGGTATTCTATCTACTACTGCTTGAAGTATTTCTGGGATACCAACCCCTGTTTTAGCAGAACAGGAAATTGCATTAGATGTATCTAAACCAATAATTGATTCAATTTCATTTTTGATTTTCTCAGGATCAGCACCAGGTAAATCAACTTTATTAAGAACAGGAATAATTTCTAAATCATTTTCCAAGGCAAGATAAACATTAGCCAAAGTTTGAGCTTCAACTCCTTGACTAGCATCAACAACCAGCAAGGCACCTTCACAAGCCTGCAATGATCTGCTCACCTCATAAGAAAAGTCAACATGGCCAGGAGTATCAATCAAGTTCAGGACATATTCCTCTCCATCATCCGCTTGATAATTCATTCGCGCAGCCTGTAATTTTATAGTTATTCCCCTCTCTCTCTCAAGGTCCATATTGTCCAAGAATTGTTCTTGCATGTCTCTAGAAGAGACAGTGCCAGTGTCCTGAAGAAGTCTGTCTGCCAAGGTTGATTTACCATGGTCAATATGAGCAATTATGCAGAAGTTCCTCAGACGAGAAATGGACACATTAGTCATACGAAAGCAATCAAAGGAGAAAGATCTTCTTTTATCAATTCAACTCTGAGTAAAGATTAAATATAGCTCAACATTCCTAAAGTTTTAAATTAATTTAAGTAAGAAATCGTTTCTTTTGCGAATTGCCAAAAGAGCTTCTTGGTTTGAATTAATATCAGTCCCAATACTTGGAAAAAGCTCTAACATTTTATTTTTCCATTTACTTGATTTCATTTTTTCCTGCCAGCACCGATTTAAAACTTCAATCATAATTGTTACTGCTGTGCTTGCGCCAGGAGAAGCCCCAAGCAAAGCAGCTAAAGATCCATCTGATGCAGTAACAACTTCTGTCCCCATTTTCAAAATACCGCCTTTAGATGTTTGTTTAATTATTTGAACCCGCTGCCCTGCAATTGAAAGCTTCCAATCATTAGGTGAAACCTTCGGTAGAAATCTTTTTAAAGTTTCTATTCGATCCTCATTTGTTTGTATTAATTGACCTAATAAGTATTTCCCTAGATCTATATTGTCTAATCCTGCTTGCAACATAAAAAAAAGATTAGTTGTTTTGATAGATCTAAACAAATCCAGTTTTGAGCCTTGTTTTAAAAAATTTGAACTAAATCCTGCAAAAGGACCAAACAAAAGAGATCTTTTTCCATCTATCCATCTTGTGTCTAAGTGTGGGACAGACATTGGTGGTGCTCCAACTGCTGCATTTCCATAAACCTTTGCATTATGTGTTTTTGTTGATTTCTCCTCATCACAAATCAACCATTTGCCGCTGACAGGAAACCCTGCATATGACAATCCTTCTGGAATTCCCGATTTTTGCAAAAGGGATAAAGCTCCTCCTCCTGCACCTAGGAACACGAACTTTGATCTAACAACTCTATCTTTTTTTGCTCCTTTTAAAGATAAATACCAATCTCCTTCTCTATCTTGTTCAAGATTTTCAACATTAGTAGAGTAATTAATCTCAATAGATTTTGAATCTTCAATTTGATTGATATATGAGCGAGTTAAATTACCAAAATCAATATCAGTTCCTCTTTGAATTCTTGTCGCAGCAATCTTTTCACTCTTTTTCCTGCCATCCATAATTAATGGAATCCAATCTTTTAATTCACCATGATCCTTGCTGAATTCCATTTGAGCAAAAGCGGCATGAGAAGTAAGTTCAGAAAACCTTTTTTCAAGCAAAGAAATATCTTTATCTCCAAAGACAAGACTGATGTGTGGCAACTTATTTAAAAAAATTTTTGGTATCAATTTCCCTTTTTCTGCCAACGATGCCCAAAACTCTAAGCTTTGCTCAAAAGATTTATTTATTTCAAAAGCTTTAGTGGTACTTAGAGAGCCATCCTCTTGGATTGGAGTGTAATTAAGCTCACAGTTAGCAGCATGTCCTGTTCCAGCATTATTCTTGGCGGAACTACTTTCCAAACCAGCAGAAGATAATCTTTCAACAACCAGCAACCGTAAATCTGGTTCAAGCTCATGCAAAAGTACTGCAAGAGTTGAGCTCATAATTCCTGCACCTACTAATATTGCGTCATAAGTATTTTCTGACTCTGAGGCACTGGTATTAAACAAAATCTTTATCAAGATTACATACAGACTATCCTGCAATTAACTAAGCTAAGCAAAATTAAATCAAGTAAACCGAAATGAGCGACGAAACTCTTGCACTTACTACAGAAAACGTTGAAAAGGTCCTTGATGAATTAAGACCATTCCTCATGGCTGATGGAGGAAATGTAGAGATAGCTGAAATAGATGGACCAATCGTCAAAGTTAGACTTCAGGGAGCTTGCGGAAGTTGCCCTAGTAGCACAATGACTCTAAAAATGGGCATTGAAAGAAAGCTAAGGGAAATGATTCCAGAGGTTAGCGAAGTAATACAAGTTTTATAAATTAACCTTTTTATTTAATTTAGAGAACTTAATTCCCTTTTAATTGCAGACTTATAGTTAAGACAATCTAAAGGTAGTCCATTATAAATGAGATAACCGATTGGAGCTATTAGACCAACTGTAAAAATAAGGTTAGATAATTCTAAACCTAAGTTTCTTAGCAAAAAAGTTATTCCATATATACCTAAAAGATAAACATGCAGAATCATAAATTCTTTAGTATTTTGAACTGGCCATCTAAAGATGGAACCTAAGAAAAACAAAACACCTTTCATCAATCTTATTTATAGTTGAATGATCATACATAATCTTTAATCATTTTCACTGATGAATATGTATCTAAAGATGAAAAATGATGTATCAATTAATTTTTGAATTTTGATTTATTTAGAGAATATTCTTTTTTAAGTTTTCTCATTCTTCTTGCCCAAATCAGTGTCGCAATTACAACCCATAAAAAGAAGCCACCCAAAGCAAGAAGGCTAACTGTGTAATCCATGAAGCAAGATTTTTAAAAAGTTAGAATCGAAGTCTTTTGAAGCCAAAATATTCCTATCACAATTGATAATGCTCCTATTGATCGCATCAAGAAAGGATAAAACATTTTATTCGCTTTACTCGTTGCAAAAGATATACCTAAAACAACGCATCCCATTGCGAAGACTGATCCAAGTAAATATGCAAAAAGATAAGCCAACGCTCCAAACAAAGGCAATGCTAATGCAGGAATAACTGCAACCAAATGACTAGCTCCAGCAAACCCATGCAAAACTCCTAATCCAGTTGCGGCATGAGTATGACTTCTATGAAGTTTATTTCCAGGCGAATGGAAATGAAAATGTTTATGAGGCTTTTCTTCTCCATGCATATGCTGATGCATGTGAATGTTTACTTTTAAAGAAGTTCTAATAGCTAGGAACCCCACAATCAAAAGACTAATACCAACAAGAAACTCTGCATAGGAAGACATTAATTCAATATTTATCAAATCTTTAGCTAAAATTCCTAATATTGAAAGAATCAAAACCCCTGTTGAGTGTCCAATCCCCCATGCCAAACCATCAATTAAAGCAATTTTGGGCTCACGGATAGAGGAGGGAGCCATTGCTACCATATGATCTGCTCCGCTAACCACATGTACCGCCCCAGCAGCAAAACCAGTTAGTACACTAATCAACATGATCGCTGGTCAGAACAAGTATTTTTAAAAAAATAGATATTGTTTTCATCTATAGGGATCAATTCTCGAACCTAATTAATACCTTTTATTATATCCCAGAGGTTTAATTATCTTGATAGGAAATTATATGCACAAATAAATGCATAAATTTTTATCAAAATTTGATAAGTACTTCTTAGTTTTTAGGATATTTGATCCTTTTGAAGTTTTCCAGACATCTCATAGGCCTCTGAACTTCCACCATGCCCATGAGCGATACCTAATTCATTCATTTTTGCGTGTTCATCAATAGTATCTCTGAGCTCCTTTGAGCCAGAACCAAATGTTGAATAAACTCCATAGGCTACTGAGCCAGCTAGTAAAACAACTATTCCTCCTATGAGCATCAATAATGTTGGATCAGTAGTTGAGGTTTCCATTAGCAATAAACTTGATGCAAATAATTCTACTCTATGAATAAAGACAACGAGAGCTGAAAATGGAAACTAATTAAATTGTCCTATTAATTTTTATTTTCATTAATCAAAAAATCAAAAGAATCTATATTTAACTAATTGTTGAATGATAAATATTTTAAAGATAAATTGATAACTAATCATACGAAACAATTTAATTTCTAGTTATAAGATGAAATTGTTTTATAATTAGAAAATTATTAGAGAGTAGAGTTATAAGCTAAAAGCCCAAAGAAACCCAGTATCAATAGGATGCTAGCAATCCTGCTAAAAGTTACAGGACCAAAATCAATTTTCATCTTAAGACCTAATTAGGAGTTTCATCTTAATATAAAAAGCCGAAAAAAGTGAAGCAGATTAACTAGGAAGTAATTGAAAAGTTCAACAGAAATATGATTGTCACTAATTTGTCCGACGGGACCAAAGTCTAATCACTATTCACTCTTTTGATTGTTAATTTCCAAATGATGCTCATAAGCATCAATTTCTTTCTCACTTTTTTTTATTTGCCCATCGAACATGACCACCCATTCTTGAGCTTTGATTTTTTGTTCTTTTTTGATATTCATAAACCAATTTAAAATTAAAACCACTATACTTTAGTTGCGCGCTTAATGATTTTAAATACCCCTGAATACAATAAAAATGGTAGACGTTTAGGTTCATATAACTAAAAGACATAATTAAATTGGTAAGTTGCTATAAAAAAAGATATTCTTAATTTCCACACCACAAGATAAAAGGTATGTCACCAATATTGTTCAAAGACAATATGCCAGCTCTACAAAATAAAGACTATTTTAATTATGGAGGTCAAGGTCCACTCCCAATTCAATCTTTAAATGCAATAACTTCGAGTTGGCAAACAATTCAAAGCCTAGGTCCATTCACAAATAACGTTTGGCCATACATTACTAAAGAATTCATAACCACGAAAAATCTTATAGCAGAGATTTGCGCTATTAATCCTAAGAGAATTGCCTTTACCGAAAATGTCACCTCCGGTTGTATCTTACCTTTGCTGGGCTTGCCATTTTCTGATGGAGATAATTTATTAATTAGCGATTGTGAACATCCAGGGATAGTCGCAGCATGTAAAGAGTTAGCTCAAAAAAAGAATCTAACAATCGCCATACTTCCCGTATCAAAATTATGCAATTGTAACGGCAAGAAAGATGAGACATATAAAGAAGTACTTAAATTGATAGATGAAAATCTAAAAAACAATACAAAGCTCGTTGTTCTCTCACATCTCCTTTGGAACACAGGACAAATTATGCCAATTGAACTTATTTCCAAAAAACTTAAAAAGCATTCAAGTAAACCTTATTTATTAGTTGATGCTGCTCAAAGTTTTTGTCACATACCAATTAAAGGGGCTTGTGATCATGCGGATATATATGCGTTTACAGGACATAAATGGGCATACGGGCCTGAGGGACTCGGAGCTGTTGCTCTTTCAACAAGAGTTCTAGAAGAGTCAAGCCCAACATTAATTGGCTGGAAAAGCTTAAAAGCTGAAGAAGGCATATATGTCAACAATAAAACTCCTTTTCATTCTGATGGCAGACGTTTTGAGATAGCGACTTCTTGTGTCCCTCTTTTAGCTGGTCTCAGGAGCTCTCTAATAATGCTAAATAATGAAGGTCAAGACACTGAGCGCTTTTGTAAGATTAAAAGCCTCAGCTCTATTCTTTGGGAAAAACTAAACCAAATCAAAAACATTGAACTTGTTTTAAAGAGTCCTCCACCTGCAGGAATTATTAGTTTTACAATTAATGGAATTAATTCTCCTGAAGAAGTTGTCAACTATCTTGGTCAAAAGAATTTATGGATAAGAGTTCTCGAAGATCCTAAATGGCTTCGTGCTTGCGTTCATATAACTACAGATTTAAACGAAATAGATAATCTTGTTATTGGTCTAAAAAATTTCATCTCGAATAAAGAGTCTATAAGATAGTCTTTTTTAAAGATAATGCTTTTCTAGCTTGTTCACGATCGTCAAAATAAATTGTCTGATCTTTTAAAATTTGATAATCTTCGTGACCTTTACCTGCGATTAAAACAACATCATTTTTCTTGGCTTTTGCTATGGCAAGCTGAATAGCTATCGATCTCTCTGGCTCAACAGAGATTTCAGAATCAAAAGTCATACCTTTTTTAATATCTTTAATAATCTCAATTGGGTTTTCTTGCCGAGGGTTATCAGATGTCACAACCACATAATCTGCATGCTTAGCAGCAACTTCTCCCATTTTAGATCTTTTACCTTTATCTCTATTACCTCCACAACCAAAGACACAAATTAATTGTTTTTTCGTCAATGATCTCGAAGCAATCAAAGCATTTTGCAAGCCATCCGGTGTATGAGCATAATCTACTATCACTAGTGGATAGCCGTCTTTGACTTTAAATCCATCCATGTTTATCAGTTGCATTCTTCCTGGCACTCCAGGAAACTTGTTCAACGCAGCCAAAAGATCATTTAAGGGAAATCCTCTTTGAACTAAAATTCCTACTGCTTGCAATATATTCATTAAATTAAATTCACCTATTAGTGGAGAAAAAAAGTTTTCGGCCCCAAATGGCGTATGCAATTTTCCCTTACACCCATCTTGCATAATTTGAATATTACTAATATATAAATCTGGTTTTTCCCTGGTTTGAGAGATCTCTTTTAGGGAGCATGTCCAACATTTTTGGTTGAGCTCTTTTGCTAATAATTCTCCCCATTCATCATCTATGTTAACTACTGATCTAGGCCCATCATCTTCTATTAAATGTGATCGGAACAAACTAGCTTTAGCCTCAAAATAAGATTCCATTGAATCGTGATAATCTAAATGATCTCTTGAAAGATTTGTAAATATTGCGCCACTAAAATCACAACCAGCAACTCTATTCTGAGACAAAGCATGTGAACTTACTTCCATTGCTGCATATTCAACTCCTGCCTGAACTGCTTGACGAAGTTTTGCCTGCAAAGGGGCCGCAAAAGTAGTTGTATATTTTGAAGTTTCCTCATAATTAGGCCAGCGATTAATTAATGTTCCAAACAAAGCCGATGGATGGCCAAGCGAAGCAATCAAAAATTCAATTAAAAATGATGTAGTCGTTTTACCGTTAGTACCAGTAACACCTATCAAACAAATCTCACTAGAGGGTTTACCCCAAAAATCGGCAGCTAATTTGCCCATAAATAGTGATACTGAATCCGAAATAATAACTACGGGGTCATCATTAGTTGGTGGATTTAAAAGAGAAGCATTTTTACTAATAATCGCCGCACAAGCACCTCTATCAATTGCGTTTGCCCAATAAATCCCTCCATCAACTTTTTCACCTTCTAAACCTAAGAACAAATCACCTTTTTGGATTTCTCTAGAATCGCATGAAAGATTTTTTATTTCTGGATTCGCTAACCCTGAAGGGACTTGAAAATCAATTGCTTTCAATAAAGTGTGTAGATAACGCGACAAAATAAACCTCTGATAATGAAAAATCAATTAAGGATCATTTCAAGTATAAAAAGACCCACATAATTTTCACCACAAAATAAATCTACTTACTATTGAGCAATTAAAAAGGATTTTAATTAATGAAAATAAATAAATTATGTTTTTCACTTTGAATTCAATTAAGTAATTAAATAAAAAGAGCTAATGATTATTTTCTTAAGATGTTTTGTACAAAATATTCAAATTTTTTTGTATCCAAGACAAAAGCATCTCTTCTTTTAAACGCGGAGGAACCCGGGGTAATTCAATCTTTTTTAATAATCTAGTTGAGTCGAGAATTATTACTGGAACTTCATTTGTATACTTCATTTGAATATCTAATGACACATTTTTGCTATCTATATCGATAATGGAAAGTACAATAGAAGGTTTTAAATTTTTTAGACATATATTAGACAATTTTTTTTCCAGTGTTTGGCACAAACAGCAACCTTTACGTGAATATAAAATCAATTCTTCTGAGTTCATTTTTCGGGAACGGGGTCACACCCACAAGGAGTAAAAGGATGACATTTACTTAACCTTTTCAAAGTCAGCCAGCCACCTCTCCAAGGGCCATGCTTATTAACGGCTTCTATCCCATAAGCACTGCAACTAGGGATAAATCGGCAACTAGGTCCAAACAAAGGTGAAACCCACTTCTGATAAAAGGAAATTAAACCAACAAAAACAAGAGCAATGGCTTTATTGATCTTTGTAAGCATGTTTAGATAGAATAATGGACTGGTGAATAAGGGGCAAATGGATTTACGTCCAGATTACCCTTACCAGTAAACATTTTCTAAGTTAACCCTATGTCTAGATACCGCGGACCTCGCTTGAGGATCACGCGACGCTTGGGAGACCTACCTGGTCTCACCCGGAAGGCCGCAAAAAGGTCTCATCCCCCAGGTCAGCACGGCCAAGCCCGTCGCAAGCGCTCTGAATACGCGATCCGACTCGAAGAAAAGCAAAAACTTCGATTCAACTATGGTATTTCCGAACGCCAGCTTGTTCGCTACGTAAAGAAAGCTCGTGCTCAGGAGGGTTCCACAGGAACAAATCTCTTAAAGCTTTTGGAAAATAGGCTTGATAATGTTTGTTTTAGGCTTGGATTTGGACCTACCATCCCAGGCGCAAGGCAACTAGTAAACCATGGCCATGTAACTGTTAATGGCAGGATAACTGACATTGCAAGTTATCAATGCAAGGCTGGAGATGTTATTGCCATAAGAGATAACAAAGCTAGTAAGCAATTGGCTCAAGCCAACTTAGAATTCCCAGGTCTTGCGAATGTTCCTCCACATCTTGAACTTGATAAAACCAAACTCTCGGCAAAGATATCAGCAAAGACAGATAGGGAATGGGTTGCTATTGAAATAAATGAATTGTTAGTTGTTGAGTATTACTCAAGAAAAGTTTAGAACTTTTCTCTTACTAGCTTTTCTTGGCCTCAGTCAAACTCTTGCTAAGCTACTTTCAGTATGGCAAGAGTTTTTTTCATGCCGTATATTGCAGAGAAATCTAAAGTTTTCGGAGGCAAAGACGTTGTCTTGGCTTTCACATGAGCTCCTGATATTTTCTTATACCCTTAACCAATCCCAGGGAATAGGAAGCACTTACATTTGTAATTTGATTTTGCAAAGTTAGGATATTTATGACGTAGCCAAGCTTGTGGGACAAAGTATTTCAGTATGCTTATTACGCAAACTTATACATTGGTAGAAAATCGAATGAGCTAACGGGAATCGATCATGGACTCAAAGGGCGAAGAAAGACTGTTATGGTTAAAATTAAGATTAAAAAACACATATGTGTCACTTGGAATACAACCTAGTCAGGAATTGAATTTTTCCCAAATACCCTCTAATTCTTTAATCAATTCGTTAGCATCTTCCTTTCCAAGAGTCTTATGAACATCCCTCATTAGCTGTATATATCTCAATCTTAGTTCTCCCATTTCTATTTCTCGGTCTAATTCACTTAAAGACGTCTTCTGCTTATATGGTGCATGGGAGAAGTTAATGGTGGCATTGTGGTGACTCATTGTTCTAAATTTCAATAACTACTTAGCGATAAGGGGAAGATTAGCTACTTTTAGTACAGTCTCCCTCTCTCTCGTTGGTGCTAATTCCAACCTTTGGTATTTTGGCTAAGTGATTTTAGGATTGCGTTGATTGTCTAGTACGGTTTTCCTTTTTGAGATCTGGAACTTTTAGCGTTGAAGTCTTAAGTGCCTCTGCATAGACATTCAAACAGGTAGTCCATTCAAAGAATCTTGGCTAAAAGCGTAGCTGTCTTGATATGTCTTCAGGCTATCGAGATAAGGAACCCTCTGAGCCGCCCATGGAATAGTAATACGTTGACTTAGATTCATATATTTAACTTAAATAAACCCTCAAGGACTGTGGTTATAGCTTGTAAATGAATATGGAGAAACCAACCAACAAAAAAGACAACCTTTTGAGGAACGATCTGGAATATAACCTTGTTGTTGCTAAGTTAAATCCCGCCTTGGAGAATGGAGGAGGAGAAGACAATTCAAGTAATCTGCGAAAATATTGATATTCACTCAGATTGATGATTGAACTAAACCCAAAGAGAATAAGCTTAATCATTCGCCTTAATCCTGTTTCGACAAAAGCTCAAACCAGCTACGCACGGATAAACAATCAGACTATTAAATGCTTTTCAGGAGAAAATGTTCATCTTGTGACATCGAATACACTCTGGTTTCGTATCTTGATAGATCCTTTTGTCAGTCGACAATGATGGTTATGACCAAAAACTCACCTATCGATACGCATTCACATTATTAAAAATGAAAAGGGCTGAAGGCAGAAATGAATATATTGATTTAGCGAAAGAAGCCAATCTTTTATGGCATCAAATAGCAAGTCAAAAGTCTAAAAACACACCTCGGATTAATTCTCGAACTTAATTCTTAATTATTACATTAAGGCAAAAATTTTTAATAGAAATTTCTGAAGCCTCATAACGTCTATCTAGGTACAAAAAGAAAAAGTAGAAGTCGTCATACCAAAGTTTTACTGAAACAAATGACTACCTACACCTAAGTCATGAAAGCCTTTTCTCTTAAACCCCAGGTCAAAGTCAACTCATTGACATGAATAAGTCGTCAGAAGAGGCATAATTAACTCCAATGAGGATGACTGCAGTACTAGAAAGCTATAGTGTTGTGGCTAATTACGCAGACTTAAACCACTTTGTAAGAAAGATTTTAAAATTGTTTAAATATTTCCTAGACATTAAAAGATTGACAATAGAAACAAAGATTCGTTTTTAAGTAGACGATCATGTCTTAAAAATAATTATTTAATTTGGTAAATCAAAAACCTCTTCCCTTGACATGAAATGGTAGAGGTTAAAGAAACATTGTATATATTTGACTCTTAAACAATCCCCGGAACAATCCAACCAGTGAATCCGTAGTTAATGACTGCAGCAAAGAAACCGATCATCGCAAGACGACCATTCATTTGTTCTGCTATTTTAAAATAGCTAATTTTATTGTTCATCACACAACACCTGGAATGATTTGACCTGTTGTTATGTATGCACCGATAAGTGCCCAGCATCCAAAAAATGCTGCGTAGCCGTTGAGTCTTTCAGCAATTACTTTGCCTTCTTCTACTCTTGGAGTTTCAGTAGTTGGAGTTTTCATTAAACGACACCTGGGATAAGTTGACCGGTTGTTAGGTAGATACCTGTTAGCAGAACGAATGCCATCATGGCTGGTCTGCCGATGCTTCTTTCTAGGATTGTTTTGTTGGATGGTTGCATTGTTTTAGTGGTTACTGGTTTAGAAAATTCCAGGAATGATTTGACCTGTTGTGAAGTAAGAAACTAGAAGACTGAAAAAGCCAATCATCGCCCAACGACCATTTGTTTTTTCTGCTTCTTCTGGATAACTTGTGTAATCCTCGACAAGCTGGGGCTGGGTTTCACGGCCAAAAATGTTTTGCTTACCGTACTCAGTAATTACCTGAGAAGTAGAAGAAGAACTTGTCATGAATGGAATTGCATTTATGTGAAGTAATGTAAAGTACTAAGTTGATAGAGCATAGATACGGTCGGGTACGGCTTCTTCTAATCCTTAATAGCTTTAAGCCTCAAAACCTAAATACAGCAATTCTTTAGAAAGATATTCATCCAATTATTAGATCTATTAATAACTCTTATAAGTACAAATAACCGGAATACGAGTGGGTTTACCCATCTTTGATATTTTAATTGTACGTTAGATTTCGTACGTCAATCAATCACTTTTCATGCGTCCCGAACCTGATGATCTACAGATGTTTATCAGTCAGTGTAGGACCATGGATATTGAAGAATTAAAGTCAAATATAGACAATTGGGAAGAAAAGAAGGATAGCTCTATTCACCACAAGAATCTTAAAATTGCAAAAAACGAACTGGAACTTAAACACAAAGAAAGGCAAGAACAAATAGAACTCTTAACTAAATCTCTTACCTCTTCATCTCGCATCGGCAGATGGGTCTCTAGTATTGCAGCAGTTATAAGACAGATAAAAAATTCATTACGTAGAGGTTTTTGAAGCTATAGATGAAGCCTGAAAAGATAGTTGATATATACGATATAAATCGTACATATCAAATCGATAAGCTAGGACAAACAAACAGAGCTAATACTCATTTTTTTTCTAAATAGACAAAATCTGATCCAAATTGTCAGAATATTTATATAAATCCTTACTTCGACTATGGATTCTAATAAAGAAACACATAGGTATCCCTTCGAACTAGTAAAAGTTTCAAGAAAAATGCCCGTTAATCGAGCTGAAAAGCAACCTCATATTCAAGAAATAAGAACGAACTATCTACAACAAACTTTGAAACTTAGAACTAATAAAAAGTTCAGTAAAAGGGTTGAGTCAACTTTTCGATCTAATATGCTCAGTTTTTTAGAAAATAATACCTTGGATTACTTTTTAAGTCTCTCCACAAACAAGCCATTACATATACAAAACCAGCAGCAGAAATCAAAAAGAATATAGAAGTCATATTAATCCCAAACTCCCAGCCGTAAAACCAACTCCACAAAAGAAAGCAAATTCAGCAAAATCTCTACATGCTGATGGAATTGAATTTAATGCAATATTGATTCGTTGAGTCATTTGATCATGTTTCGCAAATGGAATATAAATCTAAAGCAAAAACTCAAAAATATAGCTCCTCAAAGGTAGGGTTTTCGGGTATTAGTTGGCCTTATGAATTTATTATCTCTTTAACTTCGTAGTAGTTGTAAAAAACTAATAAACAAAGTCCACCTGAAACAACTACCAATAATGCAGCGACCTTGGAAAACTATTTCCATTTGTTTTAACTTGATTAGTATCTTACTATTATTACTTCAAAATATGCTGAAAGGATCCATTTTGAATCCACGTTCGCTTCTTGATAAGAAGATATATTTTGAATCTTTTACGACTATATAAATGTTGAACTTTTGATATTTTATTGGTACCAAGAAAACATTATCGACATTATTAAACTCTAGAAAATCCAATTGGGTACTTAAGTCCCTAGGCTTTGAAACTCTCGGAAAGCCATGCCATCTCCATCATTATCATCATCATCAAAACCAGAAATTAGAACCAAGATTCCTCCCAATGCAAACAAACCTGAAGCAAAAACAACAACTATTTGGCTAAGCATTATTAGCGTTAAAATCAATTTCTAATTGAGTTGATTCTGGAGAAGAGGGTTCAATCCCCCAAAGTTCCCCACGGTTAGAGGCCTCTAAAATTGATTCGTATAAACCGGAGATTTGATTTGACATTTTTTTTAATTGATTCGATTATCTATTAGTTTCGTTTCACAATCAATATCACCTTCAACACAATTCACTTCGTCTTTGTTGGTAGATAAATTGCAACCCATAGCACTAACAGGCAAGACACCAATCGCGGAATAAAGAGTAGAAGAGGAAAGGAGTAATAATGGGATTAATTTCTTCATAAGTTTGAGCCGTTTACATACATGATCAGAGAATCAAATGAAGTTCGTGAGATTCAATCGTTCGGTTAACTAGAAATATCAGATGATTATAGAATTCCTTAACTTTAATTTACTTTATGCTTATGAAAGCTGTTTAGCATTTTCCAGGTTCAGAATTGCAAAATGCTTAAATTAATTGAGTTCTCTTGTTCTAAACGTGTCTAGATAAACACGGAAAAGTAAAATGAATCTGAATAGTACTAGTAAAATTTGATTTGACTGACTAGGTTCCGCTGAAGAAATTTGAAAAATCAAGGCAGAGCTATTTATTAATAGTATTGCAAACAAAATAGCGTGATACGAAGAAAACATAACTACAAAAACACATAGGCAGATTTGATGATCAAATGTTGTAGTGCAAGTACTACTTTTTATTAGGGGGTTCTCCACATCTAGAGGACATTTAAATGCATTAAAACAATGGGGTTGCATAAGGTTTAGTGAAATTGTTTACTCCTTTCAACATTCCCAAACCAGAGATGACTGAGCTTTGCCGTATAACTAGCAGCAAAGAAAAAATCAAACAGTTATTTTAAATTTTTCTAGCTACCCTCATGAAATCAGCTTTTTACTACCTCTCATTTTTCAGTCGTAGACCATTAGAAATGAGTTTGTTTTTTATCTATTGCGGAGCTTTAGCATGCTTCGTCAGTTCAATTGGTCACTACTAAGAAAATCAAATGAACTCTTCTAATGACTTATTTCAAAAACCATTAGCGATGACTCTCGCTTTCGTTCTTTGTACTTTTTTAGCTGAATCTCTAGTTGGTAATTTCACATGAAAATTCCAACTATTAGCTTAAAAAGAACTCTTGAAGTGACAATGAATGATGCAGTAAAGAGACTAACCGAACTTGATGGGCTAGACAAAAAAGCTCTCAAAGAAGAGTACAAAGAATGGATTCAAGCAAGTGAGGGAAGTAAAGACCAGCCACACGTTCTTTATGTCAACCAAATCAATATTGAACAACTATAGATTCTAAATAAATATTTATCATGAATGCAATATCAAAATTGATAGAAGTTCTTAGTCATACCCCTACAAAATCAAGTCAGATCTTAGATCTCATAAAACTTAGTGAGAGAGAATCCTCTGTAGACATAATAAAGCAAATTGATTTACTCACAGGTGTTTGGGAACTTAGATGGAGTTCTTCTAACTCACCTTTTTTAAATTATTCACCGCTAGTAGATAACTTACAGATCCTTGAGCCTGAGAGAAGTAGAGGATTAAATTTATTAAGACCAAAAAGTTTTGCAGAAAAGCTATTTGCTACTAACATTCTTGCTAGCTTAGAAATTATTGATCAGAAACGTATAAACGTTAACTTTAAAAAAGCAGGAATAATAGGTCCAAAGTTACTAGGGAAAAAGATTTGCTTCTTTTCAGAGATAAAAAAGACTCAAAAAGGTTGGCTAGATACAACTGTATTATCTCCCGACTTACGTATATGCAAAGGTTACAAGGGTACAACTTTTGCTTTATTAAAAAGAAATGACTTATCACTTACTGAGTTTTTTAATCATTAGCCTTTGTCGTAATAAGCGTAAAAATTTGTCGTACAAGCCTCAATCAAAAAGAATGTAGATGCATTAGAGCATATTTGTTATTAGTTATAACATTATGACTTCAATCCCTACTTATTATTTTCCATCATTTTCTCCAATTCTAGTTGTAGATTTCTTAGGAATCGCTATATCTCTTTACACACTTTATACAGTTAATAATGCTTATTAAAACTCACCTCTTCGAAATGAAGAATTATTTATTTTAATCGAATCACTCTAGAAGAAGTAATAGAATAAAACCTGTTATTTGATTAAAAAGGTTATTAGAATCTTCTAGAAGACTCTGAGTGGTAAAAGCAACTTAAATTTTAAACACCTTAACAAGAAATTTTCAGTAATCAGAAAACTTAATATTAGATTTAACTTCTCTTTCTGCAAGTGTTAAATAAAAATTTGTAATTCTTTAATTTGTAATTTAGCAGCTCTAATTCTTTCTTGTGTTGTCATTTCTTATCTCTGCATCATGTAGAGGAGAAAGCCTATAAATATTAGTAGCTTTCCAGCAACAAAAATAGGAATATACTTTTTAACTTTTGTTTCACTAAACCCTTTTTGAAATAAAGTCATAATTATGCAAGTACTGAAGAACCAATTTCGAAGGCTGCTGCAAATAAAAGGATTACTGGAAGATTCAAAAGAACCAACAACTTAGCAGCAGTAATTTTAGTCATTGCGTGCATAGCTAATAAATTTCTAGTTACTTATGTGAAGTCTCAAACAATATAAAAGTAAACCCTTTTTGCCCATAGGTCAGTCTATGTAGGGCTAACCAGTTCGGGTTATTTTTACCTATTAGGTTGTTCTAAAAGTTAATGCGATAAATACTCTGGTTGTACAAATCTCCTAAGAGACTTTTGCTAAATGTCCCGAGAATCTTTCAGCAATGATTAAGCTCGCAATTTTTTCACAGGATGTCGTACTGGTACTTTTGACCTTTCTTAAACTAAGAAGAAGGGTAAAGTTTTGAAACTCTATTAGCTTGTCTTGCTAGTTCTCTTCGCTTGAATTTTTGATTTGTCATTCTGGTAAATACAAAACCTGGAACGATCCAAATTGATGCAATCAAGAAAGTCATCAAGACTTGATTATGAAAGATATTTTCGAATAGATTCATCGAAACTAATTTGGTTTTCTTATCTTTGGTTAATGCTCGCTCTTTAACAAGATAATCGTGATAATGACTTTGTACGGATAGCCAATCAGATTAATTTCGCGTGTATTATACGATCTGTGGAAAAATCATTCAAACTAAAGCCCAACCTGATTTTCTTTTGAATTAACTGCTATAGCTGAATTTATGTATTATTCAAGAAAGGTATAGCGCTCAACATAGCTTCTTTCTCATTAAATTTAATTATAGAGCCCCTTTTTTTAGGGGCTTTTTCATGTTTTTCTATAGCCTATAGAAAAACAAATCAAAGTATATGAAATCAATAAAAAGAGACAAAGAGTTCAGCACTGGGGTAAACACAAGAGTGATTCATCACAAAGAAAATTTTTCTGAAGAAACCGGATCAATAATGCCTCCCATCTTCCCAACCTCAACGTTCGTTCATGGCAATGAGGGTGGATTTGACTACACTCGTTCAGGAAATCCAAATTTTCGAATTCTTGAATCAGTTTTGTCTGATTTGGAAGAATGTCATTTCGCAAGTGTATTTGGTTCAGGAGTCGCTGCAATTACAGCAATAATCTCCACTCTCAAGGCTGGAGACTTAATCCTTTGTGAGGAGAACCTTTATGGATGTACGGTGAGATTATTTGAACAAGTTTTTAATAGTTTTGGATTAGAAACTAAATGGATAGACTTTACCAAGCCCAATTTTCAAGAAGTCATTGCAAATTACAAACCCTCGATGATTTGGATCGAAAGTCCTACTAACCCACTCCTTAAAATTATTGATATTGAGGGGATTTGTCATTTCTCAAATAAAATGCAAATACCCGTTGTTGTAGACAATACTTTTGCGACACCTCTATTACAAAGACCTCTTAAACTTGGAGCAACCTTATCTTTAACGAGCACGACCAAGTACATCAATGGTCACTCAGATGCACTTGGAGGTGCGGTATGTACCGAAAGTACTATTTGGAGAGATAAACTAAATTTCGCCCAGAAAGCTCTGGGCTTAAATCCTTCCCCCTTTGATTGCTGGCTTATTACACGAGGAATAAAAACTCTTCCACTTCGCCTAGAAAGACAAGTTAACAATGCATCTAAAATAGCTGATCAATTAGCCGCTAATCCAGCAGTAAAATACGTTCGATATCCTTTCAGAAATGATCATCCACAATGTAAATTAGCAAAAAGACAAATGGCTATGGGAGGAGCAATTGTTACTGCCACTGTTAACGCAACTCAAGCTCAAACCTATTCATTTTGCAAAAGTCTTCATTACTTCAAAATGGCTGAAAGTCTAGGAGGAATTGAAAGTCTTGTTTGCCATCCAGCCACAATGACACATGCTTCTGTGTCCAAAGAAACAAAATTAAAAATTGGAATTACTGATTCACTTATTCGATTTTCCGTTGGATGTGAAGACATTGAAGACTTAAGTGCTGATTTAAATCAAGCCTTGGGAACTATCTCTTGACTGAAAGAAATTTACTTACTGATCCTTGCTGGAGTGCCAAAGATTTAGGAGAGCCTCTACCGAGTAGTCCACATGCTGTATCTGTTGCCTTGCCTAGATGGGAAGATGTAATCGCATACGAAGAGAAGATTCCGGCTTGTATAAATTCATTAAAAGCAATTTACCCTAGATTTGGATTTAATCCTTTTGTTGCTCAGATAGCTCGGAAATCACTTGAATTTCATGGTGAATCGCAGAAAAGCTGTTGGCCTTACCCCAACAGGGCTTCTGCTTTAAGTGCCCAAGAATATTGTTTTCGAAAGAATTCAGATTGTTTTTCAAAAATAGAAGATTTTCTTGGCGTTTCATGTCTAATTGTTGACCAAAGAAATACCTCTCTAGCAAAAGCCTTCTGGCAACACACTGGTCTTGGATTATCGTCACGTGAAGCAGCAATAGCTCTTGGGAAAGAGAAAAAGCCACTCACTTCACATGGTCATTGCGCCAGAGAGGAACTTATCAAACGCTTAGCAAATATTTATAATTGTGACAATGGTCTAATACGACTATATCGTTCAGGCATGGCTTCCTTAACGACTATTCTTTCAGCAATATATTGTATTAAAGGAACTTCTTCGACGCTTCAAATAGGTTTCCCATATGTTGATGTACTCAAACTACCTCAGGTTATTTTCCAAGGGAGTGATCTCATTGTACAAACAACATTAAGTCATATAAAAGAGGAGATCGATAAAAAGAATCCAGCTGCGTTAATCATAGAAATACCAAGCAACCCTTTATTGCAATGTATTGACCTCGTATCAGTTTCCAAATTAGCTAAAGAAAAAAATATCCCTGTCATTGTTGACGACACAATCGGTTCATCTATAAATGTACACCTAACTCCTTACGCAGATGTGATTTTTAGTTCTCTTACAAAAAGTTTTGCTGGAAGAGGAGATATTCTTGCTGGCAGTTCTGTCATTAGCCCATACTCTAAATGGAAAAAAGAATTAACTGAGATAATTCCTAAAGTTGCATTATCTACACTATCTGATTCAGATGCTATTGAGCTAGAGTTAACTAGTAGAGACGTAAAGGATCGCTTAAAAAGGTTAAATTCATCTTGCTTAAAGCTAAAAGAAAAATTAGAAACAAAAAAAGAAATTTTAAAGGTTTTACATCCTCAACATTGTAAAAATTTTAATTCGCTACTAAAGAAAGGAGGAGGTTATGGATGTCTATTATCATTTGAACTTAAAGGGGGGATTGAAGAATCAAAAAGAGTTTATGATTCATTAAGAGTAAACAAAGGGCCAAGTTTAGGTACATATTTTACATTGGTTTGTCCATATGTTCAGTTGGCTCACTTTAAAGAATTGAAATGGGCTGACAGTTGCGGCGTCTCGGAACACTTATTAAGAGTGTCAGTAGGACTAGAAAATGAAGATGAATTATGGTCAAGATTTAATTCAGCAATATAAAAAAATCACTAATAAAGATTATCTAAATAACCAATTACCTAAATTCTTATATAGATTTAGAGTATTAATTAATTAAGTCATTTAAAAATGTCCAGAATCTATGAAGACAATAGTTTTGCTATTGGGCATACACCATTAGTTAAGCTTAATTCGATTACAAAAAATGCAAAAGCAACAGTACTTGCAAAGATAGAAGGCCGTAACCCTGCCTACAGCGTCAAATGTAGAATTGGAGCGAATATGATCTGGGATGCTGAGAAGAAAGGTTTACTGAATAAAGATAAAGTCATTATTGAACCAACATCTGGAAATACTGGAATAGCCCTTGCTTATACAGCTGCTGCTCGAGGTTACAAGTTAATTCTTACAATGCCTGAGTCCATGTCAATTGAACGTCGGAGAATGATGGCCGTTCTTGGTGCTGAATTAATACTTACCGAAGCAGCAAAAGGAATGCCTGGCGCTATTGCGAAAGCGAAGGAAATAGCAGATAGCGAGCCTCAAAAATACTTCATGCCAGGACAATTCGATAATCCAGCTAATCCAGAAATACATTTCAAAACAACAGGCCCTGAAATTTGGGATGATACTGATGGTCAAATTGATGTTTTAGTCTCTGGAGTCGGGACTGGTGGGACAATAACAGGTGTTTCCCGTTTCATAAAGCAAGAAAAAAATCATTCATTATTATCTGTTGCCGTAGAGCCCACTCATAGCCCAGTAATAACACAAACTCTTAACGGAGAAGAAGTAAAACCCGGACCTCACAAAATTCAAGGCATTGGAGCTGGGTTTATTCCTAAGAATCTTGACTTATCTGTAGTCGATCAAGTTGAGCAAGTCTCTAATGATGAGTCTATTGCAATGGCCTTACGTTTAGCACAAGAAGAAGGACTACTAGTTGGCATATCATGTGGTGCCGCTGCAGCTGTGGCCGTAAGACTGGCCGAAAAAGAAGAGTTCTCAGGAAAGACAATCGTTGTGGTTCTACCTGATCTTGCCGAAAGATATATCTCATCCGTAATGTTTGAGAATGTTCCTACAGGCGTTATTAAAGAACCATCTTTAGCTTGACTTTTGAGTTTATATAATTGACTCCGGTGTTATCAACATCGCGTCTCCATAAGAGAAAAATCGATATTTGTTAGAGATAGCATGTTTATAAAGTTTCAACAAACGTTTTCGACCAATTAGAGCGCTAACTAAAAGTAATAGGGAACTTTTAGGTAAGTGGAAGTTAGTGAGCAATCCATCAATGACGGAAAATTTAAATCCTGGTTTAATTACCAAGTCTACTTTGCCCTCATACGGCTTCAAAGTTCCTCTTCCTGACAGGTAAGCAGCCTCAAGGGCTCTAACACTTGTAGTGCCAACCGCAAAGACTTTCCCCCCATCCTCCTTACAATTAGTTATCGCTTTGATGGTCTCTTCAGCAACCTCTATCCACTCACTATGTAAATGCAAATGAGATAGATCTTCTTTCTCTAATGGTCTAAAAGTTCCTAACCCGACATGCAAAGTAATTTGTGCAATTCTTATACCTCTGATTTTTAAAATTTCTATAAGTTCATCACTTAGATGTAAGCCCGCTGTGGGAGCAGCTATAGCTCCTGGTTTCGAAGCAAATCTAGTTTGATAGCTTTCCTCATGACCACTAGATTTGTCCTTATCTATATATGGTGGCAATGGGATTTCTCCACATAAATTAAGTAAATTTTCCATTTCCGTCCAACTAGTAAACTCATTTGAAAAATGAATAATTCTTCCGCCTGTTCTCTCATCCTTATCAATAACTTTTAAGATTAAAGAATCATCTGGTGACGTATCCAACCATAATTGATCACCTCCTCTCATACGTCTAGCAGGACGACCAAGACAAAGCCATCGGCCATTACCCCTCGGTTCCATTAGCAATAATTCACCTAGGCCTCCTCCTGACAATCGAATTTTCAATCTTGCTTTAACAACTCGTGTATTATTAACAACTAAAAGATCACCAGTCTTCAAGATATCCTTTATGTCCCATACCTTTGCATGAAGAAGGTTTAAAGAATCATCTAGGCCATCTTTAACAATCATCAATTTCGCATCATGCCTATTCTTGGTAGGTGATTGAGCAATTAAGTCATTTGGTAAATCATAGTTATATGAGCTTAAAAGATTATCGTTTTTATCTAACACATCAAATCTGATTAAAGTAAGAAAAAATCACTTGTGGTTCGACTAATTAAACCTCAAGACGAAAGGCTATAAGGGTTCTTTTCGATTAAGTATGCCAAATCCTTCAGGAACAGAGCTCCATCAGCCCCATAGATCACTCTGTGATCAGCGGTAAGATTTACTTGCATCTGTTTTTTGATTGAAATCGAACCATCTTTAGAAGCAACAACTTTAGACAAGGAAGCTCCTACCGCTAAAATTGCTCCAGTCCCTGGAGGCAGAATTGCATCAAAACGATCCACACCAAACATACCCAGATTCGAGAGCGTAAACGTACCACTGCTATATTCTTGAGGTTCTAATTGCTTATTCCTCGCACGCTTAACAAGATCAGACCATTGTAGGGATAAATCAGCAAGACTGGTCTTGTCAGCATTTTGCAGCACTGGAGTTATCAATCCTCCGTCCTCCATAGCAACTGCAACGGCTACATTTATTTGTGAAGGATAGGCAATTCCTTCAGAACTAAAAGCTGCATTCACCTGGGGGTGTCTAGCGAGGGTTAAGCCAACTGCTTTAGCAAGTAAAGCAGTCATGGTTACTCCATTAGGTTTAACTTGTTTATAAAGATCATCCAATTCATCAGTAAGAATTGAATATCCGACTCTGAAACAAGGAGTATTTAAACTTTCCTCCATGTTCCGATTGACAGCTTGTTGAAGAGTATTGAATGCAATTGTTTCCCCTCTTGATCCAAAACTTTTTCCTGGTGAAGGTGGCTTGCCGGGGTCAACAGATTTCTTTTCTATACGAGGCACATCAGAAACAATTTTCGCTGGAGCATTGCTTTCAGCAATCCAAGGAACACTTATGGGTTGCCCTTTTGCACTTTGAACATCCTCGGCTTGTATCCGTCCATGAGGTCCTGAGCCCCTAACAGTTGCCAAATCGACTCCCATTTGAGAAGCAAGTTTTTTAGCTCTAGGAGAGGCGATGGTTCGACCATCATTAAGGAACTGAGTCTGATTTGCAGAGGATTCTGAAACAAGAGGTGCAGTAGATGCCTTTGTAATTACAGTTGCTTTAGGAGAGTCAACAGAGGCTTGTTTTTCTTGAACTTGAGGCGATGCACTCTCTTTTTCTTGACTGGCTGATTGAGGGGAGGGAGAAGGTGCATTAGCTTGAGCCGCTGCGATCTCATCTGCAGTCTCAACAATCAATCCTATTGTCTCTCCAACAGGTGCAGAACTTCCAGCAGGCATGACGATAGATGCAAGAAAGCCATCTTGGAAAGACTCAACATCCATATCAGCTTTATCTGACTCAACAACTAAAACTGACTCACCTCTCTCAACTTTATCTCCAGGTTTTTTTAGCCACTCAACTATTTTGCCCTCAGTCATTGTTGAACTTAAAGCAGGCATAAAAATGTCATGAGTGGCCATAATTTGTTCCTTTTCCCTTTATGGAGAGTTTGTGGCAAGGCTTCAAAATTTTCTATCTAGAAGCTTTGCAAGTATCAATACATACCAATGTTAGTTCCACATGAGTGTCCTTACAACGATAGTTTTTTTTATGTGGATTTCGTCTTAATATCAAAAATTTTTTCTGGGATAAATTCTAGTTCGACCAAATTTCAATCTTGATCAATTGCCTCTACTACGCCATCTCTTACCAAAATACTCACTCCCATTTTACTGACTAAGTTATCACCAACTTTTAAATCACAAAAACTATCAATTTGTCCTTGCTCAACGATTTGTTCCATCTCAAACTCACGAACTTGAGATTGCTGTAATAAAAGATTTCTTTTTTGTTCTTCAAATTCTGATCTCTTCGAAGCAACTTGGTTCTGAACTTGAGCGACTTGCTCTTGAACTCTTGGGTCAAGAGGATTAGAGCTCTGACGCCTAATACCATCAACAATTTGTTGTCCTTCTTTTTCTAACTCACCAAGTTGCTGATCTATTGCAGATATTGCATTACTTAATTCTCGCTCAGCCTCCTCTTTCCATGAAGGTGTTACGACTGCTCTGACCGTTATTGAACGTTTTATAGAAATTGAGTCCACCTGATCAATAAATTATGATTCGATCCATAGGCTCTCAGTAAAAATAGTATTGGTCAATTTAATTGGCCAAACAAACAAATTACAAACCATATATTTCATTTACTAGTTTTATATCACGCTGAATAATTCTTTCACGTTTTTGCTTAAGAGTTTGCGTTAACAAGCCATTTTCTATTGTGAATGGCTCTACTAAAGCAATTGCAAATAATCTCTCTTCTCTTCTAGATGCAAGACGATTTGCAAGAATTTCATTCATTTCCAATCTTAGAGCTTGCCTTAATTCATTATTTTCAGGTGATAGTCCAAGAACAACTTGTGAATTCACACCCCTTTCTGATAGCCATCCTTTTACTTGATCAATTCTTGGAACAATCAAAGCAGCTAGATGTTTCTGATCTTGACCCAATAACAATGCCTGTTCAATCAATGGGCTCGCTATCAAGCATTCCTCCAAAGGACCAGGCTCAATATTTTCTCCACTACTTAGCACAATCGTATCTTTTGCTCTTCCAGTCAGTATTAAAGATCCATCATCAAGCAACATCCCTAAATCTCCAGTATTAAACCAGCCAGTAGCATCTAAAACCTTCTTTGATTCAGATGGTTTTCCTAAATAACCAGACATTATTTGAGTACCACGAGCAAGCACCAAGCCTTTTTGACGGAACTTTTTTATTCGGAATGTTTCTGGATCTACAATCTTTATCTCAGTCTCTGGTAAAGGTTGACCTGCGCCTCCACGAATATTTCTCCAAGGTCTTCTACATGTCAGAACTGGACTAGTTTCCGTCAAGCCATAACCAACTAATAATTCAACACCTAAGGCTTCAAAGAAAGAATCAATATGCGGAGCAATTGCACCTCCACCACTAATTGGGAATCTCAATCTTCCTCCACAAATCTTGGTAAGGATTTTTGGCCATAAGTAAATAGAAGCAATTCTATGAATTGGGAACCGTAAAATTATCTCTATAAAAGAGATAATTTGTTCTAAAGTAGAAACTCTATCAATTGTTAAAAAATAAAGCTTTCTTCGTGCCAATTTATATGCCTTACTGTTCGAGATTGCACTTTTTATCAAGGTCTTTCTCAGCCTTGGCATTTTATCCACAGCGTCCTCAAAACCTAGCTTTATTGACTCCCAAAGTCTTGGAACTGTTGCCATTACTATTGGCTTTACCCTAGGCAAATCTTCCTTAAGATGCCTAATCGATGTATAAGTTTGAGTACAACCACAAGAAAAGAAATAATATTCAGCACTACGTTCATAAGAATGCCAAATTGGTAAAACACTTAATACCGGGGCTCCCGGATTAGGGTTGGCTACGCAAGCAAGCGACCTAATTTGATGTAATAAATTAGAGTGTGATAATGGAACGCCTTTAGGTTTACCTGTCGTTCCAGAAGTATATAAAATTGTTGCTGTTCTAGTCGGTTTTCTCTTAATTTTTTTCTCCCATTTATTTACATTTTCAATGTTAAATTCTTTCTTTAAAAAACTCTCCCATTCAAAAACGCCTTCACTAGCTTTACCCTCAAGTTGAAGAACAAATTTCAAATTATTCTTTTGATCATCATTAAGCGAAAGTCGTTGCCAGACGTCGGAGTTTTGAACAATCAATCCAACCGCATTTGAATCCTCAAGAATATATCTAAGCTCACTTGGTGGAGCAGTAGAACCTCTAACAGAGTCTGTTGCACCTATCCGCATAAGGCCTTGATCAGCAATTAGCCATCTAGGACTATTTTCTGCAAAGAGAGCAACCACATCATCAGCTTCTATCCCGACCTGGGAAAAGGCAAATGCCGCCTTAGTAATATTTTCTGCGAGTTCCTTATATGTAAAGCTTTCTGAGTGGAAAGTATGCGGTGAATCAACCGCTAATACATCGCCCAACTGAACTTTTAAAAGTTCCCAAATTTCATCAACTTGAGCGATTTTCTCAAGATGAGATCTTCTATTAATTGCTTTTTCCTCTTTTCTATTAGGCATCCAAAAAGCCAAAGCTTCTCTAGAAGCAAATATGTTGTTTTGTGAATTGGTTTTTGTCATATCCAAAAAATTAATTTTTTATTCCATTAGTAATACTTAAAGGTCAATTTATATGTTTTCCCAGTTCAATTTAAAACGTCTTTTTACAGATTCCCTTAAAAGAGGCTTAACGTCACAGACTTTGATGCCAGGTATCCAATCACTCAATTTACCTAATTTCACTTTATCCAGTCCACAAGGAATTATCTTCTCAAAACCAATAAGATCACAATCTACATTTAGTGAGAATCCATGTTGAGTTACCCATCTCTTGCAACCAATTCCTATTGAGCCAACCTTTTTATCTTCACACCAAACTCCTGTTAAGCCATCCACCCTCTTTCCCTCTATTCCCAACAAGTCAAGGACATCGATCACCACTTGTTCCAATTCTCTCAGATACCAAGATAAATCTTTTTTGTGAAGACTTAAATTTAAAACTAGATATCCCACGACCTGTCCAGGCATATGATGCGTGACTTCACCTCCTCTTTCAATACTAAAAATGGGTAAAGGAGATTTATTTTCTTCAAATAACAAATTTTTTTTGTCACTTCCTCTACCTATTGTGAAACAAGAAAAGTGCTCAAGAAACCATACTGCTTGCGGTGAGAACGGTTCTTCAATAAGGCTTTTCTGAAATTTCTTCTGCCAACATAAGGCAGTCTCAAATGGCACAATATTTTTAGGTTCAAAAAGAAAAGCGGAAGAAGATTGTGCAAGTTGAGGGGTTAGATCTAAGTTGCTATAAGGCCCTGATTCAGGCGAAACAAAATGAAGCTTCTTATTCATGGACGCAATCTTGAATTAACTCCATCGCTTCGTGATTACACCAAAACAAAAATTGATAAAGCAACTCACAATTTCCAAGAAATGGTGCAAGAAGCTGATGTCCACCTCTCAGTTGCTCGAAATCCGCGGGTACCCCAACAAACAGCAGAGGTGACTGTTTTCGCAAATGGAACAGTAATAAGAGCGCAAGAAAGAAGTGAAAATCTTTATGCAAGCATCGACTTAGTAGCAAATAAACTTGCACGTCAATTACGCAAGTATAAAGAGCGGCATAACACTCATCATGCTCATAATAATCAGTCAACAAAATCTATCCAAAATGAAGACACTCAAAATTATTCTTCTTCAGATAATTCACTCATTGAGGGGAAAGCACCTCATCTCCCTAGTCCAGGGGTTAGACGCAAATATTTTGAAATGCTCCCAATGAGTATTGAAACAGCAAGAGCCCAATTAGATCTTATTGATCATGACTTTTATTTGTTTAGAGAGGAAGAGGGATCAGGATTACGAGTCATATACAAGAGAAATCATGGAGGATATGGTGTCATCCAAGAAAAAAATTAGCTAAAACTCAAATGGTAAAAAATAGTTTAGGAGAAGCAAATACCAATATTTCTCATTTAATTCATCAAGCAGTCTTAAATCCTCATTTAGAAAGAGATCTGATTGTTCAGATTTGTGATGGATCAAAGCAAATTGGCTTTGCAGGTTTATGCACCTGTCTTTCTCACATATCAATTGTCCGTGAAAGGTTAGGAAGAAAAAGTACTACAAAATTAATAACAGTAATTGCATTTCCTTTTGGATTTATCCCAACTTATAACAAACTCAAAGAAGCAGAATATGCAATTGAGAAAGGAGCAGAAGAATTAGATATTGTTCCAAATTATTTTGCATTACAAGAGGGGAATATTGAACTTTTTGCGGAGGAAATAAATCAATTAAGTGAACTTTCTATTCCTATAAGAGTCATAATTGATTCAAATACACTTTTAACTTCATCAAAACTTTCCTCAGCAATAAATGCTTCAATTGATGCAGGCGCAAATGGTATTCAAGTCGGGAATGGTTTTGGCACTGTTATAGATAAAAATCAAATTCAGAAGGTTGCTAAAATTGTTAATAATCGCTGTTCTATTAAGGCAGTTGGAGGTATTAAGACTTTTGATAAAGCAATGGATATCATTGATGCAGGGTCAACTTATATAGGTACAACCTTTGGATTTGAAATTAACCAAGAGCAAAAGAATCAAGATAAATGAGTTTAACTCAAAGAGTGAAAGGACTATCTTTAAAAGTTGGACCTCTAGGCGAAAATGACAGGCTTTTAACCATACTAACTGAAGAGAATGGGATCTCACGTCTTGCAATACCAGGAGCTAGGAAACCCAAAAGTAGACTGGGAGCAACATCTCCTTTTAATTTTTTAGACTTACATATAGTTGGGAAAAGAGGTCTTAAGAAAGTTACACAAATAAAGATTATTAAGAGTTATGGGAATCTTGGTAAGCATTTAGAAACGCTTTCAGCTGCTCAAGCAATTTCAGAATTATTAATGATTATGGTTGGGAATGAAGATCCGCAAAAAGATTTGCTTAAAATGGTTTTAATTCATTTAAATAGACTCGACGACTTACATAAAGCAGAATTTGATTCATTACAAGCTTTAGCAATAAGTGTCCAATCATGTATGCATTTATTGGCACTAGGAGGGTATTGCTTACCCCTTCAAAATTGTTGTCACTCTGGCACCAAACTTTTACCACCTATTGGACAATGGAACTGGAAGTGTAGTTTTCTTCCCGAAGAAGGTTTTGCTATTGGAGAAATAGCCAATGCAAATATTGAGCTAAATCCATCTGAGCTTGCTTTACTTCAAAGACTTTTACTAGAAAAAATACCTTTTCATAGCAATGGAGACTTATTAGGTCCTAAACATGTTTGGTTGAAATTATTAAAAATAGTTGAAGTATGGATCGATACTCATTTACAAAAAAAAATCGCATCTCTCCAAATGATGAGAGAAGTATTAATTAGCAATGATCTAAATACTAAATAGACCAATATATTTGAACTAAATTATTATTTTATACACCATATTTATAAATTATTTAACCTTTAACAATAGTTTGAGAAGAAATATGGGATAGCTGCTAATTTAAAATACCGGTTCTTTTAGAGTTTGACCCATATAGCCTGGCTAGGCAAAAAAACACCTTTCTGCGGAAACGTCTGTTACGGGCTAAGCACGACTGAAGAGCTTAGAGAGAGAGGATATCAAACAAGTTTTATTCATTTTGATAATCCACTTAGAGAGGGAAATAATAAGACCTCTCTACTTGCAAATGATCCTGATGTAAGTCTTCCTTATTTAATTAAATCTCAGGTTTACACAATACCTTCTTTGAATGCTCAAAGAGAGCTTCGAGAATCTCTTTCAAGGCTTAAACCTGATTTAGTCCATGCAAGTCTGACTCTCTCTCCATTAGATTTTCGTCTTCCTGAACTTTGTCATCAACTTAATTTACCTTTAATCGCAACTTTTCATCCAGCTTTCGATTCAAAGCTGAGAAATCTTACCGCCAATACACAGCAACTTACCTACCAACTTTATGCACCATCATTAGCTAAGTATGACAAAGTTATTGTTTTCTCGGATATGCAAGCAGAAGTACTTGCAAAACTAGGTGTAAAAGAAAGCCGACTTGATGTAATACCCAACGGAATTGACATAAAAAAATGGTGTCCCATTAATCCGAAAAATACACTAAATAACCTTCAATTAGAAATCAGGAAAAAATTAGGTTCTGAGAGAATCTTTATCTATATGGGCAGAATAGCTTCTGAAAAAAATGTTGAAGCTTTACTGCGTGCATGGAGATTTGTTCAACCAAATGGATGTCGACTAGTAATTGTAGGAGATGGACCGCTAAGGCCTACTCTTGAAAATAATGCAATATTTAATAAAGAAGATAATGTCATCTGGTGGGGATATGAAGCCGATCAAAACAAAAGAGTCGCACTTCTTCAACTCGCTGAGGTTTTCTTACTTCCAAGCCTTGTAGAAGGATTATCAATCGCCTTACTCGAAGCCATGGCAACTGGTACAGCATGCGTGGCAACTGATGCAGGAGCCGATGGAGAAGTCCTTGAAAATGGTGCAGGAATCATACTAAATACTGAAGGAGTCACTTCTCAGTTAAGGACTCTTTTACCTGTTTTACGCGACCAACCAGTACTCACTAACGAATTAGGTAGACGTGCACGTTTAAGAGTGGAGGAAAAATATACACTTCAACAGAATATTGACTCACTTGAAAATCTATATTCAAACTTACTTAGTTCATATCATTCGAAATCTCTTCAGCCAATTGACGACTCTTCTGAGATGCCACGACAACTGCTTCAATTAAAGCGGATCTCAAGCCCGCAAGTTCAAGGTGTCGAAGAGCGCTGATTGTAGTCCCTCCTGGAGAAGCAACCATATCTTTAAGTTCAGCAGGATGTAAACCTTTTTTTCTCAATAGAGATGCAGTTCCAGAAAGTGTTTTGTGTGCTAATTGATTGGACAAATAGCGTGTTAATCCAGCCGCAACAGCTCCATCAGCCATTGCTTCAAGCACTAGCGCTATATATGCAGGTCCTGAAGAAGTTAGAGCTAAGAAGGAATCAAGCTGTTTCTCCTCTAACTCAAATATTTCACTGATCGGTTCAAAAATCTTTTTCACTGCATTCTTTTGCTCCAAAGTTATGTCATTTCCCCATGCGAGACCAGTAAGTCCCTCTCCGACCAGTGAAGGAGTATTCGGAACAGCTCTTACACATGTGTGTCCAGGGAAAGCACGAGTAAGACTATTCAATGTTATTCCAGCTAAAATTGAAATTAATAAAGGTTTAGGGAACTGCTCATTGCATTGAAATGTTGAGACGGATTCCTTTATTTTGTTGAATTGTTGAGGTTTTACAGCCAATAACTTTATTGGAACATTCCATACATCTACAGACAAACTATCCTCACTAGATAAAACTTTTACTCCTTGAGGAAGACCACTATTTGAAGATGGAATACTTGAGGCACTCCCAACAATTCCAATAACATTCTCAGGCTTGTATTCCCCTCTTTCCAAAAGAGGGGAAATAATAGCTTTAGCCATACGGCCAAAACCAATTATACCAATGGAATTTTCCAATCTATTTAATCTTTCAAAGAGCGGTGGCCACTGTCTCCCCCCAAGCAGGCTCTGGAGCAGGAGAAGACTCCTTAGCAATCAAATCTGTTCCTTTATTAGTCATACTTGAAGGGGATGCTTCCTCTTGAAAAGAATTAGTTACAGTTACGCAAGAAGGTGCAAAAAGGAAAATACTTTCTCCAACTCTTTCTTGATGTCCATCGATAGCGAATGTCCCACCTGCAACGAAATCAACAGCTCTCTGAGCCTGATCGGGCTCCATCATTGTTAGATTTAAAATAACTGTTTTACGCTCACGTAAAGCCTGAATCACTCTTGGCATTTCATCAAAACTACGTGGTTCCATCAAGCTAACTTCAGAATCGTTAGTTGCGATACCAGGCATACCAATGACATTTGATGAACCATAACCATTACGGCCATCAAAAGGGTTGGGCTGAGAAATGGTTGACATCTCTCCACTTCCTCCTTTGTTGGCTCTATTGAAATTTTCAAAATCGTCGCTTGTTTCGTAATCGAGCTCATCAAAATCACTATCTAAAAAGTCATCGCCAGCGACGACAGCACGAAGACGGGAAATAAGCGACACCAGATAATCCTCTCGGGATGATTTGTTAAAAAGTTGGATAAGCCAACAAGCGATACATCTTCAACAATATTGAAGAATGAACCATATACTTAGATAACGCTACTTAAGATAAGGGGCAAGCTTTTTTATTAGTTTTTTCATATCTTCCATTATTTACCTAGATTCGACGTTTACCAAACAAAAGAGAACCTAAACGTATCCATGTAGCCCCTCCTGCTATTGCCTCTTGCCAATCATTACTCATTCCCATTGAGCAATCCTTTATCCCCAAATAATTTGCAAGATTTCTACATTCAGTAAATAACTCTTGTCTTTGATACGAATTTAGAGCTATTGGTGGAATTGTCATAAGGCCAATTAAATGAATATTCTTAAAAGAAATAATCTTGGACCAGCTTTCTAAAAGTTCTTGCTTTGAAAATCCACCTTTGTTGGGATCAGTTCTAAATTTTACTTGTAAAAATATATTCGGTGTTTTTTTTTCTTCTTCTGAAATTCTAGAAATTCTCTCAAGCAAAGGTAAAGAATCAACTGAATGAATAAAATCAAATTCTTTAATAACCCTTCGAACTTTATTTTTCTGCAAAGTACCAACAAAATGCCATCGAAGTTGATTTAAATCAATTAGGTCATGTTTCTTAGGGATAGCCTCTTGTAATCGACTTTCTCCAAAATCCAACTGACCATAGCAAGAAAGTTGCCTTATAGAATCTCGATGATGCCCCTTGCTGACAGCAAGTAAACTCACCCCCATGGGTAAGGAATCTCTTAGTTTCTTAAACTCATGGGCGCAAATCAAAGTAAACTCAAATAAAAGTTTGATTAAATAATTCTCTCCAAACTTCAATATCTGGAGATTTCTCTCTTCTCGATTTAGACAAATGCATTTCCGAATAGTGTCTAGCATCCATATAAGGAATAACTTCAAAAGTCGCTCCTCTTGGTTGCAAAGTAACTAAAAAAAATATTTTCTGTGCATATAAAGTTGCATATACATCTCTACCATTAGTTGCTGGTGACACTAGATATAGCATGCCAAAAGTTGGATGATTTAGGTAGCGTTCAGCGTTCAAATCTTAAATTTTATTTAATTAAGATGTACCATACATACAACGTAAGCTAATAGCTATCAAAAGCAAAAGAATTGAGGATAAATTAATCCATAAATATCTAGGATCAATAACAATGCAAGGCCTAAGTTGCTCGGAAGATAACCAAAGCCCCTCTCTTAACATGAGAGAATTAGCTCCTTGTTCCGCTCTAAGCAAGATATTTGACAAAAGTCTTTCCCCGATAGATACAAAAAAAACTAATGTATTTTTAAGTCCCAATTTTCTAAAATTAATTGCTCTCAAAGCTATTGATCGAAAGAGATTTTGAAGTTCTTCTTGAACTAGAGGTAAAAATCGTAATGCCAAAAGGAGTTGAAATGACAATTTTTCTAAAGGTAATCCGATAAAAATTAAAGGAGAAAAAAACCACCTTATTGCCCATACAAGGTCTTCAGGAGGAGTGGTCAGTAACATCAAATTCACACTATGAATAACTGTAAAAATTAGAGTCGAAGTTTTAACACCTAATTCTGCAGATCGACGATCTATAACTAACGGTCCTAGTGAAATGCTACCGAAATTAAATGGTCCCACCCTAAAAATCTCCCATGATCGAGACATAACAATTGCTCCTGGTATTTCATCAGGCGCTCTTATAGTCAATTCACTTGCTGCTTCACTTGCAGGTAAAACAATCGATAAGAGGCCTATAATCAAGGAAAATGCTATTAAGAATAATAGTGATCGCCACCAAATACGAGACGGTAAAAAGCTAAAGAATGTAATCAACAAAAGAGCAAAGGCTGTTGAAACTCTCCAAATAGAGTTAGCTAAAATTGGAGTTAACAAAAACAAAAGTATCCAAGAGAGTTTGATTCGAGGATCAATGACACGAAGCCAGCTAGATTTTCCAGAGACATATTGACCAATAGGAATTTTTTTTAACCAGTCCATAATTAATTACAGGTTTCAGGTCCCTTTTTGTTGGCGTGCCAAATCTTTTTCGACATCACGTTGCTGCTTACCTCTCCAAAATAATTTAATCGGTGTCCCTTCAAAGCCTAGCCCCTCTCTTATTTGTCTTTCTATATATCTTCGATAAGTGGCTCCAAATAATTTGGGTTCATTCACAAAAAGGGTGAAACTTGGTGGATTAATTGCAACTTGAGTACCGTAATATAGTCGTCCCTGCTTGCCACCTCTAGTAGTAGGAGGACTTCTCCATTTCAAAGCCTCAGTAAGTACTTCATTAACAACTGACGTACTTACCCTTTTTCGATTTTGTTCAACTGCCAATATGGCTAACGCAAAAATACCCTCTACTCTTTGTCCGGTAAGTGCTGAGGTAAAAATCATTGCCGCCCAATCAAGAAAATATAGTTTTGAACGAATATCTTTTTCCATTGCCGACATAGTATGACTATCTTTTTCGATAGCATCCCATTTATTAACAACAATCAAACATGCTCTGCCTTCCTGTTCAATTCTACCTGCAAGCCTTTGATCTTGCTCTGTTACTCCATCCAAAGCGTCTATAACAAGAACACAGACGTCACTTCTTTCTATTGCTTTAAAGCTACGATTGATACCAAAGAATTCTGGACCATAATTGACACTTCTACGTCTACGTATTCCCGCGGTATCGACTAATTTCCACTGTTTACCCTCATGAGTGATTCGAGTATCAATAGTATCTCGCGTAGTACCTCTAATAGAGCTAACAATTGCCCTTGTCTCTCCACAAATAGCATTAAGAAGACTTGACTTCCCTACGTTTGGTCTCCCAATAATTGCCAATTGAATAGGTGAATCAGTAACTTCATCTAAATCTTTAGAAGGAAAGAAAGTAATTACATGATCAAGCAAATCACCTGTTCCAACGCCATGTATTGCAGATATTGGATAAGGCTCTCCCAGACCAAGTTTCCAAAATTCAGCTGCCATTGCCAAGCCTTGCTCGGGAGATTCACATTTATTAACTACTACTAGTGTTTTACATGAATGAGACCTTAAAAATTCAGCGATCGATTCATCAGCTGTCGTGATACCTTCCTGGCCATCAACAATTACTAGCGCAACTACAGCTTCTTCAAGAGCAAGATTTGCTTGCTCTCTTATATCAGGAAGAAACTCACTATCGTCTTCAAAAACCAACCCACCAGTATCTACAACTTTAAAATCTCTATCCCTCCAAAATCCATCTTGATAAGACCTATCTCTTGTTACCCCTGGTTCATCATGAACGATGGCTTGTCTACTTTGACATAAGCGATTTACCAATGTAGATTTGCCAACATTTGGTCGCCCTATTATTGCAACTATTGGTATGGCCAAATTTCTCTACCTTTCATAAGATCATTAACCCTTTATAGGTCAAAATTGAGATTAATTCTTCATACTACAACTATGAACAAAGACTCAAATCTAACATGAGATTTAAAAATCAAACTCCGATTAAAAGATTCACCTCAAAAAAGAAGGATGTATTAAATACAAAAAAACCTTCGATAATAACAATCCTTCTAATATTGATTGCCTTTCTACAAGTACCAATAGCCTTAAAATCCTCCTTCGGTATTGTTTGTTTATTTTCTGAAGCCAGCAACGCAGATAATACTTTGTTTTCATGCAATGATTGATAAAAATCCAAGATCACTTTGAGGATGAAAGTTTTACCTCCGATTTTTTTATCAGGTAATGGGACATCTAGATCTTTGGAGTGTCCAATTATCCAGTCTCCACTTGCAGGCGTCAGTGATCAAATATTCAGAAATTTTGTACGTAGATGGGCTCCAAAAGCTTTGCTATTTACTGAAATGGTGAATGCTAAAAGTCTTGAATTAGGTCATGGAGAAGAGAAGGTAAATGAGCTTTCAGAAGAGAAAGGACCAATTGGTGTTCAACTTTTTGACTATCGTCCAGAATCAATGATTGATGCTGCAATTAAAGCAGAATCCCATGGTGCATTCCTCATAGATATCAATATGGGATGTCCAGTAAAAAAAATTGCAAAAAAAGGCGGCGGAAGTGCTTTATTAAAGGAACCAGAACTTGCTCAAACAATCGTCAAAAAGGTTTCTAAAGCTATCTCAATTCCATTAACAGTAAAAATAAGATTAGGCTGGTGTGAAAATACCAGTGATCCAGTCTCTTTTGCTTTAGGTCTGCAGGATGCTGGGGCTCAGTTAATAACTGTTCATGGACGCACAAGAAAGCAAGGCTTTTCAGGAACTGCAAATTGGGAAGCTATTTCAAAAATCAAAAAATCATTAGATATCCCTGTTATCGCAAATGGTGACATCAAAAATACTCGTGATGCAATTCAATGCCTCGAGATCACAAATGCTGATGGGATCATGATTGGTAGAGCAAGCATGGGTGCGCCATGGCTTATAGGGCAAATCGATGAAGAGATTAACCATCAAAAAACTTTTAGGACACCAGACGCAAACATGAAAGTTCGTTTGTCATTGGAACACCTCAAGTTACTTGTATCAAAAAAAGGTAATCATGGACTTTTAATTGCGAGGAAACATATGAATTGGACTTGCAAAGGTTTCCAGGGCGCCTCTTCGCTGAGACATAAATTGGTTAGAGCAAGCACCCCAAAAGAAGCAATTAGACTTCTTGAAGAGGAACTCATTAAATTAAGCTAAGAAATTCATGGCAATTGAGATGGCCATCTTTGTCGAATCAACAGCAAAGAAAAATATGGTCTACTTGCAGGGAGTACGTCAGATGCCCTAAAAATTTGTTGATCAGAAAAGCCTACCTTTTCTGCAAATATAGAACTTTCTAATAGGTCTAATTCTTTAAGTACAGGTTTAACCCATTTCCATTTTTTCCCAAGCTTGAGCAACACAACTACCCTGTTCATTATTAATGCTTCAGACAAAATAACCTTTAGGACCTCAGACGAATCTGGTACTGGTACTACAAGCAATTGCTCTTCTTGAAGAGCAAGTGGCAATTTACACACAGCGGCGGCGGCAGAAAAAGATGAAACACCTGGAATAAGCTTAACGATGCACTCTGTCTTATATTTTTCTAATTCCTTTGAAAGATATGAACCTGTCGAAAAAAGTGAGATGTCTCCTTGAGCAAGGAAAACGACTCTTTCTCCTTTCTTAACCATCTCCATTAATTTATTACCAGCGTCTCGCCATGCACTTTTCAATGTGCTGTAATCATCAACCATAGGGAAATATAAAGGTAATTTTTTTTTATCTTTAGTTATCCATTTTGAGGCAATCATCTCAGCAAGGCTCTCTCCTCCAACAATTGAGACAGGGTAAGAAACGACAGTAGACTCTTTAATAGCTTCAACTGCTGCCAAAGTTAATAAAGAGGGGTCTCCTGGACCTACACCGGTAATGGTCAAAACTTTCATTTAATTTGGTAAATCTTCCTATTCAAAACAACAACTCAACTATGCATCCTTGGCTCTTGGTGCATTTCAACTAAAGCTTCCGATTCAACCCTAGCTAATTCACCCAGCCTTGAAGTAAAAATTTTTCTATCAAAGCGTTCATTTGCCAACTTCCAATAAATCCCAAAATGCCTAGCCTCACTTTTTAATAAGTCGTCGTATAAATTACGAAGTTCAACATCAGGGGAATACATAGACAACAATTTCATTCTCTCGTGACTTCTTGCCTCAATAAGTCCAGCAACTAGAAAACTATCCAACATTCGTGTTGGTTCATCTTTAGAAATATTTTTCGCCAAAATCGACCCATACGGAGGTGATGCTAATTTTTGTAATTTTTTTCCACGGGATTTCAAAATGGACAAGACCCTCTCAAAATGCTCAAGCTCCTCTCGTGCTAATGGGCTTAAAACTTCAGAAAGACCAGGCTCACTCACATAACGAAACATCAGTTGAAGAGCTACTCCAGCCGCTTTTCGCTCACAATGTGCATGATCCAAAAGTATTTCCATTGGATTGGAAATAGCAAGATTTATCCAATTTTCACTAGTTTTATTTATTAGCCAGTGAATCTTTAAATTCTCCACACCTTGATAATATGAATTATCCATACGCTCCTCAGACTCGGTTTAAAAAAGAAACTATTCCTTTTAAGGCAAGTTGATAACTAGTTGGTCCAAAGCCACAAACCAAACCCAATGCCTTATCAGAAAGAAATGATTTGTGGCGAAATTCTTCCCTCGAATAAATATTGCTTAAATGTACTTCCACATAGGGAATATCAACTCCCAGTAATGCATCTCTAATTGCTATGGAAGTATGAGTATAGGCACCTGCATTTATTAATATCCCATCAACTAAACCAGCATTATTTTGAATGCAACTAATCATCTCACCTTCTGAATTACTCTGAAAGAATTTAAGGTTTGCATCAAGCTCACTTGCCAAAATAAGTAACTCTTCTTGAATGTCCTCCAAAGTTTGAATCCCATATATAGATGGCTCTCTTTTCCCCACAAGATTCAAATTAGGCCCATTGATTAATAAAAGATTCATATTTCTCTTAAATTAAACATCTTTAATGATGGTATCGACTCCAACCTCAAAGGACCAACAAATTCTATAAAAGTAGCACCCTTGGCTGTTAATCTCATTGAGTGGATCGGGTCGGTGCCCGAGTGGTTAATGGGGGCGGACTGTAAATCCGCTGGCTACGCCTACGTTGGTTCAAATCCAACCCGGCCCATCTTTCCACAAGCCCTTGTAGCTCAGCGGTAGAGCACTCCCTTGGTAAGGGAGAGGTCTCGGGTTCAAGTCCCGACGAGGGCATCGTCGGAAGCTTAACCAGGGCAAGCGATCTAAGGCACTAGGATCGCATATCTTTAAAAGTGGACGTCCTATTATGGGTCCACTTTTGTTGTTTTTAGACCATTTTGCTTGATTCTTCTGATCTGACGTAAGTCCCAAAATGGCAACTATTAAAAGAAGTTGGGGCAACTGAAAAGTACTCATTTCAAACATCCCCCCATTACTCCCAAACAATAAGAGCTTCTTTCCATTTCATTTTTAAACTGCTAAATATTTATGGCTGAAATTTGAATAAGTTTTTGTTATAGCTTTCATCAACTCTCATAATCAAAAAAGTGAGTAAAACCCACAGAGAGAGTGTTTTTTCTTTATATTTGTTTTATATTTGCAAATTTATCATGTCTCCTGAAGCAGAAAAGTTTAACGGTTGGGCAGCAATGCTTGGCTTTGTTGCAGCCTTTGGTGCATACGCAACAACAGGGCAAATTATTCCCGGCATCTTCTAAGTGGAACTTAATCCATTTAAACCCTATCAACAATTTTTTCAAAACCTTTTGAAAAAATCTAAAAAAAGCTCTTAATGGTCTGGTTAAGAGCTTTTTTAATATTTTTTAAACTATCTATAATTACGCTCAAAACGTCTATTAAACATTGCCAAGACTAATAATTCTCTCAAGGAATATTGAAAACTTTTAAACCTGGAAAAACTTTATGTTAAACCTTGTCAAACCATCCACGAATTAAGTATGGCAAGACAAAGCAAAAGGCGTGATGATTTGAATTAAAGATATCCAGGCTAATGTCATTTGAAGTTACTTACAACGGCGATATTCAATACATAAAGGTCTTTTACTCCACCGAAAAGACAAGAGAAGGAAAATATTATGGCGAATTCTATAAAAAGATGGATGCTCTAGCAAGTGACATAAGACGCCTTAAACAAGAACTTGACGAAGACAGTGAAAAGGCAGCGAAGATTGCAAAAGATGCTGCTAACAAAGCCCTTTCAGAAAGATTTGGCCCCCTTAGATACGTTCTTGACGAAGATCTATGGGACGAATCCATAGTGATAAGCAAAATTCTGGATGACAGAAAAGAGAAAATGGTGGCACTAGCACAGAAAACTTTAAATAGTGAAGTTCTTCTTGAAGAAGACGGTGCAGAGGAATACGAAATCCACTTAGACGAAGGAGCAATAGAAGTTAATGGTAAAAGAATAGAGCTATCGGTAATTGAGTTGTTTGATTGTGATGACTATCACGAATGGAATGAGACAAAACTAACAAAATTGGAAAAGCTTGATTGGTTTATTGTTTGGGCGAAAACAGAAGCAGGAGAATTCAAGACAAATGGCGGGAAGCATGAGGGGGATTTTTCATTCGAGGAATTACACATGGAGAGTAATTTGCTTCATTACAGAGATTTACCACTTATCGTTCCCATCAACGGAACAGATATTTTTAGCAATGAACTTGAAATCCATTTTGGAGATGCAACTCAAGAATCACTGGATATGAGGTAATAAATTTTACTGAGCAGGATCATTAATTTGATTTTCAGGTAATTGCCAAATATCGATAATTTATTTTCAATGCAAATTTTTTTTAGACTAAACAAATCCATTATATTCGTCTTGTATTTCTAATCTTAGGGATCACTTATTAAGGGTATTAAGAAAGGCACCCCGACTCACTGGTGTCCCTGGGTGCCTTTCTCTGGTTACAGAACGGATTGTGTGAGGAGTTGTTCTGCTATAACTTTTATAATTAGTTCAAGAGATAAAAATCAACAGAAAAAATACTTATTTTTAGTGTTCCAAAAAGTTAATGCTAACAGTAAAAATCATTTGATACAGAATAAAAAGTCAGCCAAGAAATAACATACTGTTTGGAACAAGAAAATAAGAAAAAAGTTTATTACAGAAAACCACTTTTCCCAGAGAGCCCTGAATGTAAATACATGGGTTATGCCCAACAAAGTTCGCAAAGACAAAGCCCCATAGGGAAAAAAGTTAAAGAGTAAAAATAAAAAAAGAGTAGTTTTACGTTTAAGAAATGAAGGTTGTTCTTATCGGTCTATTAGAAAGCAAACTGACCTGGCACTCTCGACTAATAGAAGCATCATTGTTGAACAGGATGTGATTTATAAAATTAGTAAAAAGAAAAACTAAAGTCTTATAAATTGCCGTAAGGCATAGAAAGTTTTCCGTATTAAGCTCAGATAACTTATAAAGTTACCAATTTTCTTTCTTATTAATTTAAGCTTTTTCTCGCTTGAACGGCCTTTCCTGGCATGTTTGACAGATAGACGGAAGAGGGTGATCTCCAAGCATACTAGCACGTAATTTTTGAGCTTCTTCGCTATTAATTACAGCCTCGATCGACGAGTCAAGAACATTACCTACTTTCAATTGCCCATCATGATCAAGACAGCATAAAGTTACATCGCCATTCCAGAGAACACCAACATCAGTAAATGGATGTGGACAATATGATGTTTCCCTTGTTGCTTTTAAGTCATAGTCATCGCTTATCCGAGTATTAGCGAATGTAAATGCTCTCCAGAAAGTTAGTTTAATCCCCCTCTGCAAGGAGTAGGAAGTAGACGAATAATTATTGTCTCGCACAAGATCATCAACATTATGATTTTTACGGTCAAAAGGAGGCATTCCGAGCTCCTTCTCATTTTCAGCGACAAAATCATTCCACTCTTTCAGAATAATACTAGCGTCATTTGAATCCTTTATAATACTGACATTTGAAGCTGTATTTTGAGTAACCATTACTCGAATTGTGATTGTATTTTGAATAGCATTCCCTTTCGCTAAGCGTTTCATATATTCATGAACTAACAAGCGAAGATTGCTGATATATCGATCCCATGAAACACTCACTATACCACGAAAATGATATGTCTCTTCTGTTGGAGTCACACATTTCCATTCTTTTTTTTTTTTTTTTTTTTTTTTTTTTTTTTTTTTTTTTTTTTTTTTTTTTTTTTTTTTTTTTTTTTTTTTTTTTTTTTTTTTTTTTTTTTTTTTTTTTTTTTTTTTTTTTTTTTTTTTTTTTTTTTTTTTTTTTTTTTTTTTTGTGAGATTTTGGTGTGTGTGTGTGTGTGTGTGCATGAACACTGGGGAAAAAAAAAAAAAAAAAAAAAAAAAATAATTTATTTTAATTTATTTCTATGTAAAAAAAAAAAAAAAAAAAAAAAAAAAAAAAAAAAAAAAAAAAAAAAAAAAAAAAAAAAAAAAAAAAAAAAAAAAAAAAAAAAAAAAAAAAAAAAAATTTCTCATCATGCTGCTGTAACATGGTCACTTATATTCCATTCTTTTTTTTTTTCAATAATTTGATTATTTTTAATGAAATTTTAAAATTTCAATGAATTAATAAATTATTTTATTTTTTTTTTTTTTTTTTTTTTTTTTTTTTTTTTTTAAAAAAAAAAAAAAAAAAAAAAAAAAAAAAAAAAAAAAAAAAAAAAATGTTTTCAGCATTATTTTTTTTTTTAATCATCAAGCTATTTGGTGCTGCCATCTTTCCCAAACTCCTTTTGTGGAATCCAATGGCAAAATGTTCAATGAAAATGCACTATTCTGCTAATAATAAATAGGGTAAATGGCTGGAGCAGCTGCTCCCCTCTGGACCAGATTCCATTCAGTTGCCAAAAGCTTTCTGGCTGTGGCAGGAAACTGACTATTTTCAATTCTTCCAATTCTTCAAGTTGCTGTAGCAAGTTGCTTTTGAGCTTGAACATAGTTTTTGTGAAGCTTATAGCTTTGTTTATGCTTTGATAGTCACTTCTTCAGATGCCCAGTGCCTACAGCACAATTGTTATGAGCAGCATGCTTGACTGGGGAGCTGCTCCTGCTCATGACTTTGCTCACTTCTCATGCTTACATTAATAAAGTAAGACCCGGTATGGGGCTGTGGCGTTGATGATCAATGCCTTCTAAACTTCTTCAGCTTCCAACCTGCAAGTTCTCCAAGTGGTACCCAAGTCGGCTGCAGGTGACATCCAGTTTTTCCACAGATTTTTGTGCCAGAATTAAATACCACTGCTTTAGTAAGCGGCAGCAGCCGACCACCGATGCTGGAAATCTTCGAGATAACGCCAATTTTTTTGCTTCAATAAATTGTCTATTTTTATGAAAAACGACACTAATTTTTTAATTCTTCAATCTGTGGTTCCTTCGGTATTTGCAAAGCATTTAACTTCTCATCATTCACTCCGTGCTCCTTTGCTTTTTCAATAAATTTCTTTGCCACTTGATTCTGCTTCCCCTTTAATCAATGCATCAATATAGCTAATCCAAAACTGTTCTATTTTTGGATTAGCTGCGAGAGCGGTTTTTAAAAGTGGCAATGCTTCAATAGTTTTATTCACTGAGACTGCTAACACGCCCAAATTATGATTAGCGTCAGGGTGCAGAGGTTGAGATTGCAAGACGATTCGATAGAGACGCTCGGCTTCCTGAAGCCTGCCTTTTTTATGTGCGGCAACTCCTTGTCGAAATGCTTGTTCAGTTATTTGTTCTTTAGAAGATTTATTAGCTGTATTCTCATTGAAAAAAATATTTTCTCTGATTTCCTCTAAAGCGAATGTAACTGGAAACGTCTTCACCTCTGACCCTTCTTGCTTTTGATCTGTTTTCCTCTCAGTCACATCTATTTTTCGTAAAGGTCTTATAAAGAAGATTATATCTTGAAAAAAGGTTTTTACTCTCAGAGCAGTAACCATCAATCATTGGAAATTAATTCAATAGTCAACGTATACTTTGTCGACAATTTCACAATACAAGTGATCTATTCAACTAAATTCCAACTCAGAAAAGAAAAAGATTAAACATTAATTCTCCACAATTAAAAATTAATCAGCCTCACAGAGAAGACATAAATTTAAGGTCTCTTTATATTTACAAAGCTCGTTAAAACAAAAATAACTTAGCCTAATATTTCAAATAAAACTTCTTTTCAAGCAAAAAGATAAACGATATCAATCTCTAAGTGAAAAAGTATAATAAAATTAGTTAATAAATTATCTAAATAATATATATCTATTTCATACCTAATAATGAATATTTCTCTAATCCATAAAAACTTTTGAATATTTTAATTGTTAGATTAATTTGATTATAGTTTAATTTATTCTGAAAGAATACTTTCCATTATCAAGTATTTTTGGCATCGCATTCAAACTAAGTGTTAGCCTATCATTAGCTTTATTGGGAGTTGAGTATCCATGTTGTTGATGACTTCTCCAAATCAAGATATCCCCCTCGTTTACTTTCAAACCTATATAATTAGCATTATACATACTTTTTTTCTTGGTTTCTGGTATCGAAAATGTTGGAAAATTTGATGGAGTAACTTCTATAGCTCTGTCATTTCTAAAAGCAAGCTCGCTATGCTTACCAGGAATAAAGTTCACAAAATAATTGGCCGAAATGAATGAATTACTATGAGAATGAAATGGTAAATTTGACTTCTCTTGAGAATGATTTAGCCATGCAGAATTTATAACTATTTCATCGCAAAGGTGTCCTAAATGCTTAATATAATCAAGTAATATTTTTGTTAATTCATTTTTCAATTCTATCCACTCAGGGAAAGACTTGAATAGATTTTGTTCGCTACCATTACATAAATGCTTTGAAATTGGAGTGGAAACTTGAAGAATATCTTCATCTCCTTCTCTCCAAGCTTTCCAAATTGCTTCTTTATATCTTAAATGCCTTTCAATTGGAATGGTATAGATTCCAATTGGCTCTGGATTAATGTGTTGTATTTTTAAAAATCCATTACTCGTATCTTGGTTTTCTTCTTTCATCTTATAAATGGCTTCATTTAAGATTATAGCCTTTGCAGTATTTTTAGCTATATTTAGCATAAAATCTTATTTTTTCCTTCTCTAAAAATTCTTAATGATTAAAAATAAAAAATTTAATTCTATTTAAGAATCATTTTAATCTAAGTTATTAAAAAAGTAAAAAAGGTTTGAATTTTCATCTATTATTCTCATGGCTATCTAGATTTATTCTAGGAGTGATGATCTTTATTTTAAAATACTATAATAAAGCTTTAATCTAAAACTCAGAATAATTATTCTTGGCTTTATAAAACAAGATTCCATAGACTTAAATGACTATTATAAAACATAGTTGTTGTTTACAATAGTCATTTCATAGATAAATTAATAACAATATTTAATCACTTAATCAAATAGATTAATATTTATATCTAATAAACTATATATGATTTTTCTTCTATAAAATTAGAATTATATTTTAAGTTAATTTCTTTTTTAATTGAGGCCCTTTTATCATTCTCTTTATATACAGACCTTGCTAATTCAATAAATTCCTTATCAAATTTATTTTGAGACTCTTTTTCTCTGATTTTATCTTCTATTACCCATAGCTTCTTATTTACATCACGAAGATTAGAAAGAAAGTTTTTATCAATATCAAGATTGTTAATTTTAACGATTGAATTAAGATTATCCAATTCTTTTTTAACATTCTCAAGTTTTATACCTTTCATATTTTCTTTTTTAATTTCTAAAATTGAAATTTTGTCCATTAATTCTCCAAGTGAGATTGGGATGAAAAGATGCATTAGACTCTGATTTTTTTTACTCATCTTTTTCTTACAAATTCTTTATTTAATTGTATTAAAACTCGTTCCATTACTTCAAGCCAGTTATATCGATTTTTTTGACGAAATAATCTCATTGATGGATACCATAATGTTCTCTCCCCATGCATACCCCAAGTCCAAAAAGGTATATCTCTAAGTAACAACCAAACCTTTTTTCCCATTCCCCCTGCCAAATGAGCTACTGAGGTGTCACATGTAATAATTAAATCACAAATGTCTATGATCGCAGCAGTTTCTAGAAAATCCCAAGTGGAATCAATTTGTTCTTGACATTTTACGAATTTTTGTCGAAATGAGCAACTTTCTAATTGATCAGATCCAAAACCTTTTTGAAGAGAGAGTAGCGTAAATTCATTTTTTTCAAAGAGTTTGGAAAACATTTCTAATGGTATAGATCGTCCTATATAAGTTTTTTCCATATTTGGATTTCCTTGCCAATTTAATCCAATAATTGGTTTTTTTTCATCTTTAACAACTTGATTCCATTTGTTAAGATGAGAATTTTTAGCTGATATATAGGGTTTAGAAATAATTACATTATTGGAATCTACACCTAGGTATTGTGGTAAAGATAGCAAAGAGATCCACTTGCCTTTTATATGCTTATTGGCCTGATCAGGTGTTAAAGGATTGGAATCAATTTTTGAATTTTTTATCAGATTATGCAATTTTTTTGGAGCACATAAGCAAACGTCAATACCTTTTTCTCTTAGATACAGTATATATCTCATGTATTGAATAGTATCGCCTAACCCTTGTTCACTAATGACTAATAATTTACTCCCTATTTCTAATGATTCTCCTTTCCATTTTGGAATTAATAGTTTTGCATGAATAACTTCCATCTCTTTTCTTTTCAATCTCCATTCATAATTCTTCCAGCCATTTTTATAATCTTTTATCAATAGTTGAACTAATGACAAATTCCAATAAGCATTAGTAAATTTTGGATTTAGGTATAAAGCTTTTTGATAGGAAGAAATAGCAGACTTGAAATGTCCTTGTTCTTTAAGAGCTGTTCCTAAATTATTGTAAGCATCTGCAAAGTTTGGATTAAGTTCTATGGCCTTTTGATAAGAGGCTATGGCAATTCTTAGATTATCTTGATCTTGGAGAGCTGTTCCTAAATTATTATAAGCATCTGCACAGTTTGGATTAAGTTCTATAGCTTTTTGATAAGAGACTATCGCTGCACTCAAGTCTCCTTTTTCTTTGAAAGCATTCCCTAGGTTGCTAAATGCATCTGGATAGTTTGGTTGAAGTTGTATAGCTTTTTGATAAGAGACTATCGCTGCACTAAGCTCTCCTCTTTCTTTTAGAGCTGTTCCTAAATTATTATGAGCTATAGGAAAGTTTGGTTCAATTCGAAGTGCATTTTTAAGAAGACTAATCATTTCAATTTTGTTCCCTCTTTTTCCAACTATTGCAGCAAGGTTTCCGTATACAACATGGTTCTTTTCTCCAGAAGCTATAAGTTCTCTGTAAATTTTTTCTGCTTCTTTCAAATCGCCTTTTTTTAGAAGATCTAAGGCTTTTTTCTTTTTATGTAAGACTTGAGAGGGAGGTTTAATTTTTTCTTGATCGTAATCTTTTTGTTGCTTATGTATATTATTAATTTTGTTTTTGTAATTACTCATAACCAAGTGAAATAAAATTTCAATCTTTAATGACCTCAAGCAACATCTCATATTGCTCGATTAGATTATTATATATAGCTGATTTTTGTTGAAGTAGTTTTAAATCGACATTTTTGTCAGGGTAAAGCCGAAACCAGTCTTCACTCGGCTTGATAATTGTTTGCCTCAGTTCAAAATTTATATCAAGATATAAACCAAGAGGACTATTAGCGGCTTTTTTCTCTATCCACAATTTGTTTAACCTTTTAGAAAAAAGCTGCAAACCTAAAGGAGTGACAACTCTAACGTGAGTTGGGTCATCATAAAAAAATTGATGTCTAAAATGTGGGACAACAATATATATTTTTGTTCCATTCTTACAGATTCGATACATCTCTTTAAATATTCCAAAGTATGTTTCAGTTTCTCTCCCTAGATGTTCAAGTACATGAATTAATCTAATCTCTGAGACTGAATTATTTTCCCATGGCCAGGGGAATGACTCTAAATTATGTTTAACATCTGGAGTCCCGAATTTATCAACATTTATAAACCCTGGAAATCTTTTTTCTCCACAGCCTAGATTCAGCTTAAGACTACTCATCAACTTTTATACTAATACTAATTAATAATAACTTGATTTAAATTTATCAGCTCAAGGAAATCAAGTCATTACAGATATACTTATAAAAATAAACTAATAAACGGAGTAAGAAAGTAAAAATTGTTGTTCAGTCTATTATCTAGAAAATCAGAAAAAGATCTAATAAGACTTAGGATACATCCTTAGTTAATTAACTTTATGCCAAAAGTTATACATCTAAAAAATAATAGGGAATTAAAAAATTTTTGGAATCGAAGTGAATTCAGGGATAATTTGGTAATTTGTGCTGTTGAATTTTTTCTAGTGGTTCGATTAGACCAAAGCATAAAAAATTTTCATGTCCCCATAACTTGGTTCTAATTTAAAAATGGAAGGTATTCAAAGTCACATTGGTGGGATACCTTCCCCTCAAACCCAAGGAGATCTAATCATGCAAATAACTCGTAGTTTCAGATCCAATGGATCAAATACTTTGTCATCTTTATTTCTTTGGTTTTCTGTTCTTTTGATTTCCCTAGGAATGCTTCTTCAACTAATCCCTTATTACTTCCATTTAAAATATTAATGAAACGCAAAAGATTGTGTAACTTCTCAAGTTATTCTTAAAAGCCCAAAAAAAGCCGCCTATAAATAGACGGCTTTTTTATAGGAACTATAAGCAAGTGTTTCCTTGTTTCCACTGCTGGAGTGTCCCAACTCCTCACATATTTTAATTTATAAGCATCTGTAGAGATAAACATTGCTGACAGTAAAGTTTGTCAATTGTCACAGGTGAAAAAATTAAAAATTCTTCGCGATTTAAAAAGCTAGAGGTTGTTTTCTTAATTAAGAATTTTCGGCGAAAAACTACCTTTCTAATAGCTAAGAATAAGCAGTATTCAAATTATTTTGAATAAAAATCCGTAAAAAAGGTAATCAAACAAAAAACCTTTATCAAAGACAAAGGTTTTTTGTAACAACGTGAACACCAAGGATAAAAAATTGCGTTTATACTTTTTTTGTAGCAACTGCTACTTAAAACGTTCAACTCATCAACGTATGAGCCGCAGTTTGACTCAAGCCAAGGAACGGGGACTTGAGCATATTTCGGAGATGAAAAATGTCTTTAACCTATAGAGGTCTTAAGTACAATCAGCACAAAGCAGTTGGAGAAAAGCAGCACGTACAACTCACCTATCGTGGTAAGTCTTATCAAAGCTAAGAAATCTCTCTAATTTTAAAAGCCCTTTTATAAAGGGCTTTTTTCTTGGAAAGGAAAATCACCTAATAAACTTTGATCTTTTATTTAAAAAAAAGTTGATAACGGCTAAAACAAATATAATTAAAAAAGAAATTATGAATAGCAAAAGATAATTTCCAGAGATCATATCAAATTCACCATTTAATATTTTTTGTAGGAAATTCTTAAGTCCCATATTATTAATTTTTCTTGCTGCAAAACCACTCGCAACGAAGGGAGAATCAGAAATTATAATACTAAAAACTAACGCAGGCATAAATCTTTTCCATGTGATTTTTGTTAGGCCAATTGCATAGCAAGCAAAATCAAAGAACCCAGACATCAAAAGAGCCACCATGAGAAAATAATTATTCTCTAAATAGTTTTTGCTAATACTTTCAACTCTGTACATTTGTCTTGAACCTAATAGGCTATTTATATAATTCCTTCCTAATTTTCTAGCCAAAACAAATGAAATTGAACATGACAAGAAATCTGCTATGGAAATAATAACTAGACCCTGGACAAATCCAAACTGATATCCTGACGCTACTGAAAATATTGTTCCAGGCAAAACTGGTATAATAATACTAATAGACCTTAGTAAAAATAATAAAAATATTAGTATTGGATTAAAAAATCTGTATGAATTTAAACTACTTACAAGATTAAAAAAGAAATCTCTAGTTACATCAAAATCAGAAGAAAAAACACCAATACTTACAAAGAGTAAAAAAATGACTAATAGAAAATATATTAATGTTTTTCTCCTCCTTAACTTATTAGACATAGACTATTAATTTTAATAAGAACCTAAATGAGCAAATTAATTATAGTATAGAATTATTTATAGATTTTCTTTAAATATATTTAATTCTGTTGAAATTTTAAGCTACAAGTTGCATTAGCTTCTGATAAAGGCATTTCTCCAGAGTTCCACTTTTCATATACGCAAGAATAAAAAGGCTCATTTAAACCACTTACATCATTTTTTTGATCTATTAATTCCCTTAAATATTTAGCCTTTGCCCTTAGATATTCTTTTTTGTATAACCAGTACATAATTTCTGCAACGCCTATAAAAGCCAAAGAAAATGCAAAAATAATAATTAAATGATTAATCAATCTATCACTAGTTGGGATTACCATCTTATGGCCAATATCTAAGAAAAGTAACTCGTAGATAATACTCAAAAATCCCATCTAAACTTATGGTTTAAATAATGATTACTATCTTTAATTGTTTTTTCATTTGTAATCTTTAAAAAATCAGAAGAAAAAGCACTACTTTTGGATCAATATAAAAGTTAAAAACCTGAGTCAAATTACCTAGAAAAGTATTTTCAGATGGTCTTAACCTCAATGTATGATTTATTTTGCTAGAAGAGGAAAAACAGGGAAAAAAATTGCCAGTAAAAAATCTCCTATTTAATCATTTACAAGATTTAGTCTTATCAGGCAAGACCAGACAAGAGAAATGGCGACGTAAGCAACTTAATGCTTTATCCAGTTTAATAGAAAATCATCAACAAGAAATATTAGATGCTTTAAAACAAGATTTAGGGAAGCCTCCTACAGAAGCATTTTTCGAAATCATTGCCGTAAAACAAGAAATAAAACTCGCTCAAAAGAATTTGTCCACCTGGATGAAGACAAAGCCAATCAATGTTCCAGTATCTCTGAGACCTGGAAAAGCATTTGTTCAACCAGATCCATTAGGTTGCATCCTAATAATTGGTCCATGGAACTACCCTTTTTCTCTTACACTTCAGCCACTTGTAGCAGCATTTGCAGCTGGAAATACTGCTGTTTTAAAGCCATCTGAGCATGCGCCGCATGTCTCAAGTCTTATTAAAAACCTCATAGAAAAATATTTTCCAATAGAAGTCACACAGGTTATTGAAGGGGATGGGATTATAGCTTCGGAATTAATGAAACTAAAATTTGATCATGTCTTTTTCACAGGCGGAGAAAATATTGGAAAAAAAGTAATGGAAGCTGCCGCGAAAAATCTTACCCCAATAACTTTAGAGCTTGGGGGTAAAAGTCCAGCTATTGTTATAGAAGGTGCGAATTTGGAAGTAACGGCAAGAAGAATTATATGGGGGAAAAGTCTCAACGCTGGTCAAACATGCATTGCACCAGATCACTTACTTGTTGAAAATAAACTATTTGATTCTTTAATTTCTAATTTCAAAAAGTCAATTGATGATTTTTACGGAGATATTCCTTTAAATTCTAAACATCTTGGAAATATCATTAATCAAAACCAGTTTAATAGGCTTAATAATTTATTAAAACAAGCTAAAAAAAACAATCAGATCATACACGGAGGTGATTGTAATGAAAAAGAAAAAAAGATTAGTCCCACCCTTATTAAAATCGAGAACCGAAATGATCCTTTAATGAAGGAAGAACTTTTTGGACCTTTATTGCCTATTTTATGTATTCAAAATCTCGACGAAGTAATTTCGGATTTTAAATCTTTACCTAAGCCGCTTGCCCTTTATCTTTTTGGAGGAAGTGATAAAGAACAAGAAAAAATGCTTTCTTTAACATCTTCAGGTGGAGTTTGCTTCAACGATGTTGTTTTACAGGCAGGCATACCGGAACTTCCATTTGGAGGCATCGGATCAAGCGGAATGGGACAATATCACGGCAAAGCAGGTTTTGATAACTTTACTCATTTCAAATCAATCTTAAAACGACCTTTCTGGCTTGATCTGAGTTTTCGATACCCTCCATATAAGTTAGATTTATCTTTACTTAAAAAGTTATTAGGTTAATATGTATTTAATATCTGCAAGATAGATTCTTAATTTAAATAAAGTATGCTCAAAAAGGGAAAAACACTTCTACGTCTTTTTCATATTAAAAATATTTTTTTATTCTTTTTATTTTTCAACTTACAAGCAAAAGCAGAAATAAAGATTATTGCAAAAAATGGCGATACTCTCAATAAGTTATCCAAGGAATATGGAGTTTCCCTAAAAGAACTAATGTATAAAAATAATTTCAATGATGCAAACTTGTTGATTGAAGGAGAAGTTATTATAATTCCTAAAATAGACTCAAATGATGATGCCGAAATAATTAAGTATAAAGTTATTAAAGGTGATACTCTATACAATATTGCCAAAGATCATAATATAAATTTAAAAGATATTCTTAATATTAACAATCTAGATAGCACATCGATTCTAAAGCCTAATCAGATAATTCTACTACCAAAGGGAATCAATTATAAACCAAAAACAGATCAAAAAAGTATTAAATTAGCTAATAAAAAAGTTTTTTATCATCATACTTCTAGTGATGAAGTCCTTTCTGATATTGCAAAGATACACCAAATAGCCATAGGAGATATTATTTCTTTAAATAAATTAAAACCTCAATCAAAGATATATCCTAATACAAAATTAAAAATAAGAGAGACCAATACTTTAAAATGGCTAAAATATGGCACATTAATGATAAATTGGTCAGAATGGAGATACATTGATGGAGATTACATAACTCAAGCAAAAACAAAAAAAAATAAATCTTTTTATTTAGCTATAAGCTGCGAAAAAAGAGCCTTAAATAATACATTAATAAATACTGATTGGACAAGTTGGTATTTTCCAAAAAATGATTTCGAGTTCAAATTAATTCATGATTTTTGTGATCAGGAATAAAAAATCTTAATTATTTATTCAAACCAAGAGATGGGGGCTCTAATCGATCAGAATCCTCCTCAACAAGTTGCAACCTCAATTTTTTACCTCCTGAAAGTTCACCAAGAGATACTCTTATTGTTGAACCAGTAAGGGTTTGAAGGGTTTCTAAAATCTCTCTTAAATAAGGAGTACTACTGCCAGACTCTACCCATAGTCTCTCTTGCAAGCCTTCTAATCTTTTCCAAGCAGAATGAAACTTTAGGATAGAACTCTCTATATTTTTAGCTTGTACAAAAGCATCTGAAAGTATTCCTAAAGAATCCAATCTGAGAGCTTCTTGAGTAGCTTTATCTAAATTTAAATTCTTATTTTGAAAAGCTCTTAATGCTAGAGAAGCATCTAAAGACTTGCCTATCCATTTAGCAGTATTCGTCAAATCTTTTACTGAATCAATTTCAGGATTTGCTCTTAAAGTCTCGCAGATCTCTTCTTGCTGAATAGGCGATAACTTAGATAATTCTCTTACCAATGGAGCAACAAACTTGGCTGGCAACAAATTTGATTGCGTTTTTTCTCTAATTTCATCAGGCAAAAGAGAGCTAGTAGCGGCCATAAATTGATCAGTTAAGCTCTTTACTTGTCTTCTAGTTATGTCTTTCCCTTCATTCGCAGCCTCAGAAATCATATGTTGAATCTCTGGTTCAGCGTGTGCAGTTTCAATAAAAGCTCTTTTTGAAAAATTATTTACACTTGCTTCTTCAAGAATTCCATCAACCACAAGATTATCCGAAGAATCAGCTAATTGAATAAGAGTATATGCTTTACTTTTACTGATTTCCATCTCTCTCAACCACTGCAAAAACCCTGTTCCTCTACCATCCCCTCCTTTCTTTTCTCTATCTCTTACAACACGTAAAATCCTTCCTCGCCAAATTTCTGTTTGCAAATCAAACTGCTCGCAAATTGACCATGCATTCTCTAATCTCTCAATAAAATCAATATTACTTAAGTCGTCTTGATCGGGATCAGGTAAATCAAAACTAAGAGAAGAGGGGTCTAAAGATGGCTGTGATATCACAAAAAATAAAATTTTTGAAGGTTAATACAACTCAAAGCTAATTGAATATTCGTCCCAAAATCAATATGAATTGTTTTTCCTGAAAGGAAAAATCTTTTAAAAACGATCTATTTTTTTAAAATACCAGCGACAGTCTGTGACACATATGCAAATATCTCCTGTTCTGATAGATAATAAAGACACTAAATCATTGTGGAAACTCAGATGAGCTTTGCGAGAAAAGACAAGGTTCGCATCTTGCGTCAAGAATCATACTGGTTCAATCAAATTGGAGAAATAGTCTCCATCGATAAATCTCCAGCTATGAGATACCCAGTAACTGTCAAATTTGAAAAATGCGATTTCAAAGCTTTTAGTGGTGTTGATGGTGGTGCCAATACCAGTCAATTTTCAGTGAAAGAATTAGAAGCTGCCTCAAGTTAGCAGTATTATTACTTTTGCCAGAATTACCTGAAGTTGAAACAGTTAGGAAGGGGCTTGAAAAACTTCTAAATAATTTTTATATTAAACGAATCGAAGTATTAAAAGATAGATCAATTTCAAGTATTGGTGGGTCTGAGAATTTCATAAAAAATATTAGAAATAGTTATTTTGGTCATTGGGGTAGAAGGGGTAAATATCTAATAGGCTCCCTACATTCAAAAGACAAAAATAGTAAAGGTTTTTTAGTTGTTCATCTAAGAATGACAGGTCAATTTAAATTAATAAAGGAACAAACACTCCCTTGCAAGCATACAAGAGTAAGGTTTTTTGAAAAAAGAGGTAACGAACTTCGATTTATAGATATTAGAAATTTCGGACAAATGTGGTACGTCCCACCATCAAAATCAGTACCAGAAATAGTATCTGGAATTAAAAGATTAGGCCCAGAGCCATTTAGTGCTGATTTTAATAGTCATTATTTAAAAGAATATTTGAAGACAAAAACGCGCTCCATTAAATCAGCTTTGTTAGATCAAGAAACTGTTGCTGGTGTTGGAAATATTTATGCAGATGAATCATTATTTGATGCTGGTATTAATCCTAAAATTAAAAGTAAAAATTTAAAGAAAACTGATCTAAATAAGCTTTGCAATAGTCTTACAAAAATACTAAGAATTAGTATTGGTGAAGGAGGTACCACCTTTAGCGATTTTAGAGATTTAGAGGGGCTTAATGGAAATTATGGTGGCCAAGCTTGGGTATACAGAAGAGGAGGTCAAAAATGCAAAAAGTGTGGGGAAAAAATACTGCGAGAGAAGATATGTGGAAGGAGCACGCACTGGTGTCCTAATTGCCAAAAATAATTAATCATCAAAAAAGGGTCCATATGAACCCTTTTTAAATAATTTTACCTGGCATTGAGCTATTTTCTCAGGGGGCTACCCCCCAAATATCGTCGCCGCTGATGCGTTTCACAACCGAGTTCGAGATGGATCGGAGTGGTTCCACATCGCCATGAACACCAGGATAGTGTTTTATATGAACCCTGAAGACTGCATAGATTTTATTAAAAAATAATTGGATCGAATAAAGCAATAATTTAAGTAAAAGCAAAAGAAGGTCAAGCCCTCGATCTATTAGTACTCCTCCGCTGCATCTGTTACCAGACTTCCACGTAGAGCCTATCAACGGGTGTTCTTCCCGTGATCTTACTGGTTTAAACCATGGGAATACTCATCTTGAGGTGGGCTTCCCACTTAGATGCTTTCAGCGGTTATCCACTCCGCACATGGCTACCCAGCGTTTACCGTTGGCACGATAACTGGTACACCAGAGGTGCGTTCCTCCCGGTCCTCTCGTACTAGGGAGAAATCCTCTCAATATTCCTGCGCATACACCGGATATGGACCGAACTGTCTCACGACGTTCTGAACCCAGCTCGCGTACCGCTTTAATGGGCGAACAGCCCAACCCTTGGGACCGACTTCAGCCCCAGGTTGCGATGAGCCGACATCGAGGTGCCAAACCTCCCCGTCGATGTGAACTCTTGGGGGAGATCAGCCTGTTATCCCTAGAGTAACTTTTATCCGTTGAGCGACGGCCCTTCCACTCAGAACCGTCGGATCACTAAAACCGACTTTCGTCCCTGTTCGACTTGTAGGTCTCACAGTCAAGCTTCCTTCTGCTTTTGCACTCGACGACTGATTTCCAACCAGCCTGAGGAAACCTTTGTGCGCCTCCGTTACCTTTTAGGAGGCGACCGCCCCAGTCAAACTGCCCAGCAGATACTGTCCGTTTCCCGGATAACGGGTAAACGTTAGATCTCTAGCTCTGAAAGAGTGGTATCTCACCGTTGACTCAGTAGCACCCAAAAGCACTACATCAATGTCTCCCACCTATCCTGCGCATTCAGAGCCCGAGAACAATACCAACCTGCAGTAAAGCTTCATAGGGTCTTTCTGTCCGGGTGTATGTAGTCCGCATCTTCACAGACAATTCTATTTCGCCGAGCCTCTCTCCGAGACAGCGCCCAGATCGTTACACCTTTCGTGCGGGTCGGAACTTACCCGACAAGGAATTTCGCTACCTTAGGACCGTTATAGTTACGGCCGCCGTTCACCGGGGCTTCAGTCACTAGCTTCGCTTACGCTAACCGGCTTCCTTAACCTTCCGGCACTGGGCAGGTGTCAGCCCCCATACATCGTCTTGCGACTTAGCGGAGACCTGTGTTTTTGGTAAACAGTCGCCTGGGCCTCTTCACTGCGACCAGCTTGCGCTGGCATCCCTTCTCCCGAAGTTACGGGACCATTTTGCCGAGTTCCTTAGAGAGAGTTATCTCGCGCCCCTCGGTATTCTCTACCACCCCACCTGTGTCGGTTTCGGGTACTGGCAGTTATGCCTTAACGGGTATAGGGATTTTCTTGGAAGCATGACATCACCAACTTCGCTGCCGTGGCAGCTCGTACTCACGCCTTAGCTCAGAACGTTTTCTCCGTTCCTCAAAGCCTTGAACGCTTGAACCAGTAACCAACATCTGGATTGGCTAGCCTTCTCCGTCCCCCTTCCCAAAACATAACTGGTACAGGAATGTTGACCTGTTATCCATCGACTACGCCTTTCGGCCTGACCTTAGGACCAGACTAACCCTCCGCGGACGAGCCTGCCGGAGGAACCCTTAGGGTTTCGGGGCATGGGATTCTCACCCATGTTTTCGCTACTCAAGCCGACATTCTCACTTCTATGCAGTCCACGCCCGCTTACGCTAACGCTTCACCCCACATAGAACGCTCCCCTACCATTTAAAAATTAAATCCGCAGCTTCGGTACAACACTTAGCCCCGTTCATTTTCGGCGCAGGATCGCTCGACCAGTGGGCTATTACGCACTCCTTTGAGGATGGCTGCTTCTAAGCAAACCTCCTGGTTGTCTGGGCAATCCCACCTCCTTTATCACTTAGTGTTGATTTTGGGACCTTAGCTGGCGGTCTGGGCTGTTTCCCTTTCGACTATGGAGCTTATCCCCCACAGTCTGACTGCCTAGTTACACACAGGGTATTCAGAGTTCATCACGATTTGGTACCGCTCTCGCAGCCCGCACCGAAATGGTCGCTTTACCCCCCTGCTGGAGCACTAGACGCTACGCCTCAACGTATTTCGGGGAGAACCAGCTAGCTCCTGGTTCGATTGGCATTTCACCCCTAACCACAGCTCATCCGGTGACTTTTCAACGTCAGTCGGTTGGGACCTCCACTTGGTATCACCCAAGCTTCATCCTGGCCATGGTTAGATCACCAGGGTTCGGGTCTATAAACACTGACAAAACGCCCTATTCAGACTCGCTTTCGCTATGGCTCCACCATTCTCGGTTTAACCCGCCAGTGCCTATAAGTCGCCGGCTCATTCTTCAACAGGCACACGGTCACCCGATAAGTCGGGCTCCCATTGCTTGTAGGCTCATGGTTTCATGTTCTATTTCACTCCCCTCCCGGGGTTCTTTTCACCTTTCCCTCACGGTACTGTTGCGCTATCGGTCACACAGGAGTACTTAGCCTTACGAGGTGGTCCTCGTAGATTCACACGGAATTCCACGTGCTCCGTGCTACTCGGGATACAGCTAGGCCAACTCTCCTTTCGATTACGGGGCTTTCACCCTCTATGGCGCGCCATTCAAGCGCTTCTTCTAGGTTTGTTGGTCCACATTGCTGTCCCACAACCCCGATAGTCGAAACTATCGGTTTGGGCTATTCCCCGTTCGCTCGCCGCTACTTAGGGAGTCGTTATTTACTTTCCTTTCCTCCAGCTACTAAGATGTTTCAGTTCGCTGGGTTGGCTCGTGCCAGCCTATATATTCAGCTGGCCGTTCTAAGGGTTGCCCCATTCGGAAATTCCCGGATCAAAGCGTGTATCCAGCTCCCCGAGACATATCGCAGGTAACCACGTCCTTCATCGCCTCTGTGTGCCAAGGTATCCGCCATGAGCCCTTTGTAGCTTGACCTTAAATACAATCACAAAATCAATTGTGCTCGGCTATTACTCAAGAATTAAACATGAATTCTATATTTAATTTAGTTTTAAGGCTAAATTATTAATACAGAATTATGCATCCATGAGATGCTTTATTCTTTCTAATCTATGCAGTTTTCAAGGTTCTACTGAATTCTCATGGAAAAAATCCATGCGAGCCCAGCATATTATCAACTAAAAAAATGATGATAAGAAGCTAGGTTCTTTTCAAATAGACAAATATAAGTCACATCCACAAATTTTTCTCCGGGAATTTAGTTACCAGGGTAGGTTTCAGTGGAGGTAAGCGGACTCGAACCGCTGACATCCTGCTTGCAAAGCAGGCGCTCTACCAACTGAGCTATACCCCCAACAACGAATGGGCCATCCTGGACTTGAACCAGGGACCTCACCCTTATCAGGGGTGCGCTCTAACCACCTGAGCTAATGGCCCAGGAGAAACCCTTGTTGGGTGTGACCTAGACAAGTTTAGGAACTGAAATTAAAGGATTAATTATAAAATTAATACAAAAATCTGAGGTACCGATCGACCTTAAGGTGACAGGATTGCGGCCTTAGATAATTACTAAGACATCACAATCAATTATTTGTCTCCCTGTTAGGAGGTGATCCAGCCGCACCTTCCGGTACGGCTACCTTGTTACGACTTCACCCCAGTCATCAGCCCCACCTTCGGCGTCCTTCTCCACAAGGGTTAAAGTAACGACTTCGGGCGTGGCCAACTTCCATGGTGTGACGGGCGGTGTGTACAAGGCCCGGGAACGTATTCACCGCAGTATGCTGACCTGCGATTACTAGCGATTCCTACTTCACGTAGGCGAGTTGCAGCCTACGATCTGAACTGAGCCACGGTTTATGGGATTTGCTAGCTCTCGCGAGTTTGCTGCCCTTTGTCCGTAGCATTGTAGTACGTGTGTAGCCCAGGACGTAAGGGGCATGATGACTTGACGTCATCCACACCTTCCTCCGGTTTATCACCGGCGGTCTTTCTAGAGTGCCCAACTAAATGCTGGCAACTAAAAACGTGGGTTGCGCTCGTTGCGGGACTTAACCCAACATCTCACGACACGAGCTGACGACAGCCATGCACCACCTGTCACTGCGTTCCCGAAGGCACCCTCTAATTTCTTAAAGGTTCGCAGGATGTCAAGCCCTGGTAAGGTTCTTCGCGTTGCATCGAATTAAACCACATACTCCACCGCTTGTGCGGGCCCCCGTCAATTCCTTTGAGTTTCACACTTGCGTGCGTACTCCCCAGGCGGAACACTTAACGCGTTAGCTACGACACCGAAGGGGTCGATTCCCCCGACACCTAGTGTTCATCGTTTACGGCCAGGACTACAGGGGTATCTAATCCCTTTCGCTCCCCTGGCTTTCGTCCATGAGCGTCAGTAATGGCCCAGCAGAGCGCCTTCGCCACTGGTGTTCTTCCCGATATCTACGCATTTCACCGCTACACCGGGAATTCCCTCTGCCCCTACCATACTCAAGCCAATCAGTTTCCACTGCCATGATGGAGTTAAGCTCCACGCTTTAACAGCAGACTTGAAAGGCCGCCTGCGGACGCTTTACGCCCAATAATTCCGGATAACGCTTGCCACTCCCGTATTACCGCGGCTGCTGGCACGGAATTAGCCGTGGCTTATTCCTCAAGTACCGTCATATCTTCTTCCTTGAGAAAAGAGGTTTACAGCCCAGAGGCCTTCGTCCCTCACGCGGCGTTGCTCCGTCAGGCTTTCGCCCATTGCGGAAAATTCCCCACTGCTGCCTCCCGTAGGAGTCTGGGCCGTGTCTCAGTCCCAGTGTGGCTGATCATCCTCTCAGACCAGCTACTGATCGATGCCTTGGTGAGCCATTACCTCACCAACAAGCTAATCAGACGCGGGCTCATCCTCAGGCGAAATTCATTTCACCTCTCGGCATATGGGGTATTAGCGGTCGTTTCCAACCGTTATCCCCCTCCTGAGGGTAGATTCCCACGCGTTACTCACCCGTCCGCCACTAACCCGAAGGTTCGTTCGACTTGCATGTGTTAAGCACGCCGCCAGCGTTCATCCTGAGCCAGGATCAAACTCTCCGTTGTAGTCAGGCCCTATTGTAAAAATTAATCTACTCAGTCTGATTTGCTTCTCCCACTAATTACAGCACTGGAGTACTGATTGTGATTGTTGCCACCTTATTTTCATAAGGGTTCTAAAGAGTGCACTTAGTTTTATCTTCGTGACTTTCCCGGATCTCAGATCCGTCGTTGCTCTAACTCTGTAACACCTAATATCAAAATAGAGCCGTGAAACTCCAATTCGAAATAGTGACAAAATCATGCAACTAATTTCTTTTGACGGGACCTCACACCTTTATCGCAATACATCCGATTCAAAAATGAACCAGACGCGATAAAAGCGTCAGTTCCTAAACTTTTAAGTTGTCTAGGTTCTGTCTTGGCACAAAGCCAAAACATTTTTCGATCTTTCGACCGTTTTTCAGCTTACAACACAGAAGGGGTTAGTCCTCAAATGTTGTAAAACTCCCACTTAACTTAAAAACTTTCGTAATTTTCGCTAAATGAGTACGCTCCAGAATCACTTTTGCGCAGAAGAATATTGTAGACCCTCAAAGGACTTAGTTGCAACAAAGTTGCAAATGAAATGTTTTACCTCTTACTATCAGTATCAAAGGAGTAAGCCATAACTAGCTTTTAGCGATGGCAAAAGATTATCTTAATGCCCGCACGTTTTAGCCAACAGCATCAAAGGGTTCGCCCCAACTCGAATGAAGACAAAGTTGTTGCAAGAGCTAAAGAACATTTTGAAAAAACTTTAATTGAAATTTCCGGTGACATTGCAGGTAGTGTTGCGGCCTTAGAGCATCCAACAAAAAATGATGCTCTCAATTATGGAGAGATCTTTTTAAGGGACAACGTCCCAGTAATGATTTATCTGTTAACTCAGAAACGATTTGACATAGTCAAGAAATTCTTGACAGTAAGTCTGGATTTGCAAAGCACTACCTATCAAACAAGAGGGGTTTTTCCAACAAGCTTTGTCGAAGAAAAAGGAAAATTAATAGCAGATTATGGCCAGAGATCTATTGGAAGGATTACCTCTGCTGATGCAAGCCTATGGTGGCCAGTACTTTGTTGGCTATATGTAAAAAAAAGTGGTGATCAAAGTTTTGGGACAAGTCAACAGGTTCAAAGAGGTGTTCAACTTCTTCTTGATTTAGTTTTGCATCCAACTTTTGAGGGAAATCCTGTTTTATTTGTTCCAGATTGTTCATTTATGATCGATCGACCTATGGATGTTTGGGGAGCTCCTCTTGAGGTAGAGGTTTTGTTGCATGCATGCCTAAAAAGCTGCATAGAACTAATGGAATTAAGCAGAAAACATCAAAAAAGTCGATTGCTTGATCAGAGACTTGTTTTAACTCGTCAGTGGGTGCATGATCTTCGACAATTTCTTTTGAAGCACTATTGGGTCACAAGTAAAACGATGCAAGTGCTCAGAAGAAGGCCCACTGAGCAATACGGAGAAGATCAACATCAAAATGAATTCAATGTTCAGCCTCAAGTAGTGCCTTCCTGGCTTCAAGATTGGCTGGAAAATAGAGGTGGATACCTTATTGGCAATATAAGAACTGGTAGGCCTGATTTTCGTTTTTATAGCTTGGGGAATTCATTAGCATGCATGTTTGGTGTATTGACAGCACCTCAGCAGAGAGCCTTATTTCGTCTTGTTCTTCATAACCGTGAACACCTCATGGCACAAATGCCCATGAGGATATGCCATCCACCAATGGATGTAGAGGAGTGGCAAAACAAAACCGGTTCTGACCCCAAAAACTGGCCATGGAGCTATCACAATGGTGGTCATTGGCCAAGTCTTTTATGGTTTTTTGGTGCTTCTATATTGCTTCATGAGAAACGCTACCCAGAAGCGGATGTTTTACTTATGGGGCAAATGAGAGCACTCATTGAAGAGTGTTACTGGAGTCAATTGAACCAATTACCAAGACAAAAATGGGCTGAATATTTTGATGGGCCAACGGGAACTTGGGTAGGTCAACAATCTAGAACCTACCAAACTTGGACTATTGTTGGATTTTTATTACTGCATCATCTTTTAAGAGCAGAACCAGACGATGTTTTGATGCTGGACTTGGAAGAAAGCTATTAAAATAAACCTAGAGTAAGGGATTTATCAATCGGTAAGCATGCTCCTATTCCTAAGTACATAGTCAAAACAGTTCCAAATAAAAATAATGACATTGCTACTGGCCTTCTAAAAGGATTAGCAAATTTATTGATATTTTCAATAAAGGGAAGAATAATTAAACCAAGCGGAATTAACGTTTGAAGGGCAATACCAAGTAACTTATTGGGGACTACACGTAAAATTTGAAAAACAGGGTAAAGATACCATTCCGGAAGAATCTCCAAAGGGGTTGCGAATGGGTTTGCTTTATCCCCTAGAAATGCTGGATCTAAAACTGCCAACCCAACAACGCAAGCAATTGTTCCAAGAATCACTACTGGAAAAATATATAGTAGGTCGTTTGGCCAAGCAGGTTCTCCGTAATAATTATGCCCCATACCCTTAGCAAGCTTAGCTCTTAGTTTGGTATCAGATAAGTCTGGCTTCTTAAGAGTGGACATAATTAAAAATTTTTAGGGGGTTGAAGGTTAATTGAAAAACTAGTTATTAAATTATAAAGGACCAGAAATTCCCTGTTTTCTAATCATTAGAAAATGCATCAACATAAATACTGCCAATAGCCACGGCATTACAAACGTATGAAGACTGTAAAATCTCGTCAAAGTTGACTGCCCAACGCTCTCTCCACCTCTAAGCAGTTCAACCATAAAGTCACCAATAACTGGAATAGCAGCTGGAACTCCTGAAACAATTTTAACCGCCCAATAACCAACTTGATCCCAAGGCAAAGAATATCCGGTAACTCCAAAAGCAACTGTTATGACGGCCATAACAACACCAGTTATCCATGTCAATTCCCTTGGTCTTTTAAATCCACCTGTTAAATAAACGCGAAAAACGTGCAAAATAAGCATTAGTACCATCATTGAAGCACTCCATCTATGCACTGACCTAATTAACCAACCAAAGCTCACGTCTGTCATGAGATAGCTTACTGAGCTATAAGCTTCAGTTACTGTAGGTTTGTAATAGAAAGTCATCGCGAACCCTGTCGCGAATTGAATCAAAAAACAAACCAGTGTTATCCCACCCAGACAATAAAATATGTTGACATGTGGAGGAACGTATTTTGAAGTGACATCATCCGCTATGTCCTGTATCTCAAGACGTTCCTGGAACCAGTCATAAACCGGTGAAGAGTTCGCCATCCACTTATTCACTGTACTTTGAAATATCTTACTAGATGTGCCCCTTGGTCGCCGCAAAAGATCAATCCAATGCTTCCATCTGTTAAATCTTTAACCAAGCTACTGCAAAGACTTTTTGCGGTTTTAATTTGCTTTGGAATTTTATTTCAAGTTTTAACTAAGCCCGCTTCAGCCCTCAATGATGGACAATTGCTGGTTATTGAGGCTTGGAATCTAGTTAATGAGGGTTATCTTGCTCCTAAGAAATTTGATGAAATCCAATGGAAAAGACTTCGTCAAAAAGCCCTTGAAAAACCAATAAATAATTCCCAACAAGCCTATTCAGCTATAGAAGCAATGCTTCTTCCTCTTGGTGATCCTTATACTCGTTTACTGAGGCCAGAAGATTATGAAGCGATGAAAAAAAGCAATATAGGCAGTGAAATCAATGGTGTAGGACTTCAGTTAGGTTCAAGAAAAGACGATGGAGAGATAGTAGTTATATCTCCTTTAGAGGGCTCTCCAGCCTCAGATGCAGATATTAAGAGTGGTACCATTTTAAGAAAAGTTAACGGGCAATCTCCAAAGCAACTAGGTCTTGAAGCTACCGCAGCAAAATTGCGAGGAGAAACTGGAACACAAGTCATTGTTGAATTACAACAACCTGATGATGAAATAAAAGAGATTGCTCTAGAGAGAAGAAGCGTTGATCTAAGACCAGTAAGAACAAAAAGGATTAGAAATGAATCTCATACTCTTGGATACTTAAGAATCACACAATTTAGTGAAGGCGTCCCTGAGCAAGTCAAGGAGGCATTGGCTGAACTTTCAGGAAAAGACATAGAGGGACTGATTTTAGATTTAAGAAATAACTCTGGAGGTTTGGTAAGTTCTGGCCTTGCCGTCGCTGACGATTTCCTTAGCAATATGCCTATTGTTGAAACAAAGAAAAGAGACGCTATAAGTGATCCAATTAGTTCTGGAATAGGGACACTTTACGATGGACCTATGGTTACTCTTGTAAACGAAGGGACTGCAAGTGCTAGCGAAATTCTTGCTGGTGCTCTTCAAGACAATAAAAGATCTGAACTTATTGGTAATAAAACATTTGGTAAAGGCTTAATACAATCCTTAACTAATCTTAGTGATGGCAGCGGGTTAGCAATAACTGTTGCTAGCTACTTGACTCCAAATGGAAGAGATATACAAAACCTTGGCATAGATCCTGATCGCCTTTTGGAGATGCCAGAGCCACTAAATCCTGGTTCTGATGAAGACAGATGGCTTCTTGACGCAGAACTTACGATGCAAGCAACGTTGGACAAAGAAGAAGTCTCTGAAAAATTATCAAAAGAGAATCTCACAGAAGAAGAATTAGGTCTTAAAGATATTGAATAAGGTATGTCAATAAGAACTTATTATGACCCTCTTCATCAATCCATAACTTTAAACAGTTTAATTCCAGAAGAGAAAATGGTGATGGAATTAGTCGATTCCTCCCCATTTCAAAGATTAAGGAGAATTAAACAATTAGGTCCAGCATATTTAACATTCCATGGTGCAGAGTCAAGTAGGTTTACGCATTCTCTTGGTGTATTTCATCTTGCTAGAAGAGCAATAAATCATTTATCTACATTTGATTCAAAATTAAAAGAGCACAAGTTCATTCTCTACGGTGCTGCACTTTTACATGATTTAGGTCATGGTCCACTAAGTCATACAAGCGAAGAAATATTTAAAATAAAACATGAAAATTGGACAGCAAAATTGATAACTTCAAACAAAGAAATTAATATGATTATCGATAGATATGGCAAAGGAAATGCAAAAGCAATTTCAAATTTAATTCAATTGAGAGAAACACCCCAAAAATCAATAATTTCATTAATTAGTAGTCAACTTGATTGTGATAGACTTGATTATTTAATGAGAGATAGTTATACAACAGGGGCAAGATATGGGCAACTAGATATTGATCGAATAATATCAGCGATGACAATTGCACCAGATGGAGATTTGGCTATACATCCCAAAGGGTTAATGGCAGTTGAACATTATTTAGTTATAAGAAATCTAATGTACAGAAGTGTTTATAATCACCGATTAAATGAGGTTTGCAATTGGTTATTAGAGCAAATAATAAAAATAGCTAGAAAGCTTGGGCCTGATTTGGTATGGGCTGATAAAAATATGTCAGAATGGCTATGGAATCATGAGCAAATGAGCATAGATAGTTTCTTGTCTAATGATGATATAGTTACTGGATATCATATTCATAAATGGCAAGAATCTTCCTCGAAAAACTTATCAAATTTATGTAGACGCTTTATACATCGGAATTTACTGAAAGCATTAAATATATCTTTTTTATCTTTAGAAATTAGACTAGAAGCCCTAGCAAAAGCAAGAGTACTATCTGAGAAGTACTTTATCGACCCTGATATATCCTGCGGCATAAGAGAGCAAATAGTTAAAAGTTATCATCCATATAAATATGGACTTCGGTTATGGGATGGAGCAAAACTAGAGGCTCTAGAAAAAGCTTCTCCATTAGTTGAAAGATTAATAGAAGCTAATCAATCTTCATGGTTGATTTATCCAAAAGAAATTGAAAATGAATTAAGAATTGAGATTGAAGTCCTAAAAGTAAAACAATAAATACAAAATGAACTCAAATCCTAGAAAAACCATTATCAATTTAGATAATAAAAATTATTTAAATTGGAGGTTATGCTTAAAGAATGAACTAAAAACAATCAAATCAAATAATGTAGAAATTGATTGTAAAAGCCTCGATCTATCTTGTACTGAGATATTAGAATTAATAGAAATTACCAATCGATATAATTGTAGAGTTATTAGTTTTTTATCAACATCAATAAAAACGACAGTAAGCTCTCAATCATTAGGTTATAGAACCCATTTTATTAATGAAAATAATGATTTCAAAGTAAATAATAAAAATTCAGATTTGTCAAAAACCGACTTTCACAAAGGAACAGTAAGATCAGGTGAATATCTTGAAAGCCCTCATGATTTATTAATACTTGGAGATGTTAATCCAGGCGCAATAGTGAGCGCAGAAGGAAATATAATTATTTGGGGAAGACTTTTAGGCATAGCGCATGCAGGAAACAAAGGTAATCCTGAAGCTTCAATATGTGCACTTCAGTTAAGGCCTGTTCAACTTAGAATCGCAAACAAAGTGGCCAGAGGTCCTAAGGAGAAACCACAGCTTGGTATTGCAGAGCAAGCAAGGATAATCCAAGAAAAAATTATTATTTCCCCACTGGAGACAACTTAATTTAAAAAGTCAAATCACAAAAACATTCAAATTAATAGTGAAAAACAGCAAATTCGACCTTAGAGATGTCTTCAAAAGCAAACCCAATGCAACCGATATAGCAATAAAGCTTTTTTCTCTATCAAAATCGAACTAAAATTTGTCGAATTCAAGGAGGTCCGTGGCGACTGATACGCGCGTCATTCTTATCTGCTCAGGAAAAGGTGGAGTCGGCAAGACAACCCTTACAGCAAATCTGGGTATTTCACTCGCCAGACAAGGTATTAGCACTGCTGTTTTAGACGCAGACTTTGGTCTTAGAAATTTAGATTTACTCTTAGGACTAGAAAATCGAATTGTATACACAGCACAAGAAGTCCTAGAGGAGGAATGCAGACTTGATCAAGCCCTAGTGAAGCACAAACAAGAATCAAATCTATCCTTACTGCCTGCTGGCAATCCAAGAATGCTTGATTGGTTAAAGCCAGATGACATGAAAAGAATAGTAGATATGTTAAAAGAACACTTCAGCTACGTTTTAATCGACTGCCCTGCAGGAGTTGAGGATGGATTTAAAAATGCCATGGCGGCTTCCCAAGAAGCAATTGTAGTAACCAATCCTGAGGTTTCGGCAGTTAGAGATGCCGACAGAGTTATTGGTTTGCTTAATACCAATGCTATTAAACCAGTACAGTTAGTTCTTAATAGAGTCAGGCCAAAAATGATGGCCAGCCAAGAAATGCTATCTATTGAGGATGTGACTGATATTCTAGCCTTACCTTTACTTGGTCTTGTCCTCGAGGATGAACAAGTTATTGTCAGTACAAATCGAGGAGAGCCTCTTACTTTAAACAGTATTAATTCCCCTGCTGCTAAATGTTATCTAAACATTGCGAAGAGATTACAGGGAGAAGATATTCCTCTAATTGATCCAGCAGAAGAAAGTTCAGGATTTGGTGCAAAATTCAGAAGACTAATGCAAACAAAAATTTTCTAAAGCAATGACACTTAGAGACATTATCAACAAATTATTACGAAGACAGCCTGCTAGCGCCAGTACTGCAAGAGAGAGGCTTCAACTTGTTCTAGCTCACGATCGTTCTGATCTAAGCACAGACCTTTTAGATCAAATGAGAAAAGAAATTTTAGAAGTAGTTGCAAAGTATGTCGAAATAGACATGGATGAAGGCGCAGTTAGTCTTGAGACAGAAGATCGGATGACAGCACTAGTTGCAAACCTACCTATCAAAAGAACTTTAAATGGTCAAATCAAGCTCATAGAAACTACAAATGAGACTGAAGTTAACTCTCAAGAGATAGCAAGTACTGATTAAAATTTTCTTAGTGATGACTTAAAAAAGCAAATAGTCATGGGGGTTGAAGAATCAAAATCTCTTATAAAAGTTTTTTCAACAAATTTTTTAATGGATTAACTTTAAAATTACATTTTTAGGTAGACTATTAAAATTGCCGGCTTAGCTCAGCGGTAGAGCAGCGCTTTTGTAAAGCGAAGGTCATCAGTTCAAATCTGTTAGCCGGCATTGTAAAACTCTTTTTAAAATCCAAGCTGGATAGACTTTATTTAGATTTACCAGAGATCACCCAAATTAAAAAAGCAACTACGAAAAGGTTTAAAGCTTTTAATTGAATAATCCAATCAAGACTTATTATCGGAGTTCTAAAAAACCACCAAAAAAGAGACTGTAAAAATAAAACTGTTCCTAATAGATAAATCATGCTTTACTTTTAATTCAAAATAACTGAACCAGCCCTTAATAATTTCCATTTTCCTTTATTCCACTCAATAACTGTACTAGCCATGCCAGAGGCTTTTGGCCAAGGGACAGGGCCAAGGATTGGAATTCCAGGGAATTCAATTGAAGCTTCTATCGCATCTTTAACAGGAGATTTTCCAGAAATATTTGCACTGGTAGTTGCAAGAGGACCTGTTTCATTAAGAAAATCTCTTGCAATCTTTAAGGCTGGAACTCTAAAGCCAAGGGAGTTTGAATTTGAATTCAAATAGTGAGAGAGATTGCCGTCAATTGTGGGCAAAATAATCGTTAAAGCACCAGGCCAGTAGATTTTTGCCATTTTCAAGCCATCTTCCAAGGCACAGGGTTGAACGAACTCAAATAAATCCTCCAAGCAACCTCCCATTAAAATTAGAGGTTTATTCAGAGGCCTTTTTTTAATACTCCATATATTTTTTGAGTATTTAGGACATGAACAAAGGGCTGGCAATGTATCAGTTGGAAATATCCCTAAAGATCCATTCTTTAACTTTGCATCTAATTCAGAGATTGCAAATTGATCAGTAAGCATCTTATTTATTTACGACAAATTGCATAACGCTTAATACCATTTAAGTCTTTTTCATAAGCAACTTCATCCATTCCGATCTCTAGCATAAATTCAATTATCTTTTCACTCTGATCATAGTGATGTTCAAGAATTAACCAACCGCCTTTAGCTAAACCATTCGATGCCCCAATAATTATTTTTTTAGAAGAATTCATCCCATCCATTCCTCCATCCAAAGCGATGCGAGGCTCATGATTTTTAACAACAGGTTCCAATTCTTCAATTAGTTCTGAAGGGATATAAGGAGGATTACTTACAACCAAATCAAAACCTCCATTCCATCTTCCTAAAGGTTCCCACCAATCTCCTAAAGAAAATTTTACATTTGAGTTAGGGGTAAGAGATTTTAAATTTCTCTTTGCTAGTTCCAAAGCATCTTTGCTAATTTCAACAGCATGGCCTTCCCAGGCAGGAAGAGATTTTGCTAGAGAAATTGCCAAAGGGCCAGAGCCTGTCCCTAGGTCAAGCCACCTTCCAAATTTTAAATTTGCAACTTTATTCAAAGCAAGATCAATCAAAAATTCTGTTTCTTGCCTTGGAATCAGTGCATCTGCTGAGACCTCTAACTCAAAATCTCTCCAAGGACATTTAGAAATTAAGTATTGAAGAGGTGTTTGATCTTTTAAATGAGATTCCCAGATAAGTGCTAATTCTTCAGTTGTAATATCTAGAGAAAAATAGTACTCAGGGTGCAAAATCATTTGATGCAACTTACTCCAAGAAACTCCAGCAGCAATATCTAGCAACCAATCAAAATCAACTTTTCTTCCTCCTCTTGATATCATTTTTTTTCTCCATTGAAGAAAAGTTTTTCCAGCAATAGGGTTTAAAACCATAAATCAAAATTTAAACTTTAGGTCCCTCCTCTAGGAGTAATAATATATTTTTAATTTGTTCTGGCAATTCTCTTATTAACTTGATTGAATCATTTGCTTTCCTTACAATAACTAGTCCTACCTTTGCTTCTGCTCCAATATCACCATTTGATTTTAAAAATAAAGTTCTACAACTAAGTCTTATTTTATTTACTATATTAAATTTACTTTTTAATAATACTTGTTCTCCATGAAGAAAAGAAGTTTTATATTTAATAGTTAATGAAACTACTGGTATTTCAAAGCCTCTTTTTGATAATTGTGAATATGTTGTCCCAACCTTATTTAATGCATCAATTCTCGCCTCTTCTAAGAAGTTTATATAAGAACCATGCCACATAACTCCAGCATGATCAGTATGTTGAGGAAGAATTATTTTTGTTGTTTTCCACTCGCTATTAATTGCTAAACACATAAAAAAATCCTAATTATTCTAGTCCCAAGAACATATTGAAAATCTATTGAATCAATAAATAAGTTTATGAGATAAAAGTCGATAGCAAAAATGATCTCAAGTAAAACACTTGAGATCATTAATTCTGAAAAAGGTCTGAATTACTTTTTAGGTTCAGGGCTCAATCTACCCTTACTGGAATCTGAATAAAAGCTTGATTTTTCTCCCTCACTGGTAGAAACAAATAAACCAATAAGAAAGATTGTTGGTACGCCAACAAATAAAAGACTTGCGGCAAAGCCAAAACTAGTGGTTTCCATAACCGAGGTTTTTACTCAGAACAAATTTCTGAAATAAACTATATAACCCTTAAGCAAAAAAACTGGGGTTTGATTCAAACAGACTGAGATTTTGTAATTTGCCGAAAAATTTTGGTTTAAAATGGTCCGTTAGCTTTTTTAGATTTGAATAGCTCTAAAAAATTTTTCAAATAATCGTTTTCAAGCAAATTTGATCCCTGAATTTTCAGTTTTTTGAAACTGGTTTGATACAAAAACGACTTAAAATTACAAAATCAATTTAAATTCCAAAATTTTTTCTTTTTCTTTTTTTTTTCCTTTTCGTTAGTCTACCACTTGTGTTTAGCCGATTTAAGCCTCTCAAAACAAGCTAGAATTTATCCAAGAGTGTCAAAAGTCATTTCAGGTCTCTACATCCTGTGCATTAACTCAAGCAATACCATTTACGATCATGCGAGTCTTGCTGCATTAAGCAGCTTCGTTATACGAACCTGACCCATGGGATTGCCCTGGTATCGGGTGCACACAGTTGTTATTAACGACCCTGGCCGCCTCTTGGCCGTGCACCTCATGCATACTGCTTTGTTAGCCGGCTGGGCCGGCTCAATGGCCTTATATGAATTGGCCATTTTTGATCCTTCTGATCCAGTACTGAACCCAATGTGGCGCCAAGGCATGTATGTCATGCCCTTTATGGCCCGTCTTGGAATTACAGGAAGCTGGAACGGATGGGATATAACCGGTGCAACCGGAGTTGACCCCGGATTCTGGAGCTTCGAAGGGGTTGCTGCAGCTCATATAGTTTTCAGTGGTCTTTTGATGCTTGCTGCCGTATGGCACTGGACTTACTGGGACCTTGAATTATGGGAAGATTCCCGCACTGGAGAACCAGCTTTAGATCTTCCAAGAATTTTTGGGATACATCTTTTCTTAGCTGGCTTAACATGCTTTGGCTTTGGAGCCTTTCATTGCTCAACTGTTGGTATATGGGTATCTGATCCATATGGATTAACTGGGCATGTAGAAAAAGTTGCTCCTGTCTGGGGTGCTGAAGGATTTAATCCATTCAATGCCGGAGGTATTGTCGCTAATCACATTGGGGCAGGACTTTTAGGAATAATTGGTGGAATATTCCATATCACCAACAGACCTGGAGAAAGGCTTTATAGGGCTTTAAAGCTAGGAAGCCTAGAAGGTGTACTTGCTAGTGCTCTAGCTGCTGTTCTTTTTGTATCTTTTGTAGTTGCTGGAACTATGTGGTACGGATCAGCTACAACTCCAGTTGAATTGTTTGGCCCTACTAGATATCAATGGGATTCTGGGTATTTCAAAACTGAAATCAACCGCAGAGTTCAAGAGTCTATGAACGATGGTGCTTCAAAAGCTGAAGCTTACGAAGCTATCCCTGAACAACTTGCCTTCTATGACTACGTTGGAAATAGTCCTGCGAAAGGAGGTCTATTTAGAGTAGGAGCTATGGTTAATGGCGATGGAGTTCCAAGTGGATGGCAAGGTCACATCGCATTTACTGATAGTAGTGGCAATGACTTAGAAGTAAGAAGAATTCCAAACTTCTTTGAAAACTTCCCTGTCATTCTCGAAGACAAAGATGGCAATGTTAAAGCTGACATTCCTTTCAGAAGGGCTGAAGCCAAGTATTCCATTGAGCAAACAGGCGTTAAAGCTACTGTCTATGGTGGTGAATTAAATGGTCAAACATTTACTGATCCAGTAGTAGTAAAACGTCTAGCGAGAAAAGCTCAACTTGGAGAAGCCTTCAAGTTTGATAGAGATCGTTACAAGTCAGATGGTGTATTCCGTAGCTCACCAAGAGCATGGTTCACATATGCACATTTGTGTTTTGGCTTGTTATTCCTCTTTGGGCACTGGTGGCACGCCGCAAGAACTCTCTTTGGCGACAGATTCTCAGGTATCGATCCAGAGCTTGGCGATCAGGTTGAGTTTGGTCTCTTCAAAAAACTTGGAGACGAATCCACCCGCCGAATTCCTGGTCGAGCCTAAGTCAGGATTCCTTACCCCCTTTATACCGAGAACTTAGATGGAAGCTTTCTCCTACGTGCTAATACTCACTTTGGCACTTGTAACCCTCTTCTTTGCTGTCGCATTTCGCGATCCTCCAAAGTACGACAAGTAAAATAAAAAAAGCCCTGATATATCAGGGCTTTTTTTTATGGCTAGAATATTAATTAAAATTTTTATTCATTTAATCATCAAAATAAATACATAGTTTTTCAATAAAAAAGTAGTTTTATTTAATCTGCCCCTTCTCAGAAGCCAAATAAATGTTTAAAGTTAGTTAAATCATTGAAAAGGGCTGCATGCAGTGCCCATCTTGTCAAAATACAGACAGTCGAGTTCTTGAATCTCGTTCCGCTGATTCTGGAAGAAGCGTCAGAAGAAGAAGGGAGTGCTTAAATTGCGACTTCCGCTTTACTACCTATGAAAGAGTAGAAACGACACCAATTACTGTATTAAAAAGAAGCGGAGCAAAAGAAATTTTCAATCGAAGTAAACTAATTAGTGGTTTAAATAGAGCATGTGAAAAAACACTTATAACTGCAACTAAAATTGAATTTATTGTTGATGAAATAGAGCAAAAACTCCATCAAGGTATTAGGAAAGAGGTAGAAACAATTGAAATTGGGGAAATGGTTCTCACTCATTTAAAAGATATTAATGAAGTTGCTTATATTAGATTTGCTTCTGTTTACAGACAATTTCATGGAATTAATGATTTTATTCAAACGCTTGAATCGCTAAAACCACTAAAAAAAGAACAATTTGCATCAGTTATTTAACTAGAAAGACCTATCAATAAAGTAGAATTAAATCTCAATTTGGTCGGCGGGCCATTTTGTATTTCTATCGCACTGTCCTAAAATGGCAGACCGTCATTAAAGCATGTCTGAAAATCCAGAGAGCAAAGTTCAAGAAAAAAATCTAGAAACAGAAATCTCACCAACTGAAGAAACCATCTCAAATTCAGCAAGTTCAGAATTTGATACTTCTTCCGAAAGTGAATTAAAGGAAAACGATATTCCCAAAAACATTCCAGCAGCTGATGACTCATCTAGCAGAAAAAATAAAACTGATCTTGAAAGCGCAGGGTTCACTCTTGATGAATTTGCATCTTTATTAAGCAAATATGACTACAATTTTAAACCTGGCGACATAGTCAATGGAACTGTATTTGCTCTTGAATCTAAAGGAGCAATGATTGATATTGGCGCCAAAACAGCTGCTTTTATGCCTATGCAAGAAGTATCCATAAATAGAGTAGAAGGCCTCAGTGATGTTTTACAACCCTCAGAAATTAGAGAGTTTTTCATCATGACTGAGGAAAATGAGGATGGCCAATTATCTTTATCGATAAGGCGAATCGAATATCAAAGAGCATGGGAAAGAGTGAGACAATTACAAAAGGAGGATGCCACAATTTATTCCGAAGTTTTTGCTACCAATAGAGGCGGCGCACTTGTGCGAGTGGAAGGTCTTAGAGGCTTTATTCCTGGATCTCATATAAGTACTAGAAAGGCTAAAGAAGAACTAGTTGCTGATTTTCTACCATTGAAATTCCTAGAAGTTGATGAAGAAAGAAATAGGCTGGTTCTAAGTCATAGAAGAGCTTTAGTTGAAAGGAAAATGAATCGACTTGAAGTTGGAGAAGTTGTTGTCGGAGCAGTGCGAGGAATTAAACCTTATGGAGCATTTATAGACATTGGAGGTGTTAGTGGACTTCTTCACATTTCTGAAATCAGCCATGAACATATTGAGACTCCTCACTCTGTACTAAATGTCAACGACCAAATGAAAGTTATGATAATTGACCTAGATGCCGAAAGAGGTAGAATTTCACTCTCTACAAAGGCACTTGAACCAGAACCTGGAGACATGCTGACTGACCCTCAAAAAGTTTTTGATAAAGCTGAAGAGATGGCAGCAAGATATAAACAAATGCTTCTTGAGCAAGCCGAAGAAGGTGAAGATCCCATTGCAGTAATGACTATCTGATTATTTACTTTTATAAAAATGGCAGAGCTGTTAATAAGAAATAGTTCTGCTGGTTTTATTAAGGCAATAATATTTGATAAGGATGGCACATTATCCAATAGTGAGGAATACTTATTAGAACTTGCCAAAACTAGAGTAGATTTTGCAGCATCTAAATTTAAAAAATTAAAAATAAACAATTTTAAAATTTTTCTTTTAAAAAAATTACTTAATTCTATTTATGGATTAAAAAATCAAGCTCTTTCAGCTAATGCAAGTCTAGCAATAGCTTCGAAAGAGCAAAATATTATATCTACAGCAACAATATTTTCTTTATTTGGTTTTGATTGGTTTAAATCACTTTCCATAAGTCAAGAAATATTCGATGAAGTAGATATCTTCCTATCTAATAATGAAGACAATACACAGAAGCAAAGAAGTTTAATTTCAGATGCATTTGATCTCTTAGTTTCTCTAAAACAAAAAGGTATAACTATTGCATTAATGACGAATGATACACAAACAGGAATAGAAGAATTTATTTCCAGCAACAAATTAGAAGGCATATTTGATTATCTTTGGAGTGCTGAGAATAAACCTTCGAAACCTAACCCAAAAGCAGTTATAGAACTTTGCAAAAGAATGAAGAAAAAGCCTTCAGAATGTGCGCTGATTTCAGATGCAGATACTGATTTAAAAATGGCCCAAGAAGCAGATGTAGCAATAATAATAGGCTTTATTGGTGGATGGAAAATTCCTCCAACCCTTACTGAAAAACAATTCATCATCAAAAAATTAAATGAATTAAACATTCTGACAAACACCTAAAGTAGTATTCAATTCAGGTTTCTAATGAGTAGATACGTTTTCACCTCTGAATCGGTAACAGAAGGACATCCTGATAAAATTTGCGATCAAATAAGTGATGCCGTTTTAGATGCTCTCTTAACTGAAGATCCAACAAGTAGGGTTGCGTGTGAAGCAGTAGTAAATACTGGCTTATGTCTAATAACTGGAGAAATAACTTCTAAAGCGGAGGTTGATTTCAATAAGCTTGTTAGAGAAGTGATCAAAAGTATTGGCTATGAAAGTGCAAGTGCAGGTGGCTTCGATGCTAATAGTTGCGCAGTCCTAGTTGCTCTTGACCAACAGTCTTCAGATATTGCTCAAGGAGTAGATGAAGCTGAAGACCATTCAACAGATCCATTAGATCAAATTGGTGCAGGTGATCAAGGAATTATGTTTGGTTTTGCTTGTGACGAGACTCCTGAACTAATGCCATTGCCAATTAGTCTCGCTCATCGATTAGCAAGACGATTGGCATCAGTTAGGCATCAAAAATTAATTGATTATCTTTTACCTGATGGAAAAACCCAAGTAAGTGTCTCATACGAAAACGGAGTCCCCTGCACCATCGACACAATACTGATTTCTACTCAGCACAAATCAGAAGTCGATGGAATAACTCTTGAAGAGGAAATCCAAAAAAGAATTGCAAACGACCTATGGCAATTGGTTGTTGAGCCAGCCACTGAGGATCTGGATTTAAAACCTTCAATAGAAACTACAAGATTTCTGGTAAATCCAACAGGGAAATTTGTCATTGGAGGACCTCAAGGAGATGCAGGACTTACAGGTCGGAAAATAATTGTAGACACATATGGTGGATATGCTCGCCATGGGGGTGGGGCTTTTTCTGGAAAGGATCCTACAAAAGTTGATAGATCCGCAGCTTATGCAGCAAGATTTGTTGCAAAAGCTTTAGTCGCAGCAAATCTTGCCAAAAAAGTTGAAGTCCAACTAAGTTACGCAATTGGTGTTGCCAAGCCGGTATCAATACTTGTTGAGTCTTATGGTACCGGGAGAGTTTCAGACGCTGAATTAACTCAAATTGTTCAAAATCAATTTGATTTAAGACCAGGCGCAATTATGAAATCTTTTAACCTGCAGGGACTTCCTAGTCTAAGAGGAGGACGTTTTTATAGAGATATTGCAGCTTATGGTCATTTTGGTAGAACTGATATTGCTCTTCCATGGGAGGATGTAACTCAAAAAGCAAAAGAATTGAGTTTACTCGTATAAAAAAGATTTTAATCAAAAAATGTTAAATAATTCGCTTGTGCTTGGTATAGATCTTGGTACATCAGGTGTAAGAATTGCAATAATTAATACTAAAAAAAAAATACTATTCACTTCCTCAAAAGCATATTCAAAAGGTCTTGAAATATCTGAAGACTGGATAAATAGCCTCATAAATCTAATAAAAGAAATCCCTAAAGGGCTAAAAGAAAAATTGGTTTCCTGCTCTGTAGCGGGTACATCTGGAACACTTTTAGCATGCAAGAAAAATGGAGAACCTATTGGGAAAGCCCTGCCTTATTTTTTATCCTGTTCAGAATATTCGTACGAGATTGAAAAGCTATTTACGAAAGAATGTGCAGGCTCTAGCATAAGTGGAAGTGTTGGGAGAGCACTAAGACTTTTGCACTTATATGGTAATGAAATAATCTTAAGACACCAAGCAGATTGGATAAGTGGATGGCTTATCAATGATTGGGAATATGGTGAGGAAGGTAACAATATCAGGATGGGTTGGGATATATCAAATAATTCATGGCCAGAAAGTTTTGAACATTTAAAATGGTTAAATTGTCTTCCTAAAATAATTCCTTCTGGGCAAATAATGGGGAATATATGTATTAAAAAAGCACATAAGTTAAATTTACCAAAAAATCTTAAAGTAATAGCAGGTACTACAGATTCGAATGCTGGGGTTTTAGCAACTTTTCCCAATAAACATGATGGGATAACAATACTTGGCAGTACAATAGTGATTAAGAAATTTGTTAATAAACCCCTTTCGGGGAAAGGGATCTCTAATCATAAATTATTAGGGAATTGGCTGTCTGGTGGAGCATCTAATGCAGGAGCTGCAATACTACTAGATTTCTTTAATCTTGAATATATTGAAGAATTAAGCAAACAAATTAACCCTAATAAATCAACAGGGTTAACTCTACTTCCACTATCCAGTCAAGGAGAACGATTTCCAATAGATGATCCCAATTTAAAACCTAAGTTTGAGCCCAGACCAGTCAGCGATTCTCTTTATCTTCATGCATTATTTGAAGGGTTAGCAAAAATAGAAGCAAGAGGCTGGCAAAAGCTTAATGAATTAGGAGTTGATTTACCGAGTCAAATTATTACTATTGGAGGTGGTGCAAAAAATATCACTTGGAAAAAAATAAGAGAAAGAGAAATTGGCATACCAATAAAAATTTGCAATAGACCCCCTGCAGCAGGGGTGGCTAGTATTGCTTTGCAAGGATTATCATGAATAAAGGATTAAATTCTTTATGAAATTTTTAATCTCAACTTCTTAAACATCTAACTAACTTATTAATTAATTTATAAAGTCGTTATCTAAAGAAAAATTATGAATTCCGAGCCTATCAACAATGAGTCAAGTGCAAGAATCTGTAATCATATGAACAAAGACCATGAGGATGCAGTCTTTGCATATGCAAAATATTATGGAAAAACCAAAACTTTTAAATCAGCGAAAATGATCAGCATATCTCCAGAATCTATTCAGTTAAAAATTGATGGACAGATATTAGAAATAGAATTTGATCATATCCTTCAAGACTGTGCAGATGCACATAAAACATTGGTTAAGATGATTAAGGCTATTCCAGCATAATGAAAAATACTGCTAAGAAAATCAAGAGATCGCTAGCTTACTCTTGTTTTTAAAGTTGCCTTTTAACTTGGACAAAAGAAAATTAAGGAGATTTCAATTTATTTTTCAATAAGGTACTTACGAATTGGTACATTATTAGAGGTCAGAGCCGGGATAGCTCAGTTGGTAGAGCAGGCGACTGAAAATCGCCGTGTCCCCAGTTCAAATCTGGGTCCTGGCACCATTATTAAGCACCTTATAGGTGCTTTTTTAATACCAAAACCAATATATAGTTAGGTTTTCAGGATTTTTAGTTCAATAAGACACAAATTGAGTATCTGTAAAAACGGTATGGAAGTGGTATGGAAGTTGCCCTATCAGATTAATGAATTATTACTGCCACGATGTTCTCTGAATATTCAGATAGTTATTTTAGAAACCCAGAACTGATACATCCCTGCGTAGGTTGTGGGAGGTTTTCTTCAAACTTTGCCCAGTTTTGTAAGTTCGTTTTAGGAGATTATGTCTTGATATTTATCAGTTTGAGTCAGGATTTCAATCGCAGGTTTCAGCATATCTTTGTAATTCTTCCATCCACCAATAGATTTTGAATTAATTGGTGACCGAACTTGAACCTTGCTTGCTGTAGATACTGAGCGTGGATTTAGATGAGGAGATAGATATTTATCCTCCCACTTCCAACCTAACCAAGAGATCAAAGATTGAATTTCTTTATTAGGATTGCTAACTAATGAGTCATAGTTTAAGTCATATATTTTTGATCTAAATCTTTTCTTATATTCTGTCATTACTTCTTCTTGATCTAGATAAACTCTTGCGCATTCCACTAAGGAAGAGGAATATTCATTTCCTCTAGCAAAATGTGTTCGGAAAATTGAAAGAATATTATCTAAAGGATTTCTATAGCAGTGAATAATTTTTGCGTTTGGTATATGCCGAGCAATAACACCTGCGTATCGGTAGTTGTATAAGTTTTTATTAGTTGTTTTATTTGATTGTTTCTTATGATTTTTTATTTTTACCCAATATCTCTCAGCAAGAGTTAATAATTGGTTGTTTTTCTTATAATCTAGGAATGATTCTTTGAAGATATTACTCTCCCCCAAATCATCAACATTAGTATTCATACTGAGAATTGATTCCAATAATGTAGAACCGCTTCTTGGCATTCCTACAATGAAAATACTCTCTGGTGGTTCTTTGTAGTCTTTTTTATTAATTTCTTTTTGATCTGATTCAATACGTAATACTTTAGATTGATTGATTAAAGTATCTGCGTTAGATGGGTGAAGAATTAATTTTAATTGATTTGCTAATTCAAGAAAGTTAGAACTGTCTTCGTACTTTTTTTCCTTATGAAGAATATTTGCTCTTGCGAAGTAAATATCAATTTGATCTTTTTGTAATTTAGTATTCAAGATACTTTCAGAAAAGAGGTGATCCTGCCATATTTTATTATCATCATTTGAGTGTTTCAGAGTCGATAGAGAAAAATATGCAGTAGCAAAATTAGGATTAAGTTTAATTGCTTTGCGTAATGAGATTTCTGCTTCCTGTAATTTACCAAGATCACTCAATATGCTTCCCAGATTGGAATAAGCATCTGCATAATCAGGATTAAGTTCAATTGCTTTTCGGTATGATAATTCTGCTTCCTGTAAGTCACCAAGATCACTCAATATGATTCCCAGATTGGAATGTGCTTCTGCGTAATTAGGTTTTAGTTCAATTGCTTTGCGTAATGAGATTTCTGCTTCCTGTAATTTACCAAGATCACTCAATATGATTCCCAGATTTGAATGCGCCTCCGCGAAATCAGGTTTAAGTTCAATTGCTTTGCGGTATGACAATTCTGCATCTTGTAATTTGCCAAAATCTTTCAATATGATTCCCAGATTGAAATGTGCTTCTGCGTAATTAGGTTTTAGTTCAATTGCTTTGCGAGTAGAAAATTCTGCGTCTTGTAATTTGCCAAGATTTTTCAATATGCTTCCCAGATTTGAATGCGCCTCCGCGAAATCAGGTTTAAGTTCAATTGCTTTGCGGTATGACAATTCTGCATCTTGTAATTTGCCAAAATCTTTCAATATGATTCCCAGATTGTAATGTGCTTCTACATAATTAGGTTTTAGTTCAATTGCTTTGCGAGTAGAAAATTCTGCGTCTTGTAATTTGCCAAGATTTTTCAATATGCTTCCCAGATTTGAATGCGCTTCCGCGAAATCAGGTTTAAGTTCAATTGCTTTGCGGTATGACAATTCTGCATCTTTTAATTTGCCAAGATCTTTCAAAATATTGCCGAGATTGGAATGTGCTTCTGCTACATCAGGTTTTAGTTCAATTGCTTTGCGAGTAGAAAATTCTGCGTCTTGTAATTTGCCAAGATTTTTCAATATGCTTCCATAATTAGAAAAAACTCTGTAATCATTACATCCTTGATTAATTATCTGTTGATAATATTTTATTGCTTCTGAAATATTTCCTTGGAAATGAAACTTAAATGCTTGATTAATTATTTGTTCTCTAGAAGGTTTAGAAGGTTTAGAAGGACTCGTGATATTAATAGTAATATTGGTTTTGATTTCACCTGAGGCAAATGGAACTGAGAATGTTTTTACTTCAGTGCTTTTCTTATTTTCTTCTCCTTCTTGAATAGAACTATCCATCTTCTCTTATCTTTTCTATCTTTTGGTCCTGCGATTTTACTACTAAAGAACAGCTGATACTGGAAAACATTTAGTGTCCTGAAGTTGCTTAAAGATCTATTGAATTGAATCTTTAAGCAAAAATTCCAACTCTAATGATTTAACTGCTTGCTTCTCCTTGAATGAATTTATTTGGCAAGTCTTTTTCTCAAAGGAACTTATCAATGACTACTAACCACTTTTCCACTCTTCTTGAACTTCTGAGTTAACTAAGTCCCACAGAACTTCCATACCAATGCCACTTAAATAAGAAATAAAAAATAACTCCTCAAGAAAGGTATTGGTATGGAACTGGTATGGAAGTTTTTGAGAGGGCACAATATCTAGAAATTTGTCCTTTCTTCACAGGCATAAATAGTGTTTTTTTAGTATTTTTTTAAATTTTCCCCAATTCAAATCTGGGTCCTGGCACCATTATTAAGCACCTTATAGGTGCTTTTTTAATACCAAAAACAAGATATAGTTGCTTTTCGAAGGTTTTGAGTTCAATAAAGCACAAATTGAGTATCTATAAAAACGGTATGAAAGTTGCCCTATCAAATTAATGAATTATTAATGCCACGATGTTCTCTGAATAATCAGGTAGTCATTTTAGAAACCCAGAACTGATAGGTTGCTTTGAAAGTGTGGGGATGCTTTTCTGAAACAGTTCACAGTTTTGTAAGTTTGTTTATTTTTTATACTCTAGGAAATGGTTTCTATAGAATATATTGATTCATAAAATTAGTTAACTAATTCTATGAATTTTCTCTCTAAGTTTTTTGTAAATAATTCACAATTAAAAAGTGGGGATGTTTCTTTTAACTTTCCTAATTTAGATTTTATACTTATAAGTTTTTCAGGATTTCTAGCTATTTCAAGGGCTTTTTCTTCGTATTCTTTTTCATTATAAGTAATTAGCTCAGGCAGGTCTATAGAAGTCAGAATACTTGCAGAGACTCTTGCCGCAAAACTTTCTCCTATTTTTGTTAGCACTGGTAGCCCTGCCCACAAAGCATCAGTAGTTGTTGTATGACCATTATAGTTAAAGGTGTCGAGTGCTAAATCTCCAAGAGCATGCCTTGCAAGATGTTCTTTTAATGGCAATTTACTGGCGAAGATTAATCTATCTGGATCTACATTTCTTTTTTCTGCCTCCTTAATCAAATTCACTACTGAATATTTATTAGATTGATATAACCAAATAACACTTCCTTTAATTTTAATAAGTAATCTCATCCAAATATCAAATTCCTTTGAAGTGATTTTCTTATTTGCACAAAAGCAAGTAAATATAAATCCTTTTTCAGGAAGGTTGAAATCCTTACGTGAAATCGGTCCGTTATATATTTCCATTTTGTCATTAGTACAATAATAACAATCAGGCATTCTAATTATTTTTTCAGAATAGTATCTTTCATATTCCTTCGGAATAACAATGCTATCCGAGATAATATAATTAATAGCATCTGCTCCAAGAGAGCCAGGATATCCTAGATAATTGATTTGTATAGGTGCTACTCGATAAGAAAATATTTCCATCCTATTGTGTAATGTATACCCCATAAGATCTATAGCAATATCTAGTTTATCTTTCCTTGCTATATCAACAGCTTGATTATAATTTAGTTCTTTGATATCTCTAAATATACATCCAGAGTTCTTGGCTAACTGGGTATATTCATCTTCTTTAGGCACGAATGAATATATATATATATTAAATTTAGATTTATCATGTAATTTCAACATAGAGCATATCAGATACATCATTGGATGATTCCTGAAATCTGCTGAAAAATAACCAACATGAATTTTTTTATTTTTGAAAGGAGCTATTATTTTTGATTGTTTATAATATTTTTCTTTATATAATTTCTTAGCTCTTTTTAATTGATTTAATGGATTATCTTCATAATAAAATAAACCTAAAGGGTTTACAGATAAGCCTTCAATTCCAAGTTTATCAAGGTAATTGCTTTCAATATTTTGATCATCCCAATCGCATATATTTCCTTTTGAAACAATTAAGCCTAATCTAGCAGGTGAAAAATTGTTATCTAAATTTATAGCATTCTTATAAAAATTTTCAGCATCATTGTATTTACCAAGATCTATAAATATATTCCCCAAATTGTAATAAGCATGAACGAAATCAGATTTTATTTCAATTGCTTTGCTTAGAAATTCTTTTGCTTGTTCTAATTTGCCAAGATCTCTCAATACATTGCCAAGATTAGAATAAGCATTAGCAAAATCAGGGTTAATTTTAATTGCTTTGCGATGAGAATTTTCTGCTTCTTTTAATTTGCCAAGATCATGCAATATGGTGCCTAGATTTGAATGAGCTTCTGCAAAATCAGGTTTCAGTTCAATTGCTTTTCGAGTAAATAATTCTGCTTCTTTTAATTTTCCAAGATCTCTCAATATATTTCCCAGATTTGAATTTGCTTCTGCAAAATTAGGTTTCAGTTCAATTGCTTTTCTTTGTGATAATTCTGCTTCTTTTAATTTGCCAAGATCTTGCAATATGCTTCCCAGATTGGAATGCAGTTCTACGAAATCAGGATTCAATTCAATTGCTTTTCGAGTAAATAATTCTGCTCTTTTTAATTTACCAAGATCTCTTAATATAACTCCATAATTAGAAAAAACCCTATGATCATTACATCCTTGACTGATTAACTGTTCATAATATTTTATTGCTTCTAAAATATTACCTTGTAAATGGAAATTTATTGCCTGATTAATTATTTGTTCTTTAGAAAGTTTAGAAGGAACATTAGTCTTCAAAGTAGTTTTCCCCTTGGTTTTTACTAAATCAAGAGGAACTGAGAATGTTTTTATTTCATTAATTTTCTTCTTTTTTTCTTCTTCTTTACTAGAACTATCCATATTCTCTTATCTTTTCTCTCGTTGGGTCCAACGATTTTACTACTAGAAGAGAACAACGGATACTTGAAATTAGTTGGGGTCCTGGAGTTACTTAAAGATCTAGTGACCTGAATCTTTCTGCAAAAATTCCAACGCTAATGATTTAAATGCTTGCTTTTCCTTAAATGATCTTCTTTAGCAAGTCTTTTACTTATCAATGACTACTAACGATTTATTTACTCTTCTAGAAGTTCTGAGATGACCAAGTTCCCCAGAACTGCCATACCAATAACTCTTAAATAAGAAACAAAAAACAATTCCTCCAGCAGGATACCAATATGGAATTGATTAGAAGTTTTTTAATAATTTCTAAATATAGTGCTTTTTATCTCTTTTGATGCTAGCTATGGTGTTTTTTGTAAATTTCGCAAGTTCAAATCTTGATCATGGCGTCGTTCAAAAAGGAAGATTTGGATAATATGAACATTAAAAAGCACCTAGAACAAAGTGCTTTTTTAATGACTAGAAAAGTTTTAGTAATACTTTTAATCTTTTTTGTTTACCCACCTTTTCTTTTGATACGAACCGCATTTAAGTCATAAGTTGGTAAGTAGACCTATCCTAATTATTACAAAATTGCACAAGAGTTGATACTTGAAGCTCAAAAAATAAAAGATCATTTCAATCTTGAGTTAGCATAAATGAAATTAGTAGTAAAGAGATGATGAACCTTTTACTAGGAGTTCAAAGTACATTTGATCTATCCAAGGTAGATTTCTCCTCAGGTATAGGTATAAATTCACCTGATCTTGCTGGAATATCATTTTTGATGGTTATTTTTGCAGGGGTTTTAGCTTTGAGACTTGGAACAACTCTTAGAGACTCCTAGTTTCTAAAATGACTCCAAGCTAAATTTATAAAATTTATAGTTTTAACTACTAAGTAATTAATTTACTTAAACCATTAATAAAATTAAATCATTCTAATTTGGATTTCTTCGAAAGAAGTTCACAATTAAAATAAAGACAATGATAAGTAAGACTAAAAAGTCGTTAATATCTGGCAAGATAAATAGCTGAGAATCGAATATATTTTATACAATAATCATAATTTATGTTGGTTTTCATATCATTTAGCTCCAAATGCGTTACTTAGCTTATAAATAAAAAATCCTAGTTAAATAGGCTTTATCGAAAAAACTAAATAATTATTAAATATATTAAAAAGACTTGTTTATTTTTAATATCCCATTAAGGAGTTAAAATGACTTAAACATTTGATTGTATTCTTATGAATTTAGACGAATCTAGTGACAATTTATATAATAATGCTGATAGTTTTGCAATGGCATTTGATACAGCCTGGAAGGATTGTGATCTAGGAAATAATAATGATATAAAAATAGATGAAAAGATTGAAAGAGCTTTTGAGAAGATAGAAAATCACCCTTTTCTAATTTCAAATCCAATTCAATCAAAAAATATTGCTCTCTTCAGAATTAAATTATTAGGACTAGCCTAAGTTTTAAATAATCAGAAAGAATCAAAACCATTCTTCAAACAGTATTTTTAAAATAATCTAAGTACCATTCAGAAAACAATTTAATACCCTTCTCTATAGATGTCGTAGGTTTGTATGCTACCCATGAATTAAGCAAGTCCATCCTTGCAGCAGTTGAAACGACATCTCCTGGCTGCATAGGTTGAAAATTCTTTATAGCTTTCTTTCCTAAATTCTTCTCTAATAACTCTATAAAATATGTGAGTTGAGTTGGATGTGAATTACCTAGATTAAAAATCCTATAAGGTGCAGATGAAGTTGAAGGGTTAGGGATAAGAGGATTAAAGTCATCATCAATACTTGCTTTCTTTAAGCAACAACGAATTATACCCTCTACCACATCATCGATGTAAGTAAAATCCCTCTGCATTTTACCGTGATTAAATACTTGAATTGGCTCATTATTTAAAATTGATCTCGCAAAAATCATTGGAGCCATATCTGGTCTTCCCCATGGGCCATAAACGGTAAAGAATCGAAGCCCAGTTGTTGGCAAGTCATATAAGTGACTGTAGGTATGGGCCATTAATTCATTAGATTTCTTAGTCGCGGCATACAAACTCACCGGATGATTGACTGCTTGTTCTTCATAGAAGGGAAGGTTTTTATTGCCACCATAAACAGAACTGCTAGAGGCATAAATCAAATGAGAAATCTTACTCTGCCTGCATCCCTCAAGTACATTTGCAAAACCTACCAAATTACTTTGGATGTATGCAGCAGGATTGGTTATTGAGTAACGAACACCAGCTTGCGCGGCAAGATGAACAAAAACTTTTGGATTGTATCTATTAATTATGTCTTGCAATACTTTATTATCTTCTATTGGAATCTCATAAAAAAACCATTCTCCATTTTTTGTGGAAACTTTCTCAATTTCAGTTAATCTAGATCTCTTTAAGGAAATTGAGTAATAGTCATTTAAGTTATCAATACCTATAACTTTAAAATCCAAAGTAAGAAGAGCTTTTACTAAAGCAGCACCAATAAAGCCTGCGGCACCTGTTACAAGAATTGTCTCATTACTTACCTTGGAATTCATGAGTTTATTATAATTTACAAAAAGCAAAGAATCTGTCCATTATAATAGCATCATATTGATTAACTTTTTTCAATTAAAAATAGTAAATTACTTATTTATTTTTTCAAAGGTTACTTTCTTTTCAATATAATCTCTTATAATTACTAATACAACTTTAAGCATTATTTTGAGCTCCAATTTAATTATTTATTGAAAGATAAATTTAAGATATATTTTCAAGTGATCGTCCTCTAGTTCTTTAAAAAATTTCAGATTTACTTTTTCAATTGATTTATTTCTAATAAAGTTAGTAATTTGAAGAATAGATAATTCTTTAGGATTAGCTAAATTCATGGTTATATATATGAAGACTTCATGAATAAAGTTAAACCATCTATCCAATCATTAACCAAATCAAACACATTTTAAATAGGATAATTAAATTAGAAATTTTTTAAGAGCTTATCCTCTATAGCTAGGAGTTCAATTTGAAAAAAGAAAAATTAAAAAAGTCCCTTACCATTGCATTATTCACAGGTTCTTTTGTTTTACTTGTCTTTTTAATTCAGACGTATGGAATTGAACCGTTAAGAAGTGCTGTTAAAGAAATGGGCATTTGGGCACCTCTGGGAATTCTCATACTTCGAGGAATAAGCGTAATCCTTCCGGCTTTGCCTAGTTCAGTTTATTCACTTTTAGCTGGATCATTACTTGGTTTCAAAACAGGCTACATAACTATATTTATATCTGACCTAATTTTTTGCCAGCTAGCATTTTTCATAGCTAGAAATTTTGGGCGTGCTCCAGTTAGGAAATTAGTTGGCGTAAAAGCCATGAAAAGAATTGAGGGTTTCAATCAAAATCAACTAGAAGGAAATTTCTTTCTAATGACTGGGCTACTGATGACTGGACTTTTTGATTTTTTAAGCTATGCACTTGGGATAGGAGGAACACGTTGGAGGCTTTTTACGCCAGCTCTTATAATCAGTTTATTAATAAGTGATTCAATTATTGTTGCTGTTGGAGCAGGCGTAAGTCAGGGAGCTGGCCTAATGCTGGGGGGGGCTTTACTTGGAATGTTTGCACTAGCAACTATCGCTGGATTTAATAAAAATAGATTCTCTGCAACTCAAAAATAAAATCAATGAATTCGATACAAGCATTAAGAGATTAAATAATATAGATAACTAAAAAAAAAATTATATTCTTCTCTTTATATTGTTAAACTTACTTAGTACTAAATATTGATATGTCAGGCATTCCATTTAAAGCGCTCAAATTAGGAGCAGAAACTATTAATGAAAATCCAGTCAAGTATAATAAAAGCAGAGTATCTGGAAGCAAAAAAACAACATATGGACTACATATAAGAGGGGCATCGATGCCAGGGGAAAAAGAAAAGTTTACAGTCACATCTAAAACTAAACCTAAGCAACTCGAAAACTTAATTCATAACAGAATCATGAGTAGTTATAGAAGGGAGAAGATTGAAAGTTATAACTTCAAAATACTAAATAAAGAAAGTTCTAGGATAAATATTCTCCAAATCAATGAATTTGTTCCTAATGATGATGATGCATTACTTATAGCAATCAATGCATTATATAAAAACATCTTTGGAAACTTATCTTTAATGGAATCGGAGCGCCCAATTGATATTGAAAGGAAATTAAGGAATGGTGATATTACAATTAGGGAATTTACAAGAAAAATTTGTAAGTCAACAATTTATAGAAGTTTATACTTTGATAGTATTAGCCAATATAAATCTATAAAGTTAAGATATAAGCATATTCTTGGTAGGCCAATCAAAAGTCAAATCGAAGTGACTCAAAGTTCTAAAATTATAAATAACCTAGGTTTTGAAGCTCATATTGATTTTTTAATAGATTCTGATGAATATAATAATATTTTTGGTGAAGATATAGTTCCATTTATGAGGTCATGGAATTCTCCAATTGGTTTTAAAACAAAAAGTTTTCTAGAAACTTCACATATAACAAAAGCTTTTGCTTCAAGTGATATTTGTGAAATTATTTAATTGTCTAAAAATAAATTAATTCCAACTCAAATAATTTAGATGAATATTGAAGAATTTTTCTTAAAAAGCGTTGGGGAATGGAACTCAATGAGAAGTGGACATTCACTAGCATTTCAAGAGTTTGAAGAAATCAGAAGTAAAATAAAAATAGTTCCATCTAAAAGTAACGATTCTAGAGTTATTAAATTTTTAAAAGATAATTTAATAAATCCCAATGAAGTCAGTAAAGCATACCTAATTAATTGGGAAGCAAAAAGTGACTGGGGAGAAGAGAATCAAAAAGAAAACTCTTCTGGCGAGAGTATACTTGTTCCAATCGAGATCTCAAAAACAAAAGGAAAGATAATAAGGAGCGTTGGATACACTGAAGCAGTAAAGGTAGTATCTTTATATAGAATTCTTGATGATGGAACTCTAATTATTTATTCAAACTACAGTCATATTTGTACAGAAGAAAGAATATGGTTTGTATCAAACAATTTAAGGAGTAGATCATCAGTTACAAGAGCAATAGATTCATTAGCTATCCTACAAACCTCATATGCATCGGAAATTCGTTCTAAAAAAATATAAATTATACTAAAAGATGAGAAATAAAACTACATTAGAATTTGCAAAGATAATTTCAGGCATATTTAGTAATAAGGAACAAGCTTTAGATAATCCAAAAAACTTTGCACATATTCAAATACATATTCGTCCATTGTTCTTAAAAACATATCAATGTTTTGCATTCTACTCAGAGCAGCGATATCAGCACGATATATGGAATCCATATAGACAGTCTATAAATAAATTATCTCAAGAAAAAGAAATTTTCATTTTAAGTAATCATAAGATTAAATATAAAGAAAGATTCACTGGTGGAGCCTTAGATATATCTCTTCTAAATAATCTAGCTAAATATAAATTAAAGAAGAAGGACGGATGTTCTATGTATTTTAGAGAAACAAACCCAGGAAATTTTTCAGGATCTATAGAATCAGGTTGTAAATGTTATATACAATATGGGAAAGATAAGACTTATGTAAAAAGTGAAGTCAGAGTTAATAAAAATCGTCTTATTTCTGAAGATTCTGGATATGAATTAGAAACTGATAAAAAGATATGGGGATCAAACTTTGGACCATTAATATTTAAAAAAATAGAAAATTTTGATTGTTTTATTGACGAGAATTGGTAATAAAACATCTATTAATCATTACTCAAGATAAATTGACTAAGAACAAATCTCTTTTGCCTTTAATCTAACGAATCTATGACTATCATTCAAAAATAATTTAGCGAGATTTTTTTTTATATGAATTTGCTTATTTTGTAATATAAGCAAGGCTGTATACCTGTTTTTCCAATAAGGTGTATGCATATTATTGGAAAGCTTATTTATATTATTGTAGAATTTTGTTTCATTCAAACAACCCAATATTTGTATTGCCGAAGATTTAAATTTCATATAGTCAGGCCAATTATCGGATAAAAGAAAATCTACTTTATCTAAAATAAATTTATCATATAATTGCTGATCTAATAGCAATTTATATACAGCAATAAAGAAGTATATTGCTCCGTAATCTAATTTGGCTCTATCCCAATTATTATTTAGATAATATAAAACCTTATCTGAAGGGAATTTTAATAATTCTTTAATCGAATGATAACATCTATTAAAGTCTGTATGAAAAAGTTGATCAACAAAAAAGCTCAAGTCGTTATTAAAATTTTTAACTTCTAAAGTATCTATCTTAATTGGATCATCAACAATGACTGAATCTATACAGTTAAAGAGATTTATATTTTTCCAGAATACTACTTCATTAGTCCAAAGACATTCTATTGCCTGTAATTTAAATGTTGGAGAAATTGGCGCCTTAATTAGAACAGGTAACATAGATAAATGACCAGCATTAATAATATCCTGCACCGCACAATGTCTATCATTTTGATTAGATAGCCTCAAGAAATCCTTCAAGTGAATAAGTTTATCTTCTTCACCGGCAAGTTTTATTAATGCCGCAAAAGATGCACCTTTAATTCCATTGGATGATTGCTTATCTATTGATAAAGATCTAATCTTATCTATTTCTTTAATAACTCCTAAATTAGTTAATGTTTGAATTACTACTCTTTTATTATTAAATTGATTATATAATTTTGAAGAAATCTTATTAATGATATCAACATCACTACATTTAAGTTTTCCTAAAGACCAAATAGCGACCTCGACAAGGTACTCATCATCAGTTTGTAGAAAATTTGCAATAGTTGGTATAGCTTTTTTACAATCAAAAATTGCAAGAACCTCTATTGCTTTTCTTTTTGCAATTTTATATTCAAGTTTTTCACAATTATATTTTATAAATTCAAGGAGTACTATTTCTGATTCTTCGCAGGGGAAGGCGGCTAAGTGGAATACAGCTTTATAATAATCGGCTAAAAGCTTAACTTCAGAAATTGGTTTTCTAAGAATATTGATAGCATCTCTTTTATTGATTTTAGGTAGATTATTAAATGGATTGGATTTCACTTTGAATATAATGAAATTTAATAACAGATAAGCCTAAAGCATTATATTCAGCATAATTTTTTTGCTGAATATAAAAGGATATTATTTATGAAAATACATGTAATAAGATTTTAGCGAATCCTTTCATTTAGATCATATAATAAGCATTCCAGTGGATAATAAAAGTGGATGATCATTCGAAAAGTAAACTTACAACCCAAGAAAAAAAAGATAAAGCCAAATTTGCCAAACACAACATAAGGAGCAAGCGAAAATCAAGTCAAAATGAGATAAAGTTATTAATCAAAGGTCTTGGAGATGACAATGGTTTAGTTAGAAGAAGTCATACAGAAGCATTAGCCCAAATAGGCAAAGCAGCTTTCCCTGAGTTGATTAATGTTCTCCTTAATAGTAAAAACGTAATACAGAGGAGAGCAGCAGCTAAGACTTTAAAGCTACTTGAAGATCAAGAAGCATTACCTTACTTAATAAAAGCACTTACCAATGATTCGGATTCTGTAGTTCAATTCTCCGCGGCTGGTGCAATTGCAATTTTTGGGGAGGCGGCTGTGCAGCATCTAATCATTGTCTTAGAGAATCCACAATATACAGAAATGCAATATGGTCTTGCAGCCTGGTGTTTAGAATTCATTGGAGCCAAAGCCCCAAATGCAATAAAAAAGGCAGCTAAATCAAAAAATACCAACGTTAAATCAGCTGCAATTTCAGCACTTGAAGAACACATTAGACAGTCAAAAGATCAAGAAGCAATTCAATTAGTAGAAAGTGCTTTTAATGATACTGATGAAAATATTCAGATTGAAGCTATTAAATTAATTGGTAAATTGTATAGAATAGAATCTTTAATTCCTGCCTTAATATTAAAATTAAAAAATAATTGTCCAGATATTCGCAAAGCTTCTGCATTGTCATTGATGCAACTTAATATTAAAGAATCTATAGCCCCTCTTAAAGAGCTCCTTAAGCTGGAGCAGGATAAAAATGTTAGGGCAATAATTAAATTAGCTATAAAAAAAATCGATACCTAAAAGACTTAAAAAATCATCTACAATATTAATTAACTTTATCTCTTAAAATATCTTCTTTTATCATTGGATCAATAGATTTATCATTTAATAATTCGTTAAATAATTCATCAACAGTTTGATCTTTCATTTCTAAAAGAGCGCTAATAGAAGCTTTCGCCCTTAATAAGTCTTTATCTCTACAAGTTTTCATCAAAATATTTCTACCAGTTTCACCCAATTGTCTCAAAAGAGAAATAACCGTCAATATTATTTCCGGGGAGGAATCTTTAAGTGCTAAACCAACTACTAACATCTCGTCCTGATCCAATTTTTTTAAATTAAAATTAACTACAACTTTTATCATGGTTTTAAGACAGCTAACTTTAACAGTTTTATTTCTAGTCTCCATATACAATGGAACAACTGATTTTAAGGTTTTTTCGCCAAGCATACCCAAAGCTAATATTGATTTTCTTCTTATAAATAAATCTTCTTCCTTGAGATTAGCTAAAAGATTATCCATAAATTTAACTTCAAACTCTTTTCTTAGAATCAAAAATGCTTGAGAATTAATATTTGGATTTGGATGTAAAAAATCTTTATAAAGTGCAAAATATTTATTTAAATCTAAAGAATTACTCATTATGATCTCAAATCATTAGTTAAAACTCCTTGAAAATATTTTATAATTAATTTAATTTATTGTTATGCAAGTGCGTTTATTAAATAATCCAATAATCCTTTGAATTCCGTTTCGGCTTGCTGACTCATAACATCATTTATTTTAATTTCATCTCGAATAAAAATAAATGCTTCTATATATGCAGCTGTTGGCAGAAGCTGGATACGAATAATTTCTCTCATACCTGATATTCCCCATTCATCTAAAGGACCAGTGCCGCCAGTTACTAAGCAATAATTAATAAGACGCAAGTAATGATGAATATCTCTCACGCACTTGTCTTTATTAGCCTGCTCATATGAGCTATTCTGATATACAGCATCAACGGCAAGATTAGTAAATTTATCAAGACAAGAAGCAAGTTTTTCTGCAGCCTCTAGACGAGCTTTTGCCCTATCAAAAGAACCTTTCACAGACTCAAAATCGCTCATACTAGGAAATCTTCCAGCTGCATCAGCTGCACTAACAACGGTTGTAACTGCTGATTTCATAGTGACTTAATAAGAGTTGGTTTAAATGCTTTAGAGGAGGAATTAAAATTAAAGTTGAATATTCATCAACTCAATGCCTCTATAACAAGGTCAAAATAAGATGCAGCCTCCGCCGCTATATCTTGACATTGTGCTCCTGATCCAGAATTGATTCCCTTAAACATTTTTCTTCCAGTATTTGTCTCAGTCATAATTGCAACTGTGGCAATTTTCATTATTTCAACTGCCCGAATAGCATTAGAAGTTGGGACTCCAAGAGCTAAATAAGTTTCTTTTAAACCATTGAGACATCTATCTTCAAGTACAGAAGGATCCCCAGCAAGAAGTGCATAGCTTACATATCTCAAAATAATTTCTCCATCCCTTAAACAAGCTGCCATTCGGCGTGTTGGATAACAATGCCCACCTGGTTGAGTAAGTCCAGTATTTTCACAAACTATTCCTGCTACTGCATCTGCAGCTATGCAAGAAACATTTTGAGTTATTGCAAGGGTTGCATCAATTCTTTTATTTGCATCTGCTACATACTTTCTTAAATCTGCAAGATCCTTACTCCCAATTGCTGCACCTTTGGCGTCAGCACTTACAACTGTTCTTGAGAACGCATCAAGCATCTTTTAACTACCTAGCTCTATTAGTAAAAAGTTAAATAAGTAATGATTTCCTAGTCATTACTTATTTAACTTAAGACTTACAGTCAAATTTCACTGAAAGAGACCTAAGAACGCAATGCTTCTTAACTGTAAAAAAGAATTTTTAGTAACCTCATTCATAGAGTTATCTCAAAAAGCTTATAAGCAACAGGGATATGACTAATTTGAGCTATTGTTGAGACAAAAAATGCAAAGTCCTACAGAGGAAGAGTTAGAAGAATCAATCAAGGAACTAACCGAGTACAAAAATCGTTTAGAAAAAGAAGTGGTAACTATGTCAAATAAGCTAAAAATGCCTCAAAAAAAAATAAACTCAATTATTAACTCGCATTCAGAGCTTAATCAAATAAAGATAATACTTTCTAAGTTAAATAAACAAAAAGAAAATTTGACTTCTCGCTTATTATCATAACTTTTTTATCTGCTTAAATTATATAAAATGATCTCTGTTTATATACCTAAAACTAAATTTAAATTAATGTATTCTCAGTCTGTAAAATGAAAAAATCAAACAATATATTTTTAGATGGATTAAACCAAGCTCAGTCTCAAGCAGTTGATCATTTTGACGGTCCATTATTAGTTATAGCAGGAGCAGGTAGTGGAAAAACTAGAGCACTTACTCATCGTATTGCGCATTTAATTATTGAATATAAAGTTGATCCAAGCTCGATTCTTGCAGTCACTTTTACAAATAAAGCTGCAAGAGAAATGAAAGATAGACTTGAATTACTTTTAGCAAAAAGATTAGCAAGTATAAGTTATGGCAAGCCCTGGTCTACCTTGCAAGTAGCAGAACAAAGGCAAATTCGTAATCGTATATATCGTGAAATCAGCCGTGAATTATGGATAGGAACTTTTCACGCTTTATTTGCAAGATTATTACGCTTTGATATTGACAAGTTCAAAGATCCTGAAGGATTGACATGGACTAAGCAGTTTTCAATATACGACGAAACAGATGCACAAAGTTTAATCAAAGAAATAGTTACACAAGACCTACAATTAGATCCTAAAAGATTTGAGCCCAAAAAAGTACGTTGGGCAATAAGTAATGCCAAAAATCAATGTTTACTTCCTGATGATTTAGCAAAGAGTCAAGAGGGGCAGAGAGGCAAATTAGTTGCTGAAACTTATAGACTTTACAGGAAAGCTTTAGCTGCTAATAATGCATTAGATTTTGATGATCTTCTATTAATACCTGTTCAATTACTACAACAAAATGAAAACATTAGAACTTATTGGCACAATCGTTTCAAACATGTTTTAGTCGATGAATACCAAGATACTAATTGGACACAATACGAATTAATTAAGCAATTGGTTACCAATGGCATAGATCCATCTTCTTTTAACGATTGGAATAACCGATCAGTTTTTGTTGTTGGCGATGCAGATCAAAGTATTTACAGCTTCAGGGCTGCTGACTTTAGGATACTAATGGGATTTCAGGAGGACTTTGGGAAGGAAAGTCAAGACAAAAAAAATTATTCAACTCTCGTAAAACTTGAAGAAAATTATCGGTCTACCTCTACCATCCTCGAAGCAGCAAATTCACTAATTTCCAACAATAAAGAAAGAATAGATAAAGTTCTTAGAGCAACTAGAGGAGAAGGGGAACCTATTAAATTAACAAGGTGTGACGATGAAATAGCAGAAGCAGAAGCAGTTATTCATAGGCTAAGAATTTTAGATGCTTCGAATCCAGAATTAAATTGGGGAGATATGGCTATTCTTTATAGAACTAATGCTCAATCAAGAGCAATCGAAGACTCATTGGTCAGATGGAGTATTCCATACATTGTGGTTGGAGGACTGCGTTTTTATGACAGAAGAGAAATTAAAGATCTACTAGCTTATTTAAGACTTTTAATTAACCCATCTGACAGTGTCAGCCTTTTAAGAGTTTTAAACGTTCCTAAAAGAGGGATTGGTAAAACAACAGTTCAAAAATTGAGTGATGCTGCAAGTCAATTGCAAATTCCTCTTTGGGAAGTTGTAAATGACCCCGAAGCTGTTAGATCTCTCGCTGGAAGATCTGCCAAAGGTCTTTTGACTTTTAGTGAGCTTATCAATGAATTACAAAGTCATCTTCTTTCTTCGAGCCCTGCTGAGTTAGTTCAATTAGTTTTAGAAAAAAGTGGCTACTTAAGTGAATTAATTTCAACTGGAACAGATGAAGCAGAAGAAAGAAGGCGTAATCTTCAAGAATTAGTTAATGCTGCGTTGCAGTATCAGGAAGAAAGTGAAGAGGCAAATTTAGAAGGTTTTTTATCAACTGCTGCTTTATCAAGCGATGCAGATAATAAAGACACTGCTTCAAATCGAGTCACTTTAATGACTCTTCACAGCAGTAAAGGTTTAGAATTTCCTGTAATTTGTCTTGTGGGAATGGAGCAAGGCTTATTTCCAAGCTATAGATCACTTGATGATCCATCTTCACTTGAGGAGGAAAGGCGACTTTGTTACGTAGGTCTTACTAGAGCAAAAGAAAAACTATTTCTCTTTCATGCCTCTGAGAGAAGAATGTGGGGAGGCATGAGAGAACCAGCTATCGCATCTACATTTCTCTCAGAAATCCCAGAAGAGCTAGTTAAAGGGGATATTCCTTTATCTAGTGGAGCGACACTGAGAAGAGAACGAAATTTAGATAGATTAACTAGAGTTGATCGCCAAAGCAATAAGAAGTCTTTTATTAGTGGAGCTGAAAATGGAGTAAGAAAAACATATTCGGGTCCTTCACCAGGGAAAACATGGTCAGTTGACGACAGAGTTGAACATTCCTCATTTGGAGAAGGGAGAGTCACACATGTTTTTGGTTCAGGAGAAAAAATCTCACTTGCTATAAAGTTCTCAGGAATGGGACCTAAAATATTGGACCCAAGACTAGCTCCATTGAGATTAATAGATTAGTAAAATTTAAAATAAAAAAATGTTAATTCATTAAAATCATATATCTCATGGAATTATTTGATAAATCAAAAATTGAAAAAGAGATAAGAGAATTACCTAATGGAATTCTAACAATTTTATTAGATGCGGCAGTCTCAGTTAATATAAATTCTATTGCAATAGTTGGAGGAGTTGTTAGAGACTTAATAACAAAATCTAAAAATCAAGATTTTGAAATTATCTTTAATGATCTAGATTTAATTATTGAAGGTGAGACATCAACCTATGTAAAAGAATTACAAAAAATTCTTGGATCAGAAAGAGTAAAAGTCATTCGCGATAACAAAACTTATAAAACCTCAGAAATAACAATTAATGGAATAAAAATTGATATTGCAGCTGCACGAGAAGAAAAATACCCAATCCCTGGGGAAAATCCAATAGTCCAGTCATCAAAGATCAATAATGATCTAATCAGAAGAGACTTTAATATAAATGCAATGGCAATTGATCTAAAAGATAATAAAATAATAGACTTATTTTCAGGATTAGATGCTATTAAAAATATGGAAATGGACTTTTTGCATGAATCAAGCGTTCTAGATGACCCCACTAGAATTATTAGAGGTTCTCGCTATTCTGCAAAGTTAGATTTTGTTCTATCAAATCAAGCCTTAAGTCAAATAAAAAATACAATCGAACTTTGGCCATGGAAGTGGCATATTGGAGATAATACTGATTTAGCCCCTTCAGCATTATCTATAAGATTAAAAATGGAACTCGAATTACTTTTAAAAAGTAAATATTGGAAGAATGCATTAAAAAATCTACAAACTTGGGGAGGCCTAAAAATAGTAGATTCGAAATTGCAGAATGATCAAAGACTCATCGAAAAAATATTCATTGCAAAGAAGTCAAATATTGAATCTCTTACAGCATTAGTCTATGAATCTAAAAACCCTATATATCAAGCAAAAAGATTACACTTAAATCAACAACAAATAGAAATAATCGAAGGGTCTTTAAAATTAAATAAATATTTAGAAGATATAAAAGCTAAAAATTCATATAAAAATTGGCCCCCATCGAAGTGGACTACAATCCTTGAAGAAATAAATGCTAATGAATCTTCTGTCATACTTGAAATATGTAGAGATAACCCTCTAAAAAAATATTTGAAATCTTGGCTATACAACTGGAAGTCTATAGAATCTCCAATAAAAGGAGATGATTTAATAGCCCAAGGTTGGTCACCTGGGCCAGAAATAGGGATAGAAATAAAACGACAAAGAATGAAATTAATTGATGAAAAAGTTATTTTATAAATAAGTTAATCAGAATTTATCAAGAAACAAAACCAATTTCAGTCCATGGGCCCTCCTGTATAAGTTTCTCTGAATAAATAGATGAACAACTAACAACCAAAGGTCCACAAGTTTGGGGGTCTACTAAAATTTTTAGCATTGTATTATAAAACGATTTATTAGAAAGAAAATCATTATATATTAGCTCAAATCTTAAATTTTTATCGCCATCAATATTTTGTAAAAAAATTTCATTAGAAGGAGCCAAAGTACTTTGGAAGCCTTGATTTACAAGGTCAATAACACCATCATAGACTGGTATATTATCTAACTGAAGAGTAATTTTTAGGGGAGCTAAATTCATCTTCAATTGATCGCTATTTGTAGAGTCCAACATTTCAGACAAATGGCCTAGCAAACCAAAGCCAGTTATATCAGTACATGCATTCACAATTTTTGAATAAGAGTTTCCATTTGTTAATTGATTAATATAATTAACAACATTATGCTGACTTTTATTCATTTCTTTTAAAACAGCATCAAGTATATGAGGTTTTACCTGACCATTGATAAACGCAGAAAAAATAATTCCAGTTCCTAAAGAACGACTAATGAGGATCTTATCTCCTTTTTTCATTCCTCGCTTAGACCAAAAATATTTTTTATCATCAATAGTTCCATTTACAGTTAATGAGCTTTCAATCGCCAGAGAGAATGGTTCTTCAGATATTTTTCTTGATTCTAATGTATGCCCACCTATAAGTTTTGCGCCTTGAATAACTAAAGCAGCATTAATACCCTCCAATACTTGAAATAATAATTCTTGCTGTAAATCATTGGACACGGATGGTAAGTTCACAACTGACTGTGCAGAGATTACAGATCCTCCGCATGCCCAAATATCAGAACAAGAATGAAAAGCTAAAAGCCTCCCATTTAGCCATGGGTCACTCACTAAAGATGGGAATCCATCGACACTTTGTATTAAAGTCTTACTAGAATTTAATAGTCCTATATCAATAGAATCATCTGATGAAGATTCTATTAAATCTAATTTTTTCAAAGCTGAACTTAATGGTGTAAAACCTACTTTTGCTGCACATCCTCTACATTTAATCATCTCTTTTTCAGAAAACATATCTGAATCTTTATCTTTATTTAGGTCAAATTTAGAGATGAATTTTTTATCAATTGATTCTTTTAATCTTGATAAAAAATTATAAGGGCCAATCATAAGTTCACCCCAAGAAATAAAAGCTTTAGATTCTTTTTTTATAGAATTAATATCTAAAAGCTGTATGGCTTTTCTTTGAGGTGTCCATTCCTCCAGTTTTAAACCTTTACTCATACTCTCTAAATTCTTTGCAAGTGGTTTTGCCGAACGAACTGCCCATACTCCAGAAGCAGGGCGGTTATGATCATTAATAACTCCACAATCTCCAACAGCAAATAACTCAGGATAATTAAGAACTTGAAGAGTTTTTTTTGTTAGAACTCTACCCTCCTCATCTAAAGGTAAACCACTATCTTTTATCCAATCAAATGATTCATTACCAGTACATATTAATTTTGGATATGAAATAGATGGATTTTTTTGTATAATCTCAATGTTCAAATCCTTTAAATTTATAAGTAGATTTTTATTAATTTTCACGCCTGATTTAATTTTTAATAGAATAGATCTTTTAGGCCATCTTTTTCTTAAAGAAAAAGCTATTTCTATTCCAGCGAATCCACAACCAATAATGACAAATGGTTTTGCAGAAGAATCATCTTTGTATATATCTTGATAGACAATAAATTTATATGATTCGGAGAAAGGTTTAATTGGAACAGCTAAGTTATTATCCCCTGGAATTAAAGGTTTAGAATTTAAGTTAGTTTTTGTTCCTATGTTTAAAGATAGTGAAGAATATTCAATTTCTGGACGTCCAGCTAAAAGTAATTTTTTTTTCTTAGGCACAATCCCATTAATTTCTGCCATCACAAATGAAACGCCTGCTTTTGAGGCAAGGCCTCTCAAATCAATTAGTATTTCATCAATCTTGTATTTACCTGCTAATACACCTGGAAACATCCCAGAGTAAATAGTAGTACTGGATGTATTAACTAAAGTAATCATTCCAGCAGGCTTCAATTTTGGATACATTGCCCATCGAAGCAACACAAGGGCATGAGTATGACCACCACCAGCAAGAACGAGATGATCACTGAGCATGATTTTTTGAATATTTCTGGAACACAATCAGATGCCTATGATTTCGAAAAAGCTAGATTAGGAATTATTGGCGGAAGTGGACTATATAAGATAGAAAATCTTAAAGACATAGTCGAATTAAACTTAGACACTCCATATGGAAAACCCTCTAATAAGTTACTAATAGGCAATCTATTTGGAATAGAGATTGTTTTTCTAGCTCGCCATGGAGAGAAACATACTTTAAATCCAAGCGAAATTCCATATAAAGCCAATATCTGGGCTTTGCGCTACCTAAATGTTAGATGGTTAATATCTGCATCAGCGGTGGGGTCGTTAAAAGAAAGTATCAAGCCTTGCGACATCGTTATCCCTGATCAATTTATTGATCGAACTCATCAAAGGCCATTGACTTTTTTCAACAATGGAGTTGTAGCTCACATAAGCATGGCAAATCCTTTTTGCGAAATTCTTTCTCAAATACTTTCGCAAGAAGTAGAAAAACTATTAACCAAAGGGAAAAAAATGCATATTGGAGGAACATATCTTGCTATGGAAGGACCAGCATTTTCAACAAAAGCAGAATCAAACTTATATCGAGATTGGGGATGTTCAATCATAGGCATGACAAACCATACGGAAGCTCGATTGGCAAAAGAAGCCGAAATTGCTTATTCAAGCCTATCCATGGTTACTGATTATGATTGCTGGAATCAAAATTGCGAAGATGTATCTGTCGAGATGGTCATTGAGAATCTTCAGGAAAATGCAAATTTTGCAAAATCAATAATCTCTTCTGCCGCTAAAAGAATCTCATCATTAAGACCTTCAAGCTCTTTCCATAATGCATTAAAAAATGCGCTAGTTACTCCAAAAGAGCATGTACCAAATAAAACCAAAGCCAAGATCAAAATATTTACAGACAAATATTGGCTTCAAAAAAAAGCCAGCCGACAATAAATGTCAGTTGGCTTTAAAGTTATTTCAAATAAATAGTATTTTTCTAGTTAAAACTAACCAGCGTTACCAATACCAGTGTATGAACCGTAAAAGAAAATACCAAGAACAAAAATAACAGCTGTTCCACCTGCAGTTGCAACTAGCCATAAAGGAAGTGCTCCCTCTGTCCACCGTCTTTGCCAGGAGACTGCAGGCATACCATTTGGCAGACGATCTCCTGCTCGTCCATCAGGTCCTTTTAATTTGCTCATGATAAAGAGATTTAGTTAAAGAAGTAACTGGAAAAAAGAATTCCCATTACAAAAACAAGTAAGAGTCCAAGATAAAGACTTGTTCGGTTTAATTCAACCGGGACTTTATTTGGATTTGGATTGACTTGCATGGATAAAAAAGCAATCAGATGAAATTTGGTTATTTCAGACGCGTGTCAAGTTCAGCCTTGGAATCAAAGCGCTGAACAACAACAGGAGCTTTGCTTTCTCCAGCCTGAAAATACGTATCTGGTCTAGGAGTTCCAAAAGCGTCGTAGGCAAGCCCAGAAGACACAAATAGAAATCCTGCAACGAAGATCGCAGGGAGTGCCACAGCATGGATAATCCAATAGCGGACACTAGTAATGATCTCAAAAAACGGGCGTTCCCCGGTAGAGCCGGCAGCCATAGCCTCACTTAATCAGCTCAGTGATCTTATCAAGCAAGAATCAAAAGAATGGATCTCTGTTGCAAGCTGGTTACACAGAGTCATGGAAATAATCATATTTTTTTCTATTTCAACCCTGCCACCTCAATAAATTCCCCCTTTCTCCAAAAACGAATCCCTTGGCGCTGACACTATTTGAATCGTCCACAAATAGAATTCTGATGAAATTTGTAGGCACTGAATCACCAATAGGGTCTTGCTCCCAAGATTTTCCATCATCATTGCTAACTAATAAAGTTCCATTGCCTCCAGCGGCCCAAATCGATTCATTTGGGTCCCAAACAAGATCTTGATAGTTATAACCATTGACAATTGGAATTATGGGCTTGGACCAGGAGTCAATGTTATCGGGATCAGCGTTAAATCTGATTTCAGCTCCTCTTGAAAGCATCCATAAGTCCCCATTTGGCTGTTCACCAACACTTTGGACTCTTTTGCTACTTGCCCGTTGATGAGGACTCCAAGTCTCCTGATCAGGTTTTAGAACTGAAAAAAAGTTTCCAAGACTACTAACACTAATGTAACCACCATTATTTGTTCGCCTTAACTCTCTTATACCTCCAGAGCCAGAAGTATCCACAACTAGTGCTTCCCAATTTGTACCGCCATCCATAGTTTTATAAATTGCACCAGCAGTAGTTGCTAATTCAGCAGAATCAGGCTCAATTGTGGTTATCAAATATGGATCTCCGGGCAACTTATTTCCTAAATCGAGACGAGTCCAATTTTTTCCACCATCAGTTGTATGAAGAATTAAACCCGGTTGCCCTGCAATCCAACCTTCTTGATCCTTGAAATCAATGCTTATCAAACGAAAGTTCCCTTCGCTTGGAATATCTAAATTCCTTTCTTTCCATGTAATGCCTCCATCATTTGTCTCCAGTATCAACCTATCTGTTCCCACAAGAAAACCATTTTTGTCATCTACAAAGTCAATATCCAAGGGATTTGCATCAGTGTCGAGGATGACAGGTGTCCAAGGACTTGATGTTCCCATGTCAGCATTGCTAACAGTACATCCGCTTAGAGCAACTCCAACTATTAAGACAAGAGTCAAATTGATGACATTAGAAAACAGACGTTTCATTTCAAAGAATAAAGAGAGAGAAAACAGGCAGCGGCTAAAGCCAGACTTCCAAAAATCAGTACATTTTTCTGGCCTGAGGGAAGTTTATTAAATCCAAAGCCATAAGTTAGGTTTTCTTCAAATCCACTAGGCTTTGATTTAGGTCCAATATCCTTGTATCCACTAAATCCTACTCGACAGACTGGACATCTAAACTTATCTTTGTCTATGTCTAGGAAAGCAGTTCCTGATTTAATATTGAGCTTTTTTATACCCTCTTCAGGATCGTAAATAAAGCCACAACTCATGCATTCGAATCTATTTAATTTTGCATCAAGTTCCTTAGTTGAATTTTTTGGTTCAAATGAAATAACTTGATTTTGTTTTTCATCAGAATTCCAATCTTCCATAGGGTTGGATTTTGTTTTGCTGTTTTCACTCACAGTTTTCACTCTCACATATAACAACTCTATGGCACTAATCTAGAAAATGACTGTCAGACTGATATTGAAATCAGTAATTCATTCATGTTTTCCCTTCAGGGCTATGAGTATTTTTTAGGATTTCTTCTTATTTCAGGAGCTGTTCCTATCCTTGCTCTTACAACAAACAAGCTCATAGCTCCAAAAAGCAAAGCAGGAGAAAGACAACTCACATATGAATCTGGAATGGAGCCTATTGGAGGGGCATGGATCCAATTTAATATTCGTTATTACATGTTTGCACTTGTTTTCGTTATCTTTGATGTAGAGACGGTGTTCCTTTACCCATGGGCGGTTGCATTTCACAGACTTGGATTATTAGCATTTATAGAAGCTCTTGTTTTTATCACAATACTTGTTGTGGCGTTAGCATATGCATGGAGAAAAGGTGCCCTTGAATGGAGTTGAATCCCTTGAAAAAATCTCCCTCCGCCGAAGCCGTAAGAAACCTTAGGGAGGCTTCTTGTGGGCCTGTTGGTGCTCCCTCTGTAACTAATGATTTAAGCGAAAATATAATTCTCACCAGCCTTGAAGATCTTCATAACTGGGCAAGATTAAGCAGTCTATGGCCTCTTTTATACGGAACTGCTTGTTGTTTTATTGAATTTGCGGCTCTGATTGGATCTCGATTTGATTTTGATAGATTTGGATTGGTACCAAGAAGTTCTCCCAGGCAAGCAGATTTACTCATAGTTGCTGGAACTGTAACCATGAAAATGGCACCTGCGCTGGTGAGGCTTTACGAGCAAATGCCTGATCCTAAATACGTAATTGCTATGGGAGCTTGTACTATCACTGGTGGCATGTTCAGCGCAGACTCTACGACAGCAGTTAGAGGTGTAGACAAATTAATACCAGTTGACCTATACCTCCCTGGGTGTCCCCCAAGACCTGAAGCAATATTTGATGCAGTGATTAAATTAAGAAAAAAAGTAGCGAACGAATCAATCTCAGAAAGATCAAAAATCACTCAAACGCATAGATACTTAACCATTCCACATAAGATGAAGAGAATCGAGTCAAAAGTTAATGGACAATATTTAAAGGCTAAAACACAAATGGTCGCTTTAAATCCATCCTTGTCAAATGAATTTGACCAATCAATAAAAGAAGTTCAAAAAATATCTGCAGAACTCTCAAATAATTAAATCTACTTAAAAAAACATGACAAATGAAACTGAAATCTTAGTAGAAGAAAAAATTACAGGTCCTATAAGCGAGTGGCTTTCTAAAAATGGATTTAAAAATATATCTCTTCCAGAAGATCATCTTGGTATTGAAGTAATCAAAGTCGATCCAAAAGATCTTTTATTTATAGTTGAGGCATTAAAAAATGATGGTTTTAATTATCTTCAATGCCAAGGCGGATACGATGAAGGGCCTGGACTAAATATTGTTTGTTTTTATAATTTAATAGAAATGGGTGAATTTAAAAAAGATATTTCTCCTCGCGAAGTTAGATTAAAAGTATTTCTAGATAGAGATGGGGATCTAACTGTTCCAAGTTTGTACAGTCTTTTTAGAGGTGCAGATTGGCAAGAAAGAGAAACTTTCGATATGTATGGCGTTAATTTTAAAGGTCATCCACATCCAAAAAGACTTTTGATGCCTGAAGATTGGAAAGGTTGGCCATTAAGAAAAGATTATATACAGCCTGATTTTTACGAAATGCAAGATGCTTACTGAGTTATTTACCTTTTTTATATCTTCTATAAAACCTCATTATTGCCAAAGCAAGACTCCTAGGATCATGCCTCAAAGTTGGAGTAGCTTTTGAGCCCTGAAGTGAAGCAAGATAAACCTTATAACCTCGGCTAAAAAGTTCAATTTTATTGCATTTGACTGGTTCAGCTCCTTTTGATTTGTAGTAGTCGACAAGTGGAGAAGGTTCTAATTCATCTTGAGCAAGAATTGAACTAAAAATTTTTCTCGTGATTCCTCTAGAAGCTAATTGAGCCTCAATAGCCCTTACATGTCCAGAGACATCAAGTCCATCAGTTTCTCCTGGCTGAGTCATCAAATTACATATGTACAATTTTGGAGCTTTGCTTCTCTCAATTGCTTCGACTATTTCAGGGACCAATAAGTTTGGAAGTATTGAAGTGTATAGGCTCCCAGGACCAATCAAAATAATTTCAGCATTTTTTATGGCCTCAAGAGCTCTTGGCAAAGCTGGAGGCGTAGGTGGATAGCAACCGATTCTAATGATTGGGAATCTGGCTTTACCAATAGCTGATTCTCCATCTATTCTCTCACCATTTTCAAGTTCCGCCCATAACCTGACGTCTACATTAGTTGCAGGAACAACTTGTCCCTGAACAGCAAGAACTCTACTCGACGCCGTAATTGCTGTCTCTAAGCTTCCAGTAATTGCAGTTAAGGCCGAGAGAAAAAGATTTCCAAAACTATGGCCCTCAAGTCCGCTGCCTGAAGAAAAGCGATACTGAAATAGACCTTTAATTAGTGGTTCTTCAGTTGCTAAAGCTGCTAGACAATTTCTAATATCTCCTGGAGGCTGAACACCAAGTTCTCTCCTAAGGACTCCACTACTTCCGCCATCATCTGCAACAGTTACTATCGCTGTAATTCGACTGCTATATCTTTTTAAACCTTTTAATAATGAAGATAAACCTGTTCCTCCTCCAATGGCAACAATATTTGGACCTCTATTTAATTTTTGTTTAGCTCTTAATGCATCAACTAAAAAAGTATCTTTTTTTGTACCTAATGCCTGTCTAATAGATTCAAAACTTCTCCCTTGACCCCAAATCAATAAGCATATTCCAATTAAAAAGACGATTGGTCCAGAAATATTTCTAGGTAAAAAAGTAGTTATAAATCCTAAAAACCAAAAAAGTATTTCTACAACCCAGTAAATCGGGCGAAGATCCGCCCAAATTGAGACCCCTATCAAAGCAATTAACAAACCCAATCCAGATGTCATCATCCATCTTTTTACTACTAGTCCTGGCAAAAGCCATCTAATAGCTCTTCTAAAGCGTGAGTAAAGTTGAAAAGATAAACTCGCGAAAAAGCGTTTACGCAAGTTAGATCTTTTTAATTTTCTTTTTCTTCTTTTTTTCAATGGATTTAAGCTAGAGAAAATTTCTAAAAATAGACCTAAACAATTAATTCATATAAACTCAAATTAAACTTCCAAATCCATAAATCTCATACAAAATAAGATAGGTAAACAAACATTAGGAGAGAGAGTGTCAAAAAACACTCAAGTTATGCTCATAAAAGATCTCAGCATAGAACTGGGATCAAATAAAGTTCTCAATGAAGTTAATCTTTCCATGCGTACTGGAGAGAGACTTGCAATTGTGGGTCCATCGGGCTCAGGCAAATCAACAATACTTCGCTTACTTGCAGGTTTACTATTACCTTCTAGTGGAAGCCTTCAAATATCAGGTATAGAGCAACATTATTTAAGGCTTGATCAAAACGAACCTCCCGACGTGAGATTGGTTTTTCAAAACCCCGCCTTATTAGCATCTTTAACTGTCAAAGAAAATGTTGGATTTTTACTTGAAAAACAAAATGTATATTCTGAAGAGATGATTCACAAGCAAGTTATTGACTGTTTACAGCAAGTTGGTTTATTCGATGTTGCAGAAAAATTTCCAAATCAACTTAGTGGGGGGATGCAAAAAAGAGTAAGTTTTGCTCGTGCCTTAATTAGTAACTCCAGAGCAAAGAAAGGCTCTGTTCCACTTCTTCTTTACGACGAACCAACAGCTGGATTAGATCCAATAGCTTGCACCCGAATTGAAGATTTAATTATTAAAACAACTGAAGTAGCCAAAGGCTGTTCAATAGTGGTAAGTCACGTTTCAAGTACTATTGAAAGAACAGCTAATAGAGTTATTTTGCTTTATGATGGTAAGTTTCAATGGGATGGATCTGTAGATGAATTCAAACAAACTGAGAATTCGTATGTAAAACAATTTCGCACAGGTAATCTTCAAGGACCAATGCAACCAGAGGACTTATAAATCTATGCGGAGAAGCGTTCGTGATGCATTTGTTGGATTTTCACTATTAGGTGGATTAATCATCTTTTCCGGAGCCATGCTTTGGTTAAGAGATTTTCGTTTAGCTTCTAAAACCTGGGAAATTTCTGCAAATTTCAAAGATGCAAGTGGCCTTGCCAAGCTCTCTCCAGTTACTTATAGAGGAATAATTGTAGGGTCTATTCAAAAGATAAATTTCACAAGAAATTCTGTAGAGACGAAAATAAAATTAAATAACAATAATCTAATTTTACCAAAACCGGTAATTGCAAAAATAGTTACAAGTTCTGTGCTTGGAGGAGATGCTCAATTATCATTAATCTCATTGGGAAAATCATTAAATAGAAACGAAAAATATACGGTAAAGAAAGATTGTCCTAATAAAAGAATCTTATGTAATGGAGAGAAAATTAAAGGCGTAGAAATGATAAGCATATCAACCTTAACAGAAGGTTTAGATGAAATTATTGATCAAGCTGATAAACAAGCAATAGTCAATCAAGTATCGGAATCAATTAAACAATTTGATAGAACTCAAGCTAATCTTGATGAACTTGTTTTGTTATCAAAATCAGAACTAATAAGAGCAAAACCTATTATTTCTGAACTTACAAAAGCTGCTTTTCATTTAAAAAATATTCTTGCAAGCTTAGATAATCCAAAGACCTTAAAGGATCTTCAGGAACTTGCCTCAACATCTAGTTCTTTAACAAAAAAAATTGATCAAATGAGTTCAGAAGTTGGAAACATTATGGAAGATAAAGAACTGGTTGATGCCCTTAAAAGGGTGACAATAGGCTTGAGTAAATTCTTTGATGAAATATATCCCTAAGAAACCGAAGTTTCAGCTGACACTATTTATTGCTTCCATAGCAATTGATGCAATTGCCTGATCACTCGCCTTAGGTAATTGAACATATTTCCCTCCAGAAGCTTCAGCTAAATCTTTACCCATACCACTTGCAATAAACTTCCGTTCTGTATCAATAACCAGCAATTTAATACCAAGTGAGCGATAGCGCGATGCAACATCAAGAACTTCTTGTTTCAAATCAGGAGGTTGTTCTCCCTCTAGAACGGGTTGACCTAATGAAGTGCTTAATGGAACATTCCCTCTCCCATCAGTAATTGCCACAACAACCACCTGTCCTAGATCTCCTGTTGCTAAAGCATTTGCGCCAACTCTTGCAGCTTGAGTCAAACCATGAGCAAGTGGAGATCCACCCCCACATGGCATTGCCTCAAGTCTTCTTTTGGCAGCAGTAATAGATCTTGTTGGAGGAAGTAAAACTTCTGCTTGATCTCCACGGAAAGGGATAAGAGAAACTTCATCTCTATTTTCATAAGCTTCGGTTAGCAAACGAATAACAGCTCCCTTTGCACTTTGCATTCTATTGAGAGCCATTGAACCACTTGCATCAACTAAAAAAATCACTAGAGCACCTGCTTTACGCTGCAATAATTTTGCACGCAAATCTCCTTCTTCAACTATAACTTTCCTATTGGGTTCTCTCTCTCTTCTAGCTTTTTGATAAGGAGCCGCAGCTCTTAAAGTCGCATCTACTGCAATCCTTTTAACAGGGCCTCTAGGAAGAATTGGTTTTACGTATCTTCCTCGGTTATCACTTAAAACAGCTGATCGACTTCCGCTATTTCCACTCTTTGATTTAGTGGATGAAAACAGCAACAAATCTGGATCAACAGCACATGCTTCTGGATCAAGCATAAACTCCTCCGGGATTGGAGGTGATGATTCTTCATCTTGCTCCTCTTCTTGATCTTCTTCTTGTTCTTCTTCTTGTTCATTATTGTCTTCAGAGTCTTCAGGCGGCGGTGGCGGTGGCTGCTGATCTTCTGGGGCTGGGGGTTCCATTTCTTCTTCTGAAGGCATTTGCATAGCCCTTGGAGCAATTACAAGTCTTACTGCAGCCTTTAAATCTTCTGCGTCCACTGAATCTCTACCACATAAAGCAGCATGAGCCTTTGCAACTCTTACTGCATAGAGCTCTGACCTGTGTCCCTCTACACCTCCCCGAATGGCTTCTGTAACTAAGTATTGGATTTGATCCGCACTGATTTGAACATCTGGGAGCCATTGCCTCGCCAAAAGTAATTGCGTTGATAGGGATTCTGTATCTTCAGACCATTTTTTAGCAAAAGCTTCACTAGATTGACCATGTGCAATGGCAGACTGCGTTATTTCAACTCTTTGTTCATTTGTAATTAATTGATCTGCAGACAGCACAATTGCAAATCTATCCAGAAGATGGTCCCTCAATGCCCCCTCTTCAGGGTTGTAAGTGGCAATCAAAAGAGGACGACATGGGTGACTTAGGCTTAATCCTTCTCGTTCGACTCTATTTTCACCTGCACCAACTGAAGCTAAAAGGAGATTAACAATGCCATCATCTAGCAAATTCAATTCGTCTATGTACAAAACTCCTCTATGTGCTTCAGCCAATAACCCTGGCTGAAATACTGAAGTTCCACTTGATAATGAAGCAGCAACATCTACAGCCCCAACAAGTCTATCCTCGGTTACTCCTAAGGGAACCTGAATAAAAGGAGCAGGAATAACTTTTTTAGGGATATTTTCTAAGTCATTAGTATTTTCCAGGCTTCCTATATTTTTTGTAAATAGCTTTTTAGTCAAATCATCCCACTCCCCTGAAAAAGAAGGATCTAAATTTCTACCTGCTGGATAAATAAATGAATCATCATCATGATTATTATTAGCTAATTTTTCTAAATCAATTATTTCAATAGGAGGTAGAAGCGCATGTAACCCTCTAGCTAAAACAGATTTACCAGTACCACGACCACCAGCAATTATCACTCCTCCCAAGCCTGGATCAACTGCAGCGAGCATTAAAGCAAGCTTTAAAGTTCCATGGCCTGTAATTGCAGCCAACGGGAAAGAACGATTAGCTCTATCCATGACAGCAGTGTCTTTTGAAGCAGAAGACATCTTGTTGTTATTCAATCCACTGGAAACCATAGGGTTGGATAAATCAAGCAAATTTTTAAAAGTCTTTTAATATTCGCATGACTTATGCAAAACAAAAAACAGAATTGAAACTCGTCATCTCAATAGGCGCAAATATCCCTGGCATTCTTGGAGATCCCATAAGAACAATCGCTGTCATGAGGCCGCAAATAGAACAAAGCATAATTGAGTGGAATGTTGCTTTAAATTGCCGAAAAATCGATTCCCAAAATATTGATAAGTCTTTATCTTTTCAATGGGCACCTCTATTTGAGACTGCTCCTTTAGGGGGTCCAGTTGATCAACCAAACTTTATTAATACCGTACTTATGGTTGAGGGAGAGGATTTTGCCTCAGTAACCCCAAACAAAAAAGCAGCTATCTGTTTGATGGAAAAATTTTTAGAATTAGAAAGAATTGCAGGTAGGGACAGAAAAAAAGCAGGAATTTCTTGGGGGCCAAGATCTTTAGATATTGACTTCATTTCTTGGGGGGAACTGCACATAAATTCAGAAACTCTTATTTTGCCTCATCCAAGATTAAGTGAAAGAAACTTTGTTTTAATTCCCCTTGCAGAGATTTTATCAAAGTCTCAAGGGAAACCAAAACGTATCAATTCTCAAAACATTTGGCCTGAATAAAACTCATAACAAAAATCACCTACCTTTTCTAAAAAAATCAGTCATCCTATATGAATATAAAAAAATGTATGTCTATTCCAGGACCTGAACCCTCAGAAATTATTGAGACAAAAGCTTGTCTTGATGCAAAAAAAATTCGTTTTGAAATTAATAAATTTCTTTTACCCAATTCAATGGAGGGTGAATTTGGGGTCATTCGGCATCCAGGAGCTGCATTAGCAGTACCAATAACAGATTCCGGAGAAGTTGTTATTCTTCGTCAATACAGATTTGCTTGCTCGAGAAGAATTCTTGAATTTCCAGCAGGAACATTAGAAGCAGGAGAAAGCCCACTGGAATCGATCAAAAGAGAAGTCCAAGAAGAAAGTGGTTACTCAGCCCAAAGATGGGACAATCTTGGAGAAATGCTTCCTTGCCCAGGATATTCAGACGAAACAATTCATCTTTTTCTTGCAAGAGGTTTAACTAAACTTAATCAGAAGCCTGAGGGCGATGCAGATGAAGATATTGAAGTATTAAAAATTTCTCCCGAAAAGTTAAACGACATTATTGCAAGTGGAGAAGAATACCTTGATGGAAAAACCATTACTGCATGGTTCAGAGCATGCCAAATCTTGAATAAAAAATGACACAGTTTCGATCAATATTTTGGCATAGAAGAGATTTAAGAATTGAAGATAATATAGGTCTATTTCATGCATCTAATAATTCAAAAGAGCTCATAGGAGTTTATATTTTAGATCCCAATCTTTTAGATATCAATAGAACTACATCTGAAGCAAAAAATTGGTTTTTGGGCGAAAGTCTTTTAGAACTCCAAAAGAATTGGGAAAAGAGAGGAAGTCGTTTATTAATATTGAATGGAGATCCTATTAAATTAATTTCTAAATTAGCGGACTTAATTAAAGCTGAATGTATTTACTGGAACGAAAATATTGAGCCCTATGAAATCAATAGAGACAAACTAATTACAAAACTACTTTTAAAGGAGAAAAGAAAAGTATATACATTTTTAGATCAATTACTTGTTAATCCAGTTAATATCAAAACAAACAACGATGAACCTTACAAAGTGTATGGACCTTTTTATCGTAAATGGATTAATATAATCAATAAGACTAACATAGCAAATAATAATTCAATCCAAATCTTAAGAACACCTGAAAATTTTCGAGGTCTAAATAAGAGAGAATTATCATTAATTAAAAACTCAGATTTAAACTATTGCATTACAAAAGAAAGTAAATATATTTGTGATTTACTTTCTTCAAATAGATTTAAGGGTACTAATCTTTGTCCTTGCAAACCAGGAGAGTCTGAATCAATAAAGCAATTAAACTTTTTCATAAATTCAAAAGTGATAAATTCATATAATCAAGCAAGAGATATTCCATCTTTAGAATCAACCTCTAATCTTAGTGCTGCTTTAAGTTTAGGGACAATAAGTTGCAGGGCAGTATGGAATGGGGCTCAAAAATCAAAAAACATGGCGACTGACGAATATCAAATAAATTCTATTGATACATGGATAAAGGAACTTTCTTGGAGGGAGTTTTATCAAAATGCCCTCATTAATTTCCCAGAGCTTGAGAAAGGTCCATATAGGAAAAAATGGTTAAATTTTCCATGGCAAAATAAACCTGCTTGGCTGGATGCTTGGGAGAATGGATTGACCGGTATCCCAATAGTCGATGCTGCAATGAGACAACTTAAAGATTCTGGATGGATGCATAATCGATGTAGAATGATTGTTGCTTCTTTTCTAGTAAAAGACCTTTTAATTGATTGGCGATTGGGTGAACTTTTCTTCATGAAAAGCTTAGTTGATGGTGACTTAGCATCAAACAATGGAGGTTGGCAATGGAGTGCTAGCAGTGGAATGGATCCAAAACCTATGAGAATATTTAATCCTTTTAGACAAGCTTCTAAATTCGACGAAGATGGTAATTATATCCGGAAATGGATTCCGGAGTTATCACACATATCAACGTCTAATTTACTTTCAGGTGAAATAATTTTAGCAGAGAGGAATGGCTATCCGAAACCCATAATAAACCATAAAAATCAAACATCAATATTCAAAGAATTATATTCAAATATTAAATAGATTATATTTTAAATATTTCCTTTATTTTATCAATTACATATGATTGCTCAATAGATTTTAACTCGGGGAAGATAGGTAGGCTAATAACCTGACTGCATACTTTCTCAGTAATAGGAAGAGACCCTTCTTTATACCCTAATATTTTATATGCAGGTTGAAGATGTATTGGTATTGGGTAATAAATTATTGTATTTACTCCATGCCCTTGAAGTTCGGATTTAAATAGATCTCTACTTAGACTATCAGGAACATCCTCTGAAGAGAATTTTAAATTTTTAACAAAAGAATTGTCCGTTATCCTTATTGCAAATTGATTCCAAGAATGACTAGAATTATCAATAAAACTATTAGATGGTAATTTAATTGACTCGATAGTCGATAACTCATTTATATAATTAAATGCTATTGATTTTCTTTGCTCGATCCATTTATTTAATCGAGATAACTTAACATTTAAGATTGCAGCTTGTAATGAATCAAGTCTACTATTATATCCAATATTTGTATGAAAATATCTCTTTGGCATCCCATGAATAGCTAATTCCCTAATTGTTTTTGCCAAATCAAAATCATTAGTAGTTATAGCTCCTCCATCTCCTGCTGCACCTAAGTTTTTAGTAGGGAAAAAACTAAAACAACCTACATCCCCATAGCTTCCTACGGGTTTACCTCGCCAATGTGCACCAGCCGCTTGCGCACAATCCTCTACAACCTTTAGATTATTTCTTTCAGCAATTGCCATTATTTTATCCATATCTAGTGGATGACCAAATAAATGAACAGGCAAAATAGCTTTTGCTCTGGGAGTTATTGCTTTTTCTACTAAATCCAGATCCATAAGATAATTTTCAGGATCAATATCCACAAAAACCGGCCTAGCTCCAACACTTGTAATTGCTTCTGCAGTAGCAAAAAAACTAAATGATGAGGTGATCACCTCATCACCTTGTCCAATATTGAGTGATCTTAAAGCAAGAATTAATGCGTCAGTTCCACTATTACAACTAACTGAGTAAGAAGTTTCTGTAGCTAAGGCAAAAGCTTTTTCGAAGGAAGTTACCTCTTCTCCTCCAATATATTTTCCACTTCTAAAAACCTTTATTAAAGCTTCTTCAATCTCTTCTCCAATTTCAGAAATTTGAGATTCAAGGCTAAAAGGAGGTATTTGCATAACTATTTAAATTAAGTGCAACGATGAAGGATCAAAAAGATGATCATTAATTCATCCAAACCACTCAGGCTCCATACCAGGATGCCATTTGATGTTGCAACCAATAGAAGGTTTTTGATTAGCTGAAATATCTTCTCCCTTGAATAATGATCTGAGTGCTTGACGAATATCATCACCAGAAACAGGTATTTCATTGCCAGGACGACTTTCGTCCAATTGTCCCCTGTATCTCAATATTGAGCCTCCATCTGGAGACGGCCAGAAAATATAAAAATCAGGGGTACATGCGGCTTTAAGCGCCTTTGCTAATTTTTGATCAGAATCAAATAAATATGGGAACTTCCATCCCAGTTGATTGGCCTGAGCGGCTAGGAATTCTGGCGCGTCTTGAGGGTGAGTTTTCAAGCTATTGCTAGAAATAGCCAAAAATTGAACGTCATCACCAAAAGAATTGAATAAATTTGTGATTCCACTTTCTACATGCTTAACAAATGGACAATGAGCGCATATGACCATCAAAAACAATGGTCTTTTTGTTAATTCAAAATTACTGATATAACTAAGACCTTTTAAAGAATCATCCGGAGCGAGGTTCACGCCTGAAACCACAGCCAGCTCAAAAGCAGGTAATTGAGTTCCTAATGGAAGCATTGTTGAGGCTGTTCGAACCATGATTCTTATACTTTTTGGGGTAAGTGGATTACAGAACTTTTAACTATATATTCATTTAACTATGAGTCTTAGCCCTAAATAAGGGACAATTAGTAATACTAACCAAATGAGTCCGAAAGATGCTTCTCGATCTTAGTGGCAAAAAAATCCTTGTTACAGGAATAGCAAACAACAGATCAATTGCCTGGGGAATTGCACAACAGTTAAAAGCAGCTGGAGCTGAACTGGGAATTACATACTTGCCCGATGAAAAAGGTAGATTTGAAGCAAAAGTAAAAGAACTTACTTCTCCTTTAAATCCAAGCCTGTTCTTACCACTTAATGTTCAAAACTCTTCTCAAATTGAAGAAGTTTTTGAAGCCATTAAAAATCAATGGGGACAGCTTGATGGATTAGTTCACTGTTTAGCCTTTGCTGGGAAAGAAGAGTTGGTAGGTAATTACAGTGCAACTTCTTCAGAGGGATTTTCAAGAGCCCTAGAAATTAGTGCTTACTCACTCGCCCCATTATGCAAATATGCAAAACCTCTTTTCAGTAAAGGTGCAGGCGTAGTGACATTGACTTATTTAGGAGCAGAAAGAGCGATTCCTAACTACAACGTAATGGGAGTTGCTAAAGCAGCTTTAGAGGCATCCGTTAGATATCTTTCGGAAGAACTTGGTCCTGAAAATCAGGTTCGAGTGAATGCTATTAGTGCTGGGCCAATAAGAACTCTCGCTAGTTCAGCTATTGGAGGAATTCTTGACATGATTCATAACGTCGAAGCAAAAGCTCCCCTAAGGAGAACCGTGACTCAAATCGAAGTGGGTAATACAGCTGCTTTCTTGCTTAGCGATCTTTCGAGTGGTATATCAGGACAAACTGTTTATGTGGATGCAGGTTATTGCATAAATGGAATGTAATTTCAAGCAAACTCAAATTTCCAATTAAATATGAAAAAAACCAGAGAAGGAGAGATTAGCCGGAAAACTAAGGAAACTGACGTTTTTGTGAAAATTGATCTTGATGGTTCTGGTAAATGCAGTGCAAATACCGGGATTGGCTTTCTAGACCATATGATCCAACAATTATCTAGTCATGGATTATTTGATATTGAAGTAAGAGCTAATGGAGATACTCACATTGACGATCATCACACCAATGAAGATATTGGGATTGCTATTGGACAAGCTTTGTCAAAAGCATTAGGTGATCGAGTTGGAATAAAGCGCTTTGGTCATTTTTCAGCTCCGCTTGATGAAGCTCTTATTCAGGTTGTGGTTGATTGTTCAGGTAGGCCACATTTAAGTTTTAATTTAGATATTCCTTCTCAAAAAGTGGGCACTTATGATACCGAGTTGGTTAAAGAATTTTTTGGTGCTGTTGTGGGTAATGGTGGGTTAACTCTCCACATCAGACAATTGGCGGGTAATAACACTCACCACATAATTGAGGCTACTTTCAAATCTTTTGCAAGAGCTCTTAGGATGGCTACTGAAATTGACCCTAGAAGATCAAGTCAAATACCAAGCAGTAAAGGAGTTCTTGAACAGGCTGGTCAATAAAAACTTCATATTTAAATAAATCATTTTGACCTTGAGCTCGCAAAAGTAAGAAGTTTAAGCGAAAATCAAGTTCCAATCTAAGAAAAAATAGTGTCAGTTAGTTATTTAAAAAAAGAAACGTCACCACAGCAAAAAATCTTTAATAAAGAAGATTGGTCAAGTGCATATTGCAATGTTGAAAAAGAATTAGATCATGTTCAACTCAAACTGGTAAAAGGATCTATTCCTAAAAAAATTTCTGGGACCTTGTATCGAAACGGACCAGGCAGATTAGAAAGAGGTGGGAAATGGGTCCATCATCCATTTGATGGAGATGGAATGATTGCTGCCTTCAAATTTGAAAATGGGAAAATAAACCTAACAAATCGTTTTGTTCGCACAAAGGAATGGGCAGAAGAAGAAAAATCCCAAAAATTTTTATATAGAGGTGTATTTGGAACTCAAAAAGAAGGAGGGGTATTAGCCAATGCTTTTGATGTAAGGCTAAAAAATATTGCCAATACTCACGTAATAAAACTTGGAGATGATCTACTAGCTTTATGGGAAGCATCCAGTCCATATTCACTTAATCCAAATACCCTTGAAACCAATGGTTTATCTGATTTAAAAGGAGTTTTAAAAAAAGGTGAGGCATTTAGTGCTCATCCAAGATTTGACCCTGGCCATCACAAAAGTCAAAGAATGGTCACTTTTGGAGTGTCTACTGGTCCTAAAAGCACAATTAGATTGATGGAATTTTCCACAGAGGGAGAAAATATAGGTTCTCTTTTAAGTGATAGAAAAGATTCTTTTAATGGATTTGCGTTCTTGCATGATTTTGCCATAACACCAAACTGGGCAATCTTTCTGCAAAATGCTATTAGTTTTAATCCTCTCCCATTCCTCCTTGGACAAAAAGGAGCCGCACAATGCTTAGCGTCCAAACCCGATGGGACTCCAAAATTTTTATTAATTCCAAGGGACGCTGGCAAATTTGCTGGTCAACCTCCAAAGTCAGTTAATGCTCCCAAAGGTTTTGTGTTTCATCATTTAAATGCATGGGAAGAAAATGAAAAAATCAATATTGAAAGTATTTTTTATGATGATTTTCCTAGCATTGGACCCGAGGATAATTTTAGAGAAATTGATTTTGATGTTTTACCAGAAGGAATTTTGAAAAGAAGTGAAATCAATCCAATAGAAAATACATTTACTTGTTCAACCATAAGCAATCAATGTTGTGAATTTGCAATGGTCAATCCTCATTTCGAAGGATTAAAGGCCCGCTTCAGTTGGATGGCAACTGCAGAAGAAAAAGAAGGAAATGGGCCACTACAGGCTATAAAAAAAATTGATTTTTCCAACAATAAAGAGATCAGCTGGAGCGCTGCTCCAAGAGGTTTTGTAAGTGAGCCAATATTTATTCCATCCCAAGAAACAAAATCTGAAGAAGACGATGGATGGTTAGTTGTATTGGTTTGGAATGGTATTAGATCGGGAACTGATTTAATAATCCTTGATTCTAAAGATCTGAGTGAAACAGCAATTCTCGAAGTTCCTATTTCAATTCCCCATGGATTGCACGGAAGCTGGGTTGAAAATTAAAACTAAAAGTTTTTCAAGAAATCAAAAACTACTTTTTTATTGAAACCAATAGTTTTTTCAATTCTGGTATGAGCAATTTGAATGCATTCCCCCTGTGACCAATATGCTTCTTTTTTTCGTGATTCATTTCCGCATAAGTCTCACCTAATCCAGAAACTTCAAAAATCGGATCATAACCAAACCCATTTTCCCCTTTCGGGGAAAAAGTTATTAGACCTTCGCAAAAGCCTGAAACTTCTACCAACACTTTTGCCCCACTAGCTATACATAATGCACATTCAAATTTAGCTTTTCTATTTGGAAAAGGTTTTAGCTCTGCTAATAGTTTTTCAATTCTTTCCTTATCTGAATTTGCATACCTAGAAGAATAAATACCTGGTGCCCCTCCAAGAGCCTCAACACTTAACCCAGAGTCGTCAGCAAGAGACAAATTACCTGTTGTTTGGCTGACAGCAATGGCCTTGATTCTTGCATTTTCCATAAATGTATTTCCTGTTTCCTCAATCTCAAATCCAAAAGGTTGAGTCAATAAATCAAATGGAAAATCATCCAAAAGTTTTTTAAATTCTCCTATTTTACCTTGATTGCCACTAGCAATTACTAGAGGGAGATTATCCAAAACTAATATCTATAAGTTGCTTTGCATAATACAAAGTTGAAGTAACTTCTGCACTTGATGGAGCTTCGCAATAAATTCTTAAAAGAGGCTCTGTTCCAGAAAAGCGGAACATAAGCCAATGACTTTTATCAAGTACAAGTTTGATTCCATCAGTTGAAATAACCTCTAAAACAGATTTATGACCAATTGAAGAAGGAGTTTTCTTTTTCAAAAAATTCTCCAAATTCCTTTTCATCTCCATATCTTTGAGAGTTAAATCAATACGATCAAAATGACTCTTACCAAAACGACCATGAAGAGAATCTATTTTCTCACCTAAACATTTACCATCAGCAACTATTGACTCCATCAAAAGCAAAGCGGTAAACAAAGCATCGCGTTCTGGCAAGTGATGTCCAAATCCAACTCCGCCTGACTCCTCTCCTCCTATGAGAACTTCTCTTGAAAGCATTTCCTCAGCAATATATTTAAAGCCAACGGGCTTTTCGAGCACTTCTCTACCCAAATCCTCCGCAACCAATCGCATCAAGTCCGATCCGCTTACAGTTTTAACAACACAACCTTCCATATTTCTAACTCTTGCTAAATGATCTATAAGGACAGGCATTAATAACTGTGTATTGCAAAATCTACCTTTTTCATCAATAGCCGCAATTCGATCTCCATCTCCATCAAAAACCAAGCCCATGGACAACTGATCTGCTTTGAATGAAGCCTGAACTTCTTCTATTAATTGAGATAGGTAAGCCCTCATAGGTTCTGGTGGGTTCCCGCCAAAACATGGGTCTCTTTTAGTTCTTATTTCATGAATAAAGTCATCACTATCAACGCCAAATAATTCAGACATGCAGCCCGCAGCAGATCCATGCATTGGATCGACAAATATTTTCACTCCTAATTTTCTCAAACCATTAGAAATGAAAGGCATATCAAATTTTTGACTAATGCCTAAAAGATGTTGTTTTCTAAAATCAATTCTCTCTGTTACATCTTCAATTGGAATTGATATTCCTCCAGCATCCAATCTTTTTTGAACGGAATCGGTGAAAGAATTATCAACTGAGCCTCCAAAAGGACCTTTGATTTTCAAGCCCAACCATTCACAAGGGTTATGACTTGCTGTGATTACTAGTCCACCAAGTGCCTTTTCTGCAACTATTCCCCAGCTACAAGAGGGAGTTGGTAGAGCAGAAGATGCCAACAAAGGTACTAAACCTACTCCTCTAACTGCAGAGGCAACTGCCTCAGCCATCTCCTCTGCAAGAAAACGACGGTCAAAACCAATAATTATTTTATTATTTTTTTTCTCCTTCACATATGCAAGCTCTTGGGCTGCAGCAGCAGCAACTTTAAGCAATCTTTCCAATGTGAAATCAACTCCTAATATCCCTCTCCATCCATCTGTGCCGAAAGAAATTTTCTCCTTAGTAAGATTCAATTTTTTCTTTTTCATCTTTTATGTTGGAGAAACTTTGTGCTTAAAGAAATGCAGATTATTCTGAGAGTATGAAATGTAATAAATCCAAGACAATTAATGATCACCTTTTAAGGAGTTGGATTCGATGCAGAAGAAAAGCTTGGCTTGAAATCTATGGTGATAAACAAAAAAAATTGTGGACAGCTCACAGCACACTTCAATTAAATCATCAAATCGACTGCTTTCATAATCTCGCACAAAAAAGTTATGGGATAGGAATTCAAGCTTGTGAAGAGGGGAAAAATATCGTTTATGGAATCAGACTTAAATTTCCTTTAATAAAACATAGACTTATCAAAGGTAATTTACCTATTTTAAAAAAGACATCTGGAGAAAGTATTTGGGGTAGTTTTTCTTACCAACCTGTATTAGCCAGGCAAGGTAAAAAAATTACAAGAGAGCACAGATTAATACTTTCTATGACAGGTTTATTAATAAATAATTTACAAAAGTATCAGGTCCAAAAAGGTTTAATACTCCATAAAGAAAATGAAATCATAAAAGTCGAAAAGATAAGATTAACCGATAATATGAATACAGAATTAATAGAATCATTATTAAATCTAGAGAAAGATATTGAGTCCAAAACTCCTCCACCAATCACTTCTAATAGAAAAAAATGCACTATATGTTCTTGGAGAAAAGATTGTGATAGTGTCGCTAATAAAAAAGGATACCTAAGTGAAGTCAGTGGAATAGGAGCAAAAAGAGAACTTTTATTAAACAAAATTGGTATAAAAAATATAGAAGATTTAGCAAAAATCAAGCATTATAAACTGAAGGAAAAGCTTGATAATTTTGGCACACAGCATGGTGATATTTCCAAACAACTAATTTTACAAGCGCAATCCCAATCAAGAAATAAGGCAATCAAGCTAAACCCAGAAAAAAATCTAAATAACCTAAAAGAAGCAAAAGGTTTATTGATTTACGATATTGAATCTGACCCAGATATTAAACATGATTTTTTACATGGTTTCATTCGAATACCAAACAATATTTATAAAGAGATAAATTTAAAAAAAATTAAATATTCACCATTACTTAATCTTGAAAAGGATACAGAAAATTCACTATGGAAAAGAATAAAGAGAAAGTTAAATCATCACAAAGATCTTCCAATACTCCATTACGGTGAAACAGAGCACATATCTTTACTAAAACTAGGATTACAGCAAGGGGCTAGTCCTCATGAACTTGATGCATTAAAAAAAAGATTTATTGATATACATCTATTAATTAGAGAATACTGGTGCCTTCCTGTAAAGAATTATGGACTTAAATCAATCGCAGAATTCATAGGATTTGAATGGGAGCAATCAAATACTGATGGAGCTAGAGCTCTTTTATGGTGGAGACAATGGAAGGAATCACGTAAATTAAATAACATTTACTCTAAAAATTTAAGTTCAATCTTTAGATATAATCGTGATGATTGTATTGCTACTTTAATGATCGCAAAGTGGTTAATAGATCAAGAGGAAAAATATCTTAATAGACTAGAAAGTCTGAAGAAATGAAATTGGCTTTTTCATAGTTATAGATTCGTCTTTTTCAGAAAAGCAAATATCCTTATTAATAAAATTATTTTTGATTAAGGCAAGTCCACAAAGAAAATTATCTTTAGTTTTAATTGAAGATGTAATAACGCCTACTTTTTTTTTCAATTCGTTATCTTGAATAGTATTCAAAAATTTCTTACCAATTTTGAAATTTTCAGCTTCACCATAAGCCTCCCAATAACGAAGTTGATATTTTAAAGATTTAGACCTAACAAATCTTGCAATCGCTTCTTGACCTAAATAACAACCTTTATCTAGCTTTATTGTATCTCCTAAACCTAATTCATAGGGATTTGTTTCTCCATTTATCTCTCTATCAAAACTAGGTATACCTTGTCTTATTTTCCATATTTCCAACTCTTCTTTGGTTACTTTAGTATACTCACGAAATTCATTTTGAACTAAATTACTATTACATATCCAAATAGGATTTGACTTTTTCCAAGATTGGTAGTTATTTATTTCTTGTATTCTTCTTATTGGTTCTATAACTTCTAACTTTACTTTATCAGCTGGAAATATTACTGACTCAAATCCATCAATTATAGAATTAATTTCACCACAAATTATAGCTATTTCAGCCATATTATTTGAAATTCGAATTTCCAATAAAGCTTTTAAACTTCCTTTAGTTGATAACCAACAGCTCAAGAAGACTTCCTCTAGTTGTTGCTGAGCAAAAATATCTGCAGTCGTTTGACCATGTAAAAAAGCAGCAGTCCCACCCCCTTTTAGAAGCAATGAAGGGAATGTTTCATCCCAAATCAATGATTTAGTTTCTGTCATTACAAGCTTTTAGCTCTTTCAACAATCTCTTGTAAAAAGAAAAGACTATTCAAATCTAAATCAGCTTTAGACATTGCATCTCTTCCTCCTTCTTCTCTGTCGACTATCGCTAATACTTGGTTAACTAAATAACCTTGATTTCTAAGTTTTTCAACAGCTTTTAAAGAAGAGCCACCAGTAGTCACAACATCCTCTAGAACCGTAATCACAGATCCCCTCGGAGGCAAAGGTCCTTCTAACCATGCTCCAGTTCCGTGACCTTTAGCCTCTTTCCTTACTATTAAACCGCTTAAATCAATATCTGATTGAGCTGCCAACATTACAACACCACTAACGAGAGGGTCAGCGCCCAAAGTTAAACCAGCTACGCCGCTATCATTATCATTTATTTGTCTCAGGAATAAGGAACTTATCGACAATAGGCCTCGACCTGAGAGAGAAACAGGTTTGCAATTGACATAATGAGAACTTTTTTTCCCGGAAGCCAAAGTAAAATCGCCAAACCTATAAGCTTTTTGAGCTAATAAAGTTAAAAGATTTTCTTTTAATCCATCTAAAGAAGAATTCAATGGGTTCATATCTTTATATGCAAGTTTAATTATTAAACATCTTGGTGGGATTAGATATATATTTACTTTAGGCAAACTAATTAACTATTATCAAAAAAAGTTTTATTTTTGCTTTTTTTGGGGGTGTAGCAATCTGGTGAATGCAGCGAACTCATAATTCGCCTTAGGCGAGTTCGATCCTCGCCACCCCCATAGAAAAATTATTAATGAGTTTATTACTTCTTTTTATATTGCTTGTAATACCAGCATTTTTTAATGCAGGTCAATTTGCCATTTTGCGACTTCGTTCAACTAAGGTTCAAAGGTTGGTTGAAGATGGACTACCAGGATCCAATTCAATAATTAGGCTGCAGAAAAGGCTTAGAAGAACCCTTTTAATAGCCGAGTTAGGAATAACTATTTCATTAATTTCAATTGGTTGGATCTGCAAAAATTTTGCATTTCAAAGGTGGGGGGATAGTAGTCCAATTAACTATTTCTTAGATCTAGGACTTTTTATTAGTGTTGTACTTTTAGCAACTCTGATATCTGGTCTACTTCCAAAAGCACTTGTTCTTAATCAGCCAGAGACTTCTGCCCTTAAATTATCGCCTCTAATTGAAGCAGCAATAAAATGGATGTCACCATTTCTTTCTTTACTAGAAAGACTTGCTTTATTAATTCTTAGATCTTTCGGACTCAATACTCAATCAGAAAGTCTTACAACAGCTGCATTCTCTGCAGGAGAACTAGAAAAATTAATTGAAACTGGTGGAGTCACAGGATTAAAACCTGATGAAAGAAACATACTTGAAGGCGTTTTTGCACTTCGAGACACACAAGTCAGAGAAGTAATGGTTCCAAGGTCAGGGATGGTTACCCTTCCAAGAGAGGTTTCCTTCACACAAATGATGGAGGAAGTTCACAAAACTCGTCATGCAAGATACTTAGTAATTGATGATTCGCTTGATAATGTTCTTGGGGTTTTGGATTTAAGGCAACTTGCTGATCCAATAGCTAAAGGGAAAATGCAAGCAAACACATCTTTAGAGCCGTATATAGATCCTGTTATTCGTGTGTTAGAAACTTCTACTTTAGCCGAATTATTACCGCTTATAAAGAATGGGAACCCACTACTTTTAGTTGTTGATGAATACGGGGGAACTGAAGGATTAATAACATCAGCAGACTTAACAGGTGAAATTGTTGGTGATGAGATTCAATTTGATAATAAAGAATGTGAGCTAAGAACTATTGATGACTTAAAAAAAATCTGGATTACTTCTGGTGATATAGAAGTAATAGAACTAAATAGAGAACTTAAACTAGAACTTCCAGAAGCTGATGATCATTACACTCTTGCTGGATTTGTTTTAGAAAAGCTCCAAGAAATCCCTAATACAGGAGAAACGTTGGTTCATAATGAAATCATATTTGAAATCATCTCCATGGAAGGTCCAAGAATAAATAAAGTAAAAATAACCCTACCTAAATAATTTATAAAAATTCATTTACGAATAATAAAAATATGAAAACCATCTCCAAAATTAACAAAAATATTATTCCCGTAAAAGTTGGCGTAATAGGAATTGGAAATATGGGGTGGCACCACGCAAGAGTTCTAAGTCTTCTAAAAGATGCTGAACTAGTAGGAGTTGCAGATTTAGACGAAGAGCGAGGGAAATTAGCGATGGAGCAATTTAATTGTAATTGGTATAGAAATTACAAGGATTTATTACATCAAGTAGAAGCTGTTTGTATTGCTGTGCCTACATTATTTCACCAAGAAGTAGGACTAGAATGTCTAAACTCCGGAATACATGTGTTAATTGAAAAACCCATAGCAGCAAATAAAGAAGAAGCTTCATCTTTGATTAATGCCTCAAACAATTCGAAAAAGTTATTACAAGTTGGCCATATAGAAAGATTTAACCCTGCTTTTAGAGAATTAACAAAAGTAGTTGCTAATGAAGAAGTTGTAGTTCTTGAAGCCAGAAGGCATAGCCCTCATCCCGAGAGAGCTAATGATGTTTCAGTCGTATTGGACTTAATGATTCACGATATTGATTTAGTTATTGAACTTGCAAATTCAAAAGTGATAAGACTTGCTGCAGTTGGAGGATGCAGTGGAGATGGACCTATGGATTACGTTAATGCGACACTGGGTTTTCAAAACGGGGTTGTAGCAAGTCTGACTGCAAGCAAAATGAGTCACAAAAAGATCAGAAGCTTGAGCGCTCATTGCAAACAAAGTCTTATAGAAACAGATTTCCTAAATCACAATATTCACATCCATCGGAAAGCTCATGAATGGTATTCAGCTGATCACGGCGAGCTACTTTATAGAAACGATGGTTTTATTGAAGAAGTAAGTACAACATCAATTGAGCCGCTATATGCAGAACTGGAGCATTTTCTACAATGCGTTAGAGGTAAGGAGAAACCGGCTGTTGGAGGTCATCAAGCGTCTAGAGCACTACATCTTGCTGATTTAATTGAGAAAGCTGTATCAATGCCAAGCGAAGACATTTTGCTTAAAAAAGGTATTTAAATAAGACTTATCAATTATTTAAAAAATTTTTGCCCGATGTTTTAATTCGGGCAAAAGTTTTATTTTGTTAAGAACTTCTCTTAGATTACTTAATTTGTAAAAGAACCAGAAGAAAAAACTTCGCTTTTAACGAAAGCCAACTGCCGCTTGCCAAACAAAAACAAGCAGAAAGAAGAAAAGAGGTATAAGCGGAAGAACATCCACTGTTGGTGCAAAAGCCTGGTAAGCAGCAGGAAGTTCAGCAAGTAAGTCGAGATTAATCAGTGCCATCCCTAAGAAATAATGGACGTATTAAGCACGCACGCTACCACGTATGACGCGCTTTAGAGTCACTCTGCCACGGAGCGAAATCCTCTGAAAAACAACCGTCCAGGATTGCTTGCCTCATAGCGCCTGTAAAACGGATCAAATGGGTAAGATTATGCAAGCTCAAAAGTGTGAGACCTAGCAACTCTTTGTTGCGAATTAAATGATGAATATATGCCCTTGTATATCCACCAGTACAAGCCTCACAAGGGCAAGATGAATCCAGTGGCCTGTAATCGTCTTTAAAACGTGAATTTCTTAAATTCCATACCTGACCATCAACCAAAGCGCTTCCATGTCTTCCCAAGCGCGTAGGGATCACACAGTCGAAAAAATCTACACCATTTGCAACAGCTATAGCCATTTCTCTTAATGTTCCAATCCCCATAAGATACCTGGGTCGATCCTCAGGTAATAGCGGACAGGTTTCTCTTACAATTTTATGCATTTGCTCTATAGGCTCTCCAACACTTACTCCTCCTATAGCGATCCCTGGGAGATCAAATCCTGAAACGATTTTTGAACTTATTTCTCTCAAATGTGGGAAACAACCACCTTGGACTATTCCAAAGACTGCTTGATCTTTTTTATTGTGAGAATTAATACATCTCTCTAACCAAATATGAGTTCGTTTGCAAGCCTCTTCAACTTCTACTTCACTAGCTGGGTAAGGGGGGCATTGATCAAAAGCCATTGCAATATCTGAACCTAAAGCCATTTGAATTTCAATAGCTTTTTCAGGAGTAAGAAAAATTTGTTTACCATCTCTGGGGCTTTGAAACAAAACCCCTTCATCATCAATTTTGTTCAATTTTGCCAAACTAAATACTTGAAACCCCCCTGAGTCAGTAAGTATTGGCTTGCTCCAACTCATAAATTTATGTAATCCTCCAGCATCTTGAACAACCTTTTCTCCTGGTTGAAGATGGAGATGAAAAGTATTTGCAAGAATCATTTGAGCTCCTGTTTTCGCAAGTTGCTCTGATGAGACTCCCTTAACTGTTCCTAAAGTTCCTACTGGCATAAATCTAGGGGTATTTACAATTCCATTTGGCGTTTTAAAAGAACAAGCACGAGCTAATGTCGACTTACATCTGCTTTTTATTTGAAAATCAAACAATGGGTTTTTCAATTATTTCTAAAAACCTGAACTTAAATTAGTTATATAACTAATTTAGTAGGTAATAAACAGTTGAGGTTGTAATTCTGATTTTTAAAAACTGGCTGGGTGATCTTGCAGGCGCATGGGTGTTTTACACAATTTTGCCTCAGTTGCCATTAATTAAACCTCAATTTAGAAGGATTGCTAGGTTTGCTCCTTTAATAGGACTTATTATTGGATTTTTACAATCTCTTTCTTGGCTTTTATTAAGTCACTTCAATTGGCCAAATATTTCTATTGCCTTAATATCAGTTGCAATTAATATCTTAGTGACGGGTGGACTTCATTTTGACGGTTTAATGGATACTGCAGATGGAATTGGTGCAGGTCCATCAAAGAGAATTGAAGCAATGAAAGATAGCAGAGTGGGTGCAATAGGCGTACAAAGTTTAGTAATTATTATAATTATTCAAATAGCAACAATAAACAAATTAAGTTTTTATGCACCTCTTGTATTTCCTTTAGCGGCATTCTGGGGGAGAATTTCCCAAATTTTTGCTATTGGAAATTATCAATATATTTTCAAAGAAGGATCAAGTTCCATTCATCAAAAGCACTGGAACGGATTAATTAAAGAGATAATACCTTCATTCATAATTATTTGTTTAGGAATAATATTTTTTCTATTTTCAAATAGCGTAAATATATCAAGAAGTTTATTATTGGTATATTTTATTTTGTCAGGTTTAATAACTTCATTATTAATACCATATTTATTGAATAAATATTTAGAAGGACATAATGGTGATAGTTATGGAGCAAGTTTAGTAATAACAGAAACAATTTATTTGTTTCTATTAAGTATTATTTTGGTTGTAAATTAATTACAAAAGCATTTCCTGACGCAGGTAAAGAACTTTTAAATTGGCTTGGTTTAACCAATAACTTTAGATTGCCTCCTACCTGGATAGCTAAATCTCTAGCAAGGGCAAGGCCTATACCACTCCCAGACATTTCTGAACCACTTTCACCTCTGAAACCTTTTTCAAAAATCTTTTCTCTTTCTTCCTGCTTAATAGGAATACCTTCATCCCAAATACATATACCCTGTTCTGTTACCTCTATACCAATAGAAGACGGAAGGGGACTATAACGGAATGCATTTTCCAAAAGATTGGCGACTATTTCAGCAATAACTCCTTCTGAAATTGATCTTGATTCCATCCATGTTGGCCATTGAGAAGGACTAAACCATTTCCTCCCTTGCAGATTAGCTCTAGCTTTGGCTCTTTCAATCAAAGGTTCTAGTAAGCTTTTTACGCTGATAGCAGTCTCAGTTGGCAAAAGTGGAGGCAAGAGTAATCTATTTGAACCATCATCAGTTTGAGGTAATTTGACTTGGCTCAGTTGATCAAGGGCAGATAAATATTTATTCACTTGAGCTTGCTCATTCAAAAGTCCTTTTAAAAGATTTTCGTGTTCGCTTTCAGGCCCTATTTTCCTCAAAAGAAGTTTTGCATAAGTTCCAAGTGCTGCTAATGGATTTCTAAGTTGATGAACCATTAGAGATATCTGCTCTTTTTGATCATCAAGTTGATCTAACAATCTTTTCCTCTCAAGTTCAGATGCTAATGAGTTGGCTAGAGCAATTGAAAGAGTTTGCAAACGTTGATCAAGAATCTCAGGCCATTCTTCCTCAGAATTAATTCTTTCCGCACGAATAACACCTAATAATATTGAACCCTCTTGCAATGGATACCATCTCCTATTAGATGATGGGGTTCGAAGAGCCGTATCTGTTTCTACTGGCTGTAATACTTTTTCTGACTTGGGCCACTGACCTACAACTTCTAAAGTTGGAGATCCAGCGTCTCCTGATCTTGCTACATATACAACAACATGTTCAAGTTCTTGATCAGCGTTAAAGCTCATCAATTGCTGTTGAACAAAATTCAAAAAACGTTCTGAATACTGAGTAGAATTCATTTTGCAATCTTAGACAAGAGTAAAGGAGTATTCAAAAACTTGATAAATTTGAAAAAAGTATTAAGATGTGAATAAAGATCTTAGACAACTACTTAGGAGGTTATCTCAAATTTGATTCAAAAGTGAGCACTTTGAGTGACTTTGAGACTACGGCAGAGATTGATGGGTAACCTCTGTAGTCAACTTTTAATTATTTGAGAAATAGCTTCCAGAACAGTTTAAATTCTAATTTTCTTCAAAAAACTCTAGCTTCAGCCAGAGCTCATACAGCATCGAAACCTCTAACTCTCTCTCACTAAATTAAAGGTAGTTTTTTCATGTCTAAGAAGCGTAAAAGAATTAGCAGACGAAGACTCGCAGGTCAGCGTGTTATGTCTCATGTTCCTATCTTTCATTTAGGAACAGGTCAGCATAAACCTGTAACTGCAGCCAGACGATTTATTGCAGAAGAGGGTTTATATGCCCCAGCAATACTCAATGTACGTCGAAACGAGCACACTACTGATCGCTTCTTTTGGGGAGAGAAAGGCCTCTTTAGTGCCCAATATGCCGAAGAAAATCATTTTCTTTTTCCTTCTCTAAGAGTTATTGTTGAATTTCTTGGAGAAGATAAGATTTTTGCAGGTTTAGAGCTTACAGCTGATGACTGGGAAGAAATCGAAGAGTACGAGTACGCTTTTGTTTAGCTTAGGAATTTTTGTTTAATTATTCGACGGCAATGATCAATTAAATCATTGTTTATTTCATGGCCTCCCTCAAAAAAATATAATTCCGATTTAATTCCTTTTTTCGTCAAAAGATCAAAGCTTTTCTTGGAAGCTTCTTTAGGGACGACTTGGTCATTATTACCGTGACAAAGAAAAACTGGTGGCATTTCTTGTAAAGGTTGCCATGTTGGATGTGGATAAGAGCTCAGTAGAAAGACACCTTCAAATTTATTTCGAGTAGCAAGCTCTAGCGCCATTGCTCCGCCTTGTGAAAAGCCCAATAGTAATGTTTTATTTAGAGGTATCTTTTTATAGCAAAGATTATTTATTCGCCTTTCTAGATCTAATACTGCATTGGGAACTTGTTCCCAATCATGTGGGTATAAAGGGTACCATTGCCTACCAAATCCACCTGGATGGGGTTGAGGAGCAGAAAAGGAAACTATTTCAAAACGATCTTTAAAATCCTCTATTAAACATTTGCCAACTGGTATTAAATCTTGAGCATCAGCCCCCCAACCATGAAGTAAAACTAATCTATTTGTTGCGGATTCAGAATTTAATGAGATTAGTTCAGTCATCATTAATGCAATATTGTTCTTTGATGCGTAGGTTATCGAGAAGAATCGATTTCAAACAATAAAATGTCACCCATAGCTCTCCTAAGTGTCTCAGACAAAACCGGTTTAATTCCATTAGCTAAAGCCTTGGTTAATGACTTTGGCTTCAAAATTATCTCAAGTGGAGGGACTGCAAAATTAATTGAGAGTGAAAATATACCTGTAACCCGAGTAGCTGATTACACAGGATTTCCAGAAATTCTTGAGGGAAGAGTGAAAACACTTAATCCCAAAATTCATGGAGGAATATTGGCTAGAAGAGATAAGCAAACTCATATAGATGATTTAAATAAACAAAACATCGACCTAATAGATTTGGTTGTTGTTAACTTATATCCATTCGAACAAACCATTTCAAAAGAAAATGTTTCATGGGACGAGGCTATAGAAAATATTGATATCGGTGGTCCAACAATGATCAGAGCTGCAGCAAAAAACCATCAAGATGTACTGGTTCTAACAAATCCGAATCAATATTCAGACTTATTAGATGCATACAAATCAAAAAAAATAACTAGTGAATTAAGAAAATACTATTCGCAAAAAGCTTTTGAACATACTGCCATTTATGACCTGACAATAAGCAAATGGATTGCCAACAAAATTAATTCACAAAAAACTTTTTGGCTTCAAAGTTTACCATTAAAGCAAGAACTTAGGTATGGTGAAAATCCACATCAAAAGGCAACTTGGTATGGAGAGCCAGGAACAGGATGGAGTGGAGCAACTCAATTACAAGGAAAAGAATTAAGTACAAATAATCTACTAGATCTGGAGGCGGCATTATCTACTCTCCTTGAATTTGGGTATGAAAATACTTTTAAAAGTAATACATATAAAAAAGCGGCAGTAGTAATTAAACATACGAATCCTTGTGGAGTTGCAATAGGAGATTCTCCTTATTTAGCTATCAAAAGAGCATTAGATGGAGATAGAGTAAGCGCTTTTGGCGGAATTATTGCCATTAATTGCCCCGTTGATGAAACTGCTGCGAAAGAACTTGAAAATATATTTATTGAATGTATTGTTGCTCCGTATTTTGATAATCATGCTAAAGAAATACTCTCAAGAAAGAAAAATCTAAGACTTTTAGAACTAAAAGCTGAATCTATTCAAAAAGCCCCTAAAAATCATATAAGAAGCATACTTGGTGGTTTATTAGTTCAAGATTTAGATCAACCATACATAGATCAAAAAGAATGGAAAAATGTTACTAAACTAATTCCTACTGAATCCGAGATAAATGACTTATCTTTTGCTTGGAAAATTGTCAAACATATACGATCAAATGCAATAGCGGTTGCTTCTAATGAACAAAGTTTAGGAATTGGAGCTGGTCAAATGAATAGAGTAGGTTCAGCAAAACTTGCATTAGAAGCTGCTGGGAATAAAACAAAAGGAGCTGTATTGGCTAGTGATGGTTTCTTTCCGTTCGACGACACTGTGAAAATGGCAGCTGACTATGGTATCAGTTCAATTATTCAACCAGGCGGAAGTATCAGGGACAAAGACTCAATTGAGGCATGTAATGAATTAGGTATAAAAATGGTGCTCACTGGTAAAAGACACTTTTTACATTAATATTCATTTAAAAAAATTTTGAATTTAAAAATTTTACTTATGTTCCTTTTGGATAATAGGTGATTTTATTTGATTTTCTAAAAAGTGAAAGCCTTCCAGGGCCTGCACACAAAAAGTAAAATGATATAGCTGCATAAATAGCTGACAATTCAAAAATGTAATTGTGATTTTCAACAACAGCGAAAGGGAATCCCTCTAAGCCAGTATCTATAAAGTGAAAATACAAAGCAAAAATCATAGTTGATAACAAACCTAAGGAAGACAATCTTGCTAAGACTCCTGTTGCAAGTCCAATTGGACAAAGTATTTGAGTTACTGCAGCCATATATGTCCAAATCACAGGATCGCCAGGCAGAAAGCTGAAATATTTACCAACAACAAATTCAGCAAATCCTCCAGGATCATTTAATTTTTCCAATCCATGATGAACCATCAACAAACTAAAACTCACTCTAAGAATTAATATTGATAGCTCTCCAAAAATATTTACTTCTCCTTCTGGACTCTGAACAACGACTTCAACCTTTTGAGAGTCAGAATCTTTAATATTAGAGTTTGTAGGTTGAGACATCTTCAACAAATATTGATAACCTATCCTACGAGAAACTTGGTCAAAATTGTGTCTTATCCTAATTAATCTTTTTCACTTATTCTCATAAGCTTATGAATAACATGCTCTACTACTCGATCTGGAGTAGAGGCACCAGATGTGATTCCTACTTTTATATTGCCTGCTGGAAGAAATTCCTTCTCAGTAATTAATTCGCCTTCAAGTGGCATATGAGTAATAGTATTTGTCTCTTCTCCAATTCTCTCAGGAGTATCAATGTGAAAAGAACGAATACCTCTACTAACGGCTATTTCTTGAAGATGTGTAGTGTTTGAAGAGTTATAGCCGCCAATAACAACCATCAGGTCAAGTGGTTCATCAACAAGAGAAAACATTGCTCCTTGCCTTTCTTCAGTAGCATCGCAAATCGTATTAAAAGCTAAAAAGTGTTCATTTAACTCAGCAGGACCGTATTGTTTAAGCATCGTTTTTTCAAATAATTTCCCTATCTCTTCTGTTTCACTTTTAAGCATTGTTGTTTGATTAGCAACCCCAATTCTTTTTAAATCCTTATCTGGGTCAAAGCCTGCTGAAGATGCTTTAGCAAAACGCTTTAAGAATTCCTCTCTATTTCCTTTGCCAAGAATGTAATCAGCTACATAATTAGCTTCATCTAGATCAAATACAACTAAATAAGTTCCAGCGAAGGAGCTAGTGGCTAGGGTTTCTTCATGTTTGTATTTTCCATGAATGATGGAGGTAAATGTATGTTTTTTATGCTTCTCAACTGTATGCCAAACTTTTGAAACCCATGGACAAGTGGTATCAATAATATGACAGCCTCTATCGTGAAGCATTTTCATATCTTGAACGGTTGCACCAAATGCAGGAAGTATTACAACGTCTCCATCTTTTACACCTGAAAAATCTTTGATACCTTTCTCCTCAGTAATAAAAAGTACATCCATTTTCCTAAGCTGATCATTTACAGAAGGATTATGAATAATTTCATTTGTAATCCATATTTTTTCATTCGGATAATGCTTTCTAGTCTCATAAGCCATTGCCACAGCTCTTTCTACTCCCCAACAAAATCCAAACGCCTCTGCAATTTTAACTTTGAGTCGACCATGCTCCAATTCATTTCCATTATCTCTAATTGATCCAATCAATCCACTTTGATAAGCCTCTGCCAGTGCTTGAGCTCGCTTATTCGCAGAGCCAAATCCCCTCCTGTTATATCGATCTGATTTATGAAGAGTTTGCTTGAATGCTTGAGTATCCATTTCAATTAAATAGTTTTAAACAAATTGATAGGACTCTCTAACTATTAAACCACAATAAAAAAGCCCAGATATATTCCGGGCTTTTTCAAGCTTAATGTTAGAGAACTAAACAAGGAAACTAGCTAGAAGCAAAGTCAGGATAAGCCTCCATTCCATGCTCGCCAATGTCGAGACCTTGAATCTCCTCAGCTTCGCTAACTCTGATGCCACCAAAGAAACCACCAATAATTTGCCAAGCTATCCAACATGTCACAACAGTCCATATGCCATAAGCAGCTGCACCTAATGCTTGTATGAAGAATTGGCTAATTCCTCCTCCATTGAGAAGGCCAATTCCTGCAGCACCTGGATCCATGCCATCAACGCCCCAAAGGCCGATAACAACTGTTCCCCAAACACCGCAAACTCCGTGAACAGAGAAAGCACCAACTGGATCATCAATTCCAGCAGAATCTAAAGCCGCTACAGCAAGTACAACGATTAATCCGCCAACTGCTCCAGCCAACCAAGATCCGGCAAAAGTCATATTACCGCAACCAGCAGTAATACTTACTAAACCAGCGAGGATACCATTGATGATCATGGTTAGATCAGGCTTTCCAGATGTGATAGTAGATAGAACTGTCGCTGCAATTGCACCACCAGCTGCTGCCAATGTTGTTGTTACAGCTACATAGGCAACATATTGATCCATTGCTAGTTCCGAGCCAGGATTAAATCCATACCAACCAATCCAAAGAATTAGTGCTCCTAAAGTTGCAATAGCCATATTATGACCAGGCATAGCTTGCGCTTTGCCATCAACAAATTTGCCTATACGAGGCCCAAGAAGCATTGCTCCAACAAGGCCTGCCCATCCTCCAACAGAGTGAACGATAGATGAACCAGCGAAATCAATAAAGCCAAGTTCAGCAAGCCAACCACCATTCCATTGCCAGCTACCTGCAATTGGGTATATGAAAGCAGTTAGAACGATAGAGAAAACGACAAATTCACCAAATTTGACTCTCTCGGCAACTAATCCAGAAACGATGGTTGCAGCAGTACCAGCAAAGGCAGATTGGAAAAGGAAATCCACTGCAGGGACAAGACAACCTGTATCCCCAGCAGCGGCGCATTCTAACGCACCTGAAGGATCAGGATCAACAAATAGGCCTTGGAAATAAAGCCAACCATCAATAACTGAACCGCCATACATTAGGGAATATCCAATAACCCAATAGGCAGTAACAGCAAGAGAAAAAACAAATAAATTTTTAGCGAGTATGTTGACGGCATTTTTTTGGCGACACATACCAGCTTCAACCATTGCAAATCCTGCATTCATAAAAATAACGAGGATTGTGGCTATAAATAACCAGAGGTTATCTGCCAAGAATGCTGCAGCTTGAGGTCCAGTTAAATCTGAAAGTGCAACCTCAGCTCTAGCTGAAAAAGTGAATACACCCAATCCCAATAGTGCCAATGGGACAGATGCTAGCCATGCCCAAGATTGACTTCTTCTAAAACCTTTAATGCTTCTGAGAAGAAGCATTGGTCCGTTTAAAAGACTTGCGTCTTGAAGACGAGAAGTACTTCGCCTTGGAGGCGATTGCAAAGCAGTGGTCATAAATGATGCTTACTTCGAAAAAAAAAAGAATTGGATAGTTAATCCAAAATTTATACACTTATGAATATGAATGAAACTGATACTGACAAGATGTAGGTGTTGATACAAAAAAAGAGTTTGCTAAAAGATATTTGTTGTTATTGACACATTTTCCTAATGAATTGATTCACTTTCCAAATTGATATAAGCCCTAATAATCAAAAGTCATAATTAAAACTAGCTTAACTAGCTTCAATAGATCTACACCAACCTTTTATGATTATTTTAACTTTGTGAGGCCTTAAAAGGTTTAACACCTTCCCAAGTGATGTGGTCTAAAAAGAAACCAAATGCACATGGAATAACCTCTACTCCTCTGGATATTGCCTCTCGAAATAATTTCCCATATGTAGGATCTGCTAAATCACAAGGTGCAAAAATTTCCATATCGCTTCTACTAATACAAGGAATCAATACTGCTCTTGATTTAGTACAAATACTCATTAGTTCCCTCAAATGTTTTTGACCCCTGGTTGTAACAGTATCAGGAAACAAAGCCAGAGATTTTTCACACCAAGTCGTATTTTTAACTTCTACGTATATCTCTCTTTTATCAATATTGTGAGTTTTTGGTTTAAGCAAGAGGTCAATTCTACTTTTACCTTCCATGCCATAAACCACCTCAGTCTTGATAGTTAATATTGAACCAAATTGGTTCTCTAAACCATTTGCCTCAATTAAATTTCTAATCAATTTATTAGGTAAAGATGTATTTATTCCAACCCAGCATTTTCCTTCCTCATTATGACTTGGCACCTCAGCTTGCTCCCAAGACCAATCTAATTTACGTTTAGGAGAAGGAGAGTACTTAAGCCTGACTCGGCCCCCAGGCCAGAGAATCCCCTTCATCGGCCCTGTGTTTGCACAATGGGCTGTAACAATTTCTCCATTATCTAACTCAACATCTGCCAAAAATCTCTTATATCGCGTGATTAAGATTCCCTCTCTTAAGGGTGGAAACTCAATAATAGTTTTTCCAATGTCAATCACTTAATTGCAATCCTATTAAAAAGCAGAATAATTTAATCAATTAAAATTCTTTATTTTCAAATCTAACATGACGAAAACAATCAAAGAAATTGCTTTCGTCGTAAGCGTTGGAACTTTATTAAGCAAATTTGGAGGGCTGGCAAGACAATTAGTCATTGCTGCTGCTTTCGGAATAAGTGGTGCATATGATGCATATAATTATGCTTATATTATACCTGGATTTTTTTTAGTTCTTTTAGGAGGCATTAACGGGCCATTGCATAACTCAATGGTTACACTATTAGCAAATAAAAAAAAAGTTGATAGTAGTTTATTTATAAGTTCAATCAATAATATTGTATCTGTAATACTATTAATAATAAGTTTTTTTATTTTCTTTTCATCTGATCTATTGATTAATTTAGTTGGACCTAGTTTAAGCCCAGAAATCAAAGAAATAGCATCCATCCAATTAAAAATAATGTCTCCAATAATATTCTTATCTGGACTAATAGGTGTAGGTTTTGGATCTCTAAATGTAAAAAAAGAATTTTTAATTCCATCTATATCTCCATTACTTTCAAGTCTAATAATTATAATTTATGTATCAAATTTTTGGATAAACAAAGAAACTTCTGCTGATATATATGAACTAAATTTGAGAGGGGGAATTATTCTCGCAAAGGCAACATTTATAGGAGCTCTATCTCAATATTTAATTCAAATACCTTTTCTCATTAAAAAAGGAATATTTACTATAAATTTTTCAATACAAACAAAATATTCAGAAGTTAAAAGAGCATGGAGAATGATTGCCCCTGCCTCCCTTGCTTCAGGAATGATGCAAATCAATGTTCTTACTGATTTATTCTTTGCATCAAAAATAGTTGGAGCTGCAGCTGCTTTAAGTTACGCAAACTTTTTAGTTCAGGCTCCTCTGGGGATCATATCAAATTCTATTTTAATTCCACTATTACCGGTTTTTGTAAGTTTAAGAGCTCGAGAAAATCATTTAAAATTGATCAAGAAAATACATCAAGGATTAATTATTTCGACTTCTTCGATGGTATTTCTAGGTTCGATATTTATTTCACTATCTGTCCCAATAGTAATATTAATCTATGGAAGAGGTTCATTTAATAAAAATGCCATAGATGTTGTCAGTCAACTATTAATTGCATATGGAATAGGCATGCCTTTTTATCTTTTAAGAGATCTATTAGTTAGAGTATTTTATGGTATTGAAGATTCAAAGACACCATTTAAAATATCAATTATAGCAATATTATTAAATTTATTTTTTGACTGGTTTTTTATAGGTGGAATAAGTCCATGGGGAGAACTATCTCCAATTAATTTAGGCGTAAATGGTTTAGTTCATTCAACTACATTTGTTAATTTACTTGCTTGCATGCTTTTACTATTCAAATTAAACAACAAATTAGATAACCTGAAATTATCAACCATAGTATCTCAAAATCTTAGAATTATTTTAATTGGTTTAATTTCTGGTATTAGTTCATTTTTTATTTTTAAAATAATATATTTACCCGATAGTTTCTTTAATTTATTATTTAAAATAATAATGTCATCTGGAATTAGTTTTATTATATTCTATTTTCTAGCAATTATTCTTAAAGTTGATAATGTTGGAAGCTTAAATAAGTTTTTAAAAGAGAAATTTATTCGTCTTTAAGAAAAACATCTTTTTCTGATCTAACTTTAAGTGGGATTTCTAAACAGTTCATATCATCAGTTTTCACTCCACTGACTGAGAGAATTCTTGCTTCAATACCAAACTCTTGAAAAGCTATTTCCATCTCTTTCATTAATTCCTTTTCAACCTGAGAATCAGCATCAGCAACTTTACCTATAAGTCTCTCTCCTAATCGACCAATTCGCTGCCTTACAACCTCTCTAGCATTAGTCACCTGAATGATTAGCAAGGATAACAAAGCAATTGATCAAATCTTATCTGCAATAGGGTTCTAAAATCTCCTCAAGGTCAAAAAATTGATTTGGTGGAATTAATTTTGACAATGGCAAAATCGTTTTACCTCCGCCAAGTTTTACTTGAATCGCTTCCAGACCTTTTTTAGCTGCAAAATTTGCACCTTGTACAAAATTAGCCTGACATTCAATGGCCAAGTCCTTTGCAAGGCCTGCATCCCCTAGGTAAAGGTTCCAATTTCCAACTTGGATAAATAATCTGTCAGCTATTGAAAGCGCTAGCTCATTAATTTGCGAAGAATCGATAGAATTGGACATTAAAACATAGTTTTTTCTATTAACATCGAGCTTATATAGAGATTGGTTACTATCTCAAAAAAAAATTAATACAAAAATAACTTTTTAAGTCTCAATATCGCAATTCAATGAATTTTGAGGCATAGATACAAACATATTTTCCTATTCTTTGGGAGACAATCTGATATTGTTTTTTTAGGCGCCTGTAGCTCAGCGGATTAGAGCATCTGACTACGGATCAGAGGGTCGGGAGTTCGAATCTCTCCAGGCGCGTTTAAAAAATTTGTAAATCCTTATATAACTCGAAAATAAGAGAAAGTTTTTTCTCATTAGACTAAACATATGCCTACTATCAGGTCATAAATAAAAGAATAAAGTGACTATTAAATCTTCTTTGATGGAAAGTGATCCAAGTATTGCGAAATTAATAAACAATGAATTATCAAGACAAGAAACTCATTTAGAACTTATTGCAAGTGAGAATTTCGCTTCAAAGGCAGTAATGGAAGCGCAGGGATCAGTCCTAACAAATAAATATGCTGAAGGTCTCCCCAACAAACGTTATTACGGAGGGTGTGAATACATTGATGGAATTGAGCAGTTAGCAATAGAGAGAGCAAAAAACCTTTTTGGCGCCAACTGGGCAAATGTCCAACCACACAGCGGAGCGCAAGCTAACTTTGCAGTTTTTCTAAGCCTTCTTAAGCCTGGTGACACAATCATGGGGATGGACCTATCCCATGGAGGTCACCTCACGCATGGTTCCCCTGTAAATGTAAGTGGCAAATGGTTTAAAACATGCCATTACGAAGTTAATAAAACGACCGAAATACTCGATATGGATGCAATCAGAAAAAAAGCAATTGAGAATCAACCCAAACTAATTATTTGTGGATTCTCTGCGTATCCACGCAAAATTGACTTCCAAGCTTTTAGATTAATAGCTGATGAAGTAAAGGCTTATTTATTAGCTGATATTGCTCACATTGCCGGTTTAGTGGCAAGTGGTCTTCACCCAAGTCCAGTACCATATTGTGATGTTGTTACAACAACCACTCACAAAACTCTTAGAGGGCCAAGAGGGGGGCTAATCCTCTCAAAAGATGAAGAGCTTGGGAGAAAGATTGATAAGGCAGTATTTCCAGGCACCCAAGGAGGTCCTTTAGAACATGTAATAGCCGCGAAGGCTGTGGCATTCAAAGAAGCTTCTGAATCCACATTCAAGCTCTACAGCCAAAGAGTCATCTCAAATGCACAAGTTCTCTCTAATCAACTTCAAAGAAGAGGTATTTCCATTGTCAGCAAAGGGACTGATAATCATATTGTTCTTCTTGACCTTAGAAGTATTGGCATGACAGGGAAGGTTGCTGATCAGTTGGTTAGTGATATCAAAATAACCGCAAACAAAAACACTGTACCTTTTGACCCCGAATCTCCATTTGTTACTAGTGGGCTAAGGCTAGGTTCAGCAGCTCTTACGACTAGGGGGTTTGATGAACAAGCCTTTGAGGATGTTGGAAATATCATTGCAGATAGACTACTTAACCCTAACGATGAAAAAATAAAGGAAGAATCAATCAAAAAAGTATGTGAACTTTGCAATAAGTTTCCTTTATATAGTGAAAACATTTAAAGAAATCAACCTTAACAATAAAAATAATTTTGGAGCAGAGGTTTTATGCATTGGAAGTGAACTACTTTTAGGCAACATTGTTAATACTAATTCTCAATGGATAGCCGAACAACTAGCAGTTTTAGGTATTCCACATTTCAGACAAACCGTTATCGGAGATAACCATGAAAGATTAAAAGAAGCAATACTTGAGGCATCTAATCGATCTGAAATTCTAATAACAACTGGTGGTCTTGGACCCACACCTGATGATATAACAACGCAGGTAATTGCTGAAGCTTTTAACACCCCACTAGAACAAAGAAATGATATTTTGATTGGCTTGAAAAACAAATTAAGAAATAAGGATCGCAAGCTTTCTCAAAGTCAAAAGAAGCAAGCCTTAGTCCCAAAAGGTTCTAAAATAATAAACAATACATCAGGCACAGCGCCTGGAATCATATGGAATCCAAAGGATAATTTTACAATTCTTACTTTCCCTGGGGTTCCAAGTGAACTAAAAGAAATGTGGATTAACGAAGCAAAAAAATGGTTAATTAATAATAATTTCTCGAAAAAAATTATATCTAGCAAAGTTTTACATTTCGCGGGTATAAGTGAATCATTATTAGCTGACAAAATTACACATTTACTCAAAGCAGAAAACCCTACTATTGCAACTTATGCAAGCACCGGAGAAGTAAAGGTAAGAATCACAGCAAGAGGAGATAACTTAGAAGTGACTAATAAATTGATAAAACCTATTGAAAAAGAGCTGACTCAAATCACTGGGTTAAAATGCTTTGGGGTAGATAACGTAACTCTTGAAGAATTAGTATTTAAATTATTACTGAAAAGAAAAGAGACAATTGCTGTTGCAGAATCATGCACCGGAGGTGGAATAGGTTCTAAACTTACAAAAATTCCTGGATCTTCAAAAATTTTCTATGGAGGCGTCATCGCATACAACAATTCTATCAAGCAAAGAATATTAGGCGTCCCTGAGGAATTAATTAATACCTATGGAGCAGTCTCAACGCAAGTAGTTGAATCAATGGCAGAAGGGGTCCAAAAAAAATTCAAAGTTAACTGGGCAATATCTGTCAGTGGAATTGCAGGGCCTACTGGAGGAAGTGAATTAAAACCAGTTGGTCTAGTCAACTTTTGTATTAAGGGTCCAGGGACTCTCATCACATGGGAGGAAAGATTTGGATCTAATAAGACAAGAGAAGATATTCAAAAATTAAGCGTTTTAAATGCTCTTGATAGATTACGTTTATCTATAATCATGGACAATTAAGTCCTAATTGTTGGATTTGAAAGTTGAGTTCTGGAACCCTCTACGACAAAGTTTGGAACTTCCATCAGGTAAAAGAACTACCTGGAGGATCAACGCAACTTTTTGTTGGTCTTCATTTAATTCACGAAGTTACAAGTCCTCAAGCTTTTTCAGCTCTTGATGAAAAAAATCTTGAAGTAAAATTTCCTAATCTAACTGTTGCAACTGTCGATCATATAGTTCCAACAATAAATCAGCAGCGTCCTTTGAGTGATCCTCTCGCAGAGGAAATGCTGACCACTTTAGAAAAAAACTGCAAAACTCATGGAATAAAATTTCATGGGATTGGAAGCAATTCTCAAGGAGTAGTTCATGTTATGGCTCCCGAATTAGGTCTAACCCAACCTGGGATGACTGTGGCTTGCGGAGATTCACATACCTCAACGCATGGAGCATTTGGAGCAATTGCATTTGGCATTGGAACGAGTCAAGTTCGAGATGTTTTAGCAAGTCAAAGTTTGGCGATGAAAAAATTAAAAGTAAGAAGAATATGGGTAGATGGCTCATTACAAAAGGGAGTTTATGCCAAAGACCTCATTCTTCATATCATCCGTTTGCTTGGAGTCAAAGGAGGGGTGGGATTTGCCTATGAATTTGCTGGTCCTGCTATAGAAAAACTTTCAATGGAAGGAAGAATGACTATTTGCAATATGGCTATTGAAGGGGGTGCAAGATGTGGATATATCAATCCAGATGAAACTACTTTTGAATATCTTAAAGGGAAAGAATGTTCTCCTAATGGTCAAGAATGGGATAACGCTATTAGTTGGTGGAAAAGTTTAGCAAGTGATTCAGAAGCCATATTTGATGATGAGATTCAATTGGATGGATCATCTATAGAACCCACAGTTACTTGGGGGATAACTCCGGGTCAAGGTATTTCAATCAAAGAAAAAATCCCAAATCCAGAAGAACTACCAAAAAATGAACAACAAATAGCTAAAGATGCATGCAAATATATGAATCTGGAAGCTGAGCAACCTATAGAAGGAATATCAATTGATGTTTGCTTTATAGGTAGCTGTACGAATGGAAGATTAAGTGATCTCCAGGAAGCATCAAAAATTGTAAAAGGTCGGAAAGTATCTGCTGGAATTAGAGCTTTTGTTGTACCTGGTTCTCAAAAGGTTGCTAAAGAGGCCAAGCAAAAAGGGATAGATCAAATATTCCTAAACGCAGGTTTTGAATGGAGAGAACCAGGCTGTTCAATGTGCCTTGCAATGAATCCAGACAAGTTAGAAGGAAGACAAATAAGTGCCAGCTCAAGTAATCGGAATTTTAAAGGGAGGCAAGGTTCTGCAAATGGAAGAACCTTATTGATGAGTCCAGCCATGGTTGCTGCTGCTGCAATCAATGGGAAGGTTACTGATGTAAGAAAATTACTCCAAGAATAAAACTACAAATAACTTTTTCGATCAATGAAACAGGAATTCCCAAAAGGTGAAATCAAAGCAATTAAGGGTAGAGGCTTGGTAATTCAAGGCGATGATATTGATACTGACAGAATTATTCCTGCAAGATTTCTCAAATGTGTCAGTTTTTCTGCGTTAGGAGAACAAGTCTTCGCAGATGACAGAGAAGAGCTCAAAGGGAATCATCCCTTTGATCTCGAACAAAATAAAGGAGCCAATATTCTTGTTGTTAATGATAATTTTGGCTGTGGTTCAAGTCGCGAACATGCCCCACAAGCTCTTATGAGATGGGGTATTAGATTAATTATAGGAGAGAGCTTCGCTGAAATTTTCTTTGGTAATTGTCTTGCACTTGGCATACCTTGCATGACGGCTTCAAAACAAGAAATTACTAAATTACAAACCTCTATTAATGAAAACTCTGATCAAATTTGGGATTTTAATCTTCAGGGACTTTCAATTTCTAATCAAAAAGAAATTTTCAAACTCTATCTTGATAGCGGGGCCTACAAGATGCTTTTTTCAGGGAAATGGGATGCAACTTCTCAACTATTAGATGCAGAAGAAAAAGTCAAAAATACAGTCAATCATCTACCTTATCTAAATAATTTCAAAAAAGAATTCTAAAATACTTCGTTTACAGAATTACCAAATTTAAATCCATTTATACGAAAATATAAACCTCCTGCATCATTATTAGGATGATAGTAAATTCCCCACTCGTATGCTCTTTTATGCCATAAAAGGCCTAACTTTGTATCATAATATTCTCCATAACTTTTGGAACTATTGTCAATATTTAAATTAGAAATGAAATCAACCATTAAAGGTCCATATATTTGTTGCATTAAACTTATATTTAGTGTTTTCAAATCTATTGCATTGTCAAACTTAAATGGACTGTTTCCAAATTTAATTTTCACACCGGGCATAACTGAAAATTTTGTATAATCTAGAAAATCTCTCTCTAAATTTCCAAGTCTAATTTCAGGACCAAGACTAAGCTTAAGAAAGCCTTGATCACTAGCATCCTCATATTTAAAATAAGCTGAATTAACATTAGTTTTTAAAACTAATTCAGGTTTAATCAGGATAGGAGATAAAGATGTTGATTGCTTTTGATGAATATTTTTTAGATTACTCTCCCATATTTGATATTCACTATCTAAAGAAACAAAAGCACTAGAACGCCAAAGACTAATCATTTCACTTTTTTCGAATTTTTCTGCTTCGTATTTAGCTGTTCCTATTCGAATATTTAAGTTATTTTTCACATCACCAGTTGTAAAAAACTTTGTCTTTTCAATAAAGCCTCCATATGCAGATTTAATCTCAGTTTCACCAATTGTTCCATTCCAAGCTCTAGATCTATAAGTACTAAAGATATTAAAACTTGAGTCTTCTAAAATAGGCATTCTAAAATACCTTTTTAAAGTATTTGAATTCCTTACAGAACTCCAAAACCTAGAAGAGTTAAATGTACTTAAATCATTAAGACTTTCAAAATTCCAATTCACATCACTTCCTTTTAGATTTAAATTTAAACCAAATAAATCAGAGAAATTAATATTTTTATTTTTACTATTTTTATAACTATAAGTTTTACCTAAAATAGCTCTGTTAATTAAAAACTGAGGTTGAAAGTGAAGTTCTATATTATTATTTAATTTTTTGGTATTACTTCTTCTTACCAAAACTAATCCATCACGATCTTTACCATCGAATATAAATTGAAATTTACTTCTCTTTTTCTTTTTATCTCCAAACATTCTTTTACCTAAAAAAATCTTTGTTCTATTCTCAAGAATTAAATTAGTTTTAGAACTAGTAATAAGTAATTTATCATCTTCTTCTTCTGCGATAACATCTATTCCCTCAAAAGAGATTTGATGAGGATCAAATGGATCATTCGTAAAAATAATTCTATTAGATTCCCAACCACTCTCCTTAATATTTATTAAATTAGATTTAAATCTCCAATTATTAATTGAACCAATTGATTTATTAGATCTAGTTACTTTATTTTGTGGTAATTTAATACTTCCAAAAGCAAATTCTATTCCATCATCATAAGTATTTATTTCTTTATTATTAGCTTGATTTTGATTTAAACCATTATCAATATTTAAATCATCTATTACATTTTTCAAATCTAAAATCCCATATGTGTTTTTAATGATTCCCTCTTTCTTTAAAAGATTATAATTAAATTGTTTAGCTCTAAAATATTGCCCTCCTTTGCTGAATCTAATATTGCCTTCAGCAGATAAAATACCAGTTGATTTGTCGTAGCTTAATGAGTCCGATCTTAATAACCCCCCATTTATTAGAGCCTTTACATTCCCCTCAGCCAGAAACATATTTTGATCGTAATCATATTGTTTATCTGAAAAAATTTTCAAGGTTAAAAATATATTTTCTTTCTTTTTTGCAGTTATATTTTCTAAAGATATTTTTTTAGAGCTATCAACTAGAGAACCAACGGAAAAGTTATATTGTTTAGTCTTATAAGGACCTTCAAAAAAATTTTCCTTCCCTATCGCATTCTCGAATAACGACAGTAAGGAACTAAGCCCAAGAAATCCAAGGCTTAAAACCAATCGATATTTGCCATTCGCCGCCAATTTAGTTAAGCCACGAATGGATGATACTTAATAAAGCAATTACAGGAGTTTTTTTAGTCCAGTAATTAGCGTGTCATTATTAGTCCTGAGGACTTTCTAAATCCTTTCTATTTGGTGTCCTTGTTGGATCACTTGCCAAGAAACCAAACAAAAAGATCCCGACAAAGAAAAAGACGACCGTATAGACGGAAATCTTGAGGGCAAGCATGAATACGAACCAACTAATTAGGCATTAAACCTAATCCTATGAAGTCAATAAGTCCAATCAGAAAACCAAAGGTGTTACAGACGTTTGGAAACAAGAAAAAAATTCATCCTTGGAGAAAGCTTAAAAAACCAATGAAATCAGGGATTATTTATAGAAAGATCCATTTTTTTTTATTCAAGCTCTAAAAATCCTTCACTTTTTTGTTAATAGAATTTGTAATTTTCGTAGAGTTTTGTCCAATTTCAGAAGAAATCTCTCAAATATCATCACTTTTTAGAACATTCCATCACAAGTTTCTACAGTCTCTTCTTCTTTTGGACAAGTTCTCATACAATATTTGGACTCATACAAATCTGAGCTTAGAAAAACGACATGGGACAAAAAACAGCACTTGGATCTTTGCTGAAATCTATCGGCAATTCTGGACAAGGAAAGGTTGTACCAGGTTGGGGAGCAGTACCAGTAATGGCCTTCATAGGAGTTTTATTACTAGTATTTTTAGTGATTATGCTTCAAATTTATAACCAATCACTTCTTCTACAAGGTTTTTCAGTCGACTGGAATGGCTGAATTGATTAAATTCTGAATAGTTAAGTTTCGCCCATGAATATTTTTGGGGTTGGTTTGCCAGAAATAGCTGTTATTGCTGGATTAGCACTTGTTATTTTTGGACCAAAACGTCTTCCAGAACTTGGGCGAACGATTGGCAAAACTCTCAAAGGCCTCCAAAGCGCCTCAACTGAGTTTGAACGTGAAATCAAAAATGCAATGGCTGAAGACGAGTCTTCAAATGAAAACATTGTGGACAAAGAAAATTAATTCCTTCAAAACTAATTAGATATAACTCATTACTAGAATCAAAAATGATTCTTTTTTATTGGCATGTTGTTAGGCGATTTAAAGTTAATAGTTGGGCTAGGAAATCCTGGGGCTGAATACAATAAAACAAGACATAATGTAGGATTTATGGTCTTGGAGGAACTCGCTAGAAAAAATAATTGCAACTTCAGAGAAAATAAAAAACTTTATGGAAGAACTTGCGAATATGGATCAGGTACGAGTAAAAAAAGACTTTTAATGCCTAGCACATATATGAATGAAAGTGGAAAATCTATTAGAGCAGCAAAGGATTGGTTTAATTTTCAAAATCATCAACTAATAGTCTTAGCAGATGATATGGATCTTCCTCTGGGGAAAATAAGGGTACGCTCTAAAGGGAGTTCTGGAGGTCATAATGGACTAAAAAGCATTATCAGCCATCTTGGTACTGATGAGTTTAAGCGATTAAAAATTGGGATAGGCCCCCCAAGTAAAGTTCAACAAGAGAGGAAGTCTAAAACTGTTTCTCACGTTTTAGGTAGATTTTCAAATGAAGAATTTATAGTGTTAAATTTAATCATTCAAGAAATACTAAGTTGTATTGAATCAATCACATCTAATAATTGGGAAAGAATAACTACTCGGCTCAATTCTTATCAGTCAGAAAATTCCAAACTTTAGTAAAATGTATAAAAAACCTTTAACTACTGCATATCTACAGATACATAAGCAGTGCTTTAATCAAAAAAAAGTTGAAGGAATAGTTCGAGCTGGAGATTTTGAATGGAATTTTATCTGGGCTTTTAATCGGGGTGAACTTTTTGTAGAACCACCTCTTGGAAGGGCACTAATAAAAGATGCATTAGAACGCTATTTAGTGAAAACAGACTATAAACTTGAGTCTGGTGGAGATTACATTTTTACAGTTAGAGCCAAATTTTAATATTTAATTTTTTAGGCCAAATAAAAGTATATTTTAAAAAATCTTCTAACAAGATTAATGCTACAACTGCATCAAGATTTTCAGGAGGAAAAAGTAATTCTTTTGGAAGCCAGCGAATAAAATAATTTGGAGGCCAAATTTCCCAATATCTAAATCGAGCTCTTAATGTTGACCCCCTCTCATTAACATAAATAAAATTAAGAATATTTTTTTGTTTTAATATATTTTCTATATACTTACAATTTGTACCGTCACCAATTATTACATTAAAAATCTTATAATCTTTACTCCACAAAGAAACAATATCAGAAAAATTATTTAATGAAGATATTCCCGCTTCTATAACATTTCCTGAGTTCATATCAGCTAATAATAAGCCGCATTTTTCATTTCCAGGATCAATAGATAAGTATATACTCATTAATTTTTATTCCTTACAATTTTTTCTAAGGATTCTAACTCCAATGATATTGCAACCTTATCCGCACTTTGACTATTATTAATAGCTTTTGCAATAATCTGATAATCTCCTGTTTTTTTAGCCGCTAGATTTTTACCTAAACTTGTAATTTGATTAGCATTAATTTTCAACTCAGAGCTTAAAGATCCTCTTCTTTTAACTTCAGCTAATGTGGAAGATAACAAGAGTTTGATTTTTCTTCTTATTGATTCAGAATCAGTTATTGCTATGGAAATATTTTCCCTAGCAATAACTTCTCCTTTTTCCGTAATATTTTTATTTAATGTAACTTCAGGAAAAGCATAAACATAATTCTCACCTCTAAGTATATTTCCTGCTGATCTAATACTAATTACCCAACTTCTTTTATCAGCTATTATTTTTTCAAGATTTTCAATATGATCTTTACGAACCAGCAAGATCCGGCGATATTTTGATTGATTTGTTTTAGCTAAGTTAAATGCATAAAAATTAGCTTGCTGAAGTATACTTTCTATTTCTTTTTTTATATCATTATTTCTTTCTATTTGAATAGTCTTAGTTACAAGAGCTTGGCCACTACTTATTACTACATCTCCACTCCTTAAAGCATATAAGTTTTTTTCTAATTTTTTTAACTCTTCTTCCTTCTCTGTAATCTTTTCTCGAATATCATCTAATTGAAATAATCCAACACGCAACTCGCTATTAAATGCAACCATAATTGCAAATGAAATGGCGCTAATAATACTTCCTGTGAAAACAGTTATTAAAACAGCTGTGCTTTTTGGTCTTAACTTGAAAATACTTAAGCGAGCCTTACCAACTCTAGTGCCTAGTCGATCTCCCAAAGTAGAAAGTATTCCACCTAGGATTAATAGTGAAAGAATTAGCAGCCAGCCTGTCACAGAGCTAAAGAAGAAGAATTAATTAAACCTCCTAAACATTAGTATGTTTTGGACTTCAATTAAATCTTTTTGCTAAGGCAATTGGATCAAAGATAGTTATTTTTTTTCTATCTATTGCCAACAAAGAAGAGCTTTTCAACTCACCAAGTAATCTTGTGATCGTTACGCGAGTAGAACCTATTGCCTCAGCAATAGCTTGATGAGAAAGTCTTAAATCAATTGTTACTCCTTTTTCTCCAGGTACCCCAAAGTCTCTGCAAAGAACTAATAAAAAGCTTGCAAGACGAGACGACATATCTCTGTGAGTCAAGGTTTCAATCATTGTTTCAGTTTGAAGTACTCGACTTGATAGTCCTTGAAGTAAAAGTAATCCAACTGAAGCATCTGCCTCAATTGCATTTCTCACTGATGTGGCTGGAGCAGCAACAAGTTCAACACGAGTGAATGCAACAGCATGATAAAAACGATCTGACCTATGCCCTGTCAGTAGAGATAGAACTCCAAATAAACTATTTTCTCTTAGTAATGCAACAGTGATTTCTTCACCTGTTTCATAAACCCTACTCAAACGAACAGCACCTCGTCTAATTAAATAAACCCTTTCTGCAGGATCACCAGGGAAAAAAATTGTTTTTGACCTATCTACGATTTCAGTAGAAACTCCATCAAGAGATTTAATTACATCTAACAGAGTTTTGTTTTGCGGCAAAGAAGTTGATGATGATGATGAATTAACAGCCATCTGGCTATTTCTTTGTTGGTTGAAACGGGTAAAGCCACGATATGAGGTGACCATATTTTAATCATTGTTCAAAGAACCTTAATAAGTTGAGAAAAAACGATATGTAGCCATCGCGACTTTTTTGATCCTTAGTTCGCAATTAATCCTCTTTCTTACTTGAAATTCTATCTTTTCAAGATCTAACACCGAAACAACTTTGAAAAATATTCAAAAATCAATTTTCATATATGTTTTGAACTCTAAAAGAATCTTAAGGATTTTAATAGCCAAACATTTTTGATTCCATACACCACAGATAGTGTTCATTTGGTTGATTAGAAATTTTATACCGCTAGATTGTTAGTAAGACATCATTAACAAATTTGAGATGAATGCACCGGTTAGCATTAATGCTCAACAGAGAGGTTCATCGCCGTATAAAGAGCCTTCGCTGTGGCCTGTCCCTGAGAGAAAGCCTCTACAGCTAGTAAAGACAGAGGGGCAAGTGCAAATACATACTTCTACTTTCAGAGGTAGCTTTTCTGTTGTTATGAGCGAAGCTTTACGATCTGCAGGGTTGGGGAGCAAAGTTTTAATTTCTCAATTTTTGAGAGGAGGAGTCAATCAAGGTCCAGATGGAGTGATAAATCTTTGCGGCCGACTGGAGTGGCTAAGGCCTGCAATTGAAACTTGCCTGCCTGAGCAGTTACCGAACGAAGATGTTTCTTTTAGAAAAAAACAAGAAGAAAAAGCCATTAAAGAACTATGGGAATATTGTAAAACACGTTTAATTGAAAAAAAATTAGATAAACTCGTACTTGATGAAATAGGAATTGCCATTAGCCTTGGTTTCATTGAAGAAAATGAATTAATTTCTATGATAAATAATCGTCCATCGTCCACAGATATTATTCTTACAGGACCATCCATTCCTCCTAAAGTAATTGAAATGGCTGATCAAATCACTGAATTACGCTGCAATTAAATGTTAAAGAACGACCGTTGGATTTCAGAACAGGCTTCTATGGGAATGCTGGATCCATTTCAGGGAAAACTAATAAGACATCTTGAACCTGAATCAAAAAGATCTCCTGTTTTAAGCTTTGGATGCTCATCATATGGGTATGATTTGCGTCTATCTTCAAAAGAGTTTTTAATTTTTAGGCATGTTCCTGGAACAGTAATGAATCCGAAAAGGTTTAATCCAGCAAATTTAGAACCGACAGATTTGCAAGAAGACAATGATGGAAAGTTTTTCATTTTGCCTGCTCACTCTTACGGCCTTGGTGTTGCATTAGAAAAAATGAAGGTGCCGCCAAATATTACTGTTATTTGTCTTGGTAAAAGCACATACGCACGCCTAGGAATAATCGTAAATACAACTCCTGCTGAAGCCAGTTGGGAAGGTCATCTAACTCTTGAATTTAGTAATAGTTCCGGAGCTGATTGTAGAATTTATGCTGATGAAGGAATTTGTCAATTGCTTTTCTTTGAAGGTGATCCTTGTGAGACAACTTATAGTGATAGACAAGGTAAATATCAACATCAACCAGAGAAAGTTACCCTAGCAAAAGTTTAAATATGGGTCTTGTTAAATTAATAACTTCTACGCCTGATGCTGAAAAAAGCATGGCCTACATTGCCAGGGTTAGTAATCCAAAGAATCAAGAAAATAATGATTTCACTAAGTTAATAGGATATTGCATAAAAAATGAACACTGGAGTGTATTTGAGCAAGCGTACATGACATTACAAATTGAAACTACACGTGGAATTGCTGCACAAGTATTAAGACATCGATCATTTACTTTTCAAGAATTCTCTCAGCGTTATGCAGACAGCAGAGAGTTAGGAGAAATTCCCATACCTGAATTAAGAAGACAAGATCAAAAAAATAGACAAAATTCTATTTCAGACTTGTCAGAAGAAATTATTATGCAATTTAATAAAAAAATTAAGAACCAATTCAATTTAAATAAGCAGCTTTATGAAGAAATGCTAGAAGCTGGAATTGCTAAAGAATGTGCAAGATTTGTTCTTCCACTTGCAACACCAACCAGAATTTATATGACAGGGTCTTGCCGATCCTGGATTCATTATATAAGTCTAAGAACTGGTCATGGTACTCAAAAAGAGCATATGGAAATAGCAAAAGAATGCAAAAAAATTTTTACACAAGAATATCCAATAGTTTCATCAGCTTTAAATTGGCTACACTAACTATGATCTCTTGGTGTTCCAGATGTAATAAGATTATTTAAATAATCTTTATTAGAAGAATTTTGAGAAATCAAATCACTTGAATTAGCTGATATTTTAATAAAGGATGGTAATTCTGAATTATTAATCAAAGCAGAGAAAATGTCATTAAGTTCGCTATATTTTCTAACTCCTAATGAAAACCCTTTCAATTCGCCTAAATCATTAAAAAAAGTCAACTGAGGAATGCCATTTACATCATATTTATCAATCAAATCAACCCACCTTGCATTATCAACATTAAGCAAAACAACATTTACTTTATTAAGGTTTTGTTCTTTGACATCAATCATATCAGGAGCCATTGTTTTACACGCCTCACACCAATCAGCATAAAACTCAAACACTGTAGGTTTTCCATTGGATAGTGCTATTTCAGGTGTAAGGGAATTTTTTGCCAACTGGTCAAGCATTGCATTTGCTTGAAAACCATTTCGTAAAAAGATTAACGAAATAACCAAAACAATACTTAAAAAAACTAAAAAATATTTTTGGAAAATACTGAATTCTTCATCCGTTTTACTTGTATCGGTCATCAGGAACCATTATTTATACAATCAATTATATACAAAAATGTTGATTTAAAAAACATCCTAAAAGTAACTATAAATTTAATTAATCGATGAAAAATTTGCTATTTCTCAGATACATTACTCTATACACTGGTAAATTCTTCTTAAGAACGTATAGTTCTCGATCTGTATAGACTTCATAAGGATTCTTATTAAGCCATTTTAATCCATTTAAATTTTGTTTATCAAAATAACTACTCTTATCAATAATATTAATCATAGATTCAATCAGTTTAAATATATCGCTTTGAATAAATAGTTCACCTTCATTACTAATGTATTTAGCAATAGAATTAAGAAGTGTTTCTTTTAAAACTCTCCTTTTGATATGTTTTCTTTTAAACCAAGGGTCTGGAAATTGTATTGAAACTCTTTTTAATTGATCATTATCTAAATCTGATAACCATGCTTCTAGGCTAATATTTACATTACAATATAGGAATCTTAAATTTTGCAATTCTAGTTTTTTTCTTTTTCTTTCAGATGTAATAACAAGAGGTTCTCTTATCTCCAGCCCTAAAAAATTCCACTTTGGATATTTTGATGCTAATTCAATTAGAAATTCGCCCTTAGCAGAACCAATATCTAAATGTATTGGATGATGAGAGTTCTTGAAAAGAATGGACTTACTAGGAAGTGATAAAGGTAGCTGAAAGAATTGGCTTAGAGGATTTACATGCTGTCTCACAGAATGAAACCTAATATTAATAAATCAAATTCTTATTCTAGCAAGTTGATTTGAAATTTCTGAAAAAAGTATCAGGAAGAAAGGATTTATATATTTTGAATTAGAGTTTATGATTAATTGATTTTTATTTATTTGTTGCTAATAATCAATAAAATATTTAAGAGATTAAACTTTTTGCTGACGCTTTTTATAAAAATATAAAAAAAACTCTTTAATAATTAAGAATAATGATGAAAAGAATAGATAAAGACTGATAATACATATGAATAAGATTTTTTTCTTGACTGAACCTCAATTCCAAGCTCTAGTTTGGCTTTCATATCGAGTGGCTGGCACCTTCGCATTTGGACTCCCGTTATTTCTACTGATTTGGGCGAAAATTGCAAATGAAAGCTCTATTGATAGACTTTTATCAATTTACTGGAAAGTTTCTAGTCTTTACGTCATTAGTCTTTTATTTCTTAGTGTTGAAAGCCAATTAGGACAAACAATATCGTTAATCGCACCAATACTGATGGTTATCTCTATTTGGTTTTGGGTTGATCTCAATGAAGAAATTGAAGAGATGTTTATTTACAAGCCAATTTCATTGACAACAAATATTTGGCGGTGGACTTTAACTTTTTGGGGTATTTTAAATACTGGACTGCATATATTTAGCTGGAGGTGTTTGAATTCAATAAATGGTAACTATTGCAATACTTGGCGAGAAATCCCATATAACTCATATGTTACAACCAAAATAATTATAAAATTTCTTTTAGATGGTAATTGGAGTACAGCATTTGCTACATTTTTTGCATATTTAGCTTTAATGTTGTATTTAATAGGTTTGCTCCAATGGCTGATTATGCAATTTCCACAAAATGGTCGTTTTGCTGGTAAATTTTAGAAAATAATTAAATATTGTATTTAAATATCTAAAACTACTTTTTCACATCTATTACAAATATTTGGATGTTTTTTATTTTTACTCATTTCAACTTCGTAATGCCAACATCTTTCGCATTTAAATCCTCTAGCTTTTGCTATATCTACTGAAGCGATATCATTATCCTCACTCATTAAAACTTCAGCCCAAGGCTCACCACCAATTTGTAAAGATGATACTAGAAACCAATCTCTCAAAACATCAACGCTATTAGATTCGCTTTGAGATAACCATTCGATAGCAGCTTTCACTTTTTTATCAGATATATCAACTCTAATTGAGGCTTCCAAAGAAGAACCTAGTTCTTGATTATTTCTACAAGTCTCCAACATACGATTGATAACTGTTCTTAGTTTTCGAAGTTCAATAATATGACTATTAAGAGTCTTATTTCTCCATGATTCAGATACTTTAGGCCAACCTCTTTGAAATACTGAGATTTCTTCTGTATGATATGGAATGTTCTGCCAAATATCCTCCCCCATATGACATAAAACTGGTGCAATCAAGCCAGAAATTGTCTCAACCACCAATGATAAAACTGTCTGGCAACTTCTTCTTCTAAAGTCAGATTTAGAACTTACGTATAACCTATCTTTTGCAATATCTAAATAAAAAGTAGAAAGATCTACTACACAAAAATTCTGGATGGTTTGAAAGAATTTAGAAAATTCAAAATTTGAGAATGCATCACTTATTTCATCTATGACTTCAGCTGTTCTGTTCAACATCCATTTGTCTAATAGTGGCAATTGTGAAATATCTATAGCATCTTTTTTATAGTCAAAATCATAGATATTTCCTAACAGATATCTAGAAGTATTTCTTATCTTTCGATAAACATCTGATATTTGCCTTAAAATATTTGATCCAATAGGAACATCTGCAGAATAATCGACAGAACTAACCCAAAGTCTCAAAACATCAGCTCCATATGCAGGATCTAATTTCTTATTTGAACCACCATTTATTATTACCAAAGGATCAATAATATTTCCTAGAGATTTGCTCATTTTTCTACCATTTTCATCTAAAGCAAAACCGTGAGTAAGAACCTTTTTGAAAGGAGCGTGATCATTGACTGCAACTGATGTTAATAAAGAAGACTGAAACCAACCACGATGCTGATCAGAGCCCTCCAGGTATAAATCAGCTGGATAGTTTAGATTATTTTCTTTAGAAATAACTGAAGACCAACTAGATCCAGAGTCAAACCAAACATCCATAGTATCAGTTCCTTTTTTCCATCTATCTGCCTCATTTGAATAAGAAGGAGGCAAAAGCTTGGATACTTCATACTCCCACCAGATATCTGCTCCATGAGTAATAAATAAATCAGCAATATGAGAAATAGTTTCTTTATTCAGCAAAATTTCCTCACCATTCTTTTCATAAAACACTGGTATTGGGACTCCCCAAGTCCTTTGACGAGAAATACACCAATCTCCTCTTTCTCTTACCATAGAATCGATTCTATTTTTGCCAGATTCAGGCAGCCAAGTAACATCTTCTATCGCTGATAGTGCCTTGTCCCTAAATCCTTCAACTGAAGCAAACCACTGCTCCGTAGCTCTAAAAATTGTTGGTTTTTTAGTTCTCCAATCATAAGGATATCTATGCTCATATGGTATTTCCTTAAGAAGAGCCCCGGAGATCATAAGATCATTAATGATACTATTATTTGCCTCTTTTAATACATTTAATCCTTGATACTTTCCAGCATCATTAGTTAAAAATCCTTTTTCATCAACGGGACAAGAGATGGGTAAATTATATTTTTTACCAGTATTAAAATCGTCAACGCCATGACCAGGAGCAGTATGTACTAGTCCAGTTCCTGAATCTGTTGTTATATAATCTCCTCCTAAAACAACAGGACTATTCTTATCAAACAATGGATGCTTATAGACAATTCCATCTAGCAAAGATCCTTTGATTAATACTCTTCTTTCAAAATCAATTCCGACACGATTAGATACCTCCTCTAAAAGATCATTAGCAATTATTATTAGAGATTTTTCAGGGCCCTGAGCAATTACATAATCTAATTTTTGATTAATAGAAATAGCCTCATTTGCAGGTATTGTCCATGGAGTAGTAGTCCAAATGACAAGTTTAACTTCGTTTAATATGCCTTTAGAATTAAACAGATCTGGAGCTTGATTAGAAATTTCTTGAGTTAATATTTTTGGGATTTGATCAACTTTAAATCCTACATAAATACTCTGACTTACATGACCTGTGGGATATTCTAATTCAGCCTCAGCCAGCGCAGTTTGAGAACTTGGACTCCAATGAACTGGCTTAAGACCTCTATATATATATCCTTTGAAAACCATCTCGCCAAACAATTTAACTTGAGAGGCTTCGTATTCTTTATTTAAAGTTAAATATGGTTTTTCCCAATTCCCCCATATGCCCCATCGTTTAAACCCATCCATTTGATTAGAAACTTGCTTTTTTGCATAGATAGCAGCTTTTTTTCTCAACTTGATAGGTGTCAATTCAGCTCGTTGAGCTTTATCTAAAGCTTGAAGAACTTTCAATTCAATAGGTAATCCATGGCAATCCCATCCTGGTATGAAACAAACCTTTTTCCCTTGCATTATTTGAAATTTATTTATTATGTCTTTCAATACCTTGTTAAGGGCATGCCCCATATGCAGAGTCCCGTTGGCATATGGTGGGCCATCGTGCAAAGTAAAACTTTCACCTGAATTATTTAAACCTAAATCGAAATCGATCTTTTTTTCAGTCCAAAATTCTTGCAACTCAGGCTCTCGAAGCGTTGCATTGGCCCGCATCCCAAAATTAGTTTGCAAAAGGTTGAGAGTTTCTTTGTAAGAGGAACCATCCTTTTGTGATCCTTTATTGACCTTATTCACTTGGCAAGATATCCAATAATCATTATTAACGCCTGAGGCCTTTTAACCTTATCAAGAAGTCTCTTCATTTTGAGTTAATTTTTGATTAATGATCTTATTAGAATTTTTTGGATCAGCTTGGTGAACTTCTTTCTTTTTAATTTCGTCTTTTAACTCTGGATGAACCCATTTCTTGTGAGTTAAAGGTTTTTCAGATTGCCTTCTAAAGCTTTTAAAAAAGTTAAAAAAGCCTTTCCCAAGCAGAGTAAAAATTTGACCAAGCTGTTTAAAAGATTCAAGCCATCTTTCTAAAGATCCAATTCGCTTTTTTTCTTCAGAACTTAACTGATACCATCTGTTTTGAATTATTTCTGAAATCATTAACCCATATAAAAGCACAGTAGAAATAGAAAATAAATTAATCGATCCTCTCAAAAGATCATTCTCCACAAGAAGAAATAATCCTAAAAATAAAAAAAGTCCACCTTTTAACCAGTCTCTTGGCCTACTTAATTCCACAAGAATTAAAGGAAGAGCCAATATCAATATCCCAACAAAAAGAAATAAGTATCCAAAAATTGAAATAAACATATGTCATCAATAGGTTTTTTTTGCCTAAGTAAAGGCTGACAAAAAAATAATCATAAGTCAGAAGAGAATTCTAAATTCATCAATGATAAATATGAAAGTTGTATTAATCTTTTTAAGATCAAGAATCAAAAACAGTCTATAAATAGCCATCAAAGAGCTCTAGAAAAAATTGAAAATCTAAAAAATCCACATTGAGTACAAGCGCCTAGAAGAAGTTCTTAAAGGTAAGTTTTATTATGAGTTATGAAAGATATAAAAGTAATCGAATAAATAAAAACACAAGAGTTATGAAAGAAAGATCAATAGAAAACTCAATAAATCAAGTTGAAACAAATCCACAAAACATAATCTTCTACTTAAGTACTTAAATTTAAGAGCCAATTTCGCACCGCGCTAGATTATAATTATATAGTGCTCGTGAAAACTACTGGTATCACTGGCCCACCTGGCGGAATTGGTAGACGCGCTGGTTTTAGGTACCAGTGACTTCGGTCGTGGGAGTTCAAGTCTCCCGGTGGGCATTTTTTTACTTAAGCTGAACAGGTTCAACCTAATTTCAATTACATCAAGCAATGACCCAGAGCTTATCGAGGTCTAAAAACAAAGAGGCAGCGAAAAAACTTAAGTCATTGCGCGACTGGCAAAACGAAATCCAGGAATATCTTGACCCGCCCAAGCCTCTGAATGTAACTCTAGGGCTTTTCTTAGGTGGGTATTTTCTTGCAATAATTAGTGTCTGGCAGTGGTATCAGGCGAACTGGCCATTGCCCATATTAGTTGCATTATCTTTTCTAGCTCTTCATATGGAAGGCACTGTTATTCATGATGCCTGCCACAATGCTGCTCATCCAAATAAATGGATCAATCAATTCATGGGGCATGGAGCAGCAATATTATTGGGTTTTAGTTTCCCTGTATTTACAAGAGTTCACCTAGAACATCATAAGTATGTTAACGATCCCAAAAATGACCCTGATCACATAGTTAGCACCTTTGGTCCTGTTTGGTTAATTGCTCCAAGATTTTTTTATCACGAATATTTTTTCTTTGAGAGAAAACTCTGGAGAAAATTTGAATTAATGCAATGGGGAATTGAGAGAGGAATATTTATATGCATTATAATTGCAGGAATTAAATATAATTTTATGAATGTTATTTATAATTTGTGGTTTGGACCAGCATTGATGGTTGGAGTTACTTTAGGAATATTTTTTGATTATTTACCACATAGACCTTTTCAATCTAGAAACAGATGGAAAAATGCAAGAGTTTATCCTAGTAAATTAATGAACTTACTAATAATGGGACAAAACTATCATTTAGTGCATCATTTATGGCCCTCTATTCCATGGTTTGAATATAAACCAGCCTATGAAGCAACAAGACCACTTCTAGATCAAAAAGGTTCTCCTCAAAGGATGGGTATTTTCGAAACAAGAAACGATAGTCTAAATTTTCTATATGACGTTTTACTTGGAATTAGAAGACATAAAAAAAGAAAAAGTAAGATGAGATCTATAGCAAAACTATTACCTAGAAATAGTTGGAGAAAGAAATATATCAAGTTAATTCAGCAAACAATTATTAAAACAGAGGGTAAAAGGTAGTTAAAAACAATTTTAAAGTATTTTTGGTACTCTAAAAAAATCACCTTCTCTATGAGGAGCTTGATTAAGAATATCCTCTCTTGAGTGATTAACTTCAACTAAATCTTCTCTCATAGCATTAACTACTTCTACAGCTCTTGTTGTTGGTGGAATGTTTTGAGTATCTATTTCTTGCAATTGATCTACATAGGAAAGTATCTCTTCGAGCTGCGCTGTATATTTTTCAATCTGGTCTTCTGGCAATTCTAAACGGGCCAACTGAGCAACCTTCCGAACATCTGATGAAGAAATTTTAGTCATGATTATTTTAGAAATTTTTCAAGAATAGTAACTGAACCTGAGAATCTATAAGAGTTCAATATAACTAAGTAATATACTTTATAAATAAAGAGTAAGACAATCTCAATTCTTAAAAAAGAATTCTTTGCAAGACCATCTCATTTGGTAGCACCCAATTTAATAGGCTGCTTTTTAATTAAGCGTGTTTCAAAAAACAAATATCTTTCGGGTGTAATTGTTGAAACAGAAGCATATTCACAAGAAGAAGCTTCTTGCCATGGTTTCTCAGGTAAAACAAAAAGAAACGAAACCCTATTTGGCGAGCCTGGTAATTTTTACATATATCTTTCATATGGTATTTATCATTGCGTAAATATTGTTACCTGGAAGCAAAATTGGGCAAATGGTGTTCTTCTCAGATCTATAGCAATTGAAGGTGAAGATGAGCGAATTGCTTCTGGTCCAGGATTATTAGCGAAAAGATTTGGATTGAATTGTACTCAAAACAATTTACCTTTGTCACCTGAAAATGATTTCTGGCTAGCAGATGGGAGAGATTATAAAATGATGGGAAAAGTCAAACAAACGACTAGAATTGGCATATCTCAAGCTAAAGACATACCTTGGCGTTGGTATCTAGAAAGTAGTAGAAGTATTAGTAAAAGGGTAAAAGGAGATAAAACTCCTCCAAAAAATAAATGTTGGCATCCATCCTCTTTTGAGGGATTATGAATAACTGGAAACATAATCACATTCTTGATCTATCTACATTTTCTTTAGATGATTACAAAACAGTTATAGAACTAACCACAAGATTTAAAGATGTACATAAATCAAGTTCTAGAAAACTTCCTGCACTCCAAGGAAGATTAATAACAAACTTATTTTTCGAGCCAAGTACAAGAACCCGTTCTAGCTTTGAAATTGCAGCCAAAAGATTATCTGCTGATGTTCAAAATTTTTCTGTATCTGCAAGTTCTATAAGCAAAGGGGAATCACCTCTAGACACCATTCTCACTTATATCTCAATGGGTGCAGATATTTTAGTAATAAGGCATGAGTCAACAAATGTCCCTGCTGATTTGGCTAATTACGTAGACATAAATAATATTAATACATCCATTCTGAATGCTGGTGATGGATATCACAGTCATCCAAGTCAGGGGTTATTAGATTTATTTACTCTGGCAACTTTTTTTGATCCAATAAAACCATCAACTAATAGTCTTTTCAAAAAAAATATAACCATAGTTGGAGATGTACTTCACTCTAGAGTTGCTAGATCAAATCTTTGGTCTCTTACTGCGTGTGGAGCTGATGTAACACTTTGTGGTCCTCCCAGTCTGCTTCCTGATGAATTTAATGATTTTGTCTTAAATCCTCCACCAGGTCAGAAAAATGATCCAATTAAAAAACGAGGTACTGTTTCCATAGAAAGATCACTAAAAAGCGCACTAAAAAATTCAGATGCTGTAATGACGCTGAGATTACAGAAAGAGAGAATGAAGCAAAATAAGCTTACCGATCTTGATACCTATCATGAACAGTATGGAATTACACATCAAAGCTTAAAGTGGTGTGATAAAAGAGTTCCTGTCCTCCACCCAGGGCCAGTAAATAGAGGTGTCGAAATAAGCAGTCAATTAGTGGAAGATAGTTCAATAAATCTTATAAGTAATCAAGTTAAAAATGGAATTCCTACCAGAATGGCTTTGTTGTATTTGCTAGGGTTAAATAAATATAATTAATTTATAAAAGTTTCAATCCTTCTGAGAATAAGCCATAAGCTATCCCAATCCTGAACATATCAAAAACTCTAATAAGTATTATTGGTTTTTTTGACTTTAGGAAAAAAAATCTAGCTTTAATTAGTAACTCCAAAAATATTAAAGTAATCAATGCTCCAACTGGATCCATTAATGCAAGTACACCATTAATCATACCAAGAGAACTTCCTATAAAAAAACCAATCAAAAAAATTATTACTAACATTGAATACCTCCTCCATGGGTTAAGAGCCCAATTTGCCAATCTTTCAATGGTTTTTGCAGATGATTTATATAAAACTGTTTTCTGCATTCTTGAAGGCATAAAAAATAAAAGATTAACTTTAGTTTTAATCAAGCTTCCAAAATAATCATAAATGAAAGGTAATATAAAGCAAAGAAAATGTTTTCAATCAAAACAACACAAAATAAAAACTCAAATTTTCTTCAAGTAGGTAAGACCCATATTATTTTAAATTCGAGAAACATCTTTTAAAAGGCCTATTTGATATAAAATCTATAAATCATGAATAATCAGACTTCTTTATCAGGGAAAAAAATATTAGTTGCAGTAACTGGAAGTATTGCGGCTGTAAAAGCACCCATTTTAATTAGTCGACTAATTAAAACTGGGGCAGAAGTCAGATGTGTAATAACGCAAAGTGCTGCCAAATTAGTTAGTCCATTATCTTTATCCACTTTGAGCAGAAATAAATGTTATCAAGATAAAGATCAGTGGCGGGATGATCAAACAAAGCCTTTGCATATCGCTTTAGCTGAGTGGGCAGAGCTGATTATTGTTGCTCCAATGAGTGCAACTTCTTTATCAAAATTCACCCATGGAAATGCAGATGGACTTTTAGCAAGCACTCTGTTAGCTGCTCAATCACAAATAATTATTGCTGCAGCCATGAACACTTCAATGTGGTCAAATCAATCAGTGCAAAAGAATTGGAATCATATAAAAACTTTAAACCAAGTTATTAGCCTAGAGCCTATTGATGGACTTTTAGCTTGCGACGCAATTGGTGAAGGGAAGATGGCTAATTTAAATATTATTGAATTAGCTTCTGAAAGTGCCTTTATTTTTCGAGAAAAAAATAAATTTCTAACGAAGGATCTAAAAGACATGAGGTTGCTGGTATCAGCTGGACCTACTGTCGAAGATCTAGATGCAGCAAGACAATTAACAAATAGAAGCAGTGGTCGAATGGGTGTATTGATAGCTCAAGCGGCAAAGTTAAGAGGAGCGGAAGTCGATTTAGTACATGGACCTATCAAGGTTGAGAGAGAACTTCTCGAAGGGCTAAATACTTATCAAGTTAGAAGCGCTAATGAAATGGGAGAAAAAATGGAAAATTTACAACCCTCTGCCCAGTTAATTGTTATGGCTGCAGCAGTATCAGATTTCAAAAGCAATAGTCCCATTCAACAGAAAATCTCTAAAGAGCTTTTTTTAAATTCAATTTTTGAGAAAATTGAAATGACTCCGGACTTAATCAAAAATCAAACCAAAAGAAAATTAAAAAATCAAATTTTCCTAGGTTTTGCTGCTGAAACTGGAAGCGATAATGAAATCAAGACGAAGGGAGAGAAAAAAAGATTGTCAAAAGGCTGTGACTTTCTTATGGCCAACCCAATAGATAGAGAGGGGCAAGGATTTGATAACAACTTAAATAGTGGTTTTCTGTTAGGTCCACAAAAAATGGTCAAAAACTTAGCTTTATCATCAAAACTTTCAATATCCCATCAACTTTTAGATGAAATTGAAAATTTTAAATCGTAAATTTTAATTATTTTTCTTATTAGTTTTTTTTCATAAATCAGAGGTAAATCGCTATAAAGCCCTGATATGAAAGGGTTTCAAAGGAAATAAGAGCCTCATAATTCATCAAGCAAAAGCTACGGGTTGTATAGAGCTGCAAAATGCTTGTGATAAGAAGTATTTGACACCTGTAATATCCCAACTGAATTAATTGGGCGGTTTCGACCGCAGTCATCTAGCCCTCTCATGCGATTTCGTCCTCTGCTGGCTTTGATGCTGGCTTTTTGTCTCACCTTTACAACTCTCCCATCAAGCGCATCTGCAGCTTTAAAAGGGCGCGAACAAGGTAATGCTCGATTTGGCAACGTTGTTAATACTGGCCAAGCTGATGCTTGCACTGTTTTACCAGCTGGTTCATCGGGTTCTATTAATGCTGATGGACAGTTCAAAAGTTTATGCCTTCAGCCAACAGAAGTTTCAGTAAAACTTCAAGGTAACAAGCGAAATAAATCTGATTTTGCAATTGCAAAAATTATCAGTCCTCGCTTCAATACCAGTCTTGATGAAGTTTATGGAGATCTTTCTGGAGGAAAGTTCACTGAAAAAGGTGGTATTGATTTCTCCCTCATTACGGTTCTAGCTCCAAACGGAGAGGAATTTCCTTTTGCCTTTTCTGTTAAAGAAATGGTAGCTGAATCTAAAAAAGGAAAATCGATTGAACCTGGAGCTGAATTCTCAGGTCCAACAACCACTCCAAGTTATAGATCTGCAGACTTTCTTGATCCAAAGAGTCGTGCAAAATCAACCGGTGTTGAATATGCTCAGGCTCTCATTGCTCTTGGGGGTGATGATGAGGATCTCGCAAGAGAAAATGTTAAAGATGATCTAGGCGGTAAAGGTGAAATAACACTTACTGTCGATGCTGTTGATGCAGACACGGAAGAATTTGGTGGCCAATTTGTTGCTATCCAACCTTCAGATAACGACCTTGGATCAAAAGATCCTGTTGATATTAAAATCAAAGGGATCTTCTATGGTCGCAAAGCATAAATAGAGAAGATTAAATATTCATCTTCAAAAAATGAAAGTGGGTGGGCTAAAAAAGCCCACCCACTTTTTTTGCTGAATTTTAAGAAAACAATTTCAAAATATGGGCCCTTTGTCTGGGAGAATTTGCCGGGTTCCTAAAAGAGAAAATGATTATCCCGCAAAGTGCTAATAAAAATTCTGAAGGTTTGATCAAACCTTATGGAGGCGAACTTATAAACCTAATGTCATCTCCCAAAGAAGTTGAGGGTCTAAAAAAAGGTTCTTATAAAACATTAAATTGCTCAGATAGGAATGCTTGCGATATTGAACTTTTACTCATAGGTGCTTTCTCTCCATTAAGTGGATTTATGAGCGAAGCAAATTACAACTCAGTTGTTAAAGAGAATCGACTCGAATCAGGTTTACTTTTTGGCTTACCTATTGTTATGGATACAGATAGAGATGATATCAATCCAGGAGATATAGCTTTACTTAAGTATAAAAATGAAGACCTTGCGATTTTTGAGATACAAGAAAAATGGTTACCCGACAAGATTATTGAAGCAAAATCTTGCTACGGAACAACTTCTTTGGAGCATCCCGCAGTAAGAATGATATCTATGGAGAGAAAAAAATATTATTTAGGGGGCTCTATAAAAGGCTTAAAATTACCTAAAAGAGTTTTTACTTGCCAAACTCCTGCTCAAGTAAGAGAGAATCTTCCTTCTGGAGAAGATGTAGTGGCATTCCAGTGCAGGAATCCAATTCATAGAGCCCATTATGAGCTTTTCACAAGAGCTTTAGAAGCCAATAATGTCAGTCAAAATGCTGTTGTACTTGTTCACCCAACTTGTGGTCCAACACAAGAAGATGACATCCCTGGATCAGTAAGATTTCAAACCTATGAAAGGCTTGCCTCTGAAGTAAGCAATCCAAAGATCAGGTGGTCATATCTTCCTTATTCGATGCATATGGCTGGGCCAAGAGAGGCACTGCAGCACATGATTATTAGAAGGAATTATGGATGCACTCATTTCATTATAGGAAGAGATATGGCTGGCTGTAAGTCATCTCTCAGCGGAGAAGATTTTTATGGTCCATATGATGCTCAAAATTTTGCAAACGAGTGCTGCGAAGAATTAGAAATGCAAACAGTTCCATCTTTAAATCTTGTATTTACAGAGGAAGAAGGCTATGTGACAGCTGATTATGCAAAAGAAAAAGGATTACACATAAAAAAATTGAGCGGCACTCAATTCAGGAAAATGCTCAGAAGTGGAGAAGAAATTCCTGAATGGTTTGCATTTAAAAGCGTCGTTGATGTACTTAGAGCCGCATAGTTGGACCTAATCCTATTAAACTCTTTGAAGATGTAGAAGAACTTTGAACAAACGCTGGAGAAACATTGGTCTTTATGTCCTAATCGTCGTGGTTGTTATTTTTGTTGGAAGCGCTTTTTTCGATAAGCCAAGTCCAACAAAAGCCTCCAGGACACTTAGATATAGCGACTTCATAGAAGCTGTGCAAGAGAGACAGGTCAGCAGAGTACTTATATCTCCAGACAAAGGTACAGCTCAAATAGTTGAAAGTGATGGAAACAGAGCCTTAGTTAATCTTGCTCCTGATCAAGAATTACTTCAATTATTAACTGATAATGACGTTGATATTGCCGTACAGCCAACTACTCAAGCAAATCCACTTCAGCAAGCTGCTACTAGCCTTATCTTCCCAATACTCCTATTAGGTGGTCTGTTTTTCCTATTCAGAAGAGCTGGCTCTGGTGGTGGTGGGAATCCAGCAATGAGTTTTGGGAAAAGTAAAGCAAGACTTCAAATGGAGCCAGAAACGAAGATTACTTTTGGAGATGTAGCAGGTATTGAAGGTGCAAAACTTGAACTTACTGAAGTAGTTGATTTCTTAAAAAATCCCGATCGCTTTACAGCTGTTGGGGCAAAAATTCCTAAAGGTGTTTTATTAGTGGGCCCTCCTGGTACTGGTAAAACTTTGCTTGCAAAGGCCGTAGCAGGTGAAGCCTCAGTTCCTTTCTTTTCTATATCTGGTTCTGAGTTTGTAGAAATGTTTGTTGGAGTTGGTGCTAGCAGAGTTAGAGATCTTTTTGAACAAGCCAAAAAGAATGCTCCATGTATAGTTTTTATCGATGAAATTGATGCTGTAGGTCGCCAGCGTGGGGCCGGCCTTGGCGGAGGTAATGATGAGAGAGAACAAACACTTAACCAACTCTTAACTGAAATGGATGGCTTTGAAGGAAATTCAGGAATAATTATTGTTGCTGCAACAAACAGGCCTGATGTGCTCGACTCTGCACTAATGCGACCAGGAAGATTTGACAGGCAAGTAACAGTAGATAGACCCGATTACTCAGGTAGATTGCAAATACTCAAAGTTCATGCAAGAAGTAAAACTCTTTCAAACGGAGTTGACCTTGACCAAATAGCTAGAAGGACTCCTGGTTTTACTGGTGCAGATTTAGCAAATCTATTGAATGAAGCAGCTATATTAGCTGCCAGAAGAGAATTAACAGAGGTCAGCAACGACGAAATAGGAGCTGCAATTGAAAGAATTATGGTTGGCCCCGAAAAGAAAGATACAGTTATTAGTGAGAAGCGTAAAAGGCTAGTTGCCTATCATGAAGCTGGCCATGCCGTAGTTGGTGCTGTAATGCCAGATTACGACCCTGTACAAAAGATCTCAATCATTCCAAGAGGACAGGCTGGAGGCTTAACTTTTTTCACGCCCAGTGAAGAGAGAATGGAATCTGGTCTGTACTCAAGGTCTTACCTACAAAATCAAATGGCTGTTGCCCTTGGAGGAAGAGTGGCAGAAGAAATTATTTACGGAGAAGATGAGGTAACTACTGGAGCGTCAAATGATCTAAAACAAGTAGCTTCAGTTGCTAGGCAAATGATTACTAAATTTGGCATGAGTGATAAATTAGGTCCAGTAGCTCTAGGTCGATCACAAGGAGGAATGTTCCTTGGTCGAGATATCTCTGCAGAAAGAGATTTTTCTGAAGATACAGCTGCAACTATTGATTCAGAAGTTTCAGTTCTTGTTGAAATTGCATACGAAAGAGCTAAGAAAGCTCTAAATGACAACCGTCAAGTACTTGAGGAGTTAACATCAATGCTAATGGAAACCGAGACCGTAGATTCTCTAGAGTTCCAGGACTTGTTAATTCGCCATGAAGTTAAAGTTGCTGAATATGCATAGTTTTAAAATATAACTTTTGGAAGAAAAGCAAAATAATCTAATAAAATCTCTTAGAATACAGCCACTTATAGTTGTAATTAGATTAGATAGTAATTTTTTTAATAATTCACAGAAAAGGGTAAATTTATTTTTAAAAATAGAGAAACTCTCTAATTATGGTATAAAGAATATAGAAATAGGATGGGATTCAAACCCAGAATGGATAAATTTGATATTAGAAATAAAAAAGAAATTCAAATCAATTAACATTGGAGTTGCATCAATTACATCAAGACAATCTTTAGAAGCAATTCGCTCACTAGATGTAAATTATTCTATGAGTCCATACTTCAATAGAGAAATTCATTTAAAAGCTATAAAATATAATCAATTAGTCATTCCAGGAATATCTAATATTGAAAATTTGAAACAAGCTATCAATCTAGGATATAAAATTATAAAGATCTATCCTGTATCAAAATTAGGAATTAACTTTATAAAAAAACTACAAGACTTTAAAAAAAAAGATATTTTTTTTATTGGTGCCGGTGGAATTAAAAGTAAAAATTTAAAAAAATTACTAAACATTGGATACGATGCATTAGTTATCGGTAAAGAATTACGAAATCAAACACCTGATAAAGATCTAGAGAAATGGCTTAAAGATTATTGATAATCCATTCTAAAAACCAATAATTAATTATTTTAGTGATAGGCATTACATTGGCCATTTTGCCTAAGTAAATGATCAGCCAAAACCAAAGCAACCATTGCTTCAACCATAGGAACTGCCCTTGGTAAAACACAAGGGTCATGTCTTCCTGTTGCTTTTAGAGTTGTTGCATTACCATCCTCATCAATTGTCTTCTGACTTTTTCTAATCGTTGCTGTTGGTTTAAAACCAACTCTAAGGACTATATCCTCGCCATTAGTTATACCCCCTTGAATTCCCCCTGAATTATTAGTAGCAGTTTTCAATTGATTTGAATCCGATGGCAAAAAAGGATCATTATGTTCGCTGCCCTTTAAATAAGTACCTCCGAAACCAGACCCTACTTCAAAACCTTTAGTAGCAGGCAAAGACATTAATGCTTTTGCCAAATCAGCTTCTAACTTGTCAAAAACAGGCATGCCAAGACCTACTGGCGGATTTCGAACCACACATTCTATTACTCCGCCGCATGAGTCTCCTTCTTTACCAAAAGCCTCCACTCTCTGAATCATTAAATCTGCAGCTGATTGATTGGGACATCGAACAATATTTTTCTCTATCTCATCAAAAGTAACTTCACTGGGATGAATCTCGGCTTCAATATCGTGAATTCTCTTTACCCAAGCAAGTATTACCGTATTAGAAGACTGAGTGAGGAGTTGCTTTGCGACAGAACCAGCGGCAACTCTACCTATTGTCTCTCTTGCTGATGCTCGTCCTCCGCCACTTGAAGCCTGAATTCCATATTTTTTCTGATACGTAGCATCAGCGTGAGATGGTCTAAAAGTTTTTTTAATTTCAGAATAATCCTTAGGCCGATGATCTTTATTTCTTACAACCATGGCAATTGGTGTCCCTAAGGTTTTGTTCCCTAAAAGACCACTAAGAATTTCTACTTCATCACTTTCGTTCCTTGGAGTAGTGATCTTGCTTTGTCCTGGCCTTCTTCTATTGAGATCATTTTGTATTTCATTTATATCAAGCTCCAACCTTGGTGGACATCCATCAATAATCACACCAACACCGCCACCATGTGATTCGCCAAAGGTGCTGATATTAAAAAGTTTTCCGAAACTACTTCCCATGAATAAACCTATCTACAAAATGTTAATCAATACTTACTAAAAAATAAACCAATCAATCAATGCATAGAACAAAAAAGCAAAAAAAAAGCCCTCAAGAAGAGGGCTTTAAAAAAATCAAGTTAAAGACTTAACCGATTGCAGGTGCAACAAGAGCTACAGAAGTAGACTCAGCAGCTGCTAGGTCAAGTGGGAAGTTGTGAGCATTACGCTCGTGCATTACTTCCATTCCAAGGTTTGCACGGTTAAGTACGTCACCCCAGGTTGGTACAACCTTTCCTGAAGTATCAACTACAGATTGGTTGAAGTTGAAGCCGTTCAAGTTGAACGCCATGGTGCAGATGCCCATAGATGTCAACCAAACACAAATTACTGGCCATGAAGCCAAGAAGAAGTGAAGGCTACGGCTGTTGTTGAAGCTTGCATATTGGAAGATCAAACGACCGAAGTAGCCATGAGCTGCAACGATGTTGTATGTCTCTTCTTCTTGTCCAAACTTGTAACCGTAGTTCTGTGAATCAAGTCCTGTGGTCTCACGGATAAGTGATGAAGTAACCAAAGAACCGTGCATTGCAGAGAACAAAGCACCACCGAACATACCTGCTACACCAGCCATATGGAATGGGTGCATCAAGATGTTGTGCTCAGCCTGGAAAACGAACATGAAGTTGAATGTTCCAGAGATTCCTAGAGGCATACCATCAGAGAATGAACCCTGACCGAATGGGTAAACAAGGAATACAGCGAAAGCTGCTGATACAGGAGCTGAGTAAGCAACACAGATCCATGGGCGCATACCTAAACGGTATGAAAGCTCCCACTGACGTCCCATGTATGCAGAGATACCAATAAGGAAGTGGAAGATTACAAGCTGGTAAGGGCCACCGTTATATAGCCACTCATCAAGAGTTGCTGCTTCCCAGATTGGGTAGAAGTGAAGGCCGATAGCGTTACTTGAAGGAACAACAGCACCAGAAATGATGTTGTTTCCATACATAAATGAACCAGCTACTGGCTCACGGATACCGTCGATATCAACTGGAGGAGCAGCGATAAATGCAACGATAAAACAAGTTGTTGCCGCAAGAAGACAAGGGATCATCAATACACCGAACCAACCGACATAGATACGGTTGTTGGTAGAAGTAACCCACTCGCAGAATTGTGGCCAACCTTTGAGCAACGAAGAACGCTGCTGCTGAATGGTGGTCATGAGGACGAATGTGTATGTCCCTAAAGGGACGAGTAAATAAGAGCAGTTAATTAGACTGCCAGCCGTGATATTAAAGGAGAATGATCCTTTCTGTGGCCAATATGTAGGACAATTTATGAAGAGAATCAGTAAGTTGTGCCCAAAGAGCACTCAGAGGGCCTTAAGATTCTTTTAAGATTTAGCCTTTGAGGTCGTAAATTGGTTCTAATCAAGTGGCTGATTAATGGGCATAGGCTTGAAGAGAGAGTTCCTCTGAGTGATGCACGACACAGAAAATATGAATTAGAGGCTCAAGGAGCGACTGTTTATTGGAGTGAGAGAACTTACTTTTGATGTAAGAGATCAAGCAATGATTGTTTCCATTTTTTATCAAAATCCCATAATTCTCTTTTAGTAAGGCTCATCGCAATATTTTTTTCTACATACGCTGCTTCATTTATGAAAACAGGAATGCAGGGTTCATCTTCTTCAAACCTAATAGTTTCTCCATTCAACATATAAAACAATTCATCATTTTTCTTTAATTCATGCCAATCCTTTGATTGCCTCAATGAATGCACATGTCCAATAATATTACCCTCTTCGTCTCTTGGAAAATCGATACTTTTTATATGCCTATGAATTATCAGCTTCTCAGGGTAAAAGGGATTTAAGTTCTGAACTTTATGAATTTGTTCCATCAAAGTCTCAAGAATCAATTTTGTTTGCAAAATAATTCTCGAATTCAATAGGCCTTGACCAATGGGTCCAATCTCTACAACAAGCCCACAAGGCCAAGATTCAACTAAAAACCCTGTTTGTTTTTGATCAGTTTCGTGAAGATATATTGGTAAACCTAATTTATTTTGAATTAAAGAAGCCAAAGCTAAATCTGCATCTCTTCTCCCATAAACAACTAAGCAACTCCCCATGGAGGATGTTGTTGTATGAAAATCCAATGCTATTTGGCAGGGGGTTTTTCCTTTCTCTCCGTAAAGATTCACCAATTCACTTGCTCTACTTCTCTCAAAATTTGAAGAGTTGATTGATAAGAATGATTCTTCTTGAAAACTCCTATTCAAATCATGGTGTATATATCTTTTTCCAGCCTTTCTCGCCTCAGGATTTCCAATCACCTTGAAAGTTTTAATACCGTGAGTATTAATTAATAATGGGGATTTATCCCACTCATCAAAAAGCCAAATACCATTTATTTCATTACCATGCGTGCCAGCCACTAGAAGTACTTGTAGCTGCATCATCAATCAATAATCAATAGATAAAAATAATCTAAAAAGAAATCCATGGCCATACCACCAATATTTGTAAAAGTTGCAAAACAAATTTGGAGTTTTGAGTGGGCAATTCTAATGAATGGTCTTGCGCCATCGGATTCTATTGGAAATTACAAGAGGCCAATAAATATTCAAGAACAAATTCAAATCCCGACCAAGGAAGATTTAAAAAGTAGAGCTTCAAATCAAATGCCAGGTTTAATTATTGGCAAAAGCTGCCCTTGGGCCCATAGAGCATGGATGGTTTACGAGGTAAAAGGGTTACAGAAATCAATCAATCTTCACGTTGCTAAAGTAGATAATTCAGGAGGAAGATGGATATTAGATCCTCCAATAAAAGGGTGTAAAACCCTTCAAGAGCTCTACCGAAAATGCGGAAATTATCAATCGAGAAGAGCAACAGTACCAATGCTTTTCGATCCAAGTAATGAACAGGACTCAAAGTTCAGACTTATAAATAATGAAAGCGCAGAGCTTGTAGAAATATTAAACAACTGGCCTATATCCGATGTAGAAATAGAACTGAACCCAAGCAAATATCAAAAACAAATAATTAAGTGGCAAAATTTAATTCAAGAAAACATTAATAATGGAGTTTATAAATGTGGATTTGCTAGGAATCAAAAAGCTTATGAAAAAGCTTCTAAAGATTTGTTCTCAGCTCTAAAAATTATTGAAGAGCATCTTCAATCAAATGGGCCTTGGCTCTGTGGAAAAAATCTTTCAATTGCTGATATAAGACTTTTCCCTACCCTTATCAGGTGGGAATCAATTTATTACCCACTATTCAAATGTAGTAATCAATCAATTAAATCATTCCCACATATAATTCAGTGGAGGAAAAAGATTTTTAATATGTACAATATTAAAAAAACATGTGATGTTGAGACGTGGAGGAAAGATTATTTTGGAGCTTTATTCCCTTTAAATCCAAGTGGTATTATCCCTAAAGGAGAGGATATTACAAAAATTATCAACAATTAATTATTAACTATGAAAGAAACAAATTCTTACTTTTCATCCTCTAATCCTATTAAAGGAGTTTATGGCGATTTTATAGTAACTAAAGAAGACAAGAAAGAAGTTCTCTTCTATCGATTGTCTATTCTCTCTTGTGGCTTATTTTTTTCTTTAGGCATGGTCCAATGGTTTACCAATGGATCTAGTAAATTATGGATTTATTTGGCTGGATTGGTAATCAGTCTTGGCTTAGGTATTAAATGGATACACATATATTTGAGACCTTTACATCAAGCACTTAAATTCTTTTGGGCAATTGGTTGCATTGGCCTAGCCATTGTTTTATATCACTTTGGATTAACACAAGTAATTTATGGTCTTAAAGAAAATCCAAAGTGGGTATTTCTCGTTGGACCTCTTTTTGCATCTTTAACAGGAATCGGTTTTAAAGAGTTTTTTTGTTTTAGAAGAATAGAGGCAATAGGGATCACAACATTTATTCCAATAGCTTTTATTGGACATTTGACTCAACTTACGAATGAAAAATTTACATTTGCTCTGCTAATTATTTCATCCTTTCTTTTATTATTGTTGGGAATAAGAAAATTTGACCTGCCAGCAGAAGCTGACGTAGGCGACAAAAGTGTGTTTGATTTTTTAGAAAGTCAAAAAAAGCTAAATACACCAGACATTGAAACAATTTAGCAAAAGCGGATTTCATCCATGAACAATTCCTCGAAAAGTGATGTGAAGTATGACATGTCAGCAAATGGTGAGGAAATCCAACCAAATTCACAATGCACGTGCAATATTCCCCCGACATAATTATCTTGTATTAGTTAAAGATTTTGCTCCTTTAAGACTCTATGAAATCCATCGACGAGCATATTCAAAAGGATCAGTCAGAGATCCAGACTGCTAAGGCTTCAGGCAATGATCCTAAAGTGAGGCATTTGACAGATGAGCTTCATTCTCTCGAGGAATATAAAGAGCATCATCCCGAAGATAAGCATGATCCAAACGCGCTTGAACTTTTCTGCGACGCTAACCCTGATGAGCCAGAGTGCTTGGTCTACGATGATTAATTTTAAGAAAAGGAGGGGGGCAATTGCTCCCCCCTCCTTTTCTTAAACAACTAATAATCCATATTAAAATCTGAAGGGCTTCCGGTTAAAGAACATACGACTGCCTCTTCGTTTTTCATTTGGCGTATCTCGACTATTGGTCTGCCCATTTTCCTCAGAACGTTAATATCTTGATCAGTCTGGCAACGAGCAATAATTTCTCCTTGTCCATCAAAACAACTGTAAAAATTCATAATTTTAAAGACTCTATTTAGTTATGACCAAGAATTAACTCTTAGACAAGTAGGTATGATTCACTCATGACAATTAATATCCAAGTTCGTTCCAAATAGAACTCAACAAACCATCCAGACCAAATTTCGTTACTGCTGAAATTATATGTACCTTTTTTCCAATTAATTTCTCAATTTCATTTGAAAGTTTTTTAACTTCATTCTCGTTTAATAATTCTTTTTTATTAAGTACAAAAATTCTAGGTCTAGAAATTAAACCATGGCCATAAGACGTTAATTCCTCATTAATAGTTTTGAAATCATTTATCGGATCATTTGATGCTGAATCGATTAAATGTAGCAAAACCTTTGTCCTTTCAATATGTCTGAGAAAATCATGTCCTAATCCAATACCTTTTGAAGCTCCTGAAATTAAACCAGGAATGTCTGCAAAAACTGTTCCGTCTCCTGATGGTCTTCTTACTACTCCGAGATTAGGAATTAAAGTTGTAAATGGATAATCAGCAATCTTTGGCCTTGCTGAAGAAAGTACAGAAATCAACGTACTTTTACCTGCATTTGGCAAGCCAATAATTCCTACTTCTGCTAGCAATTTCAATTCCAATTGAAATGACCATGCTTCCCCATCTTCCCCTTCAGTAAATTTTTCTGGGGCTCTATTGCTATTTGATAAATAGCGAGCGTTACCGAAACCTCCCTTTCCACCAAACGCGACAATAAGTTGCTGGCCTTTGTGAGTTAAATCACCAAAAATAATATTTGTAGAGAGATGTCTTACTTCTGTTCCGCATGGAACTTTAAGTACAGTATCTTTTCCTGATGCTCCAGTGCATTTATTAGGACCACCCCTTTGACCATTCTCAGCAGAAATTAATTTTTGAAATTTGAAATCCAAAAGAGTTTGCAAATTATCATCAGCCTCTAAAACAACATTTCCTCCTTGTCCTCCATCTCCTCCCGCAGGGCCACCTGCTGGAACATATTTTTCTCTTCTAAAAGCAGAGATACCGTCACCACCTGAACCTGCTTTGACATCAATAATGGCCTGATCAATAAATTGCATTTAGGACTACATTAGGACTATATATGATCAATAAAATAAATAATAATTCTTAAATTGATCCTTGATAAATGAAAGAGTTGAAAAACTGTTTATAACTTTCACCTTAAATTTAATCAACCATCCATACAACACTACATCCAGGTCCGCCATCATGAGGTTCAGCATCGGCTACTTTTTTAATATATGAGAGTGAACCCAACCATTTCCTCAAACCTTTTTTCAGTTTTCCAGAACCAATTCCATGAATAACCCACAAAGCTCCAGAACAATTTCTCAATTTTTCTTCAATTACCCCCTCGGCTTCATGCACCCTTAAACCTCTTACATCTAAGGTATTTTTTTTAGTACGTACTAAGGATAAATTCTTTTTTACCTGCGAAGTTTTTACTTGCACAAGTGGATTTATTTCCGCCTTTTGACCATCAAGACTTTCTACCTCAGTTAAACTGACTTTGCTACGAAATACACCGCATAGCACTGTTAATTGCATTCCATCTTCTGAAAAAGAAATTATTTCACCTGCTTTATCAATAGACGTCAATCTAACTTTGTCCCCAATCTTTGGGTCCCAACTCTGAACATGCTTGATTCGCTTATTGCCTCGAGATCCCTTTTCCAATTGCCGTAATCTTTGACCAGCAATTCTTGCTGTCTCACCACTAGCATTTTGATCGCGCAAGCGTTTTATTAAATGTCTAACTTCTTTTTGACCTTCACGAATTGATAACTCCAATTTAAACCTTCCTTGTTCATTTAACTCTTCCGATTGTTGGCGTTGTTTCTGCCAACTATTAAGTAATTCTTCATGCAATAATTCAGTTTTAGCTAATAAAGCAGCAGCATCTTCAGCTGCTGATTGTTGCCGCTCACGTTGTTTTTCTAGGCCTTTAATAACTTGATTAACATTATCAACACTTGCAGGATTAATAAACTCTTGAGCACGTTTTATCACTTCCGAATCAAGACCAAGTCTTTTTGAAATCTCAATTGCATTACTCCTACCAGGAATTCCCCATTGCAAATGAAAGGTTGGTTTTATTGTTTCACTATCAAAAGAAACTGAAGCATTTTCAAATCTTGAATCACTATATTTCAGGGCTTTTAATTCTCCAAAGTGAGTAGTTGCAATAGTTAATCGTGCTCTATCCGCCATTATCTTTAATAGAGCCATAGCTAAAGCTGTACCTTCAGAGGGATCAGTTCCTGCTCCAACCTCATCTAACAGAACGAGAGTCGTACCAGGGGAAGAAGCTATGGCATCGAGTATTCGACTTATACGAAGAATATGTCCACTAAATGTAGATAAATTTTGCTGTAAAGACTGCTCATCACCAATATCAGCTAAAACATTTTTACACCAAGGTAATCTTGGTGAACCAGTACATGGTAAAAGTATTCCTGCTTTTGCCATTAAAACTGCTAGACCAATACTTTTTAACGCTACTGTTTTGCCTCCAGTATTAGGACCTGTAATTGCAACAACTTTTAAATTAGATAAAACATCAAAACTAGTTGGAACTACTGTATTTTTTTTCTCATGAAAATCATTCCATACTAATAAAGGATGACGAAAATCTTTAATCTCAAATGGTGTATTTTCCTTTTCATCAAGAATTGCTGGTACTCCATTAAGCCATTTAGAGTAACGTGCTCGTGACAATGCAAACTCAATCTGTAAAAGAATCTCTCCTAAATGAGCTAATACATCTGCATTAAAACCAACCTCTTTACTCCAATTAGTTAAAAGTCTCCTCTCTTCATCTGAGATTTCAGAATCTATTTTAGCTAAACGATTCCCTATTGATATGACAACTTGTGGCTCGACATAAATCGTATTTCCTGAAGCTGAACTATCATGAACCATTCCTTTAATCTTATCGGAACTCCCAGCTTTAAATGCTAAAACAGGTCTTCCATACCTTTCTGAAATAATATTATCTTGAAGTAATCCACCATGTTTCCGGATAATATCTTGAAGAATATCTTTTCTTTGAAGACGTACCGAATTCCTGTAGCGTCGTAGTTCAGAAAGTTTTGGACTAGCACGATCTGCAATTCGTCCACCTTCATCCAGGCCAAATTCAAGGAGTTTTTGCAAATCAGGCAAAGTTGCAATATCTTTGAGTAATGCAGAGAGTCGTGGACGTATAAATTGATCAAATATTAGTTTTCGTAATTTTCTAGCAGCTCTTAAAGTATCAGCAACTTTTAATAAATCCTCACCTATTGCGACACCACCTTTTGAGCATATCAAAAGAATATTTTCCAAATCATGAACACCTTCAAAAGAAATTCCTCCATCAAGAGAAATATCTAATGATCCAATTTCTAACGTTTGGAGCAATAGCTCTTGGCTAAGAGATATCTCTAATGGCAAATCAAAGCTTTTACATTGATTACGACCTTGTTGAGTAACTGCGAATGTTGACAAATGGCTACAAACAGTTGGCCATTCAAGCAACTCTAATGATTCTGGAATTATTTGTGTTTTTTCAGAATCATCACGATTTATTGTGAATCCCATTCGTCTACCTAAATTCTATTGGTTTGTTGGAATTCCTGTCGATGGGTGATAAAGCATTTCCAACCAGTTACCTTCTGTATCTTTCAAGTAAAAAGAAGAAGTTCCATCTCGATGATCATGTAAAGCGCCAACCTTTACACCTTGATTTTTTAGAGAAGTATGAATTCTATCTATTTCATCTTTATTAGTGAAATGAAATGCAAAATGCGGACCAGCAGCTTTATAGCCCGGACCAAGCAAAGCAAGGCCATCTTTATTGTCTCCTGTTTCTAAGTAACACCAATCAGGATCATCCCAAACAAGCTTCATGCCCAAACTCAAGTAAAAATTTTTAGCCCTATCAACATCATCTACTCTTATAGCTACATGGCCGAGCCGATGAACTCTTTCAATATTTAAGTTTGACTGTTTTTCTGGCATTACTTTTAATTGAAAATTGAAATTTTGAATGATTTTCTTAACTAACTCTATTGTTCTTTTAACCATCCTGCGGCATCACACGCATGATACGTAAGGATTAGATTTGCTCCAGCTCTTTTAAAACTCAATAAAGTTTCTAAAACGATTGCCTTTTCATCAATCCATCCTTTTTGAGCAGCAGCTTTGACCATTGAATATTCTCCACTAACGTTATATGCAGCGATTGGTAATTCTGATTCTTCCCTTAAGCGATAAATAATATCTAAGTAAGCCAAACCAGGTTTAACCATTAAGATGTCCGATCCCTCTTGTTCATCAAGTTGAGCTTCTGTTATGGCTTCTCTAGCATTGGCTGGATCCATCTGATAGGTGTTTTTATTTTTCGGGATAGGTTTATTTGATAATGATCTAGGAGCAGAATCTAAAGCTTCTCTAAAAGGGCCGTAATAGGCAGACGAATATTTTGCGGTATAACTAATTATTCCTACATGTTCAAAACCTTCATCATCTAAGGCTTCTCTTATAGCTCCCACTCTTCCATCCATCATGTCACTAGGTCCAATTAAATCTGCTCCAGATTGTGCTTGGACTAGTGCTTGTTTACATAAATAATCAACGGTTTCATCATTCAAAATTATTCCTTGATTACTAACTATTCCATCATGACCATCACAAGAATAAGGATCTAAAGCGACATCAGTCATGACACACATTTCAGGCATCTCAACTTTCAATCTTTCAATAGCCCTTGGTATTAAACCTTTTTCATTAAAACATTCAGCTCCATCTTCTGTTTTTAGCTCGTCTGGAACTTTTGGGAACAGCACGACACATCTAATACCTAAATCCCACGCACGTTTAACTTCATCAACCAAGCCATCCATTGACCAGCGAAAGGCACCTGGCATAGCTGGAATTTCTTGAATATCTGAACCTTCATGAACAAAAAGAGGATAAATAAAGTCAGAGGCAGAGACACTATGCTCTCTAACCATATCTCTTAAAGAGTTTGTTCTACGAAGACGACGGGGCCGATAAGTAAGATCCATATTGACCAATAGAGATAACTACATAAGAGATAACTACATTTTACTTCCTTTAAGTCCTAGCCTGATCGAACCAACTTAAACGAGGTTCATCTATTCGAACAGATCTAAGCTTTTCAAGAAGTCTCAACTCCTCATCTGACCAGTTTTCAGGGAGCTTTAATTTTAGAGTCAAAAACAAATCTCCTTGGGTATCTAAGTTGTGTAATCCTTGACCTTTTAATATCAATTTTTGATCAGGTAAACTTCCAGAAGGTATTGATAAATATGTATCTCCTTGGGGGGATGCAATCGAAATATTTGCTCCCAAAGCTAATTCATCTAAAGAGATAGGTAAATCTGCATACACATCTAAACCTTTCACTTTCCAAATTGGATGAGACTTAATACTGACTTCAATCAATAAATCTCCTCTTTTCCCTTTCCCGGACTGAATATTACCCTTGTTTTTAATACGTATTTTTGATCCTGTTTCAATTCCTTTTGGGATTTTCACCTCGATAGGTTCATCATTAACTAAAAGATTCTTTTTTGTTCCATTCAAAGCCTCTAGAAAACTAATCTGCAAATTAAAATCAGCATCAAGATTTAATGATTGAGCATTATTATCTGAAGATATGTTTGAGTAAATTTCTTTACCAACCTCACTAAATCTTTCAATTAAATCACCCAAAAAATCATCAAAGTTTAGATACTCATCAAAGCGCTGATCATTATTTTCTCCAGAAAAATCTCTCGACTTTCCGTCTCTATTTTTGAACCAATAATTTAAAAATTGTTCATAAGACTTTTTTTTATCCAAATCTGAAAGAATCTCATAAGCTTCATTTATTTCTTTGAACTCGGACTCAGCCCTCTCGTCATGTGGATGTAAATCAGGATGAAATTTTCTAGCAAGTTTCCTGAATGCACTTTTAATTTCTTTTTCGGTAGCATTTCTACTAACGCCAAGGATTTTGAAATAATCCTTAAAACCATTTGATGCCATCAAAATCACGCTGCCTTCTTAGTAAAAATCAATCTTTTCAATGATTTTTATTCAATATAAGTATTTAAAAGTAGAGATCCCAGAACTTAATGGAACCTTGAAGAGATAGGCTTATTCAAGTCAAATCAAGTAAGGAGAGTCGATTGGCGCTAATTAATGGCTTTCACCTAAAAAATATTAGAGGTGATGTATTAGGCGGCTTAACTGCTGCGGTTGTAGCCCTACCACTAGCTTTAGCGTTTGGTAACGCTGCACTTGGCCCTGGAGGCGCTATTTATGGCCTTTACGGAGCAGTCGTAGTTGGATTTCTCGCCGCATTATTTGGTGGAACTCCTGCTCAAGTAAGTGGTCCAACTGGACCGATGAGCGTAACAGTAGCTGGAGTAGTTGCTAGCTTGGCGGCTGTAGGAGTACCCAGAGATTTATCTGCTGGCGAAATTCTTCCTTTAGTAATGGCTGCGGTTGTCATTGGAGGATTGTTTCAGATTTTATTTGGTCTACTAAGGCTTGGTAAATACATCACACTTGTTCCATACTCAGTCGTTTCAGGCTTCATGTCTGGAATTGGAGTCATCATAATTACTCTTCAATTAGGTCCTTTACTTGGGATATCAACTAGAGGTGGAGTATTAGAGTCTCTTTCAACTTTAGTTAATAATTTCGAGCCAAATGGGGCTGCAATAGCAGTTGCAGTGATGACACTTGCGATAGTGTTTCTGACTCCCCGCAAAATAAGTCAATGGGTCCCGTCTCCTCTTTTAGCATTATTAATAGTCACTCCTTTATCAATACTTCTTTTTGACGATGGTTCAATAGACCGAATAGGTGCAATACCAGAAGGTGGTCTTTCTTTAAGTCTCCCAGATCCAAGCTTTGATAATTTTTTCCCAATAATTCTTAAAGCTGGATTAGTCCTTGCTGTTCTTGGTGCTATTGACTCCCTTCTTACATCTCTTGTAGCAGATAATATTTCTCAAACTAGGCACAATTCTGATAGAGAACTAATTGGACAAGGTATTGGAAATGCAGTAGCAGGTATTTTTACGGGTTTGCCTGGAGCTGGTGCAACCATGAGAACAGTAATAAATGTCAAATCGGGAGGTTCCACTCCTATCTCAGGGATGGTTCATTCAATTGTATTACTATTTGTTTTACTTGGTGCTGGTCCTCTAGCCGCTCAGATTCCTACAGCTCTTCTTGCAGGAATTTTAATCAAAGTTGGCTTAGACATTATTGATTGGGGATTTTTATTAAGAGCTCATAGACTTTCGCTGAAAACTGCAAGTGTGATGTATGGAGTCCTCTTGATGACAGTTTTTTGGGACTTGATATGGGCGGTCCTAGTTGGGGTATTCATAGCCAATATGCTCACTATTGATTCAATTACAGAGACTCAATTGGAGGGAATGGAAGCTGATAACCCATTTAATTCAGCATCCAATAATAATGCAGCAAATGCACAACTCCCTTCAGATGAAAAAGCACTTTTAGATCGTTGTGCTGGAGAAGTAATGCTTTTCAGATTAAAAGGGCCACTTAGTTTTGGCGCAGCAAAAGGAATTACTGAAAGAATGATGCTTGTAAGAAACTATAAAGTTCTAATCCTTGACATAACTGATGTTCCTAGGCTTGGAGTTACTGCAACTCTCGCAATAGAAGATATGGTTCAGGAAGCGCTAAACAACTCAAGAAAAGCATATGTTGCTGGTGCAACAGGAAAAGTAAAAGACAGACTGGCTAAATTTGGAGTTGATGTAATTGGTACAAGAAAAGAAGCCCTCTCAGCTGCAATTGACAGCCTCAGTGGTTGATAATCAATATTTTCTTCTGATTGCTTGCTTTAAGAACTAACAAGAAATGGGACAAAACCTTTTCATCCAAAATGCTTTAAGCCCGCCAATATTATTTTTCTTTTTGGGTGCAATTGCATACGCATTAAAATCTGATTTTGAGATCCCTGCTCCTTTACCAAAATTATTTTCTTTATATCTTTTGCTTGCTATAGGCTTCAGAGGAGGGATTGAGCTTCAAAAAAGTAGCTTTGGTTATCCAGTTCTTCCAACTGTGATAGCAGCAATAGTAATGTCCCTTTTAATACCACTTATTTGCTTTTTAATACTGAGATTTAAATTCGATGTTTTTAATGCAGCAGCAATATCAGCAGCATATGGATCAATAAGTGCAGTGACATTTATAACTGCTGAAAGCTTTCTCGAAAGTCAAAATATACCTTTTGATGGTTTTATGGTTGCAGCTTTAGCACTTATGGAATCTCCAGCAATAATCATTGGTCTTCTATTAGTCAAATTTGGGGCGCCCAAAAAAGATAGGCCTATCAAAAGGAAAATGAAATGGGGATCAATTCTTCATGAGTCAATGTTAAATGGTTCTGTCTATTTGTTACTTGGCAGCCTTCTAATTGGTTTTTTAACATCCGCTATTGATCCATCTGACATAAAAAAAATGGAACCATTCACAGCTGAATTGTTCTATGGCGCAGAATGTTTTTTCCTTCTTGACATGGGGATCGTAGCTGCCCAACGACTCGCCCGACTAAATAAGACTGGTGCCTTTCTCATAATGTTTTCAATATTCATGCCAATAGTTAATGCAGTACTAGGATCAGTAGTTGCTAGATTTCTAAATTTGGATCCAGGCAATGCTCTTTTATTTGTAGTTCTATGCGCTAGTGCTTCATACTTAGCTGTACCAACCGCTATGAGAATGACTGTTCCTGAGGCTAAACCTGCTTATTACATTTCAACAACTCTTGGATTAACTTTCCCTTTTAACATAATTTTTGGAATACCTGTTTATATGGGCTTAGTTAATACAATGATTCCTCAAATTGGATAACTGAATATTATGAAAAGACTTGATTTAATCTTTAGCGAAAGGGAGTTGGATGACGTTCTCTCTGCATTAGAAAAAGCTGAAGTTCCTGGTTACACTGTTATGAAACATGCAACAGGAAGAGGACCAGAAAGGGTTGTCACTGAAGATATGGAATTTACTGGATTTGGATCCAATGCTCATGTAATTATTTTTTGTGAGCAAGAGATAATTGATAAAATTCGAGACAACATAAAAACTGTTTTAAGTTACTACGGAGGTTTTGCCTATGTTTCAGAAGCAACCCCGCTTTAAAAAATACTTCTTAGTGCTCGAACTAAGCGTGAACCCAATCAACACGAATTGATTTCCTACTATTTAAAAATCTATCAATTGCCATAGCCGCTATACAGCCATCAGATGCTGCAACCACAGCTTGCTTGAAAGGTGTATTTCTGATATCACCTATAGCCCAAACCCCTTCAACTGTTGTCGACATAAAGTCATCTACAAGAACTCCTCCATCCTCCTTAAAAGCAACCTGATCTCCAAGAAAATCTGTAATAGGCTTAGATCCACTCATATAAACAAAAACCCCTTCAAGAGCTAAATATTGATGAGTATCAATTGATCGGTTTTTCACCTTAATACCAGTAACCCCAGAATCATTGCCTTCAATCTGCATTAATCTCGTCTTACTCAAATGATTCACATTAGGTTTTGATAAAAGATCTTGTGCGTGAAGATCATCTGGTTTTGGATCATTCGATGTAATCCAATGGACTTTGGAAGCAAATTTTGTAAGAACATTTGCTTCTTCAATGGCTTCTTTATTAATACCAACAACAGCGACTTCACGATCTCTATAAAAAGCTCCATCACAAGTGGCACAATAACTGACTCCTCTACCAAGGAATTCAGCTTCACCTTTAAATGATGCTGGCCTTCCCATTGCACCACTAGCAACGACAAGTGCCTTTGCTTTAAAAGTCCCCTCTGGAGTGTAAATAGTTTTCCAGTCGCCGCCAGCATCAATTCCAAAAACCTGGGCTCTACGATAATCAGCCCCATACTGAGTAGCTTGATCTCTCATCAACTTCAACAAGGCCTCGCCACTCATTTCACTAGAAACTCCTGGATAATTGGCAATTTGATGTGTTATTGCTAGCGCACCTACATCGGGATTCTTATCGAGAATTACTGTTCTTAAGTCTGCTCGGGAAGTGTAGAGCGCACAACTGCAACCAGCAGGCCCACCACCAACTATGACAACATCAGTTTCAATGGTTTCCAATGGAAAATCTCTTGGTTAGGTTTTGATCTCTTTCAAAAAGAGATAATGATGTTTTGAAATCACTTGAGTTAATAGATTAAACTTTAACCCCAAATCAAATCAAAAGTTTGTATTCTTCAACTCTAATGAAAATTTTCTAGGTTGAGTGATAACAAACAATCTTCTAAATAGATTTAATTGATTAAGAGCAAATCTGCATATATCCAGTTTCAATCTGAAGACACAAAAAACCCTAGATCTTCTAAAGTGTAAATGGATTAATTAAAACATTGAGCGACCCAGAAATACTACTAAAAGCAGCTATGAACCGAATAGCAGTTCGGATAACTGAGAAGGTGCTCAAATCTGCCCAAGAATTCACTGAAATTGCTGACGAATTACCTCAAAAACTCCAAAATGAGTGGTCTAGCTTTAAAGAAGAGGTTTTTGAAGAATCTGAACGTCTAGAAAAAAAGACTACTGCATCAAAAGAAAAAAGTTCTAAGGAACAATTAACTAAAGAAGATTCAATTCAAATAAAAATAGATAATCTCAGATCAAAGGTTATTGATATTAATAAAGATCTTGAGGGGAAAAATTGATATTTCTAGCTAGTCAACTTCAAAGATTTGGTAGAGGGCTTAGGATTTGGATAATATTATTAGGTCTACTTTTCTATTTATGGTTTGATTCTAAAAAATGGACTTATTTAAAAGGATACAACTCTACAAGAAGACAGAAAAGAAATACTTTAAGAGCAAAGTGGCTTACAAAAGAGCTAGTTAATTTAGGATCAGCATTTATAAAATTAGGACAACTTTTATCTGCAAGAGCTGATGTTATTCCCTCTACATGGGTAAATGAGCTTATGTCTTTACAAGATAGAGTTCCACCTTTTGCATATGATAAAGTTGAACAAATATTAAAAAAGCAACTTGGAGATAAGTATCAAAAAATTATAAGTATTGATAAGACTCCAATTGGCTCAGCCTCGCTTGCTCAAGTTCATAAAGCTAGATTAATCAATGAAAAAAATGTTATTTTTAAAGTCCAAAGGCCAGACATAGAGAAATTTTTCAGGCTTGACTTAGATGTAATGAATCAAGTTGCAAAAGTAGTTCAAAGGATAAAGTCTTTAAGTCGAGGTAATGACTGGGTAGGCATTGCGAAGGAGTCTAAAAGAGTATTACTCAGAGAGCTAGATTTTCGAATTGAAGCTCAATATGCTGCAAGATTTAAACAACAATTTATAGATGACTCAGATATCTTAATTCCAAGTGTTTTTTGGGATTTGAGTACCAATAAAGTTTTATGCTTGGAGTATTTACCAGGAATTAAGATAAATGATATTGAATCTCTTAAAAGTAATGATGTTGATACTTCTTTAATCGCAAAGATTGGAGCCACAAGTTATTTAAAACAGTTGGTTAATTATGGCTTTTTTCATGCTGATCCTCATCCCGGCAATCTAGCTGTTTCTAAGGGCGGTTCTCTTATTTACTATGATTTTGGGATGATGGGTTTTGTCTCTGAGCGCATTAGAGGCAGGCTCAATTCAATGATCAAAGCCGCAGCGTTGAGAGATGTTAATGGACTAGTCAAAGAACTACAAATAGCTGGACTAATAGAAAAAGATGTGGAAATAGGTCCAGTTAGAAGATTAATAAGAATAATGTTAAACGAAGCCCTAACACCTCCTTTTGATTCTCAAATTATAGAAAAGCTCTCTGGAGATATATCTGAACTGGCTTATGGAAAACCCTTTAGAATTCCAATTGAGTTGATTTTTGTTTTTAGAGCATTATCAACTTTTGAAGGAGTTGGAAGATATTTAGACCCTGAATTTAACTTAATAGCAATAGCAAAACCCTTCCTTCTACCTCTTATGACTTCAAAGAATCCAGACTCTAACGACTTGTTTAATGAATTAGGAAGACAAGTTACTGAAATAGGCAGTAAAGCTGTTGGATTGCCAAAACGCTTGGATGAAAATCTAGAAAGATTGGAGCAAGGTGACTTGCAACTTCAGGTGCGAATGGGTGAATCAGATAGACAACTAAGAAGAATGATTAATGCTCAGCAATCATTAGGTAATTCTGTTCTTCTAGGCTCACTTGCAATATCCTCAGCTTTACTAGCTTCAACTAGTAGACCTTTTCTATTTCTCATACCAATAAGTATTGGATTTCCAATAGCTATAAGCTGGATTAAATTAAAATTTAAGATGAGAAGCGAAAGTCGATTAGATAATTTTCAAGGAAGAAAAAGCTTTAAATAGTGACAATCAACTCTTAAAGCTTCCTCTAGGTCCCAATCCAATAAGTCCAGCATATGTCGCTTGACTGCCTAACTCATCCTCAATACGAAGTAATTGATTATATTTCGCGACTCTTTCACTTCGGCTCAATGAACCAGTTTTAATTTGACCAGATTTAGTTGCTACTGATAAATCAGCAATAGTTGTATCTTCAGTTTCTCCGCTTCGATGACTAATAACAGTTGTATAACTTGATCTTGAGGCAAGATCTATAGCTTCAAGCGTTTCAGTCAAAGAACCTATTTGATTAACCTTTATTAATATTGAATTTGCAATGTTCTCATCAATGCCTCTTTGCAACCGGAGTGTGTTGGTTACAAATAAATCATCTCCAACCAATTGCACTTTTTTACCAAGTTTTTTCGTAAGCAAGCTCCAGCCATCCCAATCATCTTCAGCTAATCCATCTTCAATAGAAATGATTGGAAATGAATTAACTAATCCAGCCAATTCCTCAACCATTTGCTCGCTGGAATAGGAATTCCCACCATAAAAATATTGCCCCTGCTTATAAAACTCCGTACTTGCAACATCCAAAGCTAGAGAGATTTGATCCCCTGGTCTAAATCCAGCCTGTTCAATTGCTTGCATTAAGAGGTCACCTGCTGCTTTATTACTTTCAAGGTTTGGAGCGAATCCTCCTTCGTCACCAACAGCAGTTGATAAACCTTTCTGACTCAATAAATCTTTAAGCGTATGAAAAACCTCAGCTCCCATTCTTAATGCTTCTCTGAAACTTTCGGCACCATGCGGAACCAACATAAATTCCTGAAAATCTAAATTATTTGCAGCATGCTCGCCTCCATTAATGACGTTCATCAATGGCACTGGTAATAGAGATGACATTGGTCCACCTAAATATCTATACAAAGGCAAACCCAATCCATTAGCCGCTGCTCTTGCTGTAGCCATGCTGACGGCAAGAATTGAATTTGCACCAAGATTTGATTTATTTTCTGTATCATCGAGTTGTTTCATTACCGAATCAACTGTGGCTTGATCTAAGGCAGAAAGACCACATAGAGCGGGCGCAATAGTTTCTTCTATGTGACCAACTGCCTTGATAACTCCTTTACCCAGATAACGCGTTCCACCATCTCTTAATTCATGAGCCTCGTGGGCTCCAGTGCTTGCCCCACTTGGAACAATCGAACGTCCAATAGCTCCTCCTTCTAAAAGCACTTCAGCCTCTACAGTTGGATTTCCACGAGAATCCAAAACTTCTCGGGCCATTATGGTATCAATTACCAGTTCTAGAGAATCAGCCACGAATTTAAGATGATTTTTTGATCTTATGAACTACATTATTCCTATATGTTCCTGAATTGCTAATCTAGCTTGCTTTCCAAGACCTAATCAATCAAATTCGTCTTAACTAGAAATACACGTATCGATAAAAAGCTCTCAATCTAAATTCAGAAGACAAATGAACACAATGAATCAAAATTGATCGAAAATGAATGGAAGTCTTACTACAGAACCCGATTCTTTTAGCGATGAAGCTTGGAGTCTTTTACTCATAGCTGAGCAATCAGCAAGAAGGTGGCGACATCAGAATTTAGACGTTGAACATCTTATTCAAGTACTTTTTAGAAATAAAAAATTTCAGAAATATACAAATTCTTTACCTGTTAACGATGAAGAAATAAATGAAATTTTAGAAAACTTTCTAGCTGAACTTCCAATTAACAACCAATCAGAATTATTTATTGGAGAAGATTTAGAAATTCTTCTTGAAACAGCTGATAATTTTCGCTCTAGATGGGGATCTAATCAAATAGAGATATCTCATATCCTTACCGCAATTGGTAGAGACAATCGCTTAGGAGAAGATCTTTTTTATCAAGCAGGTCTCCCTAGCGAAATTCTTGAAGCGGAATTGAGACGACTACCAGCGCCTAAATCATTTAAAAAATCAAAAAGAATTAAAACTAATAAAAAAGAAGATAGATCACAAAAAGATTCAAGGTTCTCTGTCTCAACCAAAAACACTTCAAAGACATCTGACCCCGAACCACTTACTCCCCTCACTAAAGAAGAGATAACATCAAAACAAGAACCTTTAAATCTTGATGAAACGTCAAGTGCATTGGATTTATACTGCAAAGACCTGACAGCCGAAGCTGAAAATGGGAAATTAGACCCAGTTATTGGAAGAGAGTCGGAAATAAAAGCAATTACAAAAGTTTTATCTCGAAGAGGTAAAAATAATCCAGTCCTAATAGGGGCTCCAGGTGTTGGGAAAACAGCAGTTGCAGAATTATTAGCTCAAAAAATCATAGCCAATGAAATTCCTGATTCTCTTCAAGGCTTGAGACTAATTTCACTCGATATAGGAGCATTAATAGCTGGAGCTAAATTTCGAGGACAATTTGAAGAGCGCTTTAGATCATTATTAAGTGAAATCAGTAATAGCGAAAAAGGAGTAATCCTATTTATAGATGAATTACACACAATTGCGAGCAAAGACAGATCAAATACTGATGCTGGTAGTCTATTAAAACCTTTATTGGCCAGTGGTGATTTAAGATGTATTGGTGCAACGACTCCGGAGAATTATAGACGTACAATCGAAAAAGATCTGGCTCTTGATAGACGATTTCAGCAAGTATTAATCAAAGAGCCAAGCTTAGATCTAAGCTTGGAAATTTTAAAAGGACTTAAAGAAAATTATGAGTTTCATCACGGAGTAACTATTACCGATGAAGCCCTGATCACAGCAAATCGCTTGGCCCAAAGATATATAAGTGACAGATGTCTACCAGACAAAGCTATTGACTTGATCGACGAGGCTTCAGCTCAAGTAAAAATCGAATCTGCATCAAAGCCAAGGATTATAGCAGAGAAAGAATCTCAGCTTAATCATTTAGAATCATCAATTCTTAATGCAAATAAAGAGACAACATTAGCAACTTTAAATAATCTACAAGAAAAGAAAAAATTGCTAATCCTTGAGCTAGCTGAGATCAAACAAAAATGGCAAGTTCAAATTGATATGTCAGCTGAATTACAAGAACTAAAAATAAACGTTGAAGAGTTAAAAAATTTAATAAGAGAAGCTGAATTATCTGGAGATATGGAAGAAGTAGAAAGACTTAGATATGAACAACTTTATCAAATCCAAGAAAGAATAAAAGAAATAGAAATTTCTATGCAAGAAGACAATGAGTATGGTAATTCCTTCCTAACCGACAAAGTCAACCCAGAAGATATAGCTGATGTTGTCTCAAGATGGACAGGTATCCCTGTTAGAAAGGTCTTATCAGTTGAAAGACAAAAACTTTTAAATTTAGAACAAGACTTAGAAAAAAAAGTTATCGGTCAATTAAAAGCTGTTCAAGCAGTCTCAGCTGCAATTCGTAGAGCAAGAGCTGGGATGCAGGATGTTCGAAGACCCATTGGTTCCTTTCTTTTTCTAGGACCTACAGGTGTGGGAAAAACTGAACTTGCCAGATCACTAGCAAGTTCTTTATTTGATGAAGAGGACGCTTTATTGAGACTTGACATGAGTGAATATATGGAGAGAAATGCTGTTTCAAAACTCTTAGGTGCACCGCCTGGATATGTGGGTTACGAAGAAGGTGGTCAATTAACAGAGGCAATTAGAAAAAGACCTTATGCAGTTTTACTGCTCGATGAGATAGAAAAAGCTCATCCAGAAGTTTTCAACATCCTTTTACAGGTATTAGATGATGGAAGGCTGACCGATTCTCAAGGTCGAACAGTAGATTTTAGAAATACAGTTATTGTTATGACTAGCAATCTGGCTAGCAAAGCGATATTGAATAATTCCCTTCAAGTTCAAAGCGCAAATTCAAATAAAAATATTCTTGCCCAAGAATTAGATCAAAAAATCAACGAAGCTCTAACAAAACATTTTCGACCTGAGTTTTTAAACCGTATTGATGAAATAATACGATTTAGTCCACTCAAACAAGATAGCTTAGAGCAAATAGTTCGACTTCAGCTTGATGAATTAAAGAAGCTTCTCAAGCAACAAGGTATAGATCTTTTTATTGACGAAAACACCATTAAAACTCTTGCTAATGAAGGCTATGAGCCTGAATACGGGGCCAGACCGCTAAGAAGAGTGATTCGAAGAAGATTAGAAAACCCACTGGCCACACAAATTTTAGAAGAGGCTTTTGAAGGTGCAAAATCAATAAGGGTTGAGACTAAAGATGATGAGTCTAAAAAACTTCTTTTTTTAATAGATAACTAATCTCTTAAACATAAGTTAGTGTAGGTTCATAGACATTCTTTTAAAAGCACCTTCCTTTTAATCTTCCCAAAGTGACAAGTCAAACCTCTAAAGAGGATCAAGAAAAGGTAATTCCTACAAAACAGGAAAAGACTGCCTTAAAAAAAAGTTTTTTATCCTCTACAATTGATGAAATGAAACTTGTTGTATGGCCGTCGCGCCAACAACTGTTCAGCGAATCTGTTGCTGTGATTTTAATGGTCACTTTATCAGCAGTATCAATCGCTGCTGTAAGCCGTTTTTATGGATGGGCTTCTACTCAGATATTTCGCTGAGTTGACTAATCAACATTTTTAAACCACTCACAATTTTTTCCAGTGTCAGATATTGAAACCACTCCTAATAAAAATTCAAAAATAATTGATAGATCAGAATTAATAGATGATGATCCATCACATTTTGCACAACAATCAATAAAAACAAATATCGCGCGTTGGTACGCCATACAAGTTGCCTCAAGTTGCGAAAAAAAAGTAAAAGCAACACTTGAACAAAGAGCTATAACACTCGGAGTCAGTGACAGAATCATAGAGATAGAAATCCCTCAAACTCCAGCAGTCAAGCTAAAAAAAGATGGCAGCAGGCAGACAACAGAAGAAAAAGTTTTCCCTGGATATGTTCTTGTTCGTATGGTTTTAGATGAAGACACAATGATGGCTGTTAGAAGTACTCCAAATGTAATTAATTTTGTTGGTGCAGAAGACCGCAGAGCCACTGGTAAAGCTCGGGGACACATAAAACCACGCCCACTCAGCAGGCAAGAAGTTAATAGAATTTTCAAACGAGCAGCTGAAAAGAAAACTGTTGTCAAATTGGACGTAGAAGAAGGTGATCAGATTGTTGTTACTTCAGGTCCTTTTAAAGATTTCCAAGGGGAAGTTATTGAAGTTTCAGGAGAAAGAAACAAACTTAAGGCTCTTTTATCAATTTTTGGAAGAGAAACTCCCGTTGAGCTTGAATTCTCTCAAATAACTAAACAAAATTGATTTTTGATTTCCTTTTGCTGTCTGGTCAGTCTAGGAGTTAAGTTTATTAGATAATTTATCTGATTAGTTTCAGATTTTCCGCATTAGTTCAATTTTCAGCCGATGGCAAAGAAAGTAGTAGCCCTGATCAAGTTAGCCTTACAGGCTGGCAAAGCTAACCCAGCTCCTCCGGTTGGGCCTGCTTTAGGTCAACATGGTGTAAACATAATGGCGTTTTGTAAGGAATACAATTCGCGTACCCAAGACAAAGCTGGCTTTGTTATCCCAGTTGAAATATCTGTTTTCGAAGATAGAAGTTTTACTTTCATAACAAAAACCCCTCCTGCTTCGGTTTTGATAACGAAAGCAGCGGGCATCGCAAAAGGCTCAGGCGAGTCAGCAAAAGGAACTGCTGGTTCGATTAGCAAAAGTCAACTTGAAGAAATTGCCAAGACCAAACTTCCAGATCTTAATTGCACTAGTATCGAATCAGCGATGAAAGTTATTGAAGGGACAGCAAAAAACATGGGAGTTTCCATAAAGGACTAATTAAATCGTAAAATTATCAAACGTTCTATTAACGGGGGAGACTAAAAGTCGATTGGACCCCAATTTATTATGAAAAATTTTTCTAAAAGAATGACAACGTTACTTTCCAAAGTGGAAGAGCGTTCATATTCACCAATTGAAGCCATCAAGCTAGTTAAGGAGAATGCCAATGCTAAATTTGATGAAACTATAGAAGCTCACATAAGACTAGGTATTGACCCAAAATATACTGATCAGCAATTAAGGACGACAGTTGCCTTACCGAGTGGAACCGGTCAGAAAATACGAATAGCAGTCGTTACACGTGGAGAAAAAGTGGCCGAAGCAACTAAAGCAGGCGCTGATCTGGCTGGAGAGGAAGATTTAGTTGATTCAATTAACAAAGGAGAAATGAACTTTGACCTTCTAATTTCCACTCCAGACATGATGCCCAAAGTAGCCAAACTTGGAAGAGTGCTTGGGCCAAGAGGGCTTATGCCTAATCCCAAAGCAGGAACAGTTACGACCGATCTAGCAGCAGCTATTAAAGAATTTAAAGCCGGGAAACTTGAATTCAGAGCAGACAAAGCAGGAATTGTTCATGTTCGATTTGGTAAAGCAAGTTTTTCAGAAGAGGCACTTCTAGAAAATTTGAAGACATTGCAATCAACAATAGAAAAAAATAAACCAAGCGGAGCCAAAGGAAAATTCTGGAGAAGCTTTTTTATTACATCTACAATGGGACCATCAGTAGAATTAGATATCAACGAATTACAAGACTTGCAGAAAGAAAAGTGACCCTCATTGTTGTAAATTAGCTCAGTGGTCTGACCACAAGGGCATGCGCCCAGCCAAAGACAGCAGGTCTGATGCTATTAAACCTTGCGTTTAATGGAATCTATAAACCCCGCCGAGGCATACGCAGGGTTTTATCTTTTTGGATTGAATCGTTAGCGGCCTCGATCCCCCCAAGGGAAATATGGCCGCATGTCCAGTTCTTCCCCCGATTCGATCCAATTATTATGGGCCGCACGCTGGAAAGCAAAAAACAGATCGTCGAAACAATAGAGGGTCTACTAGATAACTCCGAAATGGCTTTGGTTCTTGATTACAAGGGCTTATCCACAAAAGAGATGTCTGACTTGCGCTCAAGATTGCAGAAAAGCGATGGTGTCTGCAAGGTGACTAAAAACACCTTGATGCGTCAAGCCATAAAAGGAAAAGATTCCTGGACTGGTTTGGAGTCATTACTTACTGGAACTAACGCCTTTGTTTTAATCAAAGGAGATGTTGGGAGTGCTGTTAAAGCTGTACAAGCATTTCAAAAGGAAACTCAAAAGTCTGAGACTAAAGGAGGTCTTTTCGAAGGCAAACTTCTATCTCAGGATGAAATCAAAGCGATTGCAAAACTTCCTAGCAAGGAAGCACTTATGGCACAAATTGCTGGTGCAATGAATTCCATAACAAGCAAAATCGCTATTGGTATAAATGAGGTCCCCTCTGGAATTGCAAGGTCTCTTAAACAACATTCTGAGAGCAGCGAGAGCTGATACTCCTTGTTTAACAATTTGTTTTCTACTTACTTAGTTGCTGATTTAAACCATGTCTGCAAAAACCGATGAAATCTTAGATTCATTAAAAAGCCTGTCTTTGCTTGAAGCTTCTGAGCTTGTCAAGCAAATAGAAGAAGCTTTTGGTGTATCTGCCGCCGCATCTGCTGGCGTTGTCATGGCAGCTCCTGGAGCTGCTGCTGGTGGCGATGGTGCTGATGCTGCCGAAGAAAAAACTGAATTTGAGGTAGTTTTAGAAAGCTTTGACGCTTCATCTAAAATCAAAGTCCTTAAAGAAGTTCGAAATGCCACAGGTTTAGGCCTTGGCGAAGCTAAAGCCTTAGTTGAAGCTGCTCCTAAAACAATAAAAGAAGGAGCAACAAAAGAAGATGCTGAAGCTTTAAAGAAAGCAATCGAGGCAGTTGGCGGAAAAGTAACTTTAAAATAAATATCGTTACTGGAAAAACACCTATTTTCTGCTTATATAAAACCGGTCTATTCAGACCGGTTTTTTTATGTCTAACAAAGAAAAATTTGCCATTGCCGCAGCTACTGATGGCGCATGTAGCGGAAACCCAGGTCCTGGAGGATGGGGAGCATTAATTAGGTTCCAAGATGGAAGTGAAGTTGAATTTGGTGGTTTTAACCCCGAGACTACAAATAATCGAATGGAATTAAAGGCTGCTTTATTTGTTCTAGAACAATTCAAAAAAATAAAATTCGATCCTTCCTTAACTATAAAAACTGATAGCAAGTATTTAATTGATGGAATGGAAAAATGGATGCCAAATTGGAAAAAGAAAGGCTGGAAAACTTCGTCCGGTAAGCCAGTTCTGAATCAAGATTTATGGAAAGCTCTTGACCACCCAGAACTCCCAAAAATCAGACTTCAATATGTCAAAGGTCATAGCGGAGAAAAAGATAATGACAGAGTTGATGCTATTGCAGTAGCTTTTTCTAAAGGTAGAAAAATCGAATTAAAAGATTTTGTCTGAAAATAAAAAAAACGATATATACAATATTCTCCTTGGCAAACTTTTATCCCAAGACGAGGGTATTGATGCTGAAGTAATTTCTAATTCAGCTATAAATGCGATTAAATTTGCTTCATTAAATAGAAATTTGCCAATAATTTCTAATATCCTCTCAAGAGCATCTAGAGATTTTCAAAGAAATAACAAAAGTTTAAATCAAAGTATTTTTGGCTCTCACTTTAAAAATCCCTTAGGACTCGCTGCTGGTTTTGACAAGAATGGAGTAGGAGCAGGTCTTTGGAGCTATTTGGGATTTGGTTTCGCCGAGTTAGGGACTATTACTTGGCATGCCCAAAAAGGTAATCCAAAACCAAGACTTTTTAGAATTGCGAAAGAAAAAGCAGCACTAAATAGAATGGGATTTAATAATGAAGGAGCAAAAACATTTCTAAAAACTCTAGATAAACAGAGAATTCCCTCGCCAGGGAATAGACCTTGCATCCTGGGAATAAATTTAGGAAAGTCAAAAATTACTCCTCTTGACGAAGCTCACAAAGACTACGCTTTATCCTTAGAACTATTGGCTCCCATATCAGATTATGCAGTAATCAATGTAAGTTCTCCCAATACCCCTGGCCTTAGATCATTACAAGGAACACAACAAATAACAAAATTAATAACAACGCTAAAAGGTTTATCCAATTGCCCTCCTTTGCTGATAAAAATAGCTCCAGATCTTTCAAATGAAGCGATTGATGAAATTGCTAAAGTTGCGAAAGAAACTGGAATTGATGGAATCATTGCAATCAATACAAGCTTAAATCGATTTAATTTAAAAAATCTAAAAATCAAAAAAACCGGCAAGACTTTAGATCAAGAAAATGGAGGCCTTAGTGGACTGCCATTACAAAAAAGAGGATTAGAAATTATTAAAAGGCTTAGAATGACGACAAATAATGATTTACCTTTAATTGGTGTGGGTGGCATAAGTTCACCAAAATCAGCATGGGAAAGAATCGCAGCTGGTGCTTCATTGATACAAATTTATACTGCTTGGATTTTTGAAGGACCAACCTTAGTTCCAGATATTTTAGATGGATTAATCTTACAAATGGAGAAACACGGATTCCGAAATATTAAAGAGGCAATCGGTTCCGAAGAACCATGGAAATAAGATTAAAAAATAAATTTAATAAATGCTTATATTTGTAAGTGAGTAAAATAATGTGTCAAATATGATGAAAGCAGGTTTTGACTGTCATGGAGGTAATATTGAACAAGAAGCAAGAAAATTAGGCTTAGACATAGAAAAGTTAATTGATGCAAGTGCTTCGGTTGTTCCTTTTAAACTACCGAAAAAAATCACTAATTATCTAATTAAAAGTATAAATAATAGTTCAATCAAATCATATCCAGATAGAAGTTATTTTGAAATAAAGGATGCTATTTCAAAATGGCATAATATTGATCCTTCGATGATTTTACCGGGTAATGGAGCCTCGGAATTATTCACTTGGGCAGCGAGAGATGCAGGTTTAAAGGGTCTTAGTTCTTTACCCTCTCCTGGGTTTGGAGACTATCAACGAGCTTTGAAATGCTGGAATGCGCCTTATATTTATAATCCATTACCATTATTCTGGAGTAATCAAAAACCTCAATCATTTCCAATTAAACCAAAAACCGATGTCTTATGGATTACAAATCCACATAACCCTACAGGACAATTATGGAGTCGAAATTCAATAGAAAATTTGTTGTCTAATTATAAACTTGTTATTTGTGATGAAGCATTTCTTTCTATTGTACCTCAAGGTGAAAGTCAATCTATTATTGATTTAACTAAAAGCTATGACAATTTAATTGTAATAAGGAGTTTAACTAAATTTTTAGGTGTTGCTGGCCTAAGGATTGGATACGCAATAAGTAACTCAGATAGATTAATAAAATGGAAAGAGCTCAGAGATCCATGGCCTGTAAATACACTAGCAATAAATATTACTAATATAATTATGAAAGATTCTAAGATGCATCAAAAAAGACTAGATAAAATCCATAAATGGGTTGAGGAAGAAGGTAAATGGTTATATCAAAATTTAGTGACTTTTTCTAATCTTAAGCCTCTACCCTCAACTGCAAACTTTCAATTAATCAAAAGTAAAAACTCAGTGTTAAATCTTCTTGAAAATTTAAAAAAAAGAGGGATTTTATTAAGAGATTGTAGATCATTTATCAACTTAAATGAAAATTGGTTCAGAATCAGTCTTCAAAAAAGAAAAGAAAACATTCATATAATTAATACATTAAAAGACTACATTAACTAATAGAATTGATGATTTCAAAAATCTTATTGTTAGCATTTATAGAATGATGATTAATCATATTTAATTTCATTTCGCTAAGAGAATTAGAGTCTAATAAGTGAGAGAGTATTTTCTTCAAAATATTTTCTTCGTTCCCATGTTGATGAACTATTACCGCTCCTCCAAGGCTAGCCATATAAGCAGCATTCATCTCTTGGTGTTGATCGGCAGATTCTGGAAATGGTATTAAAATAGAAGGAGTTTCAGTTATAATTAATTCACAAATTGCTCCAGCACCAGCTCTACTTATTGCAAGATCTGCATTTTGAAGCAAGGCGGGTATTTCATTACTGAAGTGTTTCAAAGCTAAATTTGGGTGCATTTTTATTTTTTCTAGATCTCCATAAAAACAATCGTTTTTTCCCGTGAGGTGAACCACTCTACAACCCCTTTCAAGCAACCAAGGCAAAATTTTTCTTATCATATTATTCATTTTTTTCGCTCCTTGACTACCTCCCATAATCACAATCAATACACCCTCTCCTGAAGGCGCCCAATTTGGTAGATTATTTTCCATAAAAAATTCTGACCTTACAGGTGTTCCAGTCAAAATTGTTTTACATCGAGGTAAATAATCAGAGGCTGAAGGAATCCCTAAAGCAACATAGTCACAAAATCTGCCCAAAAGCCTAGTCACTTTACCTGGAATCGAATTTGATTCATGTAAAAGAATTGGGATTCCATTTAATTTTGCAGCTATTATGCTTGGAGCAGATATATAGCCTCCAGTAGTAAAAATAACGTTAATTTTTTTTTGGCGTAATAAGATAGAGACCTTAATAGAAGCAATAAGTAATTTAGATAACTCAAACATTTTTCTAAAAATATTTCCTTGCAATCCTCCAACATTAAGCGTTATTAAATTGTATTTTTTTGGAACTAATTCAACTTCCAACCTGTTCGGAACCCCTAACCACATAATTTCCCAAGAGTTTGAAAGTGAGCCAGCAAAAGATAATGCAGGATAAATGTGCCCACCAGTTCCGCTTGCGGCAATTAAAAGGCGAGGCATAAAATCAAAGGAACTTTTCACTGGAGGCTAAGTTATATTGAGTAAAAAAGGTAGATGTGCGAAATTCACTGATAGCCAAATTCATAAGTTTTTTATTGATATCTCCACTATCCATTAACGCCGCTTTAAGTCAAAACATAGATAAGCATCTTTTAGGCAATCAACTTGAGAAAGTTCTCAATGAGAAAAAGTCTTCTTTATTGAAAGAATTATTTCTAAAAAAATCGTTCAACCAATTTAATAAACAATATACAGATTTCAACAAAAAATATAAGGATTCTAAATGGTTAATTAGAACAATAAGCAATCAAGGAAACAAGGCTTTTCTAGATATAGAAATCAAATCAAATAGAGAAATAGGCGCCCAAATCTATAATCTTATTTCCAAGCTAATTGTCGAAATAGAAACTTTTAACAACAAAATAAAAAGTTATAATATTATCAATTCGGAATCGATTCTTAATAGTAAAGATTCTCCACTAGTTATAAAAGTAGTTTCTCCAGATGATGTGCTTACAGGTGAACGTTATGAAATAAATTTAATTATTGAAAGGCCTTTAGATAAATCTTTAATCGCTGGTGGAATGATAGTAGTTGAAAACAAAAAAGGTATGAATATATCTAATAATATGTTTAGCATTAAACCCAATCAATCAGGTGGTTTATATAAATATATTCAGGCACCTTTAGAACCTGGTTTTCAAACTGTTTCAGCAATCATCGCGCATCCAGAAGGTATTTATTCAATTACGAAAACAATAAAGGTAGGCTTATCAAAAACTACCTTTAACAATTAATTAATTTCAACTATTAGGCATCATCTAGAGCAGATACTCCAGGAAGAACTTTCCCTTCTAAAAGTTCAAGACTAGCTCCACCTCCAGTAGAAATATGAGACATGTTTTTCGCTAAACCTGCTTTTTCTACAGCTGCAACTGAATCTCCTCCTCCAATTATTGTGCAACATCCATCAGAACTTAGTTCTGCTAAAGTTTCCGCGATTGAATTTGTTCCCTTTGCAAATTTCTCAAATTCAAAAACACCCATTGGTCCATTCCAAATAACAGTTTTGCAATTTCTCAAAGCATTCTGAAAGAGTTCGATTGATTCTGCACCAATATCCAATCCCATCCAACCTTCAGGAATAGTATCTACTTTGGATACTTGACTATTTGCATCAGGAGAAAATTTATCAGCTAATACAACATCACTTGGCAAGAGAAACTCAACTCCTTTATCTTTTGCTTTCTTCTCCAAAGCTATTGCCAATTCAAGCTTGTCTTCCTCAACCAGACTATTTCCTACTGATAATCCTCTAGCTTTGTAAAATGTAAAAATCATACCTCCCCCAACAATTATTTTATCGCATTTATCAATCAAAGATTCTAAAACGCCGATTTTACTGCTTACTTTGGATCCCCCAACTATTGCAGCCAAGGGCTTTTTAGGTTGATCAATAGCTCCTTGAAGGTACTTAAGTTCTTTTTCCATTAAATAACCAGCTACACATGGACTTAAGAACTTTGTAACTCCCTCAGTTGAGGCATGTGCGCGATGCGCAGCTCCAAAAGCATCATTGACATAAACCTCTGCCAAAGAGGCTAGTTCTTTTGCAAAATCAGTATCATTTTTTTCTTCACCAGCAATAAATCTTACATTTTCCAAAAGAACCACATCACCATTGGACATAGCATCAACTTTTGATTTTGCTTCAGTTCCTATACAACTTTCTGTTTTTATCACTGTTTTACCAAGTAATTCACTTAGTCGTTGAGCGACAGCAGTCAAACGCATAGTTTCATTAACCTCTCCCTTTGGTCTTCCAAAATGAGCAGAAAGGATAACTCTTGCACTCTTCTCTAGGAGATCATTAATAGTTGGTAAAGCAGCGCGAATTCTTGTGTCATCAGTTATTTGACCCTCATCTCCTAATGGGACATTAAAATCAACTCTCACCAAAACTCGTTTGCCGCATAAGTCATCAGCGCCGAGACTTGACAGGGAACGCTTAGACATAATGGATGGGGTTCAGAAAGGAAACTGAGTGACCATAGCTCTTGAAAGGCACCTATTGGGTAATTACTAAGACATAGAAAAAATCTACCTAACCCCTGCAGAACCTAAAAAAAGCCTTTTGAAGATTGTTCATCAAAATTGAAAGTAATTAAATTCCTCTAAAATGACTGCAATCACTAGTGAAAAACTTTGGAATCGATTTTCTAAATCAAAAATTTTTTCTACTCACAATTCAAAAATTTGTTTTGCATTAGAAATTTATACAATTATTTGAATTTGGGAGACTTAGATTCATCAATAATTTTTTACTCAGATCAGAATATTTTAAATAATTAGAACAATTGAATTAATATTATCAACTTATTGAATCTTTTAAGATGATAAGTTTAACTTAGAGTTTCCAAAACTTCGCTTTCAAATAAATCATTTATTAACTTTTTGAATTCTTAAATTATTCAATTTAAACCTTATACTTTGAAAATTCCGTGAACAAGCAACTAATACAGTGGTATCCAGGACACATTGCTAAAGCAGAAAAACAATTAAAAGAGCATCTCAATAAGGTTGATCTTGTTTTTGAAGTTAGAGACGCACGGATCCCTCTTGCTACATCTCATCCATATCTCCAAAAATGGTTAAAAGGGAAAAAACAACTGTTAGTTATAAATAGAAAGGACATGATCAATGTAGATGCCCATCAAGCATGGGATAAAAAATTAAGATCAGAGGGGAGAATTCCTTGGTGGTGTGATGCGAAAGCTGGAACAGGGGTTCAGCAACTTAAGCAAGCAGCTATTCGTGCTGGGCAAGAGCTAAATCAAAGACGTCTAGACCGGGGAATGAAAAATCGAGCTATCAGAGTTCTTACTCTTGGTTTTCCTAATGTCGGTAAATCTGCTCTCATCAACAGGCTGGTTAAAAAGAAGGTTGTTTCTAGTTCAAGAAAAGCTGGAGTCACAAGAAGTTTGAGGTGGGTCAGAATGGGGCAAGATCTTGATATGTTAGATGCTCCTGGAGTTCTACCACCAAGATTAGAGGATCAAAATGCTGCTTTAAAACTGGCTATCTGCGATGACATTGGTCAAGCTGCGTACGATACTGAACAGGTAGCCATTAACTTTATGAGTCTTCTTAACCAATTAGAGAACATAAAGGAAGCGGGGATAAAATCAATGTGTCTGCAAAATAGATATGGAATATTTTTCAATGACAACATTAAAGATAATTTTTCATGGCTACTATCAGCAGCAGAACGTCACACTTCCGGAGATACCATGAGAATGTCTCAAAGATTATTAGATGATTTTCGCAAAAATTTATTAGGCAACATCTCTCTTGAACTCCCATCATGCATAAAGAAATAAAACAAGAATTTGGTCAAGGCCAAGGTGAATTATTTCAGGGTGAATATAAGAGACCATTGCCTATGCGACTTGATAGATGGCTAGTAAGTCAACGGCCTGAACAAAGTAGAGCTCATATTCAAAAATTCATTGAAGCAGGATTTGCAAAAGTGAATGGTAAAATTGGAAAAGCAAAAACACCCGTCAGGCCAGGCGACATAATTCTACTTTGGGTTCCACCACCGGAGCCTCTAGCTTACTTAAAACCAGAAGAAATTGATTTAGACATTTTATATGAAGATGATCATTTGATAGTTATTAATAAAGCAGCAGGAATAGCCGTTCACCCTGCACCCGGAAATAAATCAGGAACCTTAGTAAATGGTTTAATCAATCATTGTCAAGATTTACCGGGCATCGGAGGCAAGTTAAGACCTGGAATAGTTCATCGATTAGATAAAGACACCACGGGATGCATCGTCGTAGCCAAAACTCAAGAAGCCTTAGTTAAATTACAAATTCAAATACAAAAAAGAGTTGCCTCGAGAAATTATATTGCCGTTGTCCATGGAGCTATTAAAGAGAGTGAAGGAATGATAATCGGATGTATTGGTCGACATCCAAAAGATAGAAAAAAATATGCCGTAGTTGCTGAAGAATCTGGTAGGTATGCATGTACTCATTGGAAATTAATAGAAAAGTTAGGAAATTTTTCTCTGCTTAAATTCAAACTTGATACAGGTCGAACACATCAAATTCGTGTTCATAGTGCACACATAGGTCATCCTATTATTGGTGATCAAACTTATAGTAGATGTAAAAAATTACCCATGAATTTAAATGGCCAAGTTCTACATGCAATTGAATTAGGTTTACAACATCCAATAACTTTAGAGAAAATGAAATTTATAGCTCCTATACCAAAAGATTTTAAGCGCCTTTTAAAAATACTACAATCCGAAAATTATTTTATTTAGGCAATCTAGGACAAGCCTCAACCATCTTTTTTGTTAAATATTTTTGAGGATGGTCTAACATATTTCTTCCTGAATTTTCTTCAATAATTTTTCCCTTATCAAAAACTAAAACTCTATGACAAAATCCCGCAGCAACTGATAAATCATGAGTTACAAATAACATAGATAATTTTAATTTTTCTTGTAAAGAACGAAGTAACTCCAAAACTTCTGCTTGAATTTCAGCATCTAGCATACTGACACTTTCATCACATATGATTATTTTCGGGTTAAGTGCAAGTGCTCTTGCAATGACAACTCTTTGCTGTTGTCCCCCTGACAACTGAGAAGGAAAACGTTTTTCATATATTTCTGTCGGGGTTAAACCAACAAGTCTCAAAAGATTACGAGCTTTTTCTCTAGCTTGAGAACGGCTTAACATATTATGGATAAGAATTGGATCTACAATTGCATCAATTATGTACATTTTAGGATTCAAACATGCACAAGGATCTTGAAAAATAATTTGAATCTCTTTACGTAGCTGTTTTAAAGAATTTCTATTTATAGTTGTAATATCCTTTCCGTGAAAAATGATATTTCCTCCTCTTATAGGTAATAAACCAATCAAAGCTCTACAAAGAGTACTTTTACCACATCCAGACGGTCCAACGATACCAAGAGTTTCACCCTGATAAAGAGAAAAAGTAACTTCATTAACCGCTTTCAGCCAAAAAGATTTGAAAGGCCAAAACCCCAAATCATGCCAGCATCGTAATCTATTCACTTTCAACAATTCAGTTTTTTGATCAATTATTTGTCTTTCTGAACCCTCTAAAATCCTTCCTGAATTCACTAATCGTTGGGATATATCAGATTTTGGATTACAAATTACCTTTCTAATATTTCCAGATTCTATTATTTTGCCACAATCAAGCACTGAAATTGTATTACACCATTTATATGCCAAAGATAAATCATGACTAATCAATAATAAAGCAGTACCACGCTCATCACAAAGTGAACTCAACTCACTCATTATTTGATTGGCAGTAATAGTATCAAGACTAGTTGTAGGTTCATCAGCAATTATCAACGGCGGTCTTAAAGCAATCGCCAAGGCAATTGCTACACGTTGACGCATTCCACCACTAAATTCATGAGGAAAAGAATAAAATCTTGTTGGATTAATTCCAACTTTATCTAATAAGCCTTTTGATCTTTTCACTAAATAATTAATTGATGCTGCATTGTCATGAGCTCTCAACGTATCAACTAAATGGTCACCAATTGTCATTAAAGGATTTAAACGTGACATTGGATCCTGAAATATCAATCCAACCTCTGTCCCTCGAATAGCTTGTAAAGTAACTTTGTCCAATTTTAATACATTTTTTCCATTTAAAAAAATTTCACCATTACATGCACTTCCATTAGGAAGAAGCTGCATGACAGCTTTGGCAACAGTACTTTTACCAGACCCTGAACTACCAACTAATGCAAGCCTTTCTCCATGTTTGATACTCAGATCTAATCCGTTTAATACGTAAGTAGAACTATTTGGATAAATTGCATTCAACTTCTTTATCTTTAAAACTTCTTTTGATGAATTATCCATAAAAAGGTAGCTAGAAATGTTGGGTTTGAATAAAATAAATTAAGCGCCGGCGCTGATGCCTAAAGTCACCTCTGCACGTAATTCAAGCCAGACGAATATTGTCTGCGATGAATTTTTTGATGGCCAACCGAAACTCAGAACTCATCAGATTAAACATATTGATGATTATGAAATTATTTTGCCAGAATGGTTGAAAAATTGCATTGAAAATATTCCACCAGGAATAGGAGCAAGTTGTCCAAGAGATTCCGAAGCATTATTAGTTGCTGCTTTTGATCTTGCATTTCAATTACATAAAGGACAATACAGAAAAAGTGGAGAACCTTACATAACTCATCCAGTTGCAGTAGCAAACTTACTAAGAGAGATAGGCGCAAGCGCTAGTGTAATTGCAGCAGGTTTTTTACATGACGTCGTTGAAGATACCGACATAACACCAGCGCAACTCGAGGGTTATTTTGGCAGTGAAGTTAGAAATTTAGTTGAGGGTGTTACTAAATTAGGTGGAATTCATTTTAATAATCGAACAGAAGCCCAAGCAGAAAACCTACGTAAAATGTTTCTAGCTATGGCTAGTGATATTCGAGTTGTACTAGTAAAACTTGCAGATAGACTACATAATATGCGTACAATTAGTTATCTAGAGAAGGATAAACAAAATCGAATAGCAAAAGAGACAAGAGAAATTTATGCTCCCCTTGCAAACCGTTTAGGAATAGGACGTTTCAAATGGGAACTAGAAGACTTAGCATTTAAACTTCTAGAACCAGATCCCTATCGAGAAATTCAACAACAAATAGCTAGTAAACGTAGTGAAAGAGAAGAGAGATTAGGTGTCACTGTTCAATTACTCAAAGATCGGTTGAACGCAGCAGGGCTGAATCAATGTGAAGTTAGTGGTAGGCCAAAACATTTATATGGAATTTGGAGCAAAATGCAAAGGCAACAAAAAGAATTTCATGAAATTTTTGATGTTGCTGCCCTTAGAATACATGTCTCAGACGTCGAGACATGTTATCGAGCTCTAGCAGTTGTTCATGATACATTCAGACCAATACCAGGACGATTTAAAGATTACATAGGTCTCCCAAAGCCAAATGGCTACCAATCTTTACATACAGCTGTCATTGGCAGGCATAGGCCTATTGAAGTGCAAATTAGAACTCCAGAAATGCATCGGGTTTCAGAATTTGGTATTGCAGCTCACTGGAAGTATAAAGAGGGTGGATCGCCAGCAAGTCCGGATTCAGAAAAATTTAATTGGTTACGTCAATTAGTGGAATGGCAACAAGAAGATGGAGTTAATGATCATAATGACTATCTTGCTTCAATAAAAGAGGATTTATTTGATGAAGAAGTGTTTGTTTTTACTCCAAAAGGAGATGTTTTAGGGTTAAGGAATGGATCAACAGCAATCGATTTTGCCTATCGTATCCACTCTGAAGTAGGTAATCATTGCAATGGTGCTAGAATTAATGATCGCCTATGTGTACTATCAACACCTCTTGAAAATGGAGATTTTGTCGAGATTCTCACTCATAAAAGTTCTCATCCAAGCTTGGATTGGCTAAATTATGTTGCCACACCCACTGCTAGAAACCGTATCAGACAATGGTATAAAAAAAGTCATCGTCAAGAAACAATAACTAGAGGGAAGGAGCTTCTAGAACAAGAATTTGGTCGTAAAGGAATTGATAATTTGCTCAAGGGCGAAGCGATATCAAAAGTGGCTGAGCGATGTAATCTCAAGAATACTGAAGATTTATTAGCTGCACTTGGTTTTGGAGCTTTAACCTTAAATCAAGTAATTAATAGATTAAGAGAAGAGATCAAAATACAACATCAACTACCTGAGCCCGAAACTAGTGATCTCGAACTTGTAAATCAAATTGAAATACAAGCAAATCTTGCTACAACTAAATCTAAAACATCTCAAAGAAAATATTCAACCATCATTGGTCTAGAAGGACTTGACTATCGATTAGGAGGATGTTGCAGTCCTCTACCTGGAGAAGAAATAATTGGGACTGTTGCACTTGGAAATCATGGTATCACTATACATCGAAGTAATTGTGTCAATATAGAATCAATACCTAATAACAGAAGACTATCAGTTCAGTGGAATTGTAATACTCGTATCAAAGAAGAAAAATTCCCTATTCAATTAAGAATTGAGGTTATCGATCGAGTAGGAGTACTTAAAGACATTTTAATGAGACTTTCAGATAGAGGTATCAATGTAATCGATGCAAGAGTTAAAACTTCATTTGGAAAACCTGCATGCATAGACCTTAAGGTTGAACTAGAAAGTGTTAATCAACTAGAAATTACCATTAATCAAATACGTTCGATGGTTGACGTTTTAGATATTGCAAGAACAGGAATAAGTTAACAGTTAGATCTAATCCAAGAATAATTAAACATATTATAAAAATATTTCATAAATTAAACTTCAAAAAAATAAGCCTGTAATAACTTCTTCATCTATTAACTCAGCTTATAACTTTAGATTGTTTTCGAAAATCGCTTAAGTGAAAAATACAAACCAAGCCCACCAGTAATACCAGCTATGATGCCTATAGATATCGAACCAAGTAATAGTCGAGAACTCAAATACCAACCTTGAGACCACAATCTATTAGTAGTTATGTAAGAAAAATCAACTATTTTATTTTTTTCATTAAGTAATAAAGAGCCTACTTTATAATTAAAATAATAAAGAGGTACATAAGTCAATGGATTACTAATCCAAGTTCCCAAAGCCGCTAAAATCGTATTGCCCTTTAAAGCTTTCGCTAAAAATACACCTATCAAGGTTTGAAAACCAAAGAATGGGAAGCAACCACTAAAAATTCCTATACCAAAACCTAAGGCTCTCTGAGAAAAAGAACCTTCTTGATTCCAAAGCCAAGCTAGAAATTTACGAATTCTTTTTATTAAATTGAGGAAGCTTTTTCTCATATTTTCAAAAATCTTGTTTATAAAAAGAAAAGTACATTTGATTGTAGTGAAGATTGCATGATTATTGATTGATGAATTCATTTTCTCCTACTGAAGATACTATTGCTGCAATTGCAACTGCCGTTTCTCCCGGTCAAGGCAGTATTGCTGTCATTAGGATCTCTGGCTCCTCAGCAATTGAAATAAGTAAAAATATTGTTCACATACCCGGAACACATGATTGGAATACTCATAAAGTGCTTTACGGACACGTAACTGAAGCAAATCAAAAAACATATATAGATGAAGTTTTAATCCTAATAATGAAAGGCCCGAGAAGCTTTACCGGTGAAGATGTAGTGGAAATTCATTGCCATGGTGGAATCATTGCCGTCCAAAAGATCCTAGAAAGAATATTAGAGAGCCAAAATGTTAGAAGAGCAGAACCTGGTGAGTTTAGTCAACGAGCGGTGCTTAATGGTCGTTTAAACCTAACTCAAGCAGAGTCAATTAGCGAACTAGTTTCAGCAAGAAGTCGAAAAGCGGCAGAAATTGCTATGAGTGGAATTGAAGGGAATATTCAAACTACAATTCAATCAATTAGGCAACGTTTGCTAGATCAACTAACTGAAATTGAAGCAAGAATAGATTTTGAGGAAGATCTTCCAAATCTAGACGCAACAAGTGTAAAGAAAGAAATGAGCGTAATTAAACATGATATCAACAATTTAATAGATAATGCGAAAAGTGCATCATGGGTTCGTTCCGGCTTAAAAGTTGCACTCGTAGGCCAGCCCAATGTAGGGAAAAGCTCATTGCTGAATAGGCTTTGTAAGAAAGAAAAAGCCATTGTTACCGATCTACCAGGTACTACTAGAGATCTTTTGGAAAGTGAGATTGTAGTAGAAGGTATTCCAATCACTTTCATAGATACTGCTGGTATAAGAGAAACTGAAAATATCATCGAACAAATAGGTATTTCACGAACTCAAAAAGCTTTAAATCAAACTGATCTAATTATATTAATTTTTGATTATTCACATGGATGGAGAAAGGAGGATGAATCAATACTAAAAGAAATACCCACTAGCATTCCACGATTAATTGTTGGAAATAAATCCGATTTAAAAGATAATCTTTCATTAAAAATAATTCCACAAAATATATTAGACAAAGAAAATCTAGTGATAATAAGTGCAAAAACTGGAGAAGGTGAGGAATCTCTAATTAATTGTCTACTACAATTATGTGGTTCATCTAAAACTCATGGATTAGATATTGCTCTCAATGAGAGACAACTAGATTTAGCGCAGTCAGCAGTTGAATCACTCAAAAATATTGATAAAGCTTATGATGAAAAACTACCTTGGGATTTCTGGACTATTGATTTACGACAAGCTATTAATCATTTAGGCGAACTAACAGGCGAAGACTTAACAGAAAACTTACTTGATAATATATTTTCAAAATTCTGTATTGGGAAATAATGGGTAATGCTTACATCTAGTTTTTATTGTCAATTGTAAAAATATAGTACAAGTAATAGCAAACTCCTCCTAGCAATATGGCAACCATAATATTTACACTATGAACAACGTCCACCTGATTCAAAGATGAAAATTCAACCTAATTAAAGCATATTATTGACACATCACAAAGCAAAAAATAAAGAATTTTTATTTGCATACAAATACTTCAAAATAATATAAATAGAAGAAATAGGAATATCCGAAAAGATATTTTTTCTAAATGGTTTTAACGTTGGTATAGTAATTAATGTATTTGTTTTATTGTGGATCTTCGCTCACCAAAGCTACACAAAATATTAGATACCTGGATAGAGGAGGATCTCGGTGATGGAGATCTAACTAGGTTTGTCCTCAGCAATACAAACTCATCAGCTCATTGGATTGCAAAAGAGGATGGAATTTTTTGTGGAGGTGCACTGATTAAACTTATTTTCGAGAAAATTGATCCCCAAGTTGATATTCGACTTCTAATAGAGGATGGACAGAAGTTTGAAAAGAATCAAAGACTCCTTGAGTTACAAGGATCATCCTCTTCCTTAGTGGCAGGAGAGCGAGTAACTCTGAATGTAGCCATGCATCTTTCTGGTATTGCTACATCGACAGCTTCACTGGTAAATAAACTATCAGGATCCCATGTGAAGTTGGCAGACACGCGTAAAACCACTCCAGGGCTGAGAATATTCGAAAAATATGCTTTTCATTGTGGTGGCGGAATTAATCACAGATTTGGATTAGATGATGCTGCCATGTTAAAAGAGAATCATATTGAATGGTCTCAGGGGATTAGCGAGAGTATCAAAATCTTAAAAAATACTATTCCATGGACAAAAAAAATAATAGTCGAAGCAGAAACTTCCTCTCAAGCGAAAGAAGCAGTAGAGGCAGGCGCTGATGGAGTTTTACTTGATGAAATGCCTATCCAAACGATAACAAAATTAGTTCCAGAATTACGTCAACTTGCAAAAAATAGTAATTCTAAATACGTCTCACAAAATATTGTTATTGAAGTTTCTGGAATCAACCCAAATAATTTGTCAGACTATATTTTCACAGGTATTGATTTAATCTCAACTAGTGCACCAATCACTAAAAGCAAATGGATAGATTTCAGCATGCGCTTTGACTAAACAATGAATAAACAGTTTTCTGACAACATCCTAAAAACAAAAAAATCTAAAAAGTATCTACCAAACCATAAATATCATGCTTGAAATATCCACTAAATTAGAAGAAGCTCTTAATAGAGCTTTGATCAAAGTATTCCCAAAAGACGATCGAAGTTCAAAAACCTCTTCAATACTTACAGGGTCTAATTTAGTCCCGGCATCCAAGCCAGAATTTGGAGATTTTCAAATAAATTGTGCTTTATCATTGGCAAAAGAAATAAAACAACCTCCTCGTGATATTGCACAACAAATAGCTGATCAACTACAAAAAGATAATGATTTCGTTAAAATATGTAATCCACCACTCATTGCAGGTCCAGGTTTCATAAACCTATCTATAAATTCAAAAACACTTATATCGGAAATCCATTTTCGTCTAAATGACAAAAGGTTGGGAGTCCCTCTAAAAAAATTTAGTAGTGAAAAGATAGAAAATGGAAAAAACAATAACCGCGTGATTATTGATTTTTCCAGTCCAAATATTGCTAAAGAAATGCATGTTGGGCACTTACGATCAACAATCATTGGAGACTCCTTAGCACGGGTTCTTGAATTCTGCGGTTATGAAGTCTTACGCCTCAATCATGTGGGGGATTGGGGTACACAATTTGGCATGCTCATCACTCATCTGAAAGAGGTCGTACCAGAGGCACTCCATACAAAAGATGTAGTGGAAATAAGCGATCTCGTAAATTTCTATCGTCAAGCAAAAAAAAGATTTGATGAAGATCAAATCTTTCAAAATAAATCTAGAAATGAGGTTGTTAATTTACAAGGAGGTGATCAAGAAAGTCTAATTGCGTGGCAATTACTCTGCAAACAATCCAGAAAAGAGTTTCAAAAGATCTACGATCGACTTGATATCAAGCTGACTGAAAGAGGTGAATCCTACTATAACAAATTTTTAGTAGATGTTATTAATGATTTGAAAAGTAAAAATTTACTAATAAATGATCAAGGAGCTCAATGTATTTTCCTTGATGGGATAGTAGGAAAAGACGGCAAACCTCAACCAATAATTATTCAAAAAAGTGACGGAGGTTTTAACTATGCAACCACTGATTTGGCAGCAATTAAATACAGATTAACTCCTCCTCCGCATGGAGATGGAGCATTCCGGTTGATTTATGTCACAGATGCTGGGCAAGCATCGCATTTCTCTGGAGTTTTTCAAATTGCAAAGCTTGCAAATTGGATACCTAAAGATTGTCAAATTGAACATGTCCCCTTTGGTCTTGTTCAAGGAGAAGATGGTAAGAAGTTAAAAACTCGTTCGGGAGAAACAATTAGATTAGTAGACCTTCTGGATGAAGCAATTCAACGAGCCAGAGAAGATCTTAAAGATCGTCTAAACATTGAAAGTAGATCCGAAAATGAAAGTTTTATAGATAAAGTTTCCACGACTGTCGGGATTGCAGCCATCAAGTATGCGGATCTAAGTCAAAATAGAGTTTCTAATTACCAATTTAGTTTTGATAAAATGCTCTCTTTGCAGGGGAACACAGCACCATATTTACTTTATGCATTGGTAAGAATAGCCGGAATATCTCGCAATGGTGGGGATTTAAATGTATCAAGTCAGAATATTCAATTCAAGGAACCACAAGAATGGGCCTTGATTCGCAAGCTATTACAACTTGATTTTATTATCGCTGAAGTCGAAAAAGAACTCCTTCCTAATCGTCTCTGCGGTTATTTATTTGAATTAAGTCAGATTTTCAACAGATTCTATGATCAAGTTCCAATTTTAAAAGCAAGTGAACCTGCAAGAACAAGCAGACTCGCTTTATGCTCTATCACGGCAGATACGCTTAAACTAGGAATGAGTTTGTTAGGCATCCCTACGCTGGAAAGAATGTAATGGAAAAAACAGAAAATTCATTTATTGATCTACCAAATCCCAGGAAAGATATCGAAGATTTAAAGCCATATTCTGCGCCACTGGAGGGAAGACGAAATTTACTAAGACTAGACTTTAATGAAAACACCATTGGACCAAGCCCACTAGTAATTAAATCTCTCAGAGAAATAAGCAGAGATGAAATCTCTATTTATCCTGAATACTCAGGTTTAAAAGAAAAGGTAGTAAAAGCTCTCATCAAACAAAATTCAAGCGTGAATATAAGCTCATCTGAAGTGGGTATTTTTAATGGAGTAGATGCAGCAATAAACGCTATTTTTCATGCCTATGGCGATTGTGATGATCTAATGCTAACAACATCGCCTACTTTTGGATATTACACTCCTTGCGCACAAATGCGAGGAATGAAAATCAACTCAATACCTTATGAGGGGAAAGATTTTCAATATCCATTTGATAGTATTTGTGAATTCATCTCACAAAATAATCCAAAAATCTTACTCATCTGTAACCCCAATAACCCCACTGGAACAAGATTAAACCCAGAAAGAATTTTAGAAATCAGCAAACTTTCATCTCAAACACTAGTTGTTGTCGATGAACTATACGAGGCGTTTACAGGTGATAGTGTTCTACCATTTGTGAATTTTCAAAATACACCCAATCTTGTTGTATTAAGATCGCTTTCTAAAACTGCTGGTTTGGCAAGTTTAAGAATTGGGTTTGCTATTGGTCATTCTAAAGTAATTAATATAATAAATAGAGTCACTGGTCCTTATGACGTCAATAACTTTGCTGTGATTGCTGCTTTTGCAGCACTTGAAGATCAACCCTACATTGATTCATATGTGAACGAAGTACTTGAGGCTCGTAATTGGATCAAAGATCAATTCGAGAAGTACTTCGTTAAGCATCATATTGATGGAGGAAACTATTTTCTACTTTGGCCAAAATCAAACCCAAAACAAGTTGAGCAAAAGTTAAAGTCATCTGGAATTCTAATTAGAAATATGGATAAGAAAAAAAATTTAGAAGGTTCTATCAGAGTGAGCATTGGAACAATTGAGCAGATGAAAAGATTCTGGTCAGCTTTCAAGATTATCGAAAAAGTATAGTTTATATTAATTTATAACGTCTATAGAGCTTGAAATAATCTAGGAAGCATCAGCTATTTTCAAGAAATTAGAGAGTAACTTATGACCAGATTCGGTCAATACACTTTCAGGATGAAACTGTACTCCATATATGTGCGGATAATCTTTATGAGTTATACCCATAATTGTTTCATCCTCTAACCAGGCTATAATCTCTAAGCATTCTGGGAACCCCTCTCGCTCCGCAATTAAGCTATGGTATCTAGTTGCTACTAATGGATTAGGCAAATCTTTAAATATTCCAGTACCTCTATGAAAAACATTAGATGTTTTACCGTGCATTAATTCTTTAGCTCGAATTATTTTCCCACCGAATGCTTGCGTAATGGCCTGATGACCCAGGCAGACACCAAGAGTTGGTATTTCAATTGATAACTCAGATAAAATATCCAAACAAACTCCAGATTGATAAGGATCCCCTGGGCCAGGAGATAACAAAATCGCATCAGGATTTAAATCTTTAATCTCACTAATCGTCAGAGCATCGTTACGTTCGACTCTTACTTCTGATGCAATAGAATGCTGAGAAGCTAATTCGCCCAAATATTGAACGAGGTTATAAGTGAAACTGTCATAATTGTCGATTACCAAAAACATAATTTTTAAACCATTAAATTCCTAACTGTTTAAGTAATGGAGGAAACAATAATAAAACAGCAATCAAAACAGAACTGATTGAAGCTACTAAAACTGCCCCAGCCGAACAATCTTTAGCGATTTGAGCGAGAGGGTGAAATCGTTTCCCAATAGCCAAATCAACAACAGACTCAATCGCGGTATTAAGCAATTCAACTACTAACACACTAGTGGCTGTAAGGGCCATTATTGCTAAATCACTTTTATTAAGGCCTAAAAAAAAGCTTAAACCAAACGCACCCAATGCAAAACCAACATGAATCCGGAAATTTCTTTGAGTCGAAAAAGCATATCTTAAACCTTTAGCTGCATATAAAAAGCTTGTTGGTAGGTCTTTAGCTATCTTCCACGATGACCTTTTCGATCTTTGAAGAGTTTTAGACATCTCCCTAACTTCTCTCTCAGAGTCATTGGATATCTCAGGAAACATATTTGTGAATCTTCAACTCTTTATTTTAAAGAATACCTCTTATATCAAGAAGTTGCTCTTGAATCAAAAGCATTTTATTAAGGCTCTCTTCATCACTATGGTCCCAACCCAAAAGGTGTAAGAGACCATGAGAAGCAAGCCATCTCAATTCTCTAAATAAATCAGCATTATTATCTTTGGCTTGCCTGATTGCTGTCGGGATAGAGATAACTATGTCACCCAATTCGATAAATTCATTACTTACACCAAAAAATGTCTCATCCATTATTGGAAATGACAGCACATCGGTACTTTTTGATTGCCCGAGCCAAGCATAATTCAAATCAAGCATTTTCTTATCATTAGTTAATTCCAACCCCAAGCTAAATTTAGACGCATTTTGGACTATTTCCGGACACTTAAATGCTGAATTTACTTGTATGAATCTAATCCAGCGTCCAATCTCTTCAATCCATTGACTTGGATTTTTCATCAACTCCAAAGACTCACTGTTCACAAAGACATCTAAATCTTGAACCGGGAAGGGTGTAAAAGAAAGATCAACATCTAATTTAGAAGAGCTAGTGGGAAAATTCTCCATAAAGTTATTAAGGGATATGAGGTTTTCCAAGAACAGCAACTAAAAGAATAAATCCAAGGAAACCCAAAGCTGTTAACCCAAAGTGAGAAAGGCTTTGACTACCTTTCCGAACCATATTTTTCATCGCAAGTTTGACAAAACTTGGAGATGGAGTTGCTTTCTTGGTAACTTCATCAGAAATAATTTTATTTGTCATATCTCATTGATTTATGGTTCTTCAATATTTTGCCTTAAAAGAGACTGAATAAAAATATCTATTTCCCCATTCATTACTGAATCTACATCTGTTGTCTCTTGTTCAGTACGTAAATCCTTTACCATTTGATACGGGTGAAACACATAATTTCTAATTTGATTGCCCCAAGCAGCTTCAACAATATCCCCTCGAATATCTGCAATCTCAGCTGCTCTTTGTTCTACTGCTATTACCATTAATTTTGATTTTAGTAGAGCCATTGCTTTGTCTTTATTTTGAAGCTGAGATCTTTCTTGTGTACATCGAACGGCAATACCTGTAGGCACATGAAGAATCCGAACTGCAGTCTCCACTTTATTTACATTTTGTCCTCCTGCCCCACCTGAGCGACTTGTCGTGATTTCTAAATCTTTTTCGGGGATTTCAAGTTCAACCTCTTCATCAAGTTTAGGCATAACTTCAACTCCAGCAAAACTGGTTTGTCGCTTTCCATTTGCATTGAAAGGTGAAATTCTGACTAAACGATGGGTCCCTTTTTCATTTTGTAAAAAACCATATGCGTATAAACCTTCTATTTCGATGGTGACACTTTTGATTCCCGCTTCCTCTCCTTCAGAAAGTTCATTAATAATTACTTTCATACCATTGTTTTCAGCCCAACGGGTATACATCCTTAGAAGCATTTGTGCCCAATCTTGCGCATCAGTTCCTCCTGCACCAGCATTAATAGAGAGAACTGCACCTTCCTTATCATAGGTGCCACTCAAGAGTCGCTCCATCTCCCAACGTTCAAGTTCTTGCTTTAATTTCTCAAGTCCATGGTTAGCCTCCGCAAGCATTTCTTCGTCAGCGTCTAACTCATAAAGTTCTAACGAAAGATTTGCGTCCTCAATAGCAACTCTCCATGTGATGAGCTTTTCTAACTCTGCTTTAACCTCATCAAGTTGACGCATCTGTTTTTGTGCATTTTTGGGATCGTTCCAAAATTCAGGTTGTGATGCAACTTGCTCTAAGTCCTTTTTTTTAGCTAGCAATGCAGGTTCGTCAAAGACAATCCTGGGCAGTACCCAGGCGAGCAGTCAATAAAGAAAGGTCTCTTTTAAAATCAGTCAGGTCTTGCAAACGAGGTAATAGAATTAATACATTAAAAGCTATCAGCATATCAACCCAAAAACTATAAATGAACAGATCAATTCACGATTCAGGCATTACTACAGTGGAAATATACACTTGGAGATTTTGCCCATTTTGCCTACGTGCAAAAGCACTACTAAATGAAAAAGGAGTCCAATTCAAAGAATATTCTATTGATGGAGACAATGATGCAAGAACAAAAATGTCAGAAAGAGCAGGAGGTCGCAGAACTGTTCCACAAATTTTTATTAATGGAGAAAGTATTGGAGGTTGCGACGAGCTCTATGAACTAGAGAGTAATAACGAACTAAATGAACTAATTGGAATTAAAAATTGATTCATGAAGCAACTATTTGTTATAGATCCAATTGAAAATATTAATCCCAATAAGGATTCATCAGCAGCACTTATGCAAGCCGCATCTAGAGCTAAAATAGATGTTTGGATTTGTACTCCTTCTGACCTGCAAGCCAGAGGGGACGATGCATGGGTTGTTTCTAACAAAGTCAATTGTGAACCATGGATCAATGTCCATTCATCTCAAAGCCTTCCTTTAAGAGATTTCTCATGCATTTGGATGCGCAAAGATCCACCTGTTGATGAGGCTTTTTTATATGCAACTCATTTATTAGAAGTTGCAGAAAGAGATGGTGTCAATGTAATTAACAAGCCTGCATCACTTCGAGCTTGGAATGAAAAGTTAGGAGCTTTAAGATTTAGTGATTTAATGGCTCCCACTCTTGTCGCGAGTAGAGTGGAGCAATTAATAACTTTTGCAAAAGAGTACGGAGAAGTTGTTTTGAAGCCACTTGGAGGGAAAGGTGGGCAAGGGGTCATACGAATTGCAAAAGACGCTCCAGGCTTAGAAGCATTACTCGAACTGGTTACTTCACAAGAACATTTACCAGTTATGATGCAACAATTTTTACCAGAAGTAATAAATGGTGATAAAAGAATCCTTTTGGTTAATGGAGAGCCATTAGGTGCAATTAATAGACGTCCAAAAAAAGGAGACTTCAGAAGCAATCTCGCTTTAGGTGGAAAAGCGGAGATAACTAAATTAACTCCTAAAGAAATAAAGATCTGCGATCAAATAAAGCCTTCTTTACAAGATGAAGGGCTCTTTTTTGTTGGTATAGATGTTATTGGAGGAATGCTAAGTGAGATTAATGTTACGAGTCCAACTGGTATTAGAGAAGTAGAAAACCTAATGAATGTTCCATTAGCAGATCAAGTGATTGGTTATCTCATAGATCATTTGAACAATTAACCCTATCTAAGTTTAATTGATTTCTTAAAACTTCAAATTTCAAAGCCACCTCTTGCATTTCTCCCTCAACAGTTGAGCCTTTCACTAGGCCAGCACCCGCAAACAATTTAAGTTCACAGCCTCTCACATGTCCATAACGAATGGCCACCCTAAATTCTGAATTTTGTTTTTTATCTACCCATCCAATTGGAGAAGCATATGTTTGACGCTCAAATGGTTCTAAAGCTCTCAACCAACTTAAAGATTTACTCAGAGGCAATCCAGCAACTGCAGGAGTTGGATGAAGAGCCTCAACTAAGTCAAGAGGAGATTTTTCGTTAACACACGCTTGAATAAGAGTATGCAAATGAATTAAATGGCCTTGAGTCATTAATTTTGGTTGAGGTGAATGAGTTGCTTTAATACCTTTTTTTAATAGTTGTTCGACAATCGAGTTAACTACAAAATGGTGTTCTCTTAAATCTTTAGAAGATGCAAGTAATTCTTTTCCATCATCACCTTTTTTTGCAGTACCAGCCAAAGCATCGATTAGTAACTGATTTTGATTAAGGCTTATCAATCTTTCAGGCGATGCACCAAAAAAGGACTCATCATAATTTTTTTGCCATAGGAATCGACAACTATTAGTTTGCTGAACTCTTAGGCGAGCAAGTAAGTTAAGCGGATCTAATGGTTTTTCAAGGGAAAGGCGTTGTCTCGTAGCCAATACAAGCTTATCCAAATCACCTGAATTGATTAATTCGATCCCTCTGGCCAAAGCATCTCGATATTGAGATTTCCAATCATTAGAAAAATTATCGACTAAGAAATTTTCTTTTACATCATGGCAAATTCGGACTGGTGATCTGTTTATCTTTTCTCGAATTGACCATAATCTTTCTACGGATTCACGAACATCTGAATGATTTTGGGCAACTGAATTTAAACGTAACCATGTCAATCCATCTTTTGCAGTTAATTGCCACTTAGGCAAAACAGCCTGCAGAGAAAATTTATCATCTATTGATTTTTCATTACTCGTAATTTGATCAAAAAAAGAAAATGAAAATAGAATCCTTGATGCTGAGAATGCTGGGCTTGGAGATGTATCTATCAATCGAGTAAAAATCTCATCACTAAACCTTTGTGCATTTTCAAACCTCTTTGGTCCAGATAAATCCAAAGATTGACAATGTCCTCCGGCAGAAATGCATAATCCGGGAGAAAGATCCCAAAGAAATCTAAACTGATGTTTTTCAGTAATTAAGGGTAATGTCGTTAAAGGGTCTGTTTGACTTACAGGAACAGAAATGCTCAAGATACATTCATCAACTTTTCGTTCACTCCATTTGCAAAGAGAACTAACTAAAAGCTCACTAAAGACAGGTTCTAAATTCATAACCAATTAGAGCCTTTAGACATAAATAAACCAATACATGAACTGCTGCCTAGTCTTAAGAAAGAAACCAAGAAACAAACAGAGCAGGTTATTTTATCAGTGAAGTCTTCTACAACTGAAAGGAAACATCTTTGGCAAGCGGCAATTAAGTGGCCATTGTATTCAGTCGCAATAATGCCAGTGATTTTATCTGCAGGATGGGAGCTAGGGAATAATGGCAATATTCGTCTAGGACAATTCATCGGTTTTCTAATTGCCTCTGTCCTGATTTTGCTGTGGGAAAACCTTACCAATGATCTGTTTGACGATGAAACGGGCGTTGACAAATACAAATTCCACTCGATAGTCGCTTTAACAGGTAATAAAACCACTGTAAGTCGAGTTGCATATTTTTCTCTTTTATTAGGTTTATTTATCATATTTATCCTTGCTCTAAAAAGTAAAATAACAGTTCTTTTCTTGGTCTTAATTTGTTGTTTCCTTGGATATTTATACCAAGGACCACCCTTTAGACTGGGGTATAAGGGATTGGGTGAGCCCCTATGCTGGATTGCCTTTGGCCCTCTTGCGACAGCTGCAGGACTAATTGTTATTTCTCCACAATCTAATATTCATGCCATCCCCTGGGGAACAGCACTGATGATTGGAGCAGGTCCAGCGATGGCGACAACTTTGGTTCTGTTCTGTTCGCATTTTCATCAAATAAACCAAGATGCTGCAGTCGGTAAAAATTCACCTTTAGTTGTTTTAGGCACTCATAAAGCGGCAGAATTCTTACCGTGGGTGGTTGGTCTAATATTTTTATTAGAATTATTGCCAATCATGATTGGAATATGGCCAATAACGACTCTTATATGTTTAATTAGCCTTCCTTCAGGTCTAGCTCTTATCAAATTAATTAAAAGACATCACAATCAACCAGCGCTTATTAAAAACAGTAAGTTTTTAGCTTTACGCTTTCAGACAATTAATGGTTTATGCTTGAGTATAGGTTTTGCTATATCCTCATTTTCTTATAATTAATTTTTAATTTTGTTGAATCATGAAATTAATAATTAATATCAAGCCATTTTCATTTCAACTAACAAGAAAGTTAATCACCTCACAAAGAATTATTCATAAAAAAGTAGGTTTATTGTTGCAAATAAAAGACTCAGATGGTAATTGTGGATGGGGCGAAGTATCACCTCTTGAGAAAAATGAATTAAAAAAAAGTATCGAAAGTCTTGATTTTATTGGGAGACAAACTACAAAGGATTCAATAGAAAATTATCTATACGAATTACAAGGACAAGGAGCACTTACTTTCGGATTGGGAGCCTCCTTAGCCGATTTGGAAAATTCAACTATAAGAAAGCTAGATTTTGAAGGATTTGACATCACAAAATCAGCTTATCTTTTGCCTTCAGATAAAGATCCTTTAGAGTCAATAGTTAACTATATAGATAGATCAAATGAAAAGAAAAGTTCATATACAATAAAATGGAAAGTATCTAACCAAGAAAATAACTTTAAGGAAGAGAAAATATTACAAAAAATCTTAGATATTCTCCCGAAAAATTTTAAACTTAGAATTGATCCAAATGGAGGATGGAGTCGTCAACAAGCACAAGAATGGAGTAACGAACTCAAAAACGAACCTCGTTTGGAATGGATTGAACAGCCACTTCCATCAAAAGATATTGAAGGTTTATTTTCATTAGCCAATCAAATTCCAATCGCACTAGATGAATCTTTGGTTGATTTTCCATATTTACGAAAAACATGGAAAAGTTGGCAAATACGTCGCCCTGCATTAGATGGTGATCCTAGATTACTTTTAAAAGAAATAGAACAAGAAGATAGTCAAACAGTCATAAGCACAGCTTTTGAAACTGGTATTGGGAAAAGATGGATTAATCACCTCGCTGCCAGGCAAGTCAAAGGGGTAAATCCTTGTGCACCTGGACTTGCACCTGGATGGTGCCCCAAAGGCCCACTCTTTAGCAACAATCCAAAATTAGTCTGGGAAGCCGCATGAGCAAAATTACAGTTGTAAAATGTATTCCTGAAAAAAATCTAGAATGTTCAAAAGAAATTTTGAAGAATTTTGAAAAGCACAACTGGGTATATCTAGCACCTCCAAAAGATCAAATAAAAATCTCCACATCGTCAACTTTACCTGATGGAAAAGGAATAATCATTTCAAGCGGTGGTAGCATCCGAGGACCAAATCTTTGTTTACAGTCAATTAAAAATCTGACTAATTCGGCTTTAGCAACCGGAAAGTGGTTAAAGAATCAGGGCCTTAAGCCAAATGAGTGCATCATTCTCAATTCACTACCGTTACATCATATAAGTGGCTTCATGCCTTGGTGGAGACATCACACATGGCGATCAGAATATCACTGGATTTCACGTTCTTTAATGCATAAGCCACTTCAACTTAGACGGTTTAGTGAAAAACTAACTAATAAATATAGACGTCCATTGATTACATCCCTAGTGCCAACTCAACTATTATCTTTGATTGACAATCCTGATGGCTTAAAATGGCTTCAATCTCTAGCTATAATCTGGGTTGGAGGAGCTATGATCCCCACAGATCTTGCTGACAAAGCACGAAGAAGATCTATTAATTTAGCTCCTTGTTATGGAGCTACCGAAACTGTCGCAATGGTGACTTGCCTGAGTCCAAAAGATTTTTTAAAAGGAAATAATAGTGTTGGGTTCCCTCTCGAAGATGTTGAGATTGAAATCAACAAAAGCAATTTACTTAAGATTAAAACTAGTAGGATTGCAACTTCAAAATGGAGGAATGATAAATTCGAATCAATTACAGATACAAATGGATGGTGGGAAGCAGGCGATTTAGCGCAATACATCACTCTCGACAATAAAAAAGCGATAAAAATCCTAGGCAGAAGAGATTCAGCTATAAATTCAGGTGGTGAAACGATTTTCCCAGAAGATATCGAAATGGAATTAATGAAAATAATCTCGAAAAATCAAATCCCAATTCAAGACATTTTTGTACTAGGAGTTAGTGATAAGAAATGGGGACAACGTTTAGTTACCTTAATAAAATTCAAAGAGAAAAGAATCAACATATATGCAATCATCTCACTTCTGACCAATCTCATTGAAGACTGGCAACCATCCAAAAAACCAATGCATTGGTACGATTGTCCAGAACTTTCAAGAAATAGCAATAAAAAATGGGAAATAAAAAAATGGCAAGATTGGATAGCCTTTAATAGACCTATTAACTAAAAATTCAAACTTGATTCATGAAGCCACAAATTTATTTGCTTAGAAAATACACATTTATCTCTTGTAATCGGATTTATCGATACATGTTTTATATTTGTCGTGCCGATTTCCTCACCATTTTTTTTAAATTTAAATCGAAGTACAAATGAAAACTCATTTATCTTCTCTGGATATAGTTCAATATTGATAGTATCTCCAACATAAAGTGGTTGAAAATAATTTGCTTCGCAATGAACAACTGGTAAAGCTACATCCAATTGCCTCGTATTGATTTGGTTTGTAGGAAAAATTTCTTGTAAAAGTATTCCATATTTTTCTAGACTTTCTTCCCAAGTTTCATGACACCATCTGAATAATTCAAGAAAATGCACCACGCCAGCAGCATCAGTCTCACCAAAACGAACTGTTCGTTTCAAACATAACCATTCTCTAGGATTACGCTTTTCCAAAAAACCTATCTATCAACAGAACCCATGATCACATCAATAGAACCTAATATAGCCATTATATCAGCGACCTTAGCTCCCTTAAGTATGTGAGGAAGTATCTGCAAATTATTAGAATCAGCTGCTCTAATTTTAAACCGCCAAGGAGTTACATCATTATTACCTTGAATAAATACTCCAATCTCTCCTTTCCCAGACTCAAGGCGTGTATATAATTCACCATTAGGAATCTTAAAAGTAGGTGCAACTTTCTTAGCTACATATTGATAATCAAAGCCTGACATATCACCTTTTTTTCCTTCAAGTGTCCTTTTTGCCTCAAGATTTTCTGTTGCCCCCCCAGGAATCATCTCACAAGCTTGTCGTAAAATTTTTAATGACTGTCTCATTTCTTCAATACGAACTCTATATCTTGCATAACAATCCCCCTCTTTCTCCCATGCAATATCCCATTCGAAATCGTCATAACATTCATAATGATCTACCTTTCTCAAATCCCATGGGACACCTGCAGCCCGAAGCATGGGGCCAGAAAGACTCCAATTAATCGCTTGCTCTTTTCCTATGACTCCTAAACCTTCTATACGTCTACGAAAGATAGGGTTATTAGTTATCAATTTTTCATACTCATCAATTTTTGGACCAAACCAATCACAAAAATCTTTGCATTTTTCTAACCAGCCCCAAGGTAAATCACATGCAACGCCACCAATACGAAAATAATTGTTATTAATCAATCTTTGACCGGTTGCAGCCTCCCATAAATCATAAATCATCTCTCTTTCTCTAAAAATATAGAAGAAAGGAGTTTGAGCCCCAACATCTGCCAAAAATGGGCCTAACCATAGCAAATGGTTAGCGATCCTATTCAACTCAAGCATTATAACTCTGATATAACTTGCTCTCTTAGGTACCTTTATATTTGCTAAACGCTCAGGGGCATTAACAACAATGGCTTCATAAAACATACCAGCCGCATAATCCATGCGACTCACGTAAGGAACAAACATGACGTTTGTTCTATTCTCAGCAATTTTCTCCATCCCTCTGTGCAAGTAACCAATAACTGGTTCACAATCAACAACATCCTCTCCATCAAGGGTCACGACCAACCGCAATACCCCATGCATTGATGGATGATGTGGCCCAAAGTTGACCACCATTGGCTCCGTACGCGTTTCAAGCTGCGTCATTGGGCCCAACCAAAGCAATGTCTAAATACTAGTAAAAACTTATGAAAGAAGGGCCAATTAGTTCAAGTTCTAACTTTAATCATGTCCCAATAATGGGGAAAGAAATAATTCAATCCTTAAGGGAATTACCCAGTGAATTAACAAAACAGGGATTAATTGTTGATGCCACTATTGGAGGCGGGGGTCATTCAGCTCAAATACTAGAGAATTTCCCAGGAATCAAAATTATTGGACTTGATCAAGATCCAATAGCTAGAGAAGCAGCATCGAAAAGATTAATAAAGTTCGGAACAAGAATAGAAATAATCTCTACAAACTTCGCAGAGTTTTCACTTAACGAACAAGCCATTTGCATCTTAGCGGATCTTGGAGTTAGTAGTCATCAACTTGATGAGCCTTCAAGAGGTTTTAGCTTTCGTTTAGATGGTCCGGTAGATATGAGAATGAATCCTGAGAAAGGTCTAAGTGCAGCAGAACTTATTGACACTTTATCTGAAAAGGATTTAGCAGATTTAATATACAACTTAGGAGAAGAAAAACGTTCTAGACGTATTGCAAGAAGAATCAAAAATGATCTTGCAGAAAATGGAGCATACAGTGGAACTCAAGCTCTTTCTTATGCAATTGCTGGTTGTTTTCCACCTAAGCAGAGACATGGTAGAATTCATCCTTCTACTAGAACTTTTCAGGCTTTAAGGATAGCTGTTAATAATGAATTGGAATCGCTGGATAGCTTATTAGAAAAAGCTCCAAACTGGTTGTTAGAAGATGGACTATTTATGGTAATGAGTTTTCATTCACTAGAAGACAAAAGAGTCAAATCGAGCTTTAAAACTGACAATAGATTAAAAGTACTATCTAAAAAGCCATTGAGAGCAAGCCCTCAAGAGATAGAATTAAATCCAAGAAGTAAAAGTGCAAAGTTAAGAATTTCTGCAAAGAAATTCTTAAAATAAAGAGAACTTATTTTCTAAGATTAATCACTATATTTGTAATAATCTCAATAGCCTCTTTGATATCTTTCTCAGTGGTGTTTCTTCCAATACTCATCCTTATTGATGCTTCAGCATCTTTTTTACAGAGCCCAATCTCCTTCAGGACATGAGAAGCTTCACCATTACTGCAAGCTGAACCACTAGTACAAAAAATAAACCTTCTTAATTGACCATGTAATTGACTTCCCTGCACACCAGGGAAAGTGATATTGAGATTATGAGGCAATCTTTGGACGATAGATCCATTAACAATCAATCCAGAAATATTCTTTTTTAATCCGCTCAACAATAAGTTTCTAAAAAATAAAAGTCTCTTATTTCTTTTATCCTGATCATTTTTTGTGATTTCGACTGCCTTTGCAAAGCCAACAATTAAAGGTACAGGGAGCGTGCCAGATCTTAATCCAAGCTCCTGACCTCCTCCATATTGAGATGGTTCAAGAGGGAATCCTTTCCTCATCACCAAAGCTCCAATACCTTTAGGGCCATAGATTTTGTGAGCACTCAAGCTCATCAAATCAATGCAGAATTTATCGGGGTCTAAATCTAAGTATCCCAAGGCTTGAGCGGCATCAGTGTGAAAAGCGATTCCCTTTCTCTTACAAAAAGACCCAATTTCAGCAATAGGTTGCAAAACCCCTATCTCATTATTTGCAGCCATGACGCTAACCAAAAAAGTATCTTTTTCTATAGCTTCAGAAAGTTGTTGAATATTGATCAAACCATCTTTATTAGGTTGTAATTCTGACAAACGGAACCCTTCTTTTTGAAGCTGCCTAAGCGGATCAAGAACTGCATGATGTTCAGTTGAAACGGTAATTATGTGTCCACGTTTTCCAATGAGTTGTGCTTTGGCTCTTGCATGTCCAACTAAACCCAAATTATTCGCTTCTGTTGCCCCACTCGTGAAAATTACTCTTTTAGGCTCGATATTCAAATATGAAGCTATTTTTTCACGCGATACTTCTACAGCAGCTGAAGCAAAAACACCGAATCGATTATTCGTACTAGAGGGATTACCCCACAACTCATTCCAATAAGGAGCCATCTCCTCAACGACCTTCGTACAACATGGTGTTGAGGACTGAAAATCAAAAATTAGATGATTATTATCCATTTATTCATTAGTTAAGCTAAATAATAGAGAGGAATAAAGGTTAATATCATCTTTATAAGCTCTAGAAGTTCAATTTTTATGAGTGACCCAAATACATCAACACAAGAAGTCTCTCAGATTCCAAGGATATTACTTGTCGATGACGAGCCTGGTTTAAGAACTGCAGTTCAGGCTTATCTTGAAGATGAAGGATTTCAAGTTACAACCGCTGTAGATGGAGAAGAGGGATGGGAAAAAGCTCAAAAAATGATTCCTGACGTAATTATCAGTGACGTCATGATGCCTAGATGTGATGGTTATGGGCTTTTAAAAAAAATTAGAGAAGATGAAAGACTTGGAGGTACACCTGTCATTTTCCTTACTGCCAAGGGTATGACTGCTGATAGAACTCAAGGGTATCAAGCAGGTGTGGACGACTACATGCCAAAACCATTTGATCCCGATGAGCTAGTTGCAAGAGTTAAGAATGTAGTTCAGAGGCAAGAGAGATTATTAACTGAAGCAGCAAGATTTGCGAACGCTGATGTTGGCCAAATGGCAAAACAAATTACAGAAATCAAATCAATGCTTAGCCATGGGGATAAAAATAACTCACGGAAAGATGATTCGATTCCTAATTTCACCCCAAGAGAGGCAAGCGTTTTGCAACTAGTAGCGGAGGGTTTAATGAATAAAGAAATTGCAAGACAACTAGAGACTTCTATCCGCAATGTAGAGAAATATGTTAGCCGATTATTTATTAAAACCGGTACTTCTAGTAGAACCGAATTAGTTAGATATGCACTTGAAAATCATTTGGTTACCTAAATGTGTTTTTAAAAAATAAAAATTTCAGTTCTCTAGGATTTCACAAATTCTATTAATTTCGAGAAATAGAAAGGAGCTTGATTCAACTTACTTTTGACAACTTTAAAGCCAGATTGCTTTGCAGCTTCGATAATTCCGTTCTCCCTTAATGTATAGGCCCGAGTAGTTTTACTTGGTCCAGGGAATAGTTGACCGATACCTTTCAAAAGGGCTAGTAAAGGAGTATAAGGCGCAAAGCTAACAATTAATCTCTCATCAGATAATTGACAGAGATGTTTCACCATTGCCTCAGCCTCCTGTTGAGGGTAGTGAATGAAAACATCCAAGCAAATAACTGTATTAAATGAACCTTTTAAATTTTCTAAATCAGATGTTCTAAAAGTCAACTTATTCAAGTCCAAACCTGCTTCCTTTGCCCTGTTTTTTGTCTCATTTATCATCGCTTCAGAAATATCACTCAAATGAATCGATTTAGCACCCAATTTTGCCAATGGAATACTTAAACTCCCAACACCGCAGCCAGCATCACAAAAACTTTTGTCCTGGATATTGTCATACTCTTTCAACCAACTAATTACATCATCAACTGTCTTTTGGTGACCTATCCTTATATTTTTTTGCACTTTATTTACATCATCACTTTCGCTATAAATTCGATTCCATCTATCAAACCCAGTCCCATTAAAATATTCCGTGACTTCAGCCTTTTCGTTGTTCTCAATTTGCGTTGTCATTTAATCAGATAATTACCTCATACCAATCTTACGCAGCCAAATGCCAAGACAACTGTTGATTACAAGAATTCATTTTCCATCGAAGTAAAGACTGAATATTTTTTCCAATAAAAAAAGATTTTGATGTCATTTTGTTCTGACTTAATACCATGCGTGGAGCAAGTGTTCCCATCCAAATAGCAGCAGAAGGGTCATTAATCCATTTAGCTATTTTTTTGCATGCATCTAGTAAAGGCAAAGTGGATCCTGCAATTGTTTCATTTGGAAGTCTGCATAAACCATTTTCTACTGTTATCAAACGTTTGTCCCAATTAAACGATCCATCTCCTAAACCATATGCTGATATTGCATCACTAACTAAGACAATTTGCTTTGGTGCAAGTATCTTTAAAAGCCTAATCATATCTGCATGAACATGAATACCATCAGCAATCAATCCTAGGAAGACATCGTCTCTTCTTGTAGCCGCTCCGATAGGTCCAATAGCTCGATGATGTAAACCTTTCATTGCATTAAAAGTATGTGTAACCATGGTCACTCCATTATTAAAAGCATGAATCGCCGCATCAAAATCAGCTGAAGAATGTCCCAGTGAGACCACGATATTTAATTCTCTTAAACGAGAAATAACATCAAAAGAACCTTTTAATTCTGGAGCCAATGTCATTAATGCTATTTCGTCTTCAAATCCACTTATTCTCTCATTTAAAGCAGAAATACTTGGCTTACAAATATTTTCTATATCATGTGCTCCAGAATATGATTCGCATAAAAAAGGTCCTTCCATATGAGCACCAAGAAGTCGACATCTATTTTTAGCAGTATGTTTTTTAGCTTCCTTTAAGACCTTCATTCCTAATTGGAATTGATCTCGAGAACAACTAACAAAAGTTGGGCAAATTCCTTCCACTCCATCAAGCCAAAGTCGATCAAGCAATGTTAATAATTTAGGTATTTTATTAAAAGTTAAATCTGTAAATGAGATCCCTAAACCTCCATTTATTTGAAGATCAATCGCTCTAGGACTTAGCCAATCACCACACCAATCTTCGTCATAAATTGATTTTCTAGTGGAACTTTTATCAATCGAGAGAATAATTCCATATTCATCTAAAACCAGTGAGAATAAACTATTTTCATCTTCACTTTTATCTGGTTGAGGTAATTTAATGTTTATAATTTTTCTCATTTCTTAAAAACTAAAAATAATTAATGCAGGATTCATAAATAATTGGCATTATTAAGAATGAAATTTATAAAATAGAGAATTGTCTTTAACCGAAGCTAATACATTTAAGGAAGTGGCAGTAGTAATGGGTAGTGATTCAGATCTTAAAACTCTTCAGCCTGCGGTTGCAATTCTAGATCAATTTGGCATATCTAATGAGGTAAGGATCTTATCTGCTCATAGAACTCCAAAAGAAATGATGGATTTTGCTCAAATGGCAGAATCCAATGGCTTTGGAGTCATAATTGCGGGAGCTGGAGGGGCTGCTCATTTACCTGGAATGATCGCATCGCTTACGACCCTTCCAGTGATAGGAGTTCCCGTCAAAAGCAAGGCGCTTTCAGGAGTAGATTCTATGTATTCAATATTGCAAATGCCCTCAGGAATTCCAGTGGCAACAGTTGCCATTGAAGGAGGCCTAAATGCTGGCCTTTTAGCTACTCAAATTTTGGCAATTAACAATACCGAATTAACAAATAAATTAAAAATCTATAGATCTGAGCTTCACGACCTTGTCGCAAAAAAAGATCAAAGACTTAAAGAGATTGGAGCTAAAATTTATCTAGAGAAAATGTCATGAACGTGAAATTCATTACTAAATTTACTAAGAAATTTTTGAAATAATCTTTTTCTTCACAAGCAAGTTAGTAACTATTTCTACACATTTATCAATCTCTAGATTTCCAGTATCTATTTTCAATTCTGGAGACTGAGGATCTTCATAAGGACTTGAGATTCCAGTGAAATCCTTGATGTCTCCATTTCTTGCCTTGGCATAAAGTCCTTTTGTATCTCTTGTTTCACAAACCCCTAAATCAGCTGCACAATATATTTCTATAAAATCATTTTCTCCAACTAATGATCTTGCATTATCTCGATCGGCTCTAAATGGTGATACGAATGCAGTTAAAACAATTATTCCAGCGTCAAGAAACAATTTAGAGACTTCGCCAATTCTTCTAATATTTTCTTCTCTATCAAGATCAGAAAAACCTAAGTCTTTGCATAAACCATGTCTGATGTTGTCACCATCTAAAACATAAGTTGAATAACCATTTTTGTATAGAGCTACATTTACTGCATTAGCTAGCGTGCTTTTCCCTGAACCAGATAGACCTGTAAACCAAAGTATGGCACTGCGATGTCCTCTTTGCTGAGATCTAGCTTCTCTATTAACTGAAGATTGATGCCACACTATATTAGTGGCTTTAGATAGAGGACTTTGAGAGTTTTTTTCCATAGATTCAACCTAATCGTTTACTATTTCCATGTTGATCGACACAGTTTAATCCTAAGCTCCACTCTGTTTTGGCCTAAAACCCTCCTTAAAAAGAAATTCTTGAGCTTTTGATATTTGATCTCCTTGTAACTCTAAAAAATCGCCTTTCAAAGCTCCCCCTGTTCCGCAGGCTATTTTTAAATTCTTAAGAACTTTTTTTGCCTCTACTTGCTTTAATTCAAGTCCTTTAATAACAGTAACCAGTTTTCCTTTCTTTCCAGATCGAGTTCTTTCAATACGAACTTGTCGCTTTCCTTTAGGAGTAACACTATTTTGAGTGTCATTCTCTATTGTCTTAAGAGGGTCATTAAATTCACTCCAGCCACCTTTGGACATTTTCTTGTGTTTTAGATGGCAACTATTTTATTAATCTAAGGTGACAAGTACACTCCCAACACAATTTAAAGATTCGGATTTATCTCCATTAACAAGACCAAATGCTCTTGGTCGATTTGGTAAGTACGGGGGACAATATGTTCCTGAAACTTTAATACCTGCCCTTATCGAATTAGAGCAAGCTGCTAAAGAAGCATGGAAAGATTCTTTATTCAATTCAGAACTGAATCATTTACTAAAAACTTACGTAGGGAGATCAACTCCTCTATATGAAGCCACAAGATTGACTGAACATTACAGAAAAAATACATTAAAAGGACCACGGATTTGGCTTAAAAGAGAAGACTTGAATCACACAGGTGCTCACAAAATAAATAATGCACTTGGGCAAGCTCTTCTTGCGATACGGATGGGAAAAAAAAGAATTATTGCTGAGACTGGAGCCGGTCAGCATGGAGTTGCGACTGCGACAGTCTGCGCTCGTTTTGGATTGGAATGCATTATCTATATGGGCAAAGAAGATATGCGAAGACAAGCCTTAAACGTATTCCGAATGCAATTGCTGGGAGCTTCAGTGAGGCCAGTAACAAGTGGAACTGCGACACTCAAAGATGCCACTAGCGAAGCTATTCGAGATTGGGTTACTAATGTTCAAACAACTCATTATATTCTCGGTTCAGTTGCGGGGCCACATCCATATCCAATGTTGGTTAGAGATTTTCACGCGGTTATTGGAGAGGAGACAAAACAACAATGTAAGCAAGCTTTTGGGAGGTCTCCCGATGTTCTTTTAGCTTGTGTTGGTGGCGGATCGAATGCAATGGGTTTATTCCATTCTTTTGTCGAAGACAAAAGTGTACGAATGATTGGAGTTGAAGCTGCTGGAGATGGAGTCGAAACTGGTCGACATGCCGCGACAATTACTGAAGGAAGGATAGGAGTTCTTCATGGAGCCATGAGTCTCTTGCTGCAAGACAAAGATGGGCAAGTTGAGGAGGCTCATTCCATTAGCGCAGGTCTTGATTATCCAGGAGTTGGACCGGAACATAGTTACTTCAAAGAAATTGGTCGTGCTGAATATGCAGCTGTTACTGACAATGAAGCCATCAAAGCTTTGCAATTAGTTAGTAAACTTGAAGGTATTATTCCTGCTCTCGAAACTGCTCATGCATTTGCCTATCTAGAAACACTTTGCCCGTCTCTCAATCAAAATTCAGAAATTGTCATTAACTGCTCTGGTAGAGGAGACAAAGATGTGAATACAGTTGCTGAAAAACTAGGATCAAAAATATAAAGCAAAACCTCTTAGTACCTTGGAACAGATTGATCAACCTCAGTACTCCAAGCGTCTATTCCCCCGGCTAGATTCCAAACACTTTTAGTTATTCCTTGTTCCAAAAGCCAAATACCAAAATTCAGACTTCTCACACCCGCATGACAGACAATGACAACAGGCTGATCTTTCGGTAACAGTTCACCTATTTGGGCTGACCAGTTTGCAGCCTTACTCAAAGGAAGATGTAATACTGAAAATGAAAATGAAGCAATAGCAATTTCATTATCCTCTCTAACATCTACAATGAAAGGTTTGTCAGAAGAATCATCTTCTAAGATTTTATTTAATTCTTTTGGAGATATATTTAAAGGAATATTCTGGTTCATATTGGAGATTTTAAGTAAAGATAAAGCTTTCTCTTATCAAAGCTCAAAAAGTATACAAATCCTAAAATAATAAAAAATGAAATCACGTCTATCTTATTTTTTAATATCAGGAATAGTAATTTTATCAATTTTGACAGGAATATTTATCTTGCACAATAAGAAATTAAAGCAAATCCCTAAGTTCAATGAACAATCCTTTCATGCTCCAGTTTCGTCGCAATATATACCAACAAATGCTGATCTCATTTTTCACTGGAAAATAAATCCAGCTATACTTCCAAACTACATCGCAAGTTATCAAGACAAATCAAGTAAAAATACTATAAATAAAAAAATAAGTTTTATTAGAGATTCTTCTTTTAAATTAATTAGTCTTGATTTTGCAAAAGACATCTCAAAATGGATAGGAGATTATGGGAGCTTTGCAGTATTTGATTCAAATCCAAACACTCTAAATAATTGGATGATGGTCTTAGCAATAAAAGAAGATGTAAATTTTGAAACTGAATTAGAATCTATTCTAGGTTCAAAAATTGTTGATGAAAATATAAATCTAATCAATAAAAAAAACAACTCTAAAATAGAAATAATATCAAAAAAAATTAATTCAAATAACTCAATTTACCTTACGAATGATCAAGATAATCTTTTAATAGCATCCAATCCAAAAATCATAAAATCTTCAATAGAGAAATTTGATAGCAATCTATTAAATACAAAAAATAAGTATAAGAATATACAATTAAAGGATAATCTTAAAGACGGGATATTATTATTAGAAATGTCTCCAAAGAAGATTTTAAATCTTATCGGTCAAGAAGAAAACTTATTTGAGATAAACAAGATAGATAATCTTATATCTTCTATAAATCTAGATAAAAATAAATTAAATCTAGAAGGAATAATATCTTATAATAATAAAACAAAAATGCCAGTCAAAGATATTAATTATCATTTAATTGATATTAAAAAAGAATCTGAATTGTTTCAAGATTTCATATTAGTTGATAATCCCGCGCAGTACTTGAGTAAAGATTCTAGCCATCCATATCAAAAGCTGATCGCATCTCTTATTCAAAAATCAACAACTTCAGATTATTCTAAACTTTTCAAAATAATTCTTGAAAACTCTAAAGGAAATATTATTTGGATAAATAATAAAGACTGGTTAGTTTTAAGCAGGAAGTCTGATACGAACAAAACAGAAATAAGCAATATCTTAAAAAAAGAGAACTTCCTAAATTCAAATATAGATTTTAAAAACAGAAAGCTAGAGATTTGGTCAAAAATCAGTACATATGAAAATGATAAATATGAGCTAAAAGAAAATATTGAGGCAATTATTGAAGAAGATGAAGAGACTTACATTTGGAGTCAAAACTTATCTTCTATTTCAAATTTTGATAATACAAATTACTTACAATATTATTCAGATAATGAACAGAATATAGATAAATTTAATGATTTTAATGATGTCCTTAGAATACATTTAGGGGAAGAAAAAACTAAGGCAGTTTTAAATAATTTCTATCCATATATCTTATTTAAAACTATGTTAGGAAACAAAATAACTCCTCCTCAGAATATTGATATCTCTATTGCCATCCCTACAATTAATTACCCAGACTTCATTAAAGCTAAAATCAACTTAAAAACAAGTTAATAAAAATTTTAAAGTGCTATATTTATTACATAGCTTAATTCTATATAATAAACTCAAGTTGAAAATTATTTTTTCCAATTGGACAGAAAAACTATTTTGCAGGAGCTAAAGCCATAGATAACGAACAAAAGACAACTAATTTGGTTTTAAAGCCAGGCTTGGAAGGAGTTCCAGTAACCAAGTCAGGGATATGCGAAATCAATGGAACAGAAGGAAAACTGAACTACAGAGGTTATCCAATATCTGAACTAGCCCAAAAAAGTAGTTTTTTAGAAACCGCATTTCTTTTGATATGGGGAGAACTTCCGAACAAAAATGAGCTTCAGAAATTTGAAGAGGACGTTCAAATGCATAGACGAGTGAGCTTTCGCATTAGAGATATGCTCAAGTGTTTTCCAGAGTCTGGACATCCAATGGATGCTCTGCAAGCAAGTGCTGCATCTCTGGGCCTCTTTTATTCTCGAAGAGCAATTGATGATCCAAAATATATCTACGATGCAGTAGTGAGGCTGATTGCAAAAATTCCAACTATGGTTGCTGCTTTCGAGCAAATAAGAAAAGGAGATGATCCAATTCAACCCCAGGATGATTTACCGTATTCCTCCAATTTCCTTTATATGCTAACCGAGAGGGAACCAAATCCTCTTGCAGCAAGAGTCTTCGATAGATGTTTAATTCTTCATGCCGAGCACAGTCTCAATGCAAGTACGTTTAGTGCAAGAGTAACTGCCAGCACACTAACTGATCCTTATGCTGTCGTAGCATCTGCCGTTGGGACATTGGCTGGACCTCTTCATGGAGGGGCCAACGAAGATGTGACAGCAATGCTAGAAGAAATTGGAAGCCCAGATAAAGCATCTTCATTTCTAAATGATGCGATTGCAAAGAAAAGGAAAATCATGGGCTTTGGGCACAGGGAGTATCGTGTAAAAGACCCTAGGGCAACAATTTTACAAGCCTTCGCAGAGGAACTTTTCGTGGAATTTGGTAAAGATGAAATGTATGAAGTAGCCAAAGCACTTGAAGAAGATGCTATTTCCAGACTCGGGCCAAAAGGTATATTCCCAAATGTTGACTTTTATTCTGGACTTGTTTATCGAAAGCTTGGTATTCCTCGAGATTTGTTTACACCAGTTTTTGCGATTTCCAGAGTTGCTGGTTGGTTGGCTCACTGGAGAGAGCAACTTGGAGCAAATAGAATTTTTCGACCATCACAAATTTATGAAGGAGAAAAAATCAGAAATTGGCAGCCTCTTAATAGAAGATAATTTGAAATTTAATTTTTTCGAATTTAAAATTAATTCAAAATTACACTAACCTTGTTAATAGATTAAATATTAGAAGTGAATTCAGGTATAGACCTTGAAATGAGTTTTACCCAAGGTGTTCAAAACCTTGGTTTATCTCATGAATTAGCACATCTTTTATGGATTCCTCTCCCGATGCTTTTAGTATTGGTGTCGGCTGTTATTGGTGTATTAGTAACCGTTTGGCTTGAACGAAAAATTTCTGCAGCTGCTCAACAGAGAATTGGGCCTGAATATGCAGGTGCACTTGGTATTCTTCAGCCCATGGCAGATGGGTTAAAACTTTTAGTCAAAGAGGACATCATCCCAGCAAGAGCAGACAGTGTACTTTTCACAGTTGGTCCAATATTAGTTTTAGTTCCTGTAATTTTATCTTGGTTAATTGTTCCATTCGGACAAAATCTTTTAATTAGCAATGTTGGTATTGGCATTTTCTTGTGGATTGCCCTTAGCAGTATCCAACCTATTGGCCTATTAATGAGTGGCTATTCTTCTAATAATAAATATTCTTTGCTAGGTGGACTTAGAGCTGCCGCACAATCAATTAGTTATGAAATTCCACTAGCGCTAGCGGTTTTGGCAATAGTTATGATGAGCAATTCATTGAGTACTGTTGATATAGTTGAACAACAAAATACTGCTGGTTTTCTTAGCTGGAATATATGGCGACAACCTGTAGGTTTTATTATTTTTTGGATTTGTGCATTAGCTGAATGTGAGAGACTACCTTTTGATTTGCCGGAGGCAGAGGAAGAACTTGTAGCTGGTTATCAAACTGAATATGCAGGTATGAAATTTGCTCTGTTTTACTTAGCTGGGTATATAAATCTTGTTTTATCTGCTTTACTTGTCTCGGTTCTTTATTTAGGAGGATGGGGTTTTCCAATCTCAATTGATTGGTTTTCATCTTTGATAGGTCTTTCAATTGATAACCCATTAGTTCAAATTATTGCTGCGTCTCTTGGAATTGTTATGACAATTCTAAAGGCTTATTTACTGGTTTTTTTAGCAATCTTATTGAGATGGACTACTCCAAGAGTTCGGATTGATCAGCTACTTGATTTAGGATGGAAGTTTCTTTTACCTATTTCGTTGGTCAATTTGCTTGTAACTGCTTCACTTAAATTGGCATTTCCTATGACATTTGGCGGATAAAAGAAAAGCAACACAATCGCTATTTTTTAAGTAAAAGTACCTACATTTACTTGAAAAAAACTGTATAATGACTAAAGTAAAAATAGGCCACCGGCAGCAAATTTCATATGCTTGGTTTCCTTGAAAAAGTTGCCGACTACACTAAAGAAGCCGTTAGTGCAGCGAAATATTTAGTTGATGGACTAGGCGTTACTTTCGACCATATGCGTCGAAGACCTGTAACGGTTCAATACCCTTACGAAAAGCTCATTCCCTCTGAGCGTTATAGAGGAAGGATTCATTATGAATTCGACAAGTGTATTGCTTGTGAGGTTTGCGTGAGGGTATGCCCAATTAATCTTCCAGTTGTTGATTGGGTAATGAATAAAGAAACCAAGAAAAAAGAATTAAGAAATTATTCTATTGACTTTGGTGCATGTATTTTTTGTGGAAATTGTGTTGAATATTGCCCTACAAATTGCTTATCAATGACAGAAGAATATGAACTAGCTGCATTTGATAGACATAGCCTTAACTACGATAATGTTGCTCTTGGAAGACTACCAACAAGTGTCACTTCAGATCCATCAGTTCGTCCTCTAAGAGAATTAGCTTATTTACCCGAGGGCATTATGGACCCTCACGAATTACCTGTGAACCAAAAAAGAGCAGGTAAACTTCCGAGTCAGATTATAAAAGAACTACAAGCCGGGCAATCACAAGAAGAAGATAAGAAAAATTCTTCCGATATCGTTTCAAATAAATTAAATTCTACTAATTAATGAATATCGCTTATTCAACAGAATTAATTTGCTTTTTAATTCTTAGTTCTGTCATAGTTTCTGGAAGTTTGGCAGTTGTTTTATTAGAAAATATTGTTTACTCAGCATTTTTATTAGGCGGAGTATTTATGGCTGTAGCAGGTTTATATCTTTTACTAAATGCTAGTTTTGTCGCAGCAGCTCAAATCCTTGTGTATGTAGGAGCTGTGAATGTTTTGATATTATTTGCAATAATGTTGGTTAATAATAAAGAAAAATTAAAACCCATTGAAGGTCTTAAAACTAGAAAATTAATATCTGGTGGTATTTGTGGTGGGTTATTAATTTTATTATTGCGAGTAAGCATTACCACTCAATGGAAATTACCTGGACCAACCTCTATTGGTGAAGAAGCAACCGAAAGAATTGGTGAACATCTTTTCACAGATTATTTATTACCTTTTGAGCTTGCTTCTATTCTATTATTAATGGCTATGATCGGAGCAATTGTATTAGCAAGAAGAGAAGTCTCAATTCCAACAGATGATACAAATGATTTAAAGAACAAAAAGTCCTTAAGTGATAAAAAAATTCCTCTTCTTTCCGATAATAGTTTAAAATGAATTTAATTATAAATATAAATTCTACTCACTAAAAATGTTAGAGAATTCCATTGGACCAGTACCTCTTCAGGCTTATCTTATAATAGCTGCATTTCTTTTCTGTACAGGTGTCTGGGGATTAATAAATAGTAGAAATGCTGTACGAGTTTTAATGAGTATTGAATTGATGTTAAATGCAGTAAATATAAATCTTATGAGTTTTTCATCTTATATAGATGGATCAATAATCAGAGGACAAGTATTTTCAATTTTTGTTATTACAGTAGCAGCTGCTGAGGCAGCTGTTGGACTTGCAATACTACTTTCATTGTATAGAAATAGAGTTACTATTGATATGGAAAGTTTTAATCTACTCAAATGGTAGGTATTATCAATGACAACAAATCTGATCTGGATCTTATATAGATCAGATAGCGATGCTGCATATAAAGAAACCTTAAATTGTAAGAAAATAATTGAAGGTTATGGAAAAAAAGTTTTATTTTCAGAGATAAGTAATGAAACCAATAATATTAATCAATTATTTTCATTATCTGATATTTTACCTGAAATCGCTCTTGTTTTAGGAGGTGATGGAACAGTTTTACGAGCCGCTAGATTTTTATCCCCAAACAACATACCTATATTAAGTTTCAATGTTGGAGGGAATCTAGGATTTTTGACCCACGATCGTCATATCTTAAAGCAAGCAAATTTTTGGGAAAGAGTTTCAAATAATAGATTTAATATACAAAAAAGAATGATGCTTGAAGCTACTATATTTACCGAAAATAAAAATTATGATAGCAAAATCAAAAGATCATTTTTTGCACTCAATGATTTTTATTTACGATCTTGCACAGAAGAAATATCACCTACCTGCAGCCTTGAGCTTGAAATAGATGGTGAAGCTGTTGACAAATACAAAGGAGATGGACTTATCTTCTCAACCCCAACAGGTTCTACTGCTTACTCTATGGCCGCGGGAGGGCCAATAATACATCCTTCCTTAGATGCAATTATCGTAAGTGCAATATGTCCAATGAGTCTTGCCAGTAGACCAATTGTGGTCCCCCCTGAATCTCAATTAGTAATAAAGCCAATAAGAGAAAAGAAGCAAAAAATAAAGCTATGGTTAGATGGATCTAGTGGATGTTTAATTGAACTTAATGATACATGCTTAATAAAGAAATCTAATCATTCAACCTCAATAATAATTTTAGATGAAAATCTTTCTTATTATAAGACAATCACTCAAAAACTTCATTGGGCCAGCAGCCTTAATGAGAACAATAAACAATAAATTATGGGTATAGAAATCGAAAGAAGATTCTTAGTTGAAAATGAAGATTGGAGGTCTAAGGCAATACTCAGTGAAGATTTTAGTCAAGCCTACTTAAATTCCAGTGTAAATGAATGGGCTACTCGCATAAGGACAATAGACAATAAAAAAGCATACATAACAATAAAGTCCTCTTTTAATGGATTAAAAAATTATGAATATGAATACTCAATTCCTATAAAAGATGCTATTGAATTAATACACTTATCTAAATATAGAATTACTAAAACTCGTTATCAGCTAATAATAAATAAAAAAATTTGGGTGGTTGATCTTTTTTATGGCTCCAATTCTTCTTTAAAAATTGCTGAAATTGAATTAAATTCTGAATCTGAAAAAATTCAAATCCCATCATGGTGTGGTCAAGAGATAACTGGGATCAAATCATTAAGCAATGCTTCTCTTGCAAAAACACCCATTTCTAAGTTATCAGTGAAAGATCGGATGAAAGTCGAAGCATCCTAAGCAAAAAGGCAATCCATCCTTTAGATTGTCTTTACAATTATGTTTCTAGCGACTTATGCACCCATTGCAAGAGGTTTAACTTGTATGGCCTTTATGACACAGAAGGTATCCTTCGCTTCACTTGTACTGACAAGGAAGCCTGCATCGCATACGCAAATTTATTTGAGCTTTCATCAATTGAATTTTCTTTAATGCCCTTATCAGATGTCATTGAGGACGAAAATAATTAGATATTTTACGAATCTGTTTCATCTGGCAATGAACAACAATTAAACCCATCACGGCAAATCTTTCCATGATCCATTGCCCAATTCAATAAAGCAACTCTGTTTTTTGATCCTGTTTTTGTAAACATATTGCTCACATGATTATCCACAGTTCTTTTGCTAATTGTCAGTTTCTCAGCAATCTCTTGATTAGTGAGGCCATCTGCAACTAATCCAATAATCTCCATTTCTCTGGCAGAGAGTCCCATATGGGAAGAATTAGCGATTTCTCCTGTAAACATTCCCCTCACTCACAACTCATTATTTAATACTACTTAGATTAGGGCCTTTAATCACCGATAGTAATTATCTAGTAAAAAATACATGTGAAATCTAAACTTCAAAATCGGATTGAATCTGGTTTATCAGCGATTACTGCTGAAATCATGCCTCCAAGGGGGGGAGATGCAGCCTCAGCGCTCTCAAAAGCCGTCAAATTAAAAGATCTTGTGCATGGTTTTAATGTTACTGATGGCAGCAGAGCAATCATGAGAATGAGCAGCCTAGCCTTATGCAAGCTGCTTTTAGAGGCAAATCTAGAACCAGTTCTCCAATTATCATGTAGAGATAGGAATAGAATCGCATTACAAGCTGAATTACTAGGAGCGCATGCTTTAGGAATAACAAATATCCTCTGTTTAACTGGCGATCCAGTAAGAGTTGGAGATCAATCTCAGGCCAAATCAGTTCAAGACTTCAACTCAATAGAACTTATCAATCAAGTTACATCACTTAACAAAGGAATAGATCCAGTATCTGATTTGTTGCCGGATGGCCCTACTAATTTGTTTGCAGGAGCCGCAGCTGATCCAAATTGTAAAGGATTTGATGGTTTAAGGAGAAGAATTGAACTCAAAAAAAAAGCTGGTGCAAATTTCCTTCAGACTCAAATGGTAATGGACCCGAAAATACTTGAGCGATTTTGTAAAGAAATAACTGAGCCTATGAAAATTCCTGTTTTAGCTGGAGTTTTTCTACTCAAGTCTGCTAAAAATGCTCAATTTATCAATCGTGTAGTACCAGGAGCATGCATACCCGAATCAATTATTAAAAGACTTGAGAGTTCTGCTAACCCTATTGATGAAGGCATATCAATTGCTGCTGAGCAAGTAAAAAGTTTTCTAGGTATTGCTAACGGAGTTCACCTAATGGCCGTTAAAGCAGAACAACAAATACCGATAATTTTAGATAGAGCAAATATTAATTAGAAGACCCAATCAGATCAGTACCTAATAATTCAGCCATTGCTTTTTGTTGAGGTGACGGTTCTCCTAAGTCCTGTCTTCTAGCATCAGTAATTAACCAATCTAAAGCAGCCTCCTGCAAATCAAAATGATCACCTTCTTTACCAACACAATATCTACCAAAAACTAACTTCTCTACAAGTTGGACCCCTGGACCAATTAGTGAATAATCAAAGATGATTGAATTATCAATTGTTGCACCCTCACAAATACAACAACTAGGACCAATCATAGAAGGGCCAATGATAGTTACACCATTTTCAATCCTTGTCATTCCACCAACGTAAATAGGTCCTTTTACATTTATTTGATCCCAATTAGCTGCTACATTTAAACCAGTATAGATCCCTGGTCTTACTTGCTTTCCTGGTATTTCAACCTGTCTAACATCCCCTCTAAGCACATTCCTTATTGCTCTCCAATAATCTGGGACTTTACCAATATCAACCCACTCAAAATCCATGGGTAAAGCATAAAAAGGGGCACCTTCTTCTACTAATTTTGGGAACAAATCAGAGCCAATATCAAAAGGTTGGCCAGACGGAATATAATCAAAAATTTCAGGCTCAAACAAATAAATTCCAGTATTAATCGTATCGCCTAATGCATTATCTATAGATGGTTTTTCTTGAAAAGCTTTAACTCGATCTTCCTCATCAGTAACAACAACGCCATAACTACTTACTTGATCTTTTGATACACGTTTAGTGATTAAGCTAGCTAAAGCCCCTTTTTCTTTATGTCGTTTTACAGCTTCAGATAAATCCAAATCAATTAGTGCATCTCCACACAAAACGACAAAAGTATCATCAAAAAATCTCTGAAAATCTTGAATTTTCTTCAAACCACCCGCTGACCCAAGTGCGTCACCAATCAATTCTCCGTCTTCAATACGACCTTCAAAGCTATATGCAATTTCAACTCCAAATCTTTGCCCATCTCTAAAATAATTTTCTATTTCTTCTGCTAAATGAGACACATTAACCATAACCTCAGTAAAACCGTGCTCCTTAAGAAGTTCCAACAGAAACTCCATTACTGGTTTCTGAAGGATAGGAATCATTGGCTTTGGAATCACATGCGTGATCGGCTGAACTCGGGTTCCTTTCCCAGCCGCCAGGATCATCGCCTTCATAGGCGGTTTAACCTAAGCTATACAATGCCAACATAGAATGCTGCCTCCACAATGAGTTAAGCAGCAGCCGGCGAGCCATCTGTCACGTCTAAAGATACAAGAGGTAGTTGGGCTACCATTCCTGGTCCCAAAAGCCTCTTGAGGCTTATTGGGGAAAATAAAGAACCTTTTTGATCAATCTCTATCTTGCCCTGGGAACATAAAAATAATAACGCCCAAAAAACGCCAACTCTATCTGTATCCAAATCATCCGACGCAGAATTTTCTCTCCACCTTTCAACTAATAATTCGAAATCAACCCAATGCAAAGCTTGCTCCCAATCATTTATAAAAATTGCCAACGCAGCTGTTGTTTCAGGTAATTTTTCTCTATGAGCAAGAGATGAAACTTGAGCAATAACTTCCCTATCACTTAATTTTTTATGCCGTAATCTTCTACGATTTTGCAATTCATCATTTTTTAACGATTCAGCAATTGTCTCAAGTTGGTTTATTAATTCTCCTAAAGTTACTGGCCTTCTAAATGGAGGCGGGGCAACAGGTCTTCTAAATAAATGTCTCTCTGGGCGTAAAGGTAATTGAAAACTCTCGTCCAGCCAACCCTGTTCGCCAAAATCAAAGTCTGAATCATCTTCAACCTCATTTTCAAAAGAAAATATTTCAGCTTCAAGAATCTCGGCCTTTAAACCAACCAATACTGAAGCAGCTAAAAAAGCCTCACTACTCTGAGCAAGATCAACCTCGTAACTTCCACCATTTTGGCCTATATGTTGTGAAATCTTCTTTGGAATTTCAATCCTCTGTTTAAGTTGGTCCAAAAAACCATCCACAACTGGAATAACATCCACATCCCATGGATCAATATCTCCGCTTTCCGCAGCATCTTGCAATAAACGAATTGCAAGTCTTGCGCCAGAATCTGCAGTCTGAGTTAAAAGATCAACCGGCAATTAGAACTAAGAATCTAAACGAAAGTTATCTCTTTAATGGATTTGATGCCAGTTAAAATGATTTTCAATCTAAAAGAGGAGTTTCAAGAGTCCCAATTGTTAAATTTGGATTACTAATGATTGTTGATTTATCGCCTCTAATTCGTTCAACAGCTAACAAATCTCTTTTAACCAATCCATCAATTGATGAAATATATGTATCAGTCATAATTTTTGGATAAAGACCAATTCCTATAATTGGCACTAATAAACAAGCAATAATATAAATTTCCCTTGGTTCTGCATCTACCAGCTTTGCTTTGGATATTAACTTCGCATTTTCTTTACCGAAGAAAATTTCTCTAAGCATCGATAACAAATATATAGGTGTCAAAATCACTCCAATTGCTGCTAATGATGCAATAACAATTCTAAAAGGAAGTGTATAAACTTCATCAGTAACAAATCCTACAAAAACCATTAATTCTGAAATAAACCCGCTCATACCAGGCAAAGCTAGAGATGCAAAAGCACATGCTGTCCATAGAGCAAACATAATCCTCATATTTTGACCAATTCCACCCATCTCATCCAATTGAAGCGTATGCGTCCTGTCATAAGTAGCACCAACAAGAAAAAACAAACTTGCCCCTATTAAACCGTGGCTAACCATTTGCAGCATTGCTCCACTAGTTCCCAATGAACTAAAGCTTCCTATTCCTATCAAAACAAAACCCATATGACTTATTGAGCTATAGGCAATTTTTCTTTTTAAATTTCTTTGAGCGAAAGAAGTTAAAGCTGCATAAATAATATTTACTACTCCAAGAACTATTAATAATGGTGCGAATTGAGCATGGGCATCAGGCAATAATTGAGCGTTAAACCTCAGGAGGGCATATCCACCCATCTTCAATAATATGCCTGCTAAAAGCATATGCACTGGAGCAGTGGCTTCTCCATGCGCATCTGGCAACCAGGTATGAAGAGGAACAATGGGAAGTTTTACTCCAAAAGCTATTAACAATCCTGAATAACAAAGCAGTTGAAACCCCTTACCAAAATTTTGCTGCGCCAAATGGCTATAACCGAAATCTGGTATCCCTCCTCCTTGAAAGAAACCCATTGCAAGTCCAGCAAGGAGAATAAATAATGAACTACCTGCTGTATAAATAATAAATTTAGTCGCAGCGTATTGCCTCTTTTTTCCGCCCCAGATTGCAAGGAATAAATAAACCGGGAACAATTCCAATTCCCAAGCCAGAAAGAAAAGCAACATATCTTGAACAGCAAATACAGCTATTTGGCCGCCATCCATGGCAAGAATTAAAAAGAAAAATAATTTTGGTTTATAGCTAACTGGCCATGCTGCCAAAACCGCAAGCGAAGTTATGAAACTTGTTAGCAATATCAATGGCATTGACAAACCATCTGCGCCAACAGACCAAGTCAATCCGAGATCTGGGAGCCAACCAACTTTTTCATACAATTGCAAGCCTTCTTGACTTGGATCAAAACCTTGGAAATAAGCAGCGACAGTAATTAAAAAAGTACTTAAAGCAATAATCAGGGCATACCATCGAACTTCTTTCCCTTCTCCTTTATCTGGAATAAAAGGAACAATTAATGCTCCAGCAATGGGAAATAATATAGATAAACTTAACCATGGGAAATTGGCTGAAATTGGCTCAGAAATTAGCATTGTTCCTAGGTTCAAACTTGTATTGAGAGCGAATTCCAAAACTGGAAATTAATCACCACTTTTTGAGTTTAGAAATGATGTGATTATTAGCACCCTCTAGATAGGGGATGAAACACACACCTAAAAAAATTATGTAAAAATTATGCGCCTACAACTCCAAAAAGTGCAACAAGAGCAATAACTCCTCCAAAAACAATCAAAGCGTAGAACTGAGCTCTTCCTGTCTCAAAATATTTAAGTCCCTCTCCACTACCAAGAGTCAATAATCCAGTCAGATTAACAACTCCATCAACTACTTTTGCATCTACTTCTAATACTTCTCTCGCAAGCTTTCTACTACCTTTTACAAAAATTTTCTCATTTATATCATCTAGATACCATTTGTTCTGAAGAAATGAATTGATTTTAGGATACTTCTTAGATAGAAAGACTCCAAGATCAAGCCTTTTTAGGTAATAAGTTAAGACCGCTAATAATATTCCTGCAGTTGAGATAGCCACAGATGCAGTTGCGAGAGGAAGAAATTCTCCCCAACTAAACTTTTCAGCAGCTTCAATAGCCTCCGCTGGATCTAACAAGTTTGCAAAAAGACTATTCCAAGGAACTCCAATAAATCCAATTAAGACAGAAGGAATTGCTAAAACTGCCAAGGGTAATGTCATGGGCCAAGCAGATTCATGTATTTTGCCAATTTCATGCTCATCATGCTCTTCATCTTTTTCTTTACCTGCCAAAGCAAGCAAAGAAAGCTGCATCTCTTCATTTTCGCCTCGGAAGTCTCCTTCAAAAGTTAGAAAATAAAGCCTAAACATGTAAAAAGCTGTCATTCCTGCCGTTAAAAAACCAATAAACCAAAGCAATGGAAAACTATTAAAGGCTTGCCCAAGAATTTCATCTTTACTCCAAAAACCTGCGAGAGGAGGAATTCCACTAATAGCAATACATCCTACGAAAAAAGTAATTGCAGTAATAGGCATTTTTTTTCGTAATCCTCCCATTAATCTCATATCTTGAGCAAGAATTGGTTCATGCCCGACAACCTCCTCCATTGCATGGATAACTGAGCCTGAACCAAGGAATAACATCGCCTTAAAACAAGCGTGAGTAACAAGATGGAACATTCCTGCTACGGGTGCTCCACATCCCATCGCAAGCATCATGTATCCAAGTTGTGAAACTGTGCTGTAGGCCAGTCCTTTTTTCAAATCCATTTGTGTCAAAGCGATAGATGCACCTAGAAAACAAGTGATAGTTCCAACAATTGCAATAAATAACCCAACAAAAGGGAACTGGCTAAACAAAGGATCAAGCCTTGCCACTAAAAAAACTCCCGCAGCAACCATTGTTGCCGCATGAATAAGGGCAGATATGGGCGTCGGACCTTCCATTGCATCAGGCAACCAAACATGCAGAGGAAATTGGGCAGACTTTGCCATTGGTCCCATAAAAACAAGGATACAAAGACTCAAAGCTGCCCATATTGGGACTGTCCCAGATGTAACTGAGTCTGATAGACCTTCTGCGATTCCATGAAAATCAAAACTACCTGTTGCCCAAAAAAGACCCAAAATACCTAGTAATAAGCCAAAGTCTCCAACTCTATTTACGATAAAAGCCTTTTGAGCTGCATGAGCAGCACCATCTCTGTCATACCAAAAACCAACGAGTAAGTATGAACACATTCCAACCAACTCCCAAAAAACGTATATTTCAAGCAAATTTGGACTAACAATTAGCCCAAGCATGGAACTACTGAATAATGCTAAATAAGTAAAAAAACGAACATACCCAGGATCATGTGCCATATAACCATGGGAATAAATCATTACTAAAAAAGCGATTGTCGTTACAAGAGCGAGCATCACTGCCGCTAGCGGATCAATCACATATCCCATTGGTAACTCAAAAGCTCCTGCACTGGCCCATATAAACAAGTGTTCAACTGGAGGTTTTCCTGAAAGTTGCTCAAGCAAAACTGCATAACTTATAAATGCAGAAGCACCTACGGAAGTTAAAAGGGCTATTGCAACCGGTTTCCTTGAACGATTAAAAAGATCGTTAAAACTAATTAATCCCAAACCAATCAAAACTGCCCCGCAAAGTGGAAGCAGTGGGATTAACCAAGCAAAATCTGCAGCCGAATGCATCCAGCTAAATCATATTGAGATAAGTTTAGGCAATTCTTGCTAGTAATTCAGTTAAATCAAAAGAGAGAAATTTCTGAGCTCCAATCGAAATAAATTTATGGGACCACCAGAAAAAAAATACTGCTATTAGAATCCCCATTTGAGAGGGCCTAAGAAATTCTTTTATTTGTAATTTTTGTCGTCCATCCAACACAGCCAAGAACGGAACGACTGATGTTTTTTTCTTCACTTCCTCAAATTCTTTTCCGAATTTGATAGTAAGTCTTCTATCACCATGCCAGATAGCAAATAAGTGATGGGCAATTAATCCCAAGCAAGTTACAAGAGTAAAACTTGTACCTATCCAAAGTAAATGTGCAAAACACCAAATAATTTGACCAATTGCCTGGGGATGGCGAGTGACTCTAATAATTCCTGAGGCATAAACTCTAACTTTCGGCTTTAGGACAGCTGGGATTTCTAAAAGGTTATATGTAGCTGGATACAAAAAAAGAAAACTAATTGCACTCAAAATCCAAATCAAAGGAATTAGTTCGCTAACTCCCTGAAAATTCCAAAATCTAATTCCATCGTAACGATGAGCAATAAAATATCCAACCAAAATAACTGCTGAAGGAATACTTGCAAAAGCAAAAATCAATCTCCATGCTCTTGCACCAATTAAACTTTCCGCTCTAGCCCTTAAAGCAGCTCCTCCACTATGAATTATGGCAAAACAAAATAAAAGTAATATCATCACAAAACTTGAACTATGAGTATCTAAAAATGCCATTGGTTCTATAAAAAGCCCCTTAATAAATTATTAGATCCATACCGGATCAACAGTTGCTGTTGTTTTTCCCTACATTTTATTTTAATAACTGCCATGAAGGCCTGCCACCATGGCCGAGATCCCATTCACTCTTGACCAACTAAGAATCCTCAAAGCAATTGTTGATGAGGGAAGCTTTAAAAAAGCTGCTGACAGTCTCTTTGTTACTCAGCCAGCTGTGAGCTTACAAGTGCAAAATTTAGAAAAACAATTAGAAATTGCCATATTTGATAGAGGAGGTAGAAAAGCTCAACTTACCGAAGCTGGAAAACTTCTTCTAAATTACTGTGAAAAAATTTTGGGAGAATGCCAAGAAACCTGCAAAGCAATTGAAGATTTAAATAATCTCAAGGGAGGCACTCTAATTATTGGAGCCAGTCAAACTACCGGTACTTATCTGATGCCAAGAATGATTGGTCTTTTCAGGCAAAAGTATCCAGAAGTTTCAGTTCAACTCCAAATACATAGCACTAGAAGGACAGGTTGGAGCGTTGCAAATGGGCAGATTGATATAGCCATTATTGGTGGTCAGCTTCCATTGGAATTAAATGAATCACTGGAAGTAGTTCCTTTTGCGACTGATGAACTAGCTCTTGTTTTACCTACTAACCACTCATTAGCAAAATCAAAGGAACTTACTAAAGAAGATTTATACAGCCTAGGATTTATAACCTTAGACAATCAATCAACTACAAGAAAAGTCGTAGATCAATTACTCTCATCTTCAGGTCTAGATGTGCAGAGATTGAAAATTGAAATGGAATTAAATTCTCTTGAAGCCATTAAAAATGCAGTCCAGTCTGATCTTGGAGCTGCTTTTCTTCCAGTTGTCTCAATTGAAAGAGAACTCTCTGGCGGAAGTATTCACAGACCAGTTGTTGCAGATTTAGAAGTCAAAAGAGAATTAAAAGTAATCACTAATCCAGGAAGATATTCCTCAAGAGCTGCTGAGGCATTTACTCAAGACATACTACCTTTATTTGCAAGTTCTTTTTCACCACTTTTCAATACTGCAAATCAGAATTGAATGGCTTCCTTATTTATTCCAACAGCATCTTCTTCTGCACCTTTGATTATAAATTTATTTTCGTTCACATCAGCTTGGTAAACACAACGAACTATTGGCTGGTCCCTAATAGATCCTATGTAAGCAAATGTATTCATTCTTTGTTTACACTCTCTCACGTCTTCATTATTTATAGCTCCTTGCTTTTGTAAAACTGTCCAATTTTCTCTTCGAATCACGCAACCAGGTTGAAGTGCTGGTTGTGTTACAAAGCTAGTAGAGGGATTGAGGGTCGTATACATTTCAACGTCAATGACAAAAGCACTCGCTCCATATTGCCTACAAAAGTCTGGATCTGGAACTGCCATATCCAACTGTTGTTGACTAGCAATATTTCCTTGACCACCTGAAGTGGTACTTGTGATAAGACTTCCAATCCCAACCCCAACGACTAAAACTCCTGCCAAAATTGCAATTGAATTAGAGTTTATTTTCATGCCTCCTCCCCCATCAGAGGACCCTCCTGAGGCATTAAATCGACTTCCCCTTGATGAATATTGATCTCTTAGATTTGAATCTCTTCTAGAATTAAATTTATTTCCCTCTTGTCTTCGCGCCAGATCTGATCTTCTACGAGAGGAAGGACGACGGTTGTAAGGGCCTTGATTCATAATAATTCTTTTGTTCGAGGTAATCCCATGGAGTAATTCATTACTCTGCTGTTGGGGTTATAACTAAGTTCTCCGTCTTTAAGCAACTTTCTAATGTGATCTTCAAGCAAAGATCCTATTTTTCTCAAAGTGTAATCGCTCAATTCATTATCGGCTTGAGAATCTACTAATTCACGAAAATAATCTTGCACCATTTTTATAGATTGATCGCTCCAAAGAAATTCATTATCTGGATCAATATCTAAAGTCAAATGTTCGTTATCTAGAATTAAATCGTTGTTTTCGACTATCGCAGTAAAAATTCTTACGTGACGAGTTGTGCATTTAAGAATGGTATCGCTCATGAATTTAAAACAACAAACCGAAATTTATACTGCAAATTTAACGACGTTACCCCTAGTTGGGTGATGTTAATCATTAAAGTTGTTAAATACTCTTTTATTTAAGTATGCGCGTAGCAATCGCTGGGGCTGGACTCGCTGGACTTTCATGTGCAAAATACTTAGCCGATGCAGGTCATACACCATTCGTTTATGAGGCAAGAAACGTACTTGGTGGAAAAGTGGCTGCTTGGAAAGATGAGGATGGGGATTGGTATGAAACTGGATTACATATCTTTTTTGGAGCATATCCAAACATGCTTCAACTCTTTAAAGAATTAAATATCGAAGATCGACTTCAATGGAAAAGTCATTCAATGATTTTCAACCAACCTGAAGATCCTGGAACATATAGCCGTTTTGATTTTCCTGATCTTCCTGCTCCTATAAATGGCGTAGCAGCAATTTTAAGTAACAATGATATGCTTACCTGGCCAGAAAAAATTTCCTTTGGACTAGGGCTCATACCAGCAATGCTAAGAGGGCAAGAATATGTAGAAGATTGCGATAAGTACTCTTGGACTGAATGGCTAAGAAAACAGAATATTCCTGAAAGAGTAAATGATGAAGTGTTTATCGCTATGAGCAAAGCACTCAATTTTATTGGTCCTGATGAAATATCCTCAACAGTCTTGCTAACTGCCTTAAACCGCTTCTTACAAGAAAAAAATGGATCCAAAATGGCATTCCTTGACGGAGCTCCCCCAGAAAGACTGTGCCAACCAATTGTTGATCACATAAAAGCTTCTGGAGGGGACGTATTTTTAAACAGTCCGCTAAGAAGAATAAATTTAAAAGAAAATGGATGTGTTAAAAATTTCTTAATAGGTAGTGCTAAAGAATCCAATGGAAAAGAAATTGAAGCTGATGCATATGTAAGCGCAATGCCGGTGGATATTTTTAAAACAATTGTGCCCAATGAATGGGCATCAAAAGATATTTTCAGAAAGCTTGAAGGTCTTAAAGGAGTTCCAGTTATTAATATTCATCTTTGGTTCGATCGAAAACTTACAAATATCGACCACCTTTTATTCAGTAGATCTCCACTTTTGAGTGTTTATGCTGATATGAGCATAACCTGTAAAGAATATGAAGATCCAGATCGTTCTATGCTCGAATTAGTTTTTGCGCCTGCAAAAGACTGGATCAGTAGAAAGGATGAAGAAATAATAGATGCAACAATGAAAGAATTGATAAAACTATTTCCAATGCATTTTTCAGGAGATGATCAAGCTAAATTAAGAAAATATAAAGTAATAAAAACACCTCAGTCAGTCTATAAAGCTGTGCCTGGATGCCAGGAGTTGAGACCTGATCAAAAAACTCCAATAAAAAATTTCTTCTTAACCGGGGATTATACAATGCAGAGATATCTAGCCTCTATGGAAGGGGCTGTGTTAAGTGGAAAGCTATGTGCAGAAAAAATCAAAATCTCGACTGACATAGGCTCTTCTTAGTCTTAATGTGTCAAAAGCAATTTGTTTCACAATTGCAATTGAACAGAAAATTGCAAACTAAAAAACTTACAAACTTTTAATTTTGGCGCAGTCTTCTTTGAATCTAGAGGATGCCTACGAGGCTTGCAGAAAGGAAACTGCACAATGGGCTAAGACTTTCTATCTTGGCACAATGTTGTTGCCCCCTGCTAAACGCAAGGCTATATGGGCTATTTATGTTTGGTGCCGTAGAACAGATGAGCTGATGGATAGCGTTGAAGCTCAAAAAAAATCTAAAAACGAGTTATCCGATCGACTTAATAAATGGGAAGATAAAACAAAAAGCGTGTTTGCAGGTAATACGGAAGATGATCTTGATGCAGTCCTAGCCGATACTCTTCAAAAATTTCCTCAATCTATTCAGCCTTACATCGATATGATTGATGGTCAGAGAATGGATTTAGATAAAACTAGATATAAAACCTTTAAAGAACTTGAACTCTACTGCTATCGAGTCGCTGGCACAGTTGGATTAATGACTCAAGGTGTAATAGGCATTGATGCTGCTTATACTTCCAATCCCAATAAGCCAGCTCCTGATACTTCTCAAGCGGCTATTGCTTTAGGAATAGCTAATCAATTAACTAATATCCTAAGAGATGTTGGAGAAGACAGAGGTAGAGGACGAATTTATTTACCCCTAGAAGATTTGGAAAAGTTTAATTATTCCGAAGAAGATCTAATGAATGGAACCATTAATGATAACTGGAAAGCTTTAATGTCTTTTCAACTAGCCAGGGCTAGGGATTGGTTCCTTAAATCTGAAGAAGGAATTAAATGGCTTTCAATAGATGCAAGATGGCCTATTTGGACGTCGCTGAGACTGTATAGCGGAATTTTAAATTCAATTGAAAAATTAGATTACGATGTTTTCAATAATCGAGCTTATGTTAAGGGATGGGTTAAAGCGTTAAACCTTCCCATCTCTTATCTGATAACTGTAAACGATGAAAAATATAAACTTAAAACACTCATAAATTGAATATTTATACAGGCGTTTTTTGATTAGCTAAAAGATCCTTTAATTTTGATAATTCTCCAGCCCATCTTGGGTCTGGGGCTTCTTTAATTGGTGCATCACTATGTACAACTTTCTTAACAGCTTTACGATTAGAAGCTTTATTCCCGTTATTAGAAGTCGCTCCTCTTCTTGATCCACCTGAATTCGAATCTTTACGTTCGGAACGCTCAACCCTTAATTTATTTCCATTAAATTCATGACCATTTAATTTTTCAATCAGTTCGTTTGCAACATTTTCATCTTTAATATTTGCGAAACCAAATCCCCTACAAGCCTTGGTATCTCTATCAAAAACAGCTTTAAATTTGATCCCCTCTCCTATTGATGTAAGGAGGGCTTCAAGTTCTTTAACATTAAAATTCTGCGGCAGATTGCCGATGTAAAGACGGACACTCATGTAGAAAAAAGGGGATAAGGCGAAGACGGCATTCGGCCGAAATTAATTTGATTTGTGTGTAGTTAATCACAAAAAGGGTGAATTCTCTAGGGCCCATTTACGAGCGGTCTCCAAAGCCTCTTGGTTTGTAAAGAATCTGCCATAGGCTTTTTCCTTAGCAAGATGCCTCAAAAGTTCCCCCAAAGAGGGTCCAGGAGGGATGTTTAAGTCTTTTTGAAGCGAATAGCCATTTAAAGGGGAAGAGGGGTGAAATAGAGGATCAGAGGGGTCTTTCCAACGTTTTAGCCAAGCATTTTGATCTTTAGCTTCCAAAAAAAGAATTAGAGATGGTAAATCCTCCTCTAAATCAATGTGGAGCTGAAACCTTTCATCCTCTGAGAGCCCATCTAAACCAAAGTTGATAATTTTACAAACCCAATACCTCAAGTTCTTACATCTTTTAATTTGATTTTTACTAAATGAAAATCTTAATAAACCTTCATCACTAAGTAAACATATTAATTTTGCAAGAGGGGCTCCAAAAATTAGGTCTTCAGAAAAATTATTTTTTACTCTTAACTGATCAAGAGAGATTTGATCTTCTCGCCAATCTTTAAAAAATTGAAGTTCTGAATATGTTTCCCACACAGAAGAATTCCATGTTGAATGAACTATTTTTAAAATCTCCATTTTTATCCTTTCAGGCGCAACATTACTTAATCTCTCTACATTAGTTTTAAGAAATTTTTTAGTTTTTTTCTCCAGCTCAAAATCTAATTCGCACATTAAGCGAAAACCTCTCAAAATCCTCAATGGATCATCAATCAAATTCTTCTCACTGATTGCAACAATCTGTTTACTGTTTAAATCATCAATGCCCCCAGTTGGATCAAAAATCTCAGGATTTTTTTTAAGTCTTAAAGCAATTGCATTAATTCTAAAATCTCGTCTTAATAAATCATCTTCAAGACTATCTCCAACCTGTCGAGCAAAATCAAGAGTCCAGCCATTAATAACTAATCGAGCAATATCTCTATGTTCATCAAGCTTTATAAAAGTGGCATTAATCTTTTTAGATAAATTTTTGCTGAACTCAATAGCATTTGTTGGTATTACAAAATCCAAATCAGGTTTTTGAATTAATTTTTTTAATAATCCATCTCTAATAGAACCACCCACCAAAGCGCTTCCAGCGGGCAAATCCGCTATGGATATTGGCCAATCTTGAAGGTTTAAATCACCAAAAAGATCATTTGATAGTAATGTGTCGTTGGTTATCAAAATGATACTCAGATTTCACCTGAACAGTTATGTGCATCTGTGTTGATTGTGCCTGGGTAGATAGATGCAAGACCTACTTCACTGTAGAAGAACATCACGGAGTCAAACACCTGTCTCAAAATCCAGATTTTCAAGGCACTAATCCAAAAATACATATCAATATTTTTGACACTCCTGATAAAACAACAGGGATCGAATGGGATGTAAGAGAATGTGATAGTTTTCAAAAAGATCAAGGTAAATGGAGCAGACTCCGTCCTGGTGAAGAAATTCCAAAGTAAAAATTTTAATAAGTTCATTGCAAAATTTCCATACATCAAAATCAAAATATTTATTAGCCTTACATAGCTGCGCAGAAAGTTTTGGAATTGCCGTTAAGGATGCAGCAAGTACAGAGAAAATAATAAAAAGCGAAGTATTTCATATTGGACGCTTATTATCCAACAATTTATTTAGTTGTATAGAAAAAATTCTACCCAGAAAATTTTGGAAACAAATTACTCGTATTTCAATAGCTAAGGGTCCTGGAAGTTTTACTAGTACAAGATTAACTATCTCGATGGCTAGAACAATTTCACAACAAATTGATTGCTCACTTGATTCAATGAGTTCATTTCATTTAATGGCTCAAAGACTATATAAGAATCTTAATAAAAGTGATATCTATAATCCATTTTGGATTAAAGATATCTTACCAAGAAGGGGTATTATTGCCGGTAAATATCAATTAATTAAAATTGATCATGATTCAAATTTTCATGAATTTAATGAACTAATAGAACCAAAATTAATTAAAAATGAAAAAGGATTAAATCCATCAATTAATGCTTCTAATAATATCGAAAAAGATCTTATTTCACTTATATATTTTTCAGAATATTGCCAGAATTTTAAAATTAAATCTCATTGGAGAAAAACATTACCAATCTACCCAACTTCGCCGGTAGATAAAAAATAAAAATCATAGAATCTAATATTCTCCTAAATAATAAAATAAACAATTTAATTTAAGATTTTATCAATTAGACCTTTTTCAAGCATTGAATTTATAGCGGATTGAATTTCTTTAGTAGTTGATTTTAAATCTTCTTTTTTTCTTGTTAAAGGAGGTTGAATTAGTTCTCCAACTTTTAAATGAATAGATACAAAGCGAGGAAGGAAAGTCCCCTTTGGGAAAGCTCTATGACTATTTACAATTGCCACTGGCAGAATAGGACAACCGGTCCTTGCAGACAAAAGAGCAGCACCTGCTTTTGGCTCATTAACCCTCCCATTTTCTTGTCTTGTTCCATCCAAAAATACACCTGTAGCCCATCCTTCAATTAATCGACCAGAAGCGGTTCTTAAAGCATCTCGATCTCCAGCTCCCCTTTTGACTGGATATGCGCCGCATGCAGAAATTATGGAAGATAAAATAGGTACCTTGAAAAGTTCAGATTTTGCCATAAAAGCTACTGGTCTACCTAAAGCATGACCCAAAATCGGCGGATCCAAATGCGATCCATGATTGGAGACAATTACCACTCCCCCAGTCTTGGGTAAATTCGAAATACCACTTGTTTTTCCTCTAAATAAAAAGCGAAAAATTGGAAAAACAAATAAATAACTGACGCAAGCATATACAAAACTTTGTCTAGGTTTATTTTTATTGATTTTTTCAACTCCACCAGCTTCAGTAAACTTTTCCAAAATTAATAACCTAAATCACTGGCATTTGATATCTGACTGGTGACGACCCCTTTCATTGATCGTTTAGCAAGACCACTAAGTACATTGCCAGGTCCAATCTCAACCATCGTGGATATTCCCGCATTTTGCATATTATTCATAATCTCTCTCCACCTAACTCCTGTGGTCATTTGTTTTTTTAGACGCTCCTTCAATATGTCACCTTTTGAAGTTGGAGTTGGATCAACATTACTCAAAACTGGAACTTGAGCATCTCTAAAAGTTAAGTTATCAAGTTCCTCAGAAAAGCTTTGAGCTGCTTCTTTCATAAAAATAGAATGAAAAGCCCCTGAAACTTGTAAAGGAATTGCTCTTTTACATTTTAAATTATCAGCTACTTTCCTCACTGCTTCAGGAGAACCAGATAAGACGACTTGAGATTCACTATTGTCATTGGCTATTGCAGCACCATCTGTTTCTCTAATCAAATCATCTAGTTCATTTCGATCAAAGCCCAAAACTGCAATCATTGCTCCCCCTCCAGCAGCAGCCATTAATTCAGATCTTTTCTTTAGCAACAACAACGCTTTATCAGCATCTAGAACATCGGCTGAATAAAGACCAACAATTTCGCCAAGACTATGACCTGCAATTATTTGAGCCTTCCGCTTTTGTCTTTTTAAATCATCAACCAAGAGTGATTCAACAACAAAAAGTGCAGGTTGAGTATTTCTTGTATCGTTTAAATCATATATTTCTTCGTTGGGAATCTCTTCTCCAGAACAAATTTTCCAAAGATCTCTTCCAAGAATTTGAGAGGCTAATTCAAATCGATCCCTGGAGCCAGGTAACTGAAGCAGAGAATTTGCCATCCCTAATTTTTGAGAGCCTTGACCAGGGAAGACCCAGGCAATAGTCATAATCAATTTCCTGATTTGTTTAACAGCCTAATGGGGACCATGCCAATAAAACAAAGCGGCTCCCCAACTCAAGCCAGCACCAAATCCACTACAGGCTATTAAATCTCCTGATTTAATTCTTTCTTGTCTAACTGCCTCATCAAGCATCAAAGGGATCGTTGCTGCCGAAGTATTTCCATAGTGTTCTAAATTCGAAAGCACTTTCTCACTTGGTATTAAAAATCTTGAAGCTACAGCATCAAGAATTCTTTGATTAGCTTGATGTAGTAAAAGCCAATCTATATTTTCGGAATGAATTTGATATTTGCTTAAAAGTTTTTCAAGAATAATCGGGACTTCTTTAACCGCAAACTTATAAACCTCCTTTCCTTCCATTTTTATGGGTAGATATTCCCCTTTTTGATGGATAGACCCTGGAACTAGATCTAAAAAAATATTTGATTGAGAAAGATTTAAGCAATCTCCCCTACTTCCGTCAGTTTTCAAATCATAACCAATTAAATCATTTTTATTAGCAGTAGCCTCTATAGCTAAAGCACCTGCTCCATCTCCAAACAAAACACAAGTAGATCTATCATCCCAATCAACCCATTTTGATAATTGATCTGCACCAATCACAACAGCTCTTTTCATGGTTCCAGAAGCTAAGTATTGTGATGCAGTTACTAAAGCAAATAAGAAGCCACTACAAGCAGCAGTCAAATCAAAAGCAACTGCATTAGAAGCACCCATATTTGATTGAATTTTGGGCGCCGAGCCAAATAAATCTTCAGGGGTAGATGTTGCAAGAATTATTAAATCAATAGTTTTTGCATCCCAATTGGCCATATTCGCAGCATTCAGAGCGGCCTCTGTAGCCAAATCAATCAAAGATTCATTTTCTCCGATAACCCTTCTTTCGCGAATTCCAGTTCTACTTTTAATCCATCGATCATTAGTATCTACTCTCTGACCAAGTTGGTCATTATTAATTATCTTTTGAGGAGTAGCGCTTCCACTCCCCACGAAAGATATTCCTGAATCAAATTGAGAATTACTAATCAAATTTAAAAAGAACCTTCATTTCATAAGTCAATCACATGTTAGGACAGTTCAAATCAGACCTTTAAGACATCCGATTTATTTAAAGCCGCCAAATCATCCATTACTCCATGACTTGCAGCTGAATGAACAACTCGTAACGCACTTAAAACAGATAAAGCCTTACTGCCTCCATGACCAATTACACAAATCCCGTTAATTCCAAGTAATAAAGCTCCCCCATGTTCTGCATGATCGAGACGTTTTTTTATTCGTTTCAAATTATTTCTTAAAAAAGCAGCACCCACTTTGCCTCTTCTTCCTCTAGGCAACTCGGCTCGCAAAACACCCAAAAGAACGCTTCCTACAGATTCTAAAAATTTCAGCAAAACATTTCCTGTAAATCCATCACAAACCACAACATCAAAATCACCCGACAAAACATCTCTTCCTTCACAATTCCCAGAAAAATAAAAACGATCTTCCTCGCTTAAAAGTTTGTAAGTTGCAAGAGAAAGATCATTGCCTTTACAGGATTCTTCTCCAATATTCAATAATCCTATTCTTGGTTTATCTACTTGCAAAACATCGCGACAATAAATATTTCCAAGAAGAGCAAATTGATGCAAATAGGCTGGTTTGCAATCCATATTGGCTCCAACATCTAAAACCAATACTGGCTGACCAGGATCTTTAGTTGGAAATAATGCCCCAATTGCTGGACGATCAATCCCTTTTAGACGTCCCAACTTAAAAATCGCTGAGGCCATCATCGCTCCTGAGTTGCCTGCCGAATAAACCCCCAGGGCTTTTCCTTCTTTAACCAATTTCATTGCAATATTTATACTTGCATCCTTTTTTTTACGAACCGCAGTTGCTTCTTCATCCATACCAACTGAAAGACCACTAGGTATTAATTCAAAATTTCCATCCTGTATCGCTTTAGCTAAAGATTCTTCTAAGCCAAATTCAATCGCAGCTTTTTCTACTTGATCAATTTCACCTACAAATTTAATTTTCAATGGAAGGAAAGATAAAGATTTCAAACAACCATCAAGAATTGCTCCGGGTGCAAAATCCCCACCCATTCCATCAACAGCTACCCATAGTCTTTCAGAATCTTGAATGCCATTTTTGTCCTCAATACTCTCTCCACCTTGCAATCTTCTCAAAGGATCAAATACAAATGGTTCTAATGTGCTCCTAGCTATTGATCCCGCATTCGTCACAACAGAACCTGCATTAGACACTACTGTTCCTGCAACATTACTTGCTGCAGTAGCTGAGCTTGTTGCTGTATCAACAAGACTTGTGACCGCTGAGTTTCGACGATACCAAATCACTAATCGTCTAATTGCTTTAGAACGATTTGTTTTATTACTTAAGTGATTTTTTTCCACTGATTTATGACCCTTCAGGAATCATAGAGTCAACAATTCTCTGAAAAAGATAACCTGTTCCTCTGGCTGTAAGGATTAGTTCTGGATTTGCTGGATCATCCTCAAGCTTTGATCTAAGTCTAGAAATATGAACATCCACCACTCTTGTATCAACATGTCTTTCAGGTGTATAGCCCCAAACTTCTTTTAGAATTTCACCTCTACTGAAAGGTTCTCCTGAACGACTAACCAGCAATTCTAAAAGACTGAATTCCATACCAGTCAATCTAATTCGCTCATCATTTCTATAAACCTGACGTTTGTTTGTATCAATCTTTAAATTCATTACAGCAATGACACCTGAATTAGGTAATCCAGCTATTTGCTCTTTTTCTACTCTTCTTAAAACACATCTAATCCTAGCTTCCAATTCTTTTGGGCTAAATGGCTTTACAACATAATCATCAGCACCAAGTTCTAACCCTGTAATTCTGTCTGCAACATCTCCCAAAGCCGTCAGCATAACTATTGGGACATCTGATTCCTTTCTTAGTTCCTGGCAAACTCCATATCCATCCAATTTTGGCATCATGACATCAAGGACAACCAAATCAGGTTCACAATTTCTGAAGAGATCAAGTGCCTCATTTCCATCACAAGCTGTAACTACCTGATAGCCAATCATAGATAGGCGAGTTTCTAGGATCCTCCTAATACTTGCCTCATCATCAGCTACGAGGATGGTTTCCTTTGAGGGACTAGTGGCCGTCATTTGTTCGTTAGCTTTGGCGGCTGCGACAAGATCTTAAGTGATGTTTCACCAACAATTAAAGATCACTATCTTTATTCAACTACAGCCAACTTCCTTTTTACAACTAAGTGTCTCGTTCTGTCTCTATTTATGTCTGTCAAAGTTGCGGTGCTCAAACCAGGCAATTCTTTGGCCGCTGCAACAATTGTGGAGAATGGAATTCGATCATAGAAGAAAAAATCAATCAAAAATCAGATAAATCTAGTTACAAAAAGATTAATTCACCCAAGGAAAAATCTCCTTATCGTTCAGAGTTAATAAGCCAGACAAAGAAACAAATAATAGAACGCATTCCAAGCGGTTATGAGGAGTTAGACAGAGTGTTAGGAGGAGGTTTAGTTCCAGGATCACTAGTTTTAATTGGCGGAGACCCTGGTATTGGGAAAAGCACTCTTATTTTGCAAAGTGCTACAGCAATGGCTCATGAAAGATCGGTACTTTACATAGCGGCTGAAGAGTCAGCTGAGCAAGTAAAACTAAGATGGAATCGAATTGAAGACTCTGAATCCAATCTACATTTACTTGCAGAAACTGACCTTGAGCTAGTCCTAAAAGAACTTGATTATTTGAAACCTTCAGTTGCCGTAATTGATAGCATTCAAGCATTGCATGATCAAAATTTATCAAGTTCGCCTGGCTCGGTAGCGCAAGTTAGAGAATGCTCCGCAGCTTTACAGCAAATAGCTAAACGGGAAAACATATCTCTATTGATCATAGGGCACGTAACTAAGGATGGAATGTTAGCCGGACCAAAAGTTCTTGAGCATCTTGTCGATGCAGTACTCACTTTTGAGGGAGATCGATTTGCCTCTCACCGACTACTCAGAGGTGTCAAAAATCGATTTGGGGCCACTTGTGAACTTGGTGTCTTTGAAATGCAAGCAGATGGATTATCAGAGGTATCCAATCCAAGCGAATTATTTTTGAGTAAAACTTCTGCACCGGGCATTTCAACTATTGTGACCTGTGAGGGAACAAGACCATTAGCCATCGATATACAAGCACTTTTGAATCCCACCAGTTATGCAAGTCCAAGAAGAACTACGACTGGTGTTGAGATCAACAGACTTCATCAAATCTTGGCAGTTCTAGAAAAAAATATGAATCTATCACTGTCAAGATATGATTGTTATCTAGCTGTGGCTGGTGGATTAGAAGTCGAAGAACCAGGCGCTGATCTTGGAATAGCAGCTGCAATAGTTTCTAGCTTTAAAAATATTGAACTCGACGAAGGTATCGTTTTTATAGGTGAAATAGGTTTGGCAGGTCAATTAAGATTGGTTAGGCAAATGCAACAAAGAATTAATGAAGTTGTTCGACTTGGATATAAAAAATTAATTATTCCAGATGGATTTGATACAGGTAAATTCGAAACAAATCAGAAATTAGAAATACTTAATGCTTCAAATATAAATCAAGCTTTAATCCAGGCTATGAGTAATATTTAGTAAATAATTTCATGATCTATAAATATACATCTACATTACCTCTCCCTGTTGTTTTGAGCCAATTCTCTATATCTAAATATCCACCTGGATATAAACGAACAGCTTTACTCCATACCTCAGCTGCTTGGTCAAACCAGATATCCCCTTCATCTTGATTTCCATTTCTTTGAGCCATTCTTCCTCTTTTTTCATAAATTAATCCCATGTTTTTCAAACAAGATGGCTGCTTTGGATTTTGTCCTAAAGCTTTTTTATATGTATTTAGTGCCCTATCTTCATCTCCATTACTCATATATATTATTGCCATATTTTTCAATGTCTCACCTCTATCGACTTGATTATCTTCAAGTTTTAAACTCTCTTCATAATATTCAAGGGCCTCGGAGTAATCTCCATCATTTTGAGCTGCTAAACCTTTGCGGTAATAAAGATAGGCTTCTTTCTCTTTTGAGGCTATAGGCATAACTTTAACTATTCCTTCAGCCATCTTCGTGAAGGCCTTATCAAGAAAATTGTCTTTGTTTTGACTTCTAGGCACGATGGAGAGATATCTGTAAATATCATTCTATCCTGCCTGGAAATAGAAAACGGATCGAAATAATGAAAATAATTTTATGTATTAATAAAGTATTAATTAAATGCAACATCCTTTTTATTAATTAAATTTAGAATAAGTGTCAGGATTCATACCCCCTTGAGCAACAAAAAAATTGCCCAAAGCAATAATTCAATTCTGCTTGACATAGATGGAATGAAGTGCGGCAGTTGTGTACAGGCAGTTGAAAAAATTCTTAAAAACTATCCAAATGTAGTTAATGCAAGCGTTAACTTAGTCACCCAAACAGCCTTTATAGAAATTGAAGAACCAAATAAGCCTATAACTGATTTAATAAAAACTCTTAGCTCAAAAGGTTTTCCTACAAAGGAAAGAGATTATCAAACAATTTCTAAAGATTTCGAATTAGAACAAAACGAAAATCAAAATTTATGGATGAAATGGCGACAACTAATAATCGCGACTTCATTACTTATTTTATCTGGGATGGGTCATTTGATAGAGGGTCAACAAATATCTATCCCACTTATTGGTTCATTACCTTTTCATGCTTCACTCGCAACATTTGCTTTAGTTGGTCCAGGTAGATCAATCCTAAAAACAGGAATAAAATCAGCGATCATTTTCGCTCCGACAATGGATACTTTAGTCAGCCTTGGTGTACTGAGTGCTTACTTCGCAAGCATAATTGCATTGATTTGGCCAACAGTTGGTTGGCCATGTTTTTTTAATGAACCGGTAATGCTACTTGGATTTGTTTTATTGGGTCGTTTTCTAGAGGAACGAGCCAAAGTCAAAACAGGGACTGCATTAAAAGAATTAGCAAAATTACAACCCGAGACAGCAAAACTAGTATTAGAAAACAACGAGACTCGTGAAATCAGAATAGGTGCATTAAAGCCAGGAGAAAAGATTCAATTGTTAGCTGGAGATAGAATCCCGGTTGATGGTTTAGTTGTAAAGGGTAATTCAGCTATTGATGTATCAAGTTTAACTGGTGAATCATTACCACTAGAAGCATCCCCAGGCGTCGAACTTCCCTCTGGAAGCCTAAATTTAGAATCAACAATTACTTTAGAAGTACAGAGAATAGGTTCTGATACAGCAATAGCCAAAATCATAAGCTTAGTTGAAGAAGCTCAAGCCAGAAAAGCCCCAATTCAAGGATTGGCAGACAAAGTTGCCGGAATCTTTTGCTATGGAGTAACAACTCTTGCAATAATTACTTTTCTTTTTTGGTGGAGAATTGGCACAAAAATATGGCCAGAGGTGTTAGAAATTTCTAATACGGGTTTTATGCAAAGCCATCAATTGCATGATCATTTAATTAATACAACTCAAACACCAATTGGGCTTTCATTTCAATTATCAATAGCTGTATTAGTTGTTGCCTGTCCATGTGCTCTAGGACTTGCCACCCCAACAGTGATAACAGTTGCCTCAGGGGAAGCTGCAAAAAGAGGGTGGTTATTCAAGGGGGGGGATGTCATAGAAATGGCATCAAAAGTCAGTCAAATCATTTTTGATAAAACAGGAACACTCACAATTGGAAGACCGTTAGTTGTGGGCTCTTGGGAAAACGAAGAATCATCAAAAGATGAGATGCTCAGATTGGCAGGAAGTATAGAACAAGATAGTCGGCATCCTCTTGCCCAAGCAATTATTCAAGAAGCACTCAAAAAAGAAATTAAACTTGAGCAAGTATCATCTTCTACTACATTTGCAGGAAAAGGATTAGCCGGCAAAATAAATGGTTTAGAAGGGTTAATCAGAGTTGGTACTCCCGAATGGTTAAAAAGTGAAGGAGTCACATGGAATGAATTGATTGAACAAAATTATCAACTTTCAAAAAGAAAAGCACAGTCGATAGTTGCCGTTGCTTTAGAGAGCAAATTATTAGGTTTTTTCATGATTGATGATCAACTCCGAAAAGATGCTTTTCTTTCAATTAATCAATTACGCTCAAGAGGTTTTTCTTTGAGTTTGTTTAGTGGTGATAGAGATTCAGCAGTGAGAGCTTTAGGAGAAAAACTAGGTTTTAATTCACAACATATTGAATGGCAACTATTGCCTGCAGACAAGCTAAAAAAGTTGAATTTATTAAAAAATAATGGTTTAGTCGCGATGATAGGAGATGGAATAAATGATGCCCCAGCCCTTGCAGCTGCTGACTTGGGTGTAGCGATAGGGACAGGAACTCAAATAGCTCAGGATTCAGCTGATCTTGTGTTACTCGGAGAAAACCTAGAAGCACTACCAAATGCATTACAACTTTCCAAACGAGCAATGTTCAAAATCAGACAAAACCTTGCATGGGCTTTTGGATACAACTTAATTGCTTTACCTATTGCAGCAGGATTACTTTTACCTTCTTCAGGTTTATTACTATCCCCTCCTTTGGCGGCTTTACTTATGGCTATGAGCTCAATAAGTGTTGTTGTTAATGCTTTATCTTTGAAGTCACAATGAAAGGAAAGTTTATTGTTTTTGAAGGGATAGATGGCTCTGGGAAAACCACTCAAATCAATCAAATAGAAAAATGGCTTAATAACACTGATCTAATACCTAACAAAAATCAATTGGTTATTACTCGAGAACCAGGGGGTACTGAATTAGGAAAATCTATAAGATCGCTTCTACTAGATACATCTATAGAAACAAGTCCAGATTCAATTACTGAGCTTTTACTTTATGCTGCTGATAGGGCACAACATGTCAATGAAATTATTCGCCCATCGTTAAATAATGGTGATTGGGTTATAAGCGATAGATTTTGTGGATCCACACTTGCTTATCAAGGTTATGGAAGACATTTGAATATCAATTTAATTAAAGATCTCGAGACTATTGCCACGCAGGGTATTTCTCCAGACATTACATTTCTTTTAGACATACCAGTTCACGAAAGTATCAACAGAAGAATGAGTAGAGCAGACGATCGAATTGAAAAAGAAGGTAGGGACTTTTTATTAAATGTTTCTCTGGGCTTTAAGAAATTATCCGAAGATATTAAATGGAAAAAAATATCTGCTTTAAGATCTAAAGAAGAAATCTTCACAGATATAAAATACGAGATAAAAAAGTTATTAATGAATAAATAAAATGGATGATTTTAAAAATATATATGGGCAAGATTTAGCAATTGAAATTTTAAAATCTGTTATTTCTAAAAAACATATTTCTCCTGCATATTTATTCTCAGGGCCCGAGGGTGTTGGCAGAAAGACAACTGCAAAAGTTTTTATAAATGCTATTCTTAATTATAAAATTATTAAAAAAAATACAAAGAGAAAAATAGAAAGTAATAATCATCCTGACCTTTTATGGATAGAACCTTCTTACATGATTCAAGGTAAAAGTATTTCTCAAAAAAAAGCTAATTCAGAAAATTTAAGAATAAAATCACCACCTCAAATAAGGCTATACCAAATCAAAGAAATAATAGAGTTTTTGGGAAAGAAACCATTGGAGTCAGAACGAAGCATAGTGGTAATTGAAGATGCTGAAAAAATGAACGAATCTGCTTCTAATTCATTATTAAAAACTTTGGAAGAGCCAAACACAGGGTTGTTTATTCTAATAACTCAAAGACCAGAAAAACTATTATCAACTATTCGATCTAGATGTCAAATAGTTCCATTTGTTCGATTAAATGATAATCAAGTAAATAATATCATTAAAAATTTAAATGTTCCTCAAGAAGTAAAAGATTTATCTAGTGAAAAAATTAGAGAGCTTATAGCTTTTTCATATGGATCTCCAGGGCGATATCTAACTAATCTTCAAAATTGGTTAGACATCACATGTGATTTACGAAAAAAGCTAGAAATCAAATTATCTAATCACATTGACGTGCTAAAACTGGCAAAAGAAATAACTGATGAACTCGACATAGAGCAACAATTATGGTTAATAAATTTTCAACAATATAAAATCTGGGAAAAAGAAAATGATTCCATTATGGTTAGAAAACTTGAAGATTTGAGAAGGCAATTATTAACCTATGTACAGCCAAGACTTGCTTGGGAATTAACTTTATTGGAAATGAACTTTAATACTTAAACAGTAACCCTCTCATCAGTATTATTTTTTAATGATCTTGCTTCTCTAGCTTGGATTATCAACGGTTGGATTTCATTTATTTTATCTCCAGCTGGTAATTCCAAACAATATCCTGCACCATAAACTGTTTTGATAAATCTTGGTTTGCGAGGATCAGGCTCTAACTTGGTTCGCAAATGTCTTACATGGACTCGGATTGTTTCAATATCATCATCAGGTTCATACCCCCAAACTTCCTTTAAAATTAGTGAAGGTGCAACTGTCTGGCCGTGCCTTTGCATTAAACAGTGAAGTAATTCAAATTCTAAGTGAGTCAATCGAACTGGGGATTCAAACCATATAGCCTCAAATCTTTCAGGAACAAGCGTAAGCGGCCCATAGTTAAGTATTTCTTGTTGGTTACTACTTCCTAATGGCGCTCGATTTGTTCTTCTCAACAAAGCTTTGATCCTAACTTGTAATTCTTCTAGATCAAAAGGTTTTGTTATGTAATCATCAGCTCCAGAATTAAAACCTGTTACTTTGTCCTTAAGACCACCTAAAGCAGTAATCATAAGAATTGGAATGCCCGCTGTTCTCTCATCTCTTCTTAACCTTTGACAAAGTGTAAGGCCGTCAACCTTAGGAAGCATTAAATCAAGAAGAATTAGATCAGGAGCATATTGCAAAGCAAGAGCTTGCCCTTTAATGCCATCCTCAGCTTTTTGGACATCAAAACCAGTATGTTCGAGGTGCCCTGCAACCAGTTCTCTCATGTCCAGGTCGTCTTCAATAAGTAAAATGCAAGGCTTCATTAATAATTGCCCAAGTTAAAAAAAGCAATCGCAAATGCGATTACTAAAGATTTGTATGATTCTCTCAAAATTTTGTTTTTATTGCAGAATTCGAAAAACTGGGTTCTCCATACTCTAAACGTTAAGATAAACTGCTATCACTGATTTTTTATCAAATAAAAGGCCAAAAAAAGTTTCACTGTCTTTAGAAAGTCTTCCAATTCGGGGGGGCTACTGTTAAGGATCTCTAAAAACTTGCATAAAAAATTTCGTAAAAAATTTTTTATGCAAGTTTTTTAAACTCCCCGGGCGGGATTCGAACCTGCGACCAATCGGTTAACAGCCGATCGCTCTACCGCTGAGCTACCGAGGATTACAACAATAAGAATTTACCCTTGTCCGCTACCTAAGGGCAAGTGATTTTAATTCTTGGAACACTTTTGAACCTGTCTTCCACTTACTAATACTGCCACTTTTAAGTATCGCAGCACCATCACACAAAAATAATTCTTCCAATCGATGAGTAACCCACACTGCAGTAATTGGATCAGCGGAGGAACTTGTCAATTTCTTGACAAGTTTTAAAACTGAATTTTGACTTTGAGGGTCTAATAAAGCTGTTGGTTCATCTAACAAAAGCAAATTTGCATTACTGACAATTGCACCAGCAATAGCTAATCGCTGCTTTTGACCACCACTTAAAGTATGTATAGGCCTATCCAACATTTCCCCTAAATCAACTTTTTCAAGAGCAGATTGAATCAAATTTAATAACTCACTATTAGGAATAGTTTTAGGGACGCTTAGCATTAACTCACTTTTACAAGTGGGCATGAGCAATTGATGATCTGGATTTTGATAAACCAAAGATGGCTTAAAAGAACAGAAAATTTTTCCACTTTCTGGACGAATGACACCACTTATTAAACTAAACAAGGTGCTTTTGCCACTTCCATTTTCACCAACTAACATCCATAACCCAGGTTTTCTAATTAAAAAAGAGCATTGATTAATAACTTTGTCTCCATTGGGCCATGAAAAAGAGACATTTTCAAATTCCAAATCGGCAAATACAGATGATTTCAAAATTGAACCACTCCTACTTAATCTTAATTCTCAAATGAAAATCCTGGACGCTTACTACTACCACTGCTACTTGCTTTTTCATAAATTTGTACGGCTATAATTTCACTAGTAAGAACAGTAATTTTTTTATCTTCAACTTTTTCACAAGTCAATTCTATTACCTTTTGATTACCATTTTGGATAGTATCTTTGACTTCATTATAAAGCCTTTGAGCAGTTTCATGCTCTTTTCTCTGTACTATTAAAGGTAAGGGACTTAATTTAATAGTAAGCTCAATAGAATACACTTTAGAAAATTCAATAGTTATTTGATTCTTACAAACCAAAGCAGAATAAGTGAAGAATATGTTAATAATAAAATTTAATTTAATTTAATCATTACATGTATAAAGATCCCAATCATTAGTTTCCTTAATCGCAATGCATTTCATTTGATTCTTATCGTCTAAACTTTTGATTTGTTTTTGCGCGTACCAATTCAAACTAGGCCGCTCAAAGCTATTTCTAATATAAATATTTTCATCAGGGAACTTAGATATAAATTCAGCTACAGGTCTTACATCCCAATTTTCATTTATTTCCCATAACCAAAAGTCAGATCTAACAAATAAAAATAAACCAATTGTGCTTCCTAAAATTATTCCAATAAAACCAGCTTTTCTTATATTCCTTCTAGAATTTGCTAATAAAATTCCTCCAATAAACCAACTTGCACTTATCCAAAAAATTATATTGAAGTCGCCCTCACCCCAATTGAAAAAGTTTAATTTGACCAGCAAAGAAAATGTAAATATACATAATCCAAGTAAAGACATAATATAAGGTATTTTTCTTAATATTGTTTTCAAAAATTGATACTTACTGTCTTGCCTTTGAATTAACCAAGATACTGGAGGGCCACACAATAAAGCAAAAGGTAACCAAAATGGATGAATATACCAGGGCAATTGCATTTTTAGAGGGAAAATACTTCCTGCAATAACTAACTGCGTAGTTAAAGCCCAAATCCCCCATCGAGTATTGAGACTAGAGCATGCCCATAAAAAACCAATTGGCCATACAAGAATCCAAGGCCAACCCCCTTCAAATATTTCAATTATTGGGACAAGAACACCAAGCTCACTACCAGAACCTTTCTCAAATAGAACTCTCCCTGCTCCATCTCCCCACCACAACCATAAGGCACCTTTACCGTATGATAATAGATTCCATAAATGCCAAGCAAAACCAGGGATTAACCCGTAAATGAACCATATCCATGAGAGATTATTTATAATTTTTTTTGATATGTTTTCCCAAATTAAAGGTAATAAACACGCAAATAAAGCAGGAATAAGGACAGGAGCTTTAAGTAAAAGTATGAAACTACATGTAAATCCTGCTCCTAAAAAATTATATTTAGTTGACCTATTCGTTTTTATTGATGATAAGCAAAACCACAAAAGTGCAATAGCACTGAGCTGAGTCCCATCAAGCATTGCCATTCTTCCATACCTAATGATAGGTAATAAAGTCAATAAAATTGCTGAAGTAGTAATGCAAGCTATTCGATCTTTAGGGCGCAAATTCCACTGAATCAATCCACCCAATGGAACAACAAAAGTAGATAAGAGTGCTGGAAAAAATCTTATACAAAATTCAGAGGGCAATAAATCAAAATTATTTTGAAAATCAGCCCTAATTCCAATAGCAAAAGATATTATCCAATGCAAACCAGGAGGTTTATTTAGATATGGTTTATCCCAGATGGAGGGTAACAATCTATCTAGTCCACTTTTTTGGTTCAATTCCAAAGCAACTCTTGCCACTGTTGCTTCATCAAAATCTCTTAAAGGCAAATTCCCAAGAGAGACAAATGCAATTCCACAAGCTATGGTCCAAAAAAGAAAAATCCACAGGATTGGAGGTTTAATGTTTTGGGAAATGCTCTCAGTCAATATCAAAAAATTATTCCATCTATTTATATCTCTAAAAGATCAATAAAGCTTTTGCAAAACAAATGTGCAAGCATTATGAAAAAAGAATTGAATTACTAAATAACTTTTGCCTCGACACAGATTATGGTTTGTAAAATAAGATCATGCCAATTGCTAATGATATAACTGCTTTAGTTGGCCAAACACCTCTGGTCAAACTAAATCGATTACCAAATGAATCTAATTGCAAGGCAGAAATCATTGCTAAATTAGAAAGTTTCAACCCTACTGCATCTGTCAAAGATCGCATAGCTGGCGCAATGGTGAAATCGGCTGAAAAAGAAGGCACAATTAAAGCTGGACAGACTGTTCTTATAGAGCCAACTAGCGGTAACACAGGCATCGCATTGGCCATGGTGGCTGCATCAAAAGGATACCGACTCATCCTTACAATGCCTGACACGATGAGTACTGAGAGACGCTCAATGTTAAGAGCATTTGGAGCAGAGCTTCAATTAACTCCTGGCAAGGAAGGGATCCAAGGTGCTATCAAACTAGCTAAAGAATTAGTGGCTTCAATACCTAATTCGTATTTGCTTCAGCAATTTGATAACTTATCTAATCCTGAAATTCATGAAAAAACTACCGCTGAAGAGATATGGGAAGATTGCGAAGGAAAACTTGATGGATTAGTTGCTGGAGTAGGAACGGGAGGAACAATTACAGGTTGTGCCAGATTTTTAAAACGAAAAAATCCAAATATTAAGATTTTTGCAGTTGAGCCTTCATCTAGTTCTGTTCTCTCAGGAGGCAATCCAGGATCCCATGCTATTCAAGGTATCGGTGCTGGTTTTATACCTAATGTGTTAGATATGAGTCAAATTGATGAAGTAGTAAAAATCAAAGATGAGGAGGCAATGGCAATAGGAAGAAAACTTGCAAAAGTAGAAGGATTACTAAGTGGTGTAAGCAGTGGAGCTGCAGTAGCGGCAGCACTAAAAATCGGCAGCCAATCTGAATTTCACAAAAAGCGCTTAGTTGTAATTTTGCCAAGCTTTGGTGAAAGATATCTTTCAACAACTATGTTTACTTCTATCCCTACAAACCTAGTTAAAGGTAATGAGTATCTCTAAAAAAATAATCTCTAAACCATGAGTAATGATCCATATCAAATATTAAAAGTTAAGCCCACTGCAAACTTAGAGGATATTAAAAAAGCATATATAGAACTTGTTAAAATACATCATCCAGATAAAGGAGGAGATGCAAAAGTAATTCTAGAAATAAACGCAGCTTGGGAAATATTAAAGAAAAAACACAAAGATTTAAATCCATTCAATATTCCTAAAAAATATAAGCAAGATACTTATAAAAAAGAAACTAATCATTATTCTAAATCCGAAGATATAAAAGATTGGTTTCAAATTATATATCTACCTATTGATAAATTACTTGGAGAAATAATAAATCCCTTATCATCCAAAATTAAAGACTTATCAGGCGATCCTTATGATGAATTTCTCATGGATTCTTTCTGCTCATATCTTGAAAAAAGTAAAAATAAAATTAAAAAAGTGAAGAAAATCTATTCTTCTATAGTGACCCCTTCTATTTTAAGAGATTTTAGTTTAGATCTTTATCATTGCTTCTCTCAAGTTGATGATGGGCTTAATGAATTAGAACGTTATACAATGGGATATGTGGATAATTATCTACATGATGGCAGGTCAATGATATCAGCAGCAAGGAGAAAAAGAAAACTTTTACAATCTAATAAAAAAGAATGGCTTATATTATAAATAAAATCTATAATTAATTGACTAATATGAAATCAAGTGATCTAACGATATCCAAACATCTGGAACTGGTCTTCTCCATCTGACTTGACAGTAATCACCTTTAATTAGTAAAACTTCTGCTGGACCTTGAAAAATATATTCAGGTAAATTTTTATCGCTTGCTTTAGATTCTAAACTATTTATATATTGTTCACGGTCAACTTTTACTAGGTCTCCTTTTCTTAATTTCTTAATAATCTTTTGAGGTAATTTCGAATCATCAACTTTTTCGGTTTGTTCAGACATTTTAAATAATTAATAAAAAACGGCTAATGGCTTAATTCAAAGATTTAAGAAAACATTAGCAGTAAATACAAAGTAGTAAAAATCATATCATTAGGTAATAAAGATTCTACAACCAAAATATTCTTGATTGACTAAGACCATCAGTTAATCAAAATCCCTCTAAGCTGATCAAATCTAATTAGAGAAATCATGAAATTACTACTTACTGGATGCACTGGTTTTATCGGAAGAGAATTAATTCCTTTACTAAGTAGAGAAGGACACAACCTCACAGTCATATCTAGACAATCCAAAGCGAAGCTAAAAGCCATAGCTAATGACCAAAGCATCAATGTCATACAAATGAATCCAGCGGAGTCTTCGTCTTGGGATCAAGAAGAAATTCAAACTTGCCTTAAAAGCTGCGAAGGGGTGATCAATCTCGCTGGCGAACCTATTGCTGAAAAAAGATGGACAACCGATCACTGTAAACAAATTACTAATAGTCGCATAGAGACAACAAAGAATCTGATTAAAAACCTTCGAAATCTTAGAAAACCCCCCAAAGTGCTTATTAATGCATCGGCAATTGGTTTTTATGGCTCAAATCCTCAAACTGAATTCAATGAAGACAATATTCAAGGTAACGATTTTCTAGCAAATCTCTGTAAAGAATGGGAATCTAGTGCCAAAAGCAAACCAAGAGCGACTCGCCTTCTAATTGTAAGAATTGGCATCGTATTAGCCAAAGATGGCGGAGCACTAGGAAAAATGCTTCCAATTTTTAGAGCAGGTCTTGGAGGTCCTATAGGAGATGGAAAACAATGGATGAGCTGGATACACAGAACAGATCTTTGTAATCTTATTAACGAAAGTGTAAAGAATTCTGCTTGGTCTGGGGTTGTCAATGGGGTTGCACCAAATCCTGTACGAATGAATGAATTCTCTAATTCACTTGGTCAAGCACTTGGCAGACCAAGTCTTCTAGCAGTACCAGGGCCAATATTGAAGTTAATTTTAGGAGATGGCGCTCGTGTCGTCTTAGAGGGACAAAATGTCAAACCTCAAAGATTGAAAAAACTCAAATTTAAATTCAGTTTCCCCACAATTAATGACGCTTTTAAAGCAATATTATCTTAAAAATTATTTGATGAGATCTAATTAGAAATCAAAGATCTAACCAATTTTTGATTTTAAGTAATGTTTTCCAATTAGGTTTCCGTGAGAGACCATCTTCAAATGATTCTTTTAATTCTTTTTCTAATTCAGGAAGAACGAACATAGCCCTTTTCACATAATCAATATGATCTCTAACTCCTTTAGAATTAGTCTCTAACAAGGCAAGACTTAAATTTATTCTTGACTGTGGATCTTGACCGTTAAGTTTCACGGCATATCGCGCAGACCGCAAGGCTTCCTGAGGCGAATCACATAACAACTGCAGCCAAGACAAGCATGTCCATGCAGCAGCATTATTTGGAGTAGTAGAAGTTATTTTCTGAAAATCTTCAATCAATTCATCTGCTGGTGAACCAGCTTTATAGCGATTTAGAGCCTCTTCAAAAAGACTTTCCTCTGATTGATCCATTGTTAATTTTTATATTCTTTTAGTTAAAGTTAAACTGCAAAGGAACTTCCACAGCCACAAGTTTGTGATGCATTAGGATTAGTAAAGTTAAAGCCTCCACCAATTAAATCTGTACTGAAATCTAACTGCATACCATATATATACAAAAGACTCTTGGGATCACAAATCACTTTAAAAGAGCTGCCACCTACTGAATATTCATAAACTTCATCATCTTTTTGAATCTCATCAGCGGACACAAAATCCATTGTGTAACTCATACCACTGCATCCTCCTGAACGCACTCCAACTCTCAATAGTTTCCCTGAACCTTGTTCTTTGCAAAGTCTAGCTAACTGATCTAATGCAGGAGTTGTGATAAGTACTCCCTTGCCACCTTGAGCTTTATGAGTTTCGGGCGGTGCGTTTGATTCACTCATTGTTTTTCTGAACTTTAATAACACTCTATTAATTATATTCGATTTTAAAAGTGCCAAAAACGAGTTTTTATTCATAGAGTTAGTGTATCCATCTAATTAAACGAGTGAAAATCGCAATAATAGGTGCAGGTTTAGCAGGATTGACTGCTGCAGTTGACCTTGTTGATGAAGGACATGAGGTCGACCTATATGAGGCAAAACCATTTATTGGAGGTAAAGTTGGAAGCTGGGAAGATTCCGATGGCAATCATATAGAGATGGGCTTGCATGTGTTCTTTTTCAACTATGCCAATCTGTTTGCCTTAATGAGAAAAGTAGGGGCATTTGAAAATCTTTTACCAAAAGACCACACTCACCTTTTTGTTAACAAGGGCGGTGACATCAAGTCACTTGATTTTCGATTTTTTGCAGGAGCTCCTTTCAACGGTTTAAAAGCCTTCTTCACTACACCTCAATTAAATTGGATTGACAAACTAAGGAATGCTCTTGCTCTTGGGACAAGTCCAATTGTGAGAGGGCTTATTGACTATGAGGGGGCGATGAAAACAATACGCTCACTTGATTCCATAAGCTTTAAACAATGGTTCTTAAATCATGGAGGAAGCCTAAATAGTATAGAAAGGATGTGGAATCCCATTGCATATGCTCTGGGATTCATTGATTGCGAAGCTATTTCAGCCAGATGCATGCTTACCATCTTTATGATGTTCGCTTCAAAAACAGAGGCATCCAAGCTCAACCTATTGAAGGGCTCACCACACAAATGGCTCACGAAGCCAATACTCAATTACATTGAACAAAGAGGTGGAAAACTTCACTTAGAGAATATTGTTAAAGAAATTCATTCAGAGGATTCCGACCAACCATGCGTGACTGGATTAACTCTTCAAACTCCAGATGGTGAACAAAAAATTAAAGCAGACAAATATTTAGCTGCTTGCGATGTATCTGGTATTAAAAGAATAATTCCTAGATCATGGAGACGTTTTAAAGAGTTTGACTCACTTTTCAATCTTGATGCTGTACCAGTCGCAACGGTACAACTTAGATACGATGGCTGGGTAACAGAGATTAATAATAAAAAAGCTCAAATTAATCTAAAAAGTCCATCTGGTTTAGACAATTTGCTATACACAGCCGATGCTGATTTTAGTTGTTTTGCTGATTTAGCCTTATCAAGCCCAGAAGACTATAAAAAAGATGGTCAGGGCTCACTACTTCAATGTGTTTTAACGCCTGGAGATCCCTGGATTACCAAGCCCTCAGATGAAATTGTAAAACATACTGATCTACAGGTAAGGACACTTTTCCCTTCTTCCAAAGGCTTGCAGCTTTTATGGAGCAATGTGGTCAAAGTTTCTCATTCTCTCTACAGAGAGGCACCTGGAATGGAACCATATAGACCAGATCAAAAAACCTCTTTTAGTAATTTCTTCTTAGCAGGCAGTTACACAAAACAGGATTACATTGACTCTATGGAAGGAGCAACAATGAGTGGTCATCTTGCTGCTTCAGCAATGCTCTCAAAGTCTGTTTCACTAGCAAAAAATTCTTCGGTTGCTTGAGAAATGGGAAAGTGGCTTGATCACACAGTGATAAGTGAAATTCATGCTCCAGTTGAACTTGTCTGGAAGTTTTGGAGTGATTTAGATTCGATGCCTTTGTGGATGACTTGGATTGAATCGGTTAAGACAGTCGATGAAAAAACCTCGACACTTCCTGATTTAACAGAATGGACACTTGCAGCTAATGGCTTTCGTTTTAAATGGAAAGCTCAAATCACTGAGAGAGTAGAAGCAGAGAAATTGGAATGGAAATCAGTTGGTGGTTTACTTACCAAGGGTTCAGTACGCTTTTACAATGAAGAGAGCACTAAAACTGTGGTTAAATTAAAAATATCTTATGAATTACCTCAAGTTTTAGCAAATCTAATGAAAGAAAATATTCTTGGAGGAATGGTCACAAAAGAATTACAAAAAAATCTTGATGGTTTTAAAGATCTTGTCGAAAAATCTGCATAAATTTAATTAAATTGTAATTCCAAACAAGCTTTTAATAATCCATCTAGATCATGTGGATAAGCCTCTTTATCAGGTTTTCTAATATGGTTTTTACAGCTAATAGTTGTTTGGGGTCCAATCGAAACAAGTTTAATCCTTTCGATTAATGTCAACCAATTTTCACCAAAGTATTTTTTAAATAAGCTGACAGTATTTTTTACTGTTTTACCACTAGTAAAAGCAATAATATCTATTTCCCCAGTATTCAAAGCCTCTATAGTCTTTTGAGGCATATCTTTAGGACAAGAAGATTCATAAGCAGCTACTTCAGTAACTTCTGCTCCTTTTAATTTAAAAGAGTCAAATAATATTGATCTACCTCCGGTTTGTACTCTCGGAATGAATAGTTTTAAACCTTTTGGATTCTGAGGGAAATATTCAACCAAGCTATCTGCAACAAAACTAGGAGGAACAAAACTAATCTTTGCATCAATATCTGATAACAAAGAAGCTGTTTTTCTACCGACAGCAGCAATTTGAATAGTCTTGGGAATTTTCGATAAAGATAATCCTATTTCTTTCAGTCTATCTTCAACATTTCTAACACCATTTGAGCTAGAAAAAATGATCCAGTCAAAGGTAGCAATTTCCTTTAAGGCATCATCTAAAGGAGCCCAGTCATCTGGAGGTCCAATCACTAATGAAGGAAGATCGAATACCTCAGCTCCATTTTCTCGAAAGATCTTACGAGCCTCTGAAATCTGTTCTTTGGCACGAGTAATAATTATCTTCTTGTCGGTTAAAGCCATTTCTATATGCTTCTTTCTAGGAAGTCTAAAGAATCACTATGCAATTATTTAAACAATGATAAGGTTTTTCTTAAGTACTAGATTCTCTATTAAACAATTTTCAATCAGTAAATTCTTTACTTGATTTTTCATCAACTTCCTTTTGAACTATTTTTGATTGCAAAATACGACTTAAAATTTGAGTTTGTGCCTCCTCTATTTGACTAGGACTATAAGCTAAAGGGATAGATTCATGAATATTTTTCTTTATTTTATCATATAAATATGGACATCCATATATTACAATTCCTGATAATCTTTCCTCAATTTCTAAATTTTTTATAGCGTCTATCCAATGATCATTATGATATTCTGATCCTATAAATGGTTTACCTCTTACAAAAAGCTGAAGAAGAATTTTACTATTACCAAATCGCCCTAATTCTAAAAACCTTTTATTACTATCTTGCCATGGACTGATGCCTAGTGGATGTATAATTAAATTTCTAAAGCCTACTGCCTTAGGTAAATTTAATGCAGGGAAAAACTTGTTAGAAGCTTGATCAAAATTGTCAACCTGTATGAGATTAATATCATTAACTTTAGCCTTTATAGTACTTTCTCCTCTTAAGCAAATTGAATTTTTTATTATAGAATTACTAAATCTATAAGCATCAACTAAAAATTTAGTCTTAACATCTTCATGCTTCAATTCTTCTACTAAATCATTTTCATTACTAATTAAATCAAGTTGTTTTTTTCTTCTTTCTCTAGACATATGCAACTTTTCTAAAGAAATTTTTTCTGAATAAAAAGCATCAGTAAGAGAATCAATTGCCTCGCCAATATTTTTTGGCATCATAATCAAATCAATTCCTGCATCGAAAGCCATTACTGCAGCTTTACCACTACTATATTTATTAGATATTGCATTCATAACTAAAGCATCGCTGACGATTAAACCATCATATTTAAATTTGATACGTAATAATTCAGTAACCAGTCTTTTTGAAAGTGTTGCAGGATAAATAGGATCAATCTTTGGAAAAAGTAAATGCCCAATCATGACACTATTAACTCCTTGGTTGATTAAAGATTCAAATGGAATCAATTCAAATTTCTCTAATTTAGATAAGTCATTATGTATTTCTGGCAAATCCAAGTGAGAATCAACTTCGGAATTTCCATGCCCGGGAAAATGTTTCGCACAAGTCAGTATTTTTGATCTAGAAACACCTCTCTGAAAAGCACAAGTTAAACTTTTTACTGTTTCAGCCTCTTCTCCCCAAGCTCTTAGATTTATAACCGGATTATTTGAATTGTTATTGATATCGCAGACTGGTGCTAATAGCCAATTCAAACCAATATTTTTTGCTTCTTTAGCTGTAAAATACCCTATTTTCTCAGCAATAGATATTCCTAAATTATGATCTTTTTTATAAATCTGAGCGATACCCATTGGAGGAATGAACTTTGTTCCTCCATGAAATCTTTGACCAACACCTTCCTCAATATCAGCACACAAGAGAAGGCGTTTACCAGACCATTTTTTTAAGATATTGCAACGAATTTCTAATTCTTTTACTGTTCCTCCTAGAAAAATAACTCCGCCAACACCTTCTTCTAAAAGTCTCTTTAGACTTGAATTAGATTCCTCTAAGTTAGGATATAAACGTTGTGAATCAAGATTAAATCCACTTGCTCGAACTATAAATAATTCAGCAACTTGTCTTCTAAGATCAGATTTATTCATCAAAAATTTTGATTAATCTATAAGTCTTTACTTTTGTCTTTTCTGTTTCGTTCAAGCTCCAATGAATTGAGAAGATCTAAAACTGCTGGACCTTTTGTCATTCCTTTATCAATCTTAAAAACAAGCTCAGGAGATCTTCTCATTTGAAGCCTTCGAGCAAGCTCAGCACGAACAAATCCCTTCGCTTCCTCTAAACCCAATAGTACTTCAGCTTTTTTTTTGTCTTCACCAAAAAGACTTATAAAAATTTTTGCATGTTGCAAGTCACCTGAGACTTCAACAGATGTAATCGTAATCATAGCTTGATGAATTCTTTCATCTCTAACACCATGGACTAAAAGTTCACTAACTTCTCTTTTAAGTAAAGCTGCTAACTTTTCTACCCTTCTTGAATTAGCCATAACTAAGTAATTGGTACCGGAAAAGCCATAGCCTTTAATAAGAAAATTATTGTCAGAAGTCCACTTAACAATGCCCCAACGAGAGCAATCGCTGTGATCGGATTACTACCTCTTTTAATTAATGGAGAAAGTGCAGCAGTGAAAACCCCCAAAACTATGGTGATGAGATATTTGGGATATCTAGAAACATTAGAAAAAAACTCACCCATTTTTCACCACCAAAAGACTGAATTAATAGCTACTCTGCTAACCATTTGAAAGAACATAAAATGTTGGAGCTTCATCAATTTAGGCACTCACCTTATTGTTTAAAAGTAAGAATGGCTTTAGCTGCTAAAAAGCTTGAATATAGAACCGTTGAGATAACTCCAGCCATAGGGCAAATAGATATCTTTCAAAAAACAGGGCAAAGAAAATTACCCGTGCTTTTTGATAAGGAAACAACAATCCATGACTCAAGTTCAATAATACGACACTTAGAGAAAATTGAAATAGAACCAAAATTAATTCCAGAGGATGAAAAGAAAGCTTCTCAAGCCCAAATAATTGAGAATTGGGCAGATACAACTTTGGCAAAATCAATAAAAATTATCTTTTTAGAAGAACTTACGAAGAATCCAAAATTGATTTCCTCTTTATTTCCCAACGAAATTTCGGATTCTATGAAAAAACTTCTTTTTAATCTTCCTACAAAGATTACTAGTCAGATATCTGGATTAATAAACCAGAAAGAGAAGGAATCTCTAAAATCAAATTTAGAGTATCTATCAAATTTAATTGATCAAGAAAACTATCTTATTGGAGAAAAGCTTTCTATTGCTGATATTGGCGTAGCATCACACTTATCGCTACTCAAATTTCCAAATTCATCTGGAGAAAATCTTACAGGCAAAGGTTGTTCTTTATACATAAATGATCCAAGTCTTAAAAATCTTTTCAACTGGCGAGACTCAATTGAAGATCAATTGGAAAAAATTAATAATCATAGCTCTTTCTAAGTATTAATTTAGATTTCTCTGTTTTAATAGGCAAAGAAATCAAATTTTGCCCAGGTTGATTGTAAATCGCCTGAAATTGTTCTCCGCAAATATTAAAATCACTCAAATTTATTTCATCAGTTTTATTAGATCCGCATTTTTTAAATTCAGTTAATGTTTCGACCTGGCTAACACGGCTAAATTCTGGAGTATGTAAAATTTGTAAAATTAATTCATCAGTAATAAAAATATTATTGTCTATTTTCTCTTGAAGTCTGCCTATAATTTTTGTCTCTAAATACCTATCTTCCGTTAATTTAGCAAACTGACGATTAGGAGATTTAGGATCATTCTTTACTGATAAAAAACCACCAGTCTTTGTGCTCAAAGCATAAGCCTGAGTGTTGTATTCACGGTCAGCAACTAAATCACCAGCGGTGTTTTGAATAAATTTAGCTGAATGAGTAATAGGTTCTTGATTCTGCTCACTTTCTATCTCGCTAGTAACATTCCATACACCTTCAAACCAATCAGGGTAAATTAAATCATCTTTCAATCTTGGGCGCTTAATAGCAGAAGGAAGTCGCCAATCAGGCCAGATTAATTTGCGTTCGGAAAGCTTAGATGATTGAAAATTCTTTATTTCAAGAATACTGTCAGCGAGTATTGGACCTGTGTAAGTAAAAATAATTAAAATAGAAATCAAAAAAAAGAAAAGTTTCTGTCTCATGTCTGATCCGTTAATTAGAGAAATGGATAATTATGTTGTTTTGGTTCCTGGCGAAAGTGAACAATTCCTGGATAAAGAACAAACTCTTTTATGGCTTCAATCTTGGTTAAATAAATTCGATTCTTTACCATTAGATCTTGAGTGTAAGTCTTCAATAGCAGAAGCTGCGCAACATTTGCTTGATACAGCCTGCGACCTAGAAATCAAAAAAGGTTTTACAATTCAATGGTACGCTGTTCGGCTTGAGTCTCCGGGTCAATAAGGATGCTTGGCAAATGTTCAGCGATCATAGTTGCGACCTCATATGGAGATTGATCCTCAATTTCTATTCTCAAATCTGACTCTGAATATATTGGTTTTCTACTTTCATAAATCTGACTAAAATTCTCAGCTAAATCATCCCCAATTAGTAAGGGGCGTTTCTTTTTATCACTTTCTAATCGTTGAATTGAACGTTTTAAATCAAGATCTAACCAAATAACTATTCCTTGATGAAGAATACCCCAGTTTTCAGGCAATGTAACTAAACCACCTCCCGTAGCAATTACAAGCGAATGATGTTGACTAATTTCTTTTAAAACTTTTTTTTCAACATCCCTAAAGACTTTTTCTCCATCTTTTTCAAAAATAGATGAGATAGATTGCTTAGAAGCTTTTTCTATAACATCATCAGTATCAACAAAAGCATAATTGATCATTTTTGCTAGAACTGGTCCCGCTTGACTTTTGCCAGAACCCATCATTCCTATTAAAAATAGATTTCGACCACCTAACTTTTCTTTAAGAGTTTCAAGGGTTGATTGAACGGCCATAAAGACAGAAGTAACTAAAAGTTATTAGGATGTGTATTGATGTGAAAAATTTATGGAAGCGATCACATCTAATTTCCCTCACGGAGAGGGCAGAAGCTGTGTAATTACAAGGCGAGCCTGCTTTAGCGCAAGCCACCTTTATAGGCTTCCTGAATTATCTGATGATGATAATTCAGCTTTGTTTGGCCCATGCTCAATAGCTCCTGGCCACGGACATAATTACGAGTTAATCGTAACCATGGAAGGAGATCTTAATAAATATGGTATGGTCCTAAACCTTTCAGATGTAAAACATGCAATAAAAAATGAAGTAACAAGTCAACTTGACTTTCGTTTTTTAAATGACACATGGCCAGAGTTTGACCTTTCTAAGCCAGAAGGTTGTCTTCCCACAACTGAAAGTTTAGTTCGTATTATATGGGAGCGTCTTAAATCTCACTTACCCCTAAAATCTCTTCGTCTATACGAAAACCTAAAACTCTGGGCTGATTATCAAGGAAATTCTATGGATGCTTATTTAACAGTTCAAACACACTTTTCAGCTGCTCATCGCTTAGCTAGAGAAGACCTACCTCAAACTGAAAACGAAAAAATATTCGGAAAATGTGCTCGACCTAATGGACATGGTCACAATTACTTAGTAGATATAACTGTCAAAGGAAAGATTAATCCTAGAACAGGAATGATATGTGATTTATCAGCATTAAATAGTTTAATAAATGATTTAATTGTAGAGCCTTTTGACCATACCTTTTTAAATAAAGATATTCCTTATTTTGCAAATTGCGTACCTACAGCTGAAAATATTGCATTACACATTTCAGATAAATTAACTAATCCAATTAATGCTATTGGGGCTAATTTATATAAGATAAAACTTCAAGAAAGTCCAAATAATGCAGCTGAAGTTTATGCAAACGTACCTGAATCTAAGATCGATACTAAGGACTCAAAGAATCAGGTTGGTTTGCTGAGATAATTGAAAAAAAAATGGGTTAAGTTAGTTTTAGCTTCCAGTATTGATGGACGTATCGCATATCCAGAGGGAGGGAAAACACAATTAGGTCAATCTGGTGATCGTTTAGTTTTAGAAGAATCACTTGCTTGGTCAGATGGGATTTTAATGGGAGGGCAAACGCTGAGAGATCATCAATCAATTTGTATCATTAAAAATAAAAGCTTGTTAAAGCAAAGAACTTCAGAAGGAAAGAAAGAACAGCCAATTGCTCTTATAGCTAGCAATCAAATAGATTTTCCAGAAAATTGGCTTTTTTTTCAACAACCTCTTCAAAAATGGTTAATCCAATCGCAAGATAAAGAAAATGAAATTATGCTTCCTAATAGATTCGATAAAAAAATAATTTTAAAGAGCACTTGGCGTGATTCTCTTGATGATTTGTATCAAAAAGGAATTGCAAAAATTGTATTACTAGGAGGCGCAAATCTTATTTCAGCCTTTCTTTTAGAGGATCTAATAGATGAATTACAAATCACCATTACACCTCTTGTTATAGGAGGGGATTACTGCTGGGTTTCATCTGAATTAAGAAACTTAAATACAATTATGAATAAAAAAAATAACTGGATTCTAAAAGAAAGTAAAAAGCTCGGTAATAATGAATTACTTATCAGATATTTTAGAAATAATTTATCCTAAATATAGAATTAGTATAAAAGAAATGAACAATATCAAAATCAAATGGCATGCAACAATCCAAGAAATTCCTAAAACTATTTGGAATAATTTCTTAAAAGAAAGTTCAACTCCTTTTTATAAATGGGATTGGTTAAATGCATTAGAAAGATCAAAAAGTGTTAGCAAAAAATATGGATGGCAACCATTATTTCTCTCTGCGTGGAGTGAAAATGATTTAATTGCATGTGCACCTCTCTATCTTAAATCTCATAGCTATGGAGAATTTATTTTTGACAATGCCTTTGTTCAACTAGCTGGAGATATGGGGCTTCAATATTATCCAAAACTAATTGGAATGAGTCCATTAAGTCCAATAGAAGGTTATCGCTTTCTTTTTGCAGATGGAGTTAATGAGATAGACCTCACACAAATATTAATCTCTGAAATTGATAGTTTTGCTAAGCATAATGGAATCCTTAGTTGTAATTTTTTATATGTAGATCCTAATTGGATGGAAATAGCTGAATCTCTAAATTGCGCCAAATGGGTCAATCAACAAAGTTTGTTAAAATTGAATGAAGAAAAAAGTTTTTCGGACTTTTTACAAAAATTTAATTCCAATCAACGTAGGAATATTAAGAGAGAAAGAGAAAGTATAAAAAAATGTGGAGTAAAAATTGAACCTCTAAGTGGATCTCAAATCAATGTAATGAATTTAAAAAAAATGCATTATTTTTATGAGCTTCATTGTTCAAGATGGGGAGTATGGGGTAGCAAATACCTCACTGAATCATTTTTCACTGAACTTACATCAACAGAACTCAAAGAAAATATTGTTTTATTTGATGCAAAAGAAGAAGGAATTGATAAAACAATTGGAATGTCATTATGCGTGAAAAATGAAAATATGCTTTGGGGACGATATTGGGGAGCAGAAAAACATATAGATAATTTACATTTTGAAGCTTGTTATTACTCCCCGATTGAGTGGGCAATAGCAAATAAAATAAAATATTTTGATCCTGGAGCGGGCGGGAATCACAAAAAACGAAGAGGTTTTATTGCTAAACCGAATGCAAGTCTTCATAGATGGTACAACTTACCCATGGACTCATTAATAAGAGAATGGCTACCAAAAGCAAATAAGTTAATGCTTGATCAAATAAACGCTACAAATAATGAAGTACCTTTTAAGTATGAAGAGCCAAACCTATCAAATACATAGTAACTTCAGAAAATTAAAGAATTAATCTAAATGACAGACAACAATTTACTAGATTCTCCTGAGAAAGATGAATCAGATTCCATACAACAAAGTGAAAACGATTCTAATGTAGAAAAACCATTCTTCGCAAAAGGTATTTTTAGCTATAAAGACAAAGGCACTCAGGGGGTTATTACTCTTTTTGGCTACGAGCTAACAGCACCGGCAGGTCTAAAAAATCCAGGTGTTGTTTATTTATCTTTTATTTTTGTAAATTTACTTATATTTTTAATCTTAAAAAGCTTTATATCTGGATAAATATTTGACACGCAAAACCCATCAAGTAAAAAACAATATATATAGACTTATGTATTTATTTTTAATTTGTAAATTAAAAAAATGAAGCATCTAGATCTACAAGAAAAATTTATTCAATCAATAAAGCAAATAGACGATAAATTATCTAAGCGTCACATTGAACTAGATCCAAAGGGTTATTTCTTAATTAAAATTGAGACTTTAACTAATGAGTTAATACTTGAACATTATTTGAATAATATTGATCACAAAGGTCGCGCTGTTGATCCTGAAACAGGACAGCCAATTGGTTGTTCAACAAAAAGTCCAAACCAACCAAGTAACATATTTAGAGGAAAAACAGCCAAGGAAGTAGGTATTCAAATCTCTGAGGGTGATGGCCCATATCCTCTAAGTCGATTAGATCATGCGATTTACATTGGTCGTGAATTACAGCGTGCAGAGCAATGTCTCAAAACTGGAGAAGAGTACATACAAGATTGAATTAACAAATTTTATGGATAAAGCACTGGATGTTCTATCATTAGATGAAACTTTTAAATCAAATGGGAATTCTTTTTTACTTAGTTTTTGTTGGAGCTGGGCTTACTGCAGCTATATTGATTCAAAAAGCCTTAAAAGCTATAAAACTAATCTAAATTCAAAATTATTTAGATTATTATTTATTTTTAAGAAGAAAATAAATCCTTAAATGGTTCTAAAATACAAAGAAGATTTAAATTGATTTAAGTTAATCTGACTTTAAATGCGTTCTTTATTATAATAAAAACAATAATTATAAAGATTGTAAATCAAACTTTATGGGAGGGACAAGGCTAAAAAGTCGTCGACGCCAAGATCTAGGTTCTAAGTCGGCGAGAGTTGCAATAGCTGTATTATCAACAATAGGTGTTATTGACACTGGATCAATAACATTAAATAAATGGGGATGGATAGGGAATCTTAATTGCCCAGGAGGAATAGAAGGCTGCGACAAAGTTTTAAATAGTCCTTGGGGGAATTTCATTAAAAATGATAATCTTTCTATTCCATTATCTTTAATAGGTTTACTAAGTTACTTTTTAATATTATTAATGGCTATTTTCCCATTAATACCTATTTTTAAAAGCCAGAAAAGTAATATATCAAACCTTACATGGTGGTCTTCTTTTTATATATCAATATCAACTTTTATTTTTAGCTTAATTTTGATATCTATAATGATATTTAAAATTAAAGCATTCTGTTTCTTTTGCTTTCTTTCTTGTCTTATATCACTGTCACTTCTATTATTAAATATATTTGGAGCAAGTTGGGAAGATTATGGAAAATTGTTTTTTAGAGGTTGTATTATGTCAGTAGCTATTCTTTTAGCAGGACTAATTTGGTCTTCATCTGTTGAGCCATCATCTAATGACATAGCAAATAATACTCAAGGTATGCCTCCTGTGGTAATAGCTATAAGTTCACCTGAAAAAATCAAACTCGCTGAGCATTTAACAAGAGAAGGCGCTGTAATGTACAACGCTTACTGGTGTCCACATTGTCATGATCAAAAAGAATTATTTGGAAAAGAAGCTAGTGAAAAATTAAATCTAGTTGAATGTGCAAAAGATGGGTTTAACAACAAAAGAGAACTTTGCGAAGCCAAAGGTATCACTGGATTCCCTTCTTGGGAAATTAATGGCTCAATTGATTCAGGAGTTAAAAGCCTAAACGAATTAGCAGAACTGACTAATTACCCAATAAATCAGGATTTTTAGACTAATTAATATATGTCGCTAACCGGTCTTGTATAAATATGCTTTCCTTTTACTTGACGTGTATGACACTTCCAAAAGGGAACTGAAGTAGGAAAGTCATCTCTAAAGTGACCTCCCCTGCTCTCTTCACGAAACAAACAAGCCTCCAACATTAGCAAACTTGACATTTGTCTATTACTCAAATCAAGAAGCAAATTCAGATCTTTCCTTGCAATTTCATCAAATCCATTAATTGAATTTTTTGGCTGAGAAAATACTAGATTTAGCAGGGGTTCGTTTAAGAGGTTGTCATAATCTCGTTTAACTTTTGCAAGAGCAGCACTCATTCCTTTATGCGATCGATCAACTCCAGCCTCGCTCCAACATAATTGTCTAAGCTTTTCGATTTCTTTGATTAGATATTGAGTCCCTTTTTTATTTGAAAAACGAAGATTTGCTTTTTTAAATATAAAATTACTTCCTAAGATATTCTTCATCTGAAAATCATTTAATTCGATATTTCGCATTTGGTTAGCAAAAACCAAACATTCCATTAATGAATTACTTGCGAGCCTATTTGCTCCGTGTAATCCTGTGCAAGCTACTTCCCCGATAGCAAAAAGTCCTTTGATATTTGTTTGTGCTTTCAAGTTCGTTGCAACCCCGCCCATCCAATAATGAGCAGATGGAGCTACTGGGATAACTTCTTCTAAAGGTTCTAAACCAAGCTCTCTACACCTTTGAAAAATTGATGGAAATCGTGCTTCTACATTTTTAATACCAATCGATTTAGCATCAAGGCCCAAGTGATCGACTTTCTGTTTTTGCATTGCTTGAAATAATGCCCTGCTTACTTGATCTCTAGATGCAAGGTCTTTACCTGGAAGGTGATCTACAGGACTTTTTCCGAAAGAATCAACTAAAGTTGCACCCTCTCCCCTTAAAGCTTCAGAAATCAAAAAAGACGGAGCACCATCAAGCTTGAGTGCAGTTGGGTGAAACTGAAAAAATTCAAGGTCCTCTATTTCGGCTCCAGCCCTCCAAGCCAGAGCAATGCCCTCCCCTGCTGCTTGAGTTGGATTTGTTGTGTTGGCGAACAAATGGCCGCCACCACCAGTAGCTAGAACAACTGCCTTTGCATTTATCCATCGCAAAGCTGGTCCATCTAATACCTGCACTCCAAAACATCTTCCATCTTCAACCCAGATTTGAGTAACTCTTATTCCTCTTTTATGAAGCACATTATCTCGACGATCAACTTGTTCATTTAAAACATCCACCAAAGCCTTTCCAGTTCTATCTTGCACATGAAGAACTCTTCTGTGAGTATGAGCAGCCTCAAGAGTGGTAGATAATTTTCCAAAGGTTCTATCAAATTCCATGCCTAGGTTAAGAAGTCTATTGACTAATCTTGGGGCACTCTCAACAAACATCTGCACTGCTTTGGGATCACACAGACCTGCACCGGCTTTAATGGTGTCCAAAGCATGAATCTCTTCGCTGTCTTCTATTCGAGTAACAGCAGCCATCCCCCCTTGCGCCCATCTACTTGAGGAGCGCTTACTTGTATTGCGATTTAAAAGTAAAATTTTCAAGTTTGATGGAAGTTCAAGAGAAGTCATTAAACCCGCCGCCCCAGCTCCAATAACAACTACATCCCAATTACCTGAGTAAATATCATTTTTATGAAATCCATTATTTAAGTCCATAAATATATTTTTCAAATCAACCCACTTAATTGGGGCTGAATCAAAGTAGTTGCAAAAAATAAACCATCAACCCATAAGGTAGTTGTCAAAGCTGCACTGGATACAAGCCAAGCATCGCAAGAAGAAAGTTCTATTTTTGATTTTCTATTCATCCAATTCGAAATCCAAATTATTAACAATGCTGCGATAGAAATTGCTATTAAAGCAAATGGCGACAATAATTGTTCCGCAGTCAAACTCAGCATTTTGGAGGCTTCTGAGAAAGGAGCTTCAACGACTTGAGGCCAAGACTTCATAACTCCTGTTAAAACAATCATCACATCAGTAAAAGCAGTTCCTAATAACGATGCCAAATAGAAACTGGCTCCAATTTTCCATCGAGACTTTAAAAGACTGACGGCTATGGGCAAGGCTATTGACTCGACAGGCAAATGCCAAACAGGATGTGCCCTTAACCAACCCCAAAAAAGACATCCTCCCAACCAACTCCAACTCACGCCAACTAATAGCGAGCCCACAGAAGTCCATTTTTCAGTAGCAAACTTTAGTAAATAAAATCCAAGAAAAAATATTATGAAACTAAATAAAAAAGCTGAAAAGGGAAATACATGAACCCAGGGTGCCTGAATAAAAACCGGCAGGACAACCATTGTGCTAGACCAAAATTGCAATGTCCTTGGCCTTGACAGATAGTCCTTTTCTGTATTTATTTTCTTGTTGGAATTGTTTGAGTAAATCAGAATTAATAAAACTGAGTTGGTTTCAGCTCACCCTTCTATGAATTTACATTCAAGTCGATACCCAAACCAAAATGTCTTTAGAATACAAATAATAAAGTTTTCAAAAAAAATCTTAAAAACTTCTAAGTAGTAATGATTGCAATACTTTTTTTAATTGAGTTTATTAATCACTGGAAAAATAGACCCTTCAAAAAGCCTCTAAAATGCTTTTTAGTGAAAATTTACTTATATTAAAAAAATAATTGACTCTTCAAGTTGAATTTCAATTTTTTTCATCCCAATTGAAAAATATAACAAAATATTTTTCTAGTTCAGGAGCAAAATGGGGAAAATAAAGATAAGCGAAAACAAAATTAAGCCAGCTGTAGTTGCTGCTATTGAACCTGGTTCAATAGGCGAGGATCTTGGATTTGAAGTTGGGGATCAGTTAATTAGTATTAACGGAGTAAAACCAAGAGATCTTATCGATTACAAATTTCTTATTGCTGAAGAAAGCCTTCAACTAAAAATATTAGATGAAAAAGGCAATATACATAAAATTGAAATCGAAAAAGATCAAGATGATGAATTAGGACTTGCTTTTACTGAAGCTTTATTTGATGGACTAAAACAATGTAATAATCGATGTCCATTTTGTTTTATTGACCAACAACCTTCTGGAAAAAGGAAAAGTTTATATCTAAAAGATGACGACTATAGACTCAGCTTTTTATATGGCTCTTATTTAACACTTACAAACCTGTCGGAACAAGACTGGCTAAGAATAGATCAACAAAGACTCACACCCTTATTTGTCTCAGTTCATGCAACAGAACCCTCCTTAAGATCGCAATTACTTAGAAATCCTAACGCTATCGACCTTTTAAAACAATTAGCTTGGTTCGCTAAAAAGAGAATACAAATTCATGCTCAAATTGTTGTTTGTCCTGACATAAATGATGGAGAAGCATTAGCAAAAACCATAAATGACCTATTTAGCTTTGGCCAAGGAGATTTTCCAGTAGTTCTCTCAGTAGCTGTAGTTCCAGTTGGCTTAACAAGATTTCGACCTAGTGATGATGGATTAATACCTGTTGATGCTAAGTGTGCCATAAATGTCATAAATCAAGTGGAGCCAATGCAGAGAAATTTTTTTAAATCAACCGGTTCCCGATTCGCCTGGTTATCAGACGAATGGTATCTAATCGCGAAAAAGCGATTACCAAAATTAACTTCCTATGAGGATTTACCTCAAAAAGAAAATGGCGTAGGTAGTATTCGGAGTTTTTTAAAATCTATGGATGCAGCAACAATTAATCTCCCTAAACAAATTCCTCAAAAGAGAACATGCAGCTGGGTTGTGGGCAAACTTGTTGAAAATGAATTATTAAAAATCCATAAAAGACTAAATACAATAAATAATTTCACACTTCATCTTTATGGACTGCCTAGTCCTTATTGGGGCCAAGAACAAATAGTTACTGGCCTACTTACCGGCCAAGATCTTATAAAAGGACTGCAGGGAAAAGACTTAGGAGATGAATTACTTCTACCATCTGTCATGCTAAGACAAGGTGAAAAAATTTTTCTTGATGACATGACTCTTCAAGAGCTATGTTCGTCACTTAATGTATCTATAAGAATTGTTCATGATGCACAGGACATCGTGAATAAAGCACTTCGTAAAGCATAATCGCTTTACTAAATCCATCTCAATTTTTCATACAACTATGGGGAGAGTGAAGAGAAAGTATCTAATTGTCGCTGGGTTATTTATATCTGGTCTAAATCCCTTATGGGCTACAAGTTCGCAAAATATAACCTCCCTCAAAGGGATGAGAGAAGAATCAAGTAAAAAGCAAATTCAGAAAAAACAAGACTTTCTATATGAATTAAGTTCGCCTGCGGATCTTTCTTTACCCTCAAGATCCAGAGAGGTATTGGTAAAAACTTTTAAAGAAATTAAAATCAATGATTTAGAAAAGATACTTATAAATAACAATCGAACAATCAAAGTTTACTTAGAAAAAGTAAATCAAGCTAAGTCCATATTAAAAAGTTCTTTATCCTCTTGGTATCCAACCCTGAACTTAACAGCTAATGGTTTGCCTCAATATTTTGAATCTAATAATTACAATGAATCAAATTCATTACAAGATACTTCTAGTAAGCAATTGAGCTCTTCTATAAGTGCTCAAGTTAAGTGGGATATAATTAATGCAGCAAGAGTACCAGAAATAGCTTCAGCTAGAGATAGTTTTGATAAGGCCAAGCATACGTATTCAATAATTTTAAGAGATTTAAAATTAGAGGCAAAAAGACGTTACTTCAATTTACAAAAAGCAAATGAAGAAATAGAAGTAGCAACTAAATCTATTGAATCCTCAACTCTTGGATTAAAAGATGCTGAAATTAGATTTGAATCAGGTGTTGGTACTAAATTAGAAGTTCTCGAAGCAAGAACACAATTAGCTAGAGATCAACAGTTATTAAATATCAAATTAGGAGATCAAAAAATTGGCCAAAGATCTCTAGCCGAAATACTTAGTTTTCCAGAAGATGTAACACCATTAATTGGTTCAAAAACGAAAGTAATAGGTATATGGGATTTATCACTAGAAGATAGTATTATTGCAGCTTATAGTGCAAGGGAAGAATTAGATAATTTATTACTAGACATATCAATAAACAATAGCAATGCCAATGCTGCCCTTGCTGCGGTAAAACCAAAGATAAGCATAGTCAATACTTCAACATCTACATTTAGAAAAGGTGAAATAAATACTGTCTCTCCCAACTTGGATAATAAATCTTCTAGTTTTTCTAACACTATTGGTATAAATGCAACTTGGTTTCTTTTTGATGGAGGCAATGCAAGATCTTTATATAACTACAACAAGAGCAAAGCTGAAGAAGCAAAATTGAATTTTGCTCTTAAAAGAGCACAAATCAGAAAAGAAGTTGAAGAGGTTTTCTTTAAACTAGAATCAGCCAAACTAAATATTTCTGCTTCTTACACAGAAGTTTTATCATCAAGAGAATCTCTTAGGCTTGCTAAACTCAGATATAAATCAGGTATTACTACACAACGAGAAGTTGTAAATAATCAAAGAGATCTAACTGATTCAGAGGTTCGATATATTATCTCTGTCACTAGTTACAACACTTTATTGGCTGATTTAAGTAGACAAACAGGCTTGGATAACATCAAGCCATGTGATATCAAAGTCAATCAAAAGAATCAAGAAAAACTAGAAAATTCAATTAATCTTTATGAATCAAATTTAATCCCTTTATGTCAGCTATAGGCTTTTAAGCAAATTAAAATGAACTCAAATCCAATATCTAAATCACTTAGCAACGATCAATTGATTTCAATTCATCATTTAGTTGATGAAGTTGGAAGACGTCAATTGCAGGATTTTGGTCAAATCAATTCTGATATCAAACCAGACGGAACACTAATTACTGAATGTGATAGATGGAGTGATAAAACAATAGTGGAAGGTTTAGCAAAAATTGCAAACGGAGAAGGCGTCCTCAGTGAAGAAGGTAATAAATTAATCCCTAGTTCAAGTGAATATTGGGTTGTTGATCCTCTTGATGGCACAACAAATTTTGCAGCAGGTATTCCCTATTGGGCTATCTCAATAGCACGTTTTACCAATGGGCAACCTGAGACAGCTTTTCTTGATATTCCAGCTTTAAAAAAAAGAATTTTTGCAATTAAAGGAAAGGGTGTTTGGCTAAACAACAAACCACTGAGACCTGAATCACGTTTCAAAAAAAATAGTGACTGCATTTCTCTTTGCAGCCGATCTATTAAAGTTTTGCAAATGAAACCACAGCAGGCTTTTCCAGGGAAAATCAGATTACTTGGGGTCTCAAGTTTAAATATGACGAGTGTTGCCATCGGTCAAACAATTGCAGCATTAGAGGCTACACCCAAAATCTGGGATATTGCAGCAGCATGGTTAATCCTTGAAGAACTTCATTGCCTCATCAAATGGTTGGAGACCCATCCAAAAGATATTCATCCAGGAACCGATCTTACTTCAGTAAATTTCCCTTTATTAACTGCATCCACCGAAGATCAATTGAACAAGATGCTTCCTTGGGGCACCGCCTTAATCCACGATAATTAATTCATCATCAGCTCCTTTTTATTTAAGAAATAAAAAATCTTTTTACGAAAAAATCTAAGATTTCAAATCAACCCATTCAACTTTGATAAATCTTCTCCAAACGAGGTAGCGTAATGGTAAATACTTGAAAACCAACGTGGGTTTGAACTGGAGTCAAAAAGTAAGGTGGTTTTTTAGCAGCCTCTGGAGAGCTTATGAAAGATGGTCTAAGTGTGATTGCGTTGATTTGAGCGCAGCCTTTGCTTACTACACTCTTCAGTCATTTTTCCCAATATTATTAATATCTCTATCCGTTGCTTCATGGGTCTTAGGAAAGCAACAAGGTTTAGATCAATATCTCATTGCACAGGCTTCTCTAGTATTGCCACCTTCAGTGGTTGGGTTGGTAGAAACAACTCTTGTAAAATTAGTTAACCAAGGTTTTGGAGCTGGAATACTTGGTGCAATTTTCTTGATGATCACTGCTGGAAATGCATATCTCACATTACAAAGAGGAGCAGATAGATTGTGGGAAGATGTTTTGCCAGTCAAATCAAAACCTGACCCACTAAGAATTCAAGCTTTTAGGTTTATAAGAAATCGAATCGAAGCCTTTTTTGTGGTTTTATTAATTGGTTTTTTAATGGTCATAGATCAAATCAGTGCAAATATTCGTATGATTCCAGGTGCTGTTTTGGAGGAATTAGCAAATACAACACCGTGGATTGAAAAAGCTATGTCAAGAATTCCAGTGCTGCAAGTAGGTCAATTCATGCTTCCTTTGATAGGCTTTTCAACTATGGCACTTCTTTTACAAGGCTTACTCCCAAGTAGAAGAGTTCCTTTAAAACCATTAATACCTGGAGCTTTTATGATAGGAACTTTGCTAACTATTTTAAATTTGGCTGTTAGCAGAAGTATTCTCTCTTTGGGCTCAAGATTTCAAGCTTATGGATTCATTGGAGGAGTACTGGTTTTAACTCTTTGGGTTTGGATGGTAGGAGTAATTATTTATTTTGGTCAATGTTGGAGCGTTGTAATTGCAAGCATGCGTCGCAATCGATACGTTTAAAATCAATTAAACAATCAGAAAAATTTAAATTAGAATAAACAAATGAACATTTTCACTCATCATGAATAGGCCATCTTCATTAGTTTGGATGGTATTTATATTACTTTTGATTTTACCTACACCAGCTGGGAAATTTATTATTGATTTAGCTGGTGGAATCTTTCTAATAATTACAATAATACCACTACTTTTAGGAGGGATTGGATGGTTTGCTTGGAGGAGGATCCAATCAAAACTACAAACTTGCGAAGTTTGTGGAACAAGTTTCGTAGGTATTCAAAATGTTTGCCCAGTATGTGGAAACAATATAAGAAATATTAAAAATAATTTAGACAATATTCCAGCAAATGCAGCAACTATTGATATAAAATCCGAAGATATAAATTTATAAATTTAATCAATATTTAAAAATTCAGGGTTAATTTCATTAATCTCTTGTTCAACAAACTGCAAAAGTTCCTCACAATGTTTTAGAAGTAAATGACCCTTTATATAGTTATTTTTAATTTTATCTAGGGAAATATTTTCATCTTGGACATTGATTAAAATGACTTCCAATGCAGCTATTGATTCCTCGTAATTTAATTTTTTAATTTCTTTTTTTAAAAATTCTATATTTTTAATATTAGTTTCTTTATGAAACTTGGAGTTATTATTTTTAGCGACCTCATCAGAAAATGACATAGAATATTAAAGTTTACTCAATCAAATTATATTTTATCATATTTAATAGTGTCAGCCTGTGCAATTATTTTACCATCAGAGAATTGAACTGTAAAAATATCTTTTTCATTAATATCTTTAACACTATATATCGAATTACCTAGCTTATCCGTAATCAAAGCGAAACCTTTTCTTAACAATCTTTCTGGAGAAAGAGCATTCAAAAGCTGATGAATATGATTAATTTTAGTTTTTTTTGCTTTTATTAATCGCTGAGGAGAATAAGATTGAAAAAATGATTTTTTTGTAATTAGGAAATTCTTTTTGTTCTGGAAAAAGAATTTAAAATAATCTTTGATCATTTTTTTTGTTTGTAAAAAATTTTTTGTTTCAATATTTCTAGAAGGTAATAGATCAACAATTGCAGCAGTTGGAGTAGCAGAAGTATGGTCTGAAACAAGATCAGAAACTGTTAAATCATCCTCATGGCCTATTCCTGTAATTACAGGAATAGGAAAAGTCACTATTTCTCTAGCTATAATTTCACTATCAAACAATATTAAATCTTCTCTGTTTCCTCCTCCTCTTGCTATAACTATCGCGTCTAGACCTAACTTATTTTTTCTTAAATTATTTAAAATAAGCTTTAATTCATTTTCATTATTACCTTGAACTGGAATAGGAATTATATACAATCTAGTCAAAGGCCATCTCTCCTTAGCTGTTCTCAGCATGTCAGCCAAAGCAGAACTAGGAACACTTGTAAGAAGACCAATTGAATGAGGATATTTTGGTAATTTTCTACGTAATGAAAAATCTAACAAACCTTCTTTCATCAGTTTTGATTTAACTATTTCAAACTTTTTAAGAACAGTAGAAATACTGGCTCGGATATCAATAACCTGTACAGATATTCTTGCTTGTGATTCCCAAAAATTTAACTTACCGATAATAATCACGCCATCATCTTGCTTTGGTACAAATTTTAAAGATTTTATTTTTGATGACCATGCAACTCCATCAATGCTTGCTTTTCCATCAGTTAAGGTTAACCATAAATGGCCTTTTTTAATTTGAGATTTAGAAACAGTCGCCTTAAGTATAAATTTCGGTGCGAATCCTCTTGACAATAATAAACCTATACATTCATTTAATTCATTCACCTCATACGTAGGTAAAGATTCTTTAGCTGTTTTAAGATTAGACAAACTATTGAAGATAAAAAACCAAAAATAGTTTTTAACCTATACCCATCTGAGTTAAAATTCCTTGCCCTGTTAAAAGCTCTGTGGTTAAGCCTATTAAAATACCCATCATTGCTAATCGCCCATTCCATATCTCAGCAAAATTGACAAATCCATAACGAGGTTCCAAGTTATCCTTCATTTGTAAATCAAAAACATTTTAAATAATACTAAAGAAAAGCTCTAAATGAGAAAACATATAAACAAACTATTGAAATTAATTTGTTTTTAAAACTTAAAAACAAACCTATCGAACATGTCTTGCGCCATCAACTGGATGATAGTCCTCTCCAGTTAATTCCTCGTAAATAATTGCAGGTAATCCAGTTTCAAACATTGTTTGAAGAGCTTCTTTTAAATAAGGGTTCCATCCTCCGGTACTTACTTCCCCGTGTCGAACTGTCCAATCCCATGTTCCTTGTAAATCTCGAGGAATTCTGCCTTCTCTATCTCGTCTAGCAACCAAATCTAGAGATTCTACTAACCCAACTTGGATTGGATCTTTCCCATAAGCAGGAGTAAGACTAAGCTCGAGTCTTACAGGATCCTCCTTTAATAACCTAAGACGAAACCTTGGAGGTAACTTCATGTTTTTCAAAACTGCAGCGACTATGCGTGTTCTTTGTTCCAAAATTAAAACCTCTTTGAGACCTATTTAATGTCAAACCAAAAAATCTAATGAAAAATTATTCAAAAGGCTTTTCAGATGATTGTGGATGATCAGTGTCCTTTGAAAAACGAACTGTGAGCAAATCTTCATCAGTAATGCAGCCATCTTTGTTTAATAGCTCAGGATGAATAGTTATCATTCCTGTTCTATCATCACTTTTCTCTTTCTTAAAAGAATCTTGAGTATTTGATGATTGTTCGAAAACGAATCCATTAAACATTATCCGCGCAGCAATAATCAACAAAATAAAAACTGAAAGGCCATATAAAAAAGGTAAGAAATTGCTCAACATTTGCAAAATGAGAAATCAAAAAGTTGAATTGTTTAATCAGGTTTAGTTTGAAGTCGATTTATTTTAATCCTCTATGACAGAATAACTGACAACTAAATTCTAGAGTAAATAAAGTTCAACAAGAACGTTCTTTAGTAAAAATCCATGATAATTAAATTAGTTGATCACTAAATTTACAAATTGGCTATTATGGATAGTCAGAAAAACTAATCCCTTTTTGAGATTATGAATGGATTAGATGCAAAAACGCTTTTATTAGGGCCTCTAAAAATACGCCAATCGAAATATTTTAAAATTTTAATTTTAGTTCTATTTGTTTCTTTTAACTTTCGATTAGATGCTCCACTTCATTCTGGTGAAGCTTTGCTGACAACACAACAAAATATTCATAAAGAATCATTCGTATCAAAAGCATTAAATATCAGTGGCAATGCAGTTGTCACAATTGAAACAGAGCGTAAAGTTTCGACCACAGGAGAAGGATTATTTCCTCCTGGAATCTTGAATGATCCATATTTTGAACGGTTCTTTGGTCAAAGAGGTCTTCAAATTCCAAGATCACGAATTGAAAAAGGTCAAGGGAGTGGCGTCATTTTTTCTAAGGAGGGTCTCGTCTTGACCAATGCTCATGTAATAGAGAAAACAGATCAACTAATAGTAGGTTTATCAGATGGAAGAAGAGTCCTTGGAACAGTTGTTGGACAAGATTCACTTACAGATCTTGCTGTTATTAAGCTTAAAGCAAAAGGTCCATGGCCCACAGCACCTTTAGGTGATTCTGATCAGCTAACAGTTGGTGATTGGGCTATTGCAGTTGGAAATCCTTTTGGGCTTGAAAATACCGTTACTCTTGGAATCATTAGTAATCTCAATAGAGATGTTGCCCAGTTAGGTATATCCGATAAAAGAATAGATCTAATTCAAACAGATGCAGCTATTAATCCAGGAAATTCTGGAGGTCCATTATTGAATTCTGATGGTGAAGTAATTGGTATTAATACTCTTATTCGCTCAGGGCCTGGAGCTGGACTAGGTTTTGCAATACCAATAAATAGAGCTAGAAAAATCGCTAAAGATTTAATCTCTAATGGTAGAGCCAAGCATCCAATGATTGGTGTAACACTTTCAAGCAATATCAAACAAAAAAGTAAGTTTCTTTCTCAAAGAGGAATGGGAGCAATTATTAAATATGTGGCACCTAATAGCCCTGCTGAACAGGGAGGCTTGAAAATTAATGATTTGATAATTTCAATCAATAATAAGATAATTTCAACTCCATCAGATGTGGTACACAAAATCAATCAAAATAATTTAACCTCAACTTTAAAAATTAAAATACTTAGAAATAATATTGAGTATATAAAAATCATCAAGCCTATTGATATTTATGATCTGAGATACTAATCAACAAATAGTTTATAAATTTTATCATTAGATATTTTTTTTCTTTTTACGTTGTTTCTCTCGATTAGCTAATCTTTTTTTTTCACGTTCTGCCAATTTTAATTCTTCTTCTTTTTTTACTTTTTCTTCCATTTTTTTCTCTTTATAATATTTATAATCACCTTGATACTTTATTAGTTGTCCATCTCTTATTTCAACAATTTTAGTAGCAACTTTTGAAATAAAATATCGATCATGAGAAACTATTAATGCAGTACCATCATAATTAATTAATGCCTTTTCTAACATATTCTTTGAAGGTATGTCTAAATGATTTGTAGGTTCATCAAGAATTAATAAATTTGATGGCTTAATAATCATTAATGCCAAAGCAAGTCGTGCTTTCTCTCCTCCACTTATTTGACTGACATCCTTAAAAACAGATTCGTTAGTCAAGCCAAAGCTACCTAACAAAGATCTTATCTCTGTTTGAGTCCAGCTTGGTACAAATTGACTAATTGTCTCAATTACTGTTTTATCTAATTCCAAAGCTTCTGCTTGATTCTGCTCAAAATAACTAGGAAAGATATTATATTTACCAATCTGAATAGATCCTTCATCAGGTTCCTCTAAACCCATAATTAATCTTAGTAAAGTAGATTTTCCAGAACCATTTGGTCCCAAAAAAGCTATTCTTTCACCAGGCTCAACCTCTAAGAAAGCTTCTAAGAATAAAATATTATCTTCATAACTATGAGTTAAATCCTCAATGCTTAATACATCCTTTCCAGAACGAGGAGCATCCATGAATTTAAAAAAAGGACCTTTTAAAAAGTTTTCAGGTGCTTCTATTTTCTCAACTTTATCTAATAATTTTTCTCTACTTTTTGCTTGTGTACTTCTAGTAGCGCTTGCTCGAAATCTTTCTATATATGCCTTTTGTACTTGCATATCCTTTTGCTGTTTTTCATAAGCTGCTTTTGTTGATTCAAATTCAAAATCTTTCTGTTGAATATATGATGTATAATTTCCCAGATAACTTTTAGAGTGACCTCGTTCTGTATTAACAATTTTATTACAAACTTTATCTAAAAAAGATCTGTCATGACTAACTATTACCATTGCAACTTTCTGATTAATTAAATATTTCTCTAGCCATTCAATAGTTTCTAAATCTAAATGATTAGTAGGCTCATCTAATAACAATAAATCAGGACTTTGAAGGAGAATCTTGCCTAAAGCTATTCTCATCTGCCAGCCACCAGAAAAATCTCCAACTAATCTATCTGCATCTATTTGATTAAAGCCTATAGTAGGTAATAGCTTTTCAACTTTAGACTCCAAATCATAACCATTTATTGATTCAAATTTGGTTTGAATAAGGCTTAATTCTTTAATAAGTGAATCCAGGTAATCTACATTTTTAGAAGCCAATTCAGATTCCATTTTTTCTTGAATTAGTTTTTGACTATGAAGCAACTCAGATGCTTCTTTAAATGCCTCAAATAACTCTTCTCTTACAGTTCTAGTAACATCAACATCAAATTCCTGTTTTAAATATGCAATAGATGGATTTCCTTCAGTAATTAATGCCCCATCAGTAGCTTCTTCGAATCCTGCAATAATTTTTAATTGTGTCGATTTCCCTGCTCCATTAACTCCAACAAGCCCAATTCTCTCTCCAATTTTTATTTCCCAAGTAACGTCCTTCAAGACCTCACCAGTGGGATAAATCTTACTAATTCTCTCAAGTCGCAACACTACAAAAAAACCTCATGTGAATTACCTTCAATCATCTAGCTTTAAAAGGTGGTAACTGGTTTAAATTACATTATGAAAGCAAGGGCCATGTTAAGACTCGAACAAATTACTGCTTTAGTTCTCGCAGCCGCTCTTGCAATTCCTAGTTATTGGTTTTTTTGGACAATGGCAGGTGGAGGTGGCTATGAACGCAGAGGGATTAAAGATAATGAGCAAGATTCATTAGAAATTCCCTCAACATTAAAGAATGAATCACAATCCGCCCCTAGCTTTAATTAGCCATTGTTTAGTCTCTAAATCATCAATGGTTGATAAATATTCTTTTACCTCTTCTGAAGTAACTGGCAAGTTTACTTCATTTCCAAGTGCACATATGGCTTGCATAGCACCTTTGGGGTTTTGAAGCGCTTGACGAAAAAGATCTTGTTTTTTATTTGGATCTGAATTTATAAGCTTATAAAGCTCTGCAGCATTGCTGCTCATAAGAAAATAATTAACTAATTAAGAGAATATTCAATTAAGCAACTTTTGTCTGGAAACTATTTGATTCATTGCATTTATCTAAATCACTTTCCTTCAAACCCAAAGCAGAGGCATCTTTCATACTTCTTGCGTCCATACATAGGACTTTACGTAGTTGAGCAAAGTTTGCAGCGTGTGAAGATCTTCCCTCTTTACAAGCCCCGTATTCAGCTCTCTGTAAAACGTGGTGTAAATGAGTCAATAAATAAGAACTTACAACAGCAGAAATTAAAACATCTCCATTCGTACCATTTCGACGACTATTCCTTCTTGAACGTTTTACAGATCCTTTTTCTACAACAACACGTGATGAAAGTGTTTTAGATGTTTTTGGAAGAGATGGCTTAGACATGAAATACTCCTTGTTAATCAGAAAATTCAAGTAAAGGTTGACAAGGCAAAGGAGGCCGGTAAGGCAAGTATCATACACAAGGATACTACCCATACGTATAAGTGTACACTATTAAGTAACTGGTAGTTCTTTATCCACATGGCTACTCGTCAACATTCAAGTAACGGGAAGCAAAAATCTCCTCGTATCCAAGTTGTGCTGCCAGAAGATTTATGTGAGAAATTATCAGAATTAGCAGAACAAGAATCTAGAACTGTGAGCAATATGGCCAAAGTGTTAATTCAGGAAGGAATTAAGCGTCACAGGTTGATAGAGAATTCATCATCTAATGAATTAGAAAAGAAAAACACTAAAACTCAAAATTTTATAAATGCATTAGAAAAACAAAAAACACAAAGATTAAAAGGTATTCCAAAAAGATTAAGATTTAAAAGAAATTAATGTTTAATTAAATCAATATTAAGGATCAACTCTAACTCCATACAATAAAGATTTATTTGCTCCTGTGATGTACTTAGGATTAACTTTTTTCCCTACCAAATTCCACCAGGATAAAGTTGCGAATACAAGAGCCTCTCTATATTGAGAAGGAATACCTATTTCATTTATTTTGCGGATACGAACACCACAACATTGTTTCTCTAATTGGTTCATTAGAAATAAATTATTAGCTCCACCTCCAGCAACTAAAAGCTCAATCAAACGTATTTTTTTACTCCTATAAAGATTTTCTAAATCTTGAGAAATTATTGATGAAGTAAATTGAGTTAGGGTTGAAAGTAAATCTTCTAGTGATAAATTACCAGCTTCATTTTTTCTTTTTTTTAAATCTTGAGAACCAAATTGCTCTCTTCCTGTAGATCGGGGAGGTTCTATATGAAAAAAAGGTTCCTTCAACCAATTTTTGATAATATTTGAATTAGGGATCCCAACTGATGCCAAAGATCCGTTGTGATCAAACTTTAATGATGATTTAGTACTTTCTTGAATTGCCAAATCAATTAGAGAGTTCGCCGGTCCACAATCCCATCCTAAACATTCAGAATTTTTATCAATTCCAGTTTTTGGTGGAATAATAGTGAGATTTGCAATTCCACCAAGATTAAGAATCCCTCTCCATCCATATAATCGTCCAACTAAAGTTTCATCTACTAAAGCCACTAAAGGAGCACCATGCCCACCTGAAGCTATATCCTTTGACCTGAAATCATAAATAACACTTTGACCTAAAAGATGAGCAAGTAATGGTCCTAAAAGAATTTGAAGACTTCCTCCTCTTCTACAGTTTTTTGCACTTCTATGAAAAACTGTCTGACCATGACATCCAACAACCTCTGCAGTAGCAAAAGGATCACACCTCCTTGCGGCTTTGGCATTCAATTCAGTAATTTCCTCAGCCAACTCAAGCCAATCTTTGCTACTAATTTGTAATCCTTGACCAACTTTTATAATTTTGTTTCTAGTTGAAGATGGATATTCATAAGAACCAGTATTTAAAATTTGCCATTTTGGCTTTGAAGGATCCCCTTTAAATTCAACTAAAACTGCATCTATTCCATCTGCACTTGTACCACTCATCAAACCCAATACCCGCATAAATTAAATTTGAGGCAGCTTTTGAAGATCTTCCATTGAACCCATAACTACAAGAACATGGTCTTTTTCCAATATATATTTAGCTGGAGGATTAACCGTGAGTAATTGAGCAGGACCAGCGGCTAAGACATTGACAAAATAATTTTTTCTAAGATTCAAATCTCGTAAAGAACGACCTACAAATACCTCAGGCACTTTAATCTCATCAATACCTGTTTTATCATCGAGTTCTAATCTTTCAATCAGATTAGGTCTAACCAATTCCAAGCCCAATCTTTCTCCTTGCATTCTTGAAGGGAATACCACACGATCAGCACCAACTCTTTTCAGCATTTTTTCATGCAGATCACTTGTTGCTCTAGCAATAACCTGCTTCACTAAACTTCCCTCTGTGTCTTTAGCAATAAGAGTTGTCGTAATACTTGCTTCAATTGGCTCACTAATACCTACTACTACAGTCCCCATTTCAAGAATACCTGCCTCTTTCATCGACTCTTCATCCGTTGAGTCAACCACCCTCGCTTCAATTGTTGGCTCGAGTTGACGTAATTCCTCTATGGCCTTCTCTGAGAAATCAACAGCCAAAACATCAGCACCATTTCTCAATAGCTCTCTACACACAGCACTTCCAAAACGACCAATTCCAACTACAGCAAACCCAAGTTTCTGGTTTGCTTTTATGGGAGACCACTGCCACCAATCACTCATGATTTATCCTCCTTAAACATAGAGATCCTCCCTCGGATAACCAATTCGACTTCGATGTTGAAGCTTGCTTTTATTAAGAGCTTGCCACAAAGCGCTCAAGAATAAAAGGATGCCCAGTCTGCCAACAAACATCCCAATAATCAGAATTAATTGACCTAAGTGTCCTAGCTTAGAGGTCACGCCAAGATCAAAACCTACAGTTGCAAAGGCAGAAATACAAGTAAAAAGCATTTCTAAAAATGAAAAATTCTCTCCACTATTGAATCCATTACTCAAACTTAATAATAGGGCCATAATCAACACAAATAAAAATGAACCAACCGTGATACCAACTGCTTTAAGAATTACTTTGTCAGATATTTGACGATTACGAATAATAATTTCATTTTGGCCACGCAAGGTTGCTCTTGTAGCAGCCATTAATGCAGCAATAGTTGTAGTCTTAATTCCTCCTCCAGTGCCACCTGGACTGGCCCCAATAAACATAAGAAACATTATCAACAGAAGACCTGAATCAGAGACACTCTCAATTGATATTGGCAGATTAGTAAATCCTGCAGTTCTTGCACTTACAGAAGTAAATAGAGCGGTTAAAATACGATCATCAAAATTAATTAACGAAAAGAAACTACCCCTAGCTAATGATTCAGTAAAAATCAATCCAAAGAATCCTAAAGAAATTAATATAAAAGATGATCTAATTACCAAACGTGTATGAAGACTTAAGTTTCTTAATTTTAAAGATCTACGATTTATCCAAATGTCATTAGTTACTCTCCATCCAAAACCACCAAGAATGATTAAAGTAATTAAAACAAAATTCACTACCCAATTGCTTCTATAATCTTGTATGCTATTTGACCATAAACTGAAACCAGCATTGTTATAAGCAGATATACTATGAAAAATTGATGCCCAAATCCTTTGACTTGAGCTAGTTATATTATTAAAACCAAAAAAATATAAAGTAATAGCACCTAGAAAAATAAGAATAGATGCTGTGATCGCAATCCCTTGAAATGTTCTTCCTACACCACCAACTCCAAATTCATCAAGAGTTTTTCCTTTATCTAGACGTGTTTTCAATTCGGTTCCACTCACAATAAAGCCCTGTAAAAATGTAGTAATAGCCATTAAGCCAAGACCCCCCGTTAACAACATAATCGCTAAAATTACTTGCCCAAAAAATGTCAAATCTATTCCTATATCAATAATAGATAATCCCGTCACAGTAACAGCAGAAGTTGCCGTAAATAATGCCTCCCACAAGCCTACATTTGCATTAGAACATAGAGGTGAAGCTAATAATAATGTTCCACAAGTAATCACAAGTAAACCCGTTACCACTGTGAACTGTGGAACCGTAAGCCTTCTGTAAGTTTCTTGCCTAATGCTCACTTTTTTAACAAAAAATAGAGACTAATTCTGAAAAGATTAAATAATCAAAATCAAAAGAAAACCTTGAATTTTTTTCTAAATTAATAATCATATCCAACATATTTTAAGAATTACCATAGTTTAACAAAATCAACCCTGGGACAAGAAACGTCATCAAGATAGTCAAACCAGCTCCGTATTTAGTGACATCTAAGAACTTATAACGCCCAGGACCAAATACCATAAGGTTTGTCTGATAACCCATTGGAGTCAGAAAAGATTGACTAGCGCCAAAAAGAACTGTTATCAATAAAGCCAAAGGAGGCAATCCCATACTTGGCGCCAATTGAACAGCAATTGGCGCCAAAAGAGCTACTGAAGCAGCATTACTGACAAATTGAGTAAATATTGTAGTAGAGAGGAAAATCACTAGTAAAGCGGAATAATTAGATAAGTCTTGCAATATAAAAATTAAAATATTTGCAAAAGCGTCAGCAATACCTGTGTTTTGCATTGCGACACTAAAACTAGAAAGAGATCCAAGCAAAAGAATGACATCAAGTCGAATTGATCTTTGAACCTCTGCGGGCCTTAAACATCCACCCCAAACCATCCCAATTACAGCCAATAAAACCGAAGCAACCAAAGGCAAGTCAGTAAGTGAAGGGAGAATCAACATAGAAATAGCAATACCAATTGCTATTGGTTTTCTCGTAACAGTTGGTAGATCATTATCAAATTGATCTAAAACGAGAAGGTCATTACTATCTTGCAATCCTCTAATTGAATCTCTGGGTGCTTGGAGAAGTAATACATCCCCCTCTCTTAAAATTGCTTGTCCCAATCTTTCTTGAACAGTTTGCTGCCCTCGTCTTAAAGCTAAAACAGTTGCATTATGCCTTTGCCTAAATCGAAGTTCTCGCAAACTCGCTCCAGCCAAGGTTGAGCCAGCTGGCAAAAGGACCTCTACAGTTTGTTGGCCTTCATCAGTATTAGATAGAAAAAAATTCTTTTCAGTGTTTAAATTTTTTGTTAATTGAACTGTATGTTCTTGTTTTAAACGCAAAAGATCTGAGCGCGTAATTCTTATCAACAAGCGATCATAAGATTGAATTATTCGATCAGCTAGAGGTGGTAAAAGTCTTTCATTTTCTCTCTGTATTTCTAAAACATCGACATCAAATCTTCTTTGTAAGCGACTATTTCTCAGGGAATTCCCAACCAATTCAGAACCAGAAGGAATTGTAACTTCGGTAAAATAGCCAGTCTGATCAGAACTACCTCCATACTCTGAACTGATTCTTCCTCTATCAGGTAGAAGAGATTGAGGAGCGAACAACATATACGCTGTTCCAAACAACCATATGGGTATACCTATTGCAGTAAAAGTAAAAAGATCAAAAGGACCATAGCCAAGTTGATCGCTAATATCGCTCACCAACAAATTTACTGAACTCCCTAAAAGAGTTAAAGTGCCACCCAAGACCGTTGCGAAAGATAGTGGCAACAAAACACGAGAAGGAGATAATTTTCGCTTTACACACCAAGCCTCAATAACGGGTAAAAGCGAGGCAACCACGGGAGTATTAGGAACAACTCCTGAAATAGGAGCAACAACCAATCCAAGTAAAGCTATCAACCTACGTGGAGTTCGAATACTTTCAGAAGCAATTAACTCTCTTAAACGATCAAGAGCTCCACTTTTAAAAAGTGCAGCAGAGACAGCAAATAAGCCCATCAATGTAATCAAAGCAGGGCTTCCAAAACCAGCCAATGCTTTTTGAGGCGAAAGAACTCCTGTTGCCATTAATAGTGCAACACTCAAAAGTCCAGTCAATTCAGGGGCTAGAGCACTACTTATGAATAAAAAAACTGCACTAATTAAAACTGCCAAAGTTATGACAGCTTTTGGATTCTCAAAAACAGTTAATATCTCATTCATATTATTTAATTAATAACTTTTCAAACTGACTGTGTTCAAGTATTAATTTCAAGACTACTGCGTAAAGGAGCTAAGGAGATTGGGAAAATAGACGATTAATTATTTTTTTACTAAATAACCATGAACAAGAGGATTTAAACGATAGAAGAAAGCCTGGCATTCTTATTAAATATGCTAATCGCCTAATTTCAAATGCAATGGGTCCTGCCAAGGTCATTCCATATCCAGTAATAGATGCATTGCCAATGCCAAGGCTCAACATTTCTCCAAGATCTTCAAATTGAAATGGTTTCAGTTCATTTCCCTTTCTTAAATTAAGAATATTTTGAGCTACTAAAGAACCTTGCTGCATTGCAACTTGAGCGGAAGAGGGGAAAGGGTCATTTTCATAAAATGTGATATCTCCAACGAAAAAAATATTTTGATATTCATCCATTTGCATAAATTCATTTACTTTTATCTTATGATTTTTATTCAAAAAAGTATTTACGAATTTTGATTTACAAGGTCTTAAGCCTGCAGTCCATACTAAAGTAGAATAATCAATTTTCATGCAATTATTTGTTTGATTATCAGTACTGGAAAGTTCTAAAAAAGTTTTATCAACAGATTTTATATAATGGTCTAAATAAACTCTAATATTTCTCTTACCTATTGCATCGATTGCTTTCTCTCTATTAAATGATTTACAGGCAGGTAGAATTTTCTCTCCTTTATCAACTAAATATATTTCAATCCGATCTTTTATTAAATCAGAAATTTTACATGCAAGCTCAACGCCAGTTGGACCAGCTCCAGCAATCACTATAGGATTGGTATATTCAGAAGAATTATTTATTTTAGTTATTAACTTTTTAATTATTCGTAAGTCATTTAAATTAGAAAAGCTACAAGCATAGTCTTGTAAATTTTTTTGCAAGGAATAATCAGTTGTTACTCCTGTACTAATAACAAGTTGAGAATAAGATATTTCAATCTCAGATGAGGTAATTAACTTTTGTTCTATTTCATCAATTTCAACGACACATTCTTGTAAAAAGATAAATCCTAATTCTGAAGCTAAATCAGAATACTTAGGTGCCACCTCCCATAATTGAAGCTCACCGCTTAATAACTCATAGAGCAATGGCTTAAAAAGGAATCTATTACCTTTATCAATCAAAATAACCAAGGTTCCATCTGACTTGGCTAACAAAGCTTGAACAGTAGCCAGTCCTCCAAAGCCACCACCTACAACAACTATGGGGTCAGATTTTAAATTGTTCAAGTCCATAGGGACAAGATTTAAGATGATTTAAAAGACCCTAAACAAACTTTGACCGATTCGGCATTAAATTCTCAAACATGCAGAAAGAATCCCAAGACAATTACACCAGTGATTTGAGAGAATCAACTAAATTTGCTCAACCTTTTCTGGTGAAATCAATTGATGAAACAAGTAAATATCTTGAAAAACTTTCTGCACAAGATCAACTTCAATGGGCCTATGAGAAATTTGACGAGAAATTTGTTTTAACAACCAGTTTTGGAATCCAATCTGCTGTATTACTGCATATGACGGTGGCTTTAAAATCTAGAAAAAAACCAAGGGTAATATGGATTGATACGGGTTATCTACCTGAAGAAACTTATAACTATGCAGAAGAACTAACAACACTATTCGAATTAGATTTAATTGTGGCCCAAAGCCCTATCTCTCCCGCAAGGATGGAAGCATTGTATGGAAAACTTTGGGAAACTGGCGAACTAAAAGATCTAAATAAATATCACCAAATACGAAAAATTGAACCTTTAGAGAATGCCTTATCAGAACTCCGCGCTCTTTGTTGGGCTAGCGGAGTTCGTAAAGGTCAAACCAAAAATAGAGAATCCATGTCTCATATTGATTACATTAGAGAACGTTTAACTCTACGACCTCTCTTAAACTGGACTAAAAAAGATATTTTCTATTACATGAAAAATAACGATTTACCTCAACACCCTTTATTTGAAAAAGGCTATTCTTCTGTTGGGGATTGGCATTCAAGCGAAGCTGAAAATAATAATTCCAAAGGAAGATCAACCAGATTTGGAGGGGTGAGTGAAGAGTGTGGGATTCATGTTGATGAAAATAATTTTTTGGGAGAAGGAATCTAGCTAGTGTTTTTAGAAAAAAATTACTTAATGATTGGTAATACAAGATGGCATTGGGCATCAAAGACCAAAGAAGATTGGAAATATTTTCATACCTCTCCAAACCCCATAAAATTTAAAAATAAAGATTATTCTAAATTAACTTGGGCCTCAGTAGGTCCCGTTCCTGAAGATATTAAATTATGTACTAAAAAAAAGATAATATTAGATAATATTCCTCTACACAATCTTCCTTCTAATTTAGGAATTGACAGAGCTCTAGCTGCATGGAGTGCGTTTAAAAAGCAATCATCTTTAAAAAGCAAAGAACCAGGTTTAATCGTTATAGATGCAGGGACAATCCTAAGCGTCACGAAAATAACAAAAAAAGGAGAATTTGCCGGCGGTCAATTAATTTCAGGCTTCAAACTTCAATTATCATCGATGGCAAATGGTGCATTCAATTTAAAAACTCCTATTGTTCAAACAATCCCATATGAAACGTTTCAATACGAGACTAATAATGCAATGATAAGAGGCTCAATGAATGGATTAATAGGATTTATTTTGAAAATTTTTGAAGAGACAAATTTACCAATATGGATGTGCGGAGGTGATGCACCAATAATATTAAGTGAACTTGAAAATAAAAATATTAATATAAATCATTCTCCAAATCTGGTTTTAGAAGGATTGATTGATGTGGACCAACGTATCAATTCAATTTAAGATCACTTAAAATCTGATTAGCCATATTTTCTGATTTTACTTTCAAGTAAATCAATTCGATTTTCCCTTCTTGATCTATAACAAAAGTATGTCTCATCATTCCAAAATACTCTCTACCCATAAACTTCTTTAAGCCATAACTTTCATATAAAGAGGCGACAGGACAAGGTTCACTATCAGTTAAAAGTGTAAAAGGTAATTTATGTTTATCAATAAATTTTATATGCGATTTTGAGGCATCTTTACTAATACCTAAAACTTGAATATTGTTCGATTTAAATAGTTCCCAATTATCTCTAAAGCTACAAGCTTCCTTCGTGCATCCAGGGGTATCATCTTTTGGATAAAAGTAAATCACCACTCTCAATCCTTTGAATGATGAGAGACTGGTATCAATACCATCTTGATTAGGGAGAGTGAAATCTGGTGCAGAATCGCCTATACAGAGAGTCATGATTACAACTCAAATAAACAATAAAAGCGTACTAGGTCTTTGGCTTTTTTTGATGCCTTCAAAACTTTTACCAATAAGTACTGAAGAAAAAGAATGGGTTAAAAAGTTAGCACCAAAGAGAGCGTTTATTTACCACTTCTCCAGAGGCTGTCTTAGACAAGCCATTTCCAAAATGACAGGCTTAGAACCTCTTGAGATACCTCTTAAAGCTGATCCAGGCAAACCACCTTTATTGGCTGAAGGATTGGGTCATATCAGCATGAGTCATTGCTCTGATGCTTTATTAATAGGTTGGTCTTCAGCAAAAATTGGGGTAGACATAGAAAGAAAGGATAGACAGTTTCAAGCTCGCAAAATATCAAAACGTTTTTTCAACCAATATGAAAATTGCGAAATAGAAAGTTTGACGCCAAGCCAAGCTCAAGAACTAGTGCTAAAAAGATGGGTGATAAAAGAAGCCGCAATCAAATGGCAAAGTGGAAAAATAGCAACGAATATAAATCAATGGATTTGGAAAAATAAATCATCATTTGCATATCATAAAAAACTTGGACTCAAAGTAAAAGTTTACGAACAAAATCATGACAAATGGGCTTTTGCAATTGCATTAGATGGAGATTCAGTAACAAATAAACCAATAATTTGCCTTAATTAATTCTTATTTTTAGCCAGCAACTTAGTATGTATAAGCTTCTGTTTTATAGTAAGGCCATCCAATCTTTTAAATAATTTTTTTAATCTATTCAATGTTTCTTCCTCAGAATTTTTTAGAATAATTTCTTGATACTGACTTCCTTGATTAAACCACCTATTAATTATAGAGCTATCAACTTTTTGATATACAAACTCAGTCCATTCTTCAAGAGAAATATCCCAACCTAATTTTTCTAATTGTAAAATAAATTTCTTTTTATAATCTTGACTATTTAACCACTTCTTTTCTTTACAAATTAAATCACTCAAGAATGAAAAATCAGCCTGTTTATTATTACTAAAAACTTCTAAGCTTTCCTTTAAAGAAAGAGCAGGGCCATAACATGGGTTACTTATAATCAAACTTAATTCTGTATTCGCTGTACATTTTTCAGTTAAAGTCGGCCACAATTTAGAAAAATTTGTTTCAGAAAGAACTTTCCAAGGGATCCTTCCTCCAATCACCTCAAATTTGAGATTGTCTTCTAATTTTTTAATTGATTCAACTTGTGAATCAATTAAAACAGGTCGCTCCATAGGAGCCAAAACTTCTAATTCAGCTAATAACCTTTGATGATTATCTTCTGATACAGCCAAAACAACTCCACCTTCAGACACCTCAACTAAAGGCTTTAATGACCAAAGCAAAGAACTGGGAGTTAAGACTAAAACTCTATGATTTTTTTTCCAAGTAATACCAGACCATAATTTAGTCATTAAGTTTTTTAAGCGTTCCCCCTCTTGAAAAACTTGGCGAGATAACCATTTCTGCAACTCATCATCAACTTTTCCAGATGTGATAGTTAAAGGATTTTGTTGCTCAACTTCAACCAATGAAGCTAACTGTTCAGATCTTCTCTCATTCAAGAGAGATCGTCTTAGTCCTTCCCATCCATGACTAGTTGGCTCCCAAAAAATCTCATTTCGCAAACTATCTGGTAAATATTGCTGTGAAATCCAATTTTTTGAAAATGAATGGGGATACAAGTAACCCATTCCATCACCAAAAGCTTCTTGATCTCGATTTGCATCTTTAAGATGAGAAGGAACATTTTGCTTTTGGGAATCTTTAACTTTCTGAACTGCCTTAAAAATTGCCTTCACACTATTACTTTTCTCAGTTGAAGCCAAGTACAAGGTTGCTTGAGCGAGAGGATAAATACCTTCTGGCAAACCTATTCGATCAAAAGCGGCAGCGCATGACTCAACTATGACAATTGCATTGGGATCAGCAAGACCAATATCTTCTCCTGCAGCGATGAGCATACGTCTAAAAATGAATCGTGGATTTTCACCCGCTTCCAACATTCGAGCCAGCCAAAACAAAGCTGCATCAGGATCCGAGCCTCTTAATGACTTAATAAAAGCGCTGATCGTATCAAAATGAGCATCACCTTTTTTGTCGTATAAAACTGCTCTTTCTTGAATTGAATCCTCAGCAATCTTGATATCAATATTGATTGAACTATCTGGATTTGCAACGGTGCTCTCTACAGCAAGTTCAAGCGCATTAAGCAAAACGCGCGCGTCGCCATTACACACATCAATCAAATGATCTCCAGCTTCAATAGCTAAATTGATTACTTTCGACCCATAACCCCTTTCCTTATCCGTCAAAGCCCTTTGCAGTAATTGATGTAATGCTTTTGGATTCAAACTGTTTAACCGAAATAATCGAGATCTGCTTACCAACGCTTTATTTACTTCAAAATATGGATTTTCCGTAGTTGCCCCAATAAGGGTCAAAGTTCCATTTTCAACCCAAGGCAATAACGCATCTTGTTGAGCAGTATTAAATCTATGAACCTCATCAATAAATAAAATCGTGCGTTTACGATATTTATTTAATCTATCTATTGCAGCTTCAATCTCAGATCTCAAATCCTTGATGCCACCCAAGGCAGCATTTACGACACTAAAGTGAGATAGTGTATTTGAGGCAATAATCCTAGCCAAAGTAGTCTTACCAACTCCAGGTGGTCCGTAAAGCAATAAATTGCCTACTTTATCAGCAACAATTGAACGTCTCAATAAACGTCCTTCAGCAAGAATGTGATCTTGACCAACAAATTCATCAAGTGTTTGAGGTCGTAAGCGATCAGCTAAAGGGGCATTATTCTGTATTAGCTGTTCACCGCTAAAAGCAAACAGATCTTTGGCCAAAGCTAATAAACAAAATTTTTTTTACTTTAAAAGCAAAAAAAACTTATAAAGTAGTTTTTGATGATTTCCAATTGGAAGGTTTGTGATTTAAGTAATAACAGTTGGAGAGGACATGCCTGTTCGTTTTGAAATCTCTGCAAGAGAATCAATACTTTTAATTAAAGGATCCAAAGCCAACTGTGGATCTTGAGTGATATCACCATCACTTGGAACAAAACTTTCAAAGTAAACCCTCAATGTAGCTCCTTGAGTACCAGTGCCAGAAAGTCTCAATAAAACTCGACTACCATCATCCAATAAAATTCTTAAACCCTGATTAAGCGTAATCGAACCATCAATTGGATCTGTATAGCTAAAATCATCAGCATTTTTAATTATCTTTCCAGCAAAAGATTTATCTATCAAAGTCGGAAGCATATTGCTCAATCTGAAATAAAGAGAATTTGCAACTTCAGATGAAATAGATTCATAGTCATGACGAGAATAATAATGCCGACCAAAAAATAACCAATGATTTCTCATTATCTCAGAAACAGACTTTTTCTTAGACGCTAATATCTGCAACCAAAATAGAACAGCCCACAAACCATCTTTTTCTCTTACATGATCGCTGCCAGTCCCAAAGCTCTCTTCTCCACACAGAGTAATTTGATTGGCGTCCAAAAGATTACCAAAGTATTTCCATCCAGTAGGAGTTTCAAAGCAATTTATCCCTAAATGTTTTGCCACAACATCTACAGCTGAACTCGTCGGCATAGAACGAGCAACACCAGATAAACCATTGGCATACCCTGGCACACAATCGTAATTCGCAGCCAGAATTGCAAGGCTATCACTGGGGTTTACAAAGCAACCACGTCCTAAAATCATATTTCTATCGCCATCCCCATCACATGCTGCTCCAAAGGAAAATAAATTCCCTTTTAAAAGCAAATCAGCAAGATCTTTTGCATAAGTCAAATTGGGATCTGGATGAAGACCTCCAAAATCTTCCAAAGGTATTCCATTCCTTACTGTGTCTGAATTAGCTCCTAAATGATCAACAAAAAGTCGCTTTGCATATGGGCCTGTAACAGCATTTAATGCATCAAAAACGATCCGAAAATCTTCATTGATATAGGAACTAATCAAATCAAAATCAAATATTTTCTTCATTAAATCTATGTAATCTTCTATTCCATCAATGATCTCAATAATCATTGAAGATAATTTATATTTACCAGGTGAATAAGAATTATTTGATTGACATTGTATGATTTTATATTCTTTAAGATTCTTAGAGTAATTATAAATTTGATCAGTTAAAGATTCTGATGCAGGTCCACCATTTGAGGCATTTAGCTTGACTCCAAAATCACCTTCAAGTCCACCTGGATTGTGACTAGCAGATAAAATAATCCCACCTATTGCTTTATTAATTCGAATCAAATTAGAAGCCGCAGGAGTCGACAAAATCCCATCTTCAGTTGTTATGACTTTTTGAATTCCATGTGCAGCTGCCATCCGAATAATAATATCAATCGCTCTTTTGTTGCCATATCTACCATCACCTCCCACAACCAAAACACCTCCCTTTACCCCAGGCAGAGAACACAAGATTGATTCAATAAAACTCTCAAGGTAATGAGCCTCTTCGAACTGTAAAGTACTTTTTCTTAATCCAGAAGTGCCTGGTTTCTGATCAGTAAAAGGTGAGTTTAACTTAACTGTAAGTTTGCTAAATTCTGTAGAAAACACTTTGAAAATAAATTAGTGAATGATATAAAAATGAATCGAATATGAAATGGCAACACTGTGAATTCAGTGAGGCATTTCAGAAGTACGAAGCATAGCGACAAACCAAAGAGTACTTAAGATCAATGCAGTTAATACACCAGGACCTAATCCTAGGCGCTCAATCGTAGTAGGAATTAATAAAGGGAAAGCTATAGCTCCTACCAAAGGTGTAAAAGCAACAATGAAGCGAACCATTAATTAACTGAGAATATTTTCAAAACCATTCTGATTCAGATTTGGAATTTGGATTTGTATTATCAACTGGAGTAGATCTCTCAAATTTCATTGTAATATTCCTTGAATCAACTCCACCTTTATCCACTGCTTTTATTGAATAATTCTGAGTTCCATCCCTAAATGGGACTTGTAATCTAAAAGTTCCATCATTTGCAAGAGGAACTTCTTCATCTTCAATAAATAACTTAGCTGAGGGATCAGTCGCACCATAAACAATTAATTCAGCATCAGCTATAAGCCAAAAAGAGCGTGCTTGAGGAACAACTCCAATACCAGATTCATTCAATCCACTCGCCCAAAGGCCACTACCAGATTCATTATTTGCATTCAAATCACCTTGTGGCCCCTCTTGAAATTCTTCGGAACCGACTCTTCTAGTTCTAAATTTTGTAGTCGCTGATTGATATAAACGCTCGTGAAGGCCACTATCTGGTTGGTCAGAAGACAAATTTTCTTCTTTAGGCTCAAAAGTCGAGGTTGGTGCTTCCAAGCTAAATGGAACAAATTGATCAAGAATTTGATCACTTGGATGAAGTGAGGGAACTTTAGCTGAAGAAGAAAATGCTAAAGACATCCATTTGTGACCAATTCGATAACCCAGCTCAACCTTGTAATCTCTACCTCCTAATGGGATAGGCAAATACCACTCGGTACTATGACTATCAACAACAACTTCTTGAAGAGTTCCAGGGTTGGCTTCTCCATTACTTGCATGCGTGACGTCAGCTAAACGCAAACAAAGCCTATTAGCTCCTTTATTTTGAGCATTGGCACGATCCGAATCTGATATTTCCCAAAATACATATGCCCACTCCGGATCTCGAGGGAGAAATACAACTTTAGTTTGTGAAGAATTTGAATATGTGGTTTCAACAGATGATTGGTTTTCATCATTTATTAACTGTTTTTCTAATTCCTTTTTCTCTTCATAGAGAAAAACACCTCTAACAAGATCAGCCTTTGATTTTCTACTATAAAGAGGAATACCTAACTCACTCGCCTTAAGACGAAGTTGACGAAGTGTTAAACGTGACAGGGATTCTTGATCAAAAGTCACGCCCATAAACCTCCATTTTTTGTTTGGGATCAGTGCGATAAGTATGTGATGAAATGTGCGCTTCTCGTTGATGTGGTCAGCATCTACTGACTCCAAGAAAAGATCAAACAGTGGGATCGTTAGCTAAAAAGCTTTGCAATCACTAGAAAGTACGAGTTCATGTCCAATCAAAAAATTTCCAAGAAAAAAATTAAATCGAATTGAATAAAAGAATAAATCCAAATTTTTCAAAATTATAAGATCTGCTTTCTGTGGGATCATCTTTGTCAAATCCATATTTTTCATCGATCAAAGAGAACGATCTCAAGCCTCATATGAATCAATTAGCTCTCTCAATGTCAAATGCAAAGGAGCAATTTTTAAAGCACTTGACAATTTTTCTAATTGGAGAGCTGCTCCAGAAAATTGCTCAAATAAAACCTGAACAAACTCATCATCCTCAACCATCAGGGGGTTTTCCAAACACCATTCAAGCCAAATCTCTTTATCAGGGATCCCACCTTTATCATTAACCTTTTTCATTGATTTAAAACACTCCAAGCAATGTAAAAGCATTCTTAGATGATGCTTTTGACTTGTCGAAAGACTGGTCGATCCAATCAAATTAATATCCTCTCTACTTAATGGACTTTTTTCAAAATTCTCCAGAAAAATAGATTCCATCATTAACTGGCAGGGAGCATCTAACACTTGCAAAGTTTAAAAGAATATTTATCTTTTGATAGATTTCATCTAGGTTTCTTTGAAATTTCAATATAATTCTAGTCTAATTCATTACCTATTATCAATACTAAAAAAAATTCAGTAAATTCTATTTTAAGCATTGATAAGGGTTTAGATAGCTATTTAAATAATTTTAAGGTCTTAGGGTAATCTAGAGAAGATTTAGAATTTTATTCAAGCAAAATTACAAACTCAAACGTTTCTAAGTATCTTGGTTTAAGGTAATAGAAGATAAAACTACTTTTTTAAAACTGAGTTTTTACTCCGTGATTTGAATTAGAATGAGGTTGGCGATCCAACTATCAAAACACTCTTATCCTATGATTGGTTGCCAATGTCATCATTGACACTTCTCTGGGATCTTAAAGCCAAACTTTTCAGAAATAAAAAATCACTACTAAGACTTGATTTAATCAAAATAAAATGACCCAAACTAATACTGTCGAAGAAATTGTTTCCCAACCTTATAAATATGGTTTTATAACTGAAATTGAAACTGAAAAGATCCCAAAAGGATTAAATGAAGAAGTTATTAGGTTGATTTCCAAAAAAAAGAATGAGCCAGATTTTTTATTAAAATTTCGTCTAAGAGCTTATGAACAATGGTTGAAAATGAAAGAACCTGACTGGTCTGGATTAACTTATTCCAAAGTAGATTATCAGGACTTAGTTTATTATGCGGCGCCAAAACAAGACATCAAGAAGCAGAGTTTGGATGAAGTAGATCCTAAGCTACTCGAAACTTTTGAAAAGCTCGGAATACCACTTAGTGAGCAGAAAAGATTATCTAATGTAGCCGTAGATGCTGTATTTGACAGCGTTTCTATAGCTACTACATATAAGGAAAAACTTGCCGAACATGGAGTAATATTTTGCTCTATTAGTGAAGCAATTAGCGAATATCCAGATTTAATTGAGAAATATATGGGGACAGTTGTTCCTATAAATGATAACTTTTTTGCAGCCCTAAATTCGGCGGTTTTCAGTGACGGTTCGTTTGTTTACATACCTAAAGGTATCGAATGTCCAATGGAATTATCCTCTTATTTTAGAATCAATTCTGGCGACACTGGCCAATTCGAACGAACTTTAATTATCGCAGAAGAATCTTCCTCTGTGAGTTATCTAGAAGGCTGTACAGCGCCTATGTTTGATACCAATACGCTTCATGCTGCTGTTGTTGAACTTGTCGCACTCGATAATGCCTCCATTAAATATTCAACCGTACAAAATTGGTATGCAGGAAATGAGAAGGGAATTGGAGGAATCTATAACTTCGTAACTAAAAGAGGAGAATGTAGAGGAAAGAAAAGCAAAATAAGCTGGTCTCAAGTCGAAACAGGATCTGCAATTACATGGAAATACCCAAGTTGCGTACTACAAGGAGACAACTCCATTGGTGAGTTTTATTCAATTGCACTAACTAATAATTGTCAAAAAGCGGATACTGGGACAAAAATGATCCACATAGGAAAAAATACAAAATCAAAAATCGTAAGTAAAGGTATCAGTGCTGGACAATCTAAGAATAGCTATCGAGGCCTTGTCTCCATAAGCCCAAATGCTGAGGGCTCTCGAAATTACAGTCAATGTGACTCCATGTTGATCGGTGACAAAGCCAGCGCAAATACATATCCATATATTCAATCCAAACAACCTCAATCAAATATTGAACATGAAGCTAGTACTTGTAGGATTTCAGAAGATCAACTTTTTTACTTACAAAGTCGAGGAATTGATTTCGAAGAATCAGTTTCAATGCTAATTAGTGGCTTTTGTAGTGATGTTTTCAATGAATTACCTATGGAATTTGCATCTGAGGCAGATAAACTTTTAGCTTTAAAATTGGAGGGTTCGGTTGGATAGAAATATATTAAAACCATACTTTTGCTCTTTACAACTTTCTCCCTAATTTAGTGATTTCATCAACTTCAGAAACAATATTATCTATTGAAGATCTTCATGCAAGTGTTGAGGAACAAGAGATACTTCATGGAGTCAATCTGTTAGTAAAAGAAGGTGAAATCCATGCGATTATGGGTCGCAACGGAAGCGGAAAAAGTACGCTTTCAAAAGTTATAGCTGGTCATCCTTCTTATAAAGTTCTATCGGGATCTATCCAATTTAAAGGTAGGGATATTCTTGAGCTAGCACCTGAGGAAAGAGCAAGAATTGGTATTTTCCTAGGTTTCCAATACCCAGTAGAAATTCCTGGTGTTAGTAATCTAGAGTTCTTAAGAGTTGCCACCAATTCAAGAAGAAAAGAATTACTTAAAAGTGAACTAGACACTTTTGAATTCGAAGATCTAGTAAAAGAAAGATTGAAAATAGTTGAAATGGATGCAGCCTTTCTTGAAAGAAGCGTAAATGAGGGTTTTTCTGGCGGAGAGAAAAAACGTAACGAAATTCTTCAAATGGCTCTTCTTGAACCAGTCATATCAATACTCGATGAAACTGACTCAGGGCTTGATATTGATGCTCTTAGAATTGTTGCATCTGGAATCAATAGACTCTCTCAACCAAATTCTGCAACAATTTTAATAACCCATTATCAAAGATTGCTCAATGAGATCACTCCTGACTTTGTACACATAATGGCTGCTGGAAAAATAATAAAAACTGGCAACAAAGAACTAGCAATTGATCTTGAGAAATCAGGATATGACTTTATTGACAAAAATATCAACGACAAGGAAATGTCAAAATGAAATTATCAACTATTTGCCAAGATTGGCTTGACTCACTGCCTGTAAATGAAGGTTATTTAAAAAACGAACAATCAATAGGAAGAAAATTCCTCCTGGAGCAAGGTATGCCCTCTAAGAAAGATGAAGCGTGGCGATTATCCAACTTCAATAAGTTAAATAATTTTTTTTCATTACCAACAATTATTAACAGCAAAGATATTAAATCTATCTTTCCAGAAAAGGATAAGAACAGAGAAAGAATTATAATTAATCCTAACAAAAATCCAATTTTGAATATTAATTTGCCTAATGGGATTGAGAAGCTCAATAATAGAGAAATTGAAGAGAATCTCGGCAAAATAGTTAAGTCAACTAATATAAAAAATGACATTTCAGTATGTCTTAATCAGGCTTCAAGCTTAGACCTTTTAGCTTTAAAAGTTAAAAGTGATTTCAATCAATCATTAGAAATAGTAATTCCATCAATAGAGGAAAAGTCAATATCAACAAGAATTTTTCTCCTTATAGAAGAGGGAGCAAAATTAGATCTTTTGCAAATTGTTCTAGGTAATAATAATTCAGCACAAAATCATTTAATCGAAATAAAATTAGAATCTAAAGTAGAGTTAACTCATGGTTTGATTTCTTTGGGTGAAGAGAAAGAATCCTCCTCAATTTGCACGCTAGCTGTAGAACAAGCAAAAAATAGCAACTATTCTCTTAATTCAATTCATCATGGTTGGGATTATGCCCGATTTGAACCCAGAATAATTCAAAGTGAAGGAGAAGCTTCAACAAATATAAAAGGGCTTCAGGTTACTAAATCAAAAGAGCAAATATCCACACACTCTTTAATTAGATTTGAAGGCCCAAATGGAAAGCTTGACCAATTACAAAAAGCCGTAGCTTCTGAATATTCCCACTGCATTTTTAATGGTTCGATTGAGGTTCCTCAAAAAGCCCAAAAAACAGAAGCTGCGCAGCTAAGTAGAAATTTATTACTTTCCAAACGCGCCAGAATAGATACAAAACCAGAGCTTGAAATAGTTGCAGATGATGTTAGGTGTACTCATGGAGCAACTGTAAGCCAACTCCAAGATGAGGAATTATTTTATTTACTTAGTAGAGGCATTGATAATAAACATGCTAATTCTTTGTTATTAAAAGGATATTATGATGAAGTAATTTCACACTTTCCTAAAAGTGCTGAAAAGTGGAATTTTATTGAGAAGTTAATACAAGATATAAAAAAGTGAACCATTTAGTAAATACGATTGCCGAAAAAAGTAGAAATGATTTTCCACTATTTAATGGAAATCATAATAATTTAATATATTTAGATCATGCAGCTACTAGTCAAAAGCCGCAAGAAGTTATTGATTCTTTAAAAAAATACTACAGCTTTGAAAACGCTAATGTTCATAGAGGTGCTCATCAGCTGAGTGCAATCGCAACAGAAAAATTTGAAAATTCCAGGAAGTTAACAGGGAATTTTATTAATAGTAATAATGAAAAAGAGATTATTTTTACAAGAAATGCAACGGAAGCTATCAACCTTGTTGCATATACATGGGGACATTATGAACTTCAGGAAAATGACGAAATATTAATAAGTTTAATGGAGCATCATAGTAATATAGTTCCATGGCAATTAATAGCCAACGTAAAAAAGTGCAAGCTCATTTATATTAATATTGATAAAAATGGAGAATTAGATCTTAATGATTTTAGAAAAAAATTGAGTAATAAAACTAAAATAGTAAGTCTTGTTCATGTAAGTAATACACTAGGTTGTTGTAATCCTATCGAGGAAATTACACACCTTGCACATCAAAAAGGTAGCTTAGTTCTTTTAGATGCTTGCCAAAGTCTGGCTCATAAACCGGTAGATATTAAAAAACTAGGTATTGATTTTCTAGCAGGATCTTCTCATAAACTTTGCGGTCCTACTGGAATAGGTTTTTTATGGGGTAGAGAAGAAATTTTAGAAAAAATTCCTCCTTTCCTTGGTGGAGGAGAAATGATTAATGAAGTTTTTAATGATACAAGTACTTGGGCAGACTTACCACATAAATTCGAAGCGGGTACTCCAGCAATAGGGGAAGCAATAGGGATGGGAACCGCACTTAAATACTTACAATCTATTGGATTACAGGAAATCCATAATTACGAAAAAGAATTAACAAAATATCTTTTTGAAAAATTAGAGGAAATTGATGATTTAAAGATTTTGGGTCCTAGCCCTTTAATTCAGCCTGATAGAGGACCATTAGCAACTTTTTATATAAAAGGAATTCACTCAAATGATGTTGCAGAGTTACTTGATAACAGCAATATTTGCATAAGAAGTGGTCATCATTGTTGTCAACCTCTCCATCGCTTCTATGGGATAAAAAGCACCGCCAGAGCAAGCTTGAGCTTTATATCTACTCCATCAGAAATTGATTCTCTTACTGAAGAATTAAAATCAGTAATTTCTTTTTTAAAGAAAAATTCTTAAATATTTAAATATTGTCTAAAAAAAGCCTCCGTTTTTTTTAATACATCAACTTTTATTTTGCCGTCCTTAAATCCATGACTTTCGTTCTCAAATAAATTAATTTGCACAGGAATTTTGCGTTTTAATAATTCATCTTTAATTGCAATAGATTGTTCAGCTCCTATAACTTTATCTTTTAATCCATGAAACAAAATCAAAGGTTTCTTGATAAATTTGACATTTTCAATTGGCGATCTTTTAAGATATTGTTCATAATCAGTTTTGATATTACCTATTAAATAATCTAAATAAAATTCTTCAAATTTATGCGTTGAATTAGCCATCCCTATCAAATCAGTTACAGCGTATTTACACGCTCCGATACTAAATATGTCATTAGATATTAGGCAACCTAAAGCTGTAAATCCCGATGCACTACTCCCTATAATCGCTATTCGCTCCTTATCAGCCTTGCCAGATGCAATCAATGACTGAGCTGCCTTAGTACAATCTAAAACATCAATCACACCCCATTTCCCTCTCAATCGATCTCTATATTCCCGACCGAAACCAGAAGAGCCTCCATAATTAACATCGACAACCGCCCAACCTCTCGATGTCCAAAATTGCACCTCCAGATCCAATCCACAACGAGCCATACCAGTAGGTCCGCTATGGCTTTTAACTAATAAAGGCGGTAAAAAGTTTTGTCTATTCAGAGGTGGATAATACCAAGCGTGGACATTCTCCTTATTTGATCCGATAAACCAAAAAGATTCGCCAATACTTATTTGCTTAGGATCCAAGCTAAATGAAGAGGCAGGAGTATGTTCCCATCTTTTAGTCAATAAATCTATTTCAAAAATCCCTTCACTAATTTCTGAACTACTGGCAATTGCAACAACTCGATTTTGATACGAATGAAGACCTGAAAAATCAATAAAAGGCTGATCAATAATTATGATAGATCCATTTTTTTTAAATAAAGCTAAAGTCCAAATCCCTTCCTTAGCAAAAGCCCCAACGACATTATCCCCCATACATGAAAAGCTCGACATACCAAGGACCCATTGCGGAAAAGCAATTTCAGCTTCAATAGTCCATTTGTTCTGAGAAATAGTAATTGAATTATTATTCGTATCAGTTTTAATTTGTGTGATATTCCACCACCCACTAGTATCTTCAGCTACAAAAAGATCGCCTGTATCGGACCAAATTGGATTAAAAAATGATATTTTTTCCGTAAATTTAAAATTTTCACTATTTAAGGTTACTATTTTTATAATATTTTCTTTCTCATCCAATTTAGCTAATTTTAATTCATTTAAATCCCAAGGCATTGAAGTATTTTTCCATTCAACCCATGCCAACTTTCTATCTTTAGAATTCAGCGCAAGATAACCTAATAAGCCCTCAGATGAATAAATAAATTTTGGATTTTGATCAGTTTTTACTAGAGAATATGAAACTATATGATCTCCTTCTTCATTTTCCATCAATCCAATCCATATATTTTTTTCAAGGTAAATTGCGCCACATGCAAGAAAATTTTTATGTTTTTTTGAAAGACAAATTGATTGTGTTTTTGGTATTAATTTAAAAGAAGAAGATTTATCATTTTCTTTCTCAGAAGACCAGGTTCTCATCCATAGGCAGTTGTCTTTATTATCGACCCAAATCAATAGCAGATCTGATCCATCGAGAGTAGCAATTAAAGGCGCACCACCATATCCATGAATTTTTGTCCTCAAATCACTTGGATAAGGTGTTAACTCCTGAGGTAATAAATCTTTTTCTCCCCAAGGTCTAATTAAAGCTGTAGTTCTTCCCTTTTCGTTTGGTCTTTGTTCTAACCAAAGAACCCACTCACCTATTATCCGAGGCTCTTTGAATATGGGTGCTTTTCCATAAACTTTTTCAGCATCCAAGATTCTCATTGTTTTGTTCTTCATTGATGTTGAGAGTCAATGATTAATTCACTCATGGAACTTAAAACAAAGTAAAGTATAAAAGTTGTTGTCCTGAGACTCCTTTGGCTGGCAGTTTTGCTCAACTTGCAAAAAATGCAGAAAAAAAGAAGCCCTCAATTTCAGTTTCGAAAGAACCTGTCAAGAATCCTCCTTTAAGGGTATATCAACTGGGACACGAGGCTTTAAGAACTCCAGCTAATCGTATAGTCAAAGTTGATGATTCAATTCGAAAGTTAGCAAAAGATATGCTCATAACTATGTATTCATCCAAAGGTATTGGCTTAGCAGCACCTCAAGTAGGAATACAAAAGAGATTGTTAGTTATTGATTTAAATTTTGAAGATCCAAATGCCCCACCAATGGTATTTATAAATCCTGAGATAATTTCGTCTAGTGCAAGCTTAGATACATATGAAGAAGGTTGTCTTAGTATCCCTGGCGTTTATCTTAATGTTTTAAGACCCGCCTCAATCAAATTAAGTTTTCGAGATGAAATGGGTAGACCAAAAAAAATGAATGCAGATGGTCTAATGGCAAGATGCATCCAGCACGAAATAGACCACCTAAATGGCGTCTGTTTTGTTGATAAAGTAACTGATGAAGAAGAATTGAAAAAACAATTAAATGAGCATAACTTCAATCCAAACGATGTAATAAAAAAACCGAATTGAAAGAATCATTTTAATTTCAACTATAAAGAATCGCATTAGATTCTTATTATTGATCTCTCCTTAAATTCAATGACAACAATTTTCAATAAAATCCTCAGTGGTGAAATACCTTGTGATGAGGTTTTTAGTGATAACCAATGCCTAGCTTTCAAAGATATTACCCCCCAAGCACCTACTCACATTTTAATAATTCCTAGAAAACCTATTCCAAGTCTGAAAGATATAAAAAAAGAGGATCAAGAATTACTAGGTCACTTACTTCTAAAAGGGACCGAAATTGCCAATGCTGCTGGTTTAGAAAGTTGGAGAACCATTATTAATACAGGGGAAGAAGCAGGCCAAACAGTATTTCACTTGCATATTCATATCATTGGCGGAAGGAAATTAAGTTGGCCACCTGGATAAGTTTTGGATTTTCATCATTTTTTATCATTACACACGATTGTATTACTGGCTTAGTTGCTGACTCAACTTCACCCATAAATGCGCTATAAGATATTCAATTAATCGCATCCAATGGATTCCCAAACTGCTGCAAATAAAAACAGCATAATTAATAAAGTAAAGACAAATTTACAAGATTTTTGGTCTAATCTTAGTGATAACCAGAAATCTATTTTAAAAAAAATATGGTCAATTTTAACTTACAAATGGCAATGGCAGGTAATTTTAAACGCCCCTTTCTTGATTATTTGGGTTTTAGATCAAAATATTCCTGCAGTTCACTCTTTTGATATGAAGCTTATTTCCTCGCTACCATTACCAACGATAATAAAAACATATTTGGGTTTTAGCTAAGATAAACAAATAAATGACTTTGATGAGTTTCTGCTCTCAAAAGTGTCAAATTTAACTTTAAAAAAATAAGCTAGCCTTATTGCTAATCAATTATTTATTGACTTTGAGATAATCAAATTAATATGACTTCATCAATTTCGAAAGCTCAAAAAGGACTAGTAAGCCAACTCATTAAATTAAGAAAGCTTACTCAGCCATATTTTCTACCTTACACAAAGAACAATGGCTGGCTATTTGTCTATTTATTAATAGCTTTATTATTTTGTGTAGGCGGAACAGTTCTATTTTTATTAACAGGTTTAATGAGCCTGTTAACAAACTCAGCTCCAGAGATAACAAACCAATTTTTAGGAGGTGTTCAAAATTCCTTAAAAGTCATTTGGGATGGTCCTTCAGGAATAGTAATTTCCAGTTTGTTTGCCTTAGGCATTTTTTCATTTATCACGGTTCGAGGTCAGTTAAGGCAAAGAAGATGGCTTCCTTGGCTTTTGCTAGGAGTAATTATATTGATGTTATTGTCTGTAAATGGAATTAACGCTGGAATTACTTTTCTGGTCAGAGATATAACTAATGCCTTAATACAAAAAGATGAAAATGAAAGTTATAAAAATTTGTGGATTCTTGGAATTTGTTTTATTGCAGCTCTTCCAATAAGAAGTTTCCAATTTTATTTTTCAGCAAAGCTTCAGCTTTTATGGAGAGAGTGGTTATCCAAAAGCCTAATAACGGACTATTTAGATGATAGGACATATTATATATTAAATCCCAATGATGAATCTGAAACGAATGTCGACAATCCAGATCAAAGAATTACAGAAGATGCCAGAGACTTTACTGCCCAAACAATTGATTTATCGCTTAATATTTTTGATTCTTTATTAGTATTTTCTTTAAACATTTTCATTTTACTAAGTATAAGCAAAGAGCTAACAATTGCTCTGATCGTTTACGCCACATTAGTATCATCTTTGCTACTTCTTGCTAGTAGAAAATTATTTAAATTAAATTATGATCAGTTACGATTTGAAGCTGATTTTCGTTATGGTCTTGTTCATGTAAGAAATAATGCAGAATCAATTGCTTTTTATTCTGGTGAAAATCAAGAAGAAAAAGAAGTCAGTAGAAGGCTTAAGTCTGTAGTTGAAAACTTTAATCTTTTAATTATTTGGGAAGCTTTATTAAGAGTCCTCCAAAGGTCTGGAATTTACGGAAGTGTCTTTATCCCTTTCATTATTCTTGCCGGACCAATTCTAAGCGGCCAAATGGACTATGGAAGTTTTCAACAAGCCAATTTGAACTATAACCTTCTCGAAGGATCATTATTTTTTATTATTTACAAAATAGAGGCTTTAGCTAGATTCTCCGCCTCCATAGGCAGACTTGAAGGATTTCAATCAAACATGAATGAGATCAGAAATGACCAATTTGACGACTTTAAGGTAGCAATTAAAACAAACAATTCTATTATTCTGAAAAATGTAAGTATTAAAACTCCAGGAAAAGAGAATTTTCTAATAAATAACTTAAATCTAAGTATTGAGTCAGGTCAAAGTTTACTTGTAGTAGGACCTTCGGGATGCGGCAAGACTTCTTTACTTCGAGCTATTAGCGGTCTCTGGGCAATCCAATCTGGTGAGATAGAAACACCCTCAAATGGTGATTTGCTCTTTATTCCGCAAAAACCATACATGACTCTTGGCTCTTTGAGAGAACAGCTTTGTTACCCATTAGATAAAAATAGATTCAGTGATGATCATCTAAAAGCCGTTTTAGAAGAAGTCAAGTTACCTCAAATTATCCAAAGGTATCCTGATCTAGATATCAAACAAGATTGGCAAAGGCTACTATCACTTGGAGAGCAACAAAGGTTAGCTTTCGCAAGACTTTTGCTAAATTCACCTAAATATGTTGTTTTAGATGAAGCAACAAGTGCACTAGACGTAAATACAGAAAAACATCTTTATGAACTTCTTCACCAACGAGATATGTCATGCATTAGCGTTGGTCATAGGCCAACCCTAAAGAACTATCATGAAACAGTTCTTGAAATCACAGAGAACAAAGGTTGGCGATTATTGCCCGCTGCAAGTTACCAATTTACTGAGAGCTAGTGTATTTCTATGGACTCAAATACTGCAACCAACCAAGATAATCAGTCAATAGAACAAGAAAAAACTGATTCAGAAATTAAAAATCTTTCACCTAGCGCAACTACAAATGATATTCCAGAATTTGGATGGAGTGACTATGCAGAGAGAATAAATGGAAGATTTGCAATGATTGGTCTACTTGCAGTTCTGCTTGTTGAAGCAATTAGCAAGATATCTTTTTTGAAATGGGCAGGAATAATTAATTAATAATGATTGTTTGATTAATCATCAAATCTTGAGCTGTTATCTCTTGGTCTCGACTTTCTTGAAGAAGATGAATAAGAGCTTTTAGAAGATGATCTTTGATTAACAGGGTTTGCATCAGAATTCTTTGAAGGTCTTCTGCCAGCTCTGTTGACACCTTTTTCAGAACTAGAAAAAGCTGCATCTTCAATACTATTGTTCGTTTTAGAAGGCCTATTAGATCTTGTAGAAGGCCTATTTGCAATATCAGAATTTAATCGTGAAGATGTTGCTTGAGTGGAATTAGGGGCTCCATTTCTTCTTCGACTTGATGTTTGACCACTCGCTGAAGGACGAGTGCCTCGCCTACTTTCTTGTCGGCTAGTTCGCCTATCACCAAAGCTTGATGCTCTATCTAAAGAAGACTCTGGATTCTTAAATCGTTCCATTCTCCTATCTCTCTCAGCCCCTCGAGAATTAACTTCTGAAGAACTAATATTTCTGGGCCTTCTACTTACAGCCTGCTCAGGGATTGCAGCCCTAGATGGACGTCTTCCATAATTTTCGTCATCTGCATATTCTTCTTCATAATCCTCTCTTCCTGAGAATCTTCTGTTAATGGGTTGAGATTCCTCAAATCGATCATAATTCCTATCAGATCCAGCATCAGATAAACCTCCTCTTGAAGATCTTGGTAACTCAGGTTCATCATCAAAATATGAAGATCTTCGTGCTTGATCTGTTGCAATACCTCTAAGTCGAACACTTTCATAAGCAAAGAAAACTGTGGTTCCTGCAAGCAAAAACTGTCCAAACTGAAGAATGGGATCTAAACGCCAACCCTGAAAAAAAAGTATTCCACCACAGAGCAAACCAATGGCGGCAAAAAATACATCGTAATCTCTTGCCAATGCTGGCTTAAAAGATCTAAGAAAATATAAGCCAGCTCCGCATACAGCTAGAACTATGCCAACAATGCTGGCCCAATTTAGACTGGCATTGACCAAGTTTGCCCTCTTAAATAAAGATTTTCAGGTTGCAAACAACCTTATATTTATCAGTCTATGGCATAACTAGGTGTTTGCTAGGGCTATCTACTCAATGCATCTTTTTGACTCACCCAAATCAACGCAGCAGCAGCAGGTGCAACTACCAAAGCTCCAGCGGCAAGAAAACTCCCTATCATCCCAACAGCAGAACTTGTAGCAGCTTGACTAGAAGCTCCAGCACTAAGGAACAAATTTAAAAATTGAAAAGTCATTTCAACTAATTCTTATGCAATACCGAGTAATCTTACGCAATAAAAGATGATTTATACCATCTATTAAATAATGCTTTGAGCTTTGTGATGCCTCTGTTACTTAAAAGTCTTCCAACCCTACATTTTTTACTGGGGTTTTTAATAGGTTCGCTAACCCTTGCCTTCCTTCTCAGAATTATTTTGACTTGGTATCCCAAAATAGATTTAAGAACTGGTTTTTGGCCAATTATCTTCTTACCAACTGAACCTGCACTCATAGCAACTCGAAAAATTGTAGCTCCGATAGGAGGTGTAGATGTTACACCAATTATTTGGGTAGGTCTCTTAAGCCTTTTTCGCGAATTGTTTCTTGGTCAACAAGGTTTACTAACTCAAATTATCTTTTGATCTTTAGATTTATTTACAACATTTCTTGTTCTACAAACTTTGTATGAACATCACCTTTAGTGAATTCTTTTCTCTTAAGTAATTTCAAATGAAAATCAATAGTGGTTGTAATTCCTGTGACTGCACACTCGTTTAAAGCCCTTTCCATGCGTTTTATTGCAGCTTCTCTATCTCTTCCCCAAACAATTAATTTTCCTATTAGAGAATCATAAAAAGGCGGTATGTCGTAACCAGTATAAACATGGCTATCTACCCTGACACCAGGTCCACCGGGAGGCAACCAACCTGTGATTTTGCCTGGAGAGGGTCTGAAATTATGACTAGGATCTTCAGCATTAATTCTGCATTCAATTGCGTGACCTTGAAGCTTAATCTCTGATTGACTAAATTTTAATTTTTCTCCTCCTGCAATTCGTAGTTGTTCTGATATCAGATCCATACCAGTAACTAATTCCGTTACAGGATGCTCCACTTGTATTCGAGTATTCATTTCCATAAAGTAGAAGTTTCCTTGGCGATCTAGCAAAAATTCCACTGTCCCAGCACCTTCGTAATTGATACTTTTTGCAGCTGAAACTGCTGCTTCTCCCATCTCCAATCTCAACTGATCATCTAAAGCTGGACTTGGCGATTCCTCTAACAATTTCTGATGCCGTCTTTGTATCGAGCAATCTCTCTCTCCAAGGTGAACAACATTTCCAAAACGATCAGCAAGAATCTGAACCTCTACATGTCTTGGGCGATCGATAAATTTCTCCATATACAAACCTGGATTACCAAAGGCAGCTTCTGCTTCCCCTTGTGCAGCCTTAAAAAGATTATCCAATTCATCAACATGTCCAACTAAACGCATTCCTCTTCCACCCCCTCCAGCTGTTGCTTTAATCATCACTGGATAGCCCATTTCAGAGGCAAGCTGAGACGCCTCTGAAACGCTCTCTAATAAACCCTCACTTCCAGGGACGGTAGGGACTCCAACCTTCTGCATAGTCGATTTAGCTGTCGACTTATCGCCCATTGAACGTATTGCATGAGGAGACGGACCTACAAAAATCAGGCCATGGTCTCCACAAATCTCTGCAAAGCGATCATTCTCAGCTAAAAAGCCATAACCAGGATGTATGGCATCAACCCGTCGTGATGTTGCTGCAGCTAATATGTTTGGAATATTTAGATAACTTTTACTACTAGGGGAATCTCCAACGCAAACAGCCTCATCAGCCAATTGAACATGTAGCGCATTTTTATCAACAGTACTGTAGACAGCAACAGTTGCAATCCCCATCTCTCTACAGCTACGGAGAATTCTTAAAGCTATTTCGCCACGATTAGCTATCAGCAATTTGCCTATGGGCATTCAAATTTTTTAAGGCCTCAGGCGGATCGTATCAGTATTAGTGCCCAAGACAGAAACGCATTAAGTAGAAGCTTAATAGGTTTAGCATTATGATCATGGTTACTTGGTGTTTAACTGAGTTAACTTGCGGATGTGGCGGAATTGGTATACGCGCATGTCTAAGGAACATGTGGCTTCGGCCTTGCGAGTTCAAGTCTCGCCATCCGCATTTTTCAAAACTTATGCTCATCAATAAATGAGTAATGATCCTTTAGCAATTATCTTTGTATCAAATGGACCAGGTGAACTCGCTACTTGGGTTAAGCCACTTGCTAAAGAGCTTCATAAACAAATTGGGCTAAGACCTAGAGCAAAGGCATCTTCACTATCATTAAATCTTGTTTTGGTTCCATGCCCCAACGCAACTGGCAATGAAAATTTCGTGGCGAAAAAATGGTTGCAATTTGAAAATATAATAAAAGCAAAAAATTTCTGGAAGCTTCTTATAAAACCAAAAAAATATGGTTCATGGCCATCCAATGGATTAGTCATCTTCTTAGGAGGAGATCAATTTTGGAGTGTTCTCCTTTCAGCAAGATTGGGATATTTACATATGACATACGCAGAATGGATCGCAAGATGGCCTTTTTGGAATAATCGTATTGTCGCGATGTCAGAAAGTATAATTGAAAAATTACCAAGACGTTTTCACAATCGTTGCTCAGTTATAGGGGACCTGACCGCTGACTTAGCAGAAACCGCAAAAATTGATGATCCACTTCCTCCTGGAAAATGGATCGCTCTCATGCCAGGTTCAAAAAGCACCAAACTCAAAATTGGAATACCTTTTTTTCTGGAAGTAGCTGATAAAATATCAAAATCAATCCCAGATTGTAAGTTTCTAATACCTATTGCTCCTACAACAAATATAGATGAAATCAGCTACTTTGGCAGCAGAAAAAATCCAATTTCAAAACAATATAAATCTGGGATAAAATCAATTACTAAAGCAACAAATCCAGAGAAAAGGGGAAGATTAATCACTATAAACTCTACAGTAATTTTTATACAAGAAAAGCATCCAGCTTATGGAGATCTAAGTCAATGTGAAATAGCATTAACAACAGTAGGTGCAAATACTTCTGAACTGGGAGCACTCAATATCCCTATGATCGTTGTGGTACCTACTCAACATATTTTAGTTATGGAGGCATGGGATGGTTTGGTAGGTTTAATAGCTAGATTACCAATTCTAAAAAGGTGCCTTGGTCTATTAATTAGCTTTTTAAAACTACGAAAAAGAGGTTTTATGGCTTGGCCAAATATATCTGCAAAAAAGATGATTATCCCAGAACGAGTTGGTAATATAACTCCTAATCAAATAGCTCTAGAAGCAATAGATTGGATAAATTCACCTGCAAGGCTTTTGGGCCAAAAAGAAGATCTTAAAGCACTCAGGGGAACTAAAGGAGCAACCAAGAAATTTTGCAAAGAAATTATTAAACTAATGGCAGAGAAAAAACTGATAAATTAGTCACCATGGATCTTCAATATCCAAAGATTCTTTATCATTAGGAATTAGATCTTTAGATTTTTTATTAGATTTTTCTTCTATTGGTTCTATATCCATAGGTTCATCATTTCTTGAAGTTTTGGATCTGTTATTAACACTTCGAGGTGAAATTTTATTTGGATAAGTTTCATATCTATTTATTAATTTTGAATCATTAAAGTTTGAATTACCTTCTTCAATTTCTGAATAAATTGAAGATTCATTAGGTTCATCTAGGTATCTTAATTCTTGATTATATTGATCTTCATCAGTTTCTTGTAATTCTACGTATTCCATCTCCTCTTCTTCAAATACTTCCTCTTGGGATTGTTCTAAAAGCCTTTGCTCATCATTTGAATCTTCACCAGAGGTTAATTGATTTTCAACTGGTACAAGATTGACTCTATACCTTTCTCTTTCACTTTCCTCCCATCCCGAATTCCCAACACCAAGCTTTTCAAGAAAACCGCTATTTAATTGTTTTAATTTTTCCTCTGCTCCCTCATAAACAATTATTCGATCTGGACCACTACTCACAATTTCATCAACTGGCATTTCCCATGTACTTAAAACCCCTTCACCCAATAAAGGAACACCAAGTGCACCCATGACCAAAGTAAGTAATTCTCCTGTTTCAATATCAAAAGAAAATCCCAGCACTCTCCCTAACTGATCTCCTGATTCAGTGATCACCTGGCAATTGATAACTTTATTAAATCTTTCAGGAACAAACTTTTCGCTTAAAGAATCTACTGTGTCAACCAAAATAACATCACCTACTTGTCGAATCTGATCAAGAGGAAGCCATCTTGGCAAGCCTGGTAAAAAACGTGTCAAAGGATTATCACGTAATCCCAAAGCAACAACTTCCCTACGGTCGATATCTACAACTACTTCCCCAACGAGACCCAATCTGCGTCCTGTGTCTCGAGTGATGACCTGAGTCCCCATTAACTCAGAACGAAGCCATAACCTGTCACTTGGGACAGAGGGTGTTGATCCTTGTGGCGCTTGAGTATTGGTCAACTCAAATATTCAGAAATGATATTGTTAGAACCATATTGGACCATCTTAGTAAATTCAATCAAGCTGCGATTGGCAACCCAACAACTTGAGTAGTGTTCCCCCTTGCTTGTGTAACTCCAATAGTCCTCATAGAAGCCCCAATCATAGGTCTTCTATGACTGACGACAAGAAATTGTGCATGCTCAGCTTGTCTAGCAATTAAAGCTGCTAATCTTTCAACGTTCACTCCATCCAAGAAACTATCTACCTCATCCAGGGCATAAAAAGGAGAAGGTCTAAAACGTTGAAGTGCAAAAAGAAAACTCAAGGCAGTTAAAGATTTTTCTCCTCCTGACATCGCTGCAAGCCTTCTGACAGGTTTACCTTTTGGATGAGCGACCAAAGTTAAGCCGCCCTCCAGTGGTTCATCGTGATTTTCAAGTTGCAAATGCCCATCTCCTTCAGAAAGACTTGCAAATATTTCGCGAAAATGTTTGTCAACTTCCTCAAAAGCTTCCATAAAAGCCTCTTGACGCAAAGTAGAAACAGTCTCAATGCGAAGTAATAGCTCAGATCTCTCATCTGTTAGCACTTGAAGTCTATTCTCAAGCTCGTTAAGCCTTTCATCTAATTTTGCCAATTCTTCTAAAGCAAGCATATTTACAGGTTCTAATTCTTCCATTTTTGTCTGCAAAGCTTCCAATTCAGCTAACAAAGACTGAAGACCATTCAGTCGAAGTTCATCTGAGATAAAAGGGGGAGGATTAGGCAGCTTCTTCTCAAGTTCAATACACCGAGTCGACTGCATGCGCATCTCTTCCTTCATGTTTTTTTGATCTTCCCTTAAACGTTGAAGAGACCATTGGAATTCTTGTAAATTTAGCCTCTTTTGGGATACCTCAGCTTCAACCGAATCTCTTTCACGTCTTCTTTCCCCAAAGTTAGTTTCAAGTTGTTTTTGTTCTTTGATCAAATCTTGTCGACGTGAATTAAGTTTATTACTTTGCTCACGCCAATTGACATGAGCAACAGCAAGATTATCTATTGAATCCTTTAAGCGTTTTTCTTCGCTTATTAAAGACTTTTCTTGATCATTTAAACGATCAATAGCAAGCTTATTTTGTGATTGACGATTTAAAATCTCATCTCTCTTTTCTCGAATATCAAAAAGATTTTTATCAGCATCTTCTAGTTCCTTTTGTAATTCAGACCAAACCGATAGATCACTTGATTGATCAATAGTTTTGACTTCTTTCTCAAGTTTCAAAAGATCTAATTCTAAAGGTTTAATATTCAAGTTAATTGATTCTAATTGCAATAATTTTTCTTTTTTAGACTTAAGAAGATCTTGGATTCTTTTTGAACGAAGATTACTTCGCTCTAATAATGGAGAATTTGATCTTTTAGAAGTAATTCTTTCTGCATCTAGAGCTGCTTTTTTCTGTTCCAATTTACTTAGCTCATTTCTTAAATTATCAAGTGTTTTAATAAGTTGATTTTCTTTCTTTTGACAATTAAATAAAGTCTCACCAACTTCTAATAATCTATTCTTCAATGGATCACAATCATCATGATCTTTTACTCTTCCAAAACTCAATCCTAAGGCTCTATTATTTAAACTTCCACCCGTCATCGCTCCACTCTTCTCCAACAATTCACCCTCTAAAGTAACAGCTCTTTTTATACCTAGTTGATCACGCGCTGATGATAGGTCAGCAAATACAACTGTCTCACCAAATACATATCCGAATACATGTTTATATATTGGATCAAATTGAATCAAATCAATTGCTTTTCCTAGCAAACCAGTATTTGTATTGAGATTAGTAGAAGACGATCTCTGTAAAACTTCAGATTTAATTTGAGAATTTTTTAAAATTTTGTTAAGAGGCAAAAAAGTCAATCTTCCTGCTCTTTTACGTTTTAAAAGGTCAATTGACTGTGCAGCAATGCGATCATTATCAACAACAACTTGAGCCAGCCTTGCACCAGCAGCAACCTCGAGAGCAATCCTATAACGATCTTCAACCTCACCTAAATTGGCAACTGGACCGTGTATTCCTTCCAAACCAGATTCTAATAACAAGGTTAGTGCGCTTGTCCCTCTACTTTCATAAATAATTTCCTTCCTACTTTCTAAACGGGCAATATCATTTTCAAGCTTTGATTGTTCTTTTTCTAATCTAAATCTAGTTCGTTCTTGTATACCTTTTTCAGAAACTAGCTCTTGAAATTGTTCTTTTTTAATTGAAATCAAATCTAAAATATTTTCCCACTCATGATTCAACTTATTAATTTCTAGATGTACTTTTTTATTAGCAGATTCATCAGCTTTCTGATCACTATCTAATTCCTTTAAAATAACATTTAATTGCAATAAGTTTTCTTCAATATTGTGTTTTTCTAATCTCTTAGGATTTAATTCTAATTGAATTTGATTAATATCAAATCTTACCTTCTGATGTTTTTCAATACAAGCGCCTGATTGGCCAGCTACTTCTGAAAGTTTTCGTCTAGATGATTCAACCCAAGCTTTAGCTTCCTTACACTTCAACTCAGCTTCTTCTAAATCTTTTGGATCAAGAGCATTGATTCTACCTTTTAATTCAGTTTGATAATCCCTCTTTTTCTGTAATAGATTATTTCTACATTCCTGTAAATTTGCGCCCTCATTTTTATGATTTAGCCCCTGTCTTTCCAACTCTCTATGTTGAGACTCAATTCCAGCAATCTCTCCTTGAATTACAAGTAATTGATCTTCCCCAAGTTCTTTAACATTTTTCTGTAGTGTATTTAATTTTTCTATAGATTGCTTCAAATCATTTTCATGATTAAGAATATTATCTAAATCTATTTTTTCTTTTTTAATCAATTGCTGATGAGCTATATCTAATTTTTCTAAACAATTTTTTGCATCTTCATAAGATAAAACTAATTCTTGCTGTCTACCGATTAATAATTTACTTTTTAGATCTTTATATAAGCTTGCTTTTTCACAATCTTTTTGCAAACGTTGTTTTGAGAGACTTAATTCTTGTTCAACAATTCGACAGCGCTCCTGTCTTTGATAAACATCATCTAACTTCAAACGAGTTTGATTAATACGAGTATCAAATAATGCAACACCAGCAAGTTCATCTATTAAACCTCTCCGATCTTTATTACTCATGGAAACAATCCTGGTGACATCTCCCTGCATAACAACATTGCTACCTTCAGGATCAATCCTGAGACGACGTAATTGAGTTTGTAATTGCTGTAAATTACAAGTCTCACCATCTGCGCTATAAGTGGAAGCATATGACCCGCCTGGCATCACCTTTAACCTCCTCGATACTATCCATTCTTTTTGACCAGGCTTAATCCAAGGTCCTTCTTCTGCAGGATCTATGCCATCTTCAGCATCATCAGGCTGCCAATCACTTAAATCAAATTTAACAGTTACTTTTGTTTCCGAGGATTTGCCAGCTTTTAAAACGCCACTATTAACTAGATCAGGCAATCTATCTGCTCTCATACCTCTACTATTGGCAAGACCTAGACAAAATAAGACTCCATCCAGAATATTACTTTTACCTGAGCCATTAGGACCTGTGACAACAGTGAAGCCCTCTTCCAATGGAATCGACATCGATCCGCCAAAGGACTTGAAATGAGACAAATCTACGTGGTTGATATGGACCAACAGAATGCATCCACGATATGAATGACGTTAGCGAAGTATCAGAGAAACTCAAGTCCTCCGAGTTCAGAAGCAATAATTCCTATTTTTTGGCGAAAATTCTGCAACCATTTTCATTGATCACCAAATCACCATCAACATTTTCCCATTTCAAGGATAGCTTCATGAAACTATGTTCAATTCTTGGCAAAGTTTTAAAAAAAATTCCTTTTTTAATTCTTGTTACAACTCCTCGATTACCAGATAAAACCTTCTGTTTAATATCAAGCCATTCAAGTTTATGAGGAGCAATATAAAGGGAATCTACATACGGCCCATCTATTAAAGGAATATCGCTTAAGCGCCAAGTTCTGCAAAATTCCTGATCTTCCAGCAGCAAATCAAAATGAATGCCTCTCAAATCATCTGGCGCGCCTGTATGTCTTAATAAAACCCACCTATAAGTTTTTTTAGAGTTAGCAGGATTCAACTAAAAACTAAAGAAGAAATTTCCATAAAAATCTCTCACGAGAGAAATTCCCGTAAAACAAATTCCCTAGCGCAAAACTTTTAGCTTTTGGCTTCAGGAACAAACCTTAAGGCAATTAAAAGAAGGCTTCCAGCTCCTGCTATTGAAGCTAATACTAAGCCAAAATCAGTAGGGACTGTATTAGAAGCAAAAACCATTGATGAAATTCCGACGCCCATGGGTTGTTAAGGAGATACCAATGACGTTTAGCACTATAAGTATTCGAATAGCAATATTTGTAAGCAAAGACGACGAAAAATTCTTTGCAAATTTTGGACTTAAAACATTTAAAACTCTAAAAACAGCTTTCTTTTTAGATTACTTTTAAAAATTGAATTCAATTAAGGGGTTTCGATTAGGACAATCTCTCTCTATTCTTAATTAAACCTTTGGGTTTATGGAATCAGTGAATTCCTCATCTTCCACATCTTCAAATTCAGTTGAAACTGAAGAATCTTTTGCTGAAAAATCTTCAGAGCAATGGTTCACTGAGCAATTTGACAATTTATTGCCAAAAATCCAAGAAAAATGGCCTGACTTGGCCAAACAAACATTAGAAGCCACCAAAGGAAGCCTGAACGAATTGATTCATGTCATCTCAATACACTCAGGTAAAAACACCTTTGGAGTAAAAGAACAATTAGAAGAAATTTTTCATTCTGCAACTGATACAACGAGAGGATTAGCAGAATCCCTGGAACCACTAGAAAAACAACTTGAGGACCTTCTTGACGAATTAAACACTACATTGAGACCTCGAATTGAAAAACCAGTCAGGGAAAGGCCTCTCATGGCTATTGGGATAGCCGCTGGCATTGGTGTGCTGTTTGGCATACTTCTTGGTGGGGGTCGTAGAAATTAATGTCCAACTCAGATCGCAAAACAAAATTAGGTGCCGCAGCAAGAGTTACTGCATTGGCAAGTTCAGTGATGGATCTTCATGTGCGCATTGCACTACAAGAAATGGATAGAGAGAAACGTCGTCTAATAAGTGGTGGGATTTTCTTAGCCACAGGCGGGATATTTATGTTCTTTTCCTTACTTGGTTCTGAATTGATTCTTGGATTTTGGATTAGTGACTTTCTTGAATTAGATATTCAATTTACAATTTTGATTTTAGTTTTTATCAATCTTTTATTGGCAGGGATGAGTCTAAGAATTGGAGGTCATCTGGCAAAAGGACCCTATCTTCCAGAAACATTGGAGGGAATTGCAAAAACCACAAAAGCTGTTCTAGGAAAAAATTAAATTATTTAATTTTATAATTCAACCATCTGCAATCGATAGAGCCATTATTTACTTGAAAACGTCGATTTGCTTTCATACCTATATATTTACTTAATTCTGGATTCCCATTTAGCAACCAAAGATCCCAACCAGAGGCTTGTTTTTTGCAATATTGACCTAATTCTTTATAAAGATTAGGTAGTTGCTTTTCATCTCCTATCCTTTTGCCATAAGGAGGATTACAAATTAAAAATCCCAATCCAGGCGGTAATTGAAATTCTTGAAAAGGACAGTTAATTATCTTTATAAAATTTTCTAAACCTGCTTTTTTAATGTTCTCAGAAGCAGAATGAGCAATAATTTCGTCGATTTCACATCCAATTATTTTTGGTAATTTCTTACTCGAAGTTTTCACCTTCTTTGCCATTTTTAATTCTCTATCCCAAAGAGAGCTATTAAAGTCAGGCCAATTTTTAAATAGAAAATGTTTATCAGCACCAGCTGCGATTCCAAGCAAATTACTAGCTGCTTCAATTAAAAATGTTCCAGAGCCGCATAATGGATCTACCAAATTATTAGTTCCATCCCATCCAGTCATTCGCATTAAACCCGCAGCTAATGTCTCTTTAATCGGAGCAAAGCCAATAGCGGGTCTATATCCTCTTTTATGCAAACTTGAATTGCTACCATCAACACTTAAAACAGCTTCATCATTTGCTAAGTGCAAATGAAAACAAATATCTGGATTACTCAAATCAATATTTGAGCGGAAGCCCCATCGTTCTCTTTGTAAATCAACAATTGCATTTTTAACTTGTAAGGCAGTGTAATGAGAGTGTGATAACCCTTCACCATATCCCGTCACATCTACACGAAAACTTTTATTAGGCTTGAGCCAATTTTCCCAATCAATTGCTTTTTGTACTCCTTGATATAAGTCATGACGCCCATGACAAGAAAATCTGCAAATCTCTCTTAAAAATCTAAAAGACAAGCGAGACCTTAAATGCAATCTATATAAACAAGCCATATCAGCTTCAAAAAATATATGCCTCCTTGAGGCCTTAACTGCGATTGCTCCAAGTTCTATCAACTCTTGAGCACCTTCTTTTTCAAGACCTTGTGAAATCGATGCTACAAGTTTCATTATTTTCTAGTTATTGAAAACGATGGAAATCTTCTTGAAACCCTAATCGATTAATTCCAAAATATCTGTAAGAATAGACTTGTCTATTTTTAATGGACTAGGTGATTCACACCAATATCTCGGACAGCGGTTCGATTCCGCTCAGCTCCATCAATGGGGCTGCAATGGCTTCGACGGGGTATCAGGCGAGTGACTGAAGCCTGCTCGGTTAGAGCAAAACCATAACTGCTAACAACATCGTTAGTTTCTCCCGTCAAACAGCCCCTGTTGCTGCTTGATCTTTTAACGGAGATGGGGTCAGATCAACCTTATTACCCAATTGATCCATGGAGCCTGGAAGGGCTCCTTTTTAATTGTGCTGCAATGGGTTTCAAGGTCTCATAAAAAGTCGAAATGAGCTTTGGGGACAAAAACGGGGACAAAATTGAAAGACAAAATATGTTCCAAAAAGTGGGGACAAAACTGGGGACAAAATCCAATATTTCTCTTCAAAAGCAATTCTCAATCGTCTCAAAAGCATGAAAAATGACTGACCTAAGCCAGTCCTTCCGGCTCCGATAAACATCTCTTCTGAATTAGATATGCACTAGTTGCTTTCCTTAGGTTCTTCTTTCTTCTTTTTCTTCAAGAACAAGAAGCCCACAAGCAATGCTAATACAGCACCTATACCTATTGCTGTTTTAGGAAAAGATTGCTCTAAATCATTTGTCTCAAAAAGATTTTCTGGTTCTATGGTTTGGCCTTCTAAAGGATCAGAACAATTCCAAGGACCCCACCAACATTTTTTTAGCAGCCCTTCATTCTTCTTTATCTCCAAAGCAGTACGTATCTCACCCATGCCGATCCCAGTTACCATAGGCATTTCTTGCATCAAGCTCTCAACTGGCTTGTTGTTTTTGAATTTGAATTGAAGAGATGTTTTATCCCCTTTCTTGTTATATCCATTGACCAGAAAATTGTAGTCGCTGTGTTTAGCTGTAAAACCAAGGAGACCAATAGGACCAAAAAGAACAGTGGTCCAAACACCAGTACTGATATTGGTTTTAGATTTACCTGTTAACCCCCACTGAGTAACGCGCTTGGCAGGAATACTGCCCAAAGGAGTATTAATTTGCCTCCCATTGATATTTACAGTGCATTTTGTTTCTCCACACATTGCCTCATAAGTTCCAGCTTGAGCTAGACCAGTCGCTGTTAAGAGCAAAGTTGTAGCAAGACCTGCAGAAAGCCTTTTCATACTTACCCTAAAAATTTCAGATCTAGCTTATATAGTTGCTCTAGTGCAATGAATAACCTTTTATTAATAATTGGATATTGTTTTGGCCAAGAAAGAATCAATTGATACGTCGCCAAACCCCAATCCTTATTACCCAATTGATCCATGGAGCCTGGAAGGGCTCCTTTTTAATTGCGCCGCAATGGGTCTTAGAGTCTCAATAATCTTCAAAATATCGTTTAGGGACAATTATTTTTTAAAAAATATAGGGACAATTTTAGGGACAATTCTCAGAAATTCTATTAGAAGAAATTGTCAATCGTCTCAAAAACATAAAAAAGGACTGACCTAAGTCAGCCCTTCTGGATCCGATAGCAATCGGCTGTCAACCAATATCAGATTAATTGAACTTGCCACATAATTCCATCTGGCAAAGAACCAGATGAAGACACTAAAACGAGAGTCTCTCCATTTTTATCTTGAACAATTAATTCCTTTCCACCAAACAAAGGGTTATTGAAATTCAGCTTTTTCTTATCAATATTTTCAATAACCCCTGAATAATTTTTTTTCTCGAGCAATTCCGCTAATTTTTCAAAAACTTCTTCTTCATTAGCTTCTTTTGGAATAAGAAAAGATCCAACTGATTTATTTTCTGATTCTTTCTCTCTACTTTGATAAGGCTTTATTGCATCTTGCTTCTCCCCAATCTGTCTAATGTATCTCCGCAGTTTTCTATCTGATAAACCTGCTGCTGCAATTAATCCTAATGGACCAAGTAATAATCCCGCTACAAACCAGCTAAAGCCATCGTGACCTTTATCAGAAGCAACAGATGAAGCTAAGAATCCTGAAAAAACCCCTAAAAGGATAACAACAACAAAAGCCATAAATATCTAATTCTTTCTACTTTCTAGCTGATCTAGTGAAATTAGACCTAAAAGATAGAGGTCACGTATTACCCAATTGATTCATGGACGCTGGAAGGCGTGCTTTTTTATTACGTTGTAATGGAATTTATCATATAAAAAAAAGTGGAATAAGCTTTGAGAAGTAAATCCATGAATTTTTTTGAAAAGTAATTTTCAAATATCTCAAAACAAAACAGAGTGACCTATGTTCAACTTATTGATTAAAATAAAATTTGTCTTACGAGCTTTAAATTCAAATCATTAGATCCTTATCATAGTGAACTGATTTATTACAAAAATATTTTTCAAATTTATAAAAATTAAATAATTAGCTATTTTATATAATAACATGAAATTATTATTGCCAGAACTTAATTACAAAAAATGTCCATAGGATTACAGCTCTAAAACATTTATTGGCAAATAAAATAAAGTATGTCATTCAAGAAAAATAATTTACATTACCTTCGACTTCTATCAATGCAAATACCAACCTGTAAAAGCAACAAATATAGCTAAAGCAAGATTAAGACAGAAAAATTTAAGTTATTTTATTCATCTATGATGCCAATGATTTGTAGAAGAATAGTATTTAGAAACCAACTTTTAATAGCATAATTTTTTATTCAGTAGTAATAGTGGTTTTTTTGTCTTTAGCACCAGCTGATGCAACAAAAACTATGCCCTCTTCATCTCCATTATTTTGACAGTAATGAACTGTATTCTGGGATGACGCGAAACTTTCTCCAGCTCCCACGCTTAAAGATTTCCCATCACTAGTCTCACAATACAGGGTACCGCTTTGTACAAAAACAATTCCCGGTTGTGGATGCAAGTGAAGAGGTGTTTTAAAACCAGGTTGAGCAATTATTTTTTGGAGTTTCATTTCTGCTTGGCCTCTTGGATACTTGAAGGAGTCTCCATTCCACGATTGAGTTGCGCTAATCAGAGTTTCCACAACAACAGGTTCAAGAGTTGCTTCAGGCTTGGGATTGCATGCAACTATTGGAAGGGATATTCCAGCTGTTAGTGCAAGAAAGAAAAAACAACGCATAATTAATTACTCATTTATTAATAAGTATAAAATTTAAAATAAAGTTTGTTTTACCTAAAATCTGAGTGATCCCAAAAGGAAGATTATGAAATTTCAAGTTTCTTGTTGAAATTGCTATGAAATAGTTACTCGTACTTAACTCTATGGTTGCTTTTGCAAGAGCCAAAGCAAAATCAATTTTTTCAAAAATTTGTTTGCCGGCAATATCAAAAGTAGAAAATGAATCCAATCAGAGGGACAAAGTAGAAGAAATTTCTATAAAAAAAGAAAGAAGTTCTAATTACTTTTTAGAGGCTATAAAAAACGGAGGGATTTGGCTATCATAAAATCAATAGGAAATTTATCTTTTGTACATTTCTTACAAATTAAATAAATACAATAATTTTTAATAACTAATTAAATTAAAAATAAATAATTTGATAATATTTTTTAAAATTTTTTACTCGACATGCAGTTATCAATTATCGCGCTAGTCTCATCTGAATGGGGCATTGCTAGATTTACGACTGACTCTTTTGCTTTAATCTCCTTAGGGATTTTAGCTAGCCTTCCTATTCTATTACTTAAAAACAAAGCACAATTAAAAAGTATATGGTCTAGCGAAAATGCATTATCAAATCGATAATTAACTAATTTTTTTAATTTAAGTAAAAACTACCAATAGAATCATTAACACAATTACGACATTTTTTCAAAAAGATCTTTGTGATAATCGACAACATTTTGACAACTTATCACAGGAGTAATTTCCATATCGATACCAAACTGAGCTCTCCACGGGGCAAAGTGTAGAAAAAGCTCCTTATCACCATTTGCATTGCATAGAATTACTACCCGTCCTTCTCCAGGAGCATGCACACGAAAAAGCATCTCAAACCCATTAAAATTATCTTGCTTAGACATCTCACCATTTTCCCAAAATTCAACAAATTGCTTATAGGCAGAAAGTTGATTCTCAATATTGGGAAACTGGCAATCAACTAAATAGAGTTGCATTTGTAATACAATAAAAGTTAATTTTAGCTAGAAACGCAAAATAATTGATTCTTATATCAATCAATAAACAAATCATGTTTTAAAAAGAAGATATAAGAAGAATAAAGTCATTAGCATTGATTTTTTTATCAATATCTAAAGATAGGTTCTCTCGCTGCCTCCCTTAAAAATAAATAAATTATTAAGGTGAATTAAAAAATCCATTTGAGAATAAAAATGCACACATAAGGATTAAAGGTCCAACACCAAATACAAAAAGGACAATTTTTGCAGTTCTAGGTGTTGTTTTTTGGTCTCCATTTGGATCAATGGTCTGGGAAGTTAGTTTCTTTTTAGATTTTTTAGTAGGCATATTGTAAAAATAGACTTTTAAAACTATAGTATTATTTTAACTTAAATAAAACATTATTAGAAAAATTTATTACGTACAATATGGCTATAAATTTACTGAATCTAAATTCAAATTAAGCAGAAAACTAGATATATAGTAATTGTATACTTATTAAATTTTTAAAGATTTTTATTCTTGTTAGAAAAAGAATGATTAATCGATTTGTTGAATAATTTGTTCTATTTCTCGGGCAGTATCAAACCAATTATAAGAAGCAGCTCTAGCAGGGCCCTCATGAAGAGCATTCTCAAAACATTTTTTATCTCTAATAACTGCATTCATCGCAAAAGCTATTGATTGAATATCAAATGGATTAACCAAATAACCATACTTTCCAATGACCTCAGGAAGAGCGCCTCTGTCTGATGCTATGACAGGGGTTCCACAAGCCATTGCTTCAAGAGCTGGGAGTCCAAATCCTTCCCAGAGACTTGCAATGATTAGTGCATGACATTCGTTTAATAAAGATAATTTTTCATTATCATCAATCCAACCTTTCCAAACACATAAATGTCTAATATTTAATTCATCAATTATCTTTACTAACTTTGGTGTATATCTTTTATCAAAAGAACCTACAAAAACAAGTTGATAATCATAAATTTTGGCAAATGAAAATGCTTTGATAACTCTTTCTAAATTCTTATGTGGGTTATGTCTTCCGATAATAAGAAAAAATTTTTTTCTTTTTTTGTTTAATGGATAAAAATTTTTATTATTAAAACCCAATTTAATTGGAAATAATTTATGCCTAGGTATGTTATAAAAAATATTCAAATCATCTGCGGTAGATATAGAATTACATAGAATTAACTTAGATTGCTTTAAAATCAATGGAATATATGTTAAATAAAATAAAGTTAAAAATGAAATAGAGGGATATCTTAGTGGTATCAAATCATGAGCCAAAACAATAGATTTTACATTCGTAAATAATGGGGCTTCTAATAATGGGGATAGAAAATATTCAGCATTCAATTTTTTCATAATTCTTGGAACAGTTTTTTGTAGCCAATACAAACGTTTCAAATGACTTTTTATACCTTGCCCTGGAGAAAGGTTATTAGGAATATAAATATCACCACCAATTCCTAGCCCCTCTGGTATAAGTGTAGTTATCTTGTTTGGAGATAAAGAAGTCAGTAAATCCTTCGAAACCACACCAATACCAGTATTTTTTTTTGTTATGTAGCTGCCATTAAAAACTATGGAGGGCATGGTTATAATATGCGCATAGCAAATCTATTTAAGATAATAGTAAGTCAAATGTTTAGGTCAAACCTTTTGTATAAATTTTTTAGATATAAAAAAATTAATAGCCATAAGATAGTTAAATACAATTCAAATAAAGAGTTTGATTTTTATACTCAAAAAAATAATCAAATCACAGAAATAGATCAAAAAATTTCTGAAGTTAGCAAAGCTTTACTTGAAGCACAAATTACCAAATTAAGATCAACATTCTCAAATTCAAATAATTTGATAGAAAATATAGGTAAAAATATTTATAAGACAAAATTAGAAGAATCGATTATTTGGCATCAAAAAGAACTCAAAGAATTATATACCAAACGAAGAGAATTACAGATTTTCCTTGAAAAAATGAAAGGTATTTACTGGCTAAATAGAATTAAAAGATTTCTTGCAATTATTTTAATAGGAGTTCTTTCATTATTAAGTCTATTTATCTTTTTATCAGGTTTTATGATTATTGTTTATTTACTACCATTAATAATATTAATTTTCTTTTTCTATTTATTAGCATCTAAAAAGTAATTATCTGAATTTTACTGTTAATTAATGTTCACTCATGATCCAATTAAAATAAATTGATTTATCACCCAATAACACTGTTTCAGAATTTTTTTAAATGAGTTATGTCCCATTGGTGTAAACAACTCATAAAAAACACCCAAGGAACTGGCTGAATAAGGATAAATAATTTCTCATAATTAAGTAATTTTGTAAAATGATACGCACTAGCAAAACTTATTATCTATTGGTGCGTCTACTCAAGGCTCTACCAGTAAGGAGAAGAAAGTCTCTATTAAAATTAATTCCTGTAGCTGCCTTGACTGGCTTGGTAGATGTAATTGTAGTTGGAATTGTCTCTAGATTATTTACTGTTTTTATTGGGCAGCCTAATCAACCCCCTTTACCATTACAAAATTTTATCCCTGAAGATCCAAAAATAAAAGTTATTAGCCTAGTCGCCATATATATCGCGATGAATTGGTTCGCTTCATTTTCTAAATTATTTCTTAAAGCTGCCCAAGAAAGACTTCGCGTGGCGATATGGAGAGACTTATCAGAACTAGCCCAAAAAAAATTACTTTCTCAACCCTATGAATTTTTTTTAAACAAAAAAAAATCTGATCTATCTTCAAAAGTTTTAATCAATATTTCAAGAGTTTCAGAGTTCCTTGTAAGACCAATCCTTCAAATTTCTAGTGGTATATGTGTTATTACTTTTATTTGTATCGCTGTTCTTTTTATAGCAAAATCTATTGCACTTTATTTAATTATAAGTCTATTAATCTTTTACATATTTATTTCATTATTTGTGACACCTTTTATACGGTATTCCTCTCGTCAGAGAATAAAGTTAGAGAATGAGACAAATAATATTCTAACGGAATCCATGAAGACAATTATAGATGTCCATCTCACTGGATCAGAATCTTATTTTGAAAAGCGATATAAATTAGCGGGTAAGAATTCTTTCCCTTTTATTTGGAAAGCTGAAGTTTTACCTGAGTTTCCTAGATCATTAATAGAACCTTTTGGAATAACATTAATATTTTCTATTGGTCTTTTTCCATATATAACTGGAAAAAACAATTCAATCCTTATCGAAATAGTTCCATTCCTAGCGACAATTGCAGTAGCTGCATTAAAACTTACACCTCCATTACAAGATTCCTTTAGAGCATTAACATCTTTGCGTTCATCAATACCTGATTTAGAAGAAATCCTCAAATTGATAGAACTACCATCTAATAGGTTAACTAAAAGATCAATAGGTGTTCCAACAAAAAAAGGAATAGAGCCAAGAAATAATATAAAGCTTGAACAACTAAGTTATAAATATCCCAATAGTGAAGAATACACTCTAAAAAATATAAATCTTACAATACCAGTTGGAGCCAGAATAGCGTTTGTTGGAGAAACGGGTAGTGGAAAAACAACGACTGCAAATCAATTACTTTGTCTGCTTAGACCAACAGAAGGAAAAATATTATTAGATGGGGTTGAAGTTAATGACACTGAAGTACCAGCTTGGCAAGGTTGTTGTGCTTATGTTCCACAATCTATTTCTTTATTAAATAGCAATATTATTGAAAATATTGCATATGGTTTAGATAAAGAATTAATAGATAATGAAAGAGTATGGGATGCACTGAAGGCTGCTCAGTTAGCAGAGTTAGTATCTGAGATGCCTATGGGTTTATACACACAAGTTGGCGATAATGGCATTAGATTATCTGGAGGCCAAAGACAAAGATTAGCTATTGCAAGAGCCTTTTATAGACAATCCAAATTATTAGTTTTAGATGAAGCAACTAGTGCGTTAGATAACAGAACAGAAGCAGAAGTAATGGATGCAATTGAAATTATTGGGAGGCGATGCACGATAGTAACTATTGCTCACAGATTATCTACCATTGAAAGATCAGATTGCATTTATGAATTTAAGAATGGAGAAATAATAGCTTTTGGGAATTATAAAGAACTACTTCAAAAATCTAAAACATTCTTTGATATGGTCGATATTGCAAAAAGAACATATGAATCAAATATATAATTTTTTGCTACTAGGATTTCTTAAAAAAATATTGATGAGCAATCAAATATTAAAAAAGAAATTTGTAATCTATTAATTCTTGAGCTGAAAGATAAAACATCAAACCTGTACCAATAATTGATCCTAAAAGACCGCCTATAAAGCCAAAAAATAAGGTACTTAAGTTTTTGCCATCAGTAGTAGGGTTTAGACTAGAAACAGGAAGTTTTTCAACTACTTTTAAGCGCTCAGTGGCAGGTCTGCGACTTGTTTGTTGATGTTTAACAAGTGCTTCGAAATCAGGCATTGAATTTGTTTAGCAATGGAACAATAGGCCGACCAACCAGACATTCGCCTGGGATCGGATCGACCTTTATCATCAACAGCATCAATTACTGCAGCTCCTTGGTTTTCTGCTTTATCAAAAGCTGATAGCAACGGAATATCACCATCTAATACAGTTAAATCAAATTTTTCTAAAGCTTCTCTTGCTTCGTTTGCAATTCTCTTTTGGCGAAAATCAACTTTTACTAGTAAAACTGCATGAGGAATATTTAACTGTTTAAGTAATGTTGCTAGTTCTACCGTTAATTCAACGGATCTTGCTTTAGGAGCTGTAGGTAAGAGCACAAGATCAGAGCCAGCTGCCAAATGTTTCAACTCCTCTTCATCAGTACTAGCTTGACCGTCGGTGATAACAATTTCTGAAAATCTTGTTGCCTTAGCTGCGGCCTCTACAGGGACAATATCAAACTTTAGATTGCCTCTTGATCCATATGCAAGAGCAGATCGATTTCTATCAGCATCGACTAAGCAAACATTTTTCCCTTGAGAAGACCAAACACTTGCAAGATGGATTGAGGTACAAGTTTTCGCCACTCCACCTTTTTGGCCACATACGGTTATGAACAAAGGAAGGGTTTACATCTAAAAATAATCTGCAGGATCTAATTGCAAAGTCAAGTAGCAAAAGTAAGATTAATCAAGTAATACTAATATTCCTAGAATTGGGATATAAGAAAAACAAATGTATAGAAGTTTATTTTGTATTTTTAAATACATTTTTGCGCAATTAATAGTAAATTGATCATCAAAAGAAAATATTTATGCTTGCGAGAAGTTTTTTCTAATGCATATTTAATTATATCTATTAGAAAAAAAATGTTAATCAAAAAGATTTTATTGAATACAAAAAAAAAGCTTTATAAAATTTCTAACATCTTCAATAAACAAGGAGAAAAATTTTCAGATAGATGCGTAAATCTTACCTCCATTCCAGGAATAGGAGCAAAAAACTGTAATAATTTCTATGAAGCTGGATATATGACACCAGAATCAATTATTTCTGCTTCTGATGAGGAACTTTTAACAATTCCTGGAGTTGGTATTAGCTTTATCAAAAGACTTAGAAAAACAAAAGGAAGAATTTAGTTTAATTTAAATTCAAAAACCAATAAAAGAAATTTTGAGCATAATTAAACTAACGTAATCAATTGAGAACTCCAAGTCACGAAATTTACCAAGGCAAAACTTCTCCATTTGAATGCCAGAAAGTTCCAGTATTATTTATTGTAAGTTCGTCAATTCTCTCAATAAGTCCTTTAACAGATTTTCTGGGTTCAATACCATTTGAAGTAAATCCTGTCATTCGAGTACTGACTAAACCTGGATGTAAAATTGCTACAGCAATACCCTGAGACTTTAAATCTACAGATAAAGATTTACCGGCCATACACAAAGCTACTTTAGACATTCTATATCCATAGGAACCGCCAGAATTGTTATCCTCTATTGAACCCATACGACTAGTTATTAAAGCTATTTTTGCAGATTTACTTAAATGACTGAGCATACTTTGTACAAAGCAGAGAGGACTCAGAGCATTCACATCAAATTGATTAAAGATACTTTGCCGATCTAAATTAGAAAGAGAATTCGATTCTGCTATTCCAGCATTTTGTATCAAAACGTCGATTTTAGTTTCACTTAGCTTCTCTCTAAGCCTAATTATCGAGTCAATAGAAGTAATATCTATTCCAGTTTCAACTCTTACTGACAAAGAATTCAATTCTGAAGATGTAGATCTGCAAGTAGCAATTACATCTTCCCCTCTATTTTTTAATTGACGAGCCAATTCTAAACCAATACCTCTATTGGCTCCTGTAATTAAATAAGTAGACACAATAAAAGCTAAACTCCAATAAGACTAAAACAAAATAATAAAAACAAAGTAATTCATCTGAATTAAGAAATAATAAAATTTTATTAAGCATAATTCAATATAAAGATTTGCTGATTAATTATCCTCCTCGTATATTGAATCAGATTCATCTGCTGTAGGTCCTGAAAGAATATTAGGACCAGCTAAAAATACAAATTTGATTCTCTTACTTAACTCACTAGACAAACGGATGCAACAAAAACCTTTTTTAATAACAAGTAATCGCCAAAATTCAGACCAGTCTACACATTGATCTAAAATCTCATATATATGAAAAGTTTCGTCTAAGTAATTGACATCAATTTTTAATTGATCTCTCAAAAAAAAATATTTAGCTAACCGTTCGTTTTTTGAAACAATTTTACCTATATATCTTGTATTCTCAAGATCATAATCTAACGTCTCTAAATAATTAAAAACTTGATCAATCTCAATGTTACTAAAAGCATTTATTTCCAAAGTTTTTCTAATAGCAAATTCTTCCTTCATTCTGTAAATACATGAAACTATTATACTATAAAGACACACATATAAAAAAATTAATATTGAAAAGTTTAAAATTAATAAATTTTAATTTATATCTTTGAGATAATCATAAAAAATGCTACTTTTCTAAGAATAATTTTTCTGACCCCCCAATATTTGTATTTAATGAAAGCTGATAAGCCTCTTCATGCTGGGTTGAATTATTATTTTCTATAATTTTTTGAGAATTAAACCAATTATCTTTATCAAAACTTTGAATTATTTTTTTTATTCTATAACCTAAGTTTAGATCTTGATATGCAAGTTTTCTCCATTCACCATTTTTCTTACGATAGCCAAGCTCGAAATAATATACACCTTTATTTATAGGGATAGGAAATGAAATCGAAGATTGAAATTTATTTACTTGTATTTCTTTCATAATACAAGTTGAAGTATTTATATTTCTATTATTACTTATATCAAATAGTCTAATAGCATAAAAACAACTTTTACTAAGTTCAATTCGTAAATTGTCAATGGGGCTAATCTCCCAAGCACATTTAATATTACCATTACCGAGATCATTAACTGTCAAATTGCTGAAAGTGTTAGTAATTTTTTTGACGTTATTCCAGAAATACTCTTTTACATTAAAAACACGAGCTAACTTCATTTTTTCATTTACTTTAATTTCACTTGATTCTAATTAATTTAGAAGAATTTACTGTAAATTTTATTATCAATATCTTTTTTGGTTGTATTCAATACTTAAATCAATTAGTACTTAATCAACACAAAAAATTCAATATGAGTATACAGTATTTAACTTTAGTAAACATCAAGCTGCCTTTGCATTTTGCTTATCGGAAAGCATTGCTTCGACAAAATCTACGGTTGCTTTTCTTGATGAAATATTACTTGTCTTCCAATGATTAATTAAAGTTTTTAATTCAATAATTCTTTTTTCGGCTACTTTAATTTTTTCTTCATTAGACATCGAAATAAAAGAATTAATTACTTATTTTAAGAATAACCTTTTTATTATATATATCAATAGAAAATTAGAAAAAAGTTTAACTCCATAGATCTGTCAAATAAAAATAGTTCTTAATGGTATAGGTACGACATAAAAAAGCCAGCTACAATGCAGCTGGCTGAGGAATTAATAGATAATTGTACCTATATAAATCTATTAATAATAAAACCCTTCAAGGCAGGAGCAATAGATGAAAACATTTTTTTCATTTCCATTGACTCTTGACCGATTGGTAGATGCGACAATGGATCACCTCCTTAGATAAACATACCCAAATAATAGCTAAAAAATTCTCTTAGTCCGTAATACAGATAACAATTTTCGAAAATTCAAAGATTTAATACTACTTCAGCTATTAAACGAAGCTATTAGATAAAAGCTATTAAAGGTAATTTTACAAGAATTACGCTGGTCCATAGAAATTATTCAATGACAAATTATAGATTTGAGAAAAAATAAAAAAAAAAGTAGAAATTACCCTCTTTTACACGCTACTGATTATGAGTAGCTAAAACATTAATCCTTTCTTTACTCAAATGAGTCAAACACTTTTTGGTGGTTTGCTATCAACACCTGCACCAACAGCGCCGATTATTGGAATTGCTTTTATCGCTTTGTTCGCAATAGTCGGTGTGATGGTCGGGCCAGACTATGACGGAATGAATGCTCCAGCATTGGGCAATTCAAAAGATAAGAAATAAGATTGATTGATTTATAAGAATAAGTTAGAAGAACATTTTGTTTATCTAACTTATTCACATTTTTTAAAGCTTTTTTAATTAGAACTAAAAAATTCCTGGGATAATCTGACCAGTTGTAGCATATGCACCAATACCAGCGACTATCCCCAACATAGCCATCAGACCATTAAAACGTTCAGCACCCGAATTCATAGTGATTTAAAGATTTAATCTTAACAACACAATCAATCCAGACAGGAGCGGAAGACCGAACTACTAGATCAATAAACTCAGACAGTAGTCAACATTTCTGCTTTATGAACTGTTTATACCCATTATCATTGAGCAATCAAATAGGAACTCAACTAGAAAAAGGAGGAGTAACAGAACCTGAAGCGAGCAAAAGAATACATTGCAAAATTAAAAGAATAGAAAGAATTTCCACGAAGCAAAAGACTCAGTAATAGTACTAGTGTACTATGACTGAGTCTTTTGGCAAGATCCTCAAATTTTCAAACGGAAAAATGCAAAAATTTTTCGCATAAAACTTGAACCTTTTACTTTCAATTAAGTGCCTGATGCGTTGCGAAATAAAATCAATGAAAGATTGTAAAAGACTCAATAAATACTTTTATACCTCTTAGGATAAAATTATCTAATTCAAAGAAATAAATTTGAACCTTATCTAAACTTTTTTCAATTATTAGTTGAAATTTGAAATGAAAGCTGAGTTGAAAATTGAAAACTATACTTTAGATATTTTATACCTTATACATACAAATAAAGTCACTAATATAAACCAGTCATTTCAGAGAAGAGGCCTTTGTTCTCGATTGATTCTGAAAAGCCTAAAAGTACTTCATATCTAGTTTCTAAACCACTGTTTAAGTTACCCAACCAATAGGACAAACCACCGCTATCTGCCTCTCGATCTAAAACATTTTTATAAAGAGTATTAACATAAGTTGAATCAGATACATTATCCCCGTAACGCTCTTTAAATTCAGCGGAAGCTAAAAATGATGATGCAACTGCTCGTTCGTCGTCTTTACCAGAACTAAAATTACTAATCCAATAACTCAAGCCAACTGGATCAGGTAGACGTTTAAAAGAAGCATTATAAAGACGAAACATTTTTCCAGAGTCTGTATTTAAACCAGTTACTTGATCAAATGTTGCCTTGATATCATTCTTTAGATTCATATTCTTATCATCAAATTTAAGAATAGATTCACCAGTTAATTCATCAATACCCGAAGAGGTTCCTACGCCATACTTATCATTACCTAAATTATAAAATTTAAAAGTATCACTTTTTCCTGAATATACCTTTTCTGATCGAAAGCCTAAAGATGTAATTGATTTAATTTCTTTACTTGTTACTAAAGCATTTTTATCAGCAAAAATTAATTTTTCTATATTAGATAATGTATCTATTCCATCATTAGTGGATGAACGATTATCGGTAACAGTCACTATTTTATTTGTGATTTGAAATGTATAGTCTGAAAAATTACCTGAGTAAGTGGCAATATCATAATCAGCTCCACCATCAATTGTATCGTTCCCAGAATTTCCTTGAAAGACATCATTACCAATACCTCCTTTTAGAATGTCTGGTCCATTTATGCCATTAAGATTTTCACCTTGAATATCTTGTACTTTAACAATGACACATTGATTTGATTGATTTCCATCTGAATCTTCAGCAGTAACAATTACATTAAATGCATTTGCAATTTTGCTGGGTCTTTGATTAATTACAGAAATGGAATGAATTGCAAAATAATTATTATCTTTGATAACATTACCCTGAACATTACTTAAAGGTATCTCTGGCAAATTTAGACCAACATCACTATAAGTTACATTATATATTGTTTGACTGTTTAATAATAAGGGGTTTAAAATACTATCACCTAGAAGATGTCCAAATACAGTAAATCCTCCATTTTGAGAATCAAGATGCTTATTATCAGATAAATTTATAAACCACTCAGAAGTTGCACTATTTGGTTTATTAGAGACTTTTGCCATAGCTATTGTCCCAATGAAATTAGAATTTATAGGTTCATTAGTTATTTCACCTTTTGAAGTAATTGTTAATGGATGTCCACCTACTTGATCCGATGCTTTGGAGGGCCATGTATATCCACCACCTTGTATAACAAAATTAGAAACTGCTCTATGAATTAGAGTCTTATTGTAAGAACCATCACTTACATATTGAATAAAATTATTGCTTGTAATTGGTGTACTATTATTAGTTTGATTTTGATCATCATAAAGCTCTACATAAAAACTTTCACCTATACTTTGCGTAGAATAATTAGTAGTGAATTTTAAGGTTGTTCCATTTAATTTCTTAATTGATTCATAATCAGGAGCATCTATGAAGCTTAATTTTCCAGTATCTTTATCAATAGTAAAAAGACTTTTCTCTCCACCATTTATTGACCATGAAACTGATTCGTTAGCAGTAAAAGTGTAAATATCCTTCTTATTTTCATTAGTGTTGACAGAAGTTAATTTTTCTCCTCCGGTACCAGAGGCACCTTTTATTAATGGCGCTGTCATCTTCTTTTACCTTTAATATTCGAGAAACAATTAGATAAAAGACATAATATAACCATAAGGAATAAAATCAGGCATGTCGCAAAAAAACGTTTTAGGCACTGAACTCAAATCTTGTAGTTGTAACCCAATGACTGGTTGGTATCGAGATGGGGCATGTAGAACAGATACATCTGATCACGGGATGCACACTATATGTGCTGTGATGACTAATCAGTTTCTTACATACAGCAAAGCTCAAGGCAATGATCTCTCTTCTCCTCAAATGGGATTTCCAGGATTAAAAAAAGGTGATCACTGGTGTCTTTGTGCTCCCCGATGGAAACAAGCATTTGAAGATGGAATGGCTCCTTTAATTGACCTTGAAGCAACAGAAGAAAGTACTTTAAACATTATTGAAATAGAAACTTTAAAAAAATTTTCACACAAGAAATAGAGAAAAGCTTTAACCATCAATTTCTTAAAAAGATTGAACATTCAATAAAGTCAACTTGCACTTAATGCATTCCAAGCTAGAAAGAACAAGATAGAAAATTTCTCATGCTAAGCACAGCGACGCGTCTTCGAATACAAGAAATATTAAATAGAATGTCTATGGGCAATAGCGTAACTCTTGAAGAAAGAATTTATATTAATAAGTATGCTTCGAAGAATCAAAATGTATCTAGTTGGTTACGAAAAGCCTCGTTTCTTCAAAGAAAAAAACATGCTTCTAATCCAATAGATGAATTACTAAATGGACTTAATTTATATTCATCTGAACCCGACTCAACATTTAATCCAAAACACGATGATCTTGGAGAATGGTTCTCAGGTTCACCATCTTGGATTAGAAGAAGCTAGGAATGAAAACAAAAGAAAGGGCAAAATTTAAAAGAGAAGTCTGAATATTTAAATTATTTATAAAGGATAATCATGCTGCTTCCTCTTTATCTTTAAGGTTTAGTAGATCTATAACATTAGACTTGATTGGTTCAAAGTTATCTTCTTTAGCAGAAGCAATAGAATCCTTCATTAAAAGCTTGACTAGAGCAGAAAGAGAAGCAGATAGATGCTTCAAACTTTCAAAAATATTTCCCAACTCTTGCTTAATTTCCTCTTGATGCTTCCCTTGACTCATTAATGTTGAAACAGTCCAAGCAGTAAGGCCTAAAGCCAACAGAATAACAAGCGTAAACATAATAAATACTCATACAAATCATATATATCTAGTACTCAAAGATAAAGCAAGCTCAAAGACAAAATTCTTTGAAATTCTAATAAACGTTAAATATTTTATTTATATTCCATGATGTATTATCAACAATATTATCTTCTATAGTATCTTGAAATGAAAAAATAGACCAATCAATCTGCTCCAGAATAAGGAATAAAAAAATAAAAGCTAATATACCGTTAATAACAATCATTCTTACTGCCTCAGTTAAAGTGTGTATATCAAAGATACGTATTTCTTTAAACCTATATGTACTCGGAACATACATTCTTTCAAGTTACAATCAAACTATAGAATCAAGATAGTAAATTATTAAGACTAGTCAATAGAAACGAACAAAATACTAATGCTCGTAAAAGACTTAATAAATATATAGAGAAATTAGTTCTGATTTATACAACCTAAATTAATGATAAATTCACTATGAGTATTCCCGATAACACATGAGTCATAAATTGAAAATAACTAAAATATATAATTAGTTATAATAGATTAAAAAAAGTAGAAATTCACATAACTAATTTAGCCAATCTAATTGAACTATTCATTGCTCCCTCCACCCCACCACGACCATTCATATCAAACCAATCACCACAAAAGCCAAGATTACTGTTGGAAGACCACTGGAGTTCAACAGGTAATAAATTATTAATAGGTTGAGACGCTCTCCAGTGCATTTGCTCAATTAACCTTGCTTGTAAAAATAATTCTAAAAACTTTTGATGATTAGCGAAAATAATATTTAAAGACTTTAAGATATATTCTAAGTTACTATTAAAGTGTTTTTTTTCATAATAACAGTGTAAAACTAAAATCAAAGATCCATCACGTTGTTTTTGAAAAACAATTCTTTCAAAAGAAAAATTATTTCTTATTACTTGTGAAAAGCATATTTGTAAATAATTATATGCAAAATTTTCAACCTCTGAAGAGTTCTTAATATATAAAATAAAATTTCTCCTCTGCATATAATCTTGTTGACTAACTTTACTTATTACCAAATCCAGGATCTTATCTTTACCTTTATCTAAGGCTTCACGTAGGGGTAGAGAATCTATCTTCATAATTTCTAAGCATCTAGGATGTACTATTAAAGAGCTAGATAGCACAAGATTTTTTGATTGTACTAGCATTTCATTATTAACTTTTATCTCCCATAAATTGTTTTTACGAGTAATTGATTTAGCAACAGTGTCAAATAAAAAATGAATTTTCTTTGAATTTAAAGCTTGTTTAATTATTTCCTCACAGAAATTTATCATAAAAGGAAATCCTCTATAAATCCTCTCATTAGTAGATAGATACTTCATCTCACCAAATTCATTAAGAAATAAAATATCTTTTGTAATATCTAAAAGTTTGTTTGACTTTATTAATGGAGTTATTAATGATGATAAATCTGTTGAAATGGTTTTACCAAAGCTAATTGATGGTAACCCATGATCGAATTCAAGAATTATATTTTTTCTAGATTTTCTCGTTGTAGATCTTCCACCAAGTCTGCGTCCTTGTTCAACTAATAATATAGAAGCATCAGAATATCTTTTATGCAAGGATGATACAAAAGTGCATGCAGAGATACCAGCACCTATAACTATAAAATCATAAAAATTATTCATTATTGAGGTAAATATAAATCACGATTCCTCGCAATATTTCCTTCCTCTTCAAAGAAATTTTTTAAATTAGTTTCCTCATAAGCAGTGATATAATCACCACACTCTTTTCTTATTATTTTTATAGTAAATTTCCAAAGATCTTCTATAAATTTCTCATCATCTGGAAAAGCAACAAATTTCAGATAAGTATTATTTAACGCAAACTCACTTGAAGAGTCGGAAGAGAAGCCCTTTTCTTTCGCTTCACAAAATTTACTTGCAAATCTCTTACCTACTGCATCTTGTGCTGCCGCTAAATCCAAGTCAATTGCTTCTAACGTTGGTGCATTTAAGAAACAAATAAAAAATAATATAATAATCATGATCCTGAAGGATTCTTGTAGAATTTTATTCATAAGAAAAAAATTTAAACTAACTTTTCAAAGAAAAGATTTGCCACTATTAGTAGTTATAAAGTAACTATTGATAAGAATACTATACCTAGAAAATCAAGAAACTGTTTTCATCAAGACTCTGGAAAAATGTTTCGTCTTTATAATGCTTCTTTTAAACGTCTACCTGATCCAGTTGGCTTGAGTTATTGGATTAGTAATTTTAGTTCTGGTAAAGACGACGAACGAGCAGTTGCATCATCATTTTTAGCTTCCGCTGAATTTAAAGAGCGTTACGGGGATAATGTATCTGATTCAACTTATGTTAATACTCTTTATAAAAATGTTTTAGATCGAGAGGTAGATAGCGGTGGTTTGTCCTATTGGTTGGGTAACTTAAACAGTGGTTTAGAAATTAGATATGAAGTACTTTTAGGCTTTTCAGAATCAATCGAGAACAAAGGCCTCTTCTCAAAAATGGCTGGTTTAGGCTAATGAAAAACTAACACTTGTTAATTGATATACTTCTTTCATGCAGTATATTATCCTTTCCTTAAGTAACTAAGAAATTTAGGCAGAAATGACAATCAATACTATTTTGCTTTTTCTACTAGTCATCGCTGCTTATGTAAATTTATTTTTAACATTTAAGAAAATAAGAATACAAAAGAAAAAAACAAAACTACCTATATCTTCTAAAGAATGGAGAGAGAAAGTAGAAGATGAAAGCTTTAAATCATGGCTTTCCAATAGAGAAAGATTAAAAGATAAAAAAAAGATAAATCAAGCGAATAATAATAATTACAATCTCTAAGTCTTTGATATATCTAATTAAATCGATAAACAAAAAACGAAAATCTACATTTCTAATAAACAATATTATTTAGATTAAAGATAAGCATCACAGTAATAGATACTAATATAAATAGCGCAATTACAAAAACAATGATTTAAAAATTCTGATTGCCTTTTAAGATTTATCAATTTAATTAGAGGTTCCAGTAAAACAAAATCCATTCTTAATACAAAAATCATAAGCAAATAGTTTTAAAGATTCAGGCATTTCCTGCCATTGCATCTCTTCAAGTTGATTTAATTGATCGGAAGTTAAACTCTCTTTCTCTTCATATGCAGCCATCATATTTGCCCAACTTGAAGAAAAGCTATCAAGGTAAAACGCTTTCTGATGCTGATTAAAAAAATTTATTCTATCTTCATTCGTAACTACTTCTCTAGATAATTTCTTATAGTGTTCAAATTCTGAGGACCAATCTGGAGTTAAGTTTGAGGACATAAATAAATGATTTTATTACATCATTATAAATTACTCAGTAACTAGTCATAAGTCCAATGGCCAAATGAACATAATGATAGACTTCAACTTTAACACAAATCATATCAATAAAGATAAGTATAAAAAAGACTAACTGTCATCGTCAAAATCACATAAATATTCCTAAAAACTTTTTGTAGTAAACTTTCCTCATATCTATCTATCTGTTTAAGTAAGATTAAATCGATGGCTAGACACTCTTTTATTACTCTTACTTTAATAATGAATAAAATTGTATATGATTTCCTTGGTTGAAATAATTCATATCTTTGAAATTATTGACCACAAATTATTGATTGCCGTATGCAACTAAAAAGTTTAGATGGATGTCAATTAAAAATTGGTTCATATCCACCTTTTACATACAATGCCTATGGAGGAGGAGGTAAAGGAAAATTACTTCCGAGTAAAAAACTGAATACCCTTTATTTGAGCTTTTCATCTAAAACATTTTCTATTCCCCCCCTAACTTATAAAACAACAAAATTTTTGTCTCTTCCACTACCTCCTGGTCTAAAAATAGATATATCTATGAATAAGCTAGAAGGAAGTATTGATAAAAATTCTGGCGAAATATTATTTAAATTTGAATCAAAGTTCTTATTTAGCATTGGAGATATAATTAAATTTCCCGCATTGTTTGTTAAAACCTCACTTCAGACAGGAAAAGTGCAAGGTAAGCTACAAGAAGGACAGGGTTTAGCTCTCCAGGGAAATGGTAGAGCCAAATTAGTTGGTATTGCCAAAATTCCTAAAACTGGAAACATAATTTTGGATACCTTCCTTGATCTTCCAAATGAAGCTCTTGCAGAACTCCAATGCGAAATTAACTAAACAAATAGATATATTAGAATGTCATTAAACATATATGAAAACAAACAAAGTTCCTAAATACTTAGACGATTCGTCCAAAAACATTTACAAGCTTGATTCTATTTGTTAAAAATCATCTAGTGAAGATAGAATCTCTGTGTCATTATCTCAAGCAATATCTCCGGTATCAAAAGGGACCGCAGATTTTAAGCGGCCCAAATCTTTTAGCAGAAGATATAGAAAATAAAATTGATTATACAAAGGTTTTCTTATCACAACCATTCACACAATCACTACATCCTCTAAGCAAATACAACAACAGCTCAATAACTAATGACTACTGATTTACCAATCATTACTTCTTCAAATTCAAAAAAGAAAAAGAAAAAGAAAATAGATCATAGCATTCCTCATTGGACTATCTTTTCTTTTTGTTTTATTAGCACCTTAGTAGTCGTTAGTTTAATTAAAGCGTATCTACCATTACTAGTATCTGCACTTGCAATGCTTTTTATATGGAGTCAAATAACCAAACCAGTAGCAGAAATAGAAACTAAGATTACGAAGGATAACACTAACCAATTAAATCTATTCCATAGACAATATAAGATTGGAAGGAAGTATTCTAAAGTCAAAGAAGTATTAGAAGAAGAAAAAGATCAACGTGTTGCATAATAAGAGTACTCCATAACAAGAGCTCTAAGCACTTTAAAATTGAGTCATAATTAGTTCGAATGAATCAGAAATGCACAACCAAAGAAATTTATTAAATACATAATCTTATAAAAGTCGTTATTCATGACTTCCTAAAGAGAATTGACAAGCCTTATTCGCATGTAAAAATTAATTCATCCAAACATAATTTGTGAGGCTTCATGGTTACCCTTTGTTGTTTACTCTGCTTACAAATAATCATCATCACTATTACGAGCATTTAACTAATGACAAATCTTGAAAAAGCGCGTCTTGAACTAACTGAATCACAACTACTTTGCATTAAGGATCGCATTAAAAATTGGAGTACCAAAGATCAAGTAATAGATTTGATGAGATATCGGTATGGTCAGATTGAGGATCACGTTGCATAAAATGTTGAGTAGATATAATCAAGTAAACATGGAGAAAGCTAATTTGAATAAAAAACGTATATGGAAAGGCGCAAATTAGCTAAACCTCTATTGCGAAAAGTTCTTAACTAAGTGAAGCTTAGTTTATCTTGATAAATTCAAATGCCTGTCGAGTTCTACTTTTTAGTTATTCCGTTCTGTACTATTCCTGTATTTCTAGTCTCGCTTGATTATTTAAACAAAAATAATGAGTTGGAAAGAAAAAAAAATAATGTTATTGACTTTGATAAATTTATAAAGCGGAAAGAAGAAGGTGATGCTGTAGATATTGATATTGCTAAGTTATTATATAACGATAAAATTGCTGCTTAAATTGAGTCAACAACAATCATGTGTCATATTACAAAATTAAACTAAAAATTAGAGGCGTTTATCCTACTAAGGTTGATTTACATAATATTAATAGTTATCAGATAACTCGTCATATTTTTGAGCAAAATATATGAAGCTATACCCCTAACGTAAAGAGATGATAAGTTTTCATGCTCTATTCTTGTAGTCCAATATCTCATTTGTTTTATTAGTAAAGAATAATGCTTTAGTTAATGGATTCTGCTAATCAAATCCAATCCCTCGTTGACCAAGTAGAAAAGAACCCAGAATACCAAATTAGCGAACAAGAGGCTAAGGGGTTCTTATCAGAAATAAAGCGAGTCACAAAAGAAGATAAGACAAATATGCCTCCATTAGTTGTGATAATAATGGCTTATATCAATATGCTTTTCCCAGAATTAGATTAAGTGAAGATCTAAGATAAAAGCTTAAAAAAACAAAATAAATTTATCTTCTCTAATTAGAGCATAAAATATATCGAAAGAATTGTTATTGGCCTTCAGAGAAACAAAATCAACAGCTAAGTTCAAGTTATTACAATTCTTATAAACGTATTGGAAAGATTTTGTACACAAAAACCGATCACAATTTAGTAAGAGTTCACTCATTTTTTTATCAAGCAAAAATTTCCAAAAAATAATCTATGAAACATAATTATTAATTTAAGACTCTATTGCTTGAAGAAGGTAAATAGGTTTTCATAAACATATCAATTAAAGATGAACTCTTTATCACCAACCAGAAGGAGGTCAACAGTGAAAGTTGAAGTTTCTTGTTTCGTTGGAGGGATGGTCATCAAAGAAATAGTTCATGTAGATAAATTTGAGGATGTAGATAAGGTCGCAAAATCAAGAAATCCCTTTTGCAGAGTAGTCAATAGGAAGGTATTGATGAAATGACTAGTTAGCAGAATGAGTCTTACTCCGCATTTCATCGATGAAGGAAACAAAGAGGTTGTCTTTTCTATAAAAAGTGTTCGTCTAGTCACGATGACAATTCCTACTTAGATGAAATCGATCCTTGATGAATACAAGGATATTGCTTATCGCTATGAAGAAACCTTTTACATGTGAAGGGCAAAAATCAATGACTAACAAAATAGATTGGAAACAAGAAGTTCTTGATTCAGCGAAGTTCAATAAAAAGCAAGAGAACCTATTGAAGCATGCCACCAAGTCGTTAACTGATAGTTGGTTACTTGGTGTTCTTTACACCAGATGGAAAAAACTTAAAGGTATCAGAGAAAAGCCTAAACCTGATTGCAGTTCAACTTTTCAGGAGTGGAATAAAAAAATTGAGGACATAGACAAATGCCAGTCTTAAAAATTGGCTGGAGTATTTACTACAAACTCCATGAGAAAGAGCAAAAGGAGTTTACATTATTAGAGCGATATAGAACTGATTATTTTTATGAGTGCTATGAGTATGAGAATTCAAAAGGAAACAGAAATTATGAATGGAGTGATAAATGTTTTAAAAATCAAAAGGAATTACTGGAGTTCTTCGGTTATGAAATGATCGAAGACTTAAATATAGATGCTGTTAATGAAAGAAGAATCGAAACCTTTACTGATGAGAATAAAAAAAGTTGATGAGGTTAAGTGATGCTGGCAATCAAATGTAAGTAATGTGAAAAAAGGCTGATCAGCTAAATCAAGGAGTCCAAAATCCTATTTATACCAAGCTATCTCAGATTAAGTTATATAATCCTAAAAATTCATATGTAATCTGCTTATGTTGGAAATAGGAATATTATTTTTAGTTTGAGGAGCCTTCCTAACGTGGTGTGGAAAAAGGATTAGACACTCACAAAAAAAGGCGACGACTTAAGATGCGATCTTTTGATATCAAAATCACAAGCTGAAGAAGGAGCCGAAGTGACAATTTCTTATCCCTACACAGATGGATTTAGTTAATACAAAGATACATCAAAAATTAAAATTCCTAGGACAGCAACTTTTAAAGTCGAGACGGGCACAAAACTAAGAATACAAGGAGGCGGTAACATCCATCATCAAGAAAAAGAGGAGATTTATATATTTTCCTTAAAGTTGAAAATCACCAGTCATATGATGATGCTCATAATGAAGCGAATTCACTTATTCAGACAAAAATTGTACAGTGCCGTTTCTGTGGCGCAAATTCCAAAATTGAAATTCATCAACAGTTTTCTAAATGTGAGTACTGTGGTCAGGAGATACATTAACCTTTTGTTTTTTCTAAAAATTAAATAACTACTACTACATCTATAACTATCTAAAATTATATCTAGCCTCTTAAAGAGTAGACAAGCTCACACTTTCAAGTTATTTAGAAAGTATTAATACGCATTAAAATTAAATAGATAAGTAAAGAAGTCTAGCTATGTTTTTTAGATGTAGTTTTAATACACAGAGTTATAGATTTTTCATGTCCCCTGGAATCACTAAGCTTCAGTTGACCGATACTAGTACAATTTCAATTCCTACAGATGCGATATTGATACTCTTTCTATTAAGTATCATCGCCTTACTGGGTTATTTCTTTCACAAAATCCTAGACAATCAAACAAATCAATTTATTGAAAAAGTAGACGATAATTCACATTTTGAATTAGTTAAAGAAAAGCCAGAAGATGCATTAACTCTGGAAAAAACAATAGTGAATCACAAAAAATCAGAAAAGCCAAATATGAAAAAACTAAATTTTTTATCCCCTTCGAGATTTTGGGGAATTGGTAGTTTGGCTATTGTAGCCATAGGAGGATCAAGTATTTTAAGGATCCAATCTATCCAAAAATCATATCAAGGAATGAACACTAGTCACGTCAAACTCAAGACAGAAAATCAATCGACAAAATCTTTATTATCAATGGCTAAAATAAAATCATCAAATCAATCTCAAACTAAAGTAAAAAAGATTAGTTATATTGATTCCTTAGTATCATCTAATAATAGTTCCAAAAATAATAATATTTTACAGGTTAACGAAAGACAAATAGAGGATTTTTTCTCTTTCTAATTCGTGAGAATTAATATTTTCCCTTTATTATGACAAACTACAAATCCACTATCTGTTGACTAACAGTTTGAAGCATCACTACTCCGGCTTTGATCTCTTTGTTAATTCTCTTTGTCCATTGATTGATTTTATTACAATCAGGAGAAAGCCACCAAGCTGCCTTTACTGCAGGCATAAAACCTACTAGAGCTCATGAAAAAGAAAAAAAGGCTAAATAAAAATGCCAATAAAAAAGCTGAACTCTGAACAGCGATTTATTAGGAATCTCCTTGTTGGATTTTTCTTAGCATTATTTATTGTCTTTATTTTAGCGATGCTTGCGCTCTTCAAGACACTTACTACTTATCCAAGCGTTTCAGATCTGCCAACGGTCACCATACAAAACTGCTACGACGGGGATACTTGTACAACTACAACAGGAGAAAAGATCAGACTTGCTTGTATTGATACTCCTGAGTTAAGAGTGAAAAAAGCTGACCCAATCCCTGCCAAAGCAGCAAGAGATTATCTCAACGATTTAGTTGCTGGGTCAACAGTCACAATACGCCGTATCACCGAAGATCGATATGGAAGAACAGTCGCTGAATTATCGAAAGGTCCTATGAATATTCAAGAACACCTAGTTGAAAAAGGTTTTGCACGTATCTATGAAAGGTATTCAAGTCAATGTGAATGGAGCATGAATAAAATATGAAACTCCGCAATACAGTGATTGCTTTAGGAATTGGTGCTGCCACTACTGCTGGTTTATCACTGCTAAAAGTTAATAAGGATTTGGTTGTTGGATCTAGTGCTGTAGTTTTCGGTGCAGGATTAATGATTGCTTTAAAAGATAAGAATGAGCTACATACAAAAGCAAGAAATTATGAATATTTTTTCAATAGAGCACAAGATAAATTTGAACTTGCAGATTATGAAGAAGCAATACTCGATTACAACAAAGCATTAGAACTTTCACCAAGTGAGATTTGTCTTGTCTACTCAATGCGTGGAAATGCAAAACGTAATTTAGGTGATTTTGATGGCGCAATCTCTGATCAAAATAAGGCATTAGATTTTGATCCTTTATATGCCGATGGATATTTCAATAGAGGTATTGCCAAGTTTAAAAAGGGAGATTTTAATGGTGCAATTCAAGACTATTCACAAGTTCTAAAAATCAACCCAAAAGATTCAGATGCATTTTTTAATCGTGCCAATGTAAAAAAAGAAATTGAAGATATGAAAGGTGCGTGCAAAGACTGGAGAAAAGCAGCTGATCTTGGGGATGACGATGCTACAAAATTCTTAATGGAGAATTGCGAATAAATCTCTTCATTGCCGTTTTCATCCAAATCGCAATCTTAGGATTCCTCTATCTCTTCATCATTAAGAACAATGGTCTACCTGATTGGGTAGCAAGAGCATTACTTCCATTACAGAGCTGATGAATCCACTGAGATACTTGGCAAAGGCAGAAAGATCAAGCCAGCAGAAGAAAGTTTGAAGTGGATTGGATCAAATTAAGTTCACAATCGTCAACTATCTAAGTGCCATATTAGACATTCCTAGGAAGCCAAATTCCTGAATTATACTTTCTAGATTATCTAGTGACCGTCTACTAATTTTGTTTAGTGGTCAAAAATTGTTTCTTAAGTTATTTATGTAGTATTCGCTACTAAACGATTATGGATTTAACAAGATTTTATTCTTTGAACTTTCTTGGGCGATTGTTGCTGAGTGCAATTTTTATAAATGCAATACCAGGCAAAATAACAAACTTTGCTGCTCAAGCTGAATACATAACAAACAGAGGGTTTCCCGAGCCAGTTTCAATGATAATCATGGTAGGTGCAATAGCTTTACTTCTTGGTGGTAGTGTCTTATTGATCTTCACAGAACGGGTCAAACTCGCTTGTTCACTACTTTTGATTTTCTTGGTGCCAGCCACAATAATTTTTCATTTGATACCATTTCAACTTGCAGCAGTCGCACGAAACCTATCTTTAATTGGAGGATTGTTAGTTGCCATAGAAAAATCCAAATAACTAATATCGATTCACTATTCAAAATCTTATGGGCTGACTTGAGTCAGGCTTTTTTTAATGAAAAAACTCCACTTAATTATTGTATGTTTTTGGTTCTTTCAGCCCATCATCGCTAAAGCTAAGCCTGTAAAAGGGATTAGCGACTTTGATGGAGGCTTCAAAGGTATTGAGAGAATCACTTTTGAATGTCCCGTCAACAACGAAAGAAATATACAAAGAACTAATGACGAATTTGACGATCAACAACCAAAAGAAAAATGTTGGGTTGATTTTCACCCAACTTATTTGAATGTTATGAACAAACAGGTGATAAATAAAAAAGATGTAATTAGTTTTTGGCAATCCCCTCCTCAATCAGGCAAGTGTTGTGCAAGTTGGAATTTAATTTATAAGGATGTTGAGGGAAGGAATAAAATCTTATCTATGAGAAAAAAAGAATTTCCATTCCCACTCACAAAGAGAAAATTAAAAATACTTGGCACACCATCAAACATTATCAATCGTTGGCTTACACAATAGAAGAGAGACAAAGATCAAACTAACAAGGGAAGTCCTAGATTTATGGGATGTTTTTAATTCTCAGATCGAAAGAGCAACAGCTACTAACTTTTTACAAAAGAATCAAGGTCAATTTCTAGTTGAGTCCAATGGCTTTGTTCTGTACTTATCCCCCAAAATTCACCTCGTTCGGAAGCTTCTAAAATTGACTCATAAAATTCTGGAATATGCTTTGACATTGTTTTAGTTGATTGAAGAAGCAGAAATTTTCTCTTCACAATCAGTATCCCCTGCTTCACAGACAACTTCAGCTTTATCAGAGTATGAGCCACAACCCATTGCCATCACTGGTGAAACACCAATAACTGTGTGTAGAGTAGTTGCCGAAAAAAGAATATAAGGAATGAATCTTTTCATAATCAGGATTATAATTTCATATATGATCTATCACCTTATTACCAACTGTGAGGTTTCGATGTTCGGTTAACTTCTTAAAGCTGATAGGAATAGAAACTATTTATAAATAAACAAGTCCTAATAAAAGTAACTTATAAAATATGAGTTACTGGTTTTAGCATGCCTCTCATCTATTGATAGACAAAGAAACCAAGAAACATGAGTCACTTTCAATTCACTGATGAACAATTTGTAGAGATCAGAGAAATCTGGAGAGATATCAATTCTCAATGCAAACTGCTGCAAGATCAAACTGGTTGTCCTGATAGCGAGATAGTAAAAATGATTGACTCTGCAAAGAGTTATTGGGAAAACAAGAGTTAAACAACGAAAACTATTTACGCACTAAGTTTTTCCCAGATAACTTCTGATTCTTTGATCAAGTCAATCGCTTCTTCTCTTCCAAGTATTTTTTGTGCATCACTCATCAGTTGTATATATCTAAGCCTCAGATCTTGTTTATTCATGAGCTGCATTTGTATTTCATGCAGAGACTTCTCGCTCAGTGCAACATTATGTTTATTAGGTGCATGCGAAAAGTTTGGAGAAGCGTTGTAATAGCTCATTGAAATAAATCTGATTAACTGCTTAGTGAGAGAGGGAAATTGCTATGCAGAACAATTCCCCTTGCTCTAGTTGAGTGTCAAAAAGGCGCTTTGCAAAACCTTTTTGAGCACATGTAGGCGATTGACTTACCTACACAACGTGTTTAATATTTTGGCTAAGTAATTTAGCTAATGAGCTGATTAACCAGTACGGTTTTCCTTATTAAAGGTTGGAACTTGAAGTGTTGCAGCTTGAAGTCCTTCAGGGTAAACATTGAATGATGTTGTCCACTCACAAAATTCTTGGCTAACTGCATAGCTATCTTCATACCTATGTAACTTATCGAGGTAAGTTACTCTCAGAGCAGCCCATGCAATGATTAGTCGATGACTGATATCCATTTATTAACTTTATTCAATCTAAAAAAGCACCGTGGTTATTACTTGTTAAATCAATATGAAAAGAACATTCAAACGAAAGCTTTTTTATTCCTAATCACTCACGACTAAATCAACTTTTAGATAAAATTGTTTTGAACTTTGTGTTCATAATTTTGTTTTACCTCAGAGAGTGGAGACGATAAATTTAGTTTGGTTTAAAAAAGACTTAAGAACATACGATAATGAAGCACTTAATGAAGCTCTAAAAACTGGGAATGTAATACCAATCTTTGTTGTTGAGCCAGATCTCTGGAAACTTCCTGATCACTCTTCGAGACAATGGGAATTTGTGCGGGAATGTTTAATTGATTTAAACAACTCATTAAATGATATTGGTTTGAAATTAATTATAAGAGTTGGGAATATTCAAGATGTAATTAAAGAGTTTACGGAAAGATTTCATGTTAAAGGTATTTATAGTCATGAAGAAACCGGCAATGAATGGACATTTCAACGTGATCAAGATCTAAGGCGTTTTACAAAAAATAAAAACATAAATTGGTATGAATACAGACAATTTGGTGTTTTTAGAGGTCGCAAAACACGTAAGAATTGGTCTCAAAAGTGGGAACAACAAATGTCACAGGAACTCATTAATGGTCCCAGAAGAGTAAATTACTTTATTGATATTTCAAGTCATAATTTACCCTCATCTAAAAGTCTAAAGTTAAATTTAGATATATGTAGTCATCGACTTCAAGGAGGAAGAAGTCAAGGACTTCATAAACTGCATGAGTTTCTGAAATACAAAATAGATAATTATCAATATTCTCTATCAAGTCCTTTAAAAGCATTTAATGGATGTTCTCGCTTATCGCCTTACTTGACTTGGGGTTGTCTATCAATTAGAGAGGTAGTCCAGACAATTAGAAAAACTAAGAAAAGAGGATCCACAGCAATTGATTCAAGATTACATTGGCATTGCCATTTTATTCAAAAGCTTGAATCAGAGCCTGAATTAGAAAATCGTGAGTACCATCCATACATGAGTGGTATCAGGCAGTCAAATCAAAAATTTTTAAAAGCATGGAGTCAAGGTCTAACTGGAATACCTTTTATAGATGCATGCATGAGATCCCTAAATAGTCATGGGTGGATTAATTTTCGAATGAGAGCAATGCTTATGTCATTTGCTAGCTACCAACTATGGCTTCCATGGCAAGAGAGTGGCTTATGCCTAGCACGCAAATTTATTGACTACGAGCCAGGAATTCACTGGACACAATGCCAAATGCAATCGGGTACGACATCGATTAATACGATGAGAATTTATAACCCAATTAAACAAGGATATGATCATGACCCAGAGGGAATATTTATTCGAACTTGGGTAAAAGAATTACAATACCTTCCAAGCAAATTCATCCATGCACCATGGGAAATTGATCTATTGCGTCAAAATGATTCATCATTCGTTCTTGGAAAAAATTATCCATTCCCTATTGTAGATCCAATTATTAGTACAAAGACAGCACGAGCAAAGCTAAAAGAGATAAGAAATAAACCAGGTTTCTTTGACATCGCTAATAATATCCTTGAGAAACATGGCTCAAGAAAAAGAAGAAAGTCAACGTTGAAAAAGAAGCAAAACAATCCCGTTCTACACAATCAATTAACCCTCAAGCTTTAAAGTTACAGAGCTGATGAGTCTACGAGATCCTTGGTAAAGGTAGAAAGATCAAGCCAGCAGAGGAAAGTTTGAGGTGGATTGAGTCAAGCTAGGTTCACGCTGAAGAGGTAATTTATCTAAGATTTTAATCTGTCTTTTAAATCGATTGATTTAGTTCCAAAAATATCATGTCGAATTATTATCATCAACATTCTTCATCCTCCAATTCTAGTCAATCAGATAGTAGTAATTCCAATGTCGAAACTAAGCTTGTAACCGTACAAGCTAAAAGTTCATCTCACCCATATTTTGGTCAAGGATCATCCAAAGGATATTTTATTGATGGAGAAGAATCCCCTTCATTGATTCTTAGACAAAACATTGTGTATAGATTCGATCAATCGAATAGCAGTAACACCAATCATCGAATCTTGTTTTTTACTGATGCAAATAGAATAAATTCTTATCAAACAAACATTTCTGAAGTTGGCGTCGCTGGTTCAACGGGTGCATATACCGAAATCACTTTAAACAGTGAGACACCAGTAGAAATTTTCTACCAATGTCAAAATCATCCTTTAATGGGTAGCAATATAAAATCGTCAACTGCAGGTGATGACTCACTCACTAGTAGTTCAAATAATGAACTCATTGATGGAGGGGCAGGAACCGATACAGTTGCTTATAGTGGAAAATTTTCTGATTATTCTTTCACACGAACTTCAACCACTTTAGAGATAAATGACCAAAGAACAGGTACTAAGGAAGGAACTGATACTCTTTCAAATATTGAATATATTCAGTTCGAAGATCAAACCGTCGAAGAATCCAAAGTCGATATTGTAAAAACTTATAGCGGAAATTTTAGTGACTACAAGTTCTACAACAAAGGTAATGGTGTCTATAAAATAAAAACTGACTCTGGTTATGACGACATCACAGGTCTTCCACTATTGACCTTTGCAGGGGAAGCAGCAACAAGTTCATTTAGAGATATCAGTGCCATTGTTGATATCAAAGGGACCTTTGATCAAGTCACAGGATTAAATACTGATGATGCAAAAATGTTCCGTCTCTATAACGCTGCATTTAAACGACTTCCTGACACTGATGGTTTGAAGTATTGGATTGAGAAATATACTTCTGGAGAGAACGATGATCGTGCAGTTGCACAATCATTTCTTGTATCCGATGAATTTGCTGAACGCTATGGATCGAATGTCACAAATGCTAAATACGTTGAAACTCTCTACGTCAATGTTCTTGGCAGAGATTATGACCAAGAGGGATATAATTATTGGTTAGGTAATTTAAATAACGGAACCGAAACTAGATATGAATTACTTCTAGGCTTTGCAGAATCAACTGAGAACAAAACCCTCTTTTCTGAAATGACTGGTTTTGGTTAACCACCTAAATTTCCAGCACAAATTTCTTTACTCTCATTATTCATACAACCACAATTCATTAACCCCCATACGCCGCTAGTCTTTAGCTATCTAGAGAGAAAGCATATCAATCCACCTAAACCAATCCAACTATGTGAGTATTAGGTGGTAATATTCCGGTAGCACCTAAAACAATCAGTCTCAAATTCGTTTTATATCAATTAATCTCAGGTTACGTTGTATTATCGGCATTAAACTCATCCGTAACCTCAACTTAATTTGAATAGTCGGTATTGATCTAATCCGCAACTCTAACTTACTTCTCTTTACAGAAATTTTATTGCCTTTAGGAGACACAAAAATCTTCTCAATTATTTTGCCTTCTCTTACAATTATTCTTATTGTTTGTCCCGAAAATCTACCCTGAAACCAATCTATAATGTCTGGATAAAATATATCATTATTTATAGTAGACGTTCTTGAAAAGTCAGGTATAAATTTTGTTGAATTAATTTTGCTTTCGATAGATTCTTTAGATTGAGTTATTAAATTATTAATTTTGTAGCGAATGAGCTCTGTTTCAGTTTGTTCTCTATGAAACCTTGATACTAGCTTCCGATGAATTAACTCGTATTGCGACTCAAATCGTTTGGTAACTCGATGATATTTGGATTGAATTTTCTTTTGCTTACTCTTCAGATAAGTAATGACAGGCATCTTTGATATCTTCTACTAAACATATATATCGTATATATGTATATAAAGCCAGCTAATGAATGCCGACGAAAATAGTGTGTAACAACTATTGAAGCTAAAACATCTAAAATAATTTTTTTCGGCTTTAAGAAATTTTCTCTAACTTGAAATACCTACAAAGAATCGATATAACTAGTGCACACTATCTTTTAATAATGCTAAATCTTATTACCATATCGATCGGTTTATTTTTAATAATGCTTACTGGATGGACTGTCACAACTTACTTTATAAAAAAAGATTCTCAAGAGGTAATCAAAGAAGAACTGAGCAATTTATTTGATATTTGCAAAAAATTGTTATTCTCTCTAAAAAATCTCATAGGGATCTTAATCAGTACCTCTCTTTCTCCTAAAGAAAGAGAGACAAGCCCTGTCGAAGAGACTCTATCAAAGAAAAATGAGCCACTATTAAATGTAGTCCAGCCAATTAATGAAATCAAAGAGCAATCAGTAGAGCTAAAACATGACGACGATGATGATGATGCACTTTCTTCATTCAGTCCAGAAGTCGTTGAAGTAATTAACGAAGAAGAGGAAAAAGTTGCATGATTAAATTCAACAGAATCTAAGAAAAATTTCTGCACTCTCATTATTCATAGAACCGTCACTCATTTACCACCATACGCCGCTAATCTTTAGTTATCTAGAGAGAAAACATATCTATCCCTCTAAACAGCTCCAACTATGTGCGTATTAAGTAGTAGCATTGCGGTAGCGTCTAATTCAAGCAGCCCTAAATCCCTTTTATAGCAAGCAGTCTCAGATTACGTTGTATAATCGGCATGGATACAAATATAAACCATAAAACCCAGTCATATCAAGCGATAATAAGGATATAGTTAGTGGTATTTTAGTGGTATATTTGCCATTCATCTGCTGAAAAACCAGTCATAAGTGGTTCACCGGTATAAAGGTGGTATATAAAAAGAGAATGTTATTCATATTTAATCTCATAAGATCACTAAATTATTTTTGAATCACTTTCTATAGACAACTAAAATGATCTACAAATTATAGTCAATTAATTTAATTGAAAATATTTTAATAATAATGAGGAATCAAAAATAACAATTTTTTTTCGATCGATAGTTAACAATCCTAATTTTTTGAGTTCGCCAATAATACGAGTAATAGTAACTCGTGTAGATCCAATAGCATCAGCAATATCTTGATGTGTGAGATGTAGATCAATAGTTATACCTTGTATCCCTACTACTCCAAAATCGTCACACAAAATACAAAGAAAATTAACGAGTTTAGAATAAATATCTTTATGAGTTAATGACTCAATAACGGTTTCCGTCTGTAAAATACGATTTGACAAACTCTGAAGCAAAAGAAATCCAATCTTTGTATTATCATTAATCGCTTTTTTCACTGAAATGGCAGGAGCAGTTTCTAACACAACAGAAGTCAGTGCAACAGCGTGATATTTTCGATCTGCTTGATACCCATTAAGAAAAGATAGAACACCGAACAGAGAATTTTCTTTTAACACAGCAACTGTATTTTGTTCCCCTGATTCATACACTCTTGAGAGTCGAACAGCACCCTTTCGGATTAAGAAAATCTTATTTGCAGAATCTCCAGGGAAAAATATGGTTCTTGATTTATCAAAAGTTTCCGCAGTTGAACCATCCAGCGCTCTAATAACATCAAGAAGACATTCCTTCTCAAAGGAATGATCACTGGTCTGATTCGCTTTGCTTTTTAACTTTTTTTGTATATCACAAGATATAACAGGGGTTTTCGAAGATGTCACAACACAAATACCTGATACTTCATTTATATAGAAATGATAATCATTTTCATATTATACTTTAATCTAAGGTTATGATTTTAGTATGAATTTAAAAAATTATTTTCTGCATCTATTGAGAAAATGAATTCATGCAGTACAACTGCTTTTACTGGTATGAAAGCGGTATATTATAACATCGATCTCCCAAACTCATTGCACTAGAATGGATTAGAGATGGCTCTCTTCAAATCAAGTCAAAACAACAAATCCTCACCAAAAAAGATCTTATGTTTAATGGCTGAATCTATTGAAAAACAATTAATTAATACTTGACAACACCTCCTTACCATTGCTAGTACAGATGTACTGCTATAAACACATGGCTCCAACGTCCTCACCCTATGCCGTTTTTCGTGCATCAGATTGGAATTCAGTGGTAGCAGAACCTATTGGATTAAGGCAATGTCTTCGTATCGCACCCAAAAAGTTCTACCCCAGAAGCGTTACAACCCAGCAGAGGAGTGGGACTATCTCGAAGAAGACACTCTTAAACACACACGTTCAGCTAGCGTTTGCATGACATGTCAACATTTCAATTATTGCTGCGACAGGCATTGCAGAACGATTCTTACTTGTCATCTCCATCAACGTCTAATTCCTCATGGAGATCATTTGACTTCAAAGTGTCAGTGTTGGATGCAGCGACTAGAGAGAAAGATTGGATGGTGTCCCGAGGCTGCTTGATCAAATGACAAAAGAACAGCTCGCACAAAAAATTGCTAGAGAAATCTACACAGGGAGAGGAAAGCTAGAAAGCTTTCACGCCTTTCAATGTATTTGCAGTTATTTCTCTGATCTTTCGTTGGATGACCTAGAGGGTATTGCTGGTCAGTATGGAATAAATATTTAAAAAGCTCAAAGAATCCCAGAGACAACCAGCATCTGCCTAATAACCAAACCTACAACACAAAAAAGGATAACTCGACTCAAGACATACATAGGAATGTTGTTCATTTAATTTTTAACTCTCAGAGAGATGAAAAATAAAGAGTGTAGTAAGACAAAGCAGTCGAGGTTAAGACTGTTTTGTCTTATGAGGAATTCAGAGTTCATTATGGTTAGGCAACAAAAAACCGCCCAGTTATAAACAAGGCGGTTTTTAGTGATCAACAGAAACAAGATTTCAGTCAAATCATGGAATGAGAAGATCCGGGATTTTGAAATCTATATGGCATTAGGAGAACCAATTCTCTCCACATAAGCCTCTTCACCATGCTCAGAAATATCTAAGCCAGCATCTTCTTCTGCTTTTTCAACTCTATAATCACAGCCAAGTAATTTCAATAAAAGAGCGATTATCAAAGTTCCAAATGCGGCAATTCCATATGCAATTAAAACTGCTTGAAATTGTCCTAAAACCAATCCAATACGACCTTGCTCTGCAAGAACTAATCCAGCAGGATGAGATGAAATTAATTCTGCTTTTGCAAAAAATCCCGTAAGTATCGCCCCCACTGTTCCACCTACACCGTGAACAGCGAAGGTATCTAATGAGTCGTCAAAAGATAATTTAATTTTAACCTGAACTGAGATGTAGCATAAAGAAGATGTAATAGCACCAATCAACATTCCACTAGCTGGACTTACGAAGCCAGCTGCTGGCGTGATACCTACCAAGCCCGCAACAGCTCCAGTAGCCATGCCTACCGCAGTTGCTTTCCCATCTCTAAATGTTTCAATCAACGCCCAAGCTACCAATCCAGCTGCTGCTGAAACATGAGTTGTAGTAAAAGGAAGTTCTGCACCGCCAACACTTAGTTGGCTTCCCCCATTAAAGCCAAACCAGCCAAACCACAATAAACCTGTTCCTATAAGAATCTGAGTAATATCGTGGGGAGGCTTGATACCTTTAGGCCAATTACTACGCGAACCTATTAATCCTGCGAGTACTAAAGCCGATACTCCTGAACTGATGTGAACAACCGTTCCTCCAGCAAAATCTAAATCTTTGCCAAGCAAACCGCCGCCCCAAACCATGTGAGCAAGAGGTGCATAAACAAATAAAATCCATATAGGCGTGAATAAACACCAAAAACGAAAACTAATTCTTTCTACTAATGCTCCTGAAATCAAAGCCGGAGTAATTATGGCGAACATACCTTGAAAGAGTGCAAAACTCAGTCCTGGTATCTGAAGACCATCCCAATTGCTTGGAAGATTTTCAAAAAATGCATACGTTAATGGATTACCTATAAAAGCATTAGAGGCTCCTCCATCCGAGAAGGCTAGACTAAAACCTACTGATGTCCACACAAGAGTAGCTATTCCCATCATGACAAAGCTCATTGCCATTGTGTTGAGCACATTTTTAGCTTGAGTAAAGCCTCCGTAAAAAAAAGCTAAGCCTGGTGTCATCAACAAAACCAATGCCGATGATGTCAAAATCAAAGTATTGTCTGCAGCTGAGAAATTAGATTCAGTTGCATGTGCAGGAAAAAATGCAGCGCTTATGAGCTGAATAGCAGGAACAGCAAGTAGCGCTATTCCTAACCTTCCAATACGAGTTCGCAGCAAAATAAAAAATGTACATTGCGATACATAATTGCTACTTAGTTGAAACAAGAAAAGTTCACTATGAACATTTTTAGCATATGCGTATAAATCGATACTTTTTGAGGTCGATCACTTTTAACCACCAAATTGATAATGCTTTCGGACTGCCTTATGAAGATCCCATCTACAGTCCATTCCCGCTAAGAAGACAACTAAGTCACCTGCTCCAAACTTCACAGGTTCTCCTTCGTCAGGAGTAACTGTGACTTCACCCTCAAGCAACAAACAAGTCTCTTTATCGTCATAAGTCCAATCAAAAGAGCTTGCTTCACAAGTCCAGATTGGCCAGCTTTTAATCCCTAGTTCCTCAATAGTGGTCTCAGGACAAGGAGAAGTTACTGATATCGACAAGAGCTAAAAAACATAGTGAACTTCTTTTTTAGCTTCTAATAGAAACAGTTGTCTAATAGCTACTCAAATTTTGACAAAAATGTTTGAAGGCGTTTTACGTATAGAGCGAGGATCGAGAGTCCCCCATACCCCCACTTCAAATAGAAAGATAATACGTCTTATAAAACTGTTACCTTAGTGTTACTCCTACTCTCTATGTTCTTTAAATTGACTGCTATAACTTAATTTTTGTATTACGTTGTGTAATCGGCATTTATTCACTACATCCCCTTTTCTGATTCACTACATATGTCTACTACTGGGATTATAAAGAAAAAAATAATCACATAATAATCACACTCACTCACAAAATAATCACACTCCTTTTTCTAATACTTACAAAACTCATGAAAGAGGGGGTGTATTTGAGTACACCCCCCTACTAAATAAGAGATATAAATTAAGTCTGAATTATTAGTCATTGATTGAATACTTATGAAAAAAATTACTAATTTTTAAAAACAATTTTCTGTAGATGTACCAGATAATCCTCCAAATCCAGATGGACTCGCATTAAAACTTTTAAAACACATAGTTGGTTGTGATGATTGAGGAAGAGGAGTAGGAGCATATTGTTTTTGCGCATTTCTCAACGACTCTTCAAAATTGCGTTGTTGTTGTAATTTCAAAGATTGAGCTTCATAGTCTGTAAGGCAAAGATTTTTTCCCTTAATTAATCCAAAAAATGCTCTGTTTTGATAAAGTCTTTTGCCAGGAGGACAAGAATAGTTATTGGATCGTGCCAAATTTTCTCGTCTTTTTTGATCATTCGATTTCCATCTCACAACACATTTTTCATATGGATTAACAGAGGACCAAGGATGGCCTACATAATTCTTACAGTATTTATGAATAACTAATGTAATATCTTCGGATTGTTTGCCTAATTTATAAAGGAGAGACCTACATCGTCTAGGAGTAACCCCTGGAGCCCTTCTTGTCCAAATCCCATCAGAGGAGCATCGTGTATTAATAAAATCTTCATTGAAAAAACGCCATACAAAAGCACTAATATTTCCATTTGCTTGTTGAAAACGAATGCCTACAAAAATGAAACAGGGAATACTCATCAAAAGAATAGATCTCGTGAAAGTATTCTTATTTTTCCAAAATAGACTTTTAAATTTTGAAAGAGGTTTAAAATCATTGCCAAGTGAGAGGAATGATCTTTTAATTATCGATATTTTTTGAGACTGTACTTGTTGAGGAGCTCCACAATTAGGACAAGATGTAGCCTTGTTAGAAATCTCTTTACCGCATTCATAACATGTTATTAGTGCCATCTAAAAACTATTTTTTCAGACAATAGCATAATTATATTTTCCCTTCTTCGTATCTAAGATTAACTACTACTATTTAATTGAAATTCTAATCAAATCAACTAATTCTAATTTTGCAAATTAATCCACCTATCTAATCTTTCGGATAAATACGCTAAGTTATATCAATAGAAAGAGAATTGCGTCTTGTATAAGAATCACATAATAGTCGCATATGCTAAAATAGTGAATAAATACATCAGCAAATCAGTTGCAATAATTGAGTTATTAGGGAATCACACTACCTATGTTGTGTAGTCGGCATTTATATACAACATCCACTTTTCTGATATACAACATCTTTCTAAACCCTTACGCCTACTAGAGGAGAGATAATAGAAAATAATCACATAATAATCACACTCACTCAAAAAATAATCACATTCTCATTTTTTTCATAGCCAAAGGTTCCAATTTTTTTAATGACCAACCTTTGTCTAGGCCTCTTCCACCCCTTGATAATGAAGCATTTAAATTAGACCACTTTTCTCCTTCTAATCCTTCAACATCTTTATCAGCATAAGTGGGAAATCTTTTTGGATCAGAATTTTCATAGAAAATTATCATCAAGTCAATAATGTCGTCTTGAGAAATCGAAGATTTATCTTTGCCATTAGCCCAATTGAAATGCTTCCTTTTTTGTTGTATCAATTTAGGTAATCCTCCAATTTTAGGCAAAGATCTATGTCCAAGTCTTAGAGCAGCATCAATATTTCTAAATGATTCTTCACCCATAGATGGGACAGATTTACTAAACATGCCAGGATATTTCCCATATATTTTTTTGTATTCATCTACAAACTTCATCACCTTTTCAACCTTAATTGCCTTCTCTGGTAATGACTTTCCTCTTCCAGGGACCGGAGCTTTCCCACCTGTAACAGCTAAGTTTCCTTTTCTCACATACTCCTCTAATTCAAACCTTTTTCGTAATTTCCCCTCTGCTGCATACTTCTTAACCTCTTCATTAGGGATGAATCCAAGTTTTCCTAATGCTTGGACAATCAACTTTGCCGTCTCATAATATTTATTAGATTTAATGCCAATTAAATCATGTTTAGAGATGGAAGGGAGAGGATGCTCTCTTACTCTGAAAACAAAATATCCTCCTTTTTCTAATCTTTTATTTTTCTCAATATCTCTATCCTTTCTTTTCTGCCCTTTATGAAAAAAAGAACCATCATATTCAATAACTAATTTCTTATCTCTGACAATTATATCTACATCATAAAGTAAATTATCTATTTCAAGAGTGTGATCATCAATATCAATATTCAAAATTGTTGACAACTCAAATGCAACACAAGACTCTGCTTTAGAACTTGGTTTTATAATCTTTGCACATTTCTTACATCCTACTCCTTTTGATCTCTGATCAATAGCTAATTCATAATCAGGATGGTTTAATCCACTAAGGCATCTCCAAAAAATAATCTCATTACTATTAGGCAAAAATTGATTGGGGTTTTTGTCACCATTCTTGGTTGGATGCCACTCTTTAATTAAATGTGGAAATTCTGTAGCCAAAGAATAATCTTCAGAGGCTTTTCGACCGCCTCCTGCTTCAGGACAATAAATACATCCACTTCTTCTTGGGGATCCATCCTTCTTTTTAAAAGAGGTTCTTTGATTTGGTGACTTTTTCCAAAAATGTTTTGGATTTTTTAAACACTGCCACCAAACTGGAGTGATAGATCCTCTTGTTAAATCAGTTGGTTTTAAATCTCCATTTTTAGTTGGATGCCACTCTTTAACCAACTCTGGATGAGTAATTGCAAGGTTATAACTTGCACTAGCTCTTAATCCCAAACAGAAAGGACATTTAGTAAAAGTTCTATCTTCTAAATTTCTTTTTTGTGTTCTTGATCCAGGAGATGTTTCCCATGTGTGATCAGGTTGAACAACTCCATTAACTAGGGCATAACATCTCCACCAAACCTTTTTTGATGATCTCCAAGTCAAAGAATGAACAGTGTGTGGAAGATTCCTTTTATCTTCAAACTGCCTTGCCAGTTCAGGAGAATACTCAAAGATAGAAACTTTTTGGTGATAATCCAAAATAAATATCTAAATCTTTTTAAAGCATTTTCTGGAACATACCATATTTACTTGAGGTGATGTACTTGGCGACACTACCTACTAACTAGTTAATATTAATTACCCCAGGATTCTAGATGCAGACTAAATGTTGGATATAATCTAATTTAAAAATAAATCTCACAAGATTTTTAATCAATTTAATCAACGATTATCTCTATTAAAAACGAACGAATTTCGTCATATAATACAATCACAAAATAATCACATATGCCAAAATAGTATATAAATACAATAGCAAATCCACTGCAATAACTGAGGTTTTGACGATTACAATTTCAAGTAGTATAGTCAGCATTGATACTAACATATTGGTCAGATAAGTCACACCCCCAAGATGTAGCTGAACCTTTTCCCATCCCTACCAATAAACGAATCCTTATAAGATCATCAAGCAAATATTTTCCATTTAATCTCGCTTTCATAAAATTACTAACTATTTGTCTATCAAAGTCAAGAGGTATTCCATTTGAAAAAATTGCATAAGGTCCAATCCATAATTTCACATCATTCAAATTAAAAAAACTTCCTGAACGTCCAAGTGCAGCAATAATTCGTCCCCAATTAGGATCTGAACCATGAACTGCAGTTTTAACCAAGGAAGATGAAGCAATAGTACGAGCAATTAGTTGAGCATCTGAATTATTCTGAGCACCTTCAACCTTTATCTCCAATAAGCAATTAGCTCCTTCCCCGTCCCTTGCAATTGCTTTGGCCAAGTATTGAGCAGTAAGATGTAATCCTTCTTCAAGGGTTGATAAATATCTTGAATCTAATTCTGTACCAGAAGAAAAAGCTAAAAAAGTATCATTAGTACTAGTATCTCCATCAACTGTAATTGCATTAAAAGAAGATTCTGCTACTCGCTGAATCATATCTGACCATAATGCTTGATCGATACCTGCATCACATGTGACATAACTCAACATAGTCGCCATTGATGGATGAATCATACCTGAGCCCTTAGCCATGCCTCCTATACATACGCGTCTACCACCTAAATTCGCTTCATATGCAATTTGCTTAACCTTAAGATCTGTGGTGAGAATTGCATTGGCGGCATCCAGGTATGCGTTTTTATCTAAGCTCTTTATAAGATCATCTAAATGACCTGTAACTTTATCTATTGGTATTGGCTCACCAATGACACCAGTAGAACATATCAATACTTCTTCTGTTGATAACCCCAGACGTTTAGCAAGTTCATATGTGATAGTTTCACTATCAATTTTTCCTCTATTACCCGTACATGCATTTGCTTGTCCAGAATTAATTACAACAGCACGTATTTTTCCCTGAGTAACTTTAAGACGATCAATACATAGATCCACACAATACGCACGGACTAATGATTGGGTAAAGGTCCCGCTACAACAAGAACCCTCAGGTGCATAAAGTAAGGCAAGATCTTTCTTCCCAGAAACCTTTAATCCTGCTGAAATACCAGCTGCTAGAAAGCCATCAGGACTGGTAATGCCACCGGAAATTGGAGACCATGAAGAAGATACCAAAAGACTCAAGTTCAAAAATGCATTTTTCACTTACTATCAATATTAATGATTGATAAAAAACAAACAAAAAACTTTTGTCTTAGATGGAAAGGCAAGCAAAAAAGAATAGGTATCACTGGAGGAATTGCTAGTGGCAAATCACTAATTGGAGCTTTTCTTTTTAAAGCCAAACAATGGCCAATTATTGATGCTGATTTATATGCTCATGAAGCCTTAAAGCCTGGAAGCGAACTATCAAAGCAAGTCTTATTAAGATTTGGACAGAAAGTAGTGCAAGAATCGAGAAGCAATGATCAAATTATTAATCGTAAAGCATTAGCAAAAATTATTTTTACAAACAATATTGAAAAAAAATGGCTGGAAGAAATAATACATCCATTTGTCAATAAAAGAATTGAAGAGGAATTAGAAAGATTTAAATCAAATTCAGTAATTATATTAATTATTCCTCTACTGTTTGAAAAAGATTATACAAATATATGTAGTGAAGTTTTATATATAGATTGTTCTAAAGCTAAACAACTAGAGCGAATACAGAAAAGAGATAAATTAAGTTTTGAAGAGGCAAATCAAAGAATTGATGCACAATTAGAAAACTCTATAAAAAAACAATTTGCAGATTATATAATTAATAATTCTAACGATGATCAAACATGGAAAATGGAATTACAAAAATTATATAATTTCTAACCTTGTAATTTCTTATTTAATAATTTATTAGCAAGTTTTGGGTCCGCTTTTCCTTTTGTTTCCTTCATTAATTGACCAACAAAAAAACCTAACAATTTCTTCTTCCCAGCTCTAAAAGATTCAACCTCATTAGGATGATTTAGAATCAATTTATCAATAATTTCCTCAATAACTTTTGGATCACCAATCATGCCTAAACCACGTTCTTGAACTAATTGCTTTGGTGAACCACCTTTACTTAATAGTTCAGGTAAAATTTCTTTAGCAATTTTTCCACTTATTTCTCCTGCATCAATCATATTTAACATTTCTGCTAATTCATTCGGTTTAAAAGATAATTGATCAAATAATAATCTATTTGATTTTATATATGCTGCTATGTCTCCGGTTATCCAATTTGCAGAAGCTTTTGCTGCTCCACCTTCATTAACAACTTGCTCAAAATATTTAGCCATTGAAGATTCATCAGTCAAAACTCGTGCATCATAAATAGAAAGACCAAGTTCTGCTGCATATCTATTTCTTTTAGCAGCTGGCAATTCTGGTAATTCTGAACGCCATTTCTCTTTTAAATCATTACTTACTTCTATCGGACCTAAATCAGGATCAGGAAAATAACGATAATCACTACTGCCTTCTTTTGATCTCATGCTTTTAGTAAGTTGCTTGCCTTCATCCCACAACCTCGTTTCTTGTTTTACTTTCTCTCCAGATTCATAAGCTTTAATTTGCCGCTTAATTTCATATTCACATGCTTTCTGAATTGCTGAAAATGAATTCATATTTTTTATTTCTACTTTTGTGCCAAATGGATCATTAACAGTTGGTCTGACTGAAATATTGACATCACATCGCAAAGAACCTTCCTGCATATTTCCATCTGATACTCCTAAGTAACGCATGATTCTTCTAATTTCAGCTGCATACTCAGCAGCCTCTCTAGCCGTTCTTAGATCAGGTTTACTCACTATTTCGGCCAATGCTACGCCTGCTCTATTGTAATCAACCAAAGAATGAGTAGAGCCCGACAATTGATCACTACCTGCGTGAACAAGTTTTCCAGCGTCCTCCTCCATATGTAATCTTTCAATGCCTATTTTTTTGATATAAGTCTCTTTCCCTTTTTCAGCTACTTCTACCTCTATCCAACCATCTTCTGCAATAGGTTCATCAAACTGAGATATTTGATAATTTTTTGGTAAGTCTGGATAAAAATATTGCTTTCTATCAAATTTACTATGAGAGGCAATATTTAGATTCAACGCCATCGCTGCTTTAACTGCATATTCCAAAACCTTCTTATTTAAAACTGGCAAAGTGCCTGGTAACCCACAAACTACTGGATCAATATGAGTATTTGGATCATCACCAAAATTTGTTGATGCGCTTGTAAATATTTTGCTATTAGTCCCCAACTGCACATGCGTCTCTAATCCGATTACCACTTCCCAAGAAACATTTGATTCTGTCATTAATTTGACCTAGATATGAGAATCTTATGAAAGAAAAGCTCTGTCATGGAAGCTAACGTAATCTAAAACATTGAAAATAACATTTTCCAAATCCAAGCAATGGGTGTCTTAAATGAAAAACCATTGTTAATCCTCGGAGGAGGATTAATGGGTCTTGCAATAGCCCATGAACTTGCTCAAAGAGGTAAACGAGTAGAAGTTTTAAGCAGAAGCAGAAGTGAAGCAGCGGGCTTTGTTGCTGCTGGAATGCTAGCTCCTCATGCTGAAGGGCTTCAAGGTAATCTTTTAGATCTTGGTCAAAGTAGTCTTCAAAGCCACCCTAGATGGATAGAAAACATTGAGACAAATAGCAAAATGTCATGTGGTCTCAAAACTTGTGGGATTGTTGTCCCATTTGAAAGTCTCAAAGACTGTGAATCCTACCCAACATATAAATTTGGTGAAAAGCTAAACAGGAATGAGCTCCTTAAAGAAGTTCCTGGACTCTCAGAAAAATGGAAATTGGGTTTACTTTTTAGACAGGACGGTCAAATCGATAATCGAAGACTATTAATGAGAGCCCTTGAAAAAGCTTGTGTTGAATTAGGTGTTCACTTTCAAGAAGGAGTTGAAGTAATTGAAATAATGAAAGATTCAAATAAATTTAATGGGGTCAAAATTAAAGATATTAATGGAAATATCAATCATTTAAAAAGCGAAGAGGCAGTTCTCTGCTGCGGAGCTTGGAGCAAAGAAATATTTAAAACACTCCCTATTTTTCCTGTTAAAGGCCAGATGCTATCTATTCAGGGACCAAAACAGATTCTAAAAAGAATTATTTTTGGACCTGGCATTTATTTAGTTCCAAGAGAGGACGGTCTAATAATCGTAGGAGCTACTAGTGAGCGTGAGGCAGGCTTCCAAAAAGGACTTACTCCAAAAGGACAACGCGAGCTTCAAAAAGGAATACAATCTCTCATACCTGAACTGAATCAACTACCTCATATGGAGAGATGGTGGGGTTTCCGTCCATGCACACCAGACGAAGGACCTTTACTGGGAATGTCATCAATTAATGGCCTCTGGCTGGCTACTGGGCATCACCGCAATGGAGTTCTTTTGGCAGCGATAACTGCAGAATTAATTGGAAAATCAATTTGCTCGAGCTCTTTAAGTAATGAGGAAAGTACTTTGTTGTCCAAATTCAGATGGAACAGATTTTAAAAACCACCAAAAAAAATTGTGAGGTTCAACAATAATTTATTCAACTCTCCATGATTGATCTGATGGAGTCCATTCAACAAGTTCATTTTTCTGGAACCATAGATCAATTTCAAATACTGCTGTATCAGAACCATCAGAACCATGAATGACATTACGACCAATGTTCACAGCTAAATCACCTCTAATAGTTCCAGGTTCAGCCTCAAGAGGCTTTGTTGCTCCAATCAATTTTCTCGCACTTGCAATGACACCTTCACCCTCCCAAACCATTGCCACAACTGGGCCACTTGTTATGAAATCAACTAAACCTGAAAAGAAAGGGCGTTCTTTATGAACACCGTAGTGTTTTTCAGCAAGCTCTTTGGTTGGTGTGAGTTGCTTGAGACCAACTAATTTGAATCCTTTAGTTTCAAAACGACCAAGAATCTCAGAGATTAAACCTCTTTGCACACCATCTGGCTTGATAGCAACAAAGGTTCTTTCCAAAGTCATTGCGATATTCAATAATATGAAGCCATAGTCTTCCTAAAACTACCCTCTTGGCAAGTAAAACATGACACTTAATAAAACTGTTCTTAGATTTAATTGTATTAACCGTGAATGATCAAAACTTGAAAATTTTTTTATCGCATAAATTGCTGTGAAGAATACTATTCAATCTCCTTCTTGGACTATCCAAAATAGCTCTGACCTCTATGGGATTAATAGATGGGGGAAGGGTTATTTCACTATCAATGAAAAAGGGAATATTGCTATTTGTCCCCATGGTTCCAGAAGAAAATCTCATGATCTGATGGAACTCTTAGATGAACTAGAAAGTCGAAAACTAAAATTTCCTCTTTTAATTAGATTTGACGATATTCTTGAAGACTGCTTAAAAAACTTGCATAAAGCTTTTGAAAAAGCCATTAGTGACTTTCAATATCAAGGAAAATACCAAGGTGTATTTCCAATTAAATGTAATCAACAGCGTCACGTAGTTGAAGAATTAATCACCTGTGGTTCCAAGTGGCATTTTGGCTTAGAAGCTGGAAGCAAGCCAGAATTATTAATTGCTTTATCAATTCTAGAAGATCCTAAAGCTTTACTCATATGTAATGGCTATAAAGATCAACGTTATGTTGAGACAGCTATCTTAGCACGTCAACTTGGACGTCAACCTATAGTAGTTATAGAACAAGCTAGTGATATTGATATGATTATAAAATCAAGCAACTCACTTGGAGCATCTCCGCTCATAGGAATAAGAGCCAAACTCTCAAGTCAAAGCAGTGGAAGATGGAGTAGCTCGATTGGTGATAAGTCGAAATTTGGACTTTCAATTCCAGAAATATTGAAAGCAACCCAAAGTTTAAAAGAAGCAAAACTTCTCAATGAATTAAAGCTTTTACATTTTCATCTAGGGAGTCAAATTAACGATATAGGTATTTTAAAAGATGCCTTACAAGAAGCTGGACAAATTTATGCAGAATTAATTAATCTTGGAGCACCCATGGGATACTTAGACGTTGGAGGTGGATTAGGAATTGATTACGATGGAAGTCAAACTGCTTCAATAGCATCTACTAACTACTCACTTCAAAATTATGCAAATGACGTAGTAGCAACAATTAAAGAGTGTTGTGAATCAAAAAAAATACCCCTACCAACTTTGATTACGGAGAGTGGAAGAGCTATTGCTAGTCACTTCTCAATCTTAATCTTTAATATTTTAGGCAAAAATTCATTGCCTTCTGATATTCCTAAAGAAGACGAAAAAGAATGTCTCTCTGTGAGAAATTTACGTGAAACATTAGTCCATATAAATTCTCTAGAACTTAAGCACGAAGAAGATTTAGCCAAACTACAAGAAGCATGGAATGATTCTCTTAAATTTAAAGCAGATGCACTAGCGGCTTTTCGTCTCGGTTATATAGATTTAGTTGAACGTGCAAAAGCTGAGCAGTTGACATGGACCTGTGCAAAAACAATTGTTAATCAATTACCAAAAAATATACTTCTACCTAAAGAACTAAAGAAATTAAGTGAAAGTTTAGCTGTAACGTATTATGCAAATCTTTCCGTATTTAGATCGGCTCCAGACACTTGGGCCATTGATCAAGTTTTTCCAATAATGCCAATCCATCGGCTTAGCACAGAACCGAACAAACTTGGTCACTTTGCAGATTTAACATGCGATTCAGATGGAAAGCTTGATCAATTTATTGACAATGGAAAAATTAAAAATTTGCTACCTCTTCATGAATTTAATCAAGACGAAAAATATCTAATTGGTCTTTTCTTAGGTGGCGCCTATCAAGAAGTCATGGGAAATCTACATAATTTATTTGGGAGTACTAATGCAGTCCATATAAGATTTACAGAGAAAGGGAAATATAAAGTTGAGCATGTCATTCGTGGGAATACAAAATCAAATGTTCTTGAATATTTGGAGCATGATCCAGAAATATTATTAGAGCGATTACGAAAATCAAGCGAATCAGCTATTCAAGGCGGGCATCTAAAAATCCATGATGCACAAAAACTCATAGAGCATGTAGAAGCAAGCCTCCGTCAAAGTACTTACCTACAGAGCTAAATTAAGACAATTGTTGAGTCAAATCCTCATTAGCTTTTTCTAAAGCTAGATCCAAAGATTGAGGTTGACTACCACCAGCTTGGGCGAGATTTGGACGACCACCGCCACCACCACCGCACATTTTTGCAACCCCACTTATGAATTTGCCTGCATGTAAACCATCTGAGACTAAATCAGGAGAAAATGCAGCAACAAAAACTAATTTATTATCGATCTCCTGATTTGGAATACCTCCCAAAACGACAGCAGAATACTCACCTAAATGATCTAACAAACTTGTAGCTGCAGATTGCAATCCCAAACCATCAACTCCATCTAAGCGTCTAACTAATAATTTAGTCTTACCAACAGATTTTGCATAACTCGCCAAACCCAATGCCTTAGCTAATGCGAGTTCATTCCTCACCTTGACAAGTTCTTTTGTTTTGTCTTTCAGTTCAAGCTGCAGAGATGCGACTCTATCAACAATTTCATATGACTGCACCTTAAATGATTTACTTAACTCTTTTACTACCACATCACGTTCATTAAAATAATCTAAAACGGATGGGCCAGCTATAGCCTCTATTCTTCTAATACCTGAAGCAATACCTGCCTCATTAATAATCTTAAACGTACCTAATTGTGACGTACGAGTCACATGGGTCCCTCCACATAACTCCATAGAAACACCTGGAACATCCACAACACGTACCACATCACCATATTTCTCACCAAACATTGCCAAAGCACCAGCTGCCATAGCTTCCTTGATTGGCATCGTTTTAATTTGAATTGGATGATCTTCATCAATCCATTGATTTATCCGTACTTCCATATCATTAAGTTCTTTGTTTGTAAGGGGTTTTGGAGCATTAAAATCAAATCTCAATCGATCATTTGAAACTAACGAGCCTCTTTGACTTACACTTGAGTCGATAAATATTTTTAAGGCAGATTGCAATAAATGTGTAGCAGTGTGATTTGATGTTGTTCGCTGACGAAAAGATGGAGTCACATTCATCTGAACCGATGAGTTAACTTTTAGAACTCCAGTTTTAATCATTCCAGAATGAATAAAAATATTCTTCTTTTTTCTAACATTTTCTATAGACACCTCTAAATCTTGAGACGTTATTAAGCCTTTATCTCCGATTTGGCCACCCGACTCAGCATAAAAAGGCGTTTTATTAACAATAATCTTGACTAAATCACCCTCAACAGCTTGTTTCACTAATTCATTATTTTTAAAAATGCCTATCACAGTAGAAGTGGTTTCTAACTTTTCATAGCCCTCAAATCTTGTTTCATCAAATAAAGAAATTTCTCTTTCAATGGAACCTTCTTCAGTTAAATCAATACTGACAGAAGCCTCTTTTGCACGTTTACGTTGCTTTGCCATCTCATTTTCAAAACCAGTAATATCAACAGAAATACCTTTTTCATTAGCGATCTCCTCAGTTAATTCCAAAGGAAAACCATAAGTATCATAAAGCTCAAATGCCTGCGCACCAGAGATAAGATCACATTCACGAGCTGTTATCTCTGCCAAAAGTTTTTCTCCCCGCTCAAGAGTTTCAAGGAAACGAGATTCTTCTATTTTTAACTCATTAAGAATAATTTTCTTTTTCTCCAGTAATTGAGGATAAGCATTGTTCATCAGCTCAATAGCAACTTCAGCTAGCTGAGGTAAAAACGATTGATTAATCCCTACCAGTCGACCATGTCTAATCATACGCCGTATGAGACGACGAAGAATATAGCCTCGCCCTAGATTACTAGCAGTTACACCATCACAAATCAAATGAGTGACAGCTCTGCAATGATCTCCAATAATTTTTAATGATGTTTGATTTTTTTTATTTGTAGTTTCGTAATTAATTTTGGCTAACAAAGCCGCTGACTCAATAAGAGGAAAAATAAGATCCGTTTCGTAATTATTAGATTTTTTTTGCAAAATTTGAGCCATTCTTTCTAAGCCCATTCCTGTATCAATATGACAATTCGCCAATGGTTCAAGAGTGCCCTTTAAGTCTCGGTTGTATTGCATAAAAACCAAATTATAAAATTCTATAAATCGACTATCGTCTTCAAGATCTATACCATCACTTCCTAATTCGGGTTTAAAATCAAAATACAGTTCCGAACATGGACCACAAGGTCCTGTAGCTCCAGATGACCAAAAATTATCAGAAGCACCCATTCTGATGATTCTCTTTGCATCAACCCCTTCAACTTCTTTCCATATTTGCTCTGCTTCTAAGTCTTCTTCAAAAACACTAATGACTATATTCTTTGGACTCAGTCGAAAAACTTCAGTAGTTAATTCCCAAGCCCATTGAATTGCCTCTTTTTTAAAGTAATCACCAAAAGAAAAATTACCAAGCATCTCAAAAAAAGTATGATGCCTAGCTGTTCTCCCTACATTTTCAATATCATTTGTTCTAATACATTTTTGACTGGATGTTGCTCTAGGAGTAGGAGATTCTTTCAATCCTAAAAAAATAGGCTTAAAAGGTAACATCCCCGCAATTGTCAATAAAACAGTTGGATCCTCTGGAATTAAAGAAGAACTTTCAAGTTTCTTATGATTATGTTTGGTAAAAAAGTTTATAAATGCCTCTCTTATTTCATCTCCTGTAAGAAATGGCGGATTCATTAAGGTGGAGGAATTTTTTTCCATACCTAAAAATTATCTTTAAAAAGGTTTTTGAAAACAATCACAAAAATGGTCAGATTGGCTCGACTTGCCCTTAAACAATAACAAAATGGAAACCCATGAGACTTCGTAAGACAAAATATTCAAAAAAATCCGTCGAGATCCATACCTATTGCAAACAAATAATATTTACGGGAAGCAGTATCACACGTGCAAACCTCAATATCCTATTATAGTAAAATATGAACTAGGTATTTTCACTCAGCAATCTAATTTGTTGCAGCTTTCTAGCTCTCTCTGATTAATGGCTTTAGGAACATGATTTTTACTGAATCGACAGCTTTAGAAAATCAGAAAAAGGATACTCCTAGGCTTTCACTGCAATATGAAAAAATCGCTGAAGACACACACACTTTAAGATCGTTGGATTGGGATCGGAGCAGGTTTGATATTGAATTTGGCCTTCGAAATGGAACTACGTACAATAGCTTTTTAATAAGAGGCAAAAAAACTGCACTTATAGATACAAGTCATTTAAAGTTTAAAAATATTTGGTTTGAAAAACTAAGACAAGAAATCAATCCAACAGAAATTGATTATTTAATAGTCAGTCACACAGAGCCAGATCATTCAGGACTCATTAAATACTTAATTGAATTAAACCCAAATATTGAAATCGTCGCATCTAAAGTAGCTATAAAATTTCTAGAGGACCAAATCCATCAACCTTTTAAGTCAAGAGCAGTCAAAAGTGGTGAGAATCTAAATTTAGAAATTAATTCAATCAGCGGAATCGAGCACAACATTGAATTTATTAGTGCGCCAAATCTACACTGGCCCGATACTATTTTTTCTTTTGATCAAGGTACACAAGTTTTATATACTTGTGATGCATTTGGTTTGCATTACTGTTCAGAAAAATTGTACGACGAAAATCCAAGTCTATTAAATGAAGATTTTCGATTTTATTACGACTGCCTAATGGGTCCTAATGCCCGTAGCGTAGTTCAAGCATTAAAAAAAATTGATGCTTTGCCAACCGTCCAAACTATTGGTGTTGGACATGGACCAATCCTTAATTTTAATACGCAGTTATGGCTGAATAATTATAGAGAATGGAGTAAGCAAAGAAGTAAAGGAGATAACTATGCTGTGGTTTGTTATCTCAGCCAATATGGTTTTTGCGATCGCCTTAGTCAAGCAATTGCTCATGGTATAGGCAAGGCAAATGCTCAAGTGCAATTAGTTGATCTTATTGCTTCAGACACTCAAGAATTAAGTGCTCTAATTAGTGATGCAAGCGCAGTGGTTGTACCAACATGGCCAATCAAATCTGATTCAGAATTACATAGTAATATTGGGACACTACTTGCATCATTAAAACAAAAGCAATGGGTAGCTACTTATGATTCATATGGCGGAAATGAAGAGCCAATTGACTTTATTACTAACCAATTAAGAAAGCTTGGACAAAAAGAAGCATTTAAACCACTTCGAGTACGTGACGAACCGAACAAAAGTGTTTATCAACAATTTGAAGAAGCTGGTACAGATTTAGGGCAAATTCTCACTAGAAAGAAAAATTTAGCTGCTACTAAAAGCCTTGATGGAGACTTAAATAAGGCACTGGGTTGCTTAAGCGGTGGACTCTATATTGTTACTGCTAAAGACAGTGAAGGCACGGACAGGCGAGACGGTGCGATGGTTGCAAGTTGGGTTAGTCAAGCAAGTTTCGAACCTCCTGGAATAACCGTAGCGGTAGCTAAAGATAGAGCCATTGAATCACTATTACAAGTCAATGATCTTTTTGTTCTCAATATCCTTCAAGAAAACAACTATTTGCACCTCTTCAGACACTTCTTAAAACGTTTTCCACCTGGTGCTAATCGATTTGAAGGAGTTGAATTAATGAATGATCTTGCGGCTGGGGGACCAGTTTTATCTGATGCGTTAGCGTTCCTTTCATGTAAAGTTATCAAAAGAATGGAGACAACAGATCATTGGATCATTTATTCATCAGTTGAAAAAGGTAATTTATCCAATACTCAAAATAAAACAGCAGTTCATCACAGAAGAGTTGGTAGTAATTATTAACAATGATAGTAGAGAACATTTCATCATCAAATTTAAATGCTTTCATAAAAAAAACCATTCAGATTCCTATTGAGGAGAACTTTATTTGCTTAAGAAGCCTAAACCCAAAAAGAACAAGATTTGAAGTTGAATACTCTCTTGAAAAAGGTAGTTGCACTAATTCTTTTCTATTTAATTCTTCTCAAGATGAACATTCTAAATCACATGATTATATTTTAATTCATCCTCCTGGTTTAACATTTGAAAAAGAATTTTTAGAAGAGTTTGAGACATTAATTAGCAGTGATTCGTCTGCAATAAAGTTAGTCATGGGTCATATCAATCCCAACAAAGTAGCTTTTGTGAAAAGAATGAATGTGAAATATAAAAATTTAACGGTTATTTGTTCTAATCCAGGTGCAAAATTATTCAAAGAGATTTGGAATTTACGAAAACCATCGCAAAATACAAATCCTAAAGAAGCATTTGAGACAGTTGAAGTTCTTCCAAATATACAGATCATTAAACAATTAGAAACTCTTTCACTCGACAGTAATTTTGAGATTACGTTAATTCCCGCGCCAACAGCTCGCTGGCCTGGTGGACTAATTGTTTTTGAAAAGCAAACTGGTTTATTGATGAGTGATAAATTATTTGGTGCGCATGTTTATGAAGAAAAATGGGCTGAATTAAACAGTTGTAGCACCGAAGAGGAGAGAAGACATTACTTCGATTGTCTAATGGCGTCAATGTCTACGCAAGTGAATAGTATTATCGAAAAATTTGAAGACTTTGAGATTGATACGATAGTACCTGGACATGGACCTGCAATCAGCGGTAGTTGGAGGAGTTTATTAAACAACTACCAAAGCTGGGGAGAAAGCCAAAAATACAGCAATTTAAGAGTCGCTTTATTATTTGCTAGTGCATATGGAAATACTGCTGCTATTGCGGATGCTATTGCTAGAGGAATTAGCAAAACAGGAGTCAAGGTTAAGATTATTAATTGTGAATTCACCGCATCAGATAGCTTAGTCACTGAAATTCGTAAAGCAGATGGTTATTTAATTGGATCGCCAACATTAGGAGGACATGCACCCACCCCGATTGTTTCAGCACTTGGCTCGCTTTTGGCTGAGGGAGATAGAGGAAAGCCTGCTGGAGTATTTGGAAGTTATGGATGGAGTGGGGAAGCCCTTGATTTACTTGAAAAAAAATTAAAAGATGGAGGCTTTAAATTTGGATTCGAACCTATCAAAATCAAATTCAGTCCTGATCCTTTAATCATTAAAAAACTTGAAGAAACAGGTATCCAATTTGGTAAACAATTAATTAATGCAAAATCACGCCAACAAAGAAAGGCTAATGTTGGTTTAAATACAAGTAAAAGTGATCCAACAATTAATGCACTAGGAAGAGTTGTAGGATCACTATGTATATTGACTGCGCAAAAAGGAGATGAAGATAATCTGATTAGCGGAGCTATGGTTGCAAGTTGGGTTAGTCAAGCAAGCTTTTCTCCTCCTGGTATTACGATTGCAGTCGCTAAAGAAAGAGCTGTAGAAAACTTACTGCATACAGGAGATAACTTTGCTTTAAACATTTTAGAGCAAGGCAATTACCAAAGCCTCCTTAAACAATTTCTCCAATCATTCAAGCCTGGAGATAACAGATTTGCCAATCTTGAGATTAAATTAAGTCCAAGCAATCAGCCATTATTAAATGAAGCTTTAGCTTGGCTGGAGGGTACAGTAAGTCAACGAATGGAGTGTGGGGATCATTGGCTGATATATGCTGAAATTAAACATGGAAAAGTCATTAAAAAAGATGGAGTAACAGCAGTTCATCATCGAAAAACCGGAGCGAACTACTAGATTCATTACAAAAACGACATTATCCATTCACACTTCCCTTTTGATTCACAATGTCTAATAAAAAGCTTCTTGTTATAGCTGCTAGTAACGGTGAAAATCTCAAACTAGCCAAAAGATTTCTAGTCGCAGGCAAAGAACTAAATTACTCATGCGAATTACTTGATTTGACAGAATCAAAAAATGATTTACCTATATTTAATCCACGTCATAATTCAAAAGATAAAGCACCAGAAAATATTAAGTCGATCAATACTCAAATGGAGAGCCACTCACACTGGGTTATTTGTGCGCCTGAATATAACGGCTCAATTCCTCCAATTCTTACAAATACGATAGCTTGGCTGTCTGTCCAAGGAAAAGATTTTCGAAGTTTATTCAACGAACGTCCAATTGCAATTGCAAGTTTTTCAGGAGGAGGATGTATGGAATTATTACTTTCAATGCGAATTCAATTAACTCACCTTGGGGCTTTAGTCTTAGGTCGTCAATTAGCTACGAATAAATCAAAAGTTGCTGATGATAAATCAATCAACGCCATTCTAAATCAACTACTACAACTAAATCACTCTAATTAATTCTACCACTCAATCTTTATCGCTACTTAATTACTCATTAGAATTTAACTTATACCATGTCTGCAAAATTTTTTTTGCCATTGGTAAAGCATGTACTGAACCACCACCAGGAGTATTCTGAGCAAATGCAACAATAACTATTTCTCCAGACTCATAAGGTGCAAACCCAGCAAACCATGCATGATCAGCACCTCCACTACTATCTTCAGCAGTTCCAGTTTTACCAGCTACTGGAGGTAGAGAAAGAGCCTCCTGATTCATTGCGATACCAGTCCCACTCGTTACCACTTTTCGAAGTCCTCGCCTAATTGTTTCGATTGTTGTTTCTTTAATATCTACTTTTTGTAAATACTTTTCTGATCTCCAATCTTTTCTATCATCAACTAAATGAGGCGTAATCAAGTAACCTCCATTTGCAAAAACTGCATATGCTCGTGCTAATTGTAATGGAGTAACTTGAACCACTGACTGACCAATAGATGCACTAGCCATATCCTCTACAATCCACGGCGTCTCTCCAGGATTCCCCCACCCACGCCCCTGCGCGGCCCATTTTTTATTGCCTACTAAGCCCTTATTATCCTCAAGAAAAGTTTCTATACCAGTATAGTTATTGAAGCCAAGTTTGATTGCCGCATCATATAAAGCCTTGGAGCCAGACCCTACTCCTACTTGATAAAAAAAAGTATTACTAGATACTCTCAATGCATCTTCATATCCAATCCAACCAAAACCTCTTTTGTTATATTCAGGAAAGCAATGACTCCCAAAAGTAATACAAGGAACCGTATTTAATTTTCGACTTGCTGGGAATTTACCACTTTCCATGCCTGCAATAGCTGTTACAGGTTTCCATGTACTTCCTGGATCATATGCATTAAATGCTCTACTCAAAAGGGGGAGATTTGATGACAAAAATAAGTTGTCATATTGACTATTAGTAAAAGGCTGAGAAAAAAAATTCAGGTCAAAAGTAGGTTGGCTAGCAATTGCCCTGATTGCACCTGTTCGTGGATCAAGCACCACTATTGCTCCAGCAACTTTATCAGACAAAACTTTTTCGGCTATTCGTTGTAGCTCCAAATCAAGGGTTAATGTGATGTCCTCACCAGCCTGTGGCAACTTCAACCCTAGACTTCGTTGAACCGTGCCTATTGAATCAATCTCGAGCATTTCTCCACCCCACTTACCTCTTAATCTTTTTTCAAAAGCAGCCTCTATACCTTTTCTGCCAATTCGATCTGATAATTTATAACCTTTTTCTGAAAGATTAGAAAACTCCTTTTGAGTTATCAACTGTGTATAACCTAAAACATGAGCAGCTAAAGACTTATATGGGTAATTTCTGACTAAAGAAATATCTATCTGAGCACCATACAGGTTTCTCTCTTGTTCTTTAAATTTAATAACTTGCTCCTCAGATAAATCATTTAATAATACTTTTTTATAAGGTGTGTCTGAATTATTTCTATTAAAAGCAAGCTCTAATTGATTTGAGGAGATATTTAATAAGTCAGATAAAGATTTTCGCAGCTCAGTCCATAAATTATCATTTAAGAGTCTAGGTTGAACTGACAAAGAGTAAATTAATTTATTGTCTACAAGCACGACACCATTTCGATCTAATAATCTTCCTCTTATTGGTGGGTTTGCAATTAGCTTAATTCTGTTTTCTTCTGAAAGTTTTTTATGATATGACCCATTAATTATTTGTATCCAAAAAAGACGGGCACCTGTTACAAAGAAAATTAAACAAATAAACAAAAAGAATACTATAGGTTGATTAAAAGCACCTACATGCTTTTTAGAACTCAAATAAAATTTTTCATTTTTCTTCATTTCATGAATATATTTTTATCATCTAAGTATTTGAGTCATTGCTAATCAAATGCCTTAGGTGATCTAACTGACTATCAATTCTATTTAAAGTTGAAAGTAAAGAATCTTGATCATAGGTTTCAGTATTAGGATCATTGTCTTCAACAGTCACTTCAACTGAAACTACTGGATAACCTAAGCCAGGAAAAACTTGATCAATCTTATCTCTTAAGTTTTTTGCAGAGGTTTCTCCCTCAACCTGAAATTCTAAAATAGGATCTTTTGATCTCAGTACACCCATTACTTTTTTCAAGCCACCAGTTTTTACATTCTTAATTAAACCGATACCAAAAGGCAAGGCTGACTCCATTGCAAAGGAATGCAAATCCCTTAATTGATCTTTAGCCATAATGGCTGTGAATAAGCTACTTCAGGATACTTGTTTCTGAGGATGAAAAGTAAGGAGTACAACTATTGTTTGAAATACCCATAGACCAACCAGTGACTGTTGATATCACTATTATTGCTGCGAATGGAAGAAAAGCTTGATGGGTAGTTTCAAGAGTCAACCATTCTCGCCAACCTCTTAGGAACCGTTCTCTAGCAAATCTATTCCTTTCTCTTGAAGCTTGATTAACTTTCTTCTGAAAAGATTTTTGTACCCAGCGTTCAAAAGACCTTTTCTTCGTGACTGCCATTTTTCTTTCTACTTCTAACAATTGTCCTGCTGTAAGCTCAGGGTGAAAAGTACTTATTAATTCAAGCGTTTTCAAAAACATTTCAACTGCAGCATCTTTAATAATCCGCTCTTCTTCTTTAAGAAAAGTCCAATCAACTTCTGGATAAAAACGAGCTCTATTAACATTTATCTGCTCTTCGCCTAACTGACCAGGCTCTCTCAACCATCTATCAGTGTTATTGTCGAAGCGACGCCAATAGAGAAAAGGATTAATATAAATAACCTTCCCTGAGATGGTTATACTATCCTTCTGGAGCCGTCGGCTTAACTGCGAATCAGTCTGCTGTGCAACAGTCAAAGGTAATAAGCTATTGAACTAAGTTATCTTTTTTTTTTGAACTAGACCACCCCTTAATAGGATCAAGCTAGTTGCCAATAAGCAATATCAAATTGCCTTAACTTTAATAGGAAATAAAAATTGCTTGCCATCAATTTTTATTTCCATCTATTCGCTACTAATCTCACTTTAAATGCTAAGTGACTTACTCCATACTTAATTATCTATAAAATGTTCCAAAAGATATCCAAATTCTTACATGAATAAGTATATTTTCTAATCAAATTCTGCAAAACAAGGATAATTCAGTTATGTTCATTGCGAACATAACCAAACAAAGACGATGCTTCGCAAGCAAGAAAAAAATGCAATTACAAGAGGAGTTATCCTTGCTATCGGATGGGGGTGGGGATTAGACAGATTTTATGAAGGTGATAAAAAAGGAGGAATTCTCTCAATATTTGGCTGGGGCATCATCTTTACAAGTTTTCTATTTTTAAAATGCTCAGGTATTGAGTATGTTGATGGTGTAAAAGATTATTCCAACTACAGTCCTAATCCTTATATTATTCTTCCATTAGTTGCTGGCTTATATGGAATATATTTAATTATCCGAAAAGGATTTAAATTAGCAAAACAGTTTGAAAATGCAGAAGACTAAGAAAGATCAACGATTAAAAAACAAGTAATTCTTATTAATATAAGTCATTTTGCTTTTTGATAGTGACAAAAAGTCCTCATATGCGTAACAATTAATTAACAGGACAACTCCTCACACAATCGTTCTGTTATTAAAGCACCCCACTTCATATAAGCAGGGTGCTTTTTTAATGCTTCAATTTGAAAATCAACATATGTGATAAGCTCGAAAATAACCTGCTCTATGTAGGGATCCTTTTCCTGTGAATATAAATTTCTTTCAGTAGGAGTTGGGAAAATCCCCAGTGGAAACAAGGGAATACTTGCGTCTTATCTCATAAAAAACCGCTTAATTTTTACAAGGGACTTTTTTATGCATATTTTGAGTTCGAAAGAATTCAGAACTGTTTTCTCCACACTATTTGAGAAATAAAATCGGATTTATGAGGTAAATTTTAGGAATCTAACTTTAATCCAATGACTAACAACAATCAAGAGGCGAAAAAACTATGGCAATAACAGAAAAGTTATGCTTGCTTATGGCATTATCCAATTGACCTCCAAGATCGTTTCTGCATGGATCTTACTCTTAGTGCAACAGCATTAGATTTGTATTCGAAAGACCAAAAATCCTCACTTTTGAACGTGTTGAGGAAAGGCAAGCGAGCTGTGAGAGTGCTTCCAATTCACTTCGATTTTGTAATGGAGGAAAATAATAAAAGTTAAAATAATTTTGGTATTGATAGTAAAATAAAAAATAAGAGGATAGAAAAAGAGATAGATGAACGAATCAGGAAACAGAAACTCAAAACAAATTGAGAAGGTTATAACCTTTCCTATCCCATTTTCGGAAGAAGAAAATCAAAAAAATACTAGTAATTGTATTGAATTAAACTCTAAGTCAAGTAAACAAGAAAACATTACTAAAGCACTTAAGTTTCATTCAGAAGGAAATATTGAGCAGGCAAAAAAATATTATCAAATTTGCATTAGTCAAGGGTCAAAAGATCCAAGAATTTTTGCAAACTATGGAGTTATCCTAAAAAATCTCAATAATTTCAGAGAAGCTGAAATACAAACTCGCAATGCAATTCAAATCAACCCTCAGATGGCAATAGCTCATTATAATTTAGGAACAATTTTGAAAGCAATTGGTAATTTAAAAGAAGCTGAGAAATTTACTCGTAAAGCTATTAAACTAGATTCTAGTTATGCTAAAGCTTATTATAATTTAGGAACAATATTGAGAGAGAGTGGTAATTTAAAAGAAGCTGAGATCAATTTCCGAAAAGCGGTACGATATAAACCAGGTTTAGCAATAGCGCATTACGAACTGGCTTCGACACTAGTAGACATAGGTAATTTAAAAGAAGCAGAAGTATCTATACGTAAAGCAATTACAAATGAAGATAACCTTTCAATTGCTCATATACTTTTTGGCACAATCTTAACCGAACTAGGAAAATCAGAAGAAGCACTCAGTTGTTATTTGAGAGCTATTGAAATTGATAGCAAGAGATCAGAATATTATGCTATAACATCAAGATTTTTGAGGGATGCAGACCCTTCAAAATTTGATAAAAAAAGGTTAAGGACTATTTTAATTATGTTATTAAAAAGAAATGATATACCTCCCAAAGAAATATACAAAGCTTTTAATTATTTATATCAAGATAAATTAAAAACTTTTGATAATAAATCGAAATTAATAGACAATGAAACTTTTGAAGAATTAATAAAAGACGAATTACTAGTTATTGGGGTAAAAAAAATTACTTTTAGAGACTATGAATGGGAAAGTTTCTTATCTAAAGTTAGAGAAGAGTTTAGTAGTTTAATAGCTAATAATAAAAAACAAATTAACTACTTACAATTACAATTTATTATAGCTATAGCAGAACAATGTTTCTTCAATGAATATATCTTTTGTATGAGTATTAAAGAAGATAATGATATCAAAAAAATTATTAATAGATGTAATTGTGGACATATAACTAAATCATATATATCAATTATAGCATGTTATTTTCCATTATATAAACTTCTAGATAAAATAAAAAATTTACAACAAAATAGTTCAACAGATAAAAACTTCTTAAAGCTAATGAATTTGCAAATATCAGAACCTTTGAAAGAAATTGAATTATCTAAAAAAATAAAAAAAGTAGGTTCTATTAAAGATAAGATTTCCCAAAAAGTAAAATCACAATATGAAGAAAACCCATATCCTAGATGGAGATATGGAAATCCGTATAAAGACTTAAATGCCTCTCATACACAAATAATTAACGTTGGAATAAAACCTAACCTTATAAAATCGAAAGAAATAGAAAATGAGATCAAAATTTTAATAGCAGGTTGTGGAACAGGGAATCAAATATTAGAAGCTCAAAGATATAAAAATGCTGAAATAACAGCAATAGATTTAAGTTCTTCTAGTCTATCTTATGCACAAAGAAAAATTAATGAGCTTGGAATCATAAATGTCAAGTTATTTGAAATGGATATTTTAGAAGTATCCTTACTGAAAAAAAAATTTGATATTATCGAATGTGATGGGGTCTTGCACCATATGGATGATCCGTTAAAAGGATTAAAATCATTAATCAATGTATTAAATGATAATGGTTTTCTAAAAATAGGCTTATATAGTGAAATAGCTAGACAAGATATAGTAAAAGCAAGGAATTATATTTTAAATAAAAAACTTAAAGCTAATAAAAATGATATTCGCTCATTTAGAAAAACAATTTTTACAAGAAAATCAGTAGAGATAAATTCATTATTATCAAGTCCAGATTTTTATACACTATCCGCCTGTCGGGATCTCTGCTTCCATTCGAAAGAACATAGATTTACCATTCCTGAATTAAAAAAAATCTTTGATTCACATGAATTAAAATTTCTTGGTTTCTTAATAACTCAAGAAGTTAAAAGTCTATATCAAAACTATTTTCCAGAAGATAGGTTGCAAACAAATCTATATAATTGGGAAAAGTTTGAAAAGCTCCATCCTATTACTTTCAGAGGTTGCTATAGATTTTGGGTATCAAAAAAAGCTGATTAAAATCAAATAAAAAAATTTTTCTAAAAAAACTATAAATAAAAATAGTGTTAGTAGTAAAATAAATCTCAAAACAAATTAAAAATAGAAAATGGAGGAATCTAATCAAAGAAATCGAAAAAAGAATAAAGGTTATATGGTGAATACATTCCCAGTGATGCTAAATTTAAATCAAATCAGAGAAAATATTGATACTAATTTAAACAACAAAATTTCAATAGAAGAAAAGATTAATCAAGCAATAACATATCATTTAAAAGGGAATATTACAGAGGCAGCAAAACTTTATAAATTTATTATTTCTCAAGGTTATAACGATCCTAGAGTTTTTTCTAACTATGGAGTTATTCTCAAAAGTCTTGGTAAATTAAAAGAAGCAGAATTATTAATACGTAAAGCTATTAAATATAAGACAGATTTTGCTGATGCTTATTACAATCTTGGGAATATATTGCACCAACTAGGCAAATTAGAAGAAGCAGAATTATCAATAAGAAAAGTTATTGAGCTTAAATCCAATTACACAGAGGCATATGCAAATTTAGCAAAGATATTACAAGATCTTGGTAAATTGAAAGAAGCAGAGTTATCAATAAGAAAAGTTATTGAGCTTAAACCTAATTTATCGATAGCTCATTACCACCTGGGAATGATATTAATAAATCTTGGCAATCCACAAGAAGCAGAAATATCGCTTAGCAAAGCTATTGAATTAGAACCTAACTTTACGAGTGCAATTGAAGAATTAGCTAGGCGCTTTTATCTTGATAAAAAATATGATTTAGCAATAAAATATCTCCGTCGAGATAACTCTGATAACTGTCAAAGTTTATATCTTGGTTGTTTGTTATGTCTTGATAAAAAAAGAGAGTTTGAGCAGAAATATAAAGAGCTTTCTTCAAGGAAAATCTGTAATGCTGATATGAGTGGCATTATTGAACACTCCAATATTATTTATGAAAATAATTTTGATTCAGATTTTTGCAATGATGCAATTCAGTATGTAATGGTAGAGAAAATAAATGAAGTCTTATTTAATGAGAAAGATTTCAACCAACTCATTTCCTATATAAAAAGTGATGAATTGAAAACGAAGCCTCAATCACTTATTCATCAAGCCTCGCAAAGTACAGGGAACTTATTTTTATTAGACTATCCATTTATTAAGTCACTAAAAAATGCCCTGGAAGTTTCTATTGAACTTTACAAAGAGAGATTTAAAAATACCGAAGAAGGTTTCATCAAAAATTGGCCTACAAATTATACTCTTCGATCATGGATACTTTCTATGAAAACTGGAGGTTTTATAAAACCTCATAATCATAGATATGGATGGATTACAGGAAGTTTTTACCTTAATGTTCCCAAAAGTAATATCAATGATAATTCGGGAAATATTTCTTTTAGCTATCAAGGTCCTGAATATCCGACAAAAGGAAAAAAATTCAATTCAACAATTAAAAAAATAGAAACCAGAGATATTTGTATATTCCCTTCATCTTTATTCCATCATACTATTCCGTTTAAAAGTTCAGAAGAGCGGATATGTTTAGTCTTTGATTTAGCAAAAAGCAAAAAAAAAGAAAATTAATAAGTAAGAATTTACTAAATTAATTCAAACCATATTTGAATATATATTGATATATAGTAATTCATATGTTTCCTGATAAATAAATATAAACAGATATTAAAATATCATAAAAAGAGAAAATTTTTGTAATGTAATACATTAACATGATTTTGATTTTATTAGTAAAATTCCAATAAATAAAAAGTCCAAAAAATAAAGATGGAGAAATCTGCTAAAAAACAGACAAGAAGTAAACAAGTAACGGAAGTAACTACATACCCAGTTTCATATTCGACAGAAACAATGAAAGATAATATTTCTATTGATATAGAAAATATTCTTTCTAAAGAACAAATAATTTATCAAGCGTTTAACTGCCATTCACAAGGAAATACAGCAGAAGCGGCAAAGTATTATCAGTATTTAATTGACAATGGTTCTAATGACCATAGAGTTTATGCGAATCTCAGCCGCATATTGGAAGGTATTGGTAAATTAAAAGAAGCTGAATTGTTACTTCACAAAGCAATTGCCATTAAACCTGACAAAGCAGAATTTCACTCAAATCTAGCAGATATTTTAAATGCTCTTGGCAAATTAGAAGAAGCAGAATTAGCCCTGCGAGAAGCCATCAAACTTAACCCTGACTCAGCAATAATTCATTCTAATCTAGGGTCCATCTTGAAAACTCTTGGCAAATTAGAAGAAGCAGAATTGTTTAGTCGTAAAGCCATTGAATTGAATCCTAACCACGGAATACTTCATTCCAATCTGGGATCAATCCTGATAGATGTAGGAAAATTAGAGGAAGCAGAATTATCACTTCGCATGGCTATTAACCTTCAGCCTGATTATGCAGATGCTTATTATAATCTTTCATTGATACAACTCCTACAAGGAAATTATCACTCTGGTTTAGAGAATTATGAGTTTAGATTCAAAAAAAAGAAACCAACAATTCCTCATGTCCAAACAACAATCAAGAAATTAAATACTGAAAAATTACAGAAAGGAGAAAAACTATTAGTTGTTAGTGAGCAAGGCATAGGAGACACGCTTCAATATATGCGCTACATACCTTATTTAAAAAAGTTAGGTTTCAATGTTTCTTTTTGTCCGCAACAAAAACTTCATACCATAATAAAATCATCAGCTATTGACCAAAATCCAATAACACCAGCTCAAGCGAAAAAAGTTTCAGAAGGTAAATGGATCCCACTATTGTCATTGCCTAGATTTCTAGAAGTCAGCCCAACAAATCCAATCGTATCTAAGCCATACATCTACTCAAATAATGAATTAACTAAAAAATGGAAAAAAATACTCTCAGAGGAAAAAAAACCAATTATTGGTATTAATTGGCAAGGAAATCCAAATGCAGAAAAAAATTACCAAAAAGGGCGCTCTTTACCTCTAGAAGCTTTCTCATGTCTTACTGAAAAAAATAATTTCAAATTCTTATCACTACAAAAAGGGTTTGGTGCAGAGCAATTAAATGATTGCTCATTTCACAATAAATTTGTTGAATGCCAAGATCAAGTTAATACTATTTGGGATTTCCTTGAAAATGCGTCTATCATTGAAAATTGTGATGTAATTATTACTTCTGATACTGCAATTGCTCATTTAGCTGGAGGAATGGGAAAACCAATTTGGATACTTCTGAAGCAATACCCAGAATGGAGATGGGGTGATGATGGTGAGAGTACATTTTGGTATCCCACAATGAAATTATTCCGACAAAAAGAACAAGGTAATTGGAATGAAGTAATGATGAGGGTATCCAAGGAACTTGAAAAAGAGATTAAAAATTTTAGTAAGTCATTTTTATCATAGTAATATTTAAGTAAATCATTACATAAGAGTTCTTCTTTATATGTATGAAACGAATTAATAACTTGGTGATCAGTAGTAAAATAATTATCAACATAAAGTCGCTCAAGGATGGAGGAATCTAGAAATCATCAAAAAAAAAGCAAGAACGTTTCGAAAGTAAAAACATTTCCAGTTCCATTTCATTTCAAAATAATCAACAAAAGTTTTTCTGATAGCTTCAATATCCCTTCCAGCTTTTCTAAAGAACAAGTCCTAAATCAAGCATTTAAGCTTCATTCAATCGGAAATACTCAAGAAGCCTTCAAAACTTATCAAGATTATATTAATCAGGGAGGAAATGACCCGAGAGTCTTTTCTAATTATGGAATAATCTTAAAAGATTTAGGTAAGTTGCAAGAAGCAGAATTAGCACAACGAAAAGCAATTGAAATTAATCCTGGATTTGCAAATGCTCATTGTAATCTAGGATTAGTATTAATAAAGCTTGGCAGACTTAAAGAAGCAGAATTATCTACTTGTAAAGCTATTGAACTTAATCCAAAATTCATCGCTGCTCATGTGAACCTAGGTGGCATATTGAAAGATCTTAAGAGATTAAAAGAAGCAGAATTATCAACTCGCAAAGCAATCGAATTGAATCCGGATTTATCTTATGCTCACGCGCTATTAGGTGACATCTTGAGAGAACTAGGTCATTATCAAGAGGCTAAATTTTCTCTACGAAAAGCAATTGAAATAAATCCTAAATTAGCAAATGCTTATTGTAACCTTGGACTCATATTCAAAGATCTTGGAGAATATCAAAAAGCAGAAGAATTGATTAGCAAAGCAATTGAAATTAATCCTAGCTTTGCCGTTGCCTATTCCAATCTAGGAATAATTTTAAAGGAAATAGGTAAATTAGAAGAAGCAGAAATAGCGCAACGTAAAGCAATTGAAATTAATCCTAGCTTTGCCATTGCTTATTCAAATCTTGGAAACTTGTTAAAAGAATCTGGTAAGTTAATTGAAGCTGAAGCAGCACAACGAAAAGCTATAAAAATAAATCCTGAATTTGCTAATGCTCATTACAACCTGGCAAATGTATTAAAAGATATAGGAAAATTTGAAGAGGCATTAAATTATTATCTAAAGGCACTAACAATTAAGCAAGATATTCCTAATCTCTATATTAAAATATCTGATTTTTTACAAGATAATGATCTAGCCAAGTTAAATAAAAAAAACTTAAAAAGTTTATTCAATTTACTACTAGATAGGAATGATATATCACATATAAATCTATTTAATGTATTTAATTTTTTATATAAAAAGGAACTAATAGATAATCTAAGTAAATTGGATTCAGATAAATCACACTTAGAATCGTTAGTAAGTAATAGAGTCATAATTAATAGTCTTAAAAAAATTATATTTCAAGATCCAGAATTAGAAGATAATCTAATCATGTTAAGAGCTAAGATATGCAATAATGTTGATAAATATATTAATCAAATAGAATTGATAATTGGATTAGCAGAACAATGCTTCCTAAATGAATATGTTTACTCAATGTCAAAAGCAGAGAAAATTGCAATTAAAAAACTTCTCAATATATCTAAAAAAGGCTCAATAAATGAAATCAATATTTCTATTATTGCTTGTTACTATCCATTATATACCATTATTGATCAGGTTCCATTAATAAAATCTTACAATTCCTCTATTCCTAGCTTTAACGAACTTTTAAGAACACAAATCTCAGAACCTTTAGAAGAATTAGAATTGACTAAAAAAATTAAAAAATTAGGTTCAATTAAAGATATTATTTCTCAAAAAGTAAAATCTCAGTACGAAGAAAATCCATATCCAAGATGGAGATATGGAAGTCATCCGAAAAAATTATCTATTCGTAATGCAATTAATAATGAAATAAAGCCTAATTATATTAGTCATGTTTGTACAAATAAGAAAATAAAAGTTCTCGTTGCTGGTTGTGGCACAGGTAACCAAATTTTGCAGACACAGAGATATATGAATGCACATATTACGGGTATTGACCTAAGTTTATCTAGTCTTTCTTATGCTCAAAGAAAAATTAATGAAATTGGAATTGATAATGTTGATCTAATACAAATGGATATCTTAGAAATTTATTTACTAAAAGAACGATTTGACATTATTGAATGTGGTGGTGTTTTACACCATATGAATAATCCTAAAAAGGGATTAAAAGAATTAGTGAATGTTTTAAAACCTAACGGATTTATGAAGTTAGGATTATATAGTCAACTAGGAAGACAAGATGTTATTAAAGCAAGAAAATATATTGCGGACCAAACATTTGAAGCTAATAGAATAAGTATTCAAGATTTCAGGAATAAAATTTTGTCAGGTAGATTAAAAAAGTTAAATTCACTGCAAACATTTATAGACTTTTATTCATTATCTGAATTCCGTGATCTTTGCTTTCACACTCAAGAACATAGATTTAACATTAGGGAACTTAAAAATACTCTTGAATCTAATCAATTGAAGTTTCTTGGATTTCAACTTAAGGAACCAATCAAATCACTCTATAAAAAATATTTTCCAGAAGATAAAGTACTAACAAATTTAGATAACTGGAGTAAATTTGAAGAGCAGCAACCAAACACTTTTAGAGCAATGTATCAATTTTGGGTTTGTAAAACCAAATTTTGAATCATTGAAGGAAGAACAATATTCTAATTCTTTACAGGCAACGATCTTTATAAGATAGTTTTTGCGATAGTGAACGACTTTAGATTTCAAATGAATTTTATACATTATAATTATTTTAAAAGGTACTTTTTTAGCATGATTTTAAATAAAGAGATAAGTAATAGTATAATCTCAAAAAATATTATTCATGGTTTTTCAAAATGGAAAGCAGGATTATCAGTTGTAATGATGTGTTTGATTCCAATTTATTTTTTAAATAAATACGAAGTAAAAAGTAATACTATTTCCGAAGAAGTTGCATTTTGCAAAAACCACGCAAGTTCATATATACCTTTCAATGATCCTAATTACCTAGAAAATTACGAAATTGTTTATAACTATTGTTTGAAAGAAGTTAAGAAGCAACTAATGAAATTAGCATATGAAAAAGAAATAGGTAAATTAACGCCTATTGAAAGAAAAGAGATGAAGAATAAAATACTAAAGATTACATCTGAAAACCAAACAAAATGTAAGGAAAACAAAAAAGAAATTTCTCCTGGTTTCTTTATATGTGACTTAATAATTGGAAAAGGTCGTACTGCGAGCGAAAAAGATTATATTTTTGTAGAGTACATAGGTAAAAACGCAGACGGCATAGAATTTGATACTAGTTATGCAAGAGCTTCTTTTTTTTCATTCACTATTGGACAGGGAAAAGTTATAAAAGGTTGGGATAAAGGATTGAAGAATATGAAAGAAGGGGGGATCCGAAAATTAATTATTCCACCTGAACTTGCATATGGTAATCAAAATAAAGGTGAAAAGATTCCAGCTAATTCTACTTTAGTGTTTTTAGTTCACTTATTAAAAGTAAATTAAAAGATAATCACTATTTCTTGGGTAGATGATTAGTGATTATAAAGTACTCATTAAAAGGAATACACTCTTAATATCAGATGGACTGCTTAAGCATCGTTCAGCATCATCACTGTTTAACCATGATAATAAGAATTGATTACCTAGTGATGCTGCTTTCTTAAAATCTTGGCAAGCAAGTTTATCATTCCCCATTTCAAAATAAATTAAACCACGATTTAGATAAATATCAGCATCATCAATTTGAAGTTCTATAGATTTACTGTAATCAGAAATTGCCCCTTCATAATCATCTAAATAATATTTAGCAACACCACGATTAAAGTATGCAATTGCATACTCAGGATTAATCTCTATAGCGTGATTATAATCAGAAATTGCTCCTTCATAATTTTTCAAATTCATCTTTGCAAAACCTCTATTGTAATAAGCAATGAAATGTAATTCATCAATATAAATTGCCTGACTAAAAGCCCAAATTGCTTCTTTATACTTGCCATTTTTGCCTTTGCTAAGTCCTTCCTTTATATAAGAATTAGCAGATAAAATATTTAGTTCTTTTTTGGTCACTACTAATATATTATTTGCAAGCATAGATTTAGATAAAGTGAATGTTAGTTGCCCTAAATGGATTAAAAAAAAGAAGAAGATAATAGCAACTTTTCTCATTTTCATAATAAGAAATGTACTAAAACAAAATTTAAAAAACCATCCTACCTTTTCTTCACTACCTATGGGTTGAAAAGTTATAAATAAATTCTTATGAGGTAATAAATAAAAATGAAAATCCAAAGTAGAGAGAAAATCAGCAATCTAATAACTCTCAGATAGAAATGTATAGTAATATGTATAACTAGTTTGTGACTATTTTCCTTTGTTATAAGACCGTACTTAGGAGAACTTCTATTGAAAGTCTATAACTAGATTTGGATAGTTAAAACAATCCCTACTGAATAGTTTCTAGTGTAAATAAAGTGCAATAAGGAAGTCATAAGATCGAATGTATTGCCCACATAATATGTGGTTACAATATTGCTTATAAGAGAATCTATATTAGAAAAAATGTAAAAATTATCTTTTATTTACTCTCTGAATTCTTTAGATCTTTTATTTAAAAATATCAGGACATACAACTTTATGATCATTAGTGATTAAATCGATCACTTTTTTATTATTCATAGATAATGATCTTGCAAAATCTAAACAAGCATTTTTCTTTTCTTTAACTGCAAGTTTACTAAGAGCTCTATTGTAAAAGAAACGAGAATATTTAGAATTGATTAAGATTGCTTGATCATAATCCTTGATTGACTCCCTATATTTCTTAATTTCAAACTTTGCAAGACCTCGATTATAATAAGCATTAAAGTTAGTAGAGTTTATTTCTAATGCTTTATTATAGTCTTTTATTGCATCTTTAAAATATCCTAATTTCTTTCTTGCTATCCCCCTATTTGTATATGCCATTGAAAAATCTTGATATAATTGAATTGCTTTTGTATATTCTTCTATTGCCTCAATATATTTCTTACTTTTCAACTTAGAATTTCCAATATTATAATGCTTGACACTATCACTTGTGTATTGTTTTTTTTCTGCAAATGCTTTTTTATGAGATTCAAGCTCATAAATTAGCAAAAAGAAAAATGACAAAATTAGAATCAATCGTTTATATTTTTTCAATATCTTTTATAAAATCACTAATACCATTTTAGAGTTGAATCTGTTAAAAGAAAAAATAGTTAAATATCTTTATTCCGTTATGATTTAAACCCGACGGGGCAGGTAGGATGAAATACAATTACCATTCTATAGCTACGATTATGAAGTCTTTAGTATTCCCACTCAATACTTCCATTAAAAAAATTCAAGATAATTGATCCAAACCAGAAAAATTAACGATTTTAATATTATTCAAATACTATTAAAAGCTAATAAGTAATGATCATAAGCTAAATAATACTTTGCTAAGACGGCATTAATATATAGAGATATTTTAGGGACTAATCCAAAGATAATGATACTTTATGATACTCAAAAAAAACAACAAGGATTGAAGAATGAGTAGTAAAATAGCTTGTAACAAAAAATAGAAAGATATATATGGAACAATCTGGTTACAAAGACCCTGGGAAAAAGAAAATCTGTATAACTACATTCCCCGTTCCATTTCCTTTCAAGGAAAATCAAGAAAATATGACTAATGCTCCTACGAAAGATTCTAAAGAAAAATTAATCAAGCAAGCTTTTAGTTTTCACTTACAAGGAAACATCCAAGCAGCAGCAAAATATTATAAATATTTCATAAATCAAGGTTTCAAAGACCATAGGGTTTTGTCCAATTATGGAAAAATATTGAATGATCTTGGAAAATCAAAAGACGCTGAATTGTCATGCCGCAAAGCAATTAAAATTAAACCTGATTACGCAGAAGCCCATTACAACCTAGGAATCATATTGAGTGATCTTGGAAAATTAAAAGATGCTGAATTGTCATACCGTAAAGCAATTGAAGTTAAACCTGATTTCGCAAATGCTCATTCTAATCTAGGAAATATATTGAGCGATATTGGCAAGTTAAAAGAAGCAGCATTATCACAACGCAAAGCAATTGAAATAAAACCTGATTACGTCGAAGCTCATTATAATTTAGGAATCATATTTAAAGACCTTGGAAAGTTAAAAAATGCAGAATTATCTTACCGTAAAGCAATTGAAATTAAACCAGATTTTACTGAAGCTCATTATAATCTTGGAAATATTTTGAAAGATTTTGGAAAATTACAAGACGCAGAATTGTCTTACCGAAAAGCAATTAAAATTAAACCTAATTACGCAGAAGCCCATTACAATCTAGGAATCATTTTTAGTGATCTTGGAAAATTACAAGACGCAGAATTGTCTTACCGTAAAGCAATTGAAATTAAACCTGATTTTGCAAATGCTCATTCTAATCTGGGAAATATTTTGAGTGATCTTGGAAAATTACAAGACGCAGAATTGTCATATCGCAAAGCAATTGAACTTAAACCTAATTTCGCAGAAGCTCATTACAATATGGGAAATATATTGAAGGATTTTGGAAAATTACAAGACGCAGAATTGTCATATCGCAAAGCAATTGAACTTAAACCTGATTATGCAGAGGCACATTATAATCTTGGAATCATATTGAGTTATCTTGGAAAGTTAAAAGAATTGATCCGTTTATCAAAAATTACACTCGCAATCAGATCAATCAATCAAGGAGATAAATTACAGGCCTCATTACAAGTCACGATAACTAATTTATTACAAGGAAATTTCACAGAAGTATTATCAAATCTCAATCAAACAAATAAATTAATAAAGCAAGGAGGTCTGAGTTTTATTAAGAATAAAAAGAATAAAAAGCATACATTGATTTACTCTCAATTAATTTCTTTACTCTATCCTCTACTTGAAAAAGGAATTAAAAATTCTAATTCAGAAAGAATACCTCATATTGGAGAGAGTCATTGTCTATCCTTTGCTCATCAAACTCTATCCATATCGTCACAAATACAAAAGATTCAACCAGTTTTGATAACTGGTGGGAAAGCATGGCATTTTGGAAATAAAAAAAATAATCAATGGAAAGATTCTCTCACTCAACAGATAAAAAATCATAAATATAATAACAAAGTATTTATTTCTTTTGGAGAAATTGATTGTAGAAAAAACGAGGGAATAATTACTTTCGCAATCAAGAAAAATAAAGATATTGCCGAAGTATGTGAAAAAACGATTAAAAGTTATTTAGATTATATGGAAACAACGCTATCTCCAATTTACTCAAAAAGATATTACTTTGGTGTACCTTCGCCAACAAAAAAAGAATTACCTGATGAATTAGATTTAAAAAGGATTAAAATGATCAAACTATATAATAGAATTTTAAAAAGGGAAGTTTTATCTAGGGATTCATATTTCTTAGATGTTTATAATTTAACTTCTAACAAAGATGGCGAGAATAACAATATGTATATGTATGATCGCACTCACCTTTCTCCTAAATGCCTTTCTATTTTGTTTGAGAATTACCTATACGAACCAAAAAATATTATTTCATAAATATAAAGTTATTCAAGCTAATTACTGCATTAATTTGTTTCTTCTAAAATACGATCAATCAGATATTTTAAACTATAAAAAAAATTACCGCTGCTAAGATTTTTTATAGGTAAGGAGTCTTATGAAACTACTAGCCAAACAATTAAAAATATGTTTCTAATATTCAATATTGAGCTTTATTATTCATTCTATTAAATGATTTTTTTCTTGTATTTTATTCGAAAAATATTGCCTACAAACTATTACTTATAATCCCTTTTGCTCATTGAACCAATGTTTTTATCAATTCTAATAAGAACTTATCGTACACTTTTTTGCCGTTTTAAATTTTATTTTTAGAAATTAATTTGCAAGCTCTATAAACTATTAAATCTTATTTTAGTTTAAGCCTTGTATACTCGTATCCTACATATCTAGGTTGAGAAATAATAGAAAAATCTACTTTTTTGTTCGTACTCCATAAGTTGAGGAATGATTTCAAGCAAAGTAAACAAGGTGAGAATTAGTAGTAAGATAGTTGAACTTAAAAGGTAGAAAAAAAAATGGAGGGGTCGGAAAAACAAGATCAAGAACAAATAAATGGCACTAGAGTTAAAACATTCTCAGTTCCATTTGCTGTAGGAGCAATTAAAGAGAATATTTCTATTTCTACCAATACTCGTTCGATAGCTTCAAAAGAGCAAATCATTAATCAAGCTTTTAAATTTCATTCTCAGGGAAATATTTTAGAAGCATCAAAATATTATCAACATGCCATTGATCAAGGATCTAAGGAGCATAGGGTTTTTTCTAATTATGGAGTGATTTTAAAAAGTCTTGGCAAGTTTGAGGAAGCAGAAAGATGCCAACGCAAGGCAATCGAACTGAATCCTAATTACGCAAAAGCACATTCCAATTTAGGAGGAATATTAAGAGATCGTGGAAACTTACAAGAAGCAGAATTATTTACTCGCAAAGCAATTGAACTGAATGCTGATTTAGCAGAGGCGCATTCAAATCTGGGAGGAATATTGAGTGATCGTGGAAACTTACAAGAAGCAGAATTATTTACTCGCAAAGCAATTGAAATCAAACCTGATTACGCAGAGGCGTATTTAAATCTGGGAATCATATTGAGAGATCGTGGAAACTTAGAAGAAGCAGAAATCTATAGTTACAAAGCAAGTGAACTGAATCCTGAATTACCTAAAGCCTATGAAATATTAGGTTTAATACTTCTAGAGAACGGTAAATATGAATTATCTTTGAAATATTTTTCAAAAAGTTTTAAATTACTAAGAGGAGCAAAGGCTGAAGAGAATAATCATTGGAAATTTAAATTGATTAGTAAGGCAAAAATAGAACATGATATTGAGCAATTAGAATATTTAATATCAAAGGATTATGACACTAAAAAATTTAAAGATTTAGTCATTCTGTATAAGAAAGTTGCCGCCGAAATTAATTGGCCATCTGAAACCCAATTAATTTCTTTGAGCAATAAGCATACAAATCTTCTTAAAAGTAGCTTTAATCGTTTAATAAATTTAACAGAAGCACCTAAGTCAAAAGAAAAAGTTATTAATCCAGAATTAAATATAGAAAAAATTACAAACAATTATTTCGAACATGAGTTTGGTTTAACTTACATAGATAATTTCTTAAGTCCTAAAGCTCTGGAATGTCTTCGAGAATTTTTACTAGGAAGTACAATTTGGTTTGATATTAAACCAAATGGATACCTCGGAGCATACTTAGGAGAGGGCTTAGCTAACCCTTTAATTATTCAAATAGCAAATGAGTTAAGAAAAAAATTTCCAAAAATATTCAAAGATTATCCTATAAACAAAATATGGGCCTACAAATACGATAGCCGTAATAAAAATAACAATTCAACTATTAAAGGCATCAATATTCATGCAGATTTCGCAGCAGTAAATGTAAATTTTTGGATTACTCCTAATGCAGCAAACTTAAGTCCTAATTCTGGTGGATTAATTGTCTACGATGTAGAAGCACCAAAAGATTGGGATTTCAAAACTTATAATCAGAATGAGCAGAAAATACGCGAAGAGCTAAAAAAAAGTAAGGGTAATACAAAAGTAATTCCACATAAAGAAAACCGTGCTGTTGTCTTCAATTCAAATTTATTTCATGAAACTGATAGTTATGAATTCAAAGAAGGATATGAGAATCGTAGAATCAATGTAACTTTATTATTTGGACGTAGAGAAAATAATTAACCTTTTTTGCTTTGGCCTGTCAGAAGATAAATCTATCTCATCAAAGTGAATACAAATTTTAACTTTGATAGATTAAGTATTCCATTTACAATTGTTTTGTAGAGACAGAAAAAGCATTGAAGTTAGTACTACAATACAAAGAATCACAGTATAGAATCGCCATAGATGAATCAATCTAGTCAAAGAAAAAAGGCTAATCAAAAAATAACTAAAATAAAGACATACCCAGTCCCATTGGGATCAGAAGTCATTCAAGAGAAAATTTCTATTACTACTCATTCTGCTGCCACACCTTCAAAAGAACAAATCATTTATCAAGCATTTAAATTTCATTCACAAGGAAATATTCGAGAAGCAGCAAAATATTATCAACATTGCATCAATCAAGGATTTAATGATCACAGGGTTTTTTCGAATTATGGGATCATTTTAAAAGATCTTGGCAAGTTAAAAGAAGCAGAATTATCAATTCGCAAAGCAATTGAACTTAATCCTAACTTTGCAAAAGCTTATTACACTTTGGGAAATATTATGATTGATCTTCGCAAACTAAAAGAAGCAGAATTATCATTTCGAAAAGCAATTAAATTAAATCCTAATTTAGCAGGTGCTCATTCAAATCTGGGAGTCATATTGAATGATCTTGGTAAATTAAAGGAGGCAGAATTATACACTCGCAAAGCAAGTGAACTCAATCCAAATTGTGCTGATACTCATAGCAATCTAGGAGTCATATTGAATGATCTTGGGAATTTACAAGAAGCAGAGGAATCTCAACGCAAAGCAATTGAACTCAATCCAAATTTCGCTGACGCTCATAGTAATCTAGGAGTCATACTCCTTCAAAAAGGTGAGTATGACTTATCCCTAAAATATTTTGCAAAAAGTGCTAAGTTGCTTAGAGGTGAACGGAATAAGGAATTAGATCAACTTAGATCAGAAAAAATTAGTAAAGCCAAAATAGATCATGATATTGAACAATTTGAATATTTAATATCAAAGGGTTATGAAACTCAAAAGTTTACTGACCTAGCTTTATTATATAAAAGGATTGCGAGTGAGATTAATTGGCCATCTGAAACTGAATTGATTACTCTCAGTGATAAGTATATTAATCTTCTCAAATCTAATTATAATTGTTTACTACATAATATAGGAGGTAATAAATTAGAAAAGGGTGTAGTCAATAATTTTTTAGACGTTGAAAAAATTACGACTCAATATTTCAATCATAAGTTTGGATTAACTTATATAGATAATTTCTTAAGTCCTAAAGCTCTGGAGTCACTTCGTAAATTTCTGCTTGAAAGTACAATTTGGTTTGATATTAAACCAAATGGATATATTGGAGCATTTTTGAAAGAGGGTTTAGCTAATCCTTTGATTTTTCAAATAGCAGATGAGCTGAAAAAGAAATTCCCACAAATATTTAAGGATTACCCTATTACCCAAATCTGGGCTTTCAAATATGATAGTCGGTCTAAACAATCTAATTCATCTCTTAAAGGCATCAATGTACACGCAGATTTCGCAGCCGTAAATGTCAATTTTTGGATTACTCCTAACGAAGCAAACTTAAATTCTGATTCTGGTGGTTTAATCGTATACGATGTAGAAGCACCAAAAGAATGGGATTTTAAAACTTTTAATAATGATGAGAAAAGAATCAGAGAAGAGCTTAAAAAAAGCAAAGGAGGCACAAAAACTATTCCTTATAAAGAAAATCGGGCTGTAGTTTTTAATTCAAATTTATTTCATGAAACTGATAACTATGAATTCAAAGAAGGATATGAGAATCGTAGAATAAACATCACCATGTTATTTGGCATGAGAAATAATAAGTTGAATAATTAGCTCTATAATTACGAAAAGCTGCTATCAAAGAATATGAATTGATAAATTTAATCTATATAACTAGATCAAAGAGACATATCAAGCCTACTCATTGGTTCGTGCTCAACTATTACTCATAATCCCTTACCTCATTAAAACAATATTTTTATCAAATCTAATAAGAACTTTTCGGAGACTTTTTTGCAGTTTTGAATTTTATTGTTAGACATTGATTTACAAGCTCCATAAACTATTACATCCTTTTGTAGTTTAAGTATTGTATACTCTTATCCTACATCTCTAGATTGAGAAATAATAGAAAAATCTACTTTTTTGTGCGCACTCTATAAGTTGAGGAATGATTTCAGAAAAAGTAAACAAAGTTAGAATTAGTAGTAAAATAACTTGTATCTAAAGATAGAACAGTATAGATGGAACAATCTGATTACCAAAATCAGGAGAAAACAAAGACCCATAAAGTAACTATATTCCCAGTTCCATTTACATTAGGAGAAATAAAAGAGAGCGTTCCTATTTCAACTAACACTCCTTCTAGACATTCTCAAGAACAAATAGTTAATCGAGCAATTCAGTTTCATTCACAAGGTAATATTTTAGAAGCAACAAAATATTATAGAAAGTTAATAAATCAAAAATGTAATGATCACAGAATTTTTTCTAATTATGGAGTCATTTTAACAAATAAAGGAAACTTAAAAGAAGCAGAATTATCCACTCGCAAAGCAATTAAACTTAATCCTAATTATGCAGATGCTTATTCCAATCTGGGAGGCATTTTAAGAGATCTTGGAAAATTACAAGAAGCTGAATTATCTACTCGTAAAGCAATTGAAATTAATCCTGATTTAGAAAACGCTCATTTAAATCTCGGAAGCATATTGAGAGATCTTGGAAAATTACAAGAAGCAGAATTATCTACTCGCAAAGCTATTAAACTCAATGCTGATTACGCAGATGCTCACTCTAATCTAGGAAGCATATTAAGTGATCTTGGAAAATTACAAGAAGCAGAATTATCTACTCGTAAAGCGATTAAATTAGACCCAAAAAACCAAACTATTAAAGATAATTTAATAAATTTAATAACTTTTTACAAACCAAAACAAATTAATGCAAGCCAAATATATATTATAAATGAAGAATTCAAAGAACTCAATCTCTCTTATAATGAGAATTTTGTTATAACCAATGATGAAGCAATAAAAATTTATAAAGATGGACTTAAAATTTATCAAAAATATAATTTAGACTTAGAAGTAAGTTTTTCACAAATTTATAAAAGAAATGAATTTAATTTAAATTGTAAAAGACATAAACTAATATTTAATCAACATAAAATAATTCCTGAATTTTGCTTTGGATGCTATAAAGTCTATGTTGAAGTAGATTCAATAATTGAATTAATCAAACTATTTTTAGTTTTCAATAAATTCAAACTGAGAAATAATAATACAAGAAAATGTATTATAGAAACACGCCCTAATATCTCAGGTTTTTATAAAGGACTAATATATTGTTTAGATCTAACTGAAGCAGTAAAAGTATCTAAAAAGTTAAATGTTCTTATTCAAAAAAGTATTCGAAACGATTTAATATCCAAAATAAAAAGAGGTTGTTCTGAATATCCACTTGAATTTCCACAATATAAAGAGATCAGATTTTCTGGAGATCAACCAATGAATTATAATGAAAACTGGAGAAAGATCGAGAATGAAATAGATAAAGGTAAGAAAGAATGGGGCCAATCTAGTAATAGCATTGAAGGATTTAATTTAAATAATTTTCTTATAATGAGAAACTGGGTAGCATATGCCCAGAAAATAGGAGATAAAAGTGTAAATAAAATAACTAATGAGAAAATAAAAGGACCTAAAAAATTTAATAATTTAAATAGAATATTTCATCCCAAGTAAAAGATTAAAAAATCGATTCCATAAAATATGTAATATTTTCCAGAAGAAAAAACAAACTACCTTACAAAAATAGAAAGTTAAAAAGAAGCGTCCACATCCCTTCATGTCGAGGAATTAGTTCTGAGTTTGTAAAACGAAAATCTGACTCATTAAGGAGTATGTTCGAAACCTCAGTGAAATAAAGTAGTCAATAGAACTGTACAAAAAAGTACCCTAAAACCACTCTCATAACTGGAGAGCCTTATCATTACATATCGTACATGAAACCCATAAAAAACTGATACTTCAAAAATCTAGTTATCTCGTCATCTCTCCTCTCAGATAAAACCACACAAATCTAGTTATCACCAAAAAATAGACGTTCCCATTAATACCACTCAATATTATCTGCTAAAATTATCTACTTTTCCTTATCTCCGATCGATTTTTACGCCAAAACCCTCAGGTATCTCGTCATTGATATCTTTTAAATCCATCCATCTACTCTCCTCCTCTACAGTTAAGTTTTTGAACTTTCTTATATAAATATCTCCTGCTAAATCGGGGTCTTCAACTCCAAAAAAATCACATATTTCTTCTACTCTTGCCCAATGCTCGATTTCATTCGTTGCTCTTTTGAATTCAGTGATTTCAAATTTTGCTTGTTCTTCCTGAGTTAATTTATTTAAAACTGAGGACGAAACAGAGACTGTTACACAATCCCATTTAGAACTATCCTCTCCTTCCACAGAAAGATTTCTTATGTTTAGTTCTTTCAACCAAGTTTCATCCATAATCTTCAATTGTTTTCAATCGAACAAGAGTTTATTTGATTCAGTTAATCTTGCCAGTATTCTTCCTATTCACTATGCAATTTAGTCTGCGATATGAGTTATGGAAACCTCTCCACTTCTGTTCTCAATTAGTGCCAGTTGCACTCAATGAAACCATTAAATCTATTGCTTCCTTAATTGCAAACTTTTGCTCCTTGTTTGTAGGTTCTCATCAGTTTGTCTTTCCCTAGTGACAAAAGGTGCAGGCAAGAGTAGAAAATAAATAACAGAACAACTCCTCACATAATAGTTCTGTTGCAAAAAAGCACTCGACTTCTAGAAAGTAGGGTGCTTTTTTAATACTTTTTCCTGAATAATTGACACATGTGACAGTTCAAGAACTCAAATACTCAGCATTCCTCTTGTCGTCATGTTGATTAGATTGAAAATGTGAGGAGTTGAGATCCTCCGCAGTGGAAACAAGGAAACACTTGCGACTGATCTTCAAAAAAACCTGCTTTCGAGCAGGTTTTTTTGTGCCTACTAATCCTGGTAACCAATTTGATTTCCTGGATTAACAATAAAAAGAATCATTGGGAAAACGACGTTTGCAGGCAAAGAAAGTTTTTTTAGCAGCAAAAGAGTCATACCTTGCGTCACATTGAATTTCTCTTTTTTCTTGATCATCTTTTTTCTCCCAAAAGAGATACAGGTTTAAAAAGTGATTCATCATATCAACAACTGCGGTATTGGTAGAAACTAATTTCCATCCAAGTAAGTTTCGTTTTTTAAAAATTTCTCCAATCTCTGTTTCTTTCATAGAAGTATTGGAATTCCCAACTGCATAATCTAAAGGTCAAGGCCATTTTCAGTTGTTGCCATTAAAGCCAATCAGGTACTCATAACGATTGAATTTGAATCTGAGAAGAATTATAAATAAATTAAGAGTTTCAGCACTTCCATTGCAGTAAATGGTTGATTAGTCAGGGATGAAAGTTTAATTGGGTGCATAAGTGCTGAACTCAAAGGGGGCGACCAAAAGCTCGCCCTATTTTTCATGCAATGAGCATTGTTTATTTCACAAAGTTTTTAATACGTATTGAAGTCGTTAAAATATTATGAAAACTTAAGCCTAGTATTCAAGCACTTTATACAGAAAATAAACCACATACGAGTTCTCTATGGAGAAGGTGACAAGGTAACAGGAGGTATATAAATTTTAGTATATGCCTCCATTTTAGTAGTTAATACTAATCCCACTCAATAGTTAATATCCTAAATCGTCCTGATAATCTAAATTCTTCACTAGCTCTATTATTACTCAAGAATTTCGTGAAACATGTAGGAAACATCTCTGACCTTTAATATTTCCATTTTCAATATTGATTTGAGATTGCGTAAATCATATTGCATCCTGTTTCGGTTTAGATTTTTTGTCCTCTTGTTCTATCTCTCTAGGTAGATAAATATTATATTGAGAACTTTTTTCTCGCTCTATGACTTCAGGATTAGTAGTAACATTCTCAATATCAACAATAGAAAAGAAAAATGGAGGGCTCTGGACAGGAAAAGAGAGAAATAAAACGCTCTGCTGAAGTACAAACATTCTCAGTTCCATTTGCCTTAGGAGCAAGTAAAGAGAATATTTCTATTTCTACTAATGCTCCCTCCAAACCTTCTAAAGAAGAAATAATTAATCAAGCATTTAAATTTCATTCACAAGAAAATATTCCAGAAGCAGAAAAATATTATCAACAATTAATAAATCTGGGATGCGATGATCATAGAGTTTTTTCTAATTATGGAGTCATATTGAGAGATATGGGCAAATTAAAAGAAGCCGAAATATCCACTCGCAAAGCAATTAAAATTGTACCTGATTACGCTAATGCTCATTACAATCTTGGGAATATATTGAGAGATCTTGACAAATTAAAAGAAGCCGAAATATCCACTCGCAAAGCAATTGAAATCATACCTGATTTCATAGAAGCTCATTTCAATTTGGGAGTAATATTGAATGATCTTGGTAATTTACAAGAAGCAGAGATCTCATACCGCAAAGCAATTGAACTTAATCCTAATTACGCAGAGGCTCATTACAGTCTGGGCAATATTTTGAGTGATCTTGGTAATTTACAAGAAGCAGAGATCTCATACCGCAAAGCAATTGAACTCAAGCCTGATTGTGCAAATTCTCATTTTAATATAGGAAATATTTTAAACGATTTTGGAAACCAAAAAGAAGCATTTAGACATTGGATAAAGTCAGCTGAATTAGAGCCTCAAGATGACAAATTAGTTATAGGTTTAGCTAATAATTTATGTTCTGTTGGCAAATATGAATTAGCATTAAAATATCTAAGTAAAAATAAATCTAATTCTTCTCAAGTTGGATATCTAGGTTGTTTACTATCTGTTAATAGAGAAAAAGAATTTAATGAGAAGTACAAAGAACTATTTGAAAAGAAGGTTTGTAATGCCGATTTTGGAGGTATTGTAGAGCATGCCAATATTATTTATGGAAAGCAATACAAATCACCTTTCTGTAATGAAGCAATTAAGTATGTATTAATAGAAAAAATCAATGAACAATTATACTCCGAAAATCACTTAAATCAACTTATTTCTTATAGTAAATTAGGTAAAGGAGAAAATAGATCTCAAGGTCTTCTTACAAATGGCATACAAACTTCGGGTAATTTATTTTCATTAGACTACCCATTTATTCAAGCAATGAAAAAGGCTTTAGAGATAAAGATTGATCAATACAAACAAAAATTCAAACATAGTGGGCAAGGTTTCATAAATAATTGGCCTGAAAATTATGAACTTCGATCATGGATGATTAGCATGAAAACCGGTGGTTTTCTAAAGAGCCATAATCATGAATATGGATGGATTACTGGTAGTTTTTACCTCCAAATTCCAAAAAATAATGATAATGATGCAGGTAATATAGCTTTTAGTTATCAAGGTCCTAGATATCCTAAAAAAGACAAAGATTTTAATTTAACTATTAAGAAAATAGAAACTAGAGATATTTGTATATTCCCTTCTTCTTTATTTCACCATACAATTCCGTTTGAAAGCACTGAAGAGCGGATATGTTTTGTTTTTGATTTAGTACAGAAATAATAATCGTCAACTTTCTTCCGAGGTAAAAAGGATGATTCTCGATCTTCTCAAACTCATTCTCAGAAAATACAAAAATTATTGGGTGGTTGGTTAAACAGGAATTTTTTCTCATGTTTACCTGATCTGGATTTATTATTAATGAATTAGGAGTCACAGCACCTTTTGTGGGTCAAAGTAAAATAAAGGATAGAAATTTAGTTCAGTCAGTTGAGTGCTTTACTAAAAGGGAGCGACCAAAATCTCGCTCCCTTCTTTAATGGAAAAAATAGGTGACTAATACTTATTTGAGAAATGGCAGCAACCTGCTGAAGGTTGTTGGAAACGAGCCAACAATTAATGCCACTGCTCCAAGCACAACTGCTACGATTGCAGCATCTACTAAAAAGTCTTTCCAGTTATATTTCATCTCAAAGTGTCAATTTCTGGAGTAGTGCATTCAGTTGTAAATGAGATCAATTTTTGCTGTAAAGCCTGCACTTGTCGCAACTAATCCAATTACAAAGATCCATTTAGATCTCTCACTAGAGAGCAGTCTTTTCATAAAATTGATTTATTAATGTGAACTTTCCGTCAACGGTAATAATAATGTTTTTTTCAATGATCTTCAAAAACTATTAAAAGTATTTGTCTTAATTGTTTTGTACTTCTACTTCTTTTCTACCCTAAAAAAATAGATGCTCTATCGCCTGACTTGGTTGCAGTTCCAAAGAGTGAGTATGGAGAGCAGTTATGGGATAAGAACAGTGTTCAAAAAAATCAAGATGGATCCATACGAGTATTCAGCAAATTTATTCCTAAAAGCACTACTGACATTACTCAAGACATTTATTACACGATGGATGTCAACTGTTTGGAAAATTCTTTTAGAGATGTTGCAGTAGGAGCAAAGGAATTTAATGGGTTCAAAAATAAAAATTCAGAGTGGAAAGATCCCAATGGAGATAAATTGATTTTGAGTGTTATCGATCAGGTTTGCACTATTGGGAATTAGACAAAAGCAGACTTAAAACGTCTAATAAATTTGGTGCATATTGCGACTCATGACTAGTACATACCTTTTCTTATCACTTGAAATCCTTTTTCCTGTTTATTCAGAATCGTCCTGTGTTTTGTTTGAAAAGTACAGATTCCATTCTTAGAGAATTAAGATACTCAGCAGTGAAAACATAGAAATAATTGCATCAGCTCTCAGCAACTAACCCGAGCTAGCAAAAAAAGGGGGGTTTTATGATTACTTTGACTTAGATAAAACAAATCAAAAAAAGGTAATGAGAACGGTATTCTCTACAATTTATGAAATTCTCTGACCAACAAATCAATTAAAATAAGATATTAACTTTTATTTTTATTAAATGACTGAAGAAAATAAAACAGACAAAAAAAAGTGCAGTGGAAAAGGCAAAGCGATGTTTGCATACGGAATCATTCAACTAGGTTCTAATGTTGTTTCTGCTGTTGCTCTTGCTGCAATCGCCTTAAGTTTATGTTCTGTGAAACAAGAGTCAAAAGTATTCAACGCATGTGTTGAAGAAATTCAATTGAATGGAAAGAGTTCTTCTGAGGCGGTTCGCTTCTGCAATGGTGGCAAGTAGTTATCCCATCAAAGAGTGAAATCAGAATTATTTCACTAATCAATCGATAATAAAATGGGGTGCAAAATTCTCACCCCATTTTTTTTCTTTGAGTTTTCCAATATTCGTCCCACTCACCACCCTGCAATTCTTTCTTCGATAAAGAGTTATAAAAACCTCTCCACTTCTTTTCTGAATTTGCGTCAATTGCACTAATTGTCACCATTAAATCTATAAACTTCGTTTTTAGTGAAAAATTTTCCTTTGACTAATATGCATGTCAATTTCTTCAATGTAAGGAAAACAAACTTTACGATTTCTTCATCGAGATGGTAAAAATCTGCCACACAAAACCAAAGCATATAAATCAAGTTATCACTTTATAATAGACGTTCCTGTTTGTACAACTCAATAGTCCTTCGTAAAAGAGCGCCCCTAAAACCAGTCATACCAATGAATTACAAGGGAAATACACTCAATGATACTTTTATAGAGAAATCAATAAAGCATGTACTTAAGCATAAGATAAAATAGAAAAGATATCCTCACTAGCAAATGTAGAACTTTATATAGAGCTAATCGAAAAATTGCTAGGTGCTTCTGGAATTGAAAAAAAAGATGGATAGTTCTAATCAAGAAAGAGAAGAAAATTACTGAGGTGAAAACATTCCCAGCTCGATTTCCCATTACAGAAAACCAAGAAAAATATGGTCAATACTCCAATGAAACCTTTTAAAGAGCAAATAATTAATCAAGCAATTCAGTTGCAGCTAAAAGGAAATATTCCAGAAGCAGCTAAACTTTATCAATATTTCATTAATCAAGGTTTCAAATATCACAACGAACTTCTCAAACTGCTTTCCCCTAATGCCTGAGTAGGGATCTAATGATTTATAGAACTCGTCAAAGTTTGCCACTTTTTATTCTTGGATCCTTTGTTCTTGCTTCTATTTTTCAGGTTCTCATCAGTTTGTCTTTTTAGTAGTGACAAAAGGTTCATGCAGGAGTAGAAATGAAATAACAGAACAACTCCTCACACAATAGTTCTGTTGTAAAAAAGCACTCGACTTCGCGTAAGTAGGGTGCTTTTTTAATGATTGATTGTAGAGAATTAGCACATGTGACAGTTGAAAAACTCATCTGCTGACACTTGAGAACCCGAGTTGCTTCTAATAAATTGATTTTGTGAGGAGTTGAGATCCTCCGCAGTGGAAACAAGGAAACACTTGCGACTGATCTCACAAAGAAACCGTCCTAACAGAACTGGGCGGTTTTTTTGTGCCTTTTCTAGAGTGGTCTAATGATATTTCCACCTCCACAAGTTATTTTTGGATTACTGCTTTTAAGCACAGCAGTAGTTTTAATTTTTGATATCAGATACAACCCATTCGGAACCAGTGAAGACGATATCTAATTAGGAATTTTTTCGGATGCAGACCCTTTGTGGAATTGATTAGAAAAGGAAAAGCAGAACAACTCCTTACCAAAATTCGTTCTGTAAATGAAGAGAGGGACTCAAGGTCGCTGAAGCAGCAGGGTCCCTTTCTTAATGCACTTTAATTAGTTAAATCAATCTCCTTTTTCATGAGTATCTCCTGAATAAGATTGAGTTCCTATCTCTGGTGGTGGATTATTTCCGAAGTCATCAACTAAAGCATCTGCCTCACTTGTAAAAAGTTTGGTGAACCATTGCTTAGTTGCAATAATTGCTGTCCAGATCTTGTCTCTTTTTCTGGTCATAGATATACCTGAAAGTAGTAAGGGGGCGAGATTTTGGTCGCCCCCTTTGAGTCCATCACTCCAGACCTAAGGAAGTGCGTTGACTCCTGAAACTGTTTTACTACTACTGAAAGGAAATTGCTATGGGTAAGAACACCAAAGTATTTCTATATTTGGGTTCTCTGTATAGATATTTTCTAATAAGGTGAGTATGGATAAATCAAGAATCATCGCACTCTCGAAGATATTAAAAGGGGAAATGTCATTGACTCTAAGGAGGCATCTCACACCTTCTGATGTGAACAGAGTCACCTTTCGTGCGGTCTCTGCAATGGTAGGAACAACCCAAACCCCTGATTAGTTTCAGGGGTCTTTCTTTATGAGGGCAATGAGAGTTAATACTTTAGGGTTTTTGTCCTATAGATTTTTTGAATTAGTAGGAGTAGATATAAATCAAGGCACTATTAGGAGGTCAAACCATGTCATGCGGTAATCCTTTTAAACATGCAATTGAAGACGTAAAGGAGACATTTTCGAAATCTTGTGGAGTTCCTATCCAAGGGAACGATTGGTGCGATCTGGTTTCGAATTATGAAACTGATTTTGATGAGGTCGATTACGAGAATGAATGTTTGCAGTTTGGCAACTGCTCAATGGACTACTAAAAAACATTGAACTAACAGGAGGTCTAATTATGCAAGCAACACGTAGCTTCAGATCCAATGGGTCGAATACTCTTTCATCGATCTTTCTTTGGTTTTCAGTCCTATTAATTTCCTTTGGAATGCTGCCACACCTAATTCCTTATTACTTTCAGTTGAAATATTGAGGTAAAACAATGATTCTTGATCTTCTTAAACTAATCCTAAGAAAACACAAAGATTATTGGGTTGTTGGTTAAACAGGAGTTTTTTCTCATGTTGACTTAATCCAGATTTGTTAGAAATGGGTTAGGAGTCACAGCACCTTCTGTGGGTCAAGGTTAAACAGGGATGGAAATTTAGTTCAGTCAGTTGAGTGCTTGACTCAAAGGGGGCGACCAAAATCTCGCCCCCTTCTTCATGGGAATTCGAAGGAAAGCACTACCTCAACCGAACTTCAGTTTTAGAGAAGTTGCTTTTAGATTATTTCCAGATCGGTGGGCACTGGTCAGAGTTTGGGACTTCTTTATTAGAAGTGCTTTTTGTCCCAATCCTCGAAAAATAGAAGGGGTGGAATGTTCAACCTTTTCCCTTCAAAAAAACTCCTCACACTTTAAAAAACCCCCTTTTTTGGTCATCAGGGGGTTTTCTTTTGTCTTATTGAACATCTGATTAGAAATAATTATCTTGACCAACTTGATCTAATTGGTACTTTTGTACTAGTATAATCCCATCACCAAAAGCAAAGGAACCACGAAGTGAGCATCGTGGTTTTTTTCTCTTCTTAGAGATGACTCCACCATCAGACATTAGTTACATGACTGAACCAGTAAGAGAAATGAAAGAAACACCATCAGGATGGTTACTTGCACCTGCCAAAGATTTTATTTTGCTCTTTATACGAGACCCCAAATCTGCCATGGCATTCCCAACTGTCTTTACTCAACTTTGGTATTGCAATGAGCAAGGTATTCCAACCAAGTTGAAGAACACAAGACGACTTGATTACCTCTCTTCCTATGAGACTTGGAATGAACTCATAGGCAATGGTTGGAAGTTAGTGGAACATCAATTCAATGCTTGTGTTTATGCTGCTTAAGTGTGGTAAATACCATAGATATTTTGAATAAGTAGGAGTAGAAATAAATCAAGAGTCAAAGCACTCTCGAAGTTATTTAAAAGGGGAAATGTGCATTGACTCTAAGGAGGCATCTCACACCTCCTGAGTGGACAGAGAACACCTTTCGTGCGGTCTCTGCAATGGTCGGAACAACCCCAACCCCTGATTTATTTCAGGGGTTTTCCTTTTTCATTTTCCTTGCAATTAAGACAAAAGATACTGCTCCTGAAACAAGAATAATATCTATAAGTAAATGATAATTAATATCCATAATCTAGTAAAAATACTCTGGTGTTTTTACCTCTAGTCTTATTCATTCTAATACGTTAAAAAGGTCTCAGGAGTCAACGCACTTCCATAGGTCTGGAGTGATGGACTCAAAGGGGGCGACCAAAATCTCGCCCCCTTCTTCATTGGAATTTGTAGGAAAGCACTACCTCAACCGAACAGCAAGATTAAAGAAGTCCTTTCTAAACTATTAAAAGATTGATGGCGTAATACGAATGCGACATCAAATCAGATCAGGGGACAGTCGGTGAAATCCTGTCCTCTCTTCGCAACTCAAAAAAGTTCATTAGGTCTGCACTTTTTGAGAACCTGTAGGGATGGAATGTTCAATCTTTTCCCTTCAAAATATCCTCACACAATTTTTAGTTAACCCTCCTCTAAGAGGGTTTTCTTATATGGATTCAACTAGCAAAGCATCATTTGAAAAGAAGGCGTTTAAGGTTCTTCCTTTTCTTATTGGGGGAAAAATTATATTTGCCGTTTGGTTTGTTAACCACTTGGTTCAACTCTAATCAATGAGAAAGAAAGAGCATATTGAAGACTTAATTAGTTCCTCTCTGACAGAGATTTTAGAAAGATCAATGACCCTTGATAAGAAAGATCAAATTGCAATTTATCAAGAGTTTAAAGAGTGGATTCGTGGTGATACCAAAGAGGAAGACATTTGGGTTATCGATCGTCCAATCAAATAATTAAATCTTCAATCCCTTCTCAACTAATAGAGAACACCATATTCTTCAAGATCTAATAACTCAAAACTGACATGCCTTCCATCTAAATCTTTTGCTAAATCCTCAAAGTATCTCCCGTCTTCATCGTCAAATCCCAAATAATCTTTTTTATAGACATCCTTGTATTTTTCAAATGTTGCTTTATGTTCCTTTGGAAGTCTGTCGAAAAGAATCTGACTGATCAGAACGCTCGTTACTCCTGATAAAGATGGGTTTGCCACTCTGCAAATTCCTCCGTAAATCATCTCAACGTGACCATATCTGGGGTAGTGCATTCAGTTGGATATGAGATCACATTCTTTGCTGTGAATCCTACACCTATCGCAACAAGTCCAATTACAAAGATCCATTTAGATCTCTCACCAGAGAGCAGTCTGTTCATAAAATGACGTACTGATGTGAAGTCTCCATCAACGATAACAATAATGTTTTTTATCCAATGACCTTTCAAATTATTAAAAGTATTTGTCTTAGTTGTTTTGCACTTCTACTAATTATCTATCCATCAAAAATAGATGCTCTATCGCCTGACTGGGTTGCAGTTCCAAAGAGTGAGTATGGCGAGCAGTTATGGGATAAGAACAGTGTTCAAAAAAATCATGATGGATCCATACGAGTATTCAGCAAATTTATTCCTAAAGGCACTACTGAAATTACTCAAGACATTCTGTACACTATGGATGTCAACTGTTCGGAAAATTCTTTTAGAGATGTTGCAGTAGGAGCAAAGGAATTTAATGAGTTCAAGAATCAAGATTCAGAATGGAAAGATCCCAATGGAGATGAATTGATTTTGGGTGTTATCGATCAGGTTTGTACTTTTGGAAATTAGATAAAAAGTAGACTAAAAACGTCTAATAAATTGCGACCATATTGCGACGAAATGACTAATACGCACCTTTTCTTATCACTTGAAATCCCTTTGCTTAGTTAGAGTTGGGAAGCGAGTTCAAGATCTGATTTCAAAATTGCGACAAAAATAAAATGAGTTGCGACTAACTTGCGACAGATCTTCAAAAAGACCTGCTTTAGGACAGGTTTTTTTGTGCCTACTCATCCTCATAACCAATCTTGTTTGCTGGATTAGTAATAAAGAGAATCATTAAGAGGACTACGTTTGCAGGCAAAGAAAGTTTTTTTAGCAGCAAAAGAGTCATACCCTGCGTCACGTTGAATTTCTCTTTTCCCTTGCTCATATTATTTTTCCCAAAAGAGATACAAATTAGAGAATTGATTAGACGTATCAACCACAGCAGTACTGGTAGAGACTAATTTCCATCCCAGTGAATTTCGTTTTTTAATAATTTCTCCAATCTCAGTTTCTTGCCTAGAAGTATTGGCATTCCCAACTGCATAGTAAATATCAAGATCATTTTCAGTTTTTGCCATAAGACCTAATCAAGTACTTCTAAGGATTAAATTTGAATCTTAGAAGAATTAAAAAGAAATCAGGAGTTCAAGCACTTTCGTTCCAGCAGGTCAAAGTTGGTTAGTACGGATGGAAAGTTCAGTTGGAATTTGCGCGTATGCTTGACGACCAAGAAAAGATTTAATAGTATAGATGTACTAGGACATTCCTCACGAAAGCAGTCCTAATTCATAAAGCACCTGCGTAATACCAGTGAGCAAGGTGCTTTTTTGATGCCTTGAATTAAAGAAGAGAAGCATGAATCAACCAATCAGAGAAGCAATCCCAACTCCAACAGGATGGTTGGTGTCACCTACTAGAGAATTCTGTATGTTCTTTATTCGTGATCCGAAATCCGAAATGGCATTTCCGAGAGTGTATACACAACTCTGGTATTGCCTTGAAGATGGAACTCCAACCAAGTTAAAAAATACAAGAAGAATTGATCTAGAATCTGCTATTGAAACTTGGCATGAACTCTTAACCCAAGATTGGGAACTAATGGAACATCAGATAAGTGATGCTGCTGCTTAGTCATCGAATCAGATATCTAAGAATTCCAACTAGGGCGATGGCAATAATTCCATAAGTCCAAACGGAACCACTATTTCTTGAGACACGTTCCATCCAATCTGGAAGACCATTATTTTCAATGATGAATAGATAAAGCAATCCCATGATCAGTACTGGGATAACAAGTGCGTAAATAAAACTCAACATCTATAGATTATGATTAGTGATTAGAAAATTAGATTCAGGAATTTCTCAATGGATAACTATCAAAATGTAGATGTTGATAAATTAGCAAATATTTATTTTGAAGGTAAAGTTATTAGTCGGAACATCTTTTTAAAAGATGGTTCAAAAAAAACATTAGGAGTGATGTTGGAGGGTGGATACGAATTTAAAACTGCGTCAAGAGAACTCATGCAAATCCATTCTGGAAAACTAAATGTAAAAATTGCAGGTGATAAAGATTGGACATTAATAACAGAGGGTATGGATTTCAATGTCCCCAAAAATTCTTCATTTTGTTTAGAGGTTTTAGAATTAGTAAACTACACATGCTCTTATTTTGATGATTAAAAAAATTAGAATAAGGAAACACTTGCAACTGATCTTCAAACAGACCTGCTTTCGAGCAGGTTTTTTTGTACCTTTTTAAATACTGAGTATAAAAAAATATGTAGAGAAGTCCTTCATAAATTCTTAGCAACAAATCCTAGATATTCAAACAACAAGTGTAGAGAAAAACGACTTTCAACGATTTCTCCTCAGAGACGGTGAATAAGTGCCAAGTGGAAGTGGTGTGGAAAAGGGTTTTTGAGTGGTAGACTGGGTTTTACCCCCCTAAACTATTCCCACTCTATCGTTCCAGGAGGTTTACTAGTTATATCCAAAACGACTCTATTAACTCCCTCAACTTCATTAACAATGCGATTAGAAATTTTCTCTAAAACTTCATACGGTAAACGAGACCAATCAGCAGTCATTCCATCTTCACTTGAAACACAGCGAAGAACAATAGGCCATGCATAGGTTCTTTGATCTCCCATTACTCCAACAGAATATACAGGCAATAAAACTGCAAAAGCTTGCCAAATCTCATGATACAAACCAGCATTATTAACCTCCTCTCTGACAATTAAATCAGCATCCCTTAAACAATTTAATTTTTCATGAGTTACTTCTCCTAAAATTCTTATAGCTAGTCCTGGACCGGGAAATGGATGTCTCCGAACAATCTCATCAGGTAATCCAAGTGATTTTCCAACTTTTCTAACTTCATCTTTAAATAAACGTCTCAAAGGCTCTACTAATTTAAATTGTAAGTCTTTTGGTAAACCACCAACATTATGATGACTTTTGATTTTAACAGCTATTCTTTCACCTGTTTTTGGATCAATATTGGTTCCAGCGCTCTCAATTACATCTGGATAAAGCGTTCCTTGAGCTAAGTAATCAAAAGGCCCCAAACGAATACTCTCCTCTTCAAAAACCCTAATAAACTCCCTTCCAATAATTTTACGTTTTTGTTCAGGATCTATGACTCCTTTTAATTTCGAAATAAATCTTTCTCTAGCATTAATATATTCAACATTAATATTAAACTTTTCATCAAAAAAAGACATAAGAAATTCTGGTTCACCTTTTCTCATAAAACCTTGATCAATAAACATACAGGTCAATTGAGGTCCTATTGCTTTGTTTAATAAAAATGCAAGAGTTGATGAATCAACACCACCAGATAGAGCTAACAAAACTTTTTTATCTCCTACCTGTTGCCGTACGTGAGAAACAGCTTCATCTATAAATAAATTTGTTGTCCAGTCTGGATCACATGAACAAATATGATAAACAAAGTTTCTTATTAAAACCATTCCCTGAGTTGAATGAACCACTTCAGGATGAAATTGCACTCCATAAAAGCACTTATCATGCAACGCAATAGCTGCTTCTGGAGTATTAGAAGTATGAGCTAATCTGACAAATCCCTCTGGTAATTTCTGAACTGAATCTCCATGACTCATCCACATCGTTGAACCACTCATAACGTTTGTTAATAACGCTGTTGGATCGTCAACTTCTAAAGGTGCCTTTCCATATTCAGCTTTACCAGTGGCTGGTTCCACAGAACCTCCTAATTGATGAACCATTAATTGCATTCCATAACAAACGCCAAGAACAGGAATGCCTAAATTAAAAATTTCTGGATCACAATATGGAGCGCCCTCTTCGTAAACAGACCCAGGTCCTCCGCTTAAAATGATTCCCTTAGGAGAAAGTGACCGTAATTGGTCTGCAGATGTTGTATAACTCATCACCAAAGAATAAACCTCTGTCTCTCTAATCCTTCGAGCAATTAATTCTGAATATTGTGATCCAAAATCAAGAATAACGATTGCTGGATTACGTTTTTTCCCTGAAATCATTGAAGCCATATCAACCAGATGAATCCTTATAAAACATGCTTATTAAATAGACTAATTAAGAGAATCGGAATGTGCCTATCACTTAAGAATTAACCCCAAAGAACTAATGTGTTTTAAGCCATAACAACCAGCCCATCGAATCTGCCTTTTTCGATCAAATAAAACAGACCCTATTTCCACCGATGAAGACAAATATCGATTCACATAGCTAAGACTTTTAGATTCAATTTCATTTGCCATTCTGCCCCAAATCAAAGGAACAACATCTGGGTTATGTCCTTCAAGTATGAGTAAAGCATTTTCAACTGAAGTTGATTTACTAATTAAGTCAATCAAATTAAAAGAAATACCCTCTCTAACAGCAAGTGAAGTAAGTATTTCAATTCTTCCATCTGCAAGATGATGATGAGTATGAAAAATTCCGCCAGCTAGTTTTATCAATTTCCCATGATAACCAAATAATAAAAGTTTCTTTACACCATTTTCCGCAGCAGCAACAAGTAGAGGACCTAACCAATTACCCGTTTTAATAATTTGCTTAGCTGGTAGCCCAAACTTCATTGCTAAATCCATCCCATTTTCACCAATAACAAAAGTCAAGCATCCATCAAATGTTGAGTCAGAACACTTTTCTTCCAAAATCTTTTTACAGTTTTTCAACTGCTCGGGTGACGCACTAATTTGAACCTCCGCCTGGGTCCCAATTAGAGATAATCCATCTACAACTCCAAATGCTCTATTACTCGTCATTAACGCACGATCTTTTCCTTCCGGTAAGACAATCTCTACTTTAATTGAACAACCTTTTGGTACTAAAGGTAAAAGGTTAATACATAACAAATCACGCGCAAACTTAGATATACATGGCAGACCAGTTGATTTAAATTTACCTACTCCATATCCGGCTTGAAAATCTAGCCAATTTGGAAACTCATTCGCACCTATCTTTTTTGATACAACATTTGCATTAATTATTTGTATGTAAGCCCAAATTTCCAACCCTCTAGTAACATCCAGAGTTAGTCCAGACTGACAGTAACTGATTGCTAAAGATCTCTCACCATTTTCAAGTAAAGCAGAAGTAGAGACTGGTACTTCAATTGACCCATCTTTATTTGGTAAATCAATTATCTCAATGGCTTTAAATTTGTTACCAATAAGGACATTTGTCGCAGACTTTGCAGCCGCAACCATCCAAACTGGAAGAGTAAATTCATTCAAATCCTTGGAAGAGCTGACGATAAAGGAAATTCCCTAAATAATTTTTTAAAATAATAATAATCTAGATTTAAATAAGTAAATGCAAGACAAACTCAATCTAATGATTCCTGGACCAACCCCGGTACCAGAAAATGTTTTGCATTGCATGAGTAAACATCCAATTGGTCACAGAAGTGGAGATTTTCAAGAGATTGTTCGAAAAACGACTGAGCAGCTCAAATGGCTTCACCAAACAAGTGGAGACGTACTAACAATTACAGGGAGTGGAACAGCTGCAATGGAAGCAGGAATAATCAATACCTTAAGTAAAGGTGATCAAGTCATCTGCGGTGAAAATGGAAAATTTGGAGAAAGATGGGTAAAAGTTGCAAAAGCATATGGACTGGATGTAAAAATCGTAAAAGCTGAATGGGGACAACCTTTAGACCCAGAGAAATTCAAAATGATTCTTGAAGAAGATACTAATAAAAAAATTAAAGCGGTAATTCTAACTCATTCAGAAACCTCTACAGGAGTGATTAACGATCTTGAATCAATTAATAACGAAGTCAAAAATCATGGTAAAGCCATTACTATTGCTGATTGTGTGACAAGCATTGGTGCAAGCAATATTCCAATGGATGAGTGGGGAATTGATGTCATTGCTTCAGGCTCTCAAAAGGGCTATATGATTCCACCTGGGCTAGGTTTCGTTGCCATGAGTCAAAGAGCATGGGAAGCGAATGCTTCATCAAATTTACCTAAATTTTATTTAGATTTAAAGCAATATTTAAATACAGTAAATAAAAATAGTAACCCTTTCACTCCCGCAATAAATTTATATTTTGCTTTGGAAGCATCACTAACCATGATGCAAAAAGAAGGATTAAATAATATTTTCACTCGACATTCGCGGCATCAAAAAGCAACTGAAGAAGGAGTCAAAGGAATGGGTTTGAAGTTATTTACGAAAGAAGGTTTTGGAAGCCCGGCAATAACAGCGGTTCAGCCTATTAATATAGATGCCGAAAGTATCAGAAAATCAATAAAGAATGACTTTGATATACTCCTTGCAGGCGGTCAAGATCACCTAAAAGGAAAAATCTTTAGAATTGGTCATTTGGGATTTGTCAACGATAGAGATATTATTAGTGTCATATCAGCTTTGGAAAGTACGCTTGATAAAATGGGTAAACTTCAAGCTCCTGCTGGACAAGGAATCGCAAAAACCATTTCAATACTTAATAATCAATAAAAGTTTTTTAAAATTAATAAAATTACTTAGTTTTAATTAAATGTAGGATCTGAGGACCAACATTATCTGCCATCCTCTCTTTATCAAGTGCTTTCAAAATCAAACCAGCACATGATTGCAAATCCCCCTCAGTAGCATAAACTGAAGCATTTTTAAAAAAATAAACTGCCTCTTTTAAATAAGCTTGTTTCTTTACTTGTACTTCATTCATTATTAAAGTTTAAATGAATAAATTTTGATGAAAATACTATATCAAAAGATAGTTTTTTTAGTCGTATAAAAAAAGCAACCAAGATCAAAAGAAAAAAAATAATTCATCAATTTTCAAATACAATCTTTTATCATGAGAAAAATCATTAAAATAAGCTTTTAAAAAAGAACTACTAATGCCAACTAAAGCTAGACAGAAGAATAAAAAATAGATAATTTACAATTGATAATTCTCTTAAAATCATGCCAAGTGGGATAAAGCGAAACTTCTTACCAATTTCAATAATTTGTTTAATCTGCAGTACTACTTTAGGATTAAATACTAAGGCAGCAGTAACAAATGGAGCAGACATTTATTGCTTTATGAGAAATGGAGGTAATACACATGAACCAAGTTGGCAAGCAGCCTACCAATTTATAAAGAATAAAAAACAAGGCTTATTCAAAACTTCTCCAAAACAAGCAGCATCGTTAATTGTTGAAGAAGTTGTACAAGATCCAATTAAATATGAGGATTGCATTAATTATTTGGGGGATCTATATACAGGTGAATCAACATCAATGAATATAAATAATGATAATAAATTAAAAGATGGAGTAAAATCAAACATAGAAAAAACACCTAAGGGAATGAATTTGGATCGTTATAATTATTAATTTAATTTTAATTAATAATTAAAAACGAGTCCTAGCCAATCAAAAACCTTCAAAATAATAAAAGAATCTTATAAAATTAAAAAATGCAATTTTCGATACATTGACGTGGAGCCTTGTCGAGGCAAAATTTAAGAAATTAGTTGATTCGTATGCACAACAGGGATGCGGTTTTCTTAGAAGATCTATGCCCAAAGTTACGTGATAGAAGGTGGAGAAAGTCCTTGCATGAATTTACAGGTAAAAGCTGTATATATTGTGGAAAAAATTCAGAATCAATTGACCATGTTTTACCACGAAGTAAAGGAGGATTAAGCATCACTCAGAATTGTGTCCCTGCTTGTCTCGCATGCAATGGAAGCAAAACAGACAATGATGCGTTCGAGTGGTATCGAAAACAACGCTTTTACGACCCAAGGCGTTCAATGGCTATAAGAGCATGGACCGAAGGAGACATACGTTTAGCGCTGAAATTGCTTAAGTGGGCCGCGCCTAAACAAAATAAAAATCTAGAGAAATCTAAATCCAGCCTAGATGAAGACTATTCCTGGCAAGCAGCTTAAAGGTTCACCAAACTTGACATGCAACAGAAGAATTATATTTTTCACAAATAGAAGCCAAATTTGATGGCTTCTCAGGCACAAGAACGATACAAAGAAGGAAGCACAATGAAGCAATGATGTATTTTATAAAATTATTATTTTTCTTTTGAACCAATAATCTTTTATGGTTCCTTAATCTATGAACTCCATCGATGGAATTTAGACTAGGCTCTAAATAAGAAGCAATCATAACCAAATAATCAACATAATACATTTGTACTAATGATTCAAGATATTGTCAAGCGATTGGAGCCTATGCCGCCTAATTCAAAATTCATCATTTTTGGAGGCGGATATACTGGCCAAAGGATCGCAGAAGCAGGAAGAAGTTTAGGTGCAAAAATTTTGTGCAGCAGAAGAACAAAGGGAAGCAAGGGAGCTGATTTTATTTTTAATACCGATGAAGAGTTATCTAATCAGATCTTCGAAGGAGCAACACATGTCCTTAGTTGTATTCCTCCTTTACCTAGTGGAGAAGACCCTGTACTGAAACAACTCAAGACTAAATTATTAAATGCTAAAAATTTAAAGTGGGTTGGCTACTTATCAACTACTGGTGTCTATGGAGATAAAAAAGGTGCCTGGGTAAATGAGAAAACCCCACCTGATCCTCAACAAGGAAGAAGCATTCGGAGATATTCCTGTGAAAATAAATGGTTAGAAACAAATCTCCCCATTCAAATATTTAGATTACCAGGTATTTATGGACCTGGAAGATCTGCCTTCGAAAGCCTTATTAATGGAACAACAAAAATGATCGATAAGCCAGGTCAGGTGTTTTCAAGAATTCATGTCGATGATATTGCTGGAGCTATTTTATTTCTAATCAATCTTTATTCTCAAGGCAATAATCCATCTTTGGTAAATGTGGCTGATGACTTACCATCAAGTAATCTTGAGGTAATTGAATTTGCAGCAAAAATAGCTAATAAACCTCTTCCATCGAAATTACCCTTTGAAATTGCGAAAAAGACGATGAGTCCAATGGCGATATCTTTTTGGGAAGAGAATCGAAAAGTAGACAACAACTTTCTATGCAAACAACTTGGCTATTCTCTGATTTACCCGAATTTTAAAACTGGCTTAAAACATTGTTTCTCAAAATTAAAAATGAATTAATTGCGTTTATATTTTATATTGTCTTAAATTAATTTTTTCTAAAAAATCTTGAAAATTTAATTAAAACCAATTTAACCAAAGACAATATAATAAAGAAAACTTAAACTAAAAAATTAAAAAACAGACAAAAATCTAAAAATGACAGAATTAAAAACATCTAATAATAGAAATACTCTTGTTATTTCATTAGGTGATCCTGCAGGGATAGGAACTGAAATAACATTAAAAGCTCTTGGTTCTAAGTATCTCAATAAAAATATCACGCCTTTACTTATTGGATGCAAAAATAATATTTATAAAACGTATTCACAATTAATTGATTATGGAATATATAATATTCCTGATCCAAAAAATCTTGAGATTGTTGATATACCTCTAGAAACAACAATTATTCCAGGAAAAATAGATAAAAATTCTGGTTCTGCTAGCTTTAAATGGCTTTTTAATGCTATTAATTTACTTTTAGATGGAAAAGCTAATGCGTTAGTAACAGCACCTATTTCAAAGATTGCATGGCATAAAGCTGGTCATGTATTTGCTGGGCAAACTGAATTATTAGGAGAAATGACCAAGAAAAAAACATCTATGCTGTTTACAGCAATATCGCCAAATAATGGATGGAGATTTAATACTTTACTAGCTACAACTCACATACCTCTTAACCAAATAACTAATAATTTAACAAAAGAATTAATTAGATATAAATTAGATTCTTTATTGAATTTCTGTCAAAAGTTTCGCGAGAAGCCATTAATACAAATAGCAGGCTTAAATCCTCATGCAGGAGAAGAAGGAAAAATCGGAATAGAAGAACAAAAATTAATTATTCCAATTTTAAATGAATGGAGATTAGATAATCCAACTATCAAAATTCATGGGCCAACCCCTCCAGACACATGCTGGATCTCAGCAGCAGAAGCATGGAATGCTAATTCAAAAAAAAGCAATGCACCTGATGGAATACTTGCTTTATATCATGATCAAGGTCTGATACCCGTGAAACTGATTGCCTTTGATCAAGCGGTCAATACAACGCTTGGACTTCCTTTCGTAAGAACCTCTCCTGATCATGGAACTGCTCTTGATATTGCAGGTAAATTCAAAGCAAGAGAAACAAGCATGGTTGCGGCAATGAATAATGCCTGGATCCTTGCTCAATAACTAAAAAATTTTATTAGGGTTTTAATCGCATTAAAACTTGACCAAACTCAACTGGTGTACCATTTTCAACAAGAATTTCAATTACTTCTCCACTAACCTCCGACTCTAATTCGTTCATTAATTTCATAGCCTCAAGAATACAAACAGCTTGGCCAACACTAATTTTCGACCCGATTTCAACGAAAGGGGGCTCTTCTGGGCCCGGTGCACGATAAAAGGTCCCAACCATAGGAGCAGTCACTTCAACTAAATCAGAACGTGATCCTGCCACTGATGGAGGCGGTGTGCTAGGTGCTTGAGAAGATTCAATTTTACGTTGAGGCAATGGTGAATCAATATCTTCTGATGAGATTTTCTTGGGAGAAGCTATTGAATCTGAAGAAACTCCAAGATTGCGTTTTACTTCCAAGCAAAAATCTTCACCCTCAAGTCGAAACTCTTGAATATCGCTCTCAGCTAAAGTTGCCAACAAGCGATGAAGTTCTTCGTGATCAAGATTCATAGTCATTGTGTTTCTCGGCCTAGATAACTGTCATTTCGAGTATCGACTCGAATTTTCTCACCTATTGAAATAAATAAAGGGACCATAACTTGAGCTCCTGTTTCTAGGATTGCAGGCTTTGTACCTCCAGTAGCAGTATCGCCTTTGACCCCAGGATCAGTTTCTTTTATTTCTAAAACAACTGAATTGGGTAATTCTACTTCAAGAGGTTTTTCATTCCAAGACACTACATTAACCTCCATCCCTTCTTTTAGATATTTCTTACTTTCTCCGATTTGTTTCGCAGTTAAGCGTGTTTCTTCATAAGAAGTCATATCCATAAAAACAAAATCATCTCCATCCATATACGTGTGTTGCAACTTAGATTTTTCTAATAGAGCTTGTGGAACCATTTCCCCAGCTCTAAAAGTCTTTTCAACAACACTTCCGCTCACAACTGCTTTTAATTTAGTTCTTACAAACGCAGAACCCTTGCCAGGCTTGACATGTAGAAATTCAACAACACGCCAAACTGCACCGTCTAACTCGATCGTTGTGCCAGTGCGAAAGTCGTTACTTGAAATCATTCACACAAAAGATACCAATCGATCATAAGTCTGTGCGAAAGTCATGCAAAACAGAGAACTCACATGGCAAAAAAGATTTGCATTCTTGCCTTGGTAACAATCCTATTTTCTTTAAGCTCTCCATGGATTTCCCCAGCTTTTGCAAGCCTTCCAAATGGTAATCGACTAAAAGATCCATATGCAATCTTAAGAAATTCTTTACCTATAGAGCAGAAAGAATTACGTGAATTACAAAACAAACTCGAAGATACCAGCGAAGATCTTCGAGGTAGTCGATGGTCAGCCATAAATAAAGCCACCTCACGGAGTCAATTCTTAGTGAGTAATAGAAAAAATCAAATTCTTGACTCCATACCCCAAGAGAATAAAGAAAAAGCAATTTATCTACTTACTGATTTAAAAGAAAATCTTGATCAATTAGGCAAAATAGCGAATGAAAAAAATAAAGTTTCTTTTCTTGAAGTCAGACGTCAAAGTTTAAAAAAAATTGATGATTTAGAATCACTATTAATTACTAATAAGTTTCCATATGAAATACCTAGTGAATACGACAATTTGCCACGACTTTTAGGTAGAGCAAACGTAGAAATAAAAACATCTAAAGGAAATATGAGTGCAATTATTGATGGATACAATGCTCCTTTAACTGCTGGAGCATTTATAGATCTTTCTTTAAAAGGTTTCTATGATGGTTTACCAATTAATAGAGCTGAAGAATTTTTTATACTTCAAACAGGTGATCCTACAGGAGAAGCAATTGGATATGTAGATCCTGAAAATAATGAGTTAAGAACAGTTCCATTAGAAATAAGAACACCTAATTTAAAAGATACACTTTATGGGCAAACTTTCGAAGAAGTTGGTTTATACACTGAAACCCCAGTTCTTCCATTTGCAACTTTAGGAACACTTGGCTGGGCTCACTCTGATTCTGATTTAAATGATGGTTCATCTCAATTTTTCTTCTTCTTATATGAAGCAGAGTTGAATCCTGCTGGACGTAATCTCATTGATGGAAGGAACGCAGCTTTTGGTTATGTAATTGAGGGTTCCGAAATATTAAATAAACTAGGCGTAGATGATAAAATCATTTCAATTAAAGTATTAAATGGTTCAGAAAATTTAAAAGATCAAGCTTAAATTTTCAAATAAAGTGATAACTACCATTAAGGAGTTAGGTGAAAAAGAACTACTAAATCGATTAAAGAGATTTATGCGATCTGGCCAAATAGACGATGATGTTGCAGAAATAAACTCATTGAATAAACACTTACTAATTAATACTGATTTACTTGTAGAAAAAATTCATTTTTCTAACAAGATATCCAATGCCAAAGATATTGGCTGGAAAAGTATTGCCTCAAATGCATCTGATCTTATTTGTAGCGGCTCAAAAAATATAATCTCCTTCACTGTTGGGTTGGTTTTGCCACCCTGCACAGATTGGAAATGGGTAGAAAGTCTTTACGAGGGTATGAGTGAAGCAATGCAAGAATTTGGAGGAGAAATAATTGGTGGAGATTGCGCTAGTGGAGAAATCAAAATGATTTCAATTACTGCAATTGGAGAAATGAGTCGACCAAGAATTCATAGAAGCAATGCTTTACCTGGCGATTACATTGTTAGCTCTGGAGTCCATGGATTAAGCAGATTAGGATTAGCGTTATTGACATCCGAAAAACTTCCAAGCGAAGCTAAACTTAGTGATCAACTTATTCAAAGAGCTATAAAGGCACATAAACGCCCTTACCCAGCCATCAAGGCACTTGAGGCACTAATCGAGAGCAAGCCTGACAAAACGAGCTGGAGAGTGGCAGGGACTGATAGTAGCGATGGACTTCTTGAATCAATTCGAGGAATTTGTCAAAGTAGTAATTGTCAAGCAGTTTTGTCAAAAGATTCAGTGCTTAAAAATCCTGATTGGCCTCAAGATTCAGCTTGGAATGAATGGATTCTGAATGGAGGAGAGGACTACAAATTAATACTGTGTATTCCTAAAGAATGGGCAGAAGCTTTATCAATAAAATTAAAATCAGCCCAGATAATTGGGTTTATAAAAAAAGGCAAACCTAATATTTTCTGGGATAACTTAGAAGAAATTAATGAACAATCAAGCCTATTTCAACATTTCTAAATTTTGGAAATTATTTCCATTTTTTGGCAACAATTTCAGCTAAATCTACAACTCTTTGACTGTATCCCCACTCATTGTCATACCAAGCTAAAACTTTAACCATGTTGTCATCAATACACATAGTTAATGCTTCATCAACAATAGTTGATTCATTAGTTCCAGCATAATCAGTTGAAACTAAAGGTAAATCACCATATTTAATAATTCCTTTCATTTCACCCTGTGAAGCAGTTTTGAGCAATGCGTTTACTTCTTCAGCACTAGTTTTGCGACTTGATTCAAAAACTAAATCGACAGCAGAAACATTTGGTGTTGGAACTCTCATTGCAATTCCTGTTAATTTTCCCTTCATTTGTGGATAAACAAGAGCAACAGCTTTAGCCGCTCCAGTTGAGGTGGGAACCAAATTCATTGCAGCAGCTCTAGCTCTTCTTAAATCACGATGAGCATTATCTAAAATTCTTTGATCTCCAGTGTAACTATGAATGGTTGTCATTAAACCTTTATTAATGCCTAAATTCTGATCAAGTACTTTGACAATTGGAGCTAAACAATTAGTAGTACAACTAGCGTTGCTAAGAATATCGAAATCATCGTGAGAATACTTATCAGCATTAACACCAACGACATATGTACCAACACCATCACCTTTGCCAGGAGCAGTAAGAATTACTTTTTTAGCTCCCACTTGTAAATGTTTACTTGCACCAACATCTGTATTAAAAACACCTGTTGACTCAATCACTAGATCAATCCCCCACTCTTTCCATGGAAGATTTAGAGGGTTTCTATCCGAATAACATTTAATCGTTTTTCCATTAATCTGAAATGTATCGTCTGTATGAGAAATTTCAGCATCGTTTATTGCGCCAAGAATAGAGTCGTACTTAAGTAAGTGGGCACATGTCTTTGGATCAGAGGTGACGTTAATACCTACCACCTCAATATTTGTATTTGCCCCCCTACTCAACCAACAACGCATAAAATTGCGTCCAATTCTTCCGAATCCATTAATCGCAACACGCAAAGTCATTTCAAAAACGGTTAAACCGCATAAGCTACTGGCCGCTGATCATACAGAACGATGATCATTTTCTGAGCATTTTGAAAAATAATTGAAGTGTTAAGGAAATAAAAAGTACAAAAACTCTGTAATTCTTTAAAAAATGTGCCTTTAGAGAGATGAAGAGTTATCTTTCACTCGACATCCAAGCAAAATTGACAAAGACACGCCAATTACCTTCTCATATCCACTTTATTGGAATTGGGGGTATTGGTATGTCTGCTTTAGCAATGGTTCTCGCAAAAAATGGATATTCAGTATCAGGTTCGGACACAAAAAAAAGTTCTACTTTAAAAGATTTATCAATTAATGGCGTTAAAATCTTTGAAACTCAAGAGGAATATAATATTGACAAAATGATTAAGGGGAAAAAGATAGAAAATATTTTAGTAATCATAAGTTCTGCAATACGTCCAGACAATCGAGAATTAAAAAAAGCTAAAATATCTAATTTACAAATTAAATATCGCTCAGAAATATTAAAATTATTCATCGACGGAAAAAAGTCAATAGTAATCTCGGGCTCACATGGTAAAACTACAACAAGTACTTACATAACAACTATTCTTTCCATATTGAAAAAAGATCCTACTGCTATCATTGGTGGAATAGTTCCTCTTTACAAAAAGAATTACAATATTGGTAATAGTGAAATACTAGTAGCCGAAGCAGATGAATCAGATGGATCATTAGTACAATTTAATCCACATATTGGAATCATACTAAATATAGAATTAGAACATGTTGACCATTACAAAAATCTAGATTCTATCATAGAAACTATGAAAGAATTTAGTAAAAAATGCAAATATCTAATTTCCAATTTTGACTGTGCTAATCTTAAAAAAAATATACAAAATTCTATCTGGTTCTCAACACAAAAAATTGATAATGTAGATTTTGCATTAATTGCAAAAGAATCTAACGGATGTGAAACAATAGCAAAATATTATGAACATGAAAAATTTATTGATATCATAAAAGTACCAATTCCTGGAACACACAATTTAAGTAATACAATAGCTGCTATTGCTGCATGCAGAACATCTGGTATTCCTATTGAGGATATAAAAAAAGGAATTGAGCATTTAAAATTACCTGTTAGAAGATTCGACTATAAAGGCTTATGGAAAAATAGATTAATAATTGAAGATTATGCTCATCATCCTAGTGAGATTGACGCAGCTATATCACTAGCCTCCCTTATAATTAAAACTAAAAATAACATTTCAAAAATCTCACCTAATAGATTAGTAACTATATTTCAACCTCATCGATTTAGTAGAACTCAACAATTTCAAAAAGAATTTGCAAAAAGTCTCAGCAAATCCGATTTAGTATTCATAACCCCAATTTATTCTGCTGGAGAAGATGAAATTGAAGGAATAAGCAATCGCTCGATTAGATCTGAATTGAAAAGATTAAAATCGCATCTAGAAATATATACTCCAAATAACAATCAAGAATTAAAAAAGCTAATAAAAGAAAAAACAATTGAAAAAGATTTAATTTTAATTATGGGTGCAGGCGATATTAATAATATATGTGCGAATCTATTTTTAGAAGTAATTAATACTAAGTCAATTCAAAGTAATTTGGCCGCTTAATAAATGAAATCAATTGAATTAAAAAAAAATATTGCCTTATCGAATTTCACCACTTGGAGAATAGGTGGTCCTGCAGAATGGATTGCTCAACCAAGAAATAACGAAGAACTAAAATTTTTACTTACGTGGATAAGTAACAAACAAGTTAATTGCAATATTATTGGCGCAGGCTCAAATCTTTTAATCAATGACAAAGGAATTAAAGGTTTAAGCCTTTGTATGCGTGAGCTTAAAGGAATTAAAATTGATAAAAGTAATGCAATTATCGAGGTCCTTAGTGGAGAAATGCTTCCAACTTTGGCCAGAAAAGCTGCTGCCAATGGACTTCATGGACTCGAATGGGCTGTGGGCATACCAGGAACTATTGGTGGAGCGGTAGTAATGAATGCTGGAGCGCAAGGACATTCCATATCTGACTATCTCGAGAGTATTACTACACTATCTTTAAATGGTGAATACAAAATAATCAAAGCAGCTGATCTCAATTTTGGATATCGATATAGTCTTCTTCAACATGAAAAATTAATTGTCGTATCTGCAAGATTGAAACTGAAATCTGGTAATGCAGAAAAAATTCGTCAAATCACCAATAAAAACCTAAATCATCGCTTAAGAACTCAGCCATACAAACACCAGAGCTGCGGTAGTGTTTTTCGCAATCCTGAACCTTTGAAAGCTGCAAAGTTGATAGATGAACTTGGTTTAAAAGGATTTGGTGTTGGTGGAGCTGAAATATCCACAATTCATTCAAACTTTATAATTAATGCAAATAAAGCTTCTTCTCATGACGTACAAGAATTAATAAAACATATTCAAAAAAAAGTTTTTGATTCGTATGGAATCTTGTTAGAAACAGAAGTCAAACAATGTGGATTTTAGTTTTAAACCCTAAAATTACGATCAATAGGTAAATCTCATGGCTGGATTCGGACTACCAAATTTTGGACAACTAACTGAAGCTTTTAAAAAAGCACAACAAATTCAGCAGAATGCTCAAAAACTTCAAGAAGAGCTTGAAGTTATGGAAATAGAGGGGACAAATAAAGACAATCGCGCAAAAATATGGATGTCAGGGAATCAAAAGCCTTTACGAGTCGAAATAGATAGATCTCTACTTTCTGAAGAAAAAGTAATAGTGGAAGAAGCCATACTTGATGCCATGCAATCTGCTCATGAAATCTCAACTTCAACAATGAAAGAGCGCATGGAAGATTTGACTGGTGGATTCAAACTGAATCTCCCTGGTATGGGTGACGAGAATTAATGATTTCCTCGAGATAAGTACGATAAAAAGAATATCGCTCAAAATCTTTGTTAATTAAACAACCAGGCTCATCTCTGTGCAAGCAATTACGAAACTTACATTTAGAGTTAATTAGTTGTGAACGAAATTCAGGAAACAAATCGGCAAAATCAAATTGATTAGAAATTATTTCTGGACGGTTAAAACCTGGCGTATCTGCTAAAAGTGAACTTTTTCCAATAGAAAAAAGTTCAACATGTCTTGTAGTATTTATTCCTCGTCGTAATTTTTTTGACACTGCTGAAGTAGGTAATGAAATAGATGGAATTAAATAATTTATTAAACTTGTCTTTCCGACCCCAGAAGGCCCAGAAAGAACAGTTAATCTAGTTTGTCTAAATCTATTTAATAACAAATCAATTCCGGAGGAATTCTTTATAGATACTGGTACAGAATCATAACCCCATAATTTTAATTTATTAATATATACATTCAAATCATTTTTTTGAATCAAATCAATTTTAGTTAAAACAATCAAAGGTTTTATTTTTGCAGACTCAGCTGCTATTAAAAATCGACTAGTTTGCTCACTATCAAATGAAGGGTCATCAACAGAAATACAAATAGCAATTAAAGTAACATTTGCTACTGCAGGGCGTTTTAAAAAACTTTTTCTAGGTTCGACCTGGGAGATTACAGCACGCTTATTTTTAAAATCTATCGACTCAACAAAAACTATATCCCCTACATCTATAAAAAGACCCTGATAATCTAATTTACTCCTCCTTGTGCATAAGAATCTATTTTTTTCGGAGAATTGTTCAACACAATCTTCATAAGTATTTTTATACTGAATGTCTACAATAAAAAAGTTGGCTTTTAAAGCTACAACAATTCCTCTAATAGTATTAGAACTATTTTTTTTCACTAGATATAATTAAAGATATCATTTTTGAGTCTTTTCCAATTATTTTTACTTTAAAACCCTTCTCTTGCAAACCTTCGACAACACTAACTTCAGGTTCACCTCTATCCAAGTCTACTCTTAGCACCTCATCTAAAGATAAACTTTCTAAAGCTAAGCAGCATTTTACAAAATTTTGTGGGCAAAAAATACCACGAAGATCTAAATAGTGATCAGTAAATATATCTTTATCCACTATTATTTGCCAAATAACCTACTAAATAAACCACTTTTATGGTAATGATATTGACGTCCACGTGCAGAATAATGCCCAGCTAATTCTTCAAGTAAATTTCTTTCAGAATCTGACAATTTCGTAGGTAATTTAATTTTTACTGTGACTTGATGATTGCCTCTAGCAACAGGATTACCAATTTTTGGTACACCTTTATTTTCTAAATTCAAAACAGAGTTTGGTTGTGTTCCTAGAGGTATTTGTAATTTAGTAGGTCCATCTACAGTATCTATTTCAATGGTATCTCCCAATATTGCCTGAAGATAACTTATGTTTACTTCAGAAAATATAGTTATCCCATCTCTCTTAAGATTTGGATGATTTTTAACTTTTAAAATAACATATAAATCTCCAGATGGTCCTCCTTTCAGTCCTGCATTACCCTCTCCTGCAACTCTTAAACGTGTTCCACTATCAACTCCAGCAGGGATATTAATTCTTAATTGTTTTCTTACTTGTTTTACACCTTTCCCATTGCAAGAATTACAAGGATCCTTAATAACTTGTCCAGTTCCAGAACAAGTTGGACATTCCGCTACTTGAGTAAAGCTCCCAAAAGGTGTGCGAGTAGCTCTTCTTACTTGACCAGCGCCACCACATGTATTGCAAGTCACAGGACCAGTTCCTTTCTTTGCTCCATTCCCTCTACAAACATCACAAGTTTCTAAATGAGGAACCTTGATTTCTCTTTCTTGTCCAAAAACAGCTTTATCAAAATCAATATTTAGGTCGTAACGTAAATTTTCACCTTGCTGAGGACCACGTCTTTGAGGGCGAGAACCTCCAGGAGAACCAGAACCTCCAAAACCGTTAAAAAAGGTCTCAAACAAATCTGCAAAGCCACCCATGTCCCCCATGTCTGGCATTCCAGCTGCACCTCCTAATCCTGCTTCTCCAAATTGGTCATAACGAGCTCGCTTTTGTGAATCACTTAAAACTTCATATGCTTTTCCTATTTCTTTAAATTTGTCCTCTGCACCAGCTTCCTTGTTTACATCAGGATGATATTTGCGAGCTTGTTGTCTATAAGCTCTCTTTAATGTGTCAGCATCAGCATCTCTACTGACCCCCAATAATTCGTAAAAATCAGCCATTAGTACATTTAAACAAATTCCTTTGCATTTCGATCACCATGTAGTTAATTCTCATCGTTAGTTGCATCCTCTGAAGATGTATTTTGTAGCTGATCAGAATCACTCTTATCAGCAATATCTTCATCAGCCGCTTTCGGTCCCGGCCCCATAGAAACTTTTACCAAAGCATGCCTTAAAACCCGTCCATTCAAGTGATAACCCCTCTGTAATTCTTCAATAACAATATCCTCAGCTCTTTCATCACTTGGCTCTCGCATAACAGCTTCATGCAATGTGGGATCAAAAGGTTGATCTACTACACGCATCGGAGCAACACCAAGTTGCTTAAGAACTTCAACCAATTGCTTATAAAGTCCCTGATAACTTCTATGTAAGGCCTGAGCTTCTTCTCCTTCGGGATTTAATTGCTGTCTTGCTCTTTCAAAATTATCAACAATAGGAAGGATTTCGCTGAGAGTGCTGCAAGTGAGTTGAATTTTGAGATCATCCTGGTCACGAGTCTGACGCTTTCGAAAATTATCAAAATCAGCAGCTATTCTCATATATTGACTATTGAGAGTTTCATACTCTTTTTCTAATTGCAATAATCTTGCTTCGGTATCTGAAACTTTTAAATTCGAATCAGAATTAGTTGAAACTTGATCATTTGAGGTATCTTCAAGATTCTCTTCAGATTTAGTCTCATCTTGAGGAGACTCAGAAAGTTCAACTGAATTTGATGATTCGTTATTTGTATGAGGAGTTACTAAATTTTCTTTGGAATCTTCATCTGATAAACCATCCTGAGATAAATCAAGTTCTGAGGAGGGGGAGTCTGAATTCATATAGTTTAATTAGCTATTAATACATGTTGATACCTAAGGGTTTTTTACACAAGCTACGGAAGCCCACACCTATAAGAACTTAAAAGATAATTTACTGATCAACTTCAAATATTAAAGCAACTCCATTATTGCAATAACGTTTACCTGTTGGCCTTGGACCATCATTAAAAACATGTCCTTGATGGCCGCCACAGCGAAGACAGTGATATTCCGTTCTAGGAACAATTAATTTAAAATCTGTTTTTGTTTCGATTGCATCAGGTAAAGGATCCCAAAAACTTGGCCAACCAGTTCCACTATCAAATTTTTTCGTTGAGGAAAATAATGCAAGCCCACATCCTGCACAGCGAAAAATCCCTTTCCTTTTTTCATTGTTCAGGGGACTTGAAAAAGGTCTCTCTGTGCCTTCTTTTCGCAACACATAATATGCTTCCTTAGATAAACGATTTTCCCAATCTGAATCCGTTAAAGTTTTATAATTTTTCATAGGTTTAGATTCAGCTGCAGCATTTTTAGGTTTGATAATCAAACCTAACAGAGTATTAAAGAATCCAATCATTAAAAATCTACGGTTCAAAGAAATTTTTAAATCTAACTAATACTAATAAAATTTACTTCTTAAAAGTTGAAAAAAATTAATTGATAAAAAATGATTTCCAATTCTCCCAAAACAAATGAAATAGCTCACTACCGATTAAGTATTGCCCCAATGATGGATTGCACAGATAGGCATTTTCGTGTCTTGATGCGTCAGATAACAAAAAGATCACTTTTATACACAGAAATGATTGTGGCTCAAGCACTCCATTACAACAAAAATAGAAACAAATTATTGGATTTTGATGAAATTGAGCATCCAATTTCCATACAACTTGGAGGAGACGATCCAAATCTTTTAGCTGAAGCAGCACAAATGGCAGAGGATTGGGGTTATGACGAAATCAATTTAAATATTGGTTGTCCAAGTCCAAAAGTAAAGTCAGGCAACTTTGGTGCTTGCCTAATGGCAAAACCAAACATAGTAGCCAAGTGTATTGAAGCAATGAAAAGATCATGCAATGTCCCAATTACTGTTAAACACAGGCTTGGTATTGATAATCTTGATAGCGACAATCACCTTATGGATTTTGTTGACGCTTGTTCAATTGCAGGAGCAGACAGATTTATAGTTCACGCAAGAAAAGCTTTGCTCAATGGATTAAATCCCAAAGAAAATCGTACAATTCCACCTCTAAATTATGAAAGAGTTAAAAAGCTAAAGAGAGAAAGACCTGAATTAATTATTGAACTTAATGGTGGTTTAAATACAGTAAGTGAATGTATTCAAACACTAAAGATATTAGATGGAGTAATGGTTGGTAGAGCTGCATACTCTCATCCATATATATGGAAAAAAATAGATTCAACTATATTTGGAGAAAAAGAAAAAAATCTATCAAGGTCAAAAATAATTAAACAAGTAATACCATTTGCTCAAAAACATTTAGAAACTAATGGGCGTCTTTGGCATATGGCTAGACATATTGTGAATTTGATCGAAAATATACCCAATGCAAAAAAGTTGAGGCAAGAATTAAGCGAAAAATGTCAAAAAAGCAAAGCTGATATTTCTATTTTAAAAAAAATTGCCCAGCAACTTGAAGATGCTGGACATTAATAAGAAACAACAATTCTTTAAGATTCTGCTCCACCATAATCTGCAGTAGTGTCATCTCCCCCTTCAGGCGAAGCACCTCTTCTTCTTCTACTACGACCTTGATCAAAGCCATTAGCATCTTGTGAAGCATTGCCATGACTACGATCTTCCCATCCTTTAGCTCCGGAAGGTCGATCTTGAGCTGATTGATCACCACCGTAACCGCCGCCTTGGCCGCCACCGCCGTAACCGCCACCGCCGTAACCGCCACCTTGGCCGCCACCGCCGTAACCGCCACCGCCGTAACCGCCACCTTGGCCGCCACCGCCGTAACCGCCACCGCCGTAACCGCCACCTTGGCCGCCACCGCCGTAACCGCCACCGCCGTAACCGCCACCTTGGCCGCCACCGCCGTAACCGCCACCGCCGTAACCGCCACCGCCGTAACCGCCACCTTGGCCGCCACCGCCGTAACCGCCACCGCCGTAACCGCCGCCACCTCTTCTTGGAGCACTTCCGCGAGGTTCAGCTTTGTTAATTCTTAAAGGACGACCCATTAGTTCAGCACCTTGTAGAGATTCAATTGCTGAAGCTTCAACTGCTTCATCAGCCATCTCAACAAAGGCAAAACCTCTTTTGCGACCTGTATCTCGTTCTAAAGGTAAAGAACAGTTTGCCACCTCCCCAAAAGGAGAAAACAATTCAATGACATCTTCCTGCTCAGCGCGGAAGGGTAAGTTGCCGACAAAAATACTCACTTGAAAATTGGACTGAAAATAAAATGTAACTAATAGGCTATGAATAGCCAAAATTAATAACTCTAAAATGAGTCATCATTAAACACTTTAATACCGAAAGCCCTCAAATAGATTGAAAACAATGTTTTTACTTAAATAATTTTTCGCGCCATAAAAGAAGTTGTTCATGAACCCTCTCAAATCCAGTTCCACCAGAGCTCAAACGTGACTTAACCACACTTGCAGGCAAAAGCTTTTCATAAATATCTTCTTCAAAATCTTTATGAAATGTTTTCCATCTTTCTAAAGGAATATCTTTTAATAAGATTCCCTCTTCTAAAGAGGTCTTAACAATTCGTCCGACTAATTGATAGGCCTCTCTGAATGGTATTTCCTTAGCCACTAAATAATCTGCAACATCAGTTGCATTTGAAAAATCTGATGAGACTGCAAGATTGAGATTATCCTTTCTAAAAATCAAACCCTCTTCAAACAAAATTGATATAGCTATTAATGAATTCTGGACTGTTTTTACACTATCAAAAATTGCTTCTTTGTCCTCTTGAAAATCTTTATTATAGGCTAGTGGTAATCCTTTAATCATGGTGAGCATTGCTTGTAAATGTCCAAATACTCTTCCTGACTTACCCCGAACTAGTTCTGGAACATCCGGATTCTTTTTTTGAGGCATAAGACTACTTCCAGTAGCACATCTATCTGTTAATTTTATAAAACCAAATTCTTCTGATGCCCATAAAATTACTTCCTCTGATAATCTACTTAAATGAGCCATAATTAATGATGAGGCTCCCAGAAATTCTACGACAAAATCTCTATCACTTACAGCATCTAAACTATTAGAATAGATATCTTGAAAATTCAATTCTGAAGCAGTTTTCTGTCTATCAATAGAAATAGATGTGCCGGCCAAAGCAGCTGCTCCCAAAGGAGAAATATTAACTCGTTTTCTTACATCTTTTAATCTATTTCTATCTCTTTGTGCCATCTCAACATATGCCAATAAATGGTGTGCTAAAGACAAAGGTTGAGCTCTTTGCAAATGAGTATAACCGGGAATAAGTGTATAAAGATTTTCCTCTGCCAATAGAAAGAGAGATACTTGAAAACGTTCTAAATCCTTATCAAGTTCATCAATACGCTTTCTCAGCCATAATCTGAGATCTGTTCCAACTTGATCATTACGGCTACGGCCTGTATGTAGTTTTTTTCCAATTGGACCTATTAAATCTATTAATTTTTTTTCTACAGCAAAATGCACATCTTCATCTGAAATTTCTGGCTTAAATAGGCCTTCAGCAGCCTCTTTTTTAATCTGTTGAAGACCATTTTCTAATGCAATAGCGTCTTCCCTGCTAATTATCCCTTGAATTCCTAGCATACGTGCATGAGCAATTGATCCATCCAAATCTTCTTCAAGTAGACAAATATCAAATTCTATTGAAGCATTAAATTTTTCTATGAAAGGATTCAGTCCTTGATCAAATCTATCGCTCCACGTTTTACTCAATGCATTTTCCATATTACTAATACAAATAAAGCAAGAGTATTAACAATTGTCAGGAGCTTTACTAAGTTAAATCAGGAAGCGTTAATTCTTCATTGACTTTTAAAACAACCATTGAGGCATCATCCTCAAGATGATGATCACTAACCCCAACAAAACCATCTAATCGTTCAAAGAGTTTATTTAATATTTGTTGAGCTCCTAAACCCTCTCTAGAAAATCTATCTAAAAAAGTTATTAAACGATTTTCATCAAAACGTTCGCCAGAAATCCCAGGTGCCTCTGTAACACCATCCGTGTAGTAAAGCAAAACATCACCAGGCTGAAGAATTATCTCTCCACATCCATATTCAGCTTCAGGCTGAAGTCCTATCAATAAACCGGGAGCGTCTAATCTATTTATGGATTTTGACTTAGCACTCCAAAGTAAAGGAGGGTTATGTGCCGCATTGGCAAAACGTAATTTCCTTGTTCTTGCATCAAAGTCTGAATAAAACAAAGTCACAAAACGATGTGATTGAGCCAAATCATCAAGAGCCAATTGATTTAAATCATGTAAAATACGATCAGGAGGTAATCCAGTTAAAACTTCCGCTCTAAGCATCCCGCGAAGCATAGTCATCAACAATCCAGCAGGAACTCCCTTACCCATAACATCTCCAATTACAAAAGCCCATCGACCATTGGCTTTTGCTGTATCAGTTAAATCTGGTCGAGTAGGCATAAAATCGTAATAGTCTCCACCTACTTGAAGAGCAGGTCTGCAGCAAGCAGCCAATTCAATTCCCTCGATGATTGGACATTGATCAGGTAATAATTGTGCTTGAATTTCAGCACCAATACTTATTTGTCGATCAACTTTTTCATGATTCCGAATTACTTGAAAAATGACATCATTTTCTATAGCTACTCCAGTTAGATCAGCTATCAATTGAATATGTTTTCGATGAATATTACTTCCAAAATCAATTTCATTTTTATCAAATGCATATAAACGCCCTCGTTGTCTGCCTCGAGAAACTATTGATGTAGCAATAACATTGAAAGAGTGAAAATGTCTTTGAACCAAACGATCTAACATAACAATATTCTCTTCCTGCATCCCAAATCCAGTTTTCATTCCCTCTTCTAAAAGGAATAATTGTCTAAGTATTTCCTGATCCTCATCAATAGGAAATATTTGTAATTGTTCGCGCCAAAGACTCCCGTTATCTTGAAAAGGAATTAACAATGCTCCGTGAACACCAACTAATTCAGTGACAAACAGTGGAATGAGTTCGAGAAACCGCTTTAGATTAGTAAAGCTTCGCAAAGCAAAGCTCAAGGAAAGCAATAAATCTTGATTAACAACTTGTTCTTGAGAAATACTATTGATCAGAGCTGTTAGAGACTGAGAAGCAGCACTTGATAAAGAATTAGATGAGCGTTGATATTTTTCTTCTGAAATAGGAGAATTTTTATTCACCATTTACTATCAATAAAGAAACTAAAATTTAGCAAGATTTACAATAAATTTCTGAAGTATCATCGATTAGTTAGAAGAGCCTCTATAAATTCAAAACTATTAAATGGTCTTAAATCTCTAAGTTTCTCTCCAGCACCAATAAATCTTACAGGTAGTTTCGCTTCTGATGCAACAGCCATCGCAACACCTCCTCTAGAAGATCCATCCAGTTTTGTAAGTATGACGCCTGTTAATTCTGCTGAGTCAGCAAAAGCAAGAGCCTGCCTAAGCCCATTTTGACCTTGACTAGAATCAAGCACTAATAAAGATTCAACATTTGCATTAGGCGCAAGTTTATCAATTATTTTTCTAATTTTTTTTAGTTCTTCCATTAAATTATTTTTCGTTTGTAATCTTCCAGCAGTATCAACCAATAATAAATCAATATTTTTTGATTTACTTGCGCCAATAGCATCAAAAACTATTGACGCTGGGTCAGCATTCTTAGATTCATTTGAAATAACTTCAACTCCCGTTCTCTTTCCCCATACTTTTACTTGTTGAACAGCTGCAGCTCTAAAAGTATCTGCTGCAGCAATCATTGCAGAAAACCCACTCCTTTTCGCAACACTTGCCAATTTGCCGAGGGTAGTTGTTTTACCAACTCCATTGACTCCTACTAACATCCAAATATTTAAACAACCTTTTTTTGGTGAAAGTAAATCAACACCACTATCTTTTATCGGCTTCTCTAGGACATTAACTAATTGTTCTTTTAAAAAACGCAACCCTTCAGACGCTTCTACAACTTCCTCATTTAACTTAGTTCTCAATGAATCTAAAATTTGATCAGTAGCTGAAACGCCAGCATCTGCTCTAAGTAACAAGGTTTCTAAATCATCAAGAACTTCGGGAGTAAGTGGATCATCACCTAATTTATCTAATAAATCAGTAACAAATCCTTTACGAGTTTTTTCTAATCCTTGCTTTAACCTACCTAGCCAATCGATTTCATCTAAAGAAAACTGGTCTATTTTTTTACCTTGTGCAGCTAAAACTTCAGCTGACCAAGTAAAGGTATCGTCAAAATCACCAAGTCGAGGAACATCCTCTTCCTTTAAATTTTTACTAATTTGAAATTTTTCTTCACTCGAAACAACTGATTCAATATTTTCTATTTGAGTTTTTTGAATAGCAATATCTACCTCTGTCATATTAATTGTTTCTTCTTCTTTGATTTCTTTCTCACGTATTTCTTTCTGCTCTTTTTGCTTTTGCTTTAATTGTAAATAAGCTTGTTTAGCCCAATCTAAAGATTCGTCATTAACAGAAGTTATTTCATCCTGAGTAAAATCGTCTTTCATTTTCTAATTTAATTTTAAAGTAGAATTCTGAAGTTTCCTTAAAACTCCATTAATCATTCTTCGTCCTTGTTCGTCACTATAACGATTAGCAAGATTTACAGCTTCGTTACACGTAACAGCAGTGGGAGTATTAAAGTCAATCAAATCAACAAAAGCCAATCTCAAAATATCTCTATCAATTCTAGGTAATCTTTTTAATCGCCAACCCTCCATAACAAAATCAAGATTATTATCTATTTCATCTTGCTTTTCAATTACCAAATAAACACGCTCAAGAGCTAACTCTCGTAGTTTCTTTTGATCAACCAGTGCTATTAATCTTGGTAATTCAATACTTTCAGAAAGACTATTTAATATATTCTCTGAATCAGCTAAACAAGTTTTTAAATAACTACGAGATTTTTTTAATAATCCGGCATCTTCTTGTAATTCACTATCTAATAATTTCTGATTTGCTTTTTCTAATTTTATAGCGCAAAAATCTAATTGCTCTCTCCAATGTTGAGTTAAAGATTCAATAGCTTTACCAAGTAAACTTTCAATATTAATCTTACTAATATCATTTTTTTTAATTTGTCCTAAAAGTAATAACGCTAATTCTCTTGAGAGTGATTTTAGTTGCATAGCCATAACTAAATTATTACGAAGATGAGGCTCTTAACTGAGAAAATAAACTAGAAAAAGAAGTATTTGTAGAGTTACTTCTATCATCAGGATTTACAATTCCAGCAGAAATAATTGTTCTAAATGCATCTTCAACAGAAATATCTAAATCTTTAACTGAACCTTCTGGTACAAGAGTGTACCAACCTGTTGTAGGGTTTGGTGCTGTAGGTATAAAGACGCTTAGCAATGGTTTATCAGGCTCAGTTTGAAGAGATGGTCCAACAATACCAGTAACGAAACCAACACTAAATAAGCCTTCACGAGGATACTCAACTAAAACTACTCTTCTAAACCTAGTTGAGTTATCTCGAAGGAAAGTTTCTAAAAGTTGTTTAAGAGTTTTATAAACAGAGCCTGCAAGAGGAATACGCGAAAGAGTACCCTCACCAAATTCAAGCAACCATCTCCCTACAAAATTTCTGGCCATAAGACCAATCAATAAAATACCTAGAAGTGGAACCGTTAAACCCAAAGCAAGATTAATTAGATCTTGCAATAAAGGATTAAGAGTAATAAAAGGATTTAATTGTTTAGGGATTGAAGTCAGTATTGCCAGAACAAAGCGACTGACAATCGTAGACAACCAAATAGTGGTAGCTAAGGGAATAACCACCAAAAGACCAGCTATAAGGTCATTTTTTAAATCCTGCTGAAGCCGTGAGGCAAGAGTCAGGTCTTGCTTTGGAGAGGACTGCACCAAATAAAGAGAGTCCGAAAAATGTATATATATACAATCTAACCAAATTCAGTGCATTAATTAAATAATTTAAGCTATTAATAGAAATAAAACATTAAAAGAAAGCTTTTCACTCTCCCAAAAAATGTCGAAAATAGGGTAAAACCTTTTACTTAAAGGTAGAAAAATTTTTCACGAAAACTAACTGTGAGTTTGCAAAAATCTATTAATCTAACAAAAAGAATTAAAGAAGAAGCTTTTGCAGAAGGGTTTGATGCGGTCGGAATTGCAAAAGTCCCTGGATCTTCAAGAATCAAACTCAGAACTGATTCCTTAGACAGATGGCTCGAAGCGGGTCATCAAGCAAAAATGGAATGGATGAAAAGCCCAAGACGAAAAAACATAGAAAATATGCTTGATGGGGTAAAAAGTGTTCTAGCAGTAGGTCTGAATTATTATGTAAATACAGAAAAAGTTTCCAAGGATATCTCAATCGCAAGATATGGTTGGGGGAAAGATTATCACAAAGTTATTGAAAAAAAATTAACAAGACTTGCTCGTTTCATAGAAAAAGAAAGACCTAACTCGAAATGGAAAATTTGTATTGATACAAGCGCATTTTTAGATAAAGCATGGGCTGAAGAAGCTGGAATTGGGTGGATTGGAAAACATAGCAATATAATTAACCCTAAAATAGGATCATGGATGTTTTTGGGTCATCTTCTAACTACCGAGGTTTTGGAAGCTGACAATCCTTCAAGACCTCTTTGTGGCGAATGTGAAAAATGTATTGAAGCCTGTCCAACTAAAGCAATTGAAGAACCTTTTATCGTCAACTCAAATAAATGTTTGGCATATCATACGTTAGAAAATAGGGAAAAAGAATTGCCAAAAAATATTATTAGTAAAATGGGGACTTGGGTTGCTGGTTGCGATATCTGCCAAGAAGTTTGTCCTTGGAATCAAAAAAATATACCAACAACAGATGAACCTGATCTTCAACCATCTGAATGGATATTGAATATAACCAAAAAAGATGCATTGTCATGGAATGATGAAAAATGGAAAGAACATTTAAATGGCTCAGCATTAAAAAGAATCAAGCCTTGGATGTGGAGGAGGAATATAAGTTCAATATCAAATAATAAGTAAATATGAAAAATACAATTCCAAAAATTCTTAGATTTTTAATTTTGATAAGTCTATTTCAATATTCAATTTTTACTAAATCATCAAAAGCTTTTTTTCCAAAAATTAACGAGCCAAATAAAATAGAACTAAAAGAAACTTCGATACAAATTGGAAAAACAGCCATACAACTAATTCAATTTGGTCAAAACGAAGAAGCCGTTAAGCTTTTAGAACTAGCTGTGAAATTAAACCCTAAAGAGTCTAACCTTTGGAGAAGTCTTGCAGAAGCTCAAATAAGATCAAATAAAAAATATCTAGCATTATCTTCATTAAATAAAGCACTAGAATTAAAGCCAAGAGAAGAAGATATATATTTTACAAAAGCTTCTATATATATGGATTTAAATGATGCAAAAAAAGCTAAGATATTAATCATAAAAGGTTTATCAATTAATCAAGATGACGAAAAAGGTTATTTTCAATTAGGCAATGCTGAAATAATGCTGAATAATTATAAATCAGCACTAATTGCATTTAAAAAATCATCAAGGATTAATGCAAAATTTTGGCAATCAATTAATAATGAAGGTCTTATATTATTTGAATTAAATAACAAAAGTGAATCTATATCAAAGTTTAAATCAGCACTTGAAATTAGTAATAATGCTGAACCAATGTTAGCCCTAGCAATAGTATTATTTTCTAAAGATAATAAATCTATTGAATCAATAAACTTAGCAAAAAAAGCTCTAACATTAAACCCTAAATATGTTTCTAGAGACTATCAAAAAAAACAATTGTGGGGAGAGAAATTACAGAAATCAGGACAACTTTTATTTAAAACTGCAGAAATGAAAAAAGTAGTTATGGAAGCTAAAGAAAAAAGTCAATGAATTAATGTTTAACAAAAAACTGGTTTTTAACAGATTAGTTAGTAGCCTAAATAAAGAAATTTAGGCCTCTTAAATAATCAAAGATGGCCAAGGAACGCCTGAAACCAATATCGTTGCATCAAGAGATGCAACGTTCTTATCTCGAGTACGCAATGAGCGTAATCGTTGGAAGAGCATTGCCAGACGCTAGAGATGGATTGAAACCAGTACAAAGAAGAATACTTTTTGCAATGCATGAATTAGGACTTACGCCAGATAGGCCCTATAGAAAATGTGCTCGTGTTGTAGGTGATGTTCTTGGTAAATATCACCCTCATGGAGATCAAGCAGTTTATGACGCATTAGTGAGACAGGTACAAATTTTTAGTTCGAGATACCCAATTCTTGATGGTCATGGAAACTTTGGATCAATAGATGATGATCCTCCCGCTGCAATGAGATATACAGAAACGCGATTAGCACCTATCTCGAACGATGCAATTTTAAAAGAGATAGACCAGGAAACTGTTGATTTCTCTCCAAATTTTGATGGGTCCCAGCAAGAACCAGATGTCTTGCCAGCTCAATTACCTTTTTTACTATTAAATGGAAGTGCAGGTATTGCTGTAGGAATGGCAACAAGCATTCCTCCTCATAATTTGAACGAAGTAGTAGAGGCTTTAATAGCAGTAATAAAAAAACCTTCCTTAGATGAAGAAAAACTATTAAAAATCGTCCCTGGACCAGACTTTCCAACTGGAGGTGAAATTTTAATTAGTAATGGAATAAAAGAAACTTATACGAAAGGAAGAGGAAGCATAACCATGAGAGGTATAGCTCATATTGAAGAAGTCAATCCTGGCAAAGGTAAGCACAAACGCAACGGTATTATTATTACTGAATTACCGTATCAATTAAACAAAGCTAATTGGATTGAAAAATTAGCTGAACTAGTAAATAACGGTAAAGTTTCTGGAATTGCAGATATACGAGATGAAAGTGATCGAGATGGAATGAGAATCGTTGTTGAAATAAAGAGAGATTCAGATCCCAAAAAAATTCTTGATTTCTTATTTCAAAAAACGTCATTACAAAGCAATTTTGGCGCTATTTTACTTGCTTTAGTAAATGGTCAGCCGGTACAACTTACATTAAAAAACTTATTAGATAATTTTCTAGAATTTAGAGAAAAAACAATTTTACTTAGAAGCAATTTTTTATTAAAAAAAATTAAAAACAGACAAGAAATCGTAGAAGCACTTATTGAAGCACTTAATAATCTTAGAGATATTATCAGTTTAATTGAAAGGTCAAAAGATACATCTGAAGCAAAAAATAATTTAATTAATAAGTTAAAAATAAATGAAAGACAAGCAGATGGAATTTTGGGAATGCCTTTAAAAAAAATCACTAGTCTTGAGAAAGAATCATTAAAAGATGAAATAAAAAACTTAAATTTAGAAAGAGAGGAACTCGAAGAAATTATTGACAATAGAGATAAGTTAATGAACCTAATGATTAAAGAACTAAAAGAACTAAAAAAAAGATTTGGAAGTAATAGAAAAACAAAATTAATAGAAGGTGGAGACGCACTAATTGCTGAACGTATTGCAAATCAAAGGCCTAATAAAGAACTGCAAAGAATAAATGCTTTAAAACAATTATCAGTAGATTCTGAAATTATTATTCAATCAAATAATGAAGTAAAAATAGTCTCTTCAATAACAATTAAAAAATTAGGATTAAAAGAAAATAATCAAGAAAGAAAAAATAATTTACCTACAAAACTAATATGGCCTATCAAAAATGAACCAAAAATATTAGCTGTGAGCGAACTAGGAAAAATAGGTCTGCTTAAATGGGAATTTGCAGGGCAAAAGCCTGGCCCAATAGAACAATTTTTACCTTCGGGCTTAGAGAATGATAAAATCATTAATTTTATCCCATTATCAGAAAAAAATAATGTAAGTTTAGGATTAATTAGTAATGATGGAAAGTTTAAAAGAATTGGAATTAACGAAATCACAGATATTTCAAATAGGGCAACAACTATATTAAAATTAAAAGATGATATTAAACTTAAATGTTGTTTTCTATGCGAAGAGAATAGCTATATCTTAATCATAACCGATATAGGAAGAATTATAAAATTCAAAATAACAGAAACGGACTTTCCTTTTATGGGCAAATTAGCTCAAGGTAATAATATAATAAAATTATTTCCAGGAGAAAATATAATTGAAGTTTTAAAAATTAATGAAGAACAGGCTAAAGACTTAATTCTAATAACAAATAAAGGTTATTTTATAAAACATAAAACAAAAAAAATAAAACTATCTAAAAAAGGAGAGTTAGGAACACTAGGTATCAATTATAATAAAAAATTTAACGAAAGAGTAATTAGTTGTTTTTTATATAATCAATTCGTATTTGTCAAAACTAATCAAGAAAAATATGAACGATTAGAAACAGATCAAATTAATATGAGTCCTTATAAAAAAGAAACAAAGTTAAAGATAAAATTAAATGAGAATGAAGTTATAAAGTCAATATTTTCAATGATCATTCCGGAAAATAATTAAGATAAAGATGTCTTTTCAACCCAATCTAAATATTCATTTGTAACTGTTCCAGTTACATATTTTCCAGTAAAGCAAGATAAATCTAATTCTTTAATTTTAGAACCTTTAGTTATAGCTTTTGTAAGATCTCCTACTTCTTGATAAATCATTTTATCAATATATAAATTATCTTCGATTTCATTTATATTTCTATTGTAAGCAATCAATTCATTTCTACTGGGCATATTAATTCCATAAACATGCGGATATCTAATTGGTGGTGCTGCAGATGTAAAAGTAACTTTATTTGCACCAGCTGTCCTTGCCATTTGAACTATTTGTTGAGAGGTCGTTCCTCGGACAACTGAATCATCAACTATCAATACATTTTTATTTTTAAATTCAGTACTCATTGCATTTAACTTTTGACGAACAGAACGTTTTCTTAAAGATTGACCTGGCATTATAAACGTTCTTCCAACATAGCGATTCTTAAAAAACCCCTCCCTATATTCAATTCCTAACTGTCTTGCCACTTGCATTGCAGCAGGTCTGGAAGAATCCGGTATTGGCATTACAACATCTACATCACCAAGTGAAATTTGCTTTTTTATTGTTTCTGCTAATAAATCTCCCATCCTTAACCTAGACTCATAGACAGAAATACCATTCATGATTGAGTCAGGTCTTGCTAAATAAACATATTCAAATGAACAAGGAAATAATTGAGGATTGTCTGAACATTGTTTAGAAAAAAGCTGACCATCACAGCTAATAAAAATAGCCTCCCCAGGTTCAACATCTCTAACAATTTGATAATCATTATTTTCAATAACTAAAGATTCACTAGCAATTACCCACTCAGATTTATTATTTTCTGCAATCCTTTTACCAATTACTAAAGGACGTATTCCAAAAGGATCTCGAAAAGCTAAAAGACCATGACCTGCAATTAAAGCAATTGAAGCATAAGATCCCTCTACTCTTGAATGAAGTGATTTAACAGCATCAAAAAGATCATCTGGATTTATATCTTTTCCTTTTATGGCACTATTTAATTCTGTTGCTAACACGTTTAATAACATTTCTGTATCACTTGAAGTGTTTGTATGCCTTCTATCAACTTTAAAAAGTTCTTTTTCTAATTCTCTAGTATTAGTTAAATTTCCATTATGAACAAGAATAATTCCATAAGGTGCATTCACATAAAATGGTTGAGCTTCTTCTTCTCTATGAGCTGCTCCTTTAGTAGCGTATCTGACATGGCCTAATCCAATTTTTCCAATCAAACCTCTCATATCTCTAGTTCTATAAGCTTCTCGTACTTGACCTTTGGATTTATTAATATGAAAAACACTACCATCCATTGTCGCAATGCCAGTAGAATCTTGACCTCTATGTTGTAGCAACAACAAACTATCGTAAATTTGTTGGTTACATTGATCTGTTGAAACAACTCCTACAATTCCACACATAATTATATTCCCTCGCTAGCTAAATTAATTTTAATTTGATAATTATAAATCATAGAGATTTTACTTAGATATTTTTTTAGAAATAGTATTTTTATATGTATCTTTCAAATCAGAAATATTAATATCTATAATTAGATCATCAGACTGATAGACTGATAATTTTTTTTCATTATTTACAATGCCTAAATGAGATATTGAAAAGTTGATAGATTCTTCAGAAGATATTTGTTTATAATATTTTTTTAATTCTAAGCTTTGTTTATCAGAACAACTAATTAAAACTCTTGCACCTCCTTCTGCAAAAAGAATACGATCTAATCTCGACTCACTTGGAGGAAGAACAATTTTAGCTCCCAATCCAGAAGTAATACAACATTCAGCTAAAGCTACTGCCAAGCCTCCATCTCCTAAATCATGAGCTGAATTAATAATTTGTTTTTTAATTATTTGTCTTAAAAACAATTGAACTTGCTTTTCTAAATATAAATCAATTTCTGGTGGTCTTCCAGTTTTCAAACCATGTATATGCTCTAAAAAAGAAGAAGCAGCTAGTGAAATTCTCCTATCTTGAATATTATTAGTTTCTAACGGTAATCCCATCATCCATATTTGATCGCAAGCATTATGCCAAGATTTTTTACAAACATTTTTTATATCTTCTATTAATCCAACCATACCAATCACTGGTGTTGGATGTATTGGTATAACCTTATTATTTGACAATTTTGTATCATTGTACAATGACACATTTCCACCAGTAACAGGGGTATTTAATATTTTACAAGCATTTGTAATTCCTTTACATGATGTTGATAATTGCCAAAAACCAATAGGTTTTTCTGGTGAAGAAAAATTTAAATTATTAGTAATTGCTAAAGGTTCAGCTCCAACACAACTTAAATTCCTAGCAGCTTCTGCAACAGCAGACATACTTCCACGTTCCGGATCCAAGAAAACCCATCTATCATTGCAATCAACTACAGATGCAATTCCTCTCTCTTGATTTAAGCTACTATTAAACTTATTTTGAGAACGAATCCTGATTACAGCTGCATCAGCTTCACCAGGAAAAACAACTGTATTAGATTGTACTTGATAATCATATTGTTTATATATCCAGTTTTTTGATGCTAATGATGGTGTACTTAATAAATCTAATAAAACACTATTCCAAGTTACGAATAAATTATTTTTGATTTTTATAATGCCTTTTTTTACCTCTTTAGGCAATAGTTTTTCTGTCCATTTCCAATGTTCCTGTAAATATTGAGGTACTGAGTTTATTAATAAGTGTTCTTCTATAGGTGTATCATCAGCGAGAGCAGCAGCTGGTAAATCTGCTACTACATTTCCTTTATGTAGGACTCTTACAACTTTTTCTTTTAAAACTTTTCCAACGACTTCAACGTATAATCCCCATTTCATAAATAATTGTCTAAATTCTTCCTCTGAACCAGGTTTAACAACGAATAACATTCGTTCTTGTGATTCTGATAGCAAAAACTCATAAGCAGTCATTCCTTTTTCTCTGGCTGGAACAAGATCGAGATTCAACTCGATTCCAACATCACCTTTTGAAGCCATTTCAGAACAACTACAAGTAAGACCGGCCGCTCCCATATCCTGAGCTGCTATTACATTCCCTGTTTTAAATGCCTCTAAACACGCTTCAATTAATCCTTTTTCAAGAAAAGGATCACCCACTTGTACAGCAGGTCGATCATCTATTGAAGTTTTTGAAAGCTCAGAACTGGCAAAACTTGCTCCTCCCATTCCATCTCTACCAGTTGTATTCCCTACATATAAAACTGGAAAATTTATTCCACTAGCACCTGAACAAACTATTTCATCAGTTTCCATTAAGCCTAATGCCATTGCATTGACTAAGGGGTTACCAGAATAACTACTATCAAAGCCAATTTCTCCACCAACTGTAGGAACACCGACACAGTTTCCATAGTGTGAAATTCCTGAGACAACACCTTCCATCAAACTAATATTTTTTTCATCATCTAAAGGTCCAAATCTTAAAGCATTTAATAAAGCTATTGGTCTAGCTCCCATTGTAAAAATGTCCCTCAAAATACCTCCAACTCCAGTTGCTGCTCCTTGAAAAGGTTCCACTGCTGATGGATGATTATGACTTTCAATTTTAAAAACTAATTTTTGACCTAAACCAATATCTACTACTCCAGCATTTTCACCTGGACCTACAAGAATTTTTGGCCCAGTTGTAGGAAACTTTTTTAATAAAGGACGAGAATTACGATAACAGCAGTGTTCAGACCACATAACACCAAACATTCCTAGTTCATTTCTATTAGGTGGTCTATTTAATCTTCGACAAATTTCCATATAGTCTGATGATTTTAAACCCTCTTGCACAAGTGAGGATTGAACATCATATTCAACAGAAAATTTTGATGAATTAATTAACTGATTAAAATCTTTATTTTTAGAGAATGACATTAATTAAATCCAAGGATCAAGGTCTCTTTCATTAGTTGAACTTTTTTTTCTGCTTCTTTTATTCATTGTATTAAATTCTTCAGAAGTATCTATATCTAAATTGTCTATCCAATCATCATATGAATCAATATTATTCTCTGAAATATAAGGATCATCAAGGTTACCAACGTTTTCATTTTCATTTTCATTTTCAATGATTTTTTCATCTATCCATCCTTCAAGCCTATCAGAAGCCTGATAAGTCAAATCTTGAAATTGTAATTTCCATTTTCGACTCTTATTAAGAAATTCTTCTCTTAAACTTGCTCTCTGAATGGGTAAATCTTCAAAGGTTTCAATATCACATGAAATAGATCCTGGCTGTTTATCAATAATTTGGGATATAGACAAACGCCAACGACTTGTTCCAGGTATTAATGGATTAGAACGGCTAACTAAATAATATTGTATGTTTCCTTTTTTAAGTTCAAAAAAGAAATCGGCTACTAATCCTAGTTTCTTACCATTTCTATTAAAAACATTTGTATTCATTAAAGTAGGAAAACGATCCAAAGTTTGATCATCTGAGATAGAACAGTCACCTTTTACATAAACTTCTTCCTGATTTATTCCTTTTAATTGATCTAATCTCCAAACTTCTCTTTGCAGTCTTAAATTTGATGGTCGACTAATCCAACCTAATATTCTATGAGCAGGAGGATGCATCCATGCTCTAACAACTGGACCATGATCAATACCTTTGTCACAGCGGACATTATGTTTCATTAAATCACTTAAAAATAATTTAGTTGGTATTCCCAAAATTAATTTCTAATTTGTATTGGCATAACTAAATATATAAAATTAACATCATTATTAACAGGAGAAAAAACAGCAGGTGTTGTAGGTGCATTACAACTCAATTTAATCATATTTGAATCTATAACTTTAAGACCATCTAATAAATATCTTACATTAAAAGCTATTTGAAAGGATTCACCTGTAAAAGAAACAGGTAATGACTCTGAACCCATTCCTATATCTTGTGCATCAGTACTTATTTTAATTAATTTTTCTGAAGCACTAGTAGTTATTTTTATAACATTGTTATGTTGATCAGCGATAACAGCTATTCTTTCTAATGAAGCTATAAATTCTTTTCTATCAAATTCTAATACGTTTGAAAATGAATCTGGTAACAATTGAGAATAATTAGGATACGATCCTTCTAAAGCTCTTATAGTAATAATTTCATCGACAGAAATAAAAACTACCTGTCCTTTATCAATAAAAAAATTAATTGGCTGACTAATATCACAAGTACTTAAAAATTTATCAACTTCTCTTAATGATTTAGATGGTAATGTTATAGAAAATTTATCTACATTAGTAGAAATATCATTATCTTTTGATTGAGATAAAACATTACTTAGATTCAACACAGCTAATCTGTGACCATCGGTTGCTGCAGATTCAATCCCATAACCATCAAATGTAAGATTAACACCTGTCAGTAATTGTTTAGCGTCATCTGTGCTACTTGCAAATAAAGTTGATTTTATAGCACTAGATAAAGATAAAGGATTTAATTTCAATGATGTTCCACTTTCTACTAAAGGTAACTCAGGAAAATCGTCAGCTAGCATTCCATTAACTTGATATGTTCCACTTTTACTTGTCAGTTCAACTTGTTGATTATCATCATCAGAAGTTAAAATTAATGGAGAATCATTAGATAGTTTAGAAACTATTTCACCAAATAACTTTGCTGGCAGAGTAATAGCACCACTATTTTCTATTGAAGCAGATATAGAAGTTTGTATTCCCAAGCTTAAATCAAATCCGGTTAAGCGAAGTTTTCCTGTTACTTCATCGGCTGCTAACAAAACATTGGCTAATACGGGATGTGTCGGTCTATTAGAAACAGCTCTGCTAACTAATTGAAGTGCAGTATTCAATTCTGATTGGGAACAATTTAATTTCATCCAGTTATCTCAAATAAAAATCCATTGATATAAGAATTTCATAGCTATTTCAAAAAGGCAATACCGTTAAAAAAAACGAAATTTTTGACTTCGATTCTTTTTCTTTCTTTCTTGATATGAAATTGAATTAGTAGTAGTAGTTCTTGTGGTTTCTGTGGTTTTTCAAAAAAAGTCAATTGATAACAGAAAAACTAGAAAATTTAGTTGTTGAAAACAAATTCTAACAGGGGAAAAAAAGACACTTATCCACCGAATTTAATTATTGTGGAAATTCAGTAGAAAAATGGTTGTGGGTTTTTATGGTTTTTCCACAATAAAAAAATCAGTAAGTGATTGCATTTCACAGACAGTTTTAAGTTTGGATATCTGAATGTTCTTAAAAGCCCATTTTTTTTGTTATTGAATTTATTTCTGCTTCTAGACCAGTATGAAAAACGGAATCATTATTATTTATTGCACAATCAGGATCTTTTAGACCATTACCAGTTAGAACACAAACGATAGTTGAATTCTTCGGTACATCATTTTTAACTTTTAATAATCCAGCAACAGATGCTGCACTAGCTGGTTCACAAAAAATACCTTCTTCTTTACCAAGAAGTTTGTATGCATCTATTATTTCTGAATCAGTAACTGCTGAAAATTTACCATTGCTAGATTCTTTAGCTAAAAGAGCTTTCTCTTTGTTGACAGGATTCCCAATTCTAATAGCAGTGGCAATTGTTTCTGGATTGCTTACACTTTTACCATCAACTAAGGGAGCAGAACCGCTTGCTTGAAACCCCATCATTTTAGGAAGTTGTTTTGATTTATTTGCACGAAAATACTCTTGAAATCCCATCCAGTAAGCACTAATATTTCCAGCATTTCCCATTGGAATACATAACCAATCCGGAGCGTTTCCAAGTCTTTCAATTATCTCAAAAGCAGCTGTCTTTTGACCTTGTAATCTGTAAGGGTTTACAGAGTTAACTAAAGTTATTGGATAATTATCTGATAGTTCTCTAACAATATCCAAAGCTTTATCAAAATTTCCTTTGATAGCTAATACCTCTGCTCCATAAACTAATGCTTGAGCTAATTTTCCTTGAGCCACATAACCGTCAGGAATAATAACGAAAGCCCTCATTCCTCCTTTGCTTGCATAAGCAGCAGCAGAAGCGGAAGTATTCCCTGTGCTTGCGCAAATTACAGCTTCGCAACCTGACTCTTTAGCTTTACTTATTGCCATTGTCATTCCTCTGTCTTTGAATGATCCTGTGGGATTTAATCCGTCATATTTGATATAAACTTTTACTCCCTTTCCAATTCGATCAGCGATTGATTTAACTTCTATAAGAGGAGTTGCACCTTCATTTAAAGTGATAATAGGTGTTTTATTTGTTACTGGTAACCAGGGTTTATAGGCGTGTATCAGTCCATCCCAGTTGTTTTTTTTGGGAGGAGAAGTGAAAAGCTGTTTTAATTTTTTTGAAAATGCCACTTCTTCAACTAGTAGTTTTAAACAATCTAAGTCTTAGACCTTCCATCTTTCAGCTTTTTAAAAGGTGAATCTGAATAGAATTTGATTAATTCTTTCAATGATTCTGTTTTTTTAAGAGCTTGATTTAATGAATTTAGATTTATAGCAATGTTTTTATTTGGATAAGCTTTAAAAAAATCTATCAGATTAATTTTTTGATTATTATTATATGCACTTATAATAATTCCAGATCTTATCGCTTTTGTACCTATATTTTTATTTGTTATTTTATTTGGATAAATAATTTTACTTAATCTCTTTAAAAAAACTTCACCTATTTTACTATTCATTAATTTGCTACTTGTTTTTATGGGAACTTCTATTTTTTTTGATAATATTTTGTGTAGTTCTTTTTCATTTTGATTTGTAATTTTTATTAGATTTTTTAATTTAACACTTGGTATTTTTGTTATTTTAAATTTATATAGCTCTTCAATATTGATTTCTCTACTAAAAGTTCCTTTATAAAGAAATATTGTTTCTGCTGATTTAACATTTGGAATTAATAACAAAGATGTTAATAATATAAAGTAGCTATGTTTTAAAATCATTTATTGCTCTACACCTGCTGCAACTTTTACTAATCTTATAATACCTTTTTCCGAGGTTTTTTTCATTAACCCAAAACCCATTTGGTAAGTATCTTTATTAGTTAAGATTTTAGGTAATTTTTTAAATATTATTTTTCTTTTAAATCCTGGCTTCATTTTTGATGATTTAAACATTTTTTTTATTGAGGATATATTTAAAATTTGTCTTGAAGTAATTGTTGATGACTTTTCTATTGTTTTTGAGCGAAAGCGAAGTGGAAGTTTCGCATTTATTTTCACTATAGTTTTCCATCCAACAGAATCTATTTTTATAGCTAAAATATTTACCAATTCATTTCTGAGAGTTATGCCTTTTTTAGAAAATAAAAAATCTATTGTTTGATCTAATATTTTTTCACTGTCTAATTTTTTTTCTTTAGTAGCGCTTGTTAAAAGATCATCTAATCGTTCTAATTTTAAGTTATTTTCATCAAACAGCATTTCCTTTAAACTATCTCTTAATTCAGGATTTTCATCTTCCATTAATCTTCTAGCAAAATAAGGATATGCCGCTCCAAGTATTTTAAAATTTGGATCAACACTAAGTGCTATACCTTCTAAAGTAATTAAAGATCTTATGATTAGAGCATAATATGGTGGTAATTTGAATGGAAATTTATACATAATTCCCGACATATCATCAGTTACAGCCTTAAAATCCATTTTATTTACTCCTATTTCTAGAGCACTAGTAAAAACACTCTCAAATGCTGGAGCAATTGGTGCTAGATCAACTTCTTCAGCAAGAAAACCTAATTGAACAAAGTCGTATGAAAGTTTATCAAATTTCCTATTAACAAGGTGCACAACTGCTCTAATTAAGCCAACTCTAGATTGTTGTGTAATATCGCTCATCATGCCAAAATCTAAATAACATAATCGACCATCTTTCATTGCTAAGATATTACCTGGATGTGGATCTGCGTGAAAGAAACCGTGTTCGATTAATTGTTGAAGGCTACAACTTACTCCAATTTCAATCATTTCATTAGGATCAATACCTAATTTTTTTACAGCTTTAATATTTGTCAGTTTTATACCATCTATCCATTCCATTGTAAGTACTCTTCTACTTGTAGCTTTTCTGTAGATCTTTGGAACTGCGATTTTTTTATTATGACTATGAAGCTTTTTAAATTTTTCTGCATTATTGGCCTCATTAATATAATCCATCTCTTCAAAAATTCTTTTTCCAAGTTCATCTATTAATGCGACTAAGTCGCTTCTTATTATGCCAATATTATTTTTAAACCATATAGCTATATTTCTTACTATGTATAAATCTAATGTAATTTGTTCTCTTAATCCTGGTCTTTGAATTTTAACAGCAACTTTTTCTCCAGTTTTTAGAGTTGCTTTGTGAACTTGTCCTAAGGAGGCTGCTGATATAGGTTCTTTTTCTATATTTAAAAAAATGTTATTAATTTTATCTCCAAGATCTTCTTCAATACATGCCATTGCAAGTTTACTTTCAAAACCAGGTAATTGATCTTGAAGCTGAGCTAATTCTTCTAAAACAATTGGTGGCACTATATCTGGTCTAGTAGATAAAGCTTGTCCTGCTTTTATAAAAGCTGGTCCTAAATCTACAAGTAATTTCGTAAATTCTTTAGCTCTGAACGTCTTTCTTTCATTTTTTTTTAAAGATCCAATTAATTTTTCCCATCCAACGCCCAGTAAAAATAATCCTATTGGTAAAAGTGTTTGCCAAAGTCTCCGAAGTAGACGAATTGGATTTTTTTTGTAGATTGAGGCAATAGCGACAGGGTCATACTCAAGCAGACCTGAGGCTTCAATGAAATCGCTTAATTCTTCCGCCATTTTATTATGGCAATGTTTCACATCCCTTCTAGTCCATTCTAGGTCTAGTTTGCGTCTTTTTGATTGCTTTAAGTCATGCTAAATAGTCTTCGTTTTCAAAATATAGCTTTATTTGGGAGCATAGAGATTGACTTTCATCAGGGATTTACTGTTTTTACAGGTCAAACTGGTTCAGGTAAATCAATATTTATTGATACATTAAACGCTCTCCTTGCTTCAAAAAAAACTCCGATTGATAATAGATTGGTAGCCAAAGGTTCCGCATTTTCATCAATAGAAGGTGTATTTTTGATAGAGCCATCACTAAAAGATTGGCTTATCAATCAGGGATTTGATGTTGATGATGAGTTGATAGTTACTAGAGAATGGCGTTTAAAAGAAAATAAATATAAGTCTAGATTTAGAGTTAATGGAGTATTAGCTAATAGGGATCAAATTGAAAAGTTGAGAATATTTTTGTTAGACTTTACCCTTCAGGGCGATACATTCGTTTTAAATAATTCAAGCCATCAATTGAATTTATTGGATTCTTTAGGGTTAAACCAAATTGAAAAATCCATTCTTAATGTCAGGCAAGCCTGGAAGAGTTGGAACATATCTTTTTTACGATTAAAGGAAGCTGAAGCAATAGTTGTTGACTTCAAAAAAGAATTTGAAGACATGCAAGATATTTATCAAGATTTAGAAAAATTAGAATTGGAAGATCCAAATGAAGATATTAAGTTAGAAATTGATCAGAATCGTCTCTCACATATATTAAGATTAAAGGAGGGTGTTCAATCTTTATTACTTCGTTTAAATGAGAGCTTAGATGAGTATCCATCACTCTTAGATCACACTAATTTTTGTATTCAAGAATTAAAACTTTTATCACAAATTGATTCATCTTTGGAACCCATTTTTAATAAGTTTTCTTCATTAACTAATAATTTTTATGATTTAATTTACCAAATTAAAGATTATGAGAATTCTTTAGATATAGACCCTTTAATTTTAAACGATTTACAAATCAGATTGTCTAATCTTAAGCTTTATCAAAAAAGATATCATAGAAGTTTGCCAGAACTTATTAGTTATAAAAATGAGTTAATTACTAACTTATCTCTTAAATCTAATTCTAATAACATTGAAGAACTTTCTTCTTTAGAGAGCAACAAAAGAATGATAAGAGATAAATTGAATCAAGAATTATCAAGTATAAGAAAAGCAAATGCCTTGAAACTTGAATCAAAATTGATCAAGAGTTTAAAAGAATTAGGTATACCTAATGTTCGTTTTAAAGTTTTTTTTGAAGAATGTGAACCAACTGTTAATGGAATTGATAGAGTTAATTTTATGTTTTCAGCAAATCCAGGTTTTCCATTGGCTCCTCTTTCAGAAATTGCTTCTGGTGGAGAAAAATCTAGAGTTCTTTTAGCAATAAAGGCTATCTTTGCATCATTTGATCCAACTAGTCTTTTAATTTTTGATGAAATAGATTCAGGTGTAAGTGGATCAGTTAGCAGTTATGTAGCGAATTTGCTTAGTCAGTTATCTATTCATCGACAAGTTTTTTGCGTGACTCATCAACCTATAATTGCAGCATTTGCTGATAATCATTTTACTTTTATAAAGAAAGTGATCGATGGTAATACCATTTCCAAGCTAACTAATTTGAAGGAAAAAGCAGACAGACAGAAGGAATTAGCTTCGCTCGCTGGTGGTGAAATTGTAGAAGCAAATGCCTATGCGGCGAGTTTGCTGGAACATAAAGCTGCCTGATGAGCATATTTTTTTATACAATTAAACATTAGTAATTTTCCCTTATGGGAATTTCAGACTCTAAGCCAAAAAAAAAGACATTAAATACTTGTGCTTCGAATGAAGAAGTCATAACTATTCGTGGTGCAAGACAGCACAATTTAAAAAATGTTGATCTATCAATTCCAAGAAATCAACTGGTTGTTTTTACTGGCGTCAGTGGCAGTGGTAAAAGTTCTTTAGCGTTTGACACTATTTTTGCCGAGGGACAAAGACGATATGTAGAGAGTTTGTCTGCTTATGCAAGACAATTTTTAGGTCAGGTTGATAAACCAGATGTTGATTCAATTGATGGATTATCACCAGCGATTTCTATTGATCAAAAGTCAACTAGTCATAATCCTCGCTCAACAGTTGGAACGGTTACAGAAATACAAGATTATTTTCGTTTGCTTTTTGGGAGAGCTGGAGAACCTCATTGTCCAGAATGTTCTAGACCTATTAAGCCTCAAACCATCGATGAGATGGTTGATCAAATAAAGACCCTTCCAGAAGGAACTCGTTATCAATTACTTGCTCCAGTGGTGAGAGGTAAAAAAGGTACTCACTCGAAATTATTATCTGGACTCGCTGCGGAAGGATTCGTTCGAGTCAGAATTAATAAAGAAGTTAGAGAATTAGCAGATAATATTGAGTTAGATAAAAATCAAGTACATTCTATTGAGGTAGTTGTTGATAGATTGATTGCAAGAGAGGGGATAGAAGAAAGATTAACTGATTCATTAAGTACTACTTTGAAAAGGGGTGATGGTTTAGCAATAGTTGAAGCCGTTCCTAAAAAGAATGAAGAACTTCCAAAAAATATTGAAAGAGAAAGATTATTTTCTGAAAATTTTGCTTGTCCAGTGCATGGTGCAGTTATCGAAGAATTATCTCCTAGGTTATTTTCATTCAATAGTCCATACGGTGCATGTCCAGATTGTCACGGCCTAGGTCATTTAAAAAAATTTACTTGCGAGAGAGTAATACCTGATCCTTCTCTACCGGTATATGCAGCTGTTGCACCCTGGAGTGATAAGGATAATTCATATTATTTCTCATTATTGTTTTCAGTTGGCGAAGCATTTGGTTTCGAGATAAAAACTCCTTGGAAAGATTTAAAAGGGGAGCAAAAAAATATTTTGTTAAACGGTAGTAAAGAACCGATTTTAATAAAAGTTGATAGTAGATATAAGCAAGATTCTGGATTCAAAAGACCCTTTGAAGGTATTTTACCAATTTTAGAAAGACAGTTACAGGACGCAAATGGTGAAGCTGTTCGTCAAAAATTAGAAAAATATCTTGAATTAGTACCTTGTGCAACCTGTCATGGTAAGAGATTACGTGCAGAAGCTCTTGCTGTAAAACTCGGACCTTATTCAATAAATGATCTGACATCATCAAGTGTTTCTAAAACTCTTGAGAATGTCGAAGAATTAATGGGGTTTGAACAGTCCAAAAAGTCCAAATCGTTACTTTCTAATAAACAACAAAAGATTGGAGAATTAGTTTTAAAAGAGATTCGATTACGTCTTAAATTCCTTTTGGATGTTGGACTTGACTATTTAACTTTAGATAGACCTGCGATGACATTGTCTGGTGGGGAAGCCCAAAGAATACGATTAGCGACTCAAATAGGTGCAGGCTTGACCGGAGTTTTATATGTGTTAGATGAGCCTAGTATTGGACTACACCAAAGAGATAATGATCGATTATTGTCTACATTAAAAAAATTACGTGATCTAGGTAACACCTTGGTTGTTGTTGAACATGATGAAGATACTATAAGGGCTGCTGATTACTTAGTCGATATAGGCCCTGGAGCCGGTGTCCATGGAGGGGAAATTATTGCCGAAGGGTCTTTAGATCATTTGTTGACTGCAAAAGAATCCTTGACAGGTGCTTATCTTAGTGGTCGCTCATCTATTCCTACTCCACTTCATCGAAGAGACTCAGTACAGAGAAAATTACGTCTGATTGGTTGTGATAAAAATAACTTAAAAAATGTTTCAGTAGATTTTCCATTAGGTAGACTAGTTGCTGTGACTGGAGTGAGTGGAAGTGGTAAAAGTACTCTAGTAAATGAATTGCTTCATCCTGCTTTAAATCATTCACTAGGATTAAAAGTTCCTTTTCCAAAAGGCTTAAAAGAATTAAAAGGTATAAAATCTATTGACAAAGTCATTGTTATTGATCAATCACCAATTGGGAGAACACCACGATCAAATACGGCTACTTATACAGGTGCATTTGATCCTATACGTCAAATTTTTGCTTCTTCTGTCGAAGCAAAAGCTAGAGGATATCAAGCAGGTCAATTTAGTTTTAATGTTAAAGGTGGAAGATGCGAAGCTTGTCGTGGTCAGGGGGTAAATGTTATTGAGATGAATTTTCTTCCAGATGTTTATGTTCAATGTGATGTCTGCAAAGGAGCTAGATTTAATCGAGAAACTTTGCAAGTTAAATATAAAAATTTTTCTATTTCAGACGTATTAGAAATGACTGTTGAACAAGCTGTTGAAGTTTTTTCTGCAATACCACAAGCAGCAGATCGATTAAAAACACTTTTAGATGTTGGTCTTGGATATATCAAACTTGGTCAACCTGCTCCAACTTTATCTGGAGGTGAAGCTCAAAGAGTCAAACTTGCTACTGAGTTATCTAGAAGAGCTACTGGTAAAACTCTGTATTTAATTGATGAACCTACAACGGGTTTAAGTTTTTATGATGTTCATAAATTAATGGATGTGATACAAAGACTTGTAGATAAAGGAAATTCCATCATTGTCATTGAGCATAATTTGGATGTTATTAGATGTTCAGATTGGATTATCGATATGGGCCCTGAGGGTGGCAATCGAGGTGGAGAAATTATTTCTATGGGAACTCCCGAAGAAGTCGCATTAGATTCAAATAGTTACACTGGTAATTATTTAAAAAAAGTATTGGCTCTGCATAAACCAAAAGAAGCTTGAATATTTTTTCAACTTATTTTTATTAATATTCCTTAATCTTCAAAAATTGGTTTAGTAATTTCAAATTCTTGATATCTAAAAATTCAGTGATAGACAGGGCTTTCAATATTTTAATTTATTTGAATAAAAATATTATTCTTTCTTTATATTTGAGTGTGGCAAAATGTACTAATTAAAACCCATCCTTTTAATACATTTTTCTTGGGATTAAAACTCTTACATTTAAATTTGCATGGTTTAATCCGTTCACAAAATCTTGAATTGGGAAGAGATTCAGATACTGGAGGCCAAACTTTATATGTTTTAGAATTAGTAAAAGGACTTGCAGTAAGACCAGAGGTTGAAAAAGTTGAACTTATTACCAGATTAATTGTTGATAGAAGAGTATCATCTGACTATTCAAAACCTGTTGAAAAGATATCAAGCTCTGCTGAAATTATTCGATTACCTTTTGGGCCTAAGCGTTATATGCGGAAAGAATTATTGTGGCCTTATCTAGATGATTTGGCTGATCAAATAGTTCAAAGATTGCAAAAAGATAATAAAAACCTACCAAATTGGATTCATGCACATTATGCGGACGCTGGTTATGTTGGAGCTTTGGTTAGTAGACGATTAGGTTTGCCATTAGTTTTTACTGGTCATTCACTAGGTCGGGAAAAATTGAGAAGATTATTAGCTGCTGGAATAGATCACGATCAAATAGAGCAAACTTATTCAATAAGTAAAAGAATTGATGCAGAGGAGTTGGCTTTAGCTCATGCAAATTTACTTATAACAAGTACTAAGCAGGAATCAGAGGAACAATATGCTCGATATGGACGATTTAGTTCTGAGAACGTAGAAATTATCCCTCCAGGAGTTGATTTAAATCGCTTTCATTCATCAGATCAAAATTTAGAGGAAGAAGAGAAAGAATTAGATAAACTTTTTAAACCATTTTTAAGAGATACAAAACTTCCTCCTCTTTTGGCTATATCAAGGGCAGTAAGAAGAAAAAATATTCCTGCATTGATTGAGACTTATGGACGTTCGTCAATATTGCAGCAAAGACACAATCTTATTTTAATTTTAGGTTGTCGAGAAGATTCACGTCAGCTTGAAAAACAGCAAAGAGATGTATTCCAACAGATTTTTGAATTGGTGGATAAATATAATTTATATGGAAAAGTAGCTTTTCCAAAACAACACAGAAGAGAGCAAATCCCATCAATTTATCGTTGGGCTGCACATAGAAAGGGATTATTTGTTAATCCTGCTTTAACAGAACCATTTGGCTTGACATTGTTAGAGGCTGCTGCATGTGGGCTACCTATGGTGACTACTGATGATGGTGGACCAAGAGATATTTTGTCTCGTTGTGAAAATGGTCTACTTGTAGACGTCACTGATCTAGAGGCATTGCGAGATGGCTTAGAGACTGCTGGTTCAAATTATTCTTTATGGAAAACTTGGAGTAATAATGGAGTTGAAGGTGTAAGTAGGCATTTCAGTTGGGATGCACATGTTTGTAATTACATTGCATTGATGCAAAAGCGATCGAAATTTCTTGCTCCTCGATATTGGACATTCGAAAACACTCAAGAAAAAAGTCCTTTTGGTCAAAAACTATTGCTTTTGGATTTAGATAACTATCTAGATCAATCTCAAGGCTTATCAATATTGAGAAATCAGTTAAAAGATAAGTTTTTCGATTTCGAAATTCAATTAGGAATTTTAACTGGGAGATCTATTAAAGCTGCACGCTATCGATATCAAGAAACAAAATTACCTAAACCTGTAGTTTGGATATGTCAAGCTGGTACGGAAATTTATTATGCTGGAAATAGTAAATCAGATATTTTTTGGCAAGATTCAATTACTGTTGATTGGAATCGAAAAGGTGTAGAAAAAGTTTTATTTGATTTAAAAGATTATTTAGAGCTTCAAGCATCTGAAAATCAAGGTCCATTTAAAGTTAGTTATCTGTTAAAGGAACCTAGTGATGCAATTTTACCTTTAGTACGTAAAAGACTAAGACAGGCTGGATTGGCTGCTACTCCACATTTGAAATGCCACTGGTACTTGGATATAGTTCCTTTGCGAGCATCCAGAGCAGAAGCTATTAGATTTTTAACTTTACGCTGGGATTTGTCTTTAGAGAAAATTCTTATTGTTGCCAGTCAACAAGGTGATGCTGAGTTAATAAAAGGCTTAACGACAAGTGTTATTCCTTTTGATCATGATTCTTCATTAGATCATCTGAGATCAGAACAAAGAGTTTTATTTTCTGAGGTAGAAGATGGCGTTTTAGAGGGATTAAAATATTTTCGATTTTTAAATAGTAATTAATATTTAATTTTCTTCTGGTATCAATGTAAGTTGTTGATATGGTGGCTCTTCACTAATAAACCCCCAATCGTTAAAAATTTTTGTGTCTTTATGCGTGATTATTTGACGTTTATTTCTTTTTTCTACTTTAAAACCATCAGCCGACATTTTTCTCATTAGATTCGCAGATTCTTCAAACCGCGCGGCCATAGAATCTAGCGTTTCACAATCGTTAGTTAATCCTTCTTCTTTCCAAGTAAAATAAGTCATTAGTTGATTAGGAAGATTTAAGCGTTTGTGAAAAAGATTAGATTTATTATTACCAATAATAATGTAACCAGCCAAAAGCTCATTACAATTTGAGTTTCATTGTTACCTTTAAGTTCAAAATGATGATGTATGGGGGTCATTAAAAATAATTTATGACCTTTACCTTTTAGCTTCTTAGAAATTTTAAAAACACTAACTTGTATAATGACTGAGATAGATTCTATTGCCAGTATCCCTCCCATAATTAACAGGGACCAAAGATTATTTGATATTAACGCAATACCACCAAGTGAGGCTCCTAGGGCTAGTGAACCAGAATCACCCATAAACAATTTTGCAGGATAGTTATTAAGGAAAAGAAATCCCATAGATGCCCCAGCCATGATTATGCAAGCCGGGGCTAATGAATTATTACTTGGATTTTCTATTAATATATTAATAGCTAAACCTGTAAAAATTAATATACTACATCCACTTAATAAACCATCTAAACCATCTGTTAAATTAGTTGAATTACTTTCAGCTAATAATACAAATATTCCTAATGGATAAATTAAATTTCCTATATTATAAATCTTATTCCCTATTTGAATATTATTTGGAATAAAATTATATGATGCACAAATAATAACAAAAATAAGACTAACAATTAATTGTAAAATTAACTTTTGATTAGCAGTAAGACCAACATTAAATTGTTTTTTTAAACTCAGAAAGTCATCAATGAAGCCAATGAACATAAATAATAGAATAAGGCAGCTAAGGCTTATAATCATCTTGTAGTTCTCGCTACTAAAATATAAAATATTATTAATTATTATTCCTACAGGAATAAAAAAAACCCCTCCCATTGTTGGAGTTCCTTGTTTTTGATAATGATTTTTTGGTCCTTCTTCTCTAATTATTTGCTTTATTTTAATTTTTTTTAATCTCGGTATATTTATAGAAGTAATAAATGACGAAACTATAGTAGTAATTATAAAAGGAATTGTTAAATTGCTATTTTGAAAAGAAAAATCAATAAATATACAAACAGTTATTATTAATCCAAATAGTATTAATACTTGTTTATTAATATTTTGGAAAAAAAATATCTTTTTTCTATCTAAAAGTTGTTTAGATTTATTCAAAGTTTAATCTTTTATTTATTCTTCCCATTCATCATCTGATTGCTCTTCTTCAGCTTTATAGTCTTCTTTTTCCCCCATTAATGCGGAAAGTTCTTCTTCTTCAACTGTGCTTATCTCTTGATCGTTTGAATCTTCGTCAGAAACCAATCTTCCACTCGTTTCTAACCACGACAATAAATCCGGTTCTTCTCGAAGTGGGAGAACGGGAGCCGGTTCTTCTCTTCCATACCGAGTTAGTGCCGGGTTAATACCGTCTAAATTAGATAAGTTGATTTTTTTTAGTTCGCTCATATTAAGATTATGATCAATGAATTAACATAATGCATCATGTATTAATTTTCTAATTTTTATGCTGACATCAAAGCTGATACTTCTCACTTTTACTTGGGGCTTATCTTTATTGGTCAGTATTGCTTTAAGAACTGCTGGTATTATCCATCCACAAGCCTTTCATATCAATCATTTCTTAGTCTGGGGCTTGGTTTTTGGTCCTTCGTTTTTTCTTTTAATCTTTTTTTTGATAAAAAGGACTTTTTCTCTAGATTCATTAATATAAATTTGAGGTTTAAGTGTCTTTCTACTCTTTAGTTGTTTACTTTATTTTTACTTCAAATCACGATATTCAGGATTTATTGATTTTTGGTCGCAATATTAATACTTGGTTAATTTATGTACTTGTCTTTTTTGGTTTCACCTCTTTGGCTTTTGTTTTGGTATGGATTACAGGGTTCTTAGCTGAAAGGCAATCAGGAAAATCTATTAAGCAACCATGGGAATAGTTTTTCTACTATTTTGCTGTTTTTGTATGCCTTTAAAAATTTTGAATCTGGTTTGCTAATCTAAATCAGAGATATTGTCCAATGGTTCTCTATATTTATTAGGAAGAATCGAAAAATCCTTAAAGGAGAGAATCATATGGGAAGAGCAAAAAAGGTTGTTTTGGCTTATTCAGGAGGAGTGGATACAAGTGTTTGCATTCCTTATTTGAAAAAAGAATATGGGGTGGAGGAAGTAATTGCTTTTGCAGCAGATCTTGGTCAGGGTGATGAGCTTGATTTAATCAAAAAAAAGGCTATTTCAGCGGGAGCTTCTCAATCACTTGTTGGAAACTTGGTAAAGCCTTTTATTGAAGATTTTGCTTTTCCAGCAATTAGGGCTAATGCCTTATATCAAGGTAAATATCCTCTTTCAACTGCTTTAGCTAGACCGCTAATTGCGAAAAAACTTGTTGAAATTGCAAGAGAATTAAATGCTGATGGAGTCGCGCATGGATGTACTGGAAAAGGTAATGATCAAGTTCGTTTTGATGTAACTATTGGTGCTTTAGCGCCTGATTTGAAATTACTGACGCCAGCAAGGGAATGGGGTATGAGTCGTGGAGAAACTATTGCATATGGAGAAAAATATGGAATAGTCCCTCCAGTAAGTAAAAAGAATCCTTACTCGATTGATTTAAATCTTTTAGGCAGAAGCATTGAAGCTGGTCCACTTGAAAATCCCTTTGAGATGCCATCCGAGGAGGTTTTTGGCATTACCGCATCTTTTTCTGATTCACCTAATGAGCCAGAGATGGTAGATATACTTTTCGAAAAAGGTAATCCAGTTTCAATCAATGGAGAAAGACTGGACCCAGTATCTCTGATAAAAAAAGCTAATACTCTTGCTGGAAAGCACGGTTTTGGACGTTTAGATATTATTGAAGACAGAGTCGTTGGAATCAAAAGTCGGGAAATTTATGAAACACCTGGCTTGCTTTTATTGATAAAAGCTCATCAAGAGATGGAAAGTTTAACTTTACCTGCAGATTTATTAAATACTAAATTCAGACTGGAAAGACAATGGGCTGATTTGGTTTATCAAGGGTTTTGGTTTAGTCCTTTAAAAGAAGCCTTGGATGGATTTATTAATCTTTCTCAGAAGCAAGTTAATGGAACTGTGAGGATTAGGCTGTTTAAGGGTAATGCTGATGTGATTGGTCGCAAGTCAGAAAATAATAGTTTATATATTTCAGACATGTCTACTTATGGAAGAGAGGACAAGTTTGACCATAAGGCGGCAGAAGGTTTTATCTATGTATGGGGATTGCCCAGTCGAATTTGGTCTTGGATAAACAAGTAAAACAAATAATTTCTTTAATTGTTTAGCTTCTAATTTTATTCTTTAGCTTCTTCTTTTTCTTCTTTCTTTTCTTCTTTGCTTATAGGTGCAGCTTTCTCTTCATTTGGTTTTACTTCTTCCTTGTCTTTCTCAGGTTTTTCAGTCTTAGTATCATCCTTTGAGGTCGATTTTGGAGTCGGCAAAGGACCATCTTGTATAACTGTGAGATAACGTATGACGTCTTCACTCAACCTCATTGCTCTTTCTAGAATGGCCACTTGCTGTCCATCGCCTTTGTGGCTTAGTTGTACGTAAATCCCCTCTTTATGTTTTGCAATAGGATAGGCAAGTCTTCTTTTACCTCTCATTTGACTGTCTAAAACTTCTGTACCTGATTTTTCAAGGAGTTCACTATATTTTTTTAGATGGCTATCAACTTCTTCTTCCGGTATATCCGGACGAAGAATGTACATGGTTTCGTAATAAGGTTTTTCAGACATAAAAATTTCCGACTAGGACTAATGGCTCATGAAGAGCGGCGGATTTCTAATCTTATACCGAAGTGGTAACTTTTTACAATTGCATTTTCGTTGCTTGGCTGATTCCTGGCAGATTTGGTTCTTCACCTTGAATGCAACACCAGGTACAATAAGTAATCATTGAAAAAAGACTGATTAATAAAGTACTTGAGCAAGTTCTTATAATTAATGAGTTAGCAAAGGGACTAAATAAAATTTCAAATATAAAACCTATGATGATTATTCCTATATTTATTAATAGAGATTGAAGTGCATTGAAACGTATAAAATAAGATACTTTGTTATTTCTGACTAATCCAATAAAGATAGCTAAAAATAATAATAAATTTCCAAAAGGTATCGATCTTTCTATAATTATTATAGGAATAGCCGGTATTTGGATAATTTGAATAAAAGGATATTTTATAAATAAATGATTACCAAAAGTTAGAGAATCTGCCCATGGAATCATGTAGAGAAGTACACCTAATATTTTTCCTCCTAGCGATGGCATAAGCATTTTATTTTTACTTAGATTAAACCATTAAATGTTTTTCTGCAGATGATTTCATTATTTGAGTAGGAACATTATTGAAACCACTCCATAGTTTAATTGATAAAGCACCCTGAGCTACAAGCATGTCAAGACCATCGATTGTCAAACAATTTTTTTGTTTTCCTAGCTGTAACCAATTTGTAGGTCTTGGTGTGTAAATCAGATCATATAAAATAGTTTTGTTAGACAGACTCTCCCATACTTTATTGCCAAGAGGAATATTTTCTTCAGTTTTCTGTTTAATCATTCCGACTGGAGTTGTATTTACTATTAAATCGGCTTCTCCAATAAATGGCGTGACGTTTAATTTTTTATTATTGATACCTGCAATTGATATTTTTCTTTTTGTTGATAAAGCTTTCATATTTTTTACAAAATCAGCTAATGAATTTTCATTACGACTAATGACTGTTATTTTTTTAATATGCAAATTACTTAAACCCATAACTACTGCTCTAGCGCTACCTCCGCAACCTATTATCACAATATTTTTATTGCATAAATTTTCATTTTTTAATGGCGTTAGAAATCCTTCAACGTCTGTATTAGCGCCTAACCATTGTTTATCTTTTTCTGGTATTAAGGTATTAACTGCTTGAATATCCTCTGCAACTGTAGTTAATTTATTACAGGCTTTTAAAATTTCCTGTTTGTGCGGAATAGTTACATTTAAACCTTTGCAATTTATTAGTCTTAATGCTCTAGTTACTTTTTCTAAATTTGTTTTGTCACAAGGAATTGCAATGTAACACCAATCAAGCCCCATTTCTTTATATGCGGCGTTGTGCATAATTGGGGAAAGAGAATGATTTACTGGCTGTCCAAGAAGCCCTACCAGGTTAGTTTTTCCAGTGATAGTACTCATTTTGTTCTGATGTTTAGACGAAAATGCTAGAAGACTGTTCGGGAACCACGCCTCGCCTCAAATAGGTTTCACTGACGAGGATGATAACCAAAGAAAGAAATTTAGGAGCACATCACTCATGGGGAAGGTTGTTGGAATCGATCTTGGTACTACAAATAGTTGTGTCGCTGTTATGGAAGGTGGTAAGCCCACTGTAATAGCAAATGCTGAGGGGTTTAGAACAACACCATCTGTGGTTGCTTACACTAAAAATCAGGATCAGTTAGTTGGTCAAATCGCCAAGCGTCAGGCGGTAATGAATCCAGAAAATACTTTTTATTCCTCAAAGAGATTTGTTGGTCGTCGAGTGGATGAAGTCAATGATGAGTCTAAAGAAGTAAGCTATAGCGTGGAAAAAGCCGGATCGAACGTTAAATTAAAATGCCCAATTCTTGACAAACAATTTTCGCCTGAAGAAGTAAGTGCTCAAGTTTTGAGAAAGCTCTCTGATGATGCAGGAAAATATTTAGGTGAAACAGTAACTCAAGCTGTAATAACAGTTCCCGCTTACTTTAATGATTCTCAGCGTCAAGCAACTAAAGATGCTGGAAAAATTGCAGGTTTAGAGGTTCTTAGAATTATAAATGAGCCAACTGCTGCAGCTTTGGCATATGGTTTAGATAAAAAAAGCAATGAAAGAATCTTAGTTTTTGATTTAGGTGGTGGTACTTTTGATGTATCCGTTCTGGAAGTAGGAGATGGAGTATTTGAAGTTCTCTCTACTTCTGGAGATACTCATTTAGGTGGTGATGATTTTGATAGAGTGATTGTTGATCACTTGGCTGCCACATTTAAAGGCAATGAAGGTATTGATTTACGTCAAGACAAGCAGGCTCTTCAACGCTTAACTGAAGCAGCTGAAAAAGCCAAGATAGAGTTATCTAATGCAACACAAAGTGAAATAAATCTTCCATTTATCACTGCTACTCCAGAGGGACCAAAACATCTTGATTTAACACTCACAAGAGGAAAATTTGAGGAATTAGCATCTAAACTTATAGATCGCTGCAGGGTCCCTGTAGAGCAGGCGCTGAAAGATGCAAAGCTATCTACTGGAGAAATAGATGAAATTGTTATGGTTGGAGGGTCTACTCGTATGCCAGCAGTTAAAGAGTTGGTCAAAAGAGTTACAACTAAAGATCCAAATCAAACGGTTAATCCTGATGAAGTTGTTGCCGTTGGTGCTGCTATCCAAGGAGGAGTTCTTGCTGGTGAAGTCAAAGATATTTTGCTTCTTGATGTAACTCCTTTATCCCTTGGAGTTGAAACATTGGGTGGCGTGATGACAAAAATGATTACACGAAATACTACTGTTCCTACTAAAAAGGCTGAAACCTATTCAACTGCAGTTGATGGTCAAACGAATGTAGAAATTCACGTCTTACAAGGTGAACGAGAGATGGCTTCTGATAATAAGAGTTTGGGTACCTTTCGTTTGGATGGAATTCCTCCTGCTCCTAGAGGTGTTCCTCAAATTGAAGTTACCTTTGACATTGATGCCAATGGAATCCTCAGTGTAACTGCAAAAGATAAAGGTAGTGGTAAAGAGCAAAGCATCTCTATTACTGGCGCATCAACTTTGTCAGATAACGAAGTCGACAAAATGGTTAAAGATGCTGAGATGAATGCTTCTGCTGACAAAGAAAAACGTGAGAAAATTGATATAAAAAATCAAGCTGAAACTCTTGTTTATCAAGCTGAAAAACAAATAGGTGAGCTTGGCGATAAAGTAGATGAAGCCGCCAAAAATAAAGTTGAAGAGAAACGTATTAAATTGAAAGAGGCAACTGAAAAAGATGATTATGAATCTATGAAATCTTTAGTTGAGGAATTGCAACAAGAGTTGTATTCATTAGGTGCATCTGTATACCAACAAGCAAATGCTGCTTCTCAAGCCGCAGATGATTCTAATACTGATAATAAAAATGATGGAGATGATGTTATTGATGCTGAATTTACTGAGACCAAATAAATTAATTCTTTATTTGTTCTTCTATTTTAATTCCAATCCATTCAGCGCATGATGGTGCTAATAAAATACCATTTCTGTAGTGACCTGTGTTGATCAATAGACCAGTATCTAATTCTTTTAATAATGGAGCTAGTTCGTTTTTTGGTCTAGCTCTTACTCCATTCCATTCATTGCTGATTGATGCTTTCGCTATCCATTCCGGAGCAGTATTGTAAATAGTTAACATATCTTTTTTTTTGAATAAACTTGGTTCAATACCATTTTCAATAGTTGCTCCCATAAGAATATGATTATGATCATAATGTAAAAAATTTATAGATTGATAATTTAATATTGCAGGCCATTTGATCCAATCTTTATCTTTTTCCTTTAATTCTAAGTCAATAACTTGTCCTAATACTGGCTCTAGAATTATTTTATGACCTAATGGCTTTAATAGATTTTGTGTATTTAATGAAGAGCAAATTATGACATAATCTTGATTTATATATTGATTCTTTTCTAAGTAAACTGTCCAATTTTTTTTTGATAAATTATTATTTTTCCTTATTTTAATTACATTGTCACTTATCTTATTTACTTTTGTCCTCTCTAAATTTTTCATGAATAACTTTAGTAACTTTATGGGGTTTAATCGACCATCATTATAAGAAATTAAGCCACCTAATAATTTTTTTTCAAAGACTGAACTCCAAAAATCTATTGCATTTTTATCTAAAAGTTCAATTCCATATTCTTTTTTATTTCTATATATTTCAATCATACCTTGATATTCTTTTTCTGAAGTTGATAGTTTAATTAATGGTTTTTCGAGTATTAAATTCGATGAAGATGGATCTAATTTAATAAGCCATTCTTTCCATAATTTCATACTTTTTTTGCGTAATAAAAAACCTCTTCCTTTTGATCTTCTATAGCTATGACCCATAAGTATTCCCAAAGCAGCTTGAGATCCATTTTGAGGATTTAAATTATTTATTTCTGATTTAATTTTTGGGTCAATCAAATTAACTTTATAACCTTTTTCTGTCAGGTGAAATGCAGTCGTGATTCCGGCTATTCCAGCTCCAATTACTGAGATTTCGATTTGATTTTTTTTTGCTTTTTGGCTATTCATTTCACAAATGCCATGAAATTGGCTTGTTAATTGGCTATTGTTGGTTTAAAAAAGAGGATAGTTCAAGGATATAGCTGGAGTGAGCATCAAAACAGTTATCTTGCAGTTCATTTGCCCAGATAAGCCAGGTCTTGTTAGTGATTTGGCTAGTTGGATTGCAAGTAAAAATGGAAATATTAGACATGCTGATCACCATACAGATGCTGATGCCAAATTGTTTCTTAGTCGTATTGAGTGGGATTTAGATGGTTTTTTGCTTGATAAAGATGAAATTAATTTTGAGGTAGCTTTACTTGAGCAACGCTTGAACGGAAAAGGAGTTTTGAGCTTTTCTGATGATTTTCCTAATGTCGCAATTTTCGTTAGCAAGCAAAGCCATTGTTTAGTTGATCTTTTATGGAGAGTTAAGGAAGGTGAGTTACGTATGAATGTTCCTTTAGTCATATCTAATCATTCAGATTTAGAGGATATTTGCGATGGCTTTGGTATTCCTTTTAAGCTTATAGAAGTAGATAAAAATAATAAATCGGATTCAGAAAGTAAAATTCTAGATTTGTTGAGTGATTATAAAATTGATTTAGGGGTTTTGGCTAAATATATGCAGATCTTAAGCAGTTCATTTTTAGAAAAGTTTCCTCATTTAATTAATATTCATCATTCTTTTTTGCCGGCTTTTAAAGGTGCTCAACCATATCATCAAGCCTGGGAAAGAGGGGTTAAGTTGATTGGTGCAACAGCACATTATGTCACTAAGGATCTTGATGCTGGTCCTATTATCGAACAAACTATATCTAATGTTAGTCATCGTGATGAAGTAGCAGATTTAATAAGAAAGGGTAGAGATTTGGAGCGAGTGGCTTTAGCAAGAGCATTAAGATTGCATTTACGCAGGCAGGTTATTGTATATAGGGGAAGAACGGCTGTATTTATATGAAAAATAAAGTCGAACTCTTTAATTTAAATAATAATTTTTCAGTTGATATTGGATGGAGGACTTTTCAGATAGGAATATTTTGTTTACCTTCAAGTGCTTTAATTTCTTATTTATTTTTGCTGATAGCTCTTTTTGCAGGAAGTTTTAGTAGAAGAGAATTGTATTGGAAGGAATATTGGAATTATCCGCTTTTACTTATATCTTTTTTGATGATAATTGGTTGTCTTCGTTCTCAAACTGGTTGGCTAGCTTGGATTGGCCTTTTTAATTGGATTCCATTTTTTTGGTGCTTTTGGGGAATGCAACCATATTTGCAAACTTCTGTAAGAAGAAGAAAATGTGCTTCTTTGCTTGTCTTAGGAAGTCTACCTGTTTTGATTACTGGTTTTGGTCAGGTATGGCTTGGATGGGAAGGGCCTTGGGAGTTGCTTGATGGTTTGATTGTTTGGTTTATGGCTCCGGGTGGAGAACCTGTAGGAAGATTTTCTGGATTGTTTGATTACGCAAATATCACTGCTGCATGGTTATCTGGGGTATGGCCATTTTGTTTGGCTTCTGTCTTAGATCCTTATATTTTTGGCAGAAAGCGAGGTATTCCTTTTGCTCTTTTGATTGCATTTGTTGTTGCATTGATTTTGACTGATTCTCGCAATGCATGGGGTGCAATTGTTTTAGGAATACCCTTGGTTTTTGGTTCAGCCACATGGGTTTGGTTAATACCCCTGATGCTCATTTGTTTGATTCCAGTTGCTATTGCTGTATTGCCAGTCGTTGATTTAGGTATTCAACAGTTCGCAAGAAGTATTGTTCCTGAATCTATCTGGAGCAGATTAAATGATATGCAATTTGTTAACACTAGAACTTTTGAAGCAACACGTATTGGTCAATGGAAATTTGCAATAAATTTAATTTTTGAAAAACCTTTATGGGGATGGGGCGCAGCTGCTTTTTCAATTATTTATCCTTTGAGAACAGGTTTAGCTCATGGTCATTCTCATAATTTACCTTTAGAATTAGCTATTAGTCATGGAATATTGGTTTCTTTTTTGCTGAATATTTTTGTCTTTAGCTTATTAATAGGTTCGGCTTATTATATGGTATTTAATAAAGTTAATACTCACCAAAAATCTATCATTGATAGGTCATGGTGGACATCTACTTTGATTCTAATTTGTTTTCATGCAACAGATATACCTCTATTTGATAGCAGGATTAATATTTTAGGTTGGATATTATTAATAGGTCTTAGATGTATTATTAATAATAAAAGTGCTGATGAAATTTCATTTAAAGAAAGTTAAAATTTATTCAATTAATTCTACTTTTTCAATTTCAATTTGTCTTTCATAAATTGAATGTTCATTCAATATTCTTGCAGTTAAAAAACTTGAAATACATGTAATTAAAAGTGGTTTTAGTATCAGTAGATTTTTAGTTAAAGCAAATGCTAAAAACATTGCTGTTAATGGTGTTCTAGAGCAACCAGCTACAAATCCTCCCATGCCAGCAAAAATATATGTTGTAGGTACATGGCCTGTTAAAGCTTCTACTCCAATACCACTTGCTAAACCCATAGCTCCGCCAAGTGTGAGCATTGGATAAAATAAACCACCAGGAGCTCCTGAAGCAGCAGCTAGACCGGAGGAAAAGAACAAAACTAAAAATATACTTATTGCGAGTGTAAAACTATTATTTTCGTTAACAATGATCTTTTGCAATCCTTCAATATTATGAAAATTTTCTGGAATAATTGAATACATTGTTCCAAGTAATAAACCTGACAAACTCATTCTTTCAATACTTTTATTTTTAAACCATCTGTTACCCATTACTTGCATTTTTAGAACATATTGGCAATACATCTCCGCTAAGAAACCAAGCAAAATCCCTAAAACTATTAGGTATAAAAAATCTATTGGGAAGAATTTAATTATCGGTGAATATGCTTTTTCTAATTGAAAACCTAGATTATTAACAAACCCACCAGCTTTTTGATCAAATCCAATTGCTTGTAAAATATCAGCGCAACTATCAGCCCAGAAAGTTGTTACTGCTACTAGTAATAGGACTACTGGTCTAGCTGAATTTAGAAGCTCTTCGATTGCATAAATAAAACCTCCAATTGGCGCACTAAAAATAGCTGCAATTCCAGCACCACCTCCTGCAGCGACAATAACTCTACGAAATGAGATAGGGGCTTTTAGCCATCTAGCCATTTTCCAAGCTACAGACCCTCCCATTTGAACTGCAGGGCCTTCTGGCCCCAGAGGGAATCCACTCCCAATTGCAATTATTCCAGCAAAAAGTTTGACTATCCCCACTCTTAATCCCATTGGGACTGGTTTGTGACGAAGAAAAGCAATGATGTGGCTGACGCCTGCCCCTTTTGCAGAGGGAGAAAAGTTTTTAACGAGTGATCCAGCAATTAATCCTCCTAATCCTCCTAAAATTGGCAAAACTATCCATCTAGGCATATAAATTAAAAGTTTTGATCGATAATTTTCTAATGTGTGGATTCCTGTTTTAAATAATATTCCTGTTAATGCTGCTCCTAACCCTGTAAGGATGAGAGCAAGAATTACGATTAGCCATTTCTTCTGAAGAAGTTTTTTAATACTTTGATTCGATTTCTTGTGTGTTGTAGTTTGATTTTTATTTGTGATCATTTAAATCAAATTAGATTTGTAGAATTGAGGCTTCTTGATCTTTTGTTATTACTCGACCATCCTCGATAAAGTTTGGTATTTCATTAAAGTTTAAGTATCTGTATATTTCGTCAGTTAAAGGAGAAACTTTTTTGGAAGCTATTTCAAGATATTCATCAGTTGAAGGAATATGACCTAATAAAGCACAAACAGCAGCCAGTTCTGCACTTCCTAAGAATACCTGAGCTCCTTTCCCTAATCTGTTGTTGAAATTTCGTGTGCTGGTTGAGAAAACAGTTGAATTATCCTCTACACGAGCTTGATTGCCCATGCATAGAGAACAACCAGGCATTTCCATTCGGCTACCAGCTTTTTCAAAAATCTCATAGTATCCTTCTTTTTTCAAAATTTCCTCGTCCATACGTGTTGGAGGACATACCCACAATCGAGATGATATCGTCCCTTCTCCTTCAAGAATTTTTGCAGCAGCTCGATAATGTCCAATATTCGTCATACACGAACCAATAAAAACTTCTTGAATGGGTGTTCCTGCTACTTCGCTTAAAAGTTTGACGTTATCAGGATCATTAGGACAAGCTAAAACAGGTTCTTTGAGTTCATTTAAGTCTATTTCAATGATTTCGGAGTATTCAGCATTTGAGTCGGCTGATAGTAAATCTGGTTTTTTTAACCAATTTTCCATTTCTTTAATTCTTCTACTTATTGTTCTTGCGTCTTTATATCCCCTTGCAATCATATTTTTAAGTAAAACAATATTGCTTTTTAAATATTCACTGATTGTTGATTCCGAGAGTTGAATAGTACATCCAGCGCAGGATCTTTCTGCACTCGCATCAGTCAACTCAAAAGCTTGCTCTAATTTTAGGTTTGGTAAACCTTCAATCTCTAATATTTTTCCATTAAACACATTAACTTTGTTCTCTTTTGCGACGGTTAGAAGACCTTTTTGTATGGCCATCCAAGGAATGGCATTAACCACATCTCTTAAGGTGACACCAGTTTGTAAAGATCCTTTAAAACGTACAAGAACTGACTCCGGCATATCTATAGGCATGGAACCAATGGCTGCAGCAAATGCCACAACTCCTGAACCTCCTGGAAATGAAATCCCCAATGGGAATCGAGTATGACTATCGCCTCCTGTCCCGACTGTGTCCGGTAAAAGCATCCTATTGAGCCAACTGTGAATGATTCCATCACCGGGTTTTAATGCGATCCCTCCTCTTGCAGCAAAAAAATCAGGGAGTTCTTTTTGAGTTTTGATATCAACGGGCTTAGGATATGCGGCTGTATGACAGAAACTCTGCATTACTAAATCAGCAGAAAATCCTAAACAGGCTAATTCTTTCATTTCATCTCTAGTCATTGGACCAGTAGTGTCTTGACTACCAACTGTTGTCATTATTGGCTCGCAACTCGCACCAGGGAGAACGCCTGTTAATCCGCAGGCTTTTCCAACTATTTTTTGAGCTTGTGTAAACCCCTGCTTTGATGCAGGTGGCTGTCCTGGACGAATAAAAAGAGTAGAGGGTGCAAGTTTTAATTTTGTTCTTACTTTGTCTGTTAAAGCTCTTCCAATCATTAAAGGAATACGTCCACCTGCTCTCACTTCATCAGTAATAGTTTGTGGTTTTAGATCAAATGTTGATAACAGTTCCCCACCGTTGGTTTGATCCTTACTTCTTCTAACTTCTCCTTTGTAAGGGTAAATAGTGATTACATCTCCTGTTTTTAGCTTGCTTACATCACATTCAATTGGAAGTGCACCTGAATCTTCAGCAGTATTAAAAAAAATAGGAGCAATTTTGCCTCCTATTACAACTCCACTCCCTCTTTTATTTGGTACGAATGGTATATCTTCTCCTGTATGCCAAAGAACAGAGTTTATTGCTGATTTTCGAGAGCTTCCTGTTCCCACTACATCGCCCACGTATGCAATTGTATGTCCTTTCTTTTTTAATTTTTCAATAGTGCTTACACCATTCGGATCTCGAGTTTCTAGCATCGCTAAAGCATGTAAAGGAATATCCGGTCTTGTTGTGGCATGAGTTGCGGGAGAGAGGTCGTCTGTATTTGTCTCTCCTTCAACTTTAAAGACTGTTAATGTTATTTCCTCATTCAAAGGTGGTTTATTTGTGAACCATTCTCCATTACACCAGCTATTGATAACTTTTTCTGCATAAATATTATTTTTTGCTAATTCTAAAATGTCGTTTAAAGCATCGTAAACTAAAAGAGTATTACTCAATGCATCACAGGCTGTAGCTGCTAATTCTTTATTATTTGATTTTAGTATTTCAATTAATGCTGCTACATTATATCCGCCAATCATGGTTCCCAAAAGCTTAGTTGCTCTTAAAGGGCTGACTAACGGACTTGTTGATTCTTCTTGAGCAATTGAGCTAAGCCAAGTAGCTTTGACATAAGAAGCTTGATCAACTCCAGGAGGAATTCGATTGATAAGAAGATCAAGTAAGAAGTTTTGATCGATTTCTTTATCTGGTTTTTCTAGTAACTCTGTTAAAGCTTGAGTTTGTTTTGCATCTAAAGGAAGAGGAGGGATTCCTAATGCTTCTCTTTCTGCAACATGTGATAAATAATTTTTAAGCATTTTTAAATTTCAATAGAGAATGAATTTAAGTGAGAGCCTTTTGTTTTCATTTTTAACAACTGCATGTTTCTTGAACAAACATTCAGATAATGCAACTTATTACCCCCTATGACTGATACTTCTCTAATCTTATATCTATGAACATGCTTTAAATGTCCACCTCATCATATTTTTCAATGGTGGATAGCACCTCTGACCTTCATGTGGTCGAGACTCGTCCATTAATGTCACCAGCATTACTTCATAGTGATTTGCCTTTAGATAAGGCGGCCTCTGAGGTTGTCTCAACTACTCGAAAAAAGATCCAATCAATTCTTCATAGTATTGATCCAAGAATTTTGGTCATTGTTGGACCATGTTCGGTTCATGATGTTGATGCTGCTCTTGAATATGCAAATCGTTTAGCTCCATTAAGGGAGAAATATAGTCAGCAGTTAGAAATTGTTATGCGTGTTTACTTTGAGAAACCTCGCACAACTGTTGGTTGGAAAGGACTTATTAATGACCCCCATCTTGATGATTCTTATGATATTAATACTGGCTTAAGAAAAGCAAGAGGTTTATTGCTTGATTTAGCCAAACAAGGAATGCCCGCAGCAACTGAACTACTTGATCCAGTTGTCCCTCAATATATTGCTGATTTAATTAGTTGGACTGCTATTGGTGCAAGAACGACAGAGAGTCAGACGCATCGTGAAATGGCATCTGGATTATCAATGCCGGTTGGTTATAAGAATGGTACTGATGGGACAGCAACGATAGCGATTAATGCAATGCAAGCGGCTTCAAAACCGCATCATTTTTTAGGAATTAATAACGATGGTCATGCTTCGATAGTAAGTACAACTGGAAATCCAGATGGCCATCTTGTTTTAAGAGGTGGTAAGAATGGAACGAATTATCATGTTGATGCAATTAATTTAATTGCAGATGAATTGGCACAATTTAAAATGCCTGGAAGAGTTATGGTTGATTGTAGTCATGGCAACTCAAACAAAGATTTTCGTAGACAATCAGAAGTTTTGCGCAATGTTGCATCACAGTTAAAAGGTGGATCAAAGAATGTAATGGGTGTAATGATCGAAAGTCATCTTGTTGAGGGTAATCAGAAATTAAATTCAGATTTGTCAAAACTTACTTATGGACAAAGTGTTACGGATGCATGCATAAACTTTTCCACAACTCAAGTTTTATTGGAGGAACTAGCTGAATCAGCCAAAAATATTTAGTTAGTTTTTTATATTCCTATTAACCATATACTTATACAAGTTACTCCAATAGGAACAGTTAGATTGTCAATACCCCAAGGACTGATTTGTTCGAGAAAAGTTGCTACTAGTGAAATAACTATAATCTCTAGAGGTTGTATTCCTAAATTATTTGTTGAAGAGGTAATTGAGGTCATTATAGCTACTACTGATACCATTGTTAATGTTCCAATAATCGATTTTTTTTGACCTAGTATTGACCAATTTGGAGAATCAATAGATTTTCCGATTAAACCTGCTAATCCATCACCAAAAGCCATTGATAGTACTCCTATAGAAATAGATGATGCGTAGTGAGGCCAAAAAAGTAAAAGTAAAAGAGTGATACTGATGCCATATGCAATTGTTCCAAAACTTTTTCTTTCAATATCTTCAATGGCAGGTAATAAACGATATTGATAATTAATACCTAAGGCTATGGTGATCAATAATGCACATAAGAACGCTATATTTTTTGGAATATCAAATAACCAGGCTAAAAGAATTACGGGGCCTGTTCCAATATGAATAATTTTTCTACTTAATTCTTCTTTTTTTGGAAAATATCTTTTACATAAAAATGCAATTAATAAAATTATAATTATCCATAAAGCAATAACAAAAATAGCTATTTGAACAGGCAATGTTTAAGCAGCGTTTTGATGAGTAGTCATTACTCGCAATTTTAAAATAGCCTTTGCCTCCAGTTGCCTTACACGTTCTCTCGAAACATTGATTTGTCTTCCTATTTCAGCAAGAGTTAAAGGTTCTTCTCCATCAAGACCAAATCGAAGTCTCATGATTTTTTGTTCTCTTTCATTTAATTGAGCTAACCATCCACCGAGGTGTTCTTTTTGAATATTCCTATCCATTCCCTCCATGGGTTCATCATAATTAGGATCTGGAATTAATTCTCCTAGGGTACTTCGATCTTCTTCACCTCTCGCATGCGCATCTAGAGAGGCGCATGGAGCACTTTGGGATACTAGATCCTCTAGATCTTGAGCTTCAATTCCCATCGCATTGGCAAGCTCTAGGCGATTTGGTTGTCTACCAAATCGATGTGATAATTCCCGTGAGATACGGCGCATTTTTGAGAGCTTTTCACTTATATGAATTGGTAGGCGAATAGTTCTAGCGCTGTTATCAATTGCACGAGTCATACCTTGTCGTATCCACCAGTATGCATAGGTTGAGAATTTATAACCCATTGCGGGATCAAATTTATCAACAGCTCTCTCTAGACCAATTGCACCTTCTTGGACTAAATCAAGTAATTCAAGACCTTGATTTTGATATTTTTTTGCCACACTAACAACTAGTCTCAGATTTGCAGCCATCATACGATCTCTGGCTCGTTTACCCATTTTGATTTTGTGTTTTTGACGCACAGTTCTTTGCTCTAGAGGAAGGCTCAACAAATCTTTCATTTGTTGCACGTGATGAGCAAGCTCAATTTCTTCTGCAGGAGTTAAAAGTGGGACTCTTCCAATACTTGTAAGATAGAAACCTATTGCATCTGTGGTTAGACGATTAGATTGCCTTCGCGAACCACGAGATTTTTGACTACTTACAGTTGATGTAGATAGTTTTTGATTTGTGCTTGCCGAAATGGACTTTTCTGATGAAATATCAGAAATTTCCTTGGCAGATTCCAGCGGGATCCCCATCACCCTGGCCTCTTGAAATTAGATTTATTAAGAAGTTAGCACTTATAAGGAGAAGTTGACTAATTGAAACGAAAAATTCATGACTTTTTGCCTAATTAGGTATAAAGCGCATCAAAAAAATAGATTAAATATTTTGAAAAAAATTGGAAATTTTTAGTTTTCTTCTTTTTTGTATAGCTTAATAATTTTTTCTTGAATATATTTTTTCTTGTCATTTTTCATCTGATTTTTGGAGTAGCTGCCATCACTTTGCATGTTCCAGGAGTCTTTATTGTCTTCTAAATAAGAATCTAATAAATGTTTAATTTCTTTTTTGATTGTATTGTCTTCAATAGGTGTAACTGCTTCAACTCTTCTATCTAAATTACGCCTCATCCAATCTGCACTGCCAATAAATACTTCTGCATCTTCATTATTGTTAAACCAAAAGATTCTTGAATGCTCTAAAAACCTACCAATGATACTTGTTACTTGTATGTTTTCGCTTAACCCTTTTTTCTGAGGATATAGGCAGCACATTCCTCTAACTATAAGTTCAATCTTTACTCCTTCTTGAGATGCTATATATAGAAGTTTTATAATTTCTGGATCTACTAGGGAATTCATTTTGGCTATTATCCTGGCCGGCAAGCCATTTTTTGCATAATTTATTTCTCTTTTTATTAGTTTTTCTATTCCATTTCTAAGAGTTACCGGTGCAACTAATAATTTTCTGTAGTATTGTTGTTTAGCAAATCCAGTCAGGTAATTAAATAGCTCAATAAGATCTTGACCAAGCTCAGGTTGACAAGACAGCAATCCAAAATCTGTATATGTTTTAGAAGTTTTTGAATTATAATTACCAGTTCCAATATGAAAGTATGTTCGTAATCTGTTTTTTTCTTTTCTGATGATTAAAGCGATTTTTGTATGAGTTTTTAGTCCAATCACTCCATAGACAACATGAACTCCAGCTTGCTCTAATTGTTTTGCCCATTGGATATTATTATCCTCATCAAATCTTGCTTTTAGTTCAACTAGAGCCATGACTTGTTTCCCTTTCTCAGCAGCTCTTATTAGTGCATCGATAATTAAAGAGTCTTTAGAAATTCTATACAAAGTCATTTTGATTCCCATGACTTGCTTATCTTCTGCAGCTTGATTTATAAACTCTTCGACTGATGTCGAGAAAAGATTGTATGGGTGATGAACTAGTAAATCATTACGGCGAATGATAGAGAATATACTTTTAAAATTACTTTTATTTCTAGTATCTAATTCTTCTTGTTCTCGCAACTGACTATGCTTAAGTGAATTATGAGTGATCCCCTGATGCTCTTTAAATTTTAATTTTGGAAGATTGAAAGTTGTTAATTCTATTAATTCATCTAATGCTAGGAACCCTTCAATTTGATATAAATTTTCCTTGTCAATATTCATCCCTTCTTGTAAAAGCTCAAGAATTACTGATGGCGTATTTGTGGAGACTTCTAGCCTCACCACCTCACCTCCTTTGCGCCGCTTGCGTAGACCTTTTTCTAACGCACTCATTAAATCATCAGCTTCAATGTCGCGCAGCTCTAGATCTGCGTCTCTCGTAACACGAAAGAACGAATATTCTTTAACACCCATTCCAGGGAAAAGCATGGATAGGTTATTTGCAATGATTTCTTCAATGGCAATTCCTGTGTATTTTGTTGATTCATTCTCATGAAGTTCAATTGGAATACTTATAAATCTAGAAATACTCTCCCTAGGAATTTTTATGCGCGTAAATTGTTCTTTATCTGATTCACTATCGACGATAATTGCAGCTAAATTTAAACTAAGATTACTTATAAAGGGGAATGGATGAGAAGGGTCAACTGCTAAGGGAGTTAATATAGGAAAAATTGCAGTTGTAAAATAATTATCTATCCAAACTTTTTGCCTTTCATTTAATTCATTATATTCAAGTATAAATATATCATTTTTTTTAAAATCTTTTTTTATATATTGTCTGGTTTTATGTTGCTGCGTCTTTAAAATAGGATCTAAATAATTACGAATTTCAATAAGTTGTTCTTCAGGAGATTTTCCGTCTTGGCTTCTTTTTGAGATCCCACCTTCTACTTGTGATTTTAATGAAGCGACTCTAACCATAAAAAACTCATCTAAATTATTACTAAATATTGAACTGAATTTAATTTTTTCTAGTAATGGCGTTTCTTCTTCTATAGCAAGTTCTAAAACACGTTTATTGAAATCAATCCAACTCAGTTCACGGTTTATATAATTTTCATTATTGATTTTTAGAGTAGTCATATCTACAACAAATTTATTCAATTTTTAATTCTTATTTTAATATCTTGATCATCTATAAGTCTAGGAAATTGCTTTTTTCTGGGTAAGACTTTTTCCTGAGATTAAAAACATAACAATTAATAGAAGCAAAATAGTAACAAAGAATGGACTTCTCGGTCCAAAAAGATCATATGAGCGTCCTGCGGCTATTGCTCCAAGAAAAGTTCCTAGACTTTGTAACCCTTGCAGATTGCCTAATACTGCTCCTTGACCTATAGAACTTAGTCTTCTCGAAATTAATGCTCTCAAACTAGGTGTTACTAGTCCAGTTCCCATGGCAAGTATTGCGACGCCACTGAATACAAGAGGAATTGATGTATCTGTATTTGCGAGAGTTAAAAGAATACATCCTGCCATTACAAATCCAATACCAGTAAAAGTTAATCTCGATTCCCCAAATCTTTTTACAAGAGGACCGATGAGTCCTCCTTGGACAATCATCGCGATAACTCCGACTACAATAAAAGCAGCACTACATAATTCAGGACTCCATCCAAATTTTTCTTTTAAATAAAGGACTAAAACAGCTGTAAAACCATTAAATGCCATAAAGAAGATAAAAAATGATAAGCAAAGTCTTCTAGCTAAGGGGTTTTTAAATACAATTAGTAACTGACTAATTGGGTTCAAATCTCTTTTTCTTGGTAATAGATTTCTGTTATTTTTAGGTAGTGTTTCTGGTAAAAATAAAATTACAAAAATCAAATTAAATATTGCAAATCCGCTTGCGACCCATACCGGTAAAGTAACACTAAATTTAGCAAGGGCTGTTCCTAATCCTGGCCCAAGAATAAAACCCAAACCAAAGGCTACTCCAATCAAACCAAAGGTTTTTGCGCGATTTTCGGGAGTTGATATATCTGCAAGTATGGTAGTTGCAGTAGATGCAGTACCTCCACTTATGCCATCAATTATTCTTGCCAAAAATAGTAAAGATAAAGGTAAAGTGGAGGCCCATAAAGGTAAATAATTATCCCAATCTAGACTCACGGTTATTGCAAATAAACATATGCCAATTACAGAACCTGATACACATGTGATCATGATAGGCTTACGTCCAAAACGATCACTCATGGCACCAATTAGCGGGGCCGCAGCAAACTGAGATATTGCATAAGTTCCCGTTAGAAAACCGAGAGTTGTTGCGCTTGTGGTGAATTGTTCTAATAAAAAAGGTAAGAGAGGTAAAACAATAGTTTCACCTAATCGATCATCTAGAAGTGTTATGAAAGCTCCTAAAAGTGTGGGAATTTTTAGCCTTCTCAAAGCAAATAGCTCATAATTTATTCACCCTCTCATACTGTCAGTGAGTTTGACATCTTTAGGTAGACACAGTCTAAATCGATATTTGCGACCTTGTGAGAGTTCCGATGAAATGGCTTTGAGAGAAGTTTATGAAGATGCTATTCGAACTTGTGATAAATCCTTATACAGTCAAAAACAGATTGATGCTTGGTCTTCCTTGGCTTATCTCCCTGGGATTTTAGATAAACCTCTTAAGGAAGGAGTTGGTTGGGTGAGTTGTGTTAATAAGACGATTGAAGCATTTGCTTTGAGATATCCAACTAATCGCTTAGCATTACTTTATTGCCGAGGGCGTTCTTCACGACAGGGTCACGCTACAGCTTTATTACATCAAATTGAAGAAGATACTCTCAAAGATAGACCTATAAATTTAAAAACAGAGGCAAGTTTATGTAGCTATAAATTGCTTTTACGTCATGGATGGACAATTACTGCTCCTGAGGAAATTCAAATAGGAGGTGTTCATTTTTTACGCTATTTAATGGCAAAAACTTTGCATTGAATGGCTTTTTAAAAGGTCCTCTTATGAATCAATATTTGCTTGTCTCCACTTGATTAATTTTTCTAAGTGCTCTAAAGCATATCCTGAATTGATTACTTCCTTTGCTTTATTGATTCCAACTTTAATATCAGAACTTAAGCCAGCATAAAAAAAGTAAATACCAGCATTCCATTCTAGTGCTTTAATTAACGGGCCCTCTCCATTAAGAGCTTGGAAAGCAAATCTCTGCCAGTCTTCGATGTTGGTCCATTCAAGATCTTGTCCCGAATATTCAAAGTCTTTGGGATGATAAACCGCTCTAGTTCCATTTTGATTTTTATAATGACCAATTGTTGATGAACGACTTATTGAAAGATCGATCCCACCTTCAAGTCCTTTAACAGTAATTACGTTTTCTTCATCCATAAGCTCAAGTGTTTTCCAGTGCCTTTCTTCAGTTGGAGAATGAACATAGCCACTTATATGTAGATGCTTTCCTTGATGACATGTCCAGATTAATTCCATACTGGATAGCGGTGGTCGTTTACCTATTTGATCTCTATAAGGTATTAAATTTTCAGCTAGTGGAAAATGATCTGGCTGATGGATTAAAGCAAGTTCGTTATGGTTGAAAAAACTTTGTAGTTGAGAAATTGATAGACCAGTTAAATTTAATCCTAAGGCTTGAAAGAGTTCGTTATGAGTAACGCCGTATTTCACAGGCATGCGAGAACCACCATGCAAAATAACAGGCTGTTGTTGCGTTAGTAATAGTAAGGTTGTTAGAGGATATAGAGGAGCAGTTTTTTTGCGACCATCAAAAGGCATCCCAAAAAATATAGGTTGACGTTGATTACTGGGTGATTGAATTTTTGGTCCCAGCTCTATATATGCATCAATCATCCCGGCTAATTCTTCCGGGATAGGACGTCTAATTCTATGTGCAATCATGAAACCACCAATTTGCGCTGCACTTGCTTCTTCTTTCAGCATCAGTTTGATAGCTGCTTTAGTTTCTCCACGAGTTAGACTTTTTCCTGTAAATTGCCCACTCCCTATTTTTCTTAAATAAGTTTTAAATTCTTCGTATTTATATGACATTCGTGTGTGTGTTTTGAAAGTTTAGTTTTGTATGCAAGTTCGTTGCGTTGAGTATTTTTTTAATTTTATCAAAATCTAAAGCAAGATTATCGCTTTGATTGATCGGTCTCAATTGGTCTCAATTTTTTTTAGTATTATCTTCCATTTTTCTTTAATGCTCCTAATTGTTTGATTTTTGAGCATTTTCCATACTTCTTGCACTGCAAATAGGTCTCGATGAAAAGTACTTTTAAATCTTTTGCTTCTTTGGTTCTTGATAGTATTCCAACAAGGACTTCCTCCTCAAATGAAACTATTAGTTCTGAAGCGTCTAAAGTTTGTCATGATTTGGCTTTTGATGAGTTAACTGGAATTAGTAATACATTGACAGGTATTAGTGAAGGGTTGTCTTTGTTACCGAACAGAACTGATCTGAAGACTCATCATCATTTACATTTACTTGTGCATGGCTCTAAAGGTGGGGAAATTCATTCATCTCTCATTTCCACAATAGAACAATTAAAAAGATATAAGAATAGATCTGTTTCTATAGAGGCTTTGACTCAAGAAGTGCCACCTAAAGTTGAGATTGGTAAAAAATCAATGTTATTGGTTCCTCTGTTTTTGTTACCTGGCACTCATGTCTGTAATGACGTTCCAAAAATATTCAAACGTTTTCAGGACGATGGTAAAAATATTAAATTGTTTCCTTTTTTAGGTTCTTTTCACCCATGGCTATCATTAATAGGTGATTGGATAAATAATCATAGTTCTTTTGATAAACCTGCATTGATTCATCATCCTGTTTCTTCAGAGACCTCTAGTGTTTTCGTAAAATCATTGGAAAATGTCTTAGACATTCCATTATATTCATGGACCAGATGGAACCAAGATATTTTGTATGGTGAAAAGAACTATTTTCCTATTCCTTATTTTTTAACCCCAAATAAAAATGTCGAAATTGATAGTAAAGGGAAACAGCTCAAATCTTTGCTTGAAATTGAAATGATTCATCGAGGTCTTATAAATATCTTAGGAAACTTGCCATGACCACAGAGCAGCTTGGTACTGTTTATCTGGTGGGAGCAGGGCCTGGCGACCCTGATTTGTTAACAGTTAAAGCACAAAGATTAATTAGGCAATGTGATGCTCTTGTATACGACTCTTTAGTTCCAGTTGAGTTGCTTAACTTAGTATCTGCAAACTGCCAACTTCACTCAGTTGGTAAGAGACGTGGTCACCATTCAGTTCCTCAAAGAAAAACGAATGATATTCTTTATGATTTAGCTAAGAGTTGTTCTTGCATAGTCCGATTAAAAGGAGGTGATCCATTCTTATTCGGTCGAGGCGCGGAAGAAGCTGCCTATCTCGCTAAAAAAGGTGTGCCAGTTCAAGTTGTACCCGGAGTTACATCTGGCATCGCTGCTCCAGCTTATTTAGGTATACCTATTACTCATAGGCTTGCTGGATCTTCAGTAACTTTTGTGACTGGACATGAAGGAATTGATAAAAAGCGTCCAGCAGTTGATTGGCGCTCTCTAGCTCAATCTACTGATGGATTAGTCATATATATGGGTGTTTATAATTTAAAGTTTATCTCTACAGAATTAATTGCTGGGGGAATGAATCCAACCACACCTGCAGCTGTAATTCAGCAGGGAACTGTTGTTGGACAACGCTTCATAAAGTCAACATTAGAGACTCTTTTTGATCGAGTAGAAGCCGAAAATTTCATCTCTCCCTCTATCGTTGTAATAGGGTCTGTTGTTGATTTCCAAGTAGAGGCTTGTTCTCCTCCACCTGCTGATGTTACGTTCCCAATTCCAATCTAGTTAAAAGCGTCAATCACTCTCTGTAGATTTCAATAGGTTTAGCCAAAAGTCTTTAGGGTTTGTTATGACCCTCAACTTTTTTTTATTTATCTGTTTAATTGGCCGACAACTCAAACTATTAATTAGGAACCATTCATCATTATCTTGAGGTATTGTCTCAATGATGTTCTCTTTTATTATATTTAAATCAATTCCTCGTTGACGCATTATGCCAGGTAGACAACCACTATTAGATGGTGGGGTCAACCAATGATTTGCTCTTTTTACTAATATATTTGCTGTAGTGGAGCAACATATTTCACCTTGACTATTTAATAATATTGCGTCATTAAAGCCTGCATTTTTTGCTTCTAAGCGTGCTTGAATTCCTTGACTATAAGAAAATGTTTTACAATGACTTAAACGGCTAAAAGAATTTCTTCTTTCAGTTTGACTAATCATTGTAGATATAGATTCAAAATTTGGTTGATAAGAATCTATTTCCAACCAAAAATTATGATGGCTTGTGTGATTTATATCAATTCCACGTTGCCCGGATTCTCCTCTTGTCCAATTAATTCTAATGACTCCATCGATGTTATTTAATTTTGTTCGATTAATGCCATCTTCAATGAGTGAAATCAACCATTTTTTTGATGGTGGGGAATTCATTCCTAAGATAATTGCACTTTTTTCCCATCTATTTAAATGCTCATCTAGAAGCTGCGGAATGCCATTCAAAATTAAAATCGTTTCAAAGATGCCATCCGCAAAGTTTAGTCCTCTATCATTAATTGGTACTTTTAAATCTTTGAAGATTCCCCAGTGACCATTAATCCAGCCTAATTTTTTTCTTTTACTTTTAATCATGTTAATGCTTGTAAAAGTGGCATTAATTTCCAATTCATTTCTTCAGCTTCTTTTTGACTATCTGAATCTGCAACAACCCCACACCCAGCATGAGCAGTGATGGAGTATTCTTTTATCATTAAGGATCGAATTAGAATATTACTATCAAAGACTCCATTCCAATTGATATTTAATATTGATCCACAATAAGGACCTCTCGCTGTTGGTTCAAGTTCATACAATCTTTTACACGCTCTAAGCTTGGGCGCTCCTGTTATTGATCCACCTGGCCAGCAGGCTTCAAGTAAGTCAACCCATGTTTTATTTGTATTTAGCGTACCTTTAACTACTGAAGTTAGATGATGAACTTGAGAATAGCTCTCTAAAACAAGTAGATGAGGGACTTTAATTGAACCAGGTTGGCATACTCTTCCAAGATCATTTCTTAGTAAATCTACAATCATCACATTCTCTGCATGATCTTTTGTGCTACAAATAAGATCTGCTGCCCAATCAGCATCTTTTTCTGGATCTTTGTCTCTGGGTCTAGTTCCTTTGATTGGTCTTGTTTCTACCTCACCACTTGGTAAAACTTTCAGAAATCGTTCTGGTGAACTGGATATAATAGCTTCTCCTTTTGCTAATTGATCTCCGATAATTACTCCTGAAAATGGTGCAGGAGAGTATTTTTTTAGTTTTGAGTATACGTCTATTGGACGCATGGATTCTGGCAATGGGGCTTGGCAAGAGGTGGTTAGATTAGCTTGGAAAATATCACCGTTGGCAATCCATTTTTTGATCTCATCAACTCTTTCAGAATATTCTTGACTTGTTAACTTCCATTCCCAGGATCCTAGGGGGATTTGATGCTGGCATTTTGTTTGTTCTGTCGTTTCAGTGTCTGTTTTAGAAAGCTTTTTATGAAAAGTGCTATTTAGAAAATTCTTCATTATTGATAGGCGTTTTTGATCATGGCCCTCTAGCCATAGCTCTTGCTTTTGCAGATCAAATTTTAATATAGGGTCATGGGAGGCTATCCATAAAGTTGCCATAGAACTTGCTTTCCAAGGATTTTGTGGTTCTGTCCAAGATGCAGCTTCATAACTCAGCCAACCAGTCCAATGTCCTGGTGGTAATTCGCGTAAAATTTTAAAAGGATTTGAATTTGTTTTTGAAATTCCTAATTCTCTAGAACAAAACTGCTTTAAAGGATTAATTCCCAAAGTAACCCATCGACCTAAATCACTCCCATCACCATCAAGCCATATAAATCCAGCCTCTCCCCATTCTTGAATCAATTTGTGAGCTACTAGCTCAGGTGATTGCCACTGACATAGTTGTCGTTTAATCTTATTCACTAGATATCTTGATTACATAGATCTTCGCGACCTATTTCTTTTAATGCTCTATCTCTAATACGACAACTATCACACTTACCACACGGTTGACTTTCACCTTTATAGCAACTCCATGTTTTTTCTACAGGAATTTGTAAGCGTAATGCCTCTTTAAAGATTGTTGTTTTTTCCCAATTCAGTAGTGGAGCCCACAGTTTTATACCTTTCCCTTCGCGCCCTACTCTGCTGGATAAGTTGGCTAATTCTTGATATGCCTTTAAATAATCCGGTCTACAGTCTGGATATCCAGAATAATCCATTGCATTAATACCTAATGCTATTCGATTTGCACCACGAGCCTCTGCAAGACTCAACCCAATAGCAACAAAGATTGTGTTTCTACCTGGAACGTAAGTGTTAGGAATGGTATTTTTTTGTATGCCTTTAGTGGGTATTTTTTGTGACGTGTCGGTTAAGGAGGACCCACCCCAGGAAGATAAATCAATCTTGATTGTTATATGATCTTCAAGATTTAAATCTTTTGCTAAATCAGCTGCTGCTTGTAATTCTTTCAAATGTCGTTGGCCATAATTAAATGATAAACCAATTACTTTTTGCCCAGCTTCTATCGCGATACAAGCAGCTGTAGCCGAATCAATTCCTCCGGAAAGTAATGCAATTGTTGTCTGTTTAATCATTATTTTTTTTTAATCCAATGAGGCAAAATCTCATTTATCTAGATGGTTAGAGTACACCTAGCCATTTGTGAGTTTGCATACTTAATCTCCAATCAGGATTATTTTTTACAAACTTAATTGCGAGTGTTTGCCCCTCTTCATTGTCCCATCCTGCTTGTAAAAACAATTGAGGTTTAATGTTTCCATTATTTTTTATTAAATTATTCATTTTTTTAGCAAAAAGTAAATCTTCAGCGTTCTGTATAACAACTTTTAATTCCTGGCACGACAAGAGATTATCAAGACGTGGAGGAGAATGCCGTTTGGGAGATAATGTTATCCAATCTGGGTTGCCACTTAATCTATCTACGCCACTGGTTTCGAGATGAATTGGAATAGATTTTTTCTCTGGGTTGAGTGTAGACTTTCTAATTTCTCTGCATAGATGATCTAAATTATGATGTAATGGCTCACCTCCAGTGATTACAACAAAAGCTGCACCTTCTTTTTGGGCTTTAGCTGTGTTAATTGATAAATCTATCAAACTTTTTTGTGGGTGAAGTTCGGAATTCCATGAATGTTTCGTATCACACCAAGGACAGCCAACTTTACAACTAGCTAATCTAATGAAGTATGCGCTTCTACCAGCATGTTCTCCTTCTCCTTGTAGAGAATGAAAACATTCCACTACTGGTAGAGATGGTTCCATTTATTGCTGTTCTATAGATTTTTTTTCAATAATTTTTGATTTTGGATTGAATGCCTCATTTGGTGAGGATGGTACGCGTAATTGTGCCGCTTGTATCAAGCCACTAAATAAAGGGTGTGGTTTCCCTGGCCTAGAGAGAAATTCTGGATGATATTGACATGCAATAAAAAAAGGATGATTTTTTAATTCTATTAGTTCTACCAACCTACCATCAGGTGAAGTGCCACTAATTACATAACCAGATTCCATTAGGAGAGTCCTATATGAATTATTGAACTCATAACGATGTCTATGCCTTTCGTAAACAACTTCTTCGTTGTATAAACTTTGTCCGGTTGTGTTCGTTTGAAGTCTACAAGGATATACTCCTAATCTCATTGTTCCACCTAGATCAACCACGTCTTGTTGTTCTGGAAGCAAGTGAATTACAGGGTGTTTTGAATTCGGATTTAGTTCTGCACTAGATGCATCTTCTAAACCAGCTATATTGCGAGCCCACTCAATTACAGCGCATTGCATACCTAAGCAAAGTCCAAGAAAAGGTACTCTTTGCTCCCTTGCCCATCTAATAGCAGCTATTTTTCCATTGACGCCACGATTACCAAAACCTCCTGGAACGACAACAGCGTCCATTCCCTGAAGTAGTTTTTCAGCTCCCTGTGATTCTATGTTCTCCGCATTGATCCAGTGAAGATCTAAAGATGCATCTTGCGAGATACATGCGTGACGTAATGCTTCGACTACTGATAAGTAGGCATCATTTAATTGTACATATTTGCCAACTAATGCAACTTTGACAGAAGGTCCTGGATTGCGCAATTTATGGACTAATCGTTCCCAGTCTTTTAAATCACTTTCATGATCAGTCAGATCCAAGCAATCTAATACTTCCTTGCAAAGTCCCTCATCTTTTAGTGCTAATGGTACTGAGTAAATACTGTCAGCATCAAGGGATGCTATGACCGCATCAGAGTTAACTCCACAGAAACCCCCTATTTTATTTTTTAAATCATCATTAATGGGCCTATCACTGCGACAAACTAAAATATCTGGCTGAATACCTATAGAACGTAATTCTTTTACTGAGTGCTGTGTTGGCTTGGTTTTAATTTCTCCAGAGGTCCCTATGTAAGGTAATAATGTGACGTGAATATAAACAACATCGTTTCTTTTTACATCCCCTTTAAATTCTCTTATTGCTTCTAGAAAAGGTAGAGATTCAATATCTCCAACTGTTCCTCCAATTTCTGATATCACTACATCTGCACTACTATTGTCTGCTACACGCTTAATTCTTTCGCGAATTTCACGGGTGATGTGGGGGATGACTTGAACTGTTCTTCCGTCATAGTCACCTCTTCTTTCTTTATTAATAACAGCTTGATAAATGGAACCTGTCGTGACGCTGTTTAATCTTGACATTGCCGTATCGGTAAAACGCTCATAATGCCCAAGGTCTAAATCAGTTTCAGCCCCGTCTTCAGTTACAAAAACCTCTCCATGTTGAAAAGGGCTCATGGTCCCAGGATCAACATTTAAATATGGGTCAAGCTTCAAAATCGAAACACTGTACCCTTTTGATTTAAGTAGTCTGCCAAGACTTGCGGCAACAATTCCTTTGCCAATGCTTGAAACTACACCACCAGTGACGAAAACAAATTTTGCCATTTACTTTTCAATCATTCTTTAAGCTACCTTGATCTAGGTAAACGCCAAGAAATTAACATATTTTCTCTTTACGATAATGTGTTTACCGCTAATTTCTATCAATTCAATCAGGATCTATCCAAGTAGAAGCTATATGGAGGTCTTCTAATTGTTTGTTTTCAACGTTTGCAGGGGCTTTCGCCATGGAACACCGAGCTTGTTGTGTTTTTGGAAAAGCAATAGTATCTCTAATTGAATCTTCATTGGATAAGAGCATAACTATTCTGTCGAGTCCAAATGCAATCCCGCCATGTGGAGGAGCACCCATTGAAAGTGCATCAATTAAAAAACCAAATTGCTCTTCTGCTTCATTTTTAGATAGACCAATTACTTCTAGTACGGTTTTTTGAAGTTCTGAGTTGTGAATTCTTAAAGATCCTCCACCAATTTCTAATCCATTAAGAACTAGATCATACGCTTGAGCATTTGAATTGGGTAATTTGTCTTTCCATAAGCTTTCTGATTCACCAATATCTTCAGGCTTAGGAGCGCAGAAAGGATGATGAATTGCTTCTAGTCGATTTTCATCAGAATTGAATTCAAACATAGGAAAATCAGTCACCCAAAGAAAATTCCATTGAGCTTTTAATTCGTTGTCTGAGATTATTTGTAGATCTTTCGCAATAAATTGACGAATTCTATCTAAAGTTCTATTAACAATGTTTGTGGGCCCTGCACCAAAAAGGATTAGATCACCAGGTTTAGCTTGGGTTTTTAATAAGAGTTCTTTTATTTGCGAGGTAGTTAAATTATCTTTTATGGCTCCAATAGTATCGACTTCTTCATTATCTCGAACTCTGATAAATGCCAGTCCACCAGCCCCAGCCTTTTGGGCTTCACTAAAAATATCTCCACCTGGTTTTATTCTGACATTACTAATTAAACTATTGCCATCCTCAATGGTAATGCACTTAACGCAGCCACCAGAGGAAATAGCATTTGAAAAAACTTTAAACCCACTTTTCGAAAATAAATCACTTGTGTTGACAAGTTCCATTCCATATCGAGTATCAGGTCTGTCAGTTCCAAAGCGATCCATAGCTTCTTGCCAAGTCATTCTTGGAAATGGAGTTTGGAGATCAATCCCTTGAATTTTTTTCCATATGGTTACGATTAATTTTTCATTTAATTCAATGATCTCTTTTTCCTCCATAAAACTCATTTCAATATCTAATTGCGTAAATTCTGGTTGCCTGTCTGCGCGTAAATCTTCATCACGAAAACAACGTGCGACTTGGTAATAACGTTCAACTCCACCAACCATCAACAATTGTTTGAATAATTGTGGGGATTGCGGTAAAGCAAAAAACTCGCCACCACATACACGTGAGGGGACTAAGTAATCTCTGGCTCCTTCAGGAGTTGATCGAGTCAAGATAGGTGTTTCAACTTCTATAAATCCTTCATTTTCAAGAAAACTTCTAGCGGCTTTGACAGTGTTATGTCTCAATCGCAGATTATTATTCATCCTCTCTCTTCTAAGATCTAAATATCTATGCCTTAGCCTGATTTCTTCTTTAATACTCTCCTCATCATGAATTGAAACGGAAAAGGGGAGTGTAGTAGTTACAGGATTGAGAATTTTTATATTTTTAGCTAAGACTTCTACTTCACCGGTTGAGATTTTAGTATTAATAGCTTCTTCAGGCCTTGCTCTTACTAATCCATTGATTTGAAGAACAGTCTCATTTCTTAGACTTTCAGCAAGGCTAAAAAGATCCGCCCCTTGATCGGGATCAACTGTGATTTGAAGCGTTCCAGAGCGGTCTCTTAGATCAATAAAAATTACTCCGCCATGATCCCTTCTGCGATCTACCCAACCACATAGTTGAATATTTGCGCCTATTGCGGAAGCTCGTATTTCTCCACAAGTCTTATCGCGCATGAAACTCTCAATCATCATGAGTAATGAGTTTCCCACAAAGACCGGCTTTTATGCACAACACAGTTTCTACTTGCTCAAAAATCTTTTCGATAGAAAGGTTTTTTTACGATTATCGCAGGATGTCGTTTCCCTCTAATTTCTACTTCTAATTGAGTATTTACTTTTGCAATTTCGCTTGGCACATAGGCAAGAGCTATAGGTTCTTTCAATGTTGGAGACCAAGTTCCGCTTGTTACAATTCCAACAGTTTGGTTGTTGTATAAAACTGAATATCCTTTTCTTGCAATTCCTTTATCCTGGATTTTTATACCAACAAGTTTTTTTCGCGTTCCATCTGCGGCCTGCTTTTCTAGAGCTTTCCTACCAATGAAATCATGGGGCATTTCTAAATGAACTAACCAACCCAAGCCAGCTTCAAAGGGAGTTGTATCTAAGTTGATATCGTTGCCATATAGATGCATAGAAGCTTCTAATCGCAGTGTATCTCTTGCTCCAAGCCCGCATGGAGTGACTCCTGATTCAATTAGATTTTTCCAGATGGACTTTGCTGTGTCTGGCGATGATAAAAATTCGACACCTTCCTCTCCTGTATAACCAGTTCGAGCAATAAAAATTGATTCTTTTGAATTGCTTATTTCGAGTTTAGTAGTAATAGTTCTGTGACCAAAACGTGGCAAATTCAATAAAGGCTCTTGAAGAATTTTCTCAAACGTATGGATTGATTCTGGACCTTGGAGGGCAATTAATGCACCCTCTGGCATGAATTCGGATATTGTGATTTCCTTTTTAGACAGATTTAAACTCAACCATTCAATGTCAGACTCTTTTCTTGAAGCATTAATCACTAGAACTATACTTTCTTCTTGTGTATCTAAGATTCCTTGATCATAAATTATTAGATCGTCTTGAATTCCTCCATTTTCTTTTAAAAAAACTGTATAACACGCTTCACCAGGTCCTATTCGAAACACGTCTGAAGGAACTAAATTTTGTAATGCGCTTTTGATATTTTTACCTTTTAATTGGATAACACCCATATGAGATATGTCGAAAATTCCAACATTTTTTCTTACTGCATTGTGTTCTTCTATTAATCCAGAAAAACTAACAGGCATTTCCCAATTTGCAAAAGGGACCATTTTACCGCCTAATTTTTTGCATTCTTGATAAAGAGGAGTTTGCAGTAATTTCATTTTTTGTTAAACGTTAAAAGCAATTCACAAGTAATAACGTGAACCTATAAGTATTTCTAAAACTAAATTTAATGCTTTGTGGCTCGATCCGGAAAGTTTTACTACTCTATGAGTCTTGGGTTAAGACTTAATGACTGCAAAAAGATCTTGTAGGAGTTGCAATCAGTGTGGTTCAAGTCATTTTGATTCATTCTTATGGTGCAAACTTAGAAAGATAAAAATACATTCTGAGATATCTTCATTTGTTTCTTGTGGTCATTGGATAAAAAAACAACCTAATTTCCCAAAGATTTCTGAAAAATTTGTTCATCAACAACTCGATTTTGGAAAGGTACTAGTTGAATGAGAATTTAAATTCAAAATTTTAAGGAAGATTTGTCCAATAACATAATTAATGAACGTATAACTTTTGCAGCCAGGATGCTACTAATACCAGTGTTATCAAGTTTGGGAGATAATTCGACTACATCAGCACCAATTAAGTTATGAGATTTAATCACATCTATTATTGCTGCAAAATCTCCCCAGAAATAACCTCCAGGCTCTGGAGTGCCTGTTCCTGGCATTATGGATGGATCAAACCAGTCTAAATCAAAAGATAGATAGATTGGCGTTCCTTTAAAACTTTTCAGAGCGTCTTCTAAAGATTTTGCATTCTCTCCCAAACTATGTTGAATTAATCGTTTGGTATTATTCATTTCAAGAAATTCTGATTTTGTTCCACTTCTTATTCCTATTTGAAAGATCTTTTGGCTAGGTAGTATTTCTAAACATCTTTTCATAGTACATGCATGGCTAAATTTACTACCTAACCATTCATCCCTAAGGTCTGCATGAGCATCTAAATGAAGCATAATTAAATCAGGATAATTAGTAATTATTGATTTAATAACCCCACTTGTTATTGAATGTTCTCCGCCAATAATAAGAGGCTTTAAATTATTTTTAAGTAAAATATCGATAGCATCTCTTATATAATCAAGTGTTAGCTTTGCATCTCCAAGGGGAACATCTAATGAACCAACATCAGCAAAGCTTATATCCTCTAAATCTAAATTTAATTGTGGACAATATGTTTCAATTCCATAACTATCTTCCCTAATAGCAGAAGGACCAAATCTTGCACCAGGTCTAAAGCAACAAGTTCCATCATAAGGAACTCCTAAGAGCGATACTCTGCATTGATCGATACCTCTTTGTGCACCCATAAATATTGCACCGTCATTATTAAATAGTGATAGATCTTTGAGATTGGATTTGGTCATGTTTTTGCGAGCTTCCTTTCCATGAATGCAGGAATAGTGTTAAATGCACCTCGTTGCCATCGCTCACTCCAAATCTGACAATTTTTGGAGATCTCTTCTACTCGACTTTTTTTTGGATGCATATATTTTGGCTTTTCCATAGATGCAAATGTCCAGCTCCATAAACCGCTTGGGTATATCGATACAGATCCATACATTGGATCTGCGTAGTCAAAAATTTCACGAAGAACATTGACAATATTTATGTGAAGTTTCTGAAAAGATTCTGGCGATTCACTTTGTGTTGCAAAAACCCCTCCTGGTTTAAGTATTCGTTTGCAATCAGTGAGAAAAGAATTGCTGAATAATTCTTTGGAGGGTCCAATAGGATCTGCGCCATCAATAACAATTACATCATATGAATTATCTTTTGTATGTTTTACCCAATCAATACCATTCTTAATTTTTAAATTTAATCTTGAATCAGACCATGCTTTTTCTCCGATAGTAGGTAAATACTTTTTACTTAATTCAATAACTCTTAGATCGATTTCAACTAAATCTATAGACTTAACCTTTTTATATTTTAAACATTCTCTTGCACTACCCCCATCACCTCCTCCAATGATTAAAATATTATCTATTTGCTTAGAACAACATAAAGCAGGATGAATAAGACATTCGTGATACCACTTTTCAGACTTTTCAGCTGTCATCCAACAATCATCAAGTAATAATGCTTTGCCATACCTTTTGCTTTCGAATATGGTAATTTTTTGAAAAGGACTAGACTCTTCTAGTATTAATTTTCCCTGTAGTCCATATCTAACACCTTGATGATACTCGTCAAGCCAACCTGACCTTGTTTTTAGTTTATTATTCATAATTATAATATTAATGTTTGAGATTAATCTTGGCTAATTCCCAGTATCGCTTTAATTTCTTTTTTGGTTGGGAATATAATTCGCCCTCTATATTTTTTTCTATATACGTAAATCGTTCAAGGAATCTTTGATTAGTTTTTGCTAATCCTTGTTCTATAGATATTTTATGCCACCTTGCAATATTTATCAAAGTAAATAATACGTCTCCAATTTCAGCTTCAGCTTCAGAAGTTTTTTCTTTTTTTAATGCATCTTTTAATTCTTCTAATTCTTCATACAATTTATCCCAAATTTGATCACTTTTTTCCCATTCGAATCCGTTTTTTGAAGCTTTTTTAGAGATAATTAGTGCTGCTCTCGTTGCAGGCTGGGGTCGTATCTTTAACTTTAACCTGTCACTAATTGGAGTTTGTGAATTATTTATTGGTCTTTCTTTATGCTTGATTTTTTCCCATGATTCCTCCACTTCTTTTATACTAATTACTTCTTTTTTTTGGAATACATGTGGATGCCTTCGAATTAGCTTTTCAGTGATTATGTCAATGATATCTGTCATATCAAATAAGTTTTTTTCTTTTGCTATTTGAGCATGCAAAATTATTTGTAATAAGAGATCTCCAAGCTCTTCTTTTAATTCATCAGGGTTGTCTTCTCTTATTGCGTAAGCAACTTCATAGGCTTCCTCTAGAACATATGGGATCAAAGAAAGATGAGTTTGCTTGAGATCCCAAGGACAACCATTGATTGGATCTCGAAGGTCTGAAACTACGTCAAGAAGTTTATTGATTTTTTTTTCTGAGTTTATTTGGTTTGTTTTTGTCATTTCTTGTTGTTTAAAGAGAGCTGTAACTAAGCTCAGAAAACGATTTTTTTTGAATCGTTGATCTAATTATGATTAATTCTCAGCAACAAAGCAGCTTGAGGTATAAAGTACATGAACTAGTCCAAGGACTAAAAGTTGTATGGGCGATTAGCTCAGCGGTAGAGCGCCTGCCTTACAAGCAGGATGTCCCTGGTTCGAACCCTGGATCGCCCATCTAAATTATTCTTTATTTATGCAAAATGGATCTGGATTAAAAATTTCAGCAACAGCAGTAGCAGAGTTAAACAGGCAAGCTGCTTTTACTGGCACTCCAGGAGTTATGCATATTGATTTATTGGATGATAAGTGTGGAGAAGGCTGGAAATTTCTCAGAATTAGGCCAGGAAAAAATGATGGTGTTCCACTTGCTAGAGCTGATGGAATTACTTTGTATGCACGCCAAGATCAAATCCAATTTTTTCAGGGTCTTAAGCTGAATTATTTTGGTGATTTAAGTGGAGGTGGATTTTTGATTAGCACGCCAAAAGGGGCAGAAGCTTCTCCATGTGGATCAGGCTTTAGAAAACTTACAAAAGTTCAATAATTTCATCCAATAAATGGAGAAATGATTTTATTCTTCTGGAAACAAGATCGTAGAGAGCTCATCAGAATCCACTTCATACACACGAGCTAAACTTGTCTCTATTGCGCTAGTTACTTCACCGGGTAAGAATCTCATAGCATTTAAAGCATCATCTGATATTTCCTCTGTAAGTAACTGTTCCTTACTATTCAATTTTTCATCGTTGATTACAGCGATTACCCAGCTTTGATATGCGTAAACAAGATCGGAAAACTCAAGTTCAGGGTCGTTCAGATCCATGACAAATAAACAGATAATGAACAATAAACACTAGTTTGACTGTAGTTGGAGAAAATGTCTTCTATGGAACAAATATCGCGCACTTCAATTCAAGCAAAAGTATTTGAGTTCGCATTGTTGGAATTAATTTATAGTAGGCGAGATAGCTTTCTGCCACTGTGGAGTGTAGATAGCTGGGTCAAATTTTTAATTTGGTTAAGTTTAAATTGTGGGCTTTCTGGAGACAAAGAAAGTCTGGAATTGTTTGCTCAAGCGATGGGTTCTCCTTTAACAAGTCGAATGAGAAAAATTTTTTTTGAAAGAGCTTTAGAAGATTTATCATTACATGTGATGGCTGATCCTGCAGAAGCGCAAGTTTTGATAATGCCAATGGATGGAGATAAGAGAATTCTTGATAAAGAGGTAGTTCAAGCCATACAAAAGATTGGTTTAAGTGAAAAGGTTTCTTTATCTTCTGCTGAATGGGAAAGGCATGATGCAATAGTTTCGATTCCTTGGAACGTGAAAAGTGACATTTGAATTTAGGAAAAGCAAGAATGATGTAAAACTGTTGTCCGGAATGAGTAAATTAAATTAAACACATTTTTTTTCTGTGATAGAGCGGGCAAAAACTACAAAATTATCTGAAGCCTCAGGGCTTCCTAAAACATATGATCCAGTTGGTACTGAAAATCGCTGGCAGAAAGCTTGGGACGAAAAAGGAGCTTTTAAACCTGATCCATCAGCCCCCGGAGAACCATTCTCCGTAGTTATTCCTCCTCCAAATGTCACAGGTAGTCTGCATATGGGGCATGCTTTTAATACTGCCTTAATCGATACAGTTGTCCGATATAAGCGTTTAAAAGGAAATAATGTTCTTTGTCTTCCAGGGACAGACCATGCTTCAATTGCGGTTCAAACTATTTTAGAGAGACAACTTAAGGAAGAAGGCAAAAATCGTCGTGATCTTGGTAGAGCTTCCTTTCTTGAAAGAGCTTGGGAGTGGAAAGAAAAAAGTGGTGGAAGAATTGTTGATCAATTAAAGCGTTTGGGATATTCCGTAGACTGGAGTAGAGAGAGATTTACATTGGATGAGGGTCTTAGTAAAGCTGTTTCTGAGGCATTTGTTCGTTTATATGAAAAGGGATTGATATATCGAGGAGAATATTTAGTGAATTGGTGTCCTGCCTCTGGTTCGGCTGTGAGTGATTTAGAAGTTGAGATGAAGGAAGTAGATGGACATCTTTGGCATTTTAGATATCCGCTAGTCACATCATCTGTATCAAGTGCTAAACAAATCAGTTACTTAGAGGTAGCGACTACACGTCCTGAGACGATGCTTGGTGATGTTGCAGTTGCTGTGAACCCATCAGATGAAAGGTATAAAGATCTCATAGGGGAGAAACTTACTTTGCCTATAGTTGGCAGAACTATTCCCATTATTGGAGACCCTCATGTAGATAAAGATTTTGGAACTGGATGTGTCAAAGTTACTCCAGCTCATGACCCTAATGATTTTGAGATAGGTCAGAGACATGACTTACCTCAAATAACCGTCATGACTAAAAAAGGAACAATGAATCACAATGCAGGTCAATTTGAAGGCTTGGATCGTTTTGAAGCTCGTCAAGCAGTTATTGATGCTTTAAAGGAGATTGGTCTCTTAACCAAAATTGAAGCCTATAAACACAGTGTTCCTTTCTCTGACAGAGGTAAAGTCCCAGTAGAGCCATTGCTTTCAACTCAGTGGTTTGTCAAAATGGATACTTTGGCAAATAGTTGTTCTGAATTTTTTGAGAAAGGACAACCTAAATTTATTCCTAATAGATGGTCTAAAGTTTATCGAGATTGGTTAACTGATATTAGAGATTGGTGTATTAGTAGACAATTATGGTGGGGACATCGCATTCCGGCTTGGTTTGTGATTAGTCAAACAGATAATAAAGTTGTTAATGAAACACCGTATATTGTCGCTCGAACAGAAGATGAAGCTAAGAAATTAGCACGAGAACAATATGGAGATGCAGTCAAAATTGAGCAAGATGAAGATGTTCTAGATACGTGGTTCTCTAGCGGATTATGGCCTTTTTCCACCTTAGGTTGGCCTGATGAAACTCATCCTGATTTTCAACGTTGGTATCCCACAAATACCCTGGTTACTGGCTTTGACATTATTTTCTTTTGGGTAGCAAGAATGACAATGATGGCTGGAGTCTTTACGGAAAAGATGCCATTTTCTGACGTCTATATTCATGGACTTGTTAGAGATGAGCAAAATCGAAAGATGAGTAAAAGTGCGGGAAATGGTATTGATCCTTTATTACTAATAGAAAGGTATGGAACTGATGCTTTGAGGTTTGCTCTTGTTCGTGAAGTTGCAGGCGCGGGCCAAGATATACGTCTTGACTTTGATCGCAAAAATCAAACATCAGCTACGGTTGAGGCCTCTAGAAATTTTGCTAACAAGCTTTGGAATGCAACTAGATTTGCTCTCATCAATCTTGAGGATCAAGATTATAAAAATTTGGAGAAATATGATTTATCGAAGTTGCAATTATCAGATAAGTGGATTTTATCAAGACTTGCTCGAGTCAACCGTGAGACTTCTCATCGATATGAAAATTATGCTTTAGGAGAGGCAGCTAAGGGATTATATGAATTTGCTTGGAATGATTTTTGTGATTGGTATTTAGAACTAATTAAACGTCGATTGAACAGTGCAGCAAACCTATCTCCCGATGAATTATTAGATCAAAAAATAGCGAAAAGTGTCTTATACAAAGTTTTAAGTGATCTGTTGATTATGCTTCATCCTCTCATGCCTCATTTGACAGAGGAGCTTTGGCATGGATTAACAGGTTCCGCTGAAGATCAATTTCTAGCTTTGCAGCCTTGGCCAAAATTAAATGAACAAGACCTGAATATTGATTTAGAGAGTTCTTTCTCTGATTTATTTGCATCTATCAGATTGATTCGCAATCTACGAGCAGTTGCCGGTTTGAAGCCCTCTCAAAAAGTTCCTGTCATGTTGATTTCTGGTAAGGAAGTTTTGCAAAATACTCTAAAAACATCCGTTAATGATATTGCTGTTTTGGCTAGGGCTAAGGACGTCCAAATTATATCTCCAGAGCAAGCAAAATCATTACCTTCTATGAAAGCTTTAGCAGGCGTAAGTGGGGAGCTAGAAGTCGTTCTTCCTATTGAAGGATTGATAGACATAGCTTCTTTACGAACAAGGCTTGAAAAAGATTTAAATAAAGCACAAAAGGAAATAGAAAGTCTTTCTGGACGTCTAGCAAATAAGAATTTTGTTGACAAAGCTCCCAAAGAGGTTGTTCAGGAATGCAGAGCAAACTTAACGGAGTCAGAAGCGCAAGTGCGCCTAGTCAAAGAGCGTCTAATGGGATTGGATTGAACTCTTTAAACTATGTCTTATAACTTAGAACCTCTGATTAATAATTTCATTCCTTTTTTAAGTAGCCCTTTTGGAATTTTAGTTTTTGCTTTGGTTTATGTCTTTTGGGTATCTTGTTTGTTGCCAGGCTCATGGCTTTCCATGTTGTCTGGCTTTCTTTATGGCACCTGGCTTGGAAGTTTGGTTGTTTTTGTAGGTGCTTTTATTGGAGCTCATCTAACTTTTTATTTAGGTAGAACTTTTTTAAAAGCATGGGCTCAAAAAAAGGTCTCAAATTTTCCAAAAGTTCAAATCATGGAGAAAGCTGTTAAACGCGAGGGTCTAAAAGTCATTCTTCTCACAAGACTTTCTCCTCTTTTTCCATTTGGCTTACTTAATTTTACATATGGCTTGAGTGAGGTGAAAGTTCGTGATTTTACTCTTGGAATGATTGGTATATTACCTGGCACAATTTTATATTGCAGCTTAGGTTCTTTAGCACTCAAAGTTTCAAATTTCGGCGAAGTACTCTCAGGAAGATCTGATACTAGTTCATTTATTTGGAGCTTAATTAGTATTTTGTCGACTATTTTAGTTGTTATTTTAGTTTTACGTTCAACAAAAAAACTCAATCAGGACTCTCAATTACTAGATTAATCATCAGCTTTTAAATTCCAATCTTCAATCGCTGCAAATAGGATAAACCAATAAAATCTTATTCGATTAAATATACCTTTTTTAGAAGCTAGCACCTCATATTTTGCACGTCCGCATTCTGTTTTGATTAGAGAAAAGATTGGATTCTTATCCATTTTAAATTTCTAATAATTTTTATAATAATAGCCTAAATTCATTTTCGTTAATTATTTTTACTCCAAGCTCTTCTGCTTTTTTTAATTTACTCCCCGCTTTTTCTCCTGATAACAAGAAATCAGTTTTTTTACTAATTGAGGAGCTGATTTTTCCTCCAGCACTTTCTATCAATTCTTTTGCTTCATCTCTTGTAAGTGAATCCAAAGTTCCTGTTAAGACAAAAATCTTATTGTTCAAAATATTTATCTGCTTGGAATTATCTTTTAAATTCATTTCTTTTGACTCTAGATTGTCTTTAAGAGAGAACCCTAGAGATTTTAATTCTTTAATCAAATTTTGATTATCAGGATCTTCAAACCATTTAATTATTGCATCTGTAATCTCGCTCCCAAATCCATATATATTAGAGATATTTTCAGGAGATTCTTTTGCAGTCATCATAAGTTCCTCTATACTTAGAAAGTTTTTAGAGAGAGATTTAGCATTTGCCTCTCCTATATGTGGTATCCCTAAACCGTATAGTTGTTTATGCCAATTTTTGTTTTTAGACTCATTGATTTCTTTAAGTAAATTATTTGCAGATTTTTTACCAAATCTCTCGAGACTTAACAGTGAATTAATTTTAATTTTGTATAAATCTGGGATTGATTTCACATATCCTATATTTACTAGTTGATTAATAATCTTTTCACCCAATCCCTCTATATTCATAGACCCTTTACTTACCCAATGAAGTAAAATTCCTCTTATTTTCGCAGGGCATTTAGGATTCATACATTTTGTTATTGCCTCATTAGATTCTTGCACTAATTTTGAATGACATTCTGGACAATTAAGTGGTAGTTGAACTAATTCACTATCAACTTTTCTAAATTCTTTGATAACTCGTATTACCTCAGGAATAATTTCCCCAGCTTTACGAACAACTATTGTATCTCCATAATGAAGATCTAATATAGTAAGTCTTTTTGCGTTATGAAGGGTTGCTCTGTTGACAGATGTTCCTGCTAGCTCTATTTTCTCAAACTCTGCTACAGGCGTAACAGCACCACTACGTCCTATTTGGAAAATTAACTTTTTTAATTTAGTTGCTTTCTCTTCTGCTGGATATTTAACTGCAATTGCCCATCTTGGAGCTTTATTAGTTGACCCTAAATTTTTTTGAATATTAAATTGATCAATTTTTACAACTATTCCATCCGTTGCATAATCTAAAGAATCTTTTTTAATTTTCCAGTATTTATAATATTTATTTGCTCCGTTTAAATCTTTTTTAATTTCAGAGGTAGTATTTACTTTAAAACCAATATTTTTTAAAAATTTAATTGCTTCAGATTGGGATATTGGTTTTTTTAAATTACTATCAATAGGCTCCCAATTTTCTGGTAAATGAACACTATAAGCGAAGAAGTCAAGTTTTCTAGATGCAACTATTTTTGAATCTAATTGTCTTAATGTTCCTGCACATGAGTTTCTAGGATTAGCAAATAGTGATTGATTCGTTTTTTTTCGTTCGAGATTGAGTTTATTAAATATTTCATTTGGCATGAACGCTTCGCCTCTGATTTCAATCCAAGGAGGTGGATTGTTTAATAATAAGCGCAGAGGTATTGATGAAATTGTTCGGATGTTTGACGTGATATCTTCTCCAGTTTCTCCGTCTCCTCTGGTGGCACCACTAATTAAAATTCCTTTTTCATAGCGAAGTGAAATTGCATTACCATCAATTTTTAATTCACATATTAATTCAGGTTTTTTAATTTCTTTAGTGCTTTTATCTTCTGTCCCAATTAATTTAATTACTTTTGAATACCATGCTTTTAATTCGTCAATATTGAAAGCATTGTCTAAACTTAAAAGAGGAATATTGTGATAGATACTTTTAAATCCCTTAGATGGGATACCACCCAATCTTTGAGATGGACTATCAACTGTTATCAATGATGGATTATTATTTTCAATTTCAATTAATTCTCTATATAACTGATCATAAATAGAATCTGCTATTTTTGGCGAATCTAATACATAGTAAGAGTGATTTGCTTTATTAATTAAAGCTCTCAGCTCTTTGGCACGTTCAGAATATTGATTGAGGTTTGATTTCACTTATAACATTTTTGTGATTATCTATTTGCTTTAGCAATCCGATCGATTTGCCAGCTCTCTTCAATTTTAATAAAAGTAAAGTCAAGTGGCATTTCATTTTTCTTGTCTTCTGATTTCAAATTTAGCGTTAGCATTATTTGATTATCTTCTATTCTTGGACGCCCTGACTTTAAATTTCTATATCTATTTAATTGCAAGCTGCCCAAAAATTTGATGAAGTCTTGTCTGTTTACATGTTGTTTATAAGCTTTTGTAGTGAGTCTATATGCACCATCTATTCGACCAGCCGCAATTTGATCAAAAAATCTTTTTACAAGAGGATTGATACCTCTAGCACTTATGACAAGTTTAATTGCATTAAAGGTCCAAAAAAGGAGAAGTGCACCAACTCCAACTAAGAGAGCTTTTAATCCAATTGCTTTGATAAGAGCACTATCCATGTGTTTAACTCGGTTTAATTAGAGATTCTGACTTACTAGCTAAGAGGTTAGCTTGTTTGTTATTGATAGTCAGACAGAATGTTATCGGAATAATAAAGCCAATGAGTTTTCTGCATCAATGTCTTTAATACCTGTTTTGCCATTATTTCTTAAATTCAACAGACAGCATTTTCAGAATTCTTTGTTTGAGAACGAAGTTCCCAGAGTCTCTATTCGATGGAGTGATGGTCGGATGCGAACTACGGCAGGCATGTATAGACGTAAAACTAATTTTTTTGGAATGAAATCTGGTCAAATAATTTTATCTAAACCAATACTTGAGAATCTTCCTGAAAAAGCATTAATGAGCACCTTATGTCACGAAATGATTCATGCCTGGATCGATCTTGTTTTGAATATTGAAGAGGGACATGGACCTAATTTTCGCAAGCGCATGGAAGAGATCAATTCCTCTCAAACTGATTTCAAGGTAACAGTTCGACATTCTTTCCCAATATTAAAAAAACTTCCTAAATGGAAGGCAATTTGTCCTTCATGTAAAAAAAGTTTTCCTTATAGACGTATTGTCAAAGGAGCTGCATGTAGAAGATGTTGTGATAATTTTTTTGGAGGCCGATGGGATGAAAAATGTTTGCTTATTTATGAACCTTTTTCTGATATTCAATAAACAATTTGCATTTTTATTGGCTTTTGTCGAAATTTTTAAAAAATTTCATTATTAAGGTCTTTTATTAGTTGGTTTAAAAGCGTTAAATTTAAGGGATGAGCTCATATAAAAATCGCAATCAAAGTCGGCAGCGATCTCGAGACCCGCTTGATCGCCGAATGGATAAATGGATAGAAACTGGTAAACAAGTAGTGGATGGAGTTTCAGGGAACCGCCCTGGTCAAAAAAGGCGAAGGTGGCAGGATCAAACTACTGCTCCAAATTTTGAAAAGGTTGGTCGATGGATGGAAGAAAAAATTGATTGGTTTTTTGAGGATGATGAAGATTGGTTGGATAATGAAGAATTAGATGATGATCTTTTGCAAGAAAACATAAAGCATGCAAAAAGGCCTTTAGGAGCTATTTCATTGAGAGCTCCTAAAGCCTTACCTCAGCAAATTGACAAACAAACAACTAACCCCAATGAAATGGATGAATGGCCAGATGATCAATCTTTTAAATTAAACAAATGGGAAAGAAAAGATATTTTGATTAAAGAAAATGAACAGAATTCAAGCGAATCTTCTGAAGTTGATCAATCTAACAGAAGAAATATTCCAAGATCTAGTAGAAGAAAATACTAGTTTTTATTAAACAGCCCTTCTTGGTATTGGTCCTAGCCATTTTTCTATTTTAGGGCTGAAAACTTCTCTAATTACAGTTAATTCTTTTTGTTGACGAAAAAATCGATAGTGTCTGCTCCAGAAAGGGCCATCTTCTTGAAATTCTGATTTCAGCCAATTTGCATTTACTAATGCCAATCCATCTACCTCTCTAAAAAGCTCAGAACGTCCTTGGGTAAGGCTTCTCCAGATTGGCTGATTTTTATTTCGTAGATGTTTTTCTGCCTCTTGATAATTCCACCAGCTTTCAGCCCATGCCAGAGTTAAATCGCCACATGTCAGCCATACTTGTCTTCTTAGCAAAGGTGGTTCTAGCTCATGGACTTCTTCTGGCGCTCCATTTTCAATATTTTTTTCCCTAGCCATTGAGATAACCTTGATAGCGACTTCATGACCTGTTAATAGTTTGAGATGTCTTGTCGGACTGCCATCTCCTAAGAGCATTAATTGCCATGGTCCAGAGAGATTATTATTTCCTTTTCCTGAAAGAACATTTTCCTTTGATGCTTGCCAAATTACTTCTGGTGAAGATAATTGAGATTGTTTTGATTTCACGAGAATTAGCTTTTGATATGAAGAGGTTCCTTGCTGTCAGTTTTTTTCATTTGCTCTATCTTTAACCATACAAGAAGTGCTGTGAGATCAGCTTTGCTTACGCCTGGAAGTTGCGCAGCGTGCCCAAGGCTTTTGGGTTGAGAAATGGTCAATTTTTCTCTAGCTTCTTTAGATAGTGTTTTTATTTCATTATAATTTAGATTTCTAGGTAATATTTTTTTACTTTGTTGTTTTAATTGATTTATTTGAGCTTTCTGTCTTTCTAAATAACCACTATATTTGATATCTATTTCAACTCCTTCTTGAACATCTAAAGGTATATTTTTATTAGTTAGATTATAGTTGCTTAAGTCCTTATAATGAATATTTGTTCTTCTTAGAAAGTTTGCCAAGGTTATAGAACCTTTGACTGGTGTTCCTGTTGAAGAATATATATCTTTTGCACACTTATCATTTTCTTTAATTCGCTCTTTTTCTAACCTTGATTTCTCTTGATCTATCAATTTTTGTTTGTTATTAAAAATTTCCCATCTTCTTTGATCAATTAAACCTAATTTATAACCTATGTGAGTTAACCTTCTATCAGCATTATCACCTCTAAGTATTAATCTATATTCACTTCGACTAGTTAATACTCGATATGGCTCTTTTAAGTCTTTTGTAACTAAATCATCAATCATAGTTCCTATATAACTACTTTCTCTTGCAAAAATAATTGCATCTTCATTGTTGATTAATCTTGCAGCATTTAAACCTGCTACTAAACCTTGAGCAGCAGCTTCTTCATATCCAGTTGTTCCATTAAGTTGCCCTGCACTAAAAAGGCCTCTTATTTTTTTTGTTTCTAATGTTGCCTCTAATTGAGTGGCAGGTATGTAATCATATTCCACTGCATAAGCAGGTCTAAGCATTATGCAATTTTCTAAACCAGGAAGAGTTCGCAAAAGTTCTAGTTGCAAGTTTTCGGGCAGTCCGGTAGAGAAACCTTGTACATAGATTTCTGGAGTTTCTCTTCCTTCGGGTTCCAAGAAAATTTGGTGTGAATCTTTATCGGCAAAACGTACAATTTTATCTTCAATTGAAGGGCAATATCTGGGACCTTTACTATCTATAAAACCTCCATAAATAGGGGTTAAATGAAGATTATTTCTAATAAGTTTGTGAGTTTCTTTTGTTGTTCGAGTTATGTGACAACTCATTTGTTCCCCGCTTTGCCAGGAAAGTGGATCAAAAGAAAAGAATTTATCTGAAGCATCGCTAACTTGCTCTTCTAGAGAATCAAAATTAATACTTCGCCTATCAACCCGAGCAGGGGTTCCTGTTTTTAAACGATCAGTGATAAAGCCTAATTTTTGCAATTCTTCCGTTAAACCTTCTGAGGCTTGCTCTCCTGCACGACCAGCACTCATAGATTGATTACCAATCCATATTCTGCCGCCTAAAAAAGTTCCTGTTGTAAGTACAACTGCTTTTCCATGAAAAACGCTTCCAAAATAGGTTTTAATTCCTTTTATATATCCAATTCTCTCTTGAATTTCTGATTTGTCTTTTTTCAAACTGTTTGAATAATATTCAATTTCTAACCCAGTAACCATTGCCTCTCTAATCTTCAAATTTTTCGTATTTTGAAGGATTTTTAGCATTTCATTTGCATATAAGCGCTTATCTGTTTGTGCTCTTAATGCTCTAACTGCAGGACCCCTGCTTGCATTGAGAACTCTTTTTTGAACAGCAGTTAAATCGGCTAATTTTCCAATTATTCCGCCAAGCGCATCGACTTCATGCACTAATTGACTTTTCGCTGGTCCTCCGACTGCAGGGTTACATGGTTGCCATGCAATACGATCTAAATTGAGGGTAAACAAAGCTGTATTCAATCCTAGTCTTGCTGAAGTCAGCGCTGCTTCGCAACCTGCATGGCCACCGCCTACAACGATTACATCAAAACTTTCATTTGAAGATTGTTTATTAATCATCAATTGAGAATTACTTTTTTAAAAAATTAAGCAGCAAGATTTCTAAATCTGGTGAATTGTGGTTCAAATAGTAATTTAACTGTTCCAACAGGTCCATTTCGGTGTTTTGTCACTATTACTTCTGTAATTCCTCTATCTGTAGTTTCTGGGTTGTAATATTCATCTCTATAAATCATTAGTACTAAGTCAGCGTCCTGCTCAATGGATCCAGATTCTCGCAGATCGCTAAGCATTGGCCTTTTATTGGTTCTTGATTCAACTCCTCTACTCAATTGAGATAACGCAATTACTGGAACTTTAAGCTCTCTTGCCATACCTTTTAAACCCCGAGTAATTCTTGAGATTTCTTGAACTCGATTATCAGGAGAAGTACCTTCCATGAGTTGTAGATAATCAATAACAATAAGACCAAGTTCTTTACCTTGCTCTGCCATTAAGCGTCGGCACAATGACCTCATTTCAAGGACACTTGAATTTGGCTTGTCGTCTATAAATATGGGTAACTGCCCAAGAGTATTAATCCCTTGCCCCAGCAGAGGCCATTCATCTTGTTGTAAACGACCAGTTCTTAATCTACTGCTTTCAATACCTACTTCACTTGATAGCAATCTGTAAGTCAGTTGCTCTTTACTCATCTCAAGACTAAATACACAAACAGGTAAGTCATGAAGTTGAGCTACGTTTTTAGCAAGATTCAAAACAATTGAAGTTTTTCCCATCGCTGGTCTTCCAGCCACAATTATCAGATCACTTCTCTGAAGTCCTTGTGTCATTGCATCTAGATCATAAAAATTGACTGGTATACCTGCAACTGATGTGCCGAGAGATCTACTTTCTATTTCATTAAAAGTGCTTGTGAGGATTTCCCCGGTAGGTGTCAAACCTTTGGATGGCTGTTCTTGGCTAATTGCAAAAATCTTTTGCTCAGCTTGATCGATAGCTTCCTCCATGGGAAGACTTTGATCAAAACCTAATTTGATTACATCATTTCCAGATTTGATTAATTGTCTGCGTAGAAATTTGTCACTAACTAATTTAGCAACTTGCTCTATTGATGCTGTTGAGGTAACCCTCTCAACTAGTTCAACTAATCGATTATTTCCTCCAACTTTTTCTAAAGAATTTGTATCTGCCAGCCAAGCACTCATTGCTGTTAAATCTGTTGGTTTGCCTTGGCTATGAAGCATTAAGGCAGTTCGATAAATTTCTCGATGAGCAGATATATAAAAAGCCTCAGCTTGTAATAAATCAGCTATGCGTCCAATTGCATCAGGATCCAACAAAATACCACCAAGAACAGATTCTTCTGCCTCTAAATTTTGTGGTGGTATTTGGTCAGGTTGAGCTTCAAAACGAGGTTTATCAATCTTGGAATTATTAAAGGCTCCAAAATCTCTAGTTTGTTTTGAAAAATCCCCGTTATTTGATGAGGGGGTGCTGATCATGTATTGCTTGTTAGCCAAGAACACCTACTTTGGCTTGTTCAGACCAAGATGCAACTATTAGTAACTTGTAACTTCAAGGTTAATTTCAGCATTTACTTCGCTATGAAGCTTGATTTGCACTTTATATTTGCCAACACCATGGATTTCAGGGACAGAAATGTCACGACGATCTATTTCTTTTTTAGTAGCTTCTTTTACAGCTTCTGCTACATCACCATTTGTAACGGTTCCAAATAAGACTCCATCCTCTCCTACTTGTTTTTTAACAGTAAATCTTCCGATAGTTGTTAGTGCTGTTTGGAAATCAATTGCTTCTTGCTTTTTAGCAGCCTCTTTTTCCGCTTGTTTAGCTCTTCTATATTCAACTTGTTTTAAAACTGTTGGAGTTACAGGCAATGCTTTTTTATTGGGCAATAAAAAGTTTCTTGCAAAACCTGGAGCTACCTCAACAAGGTCACCATCTTTACCAAGACTTTTGATGTCTTCATTTAGAACAACTTGAACTCTCTTAGCCATGGATCGAAAATAAATTAATACTGTTTAGTCTTGTTGACAATCTTACGATGCGATAGGGAGTCGAATTTTTTTTGCTAATCCGATTGCTTTCAAAAAACGTATGTGTTGCCAAGTTAAATCTATTTGGTTTCTTTGAAGTCCATGTTTTGCTGAATTAGGGAAAGCATGATGATTATTGTGCCATCCCTCTCCAAATGTCAGTGCCGCAACCCATTTATTATTTTTTGAATTATCCCCACTTTCATAGGCAATGCTTCCCCAGCAATGAGTTGCTGAATTTACGAGCCACGTGATGTGATAAACGAAAACAAGTCTTAGCGGGATTCCCCATAGAACCATTGCCCATCCCCCAACACCAGCTGATTGGCCAATTAAATAAAGCGTCGCGCCTAAGGGTAATTGCAAAAGTAAAAAATTTTTATTTAAGAATCGATAGTAAGGATCCTTGATTAAATCGCCAGAGAGTCTTGGAACAGCTTTCATCGCAGGTACATCTTCAAACATCCATCCCATGTGACTCCACCAAAACCCTTTATTACTGTCATGATGATCAGCTTCAGTATCGGAAAAAGTATGATGATGCCTATGAAGACCAACCCAATCAATTGGTCCATGTTGGCAACTTAATGCTCCACAAGTTGCAAAAAATCGTTCAAGCCACTTTGGAACTTGAAAAGAACGATGAGAAAGAAGGCGATGATATCCTGTAGTGACTCCCAAGCAAGCAGTTACCCAATATAAAAAAATAAATCCAGAGAATGCTAACCAGCTCCAAAATTTAGCTTGTAGGGTAAATATTGTTAGAGCATGTATTGTCAGCATGAATATGACTGTTCCCCATCTTCTTCTGGCCCTTTGGTTGTGAACCCTTCTTGGTACATGCCCTTGGAGCTTCTTTGATGCAGCCATCGCTTTATCGGCAGCAACTGGTCTTTTTAATGGAGCCGAAGCCTCGATTAAACTTGAAACCATTAGTGATCCGTCTACTTGGTGTATATAATATACGATAAGGATCCTAATCAGGCCTATCTATCAATCTTGAATGTGATTTGTGACCTCTAGTTTTCGGGACCAATTGACTGCAGGTAGAAGGGCGATGGCTCATCTAGTGCATGTATGGCATGAGCGTAATGGCTGGTCTCATAAAGTTCTTCCTGCTTTGGCTGAATGTTTGGATCTGGGGAGAGTTCATAGTTCTCAAATCTCAAATCTACGAAATGGGAAACTGGTATCTCCAAGTCCTGAAGTATTTTTTGCTTTGGGGAAGGTAAATCAAGTACTTTCTCGTGGGTTAGAAAATATAGAAAGTCAAATATTGAGCGTTCATCCCGAGTTGCATAGATCGCTTCAAGAATCAGCTATTGCTGTTGAAGGAAACGACAATCATCCTCTTTCTGCAGGTGACTTTTTTGAGATTTTTGTTGGTTTAGCGTCTTTACCTTCCTCCTTTGATTGGTTTATTGAGGATGCTGAGGCCCCTGTGCTCAGCGCTGCTTTGGCTGACTATTTATGCAAAGGAAAGTCGTGGAGAATGTGTAGAGAAAAAGTTATGTCTGCATATCCAGTCAGTAAAAAGCAACGTAGAGAAAGATTTGAAGCAGTTATGGCGGGTTTAAAAGATTACACAGCCGAAGAACTTGATGGTGAATTGCTAGATTTACATGCCACAAATAAATTGTTAAATACAAATCATTTGCAAGGTGCGGATGACTTTTTGGAGAATCTTCGCCAAAGAGGGTTATTACTGAAAGATCAAGAAAAATTAGAAATTATTTTTTCAGATTAATTTTATGAAACTTTCTTATGCTTAATGAAAAATAATATGTTACAAAAATCTGCTAAAAAGTTTGTTGATAATATAGAGAAAAAATTATACTTATCAATTCAGGAAAAGACTGAAAGTGTAACATTTAAATTAGAAAAAGTATTAAAAGCTTTTTCTAATTCTCATTTAAATGTGCAACATTTTGCATCATTAACTGGATATGGGCATGGAGATTTAGGGAGAGATATAATTGATAAAATTTTTGCAGATGTTTTAGAAGCAGAAAAAGCAGTGGTAAGGCTTCAGCTTGTAAGCGGTACTCATGCTATTGCATCATCTTTGTTTGGCATCTTAAGACCAGGAGATGATTTGTTATCTGTCACTGGAAGGCCCTACGAATCACTTGAAGAAGTCATTGGATTGAGGGGTAATGGTCAAGGATCTTTGATTGAGTTTGGAATTAACTATGAAGAGATATCTCTAAATAATGATGGAAATATAGATTTCGCAGCTTTAGAAAAAGCTTTAAATACACCTAGAAAATTAATTTTTATACAACGTAGTTGTGGTTACACATGGCGTTCATCTTTGAGTATTGAAGTTATTCAAGAGATTTGTAATTTATGCCATAAGATTCAACCTGACTGTATTTGTTTCGTTGATAATTGTTATGGAGAATTTGTCGAAAATAAGGAACCAACTTCAGTCGGGGCAGATTTAATTGCAGGTTCTTTAATAAAGAATTTAGGAGGAACTATTGTTCCTACTGGTGGATATATTGCGGGGAAAGCTGATTTAGTTGATAAAGCATGTTGCCGCTTGACTGCCCCAGGTATTGGATCTAATGGTGGTATTACTTTTGATTTGAATAGAACTATTTTGCAAGGACTTTTTCTTGCCCCTCAAATGGTCGCAGAGGCCCTTATAGGCGCTGAAATTATTTCAACTACGTTTAGCGAATTGGGCTTTGAAGTTTTGCCAACACCATGTTCTAAGAGAACTGATTTGATACAAGTAGTAAGAATAGGCGATCCAGAAATTTTACAGATTATTTGTAGGTCTTTTCAGGAAAAATCACCTATTGGTTCTTTTCTGGATCCAATACCTGCTCCAATGCCAGGTTATGAAAATAACTTAGTCATGGCTGGAGGAACTTTCATAGATGGTAGTACGAGTGAATTTTCTGCAGATGCTCCTATGAAACCTCCATTTGATTTATTTATTCAAGGAGGATCCCATCGCTCTCATGTCAAAATTGCTTTGATTCATGCATTATCCAATTTAATTCAGGCAGGATTGGTCAACTTGCCCCAGAATGATTAAGCGTTTTTCGTTTTGACGCAATGGCTTTTTCCTTCCCAGATCATTTTCGTTTTGCTGACAGTCATGAATATGCTTTTGCTGATGATGCCTTAGTACGAATTGGCATCAGTGAATTTGCTGTGGATCAGTTGGGAGATATCGTTTTTGTTGATCTACCAGATGAAGGAACTTCAATATCTAAGGGAGAAAGCTTTGGTTCAGTGGAATCAGTAAAGGCTGTAGAAGATATGTATGCTCCAGTTAGTGGAGAAATTGTCCATATAAACAATTCTGTTTTGGCAAGCCCAGAGGAACTTCAAAATGATCCTCATGGTGAAGGATGGTTATTAATAATTCGTCCTGATAACCCTGATCAATTACAAGAGCTTATGGATTCCGCAACTTATTCAAAGAAAATTTCTGCGTAAAATCTTACTTAATAATTTTTTCTTACAACAAATCAAGGAATTTTTCTCTACAGTGGCATTCCCTCCAATAACTTAACTTGCTTGTGCTTGAGAACAAGCTCATGTCAAAAGCAGAACTAAAGGATTTCACTTTTAAGTCTCGCCATTTAGGTCCAACCAATGATGACGAAGCTTTTATGCTTCAACACCTTGGCTTTGAAAATTTGGAAGATTTCATATCTTCTGTAATTCCTAATGAAATCTTTGATTCAGAAAATCATAGTGTTTCTATCTCATGTGGGTGTGATCAAAATGACGCGTTAAAAGAAATCAATATTATTTCCAAGAAAAATATTGAAAATCGATCATTGATTGGCCTTGGTTATCATTCGACAGTCATACCTCCAGTTGTGCAAAGGAATGTATTGGAAAATCCCAATTGGTATACGGCTTATACTCCTTATCAAGCAGAAATATCTCAAGGCAGATTAGAAGCCTTATTTAATTTTCAGACTCTAATAAGTGAATTAACAGGTTTGACAATTGCAAATGCGTCTTTACTCGATGAAGCAACTGCAGTGGCTGAGGCAATAAGTTTGAGTTTGGCTGTTAGAAAAAATAAAAAGGCTAATAAATTTTTAGTAGATCAAGAAACTTTGCCTCAAACATTTGACGTATTAAAAACTCGATGTGAACCACTGGGAATTGTACTTGAGTTCTTTGATAATAAGAATTTTGAAATTGATAATAATGTCTTTGGAATACTTATTCAGTTACCTGGTAAAAATGGTCGTCTTTGGGACCCAACTTCAGTAATTAATAAGGTACATAAATGTGATGCAATTGTTACCATCTCAATTGACCCATTGGCTCAAGTTTTGATTAAACCAATGGGAGAATTTGGTGCAGATATTGTTGTTGGAAGCGCGCAAAGATTTGGTGTTCCTATTGCATGTGGTGGACCACATGCAGCCTTTTTTGCAACTAAAGAAATATATAAAAGACAAATACCAGGTAGGATTGTTGGCCAATCAGTTGACGTGGATGGTAATCAAGCTTTGAGACTTGCGCTTCAAACAAGAGAGCAACATATTCGAAGAGATAAAGCAACAAGTAACATTTGCACAGCTCAAGTTCTATTAGCTGTTCTTTCTTCTTTCTATGCAGTTCATCATGGTCCACATGGTCTTAAGAAAATTGCAAAAAAGATCCTTAAATATAGATCAGATTTTGAATCTATTTTAAGTTTTTTGGAATATCCTTTAGATAGATATTCTGGGTTTGATAGTATTGATATATATTGTCCAGAAGCATCAAAAGTTATTCAGTTATCTTCTGAAGAAGGATATAATCTTAGAGTTCTTCCTGTCGGATCAGATATTGAAAATGCTAAGGGGTTTGGTGTAACTTTTGATGAATTAACTTGTAACCAAGAAATTGATAAATTATATCAAATACTTGCCAAAGTTAAAGGTAAGAATGTTCATGATATTTCTAATCTTATTAATGAAAATGATCCAAGAATAGATATGCCTCTTCGTGAAAAACCCTGGCTTGAACAAGCGGTATTTAATCAATATCAAAGTGAGACTGATTTGATGAGATATATTCATTTTTTAGTATCGAAAGATTTTTCCTTGGTACAAGGAATGATTCCACTTGGCAGTTGTACGATGAAATTGAATGCATCTGCTGAACTTTTACCTATTGAATGGAGCGAGTTTTCTTCCATCCATCCTTTTGCTCCTCCTGATCAATTAGCTGGATTTCAGAAAATAATTAAAGATCTTGAAAGGTGGCTGTCTGATTTAACCGGTTTTCAGGGAGTTTCTCTTCAGCCCAATGCCGGTTCTCAAGGAGAATTTGCTGGTTTGCTTGTAATACGTTCATGGCATAAGTCTCTTGGTGAGGAGCATAGAAATATTTGCTTGATTCCGACTAGTGCCCACGGTACCAATCCGGCTAGCGCGGTCATGTCTGGTCTGAAAGTTGTATCTGTTAAATGTGATGAATACGGCAATGTTGATTTGGAAGACTTAAAAAATAAAGCAAAGATTCATTCAAAGAATTTGGCTGCATTAATGGTTACCTATCCCTCAACACATGGAGTATTTGAGCCAAATATTCGTGACATTTGCCAAGTTATTCATCAAGAGGGCGGTCAGGTTTATTTGGATGGTGCAAATCTGAATGCTCAAGTAGGTATTTGCAGGCCTGGAACTTATGGCATAGATGTCTGCCATTTAAATCTTCATAAAACTTTTTCCATTCCTCATGGAGGAGGAGGCCCAGGCGTAGGACCCATAGCTGTTGCAAGCCATTTGGTTCCTTATCTTCCTGGACATTCAATTGTGAGTTGTGGAGGCGAAAAGGCTATTTCGGCAGTTTCTGCAGCTCCATTTGGCAGCGCTGGAATATTGCCGATCAGTTGGATGTACATTCGAATGATGGGTAGCGATGGGTTACGCAAAGCAAGTTCAATTGCAATTCTCTCTGCTAATTATTTAGCAAAAAGACTTGATCCTTATTATCCAGTTTTATTTAAAGATCCCAATGGCTTGGTAGCTCATGAATGTATATTAGATTTACGACCTTTAAAGAGTCAGTTAGGTATAGAAGTTGAGGATGTTGCTAAGAGATTGATGGATTATGGATTTCATGCTCCAACAATAAGTTGGCCTGTTGCGGGTACTTTGATGGTTGAACCAACAGAGAGTGAAAGTTTGTCTGAATTAGATCGTTTTTGTGATGCGATGATTGGCATAAGAGAAGAAATTGAACAAATAAAATTAGGAAAGATTGATCCTATTAATAATCCTTTAAAACAATCCCCACATACTTTAAAAACAGTTACTTCCGATAATTGGGACAAACCTTATTCTCGAAAAGAAGCAGCTTATCCATTGCCAGACCAGGAAAAATATAAATTTTGGCCATCAGTTTCACGTATTAACAATGCTTATGGAGACAGGAATTTGATATGTAGTTGTCCTTCAGTTCTTGAATTAGAAGATAGTAATTCTTTTTAAGGACTGGTTAAAACTTCTTTTATTAGTTAAATTTCAAGCGAAAACCAAATCATTGGTTTTTTTGGGCTGTTTTGTAATTTTTCTATTAATCTTTGCCGCAGCCTTAAATTATATGGGGGCCAAATGAACAAAAAGACATCTTTTGATCTGGCAGATCAAATAAAGAAAAAGGATGATTTGTCCTTGCCTTCTTTTTCTAATTGCTTTGAAACTGTTTTGAACAAAGGACAACTTTTACAAGTTGCTGGAACTAATGTCGTTCGAGTCCCATTTGGGGTTCGTCAGCCTAAGAAACAAAGGCCAGCAAAACTTTCTAGATGGGCAACTTTGGTATTACCTTTGCAATCTTTTGATTCCCCAACTCCACCTCCTCATGCTGCTTAAAAACTAAGCAGCAATATTTGATTGTTTTTTGTTAAGTACTTCTTCGTAATAACTTCTCAATTGTTTTGTAGCTCCTGCCCATCCCCATTTCTCAGCTTCTAAGCGAGCTGATTTTCTCATTGCTGTGCGTTCTATTTCGTTGCCCAATAATTTTTTAGTAGCCTCAATTAAACTTAAAGCCCCATCATTTTCTCCATCAGGATTGTATAAACATCCATTTTCTCCATCAGAAATGATATCTGGGATTCCGCCTTTATTTGCTCCAACCACTGGGCATCCAGCAGCCATTGCTTCTAAAAGAACTAATCCCAAGGTTTCTGTACTTGAGGGAAATAAGAAAGCATCACCAGATGCATAAGCACTTGCTAGTTCATTTCCACTTAAATATCCAACAAATGTAGTAGAGGTTCCCTGGAAAATTTTTTCCAATTGTTGTCTATACGGACCATCTCCAACAAGAGCTAATCGAGTGCTTGGGAGTGCTTCAAGTACAGGTCTAATTCTTTCAATTTGTTTTTCTGCTGATAGTCTTCCGACATATATCAATAGAGATCCTTCATCGCTGAACTTTCCTAAAAGACGCTTTCTCATTTGTTCATCTCTTAGTTCTGGTTTGAAAATATCTGTATCAACTCCTCTTTGCCACAACGCGGTATTTTGAATTCCTTTTTCTGAGAGTTCTTTCACCATTGCAGTGGAAGTACAAAGATTTAAGGTTGCTTGATTATGAGCAGCTTTTAACAATTCCCATAAAAGCGGCTCTAACATTCCCATTCCATAGTGTTCTAAATATTTAGGCAAATGAGTGTGGTAACTGGCTACAAGGGGAATATTGTTTGTTTTAGCTAGCCAAATACCACCCAATCCCAATACTGCAGGATTAACTACATGTATTAGGTCAGGTTTAAAGCTTTCTAATTCATCGGAAACACCTGGACCTGGAAGTCCCAATTTTAGTTCTGGATATAAAGGTAAGGGCATCGCGGGAACACCTACAACTTTTGCACCCATATAGTTTGATGGACAGCCGTCTGGACAGAAAACAGTAACCTCATCATCTGATTGCACTAGATTTTGAATTGTTTTGGTTAGACGCGTTACTATTCCATCAACTTTTGGAAGGAAAGTTTCTGTAAAAAAAGCTATTTTCACTGAGCGAGTATTTTCAAGAGTTTGTATTTGTTAGGTTTAGGTTTGATTTATTGCTTTTGCTTGAGTTGATGTCCATGCAGATACACAGGGGATTCGCTTTAAATCGCACCGATTGGAGAATTTTTTTGCGACATCTACAACTTCTGCTAAAAGTCCATTATCAAGAGTTGTTGGATCTAATCCAAGTTCAATAAAGCATCTATTATCAACTATTAAGTCATTTTCGACAGCTTCATTTCTTGGGTTTGGAAGATAATTGATTTTTGCTCCTGTGAGAGAGGCTACTTTTTTAGCTAATTCCCCTACTTGATGACTTTCCGTCATCTGATTGAAAATCTTAACTCTTTCACCTTTTTCTGGAGGATTCTCAAGTGCTAGTTGAACGCATTTGACTGAATCTCTTATATGAATAAAGGCTCTAGTTTGTCCACCAGTACCATGAACTGTTAATGGGTATCCAATAGCGGCTTGCATCAAAAATCTATTTAATACTGTTCCATAGTCACCATCATAATCAAATCGATTAGTGAGCCTTGGGTCACGGCTTGTAACTTCCGTATTTGTTCCCCAAACAATTCCTTGATGAAGATCAGTAATTCTGATTTGGTCGTTTTTGTTGTAGTAAAGAAAAAGCAATTGATCAAGCGTTTTTGTCATGTGATAAACGCTTCCAGGACTTGCGGGATGAAGAATTTCTTCTTCAAAACGAGTTCCATCTGGTTGAGGTACTTCTACTTTTAAGTAGCCTTCCGGAATGGTTGCTCCTCTATGTGACCCATAGCCATAAACCCCCATTGTTCCAAGATGAACAATATGAATATCTAATTGAGATTCAACGATTGCGGCAAGAAGGTTATGAGTACCATTGACATTGTTATCAACTGTATATCTTTTGGTTGCGCTGCTTTTCATGGAATAAGGAGCGGCACGCTGTTCTGCAAAATGAACAATTGAATCTGGTTTTTCCTCTATCAATAGATCTAAAAGCTTTTGATATTCTGAGGCAAGATCTAAATGAATAAATTTAATAGGTTTTCCACCTATCTCAGACCAAGCTTTAATCCTTTCGCCAATACTTGCAATTGGAGTTAAGGATTCAACTTCAAGGTCTATATCGATTTTTCGACGACTTAGATTATCCACGATGAATACATCGTGACCCTTGTCAGCAAGATTTGCTGCACAAGGCCATCCGCAGAAGCCATCACCACCAAGAACGAAAACTTTCACTCTAAACTCCAAAAGACAGAGCAAATGCTCATATTATTCAAGCTACTACAAGGGTTTCACTTGATTGTTAAAGAATATGCGATAAGCCCAACTACAAGGATAACTCCAGCAAGGGTAAAAAGCCAAGAACCTTTGTTGCCACTACTTTCTTTTGTAAGTATTTCAATTTTCGGCTCATCCGCAAAAACGTTTAGCCTACCTTGACTTTCTCTAGTGACTGCCATGGTTTTTTTGTTTAACAGCTTATTACGTTACTAATTTTTAAGGTATTACTCTAATTATTTGAAATAACTCCATCTAATGGCGAACTAGGATCTGCAAGTAGCTTCTTTTGCAGTCTGCCAGACAAATAAGCCTCTCTACCGGCCTCAGTGGCCTTGGAAAAAGCTTGGGCCATTAAAATAGGGTTTTGTGCTAGAGCTATTGCACTATTTATTAGAACTCCATCGGCACCCATTTCCAGCGCTTGAGCAGCTTCACTGGGAACTCCAATTCCTGCATCAACAATTATGGGTATTCGAGCTTCCTCAATAATTATGGCAATATTTGCTGCATTTTTTATGCCTTGAGCAGAACCAATGGGAGAACCCAGCGGCATCACAGTTGCACATCCAATTTCCTCAAGTTGTTTTGCAATCAATGGATCAGAATTAATATAAGGAAGAACAGTAAAGCCTTCTTTAACTAATTGTTCTGCTGCTTTTAAAGTTCCAATAGGGTCAGGTAATAAATATTTTTTGTCTGGAATTACTTCTAATTTGACAAAGTTATTAGTTTCTTGACCAGCTAACTTTGCTAACTCTCTCCCTAATCTTGCTACTCGAATAGCCTCTTCTGCATTTTTGCAACCTGCAGTGTTTGGAAGCATCCAAATTTTTTTCCAATCAATTGATTCAATTAAACCTTTATGTCCATTTTCGACTGCTTGAATTCTTCTAACTGCCACCGTAACTATTTCACACTTTGCTTGAATTATGCTTTTTTGCATTGCTTCTAATGATAAGTATTTACCTGTCCCAACAAAAAGTCGACTTTTAAATTCTTTATTTCCTATTTTCAGTAATTGATTTGTGCTTTGCATAGGTTTTATATGATTAATTAAGATTGATTTAGAAACCTTTTTTTCTTAATAATTGACTTTTATCTTTACCAATTATACGTTCAAGTCTCTTAATTTGAGATATCGCTGTTTTATTATTAGGATCTAGCTTTAAGACCTCTTGATAATTTTTATAAGCTTCATCTTCTTTTAGTAAGCGTTGATTAGCGAAACCTAAATTATTAAGTGCAACTGGATATTCAGATTTTGCGATCAATGCTTTTTTGTAATGAATTATCGCTGATTTGAAGTCATTTTGAGCAGCAAGTGCAAAGCCTAATGCATTCTCTATCAGTGCTTTTGCCTCCATAGGTTCTCCATCAAGTTTCTTTAATGCTTTTTTTAAAGTTGATGTCGCCTGAGGATATAACCTTTTCTTTAATTGAACCGATGCTAATTCATACATTTTCGCTGAATCTTCTTTTGTATTTGATTCTTCCTTTTCTAACTTTATTAGTTTGAGCTCATCTTTTCTAACTTTATATAGTTGTCTTCCAACTAAGATAGAAATAACTATTAATAGTACACATAATCCTATTAAATAAGTTTGAGGTAGATTAAGGGTCATTTTCTTAAGCCTCAAGTACTAATTTTTTGATTTTATAATAATTATTTATTTCTACCATATGATTGATTTTAGCAATTTCTTCTTTATCTGCTAAGTTTTTCTATCATTTTTACTTTAAAGAAGAAAAAATTATTAAAGTATAATTATTTTTTTGTATTAACCGCAATATTTGTGAATGTATTAGGATCTGCGACAGCCAATTGAGCTAACATTTTTCTGTTAATTCTTATATCTGCTTTCTTTAGACCACCAATAAATTTGCTGTAACTTAAACCATTTAGTCTTGCAGCTGCATTAATTCTTGCAATCCAAAGTCTTCTAAAATCACGCTTTCTTCTTCTTCTATCTCTGTATGCATTGCAAAGAGCTTTCATTACTCTTTGATTTGCTGTTCTGAACAGAGTTCCATTCCCCCCTCTAAAGCCTTTTGCTAGACGAAGGATTTTGTTTCTGCGTTTTCTAGCAACATTACCTCTTTTGACGCGTGCCATAATTAATAATCAGGAATCAAGATTCAATTGAACAAATAAACGTTCTTGGGGTCTTATGCATAAGGAAGCATAAGACTTACATTTTCTGCATCACGCTCGTCAACAACTGCTTTTGTTTTAAGGTGCCTTTTTAATTTAGGACTCTTATGGTCGAGCAAGTGATTGTGAAATGCACGACGTCTCATGAACTTGCCAGTGCCAGTTGCTTTGAACCGCTTTGCAGCAGCTTTGCGGGTCTTTAGCTTAGGCATTGAAAAAGCATAGTTAGTTCATAAGAATACGTCCTTAAGCTCACTTAAGCCAACCCAAATTTATTAAATTCTCGCTTAAAGGAGATTTTTGTTGTGATTAAAAGTGTTTTATTTGCTCAAAAGCGTTTTTTTGCCTGTAGCTTTTTTGTATTTATTGGCTTACATCATGCAAATAATGTCATTTTAGCAAATATAAACAAAGAAGATTTTTTCCCTACCCATCAGGCTCCTCCTAAGTCGATTTTAATTAGTTCTGAAAAGAATGTATTGCTTATTGGGCTCAAACCATATTTAGGTCAAGAAATTATTCATGGGAAAAGCGCACCACCTTTGAGTCTTGTTAGCAATGGCAGACATTTGATTTTACAGGATTCTAATGGAGTTATTCGAAAGGCTAAAGAAATTAAAATTGGTTGGCGAGCTAAACAATTAAGAAAGCCAAAAGTATTTGTTCGTCAGAAGATTGGCTCCTTGGCGAGCTTTGAGACTGCTGAAAGATTGGCAAATGATTTAAAAGATATGGATATTGAATCAATTATTGCTCATCCTTTGGATTGGGAGGTTTGGATATCTGGCGATATTCAGATTCCACAATCTATTAAGTCGACGTATCAAAAAATTAAAGTTTCAAAGTCTGTTGTTCCTTACTTAGATCAAAATGATGGAAAGATTGACTTAAAAGGCCCTATTTCATTGCATGCACCAGATGGTCTGCTTTGGGAAAATGGAATCTACGCTGGACCTTTTTCTATCCAATTAGATGCCTATGGTAGTTGGACATTGGTTGAGCATGTATCTATCGAGAGCTACCTAAATGGAGTTGTTCCTCATGAAATTGGTTTTAACTCTCCTGAAGCAGCTTTAGCAGCGCAGGCAGTGCTTGCTAGAACATGGGCGGTAGCTAATAAGCATAGATTTAAAGTTGATGGATACAATCTGTGCAGTGATACTCAATGTCAGGTATATAAGGATCCTTCTCAAGTTAATCAAAAGATAAAAATTGCGATCAAAAAAACTGCTGGCAAAATTCTTGTTTGGAATCAAAAGCCTATAAATACTGTTTATCACGCAACAAATGGCGGAGTTATGGCATCGCTTGATGAAGCATGGTCCACTAATTCAGTTCCTTATTTGCAAATGCGTTTGGATGGACCAAAAAATTGGTCTCGTGAAGTTGAATTACCATTGTCAAATGAAAAAAATTTGAAATCTTTTTTATTTACTGATTCTGAGGCTTTTGGTTCTGATCACTCGCTTTTTCGATGGACAAGAACGCTGGACTCTTTTCAAATTTCTCAACAGTTAAAGCAAGCTGAAAAAGTGTCTAGTTCTTTTCATCCAACAAAAATCAAGGCTGTCACTAGAGGTAATAGTGGCAGAGTTACTTCGTTAAAACTTGAGGGAAAAAATGGTTCAAAAGTATTTCTCAAACTTGATGAGATCCGACAGATTCTAAAACAATTACCAAGCACTTTATTTGTTGTTAAAGAAATTAAAGAAGGTAAATGGCTTTTTTCTGGTGGTGGTTTTGGCCATGGAGCAGGAATGTCGCAGTCTGGAGCTATAGAGTTAGCAAAAAATGGATGGACTACTCAACAAATTCTCTCTCATTATTATCCAAAAACAAAATATGGATTTTTGCCTTAGTGAGGAAAGCCCCTTAGAGTCATTAGTTGATAAAAGGATTGCTCCATGGCTTTAGCCAATATCAGTGGAGAAAACCGACGCACTAAATCAATATTATTTTTGATTTTTTGTGCTTTGGCAGGAATCTTTCCTCATCTGATTGAACCCACTAAGAATTTATACCCTTCCATCACTCTCGCAGTTTTTTTGGGTGTTTTTGGATTAAGAGTTGTCCTAAGAGACCGTAGAGAAAATTATCAATTGCGAGGAGAAAATCTAATTGAAGATAAAAATTTGTACGAAACTCTTCCTAAAGTTGATGTATTAGTAGCTGCACGTGATGAGGAAAATGTAATAGAGAGACTAGTCTCAAGACTGTTATCAATTGAATATCCAGTGGAGAAAATATCTCTGTGGATAATTGATGATGGAAGTCAAGATAATACACCTAGTTTATTAAAAGAATTAAGTACAAGTTTCTCTAGAATTAATGTTTTAAATCGCTCTAGGATGAGCGGGGGCGGTAAATCAGGGGCTCTTAACTCAGTATTAAAAAAAACTGATGGAGAATGGCTATTTATTCTTGATGCTGATGCACAATTACAGAGCAATGTATTACTTAGGGCGATAACTCTTGCCTTAAATGGTGGCTGGTCTGGTGTGCAGTTAAGAAAATCAGTTGTGAACTATGAGTTGAATCAAATTGCTGCTTATCAGGCAATGGAAATGGCAATGGATGCTGTCATTCAAAGAGGTCGACTTGCTACTGGTGGAGTTGCTGAGTTACGAGGTAATGGTCAATTAATAAATAGAAAAGTTCTTGAATCTTGTGGAGGATTTAATGAAAAAACTATTACTGATGATTTAGATTTGAGTTTCCGTTTTTTATTAACAAGATCGCCCATCGTAATAATGTGGGATCCACCTGTTCAAGAGGAAGCAGTTGAATCTATTTCTGCTTTATTTAGACAAAGAAAAAGATGGGCTGAAGGCGGACTTCAAAGATTCTTTGATTATTGGCCATTGCTATACTCTAAACGCTTATCAAATTTCAAGAAATTAGATTTAACTTGTTTCTTCTTGTTGCAATATGTTCTACCTGTTGTCTCATTTGTAGACTTTGTTGTATCAATTATTTTATTTAAAATGCCATTATATTGGCCCTTATCAATAGTTGCATTTGGTATTTCTAGTTTAGCTTTTTGGAAAGGTTGTTCTCAAAATAGTGAGGGTCCAAAATTACCATCACCTAATTTTATTAATATCCTTGGAGCAACAATTTACCTTGCACATTGGTTCATTGTTATACCTTTTATTGCGGTTAAGATGTCACTATTTCATAAGACTTTAATTTGGGAAAAAACTAATCATATTGGCTCTTAATTAAGTTATTATTTCATTCAAGATTTATAATTTCTCCATTAAAGAAATCAGCAAACTGCTTAGCTTTTATATCAATAGAGTTTGAATTTAGATTGTTTTCATGTTTAATTTTTTGTGAATCTTCTACATTATTTTGAGTCGTGTTACTATTAATTTTAAATTTATTTTCTTCTTTTTCTTCTTCTTTTTTGTTATGAATTATATTCTCTTTTTTTTGATTTATTAAGCTCTCTTTTTGTTGTCTTAAAATAACTTTAGTTGAAGAACCTATAGCTTTGAAAAATGCCTCTTCAATGAGATTCTTTCTACTTTGAATCATATTTATCCATTTTTCTGATATTATTATTTCTGCAGTATCTGTATTTAAATTTATTAATTTGGCTTGTTGTGAAAGAAGCATTTTTGTCGATGGAAGCTCTAACATAGCTATTACTTTATTCCAAATAGCTTCAAGATTGTAATTTACTATTTCTTCTGATTCCCCTGAATTATATTTCTCTCTTTTTAGTTCATCTTTAGTATTTGACGCTATATTTTTGGCAATATGATTTTGGTTTTCAGATTCAGATTCATTTGATAAGTGTGTTTCGTTCAAGGATTTTTTTATTCTTTTTTCTGATATTCCATCTTCGCTTGAAAGCATTCCAAGTAAATGAATTTCTAACCATAATTTTGGTTGGTTGCTATTTCTTATGTAATTTTCTGATCCTCTTAACTTGGATTGTAAACTTAGTATTTGTTCTAGATTTATTGAATTTGCTAATTCATTTAAATTTTTACTATTCTCTTTGGAAATACTATATAAATTTGTTTCATTATTTGCAACCTTAGAAACTACTAAGTCTCTTAATATAGATGCAACACCTTGTAAAATCGCAATTGGCTCTTTCCCTTTATTTATTAGGCTATTACAAATATTTAAAATAGAATTGGGATCTGTATTTGCTAAAGATTTTGCTAAATTAATTAACTCCTCTTCTGGTACCGCACCTATTAAGTTAATAATATTTGATTCGTTTATGGGTGCTGGAAGTAAGCTAACTTGGTCTAATAAGCTTTCGGCATCTCTCAACCCACCTTGGGAGTGCTTTGCAATTAAAGATATAGCACCTTCATTGATCATAATTTCTTCTTTTCTAGCAATATTGGATAAATGACTTTTCAAATCCTGCATACCTATTCTTCTAAAATCAAAACGCATACATCTGCTAAGAATAGTTGGCAAAACGCGTTGAGGATCAGTTGTCGCAAGAATGAAAACCACCTGTCGAGGAGGTTCTTCTAGAGTCTTAAGAAGTGCATTAAAAGCTGCAGTAGAAAGCATATGGCATTCATCAATTACATAAACTTTCCACCGAGCTTTAGCAGGAGCAAATCTTGATCTTTCTATTAATTCACGAATATTTTCAACACCTGTATTTGAAGCTGCATCAATTTCAATTACATCTAAAGCATTGCCAGAGTTAATCCCCTTGCAGAGTTCACATTCTCCACATGGCTTGATCGTCGCTTTGTCACTTTTTAAGCAATTTAAAGATTTAGCAAAAATTCTTGCACTGGAAGTTTTACCTGTGCCTCTAGGGCCAGAAAATATGTATGCTGGGGCAATTCGATTAGAGGTTAAAGCTTGTTTTAAGGTCGAAGAAATTGGATCTTGACCAATAAGTTCGTCAAATCGTGTCGGTCGATATTTTTGATGTAATGGCTCATAAGTCTCTATCATTTGCAATTGAAGATATTTATGAATTTAATCCTGATTTATTCGATCATATTGTAAATCGTATATTTATGATTAAATAATTGACTAACTTTATATTTTTTCTAGTTAGGTGTAGTAGAGAAATGAAAAAAGCTTATTTGAATTAGGCAGATTCTTTTATGATTCTTTTCTCATTTGATAAGAGAGGAACAACTTTCCCACCTGTAATTTCATCGACCATTGTTTTTGTTACGTTGAAACTTTTAACTTTTGTCTGAGATGGAAGGCTATACATAAGATCTAGCATTATTTCTTCAACAATTCCCCGTAAAGCTCTTGCTCCAGTCTTTCTTTTAAAGGCTTCTTGTGCAATTGCTTCAACTGCATCGTCGTCAAATGAAAGCTCTACATCATCCATGCTTAATAAGGTTTTAAATTGTTTTACTAAGGCATCTCTTGGCTCTGTGAGAATAGATTTAAGAGCTTTGGCATTTAAAGGTTCTAATATTGCACTGACAGGCATTCTTCCAATAAATTCGGGGATTAGGCCATATTTCACTAAATCATCTGGTTCTAAGTCATTTATTAAGTCTGCCCCAATACGATCTCGATTGGATTTTGTTCTGGCTCGATTTTCATTTGGGATAAAACCAATTGAATTTTTTCCAAGTCTTTTTTGCACTACATCGTCTAAACCTACAAATGCCCCGCCACAGATGAAGAGGATTTGGCTTGTATCAATTTGAATGGAATCATGATAAGGATGCTTTCTTCCTCCTTGAGGTGGCACGTTTGAAACAGTACCCTCAAGCATTTTTAATAAAGCCTGTTGCACGCCTTCTCCTGAGACATCTCTTGTAATTGAAGGGTTTTCGCTTTTTCTTGCAATTTTGTCTATTTCATCGATATAAATTATCCCTCTTTGAGCTAAATCAACATCCATATCAGCTTTTTGAAGGAGACGTAATAAAATGTTTTCCACATCCTCTCCAACATATCCAGCTTCAGTTAGAGTTGTTGCATCAGCTACTGCAAAAGGTACATCCAGCATTTCAGCTAATGTTTGAGCAAGTAATGTCTTGCCACATCCGGTTGGTCCGATCAATAAGATATTAGATTTTTGTAATTTTGTTGCTGTTAAATCAGTCTCGCCTGACCCGTCTCCTTTCCATGCCAGCCTCTTGTAGTGGTTATATACAGCTACTGATAATATTTTTTTTGCTGGTTCTTGACCAACTACTTGATCATCCAAAAACTTTTTAATTTCTTTAGGCTTTGGGATTGAAGCCAACGTTGGTGCGGGTTTAGGAGTATTTGTTGAGGTTGCTTTAGTCTTACGGTTTTGTTCATGCCCACTTTTATGATGATTGGGATTATCAATGAGTTCTTCATCTAAAATTTCGTTGCACAAGTCGATACATTCATCGCATATGTAAACTCCTGGACCAGCAATGAGTTTCCTCACCTGATCTTGGGCTTTGCCGCAAAAGGAGCATTTAAGATGGGCTTCAAATTTTGCCATCGAGCTCTCTAAAAAAATAAAGGTTTGATAGACCGATCATTAGTTTTATTCAGTCTCAATTAACAGGATCATTGAGGATTGCTGGCTTGTCAGCTTTCCTTAATGATTCATATGGAGTTGAGATTTGAAACCACTTTGTCGATCAGGCCATATTCAACCGCTTCTTCAGGAGAAAGGAAGTGGTCTCGATCAGTGTCTTCGGAAATCTTTTCAATTTCTTGACCTGTATGCTCAGCCAAGAGTGAGTTAAGAGTCTCTTTTAAATAAAGTATTTCTTTAGCTTGAATTTCTATTTCTACTGCTTGGCCTTGAGCTCCACCAAGAGGTTGATGGATCATTATTCTTGAATTTGGCAATGCAAGTCTCTTACCTTTTGTCCCTCCAGACAAAAGAAAAGCTCCCATACTTGCCGCAAGCCCATAGCAAATTGTTATGACATCAGGACTAACTTGCTGCATAGTGTCATAGATAGCTAATCCAGCAGTAACAGAGCCTCCAGGAGAATTTATGTATAACTGTATATCTTTTTCTGGATCATCAGCCTCTAAAAAAAGCATTTGAGCTACTAATGCATCTGCAACTTGATCATTGACTTCGGTACCTAAAAAGATAATTCTTTCACGAAGTAATCGAGAATAGATATCAAATGCACGATCACCTTGACCAGATTGTTCAATTACAGTAGGAAGTACACCTGGGCCAGAGAATAGGCAGGAGTTATTCCAAAAACTATTTATGGGATGATTTTGTCTTGCTTCAATCAACTTAAAAGCTTAGATAACTAACACTTTTAATCTATGCCTTGAAACTAAGATTTGGGTGTTTTAGAACTTTTCTTTTCTTTATTTGTTTTGGTTGTTTTCTTTTTAGAACTTTTCTCTTGACTTTGATTTTGATTTTTTTCTGGAGCTTTTTCTATAATTTCATTGTTCTCTTCAAGCCAAACAAATAATTTTTCTTGCAATAAATCGTCAGTGATAGCCTCTTTTAGTCGATCAGCATCGATATTTTTTTCTTTAGAAAGTTTTATATCAGCTTTTACTTCGTTCAGCTTTAAATTGATGTCATCTTCAGAAATCTCAATTTTTTCTAATTTCGCTAAAGCATTTAAAGCTAGTTTTTGTCGAAGCTTTTTCTCTGCCTCTCCTTTCGAAGACTCCATCAATGATTTAACAAGCTCTGGAGTAAACATTGATTTAACATCAATTCCCTGTTGAGCAAAATTTTGAGCTGTTTGTTCAACAATTATGCGAACTTCTTGGTCAATAAGACTTTTTGGTAGCTCCACTTCAAGTTCTTTGACCAAAGCATCCAGAAGTGCGTCCTGACGATTTTTTACTTGTTTTTTTTCATTCTCTTCCTTAAGCCTTTTTTCAAGATCTGATCGTAGATCGGTCAAATTTTCTTGATCACTTGCTTGCTTCGCAAACTCATCATTCAGTTCAGGCAATTCTTTTATTTTTAAATCTTCCAGTTTTACATTAAACTCAGCTTTTCTTCCTTTGGCATCTTCTTGATGATAATCCTTAGGAAATTCGCACTTTAGAATTTTTTCATCGTTGATATTCATTCCAATAACTCCCTCAATAAATCCAGGAATCATTCGACCTTTTGTAAGTTCTATTTCTATTGAATCTGCGCTTCCACCTTCAATTTCACTTTTATCATCAGAGAAAATCCCTTTAAAGCTTACAAGTGCAAAATCTCCTTTTTTTGCAGCACGATCACTAACGGGCACCTTGGTTGCCAGTTGAAGTCGGGATTGCTCGATTAATTCATCTATTTTTTTTGGATCAAAGATTAAAGCTTCTACTTCAGCAGTAAGTCCTGAAGATTTTTTTAAAGTAGGAATAGGAGCTATGTCAGTTTCAAGTCTTAATGTAAGAATTTTTTCAGGGTTGAAATTTTGCAATATAGTTTCAAAGCCATCTTCTAATTCAGGCTCACATAGAGGCTCAATTCCTTCCTGATCTAATGTTTCTGTCCATACTTTTTGCAATAGTGACTCCAGTGCTGATGCTTGTATTCTTTTAACTCCAAGTTGCTGAATTACTACTGCTTTTGGGACTTTACCTTTTCGAAAGCCAGGAATTGAGATAGATCTGCTTAATTTGTTTAAAGCTTCGACGTAACTATTTTTGCATCGTTCTGCGGGTACCTCTACCTCTACAGCAATTCTGCTATTAGGTTTTGAGCTGGTTTTAACTTTTAAGTTTGCAGCACTCATTGAAACGGAAATCTCTAATTTGGTTAGCTTAAGGAAGCGTTAGTTCACTTCCAAAGCTATTGTGGCCTAAAAAGCATCGAAAAATTTATTATTTGTTGATTTTTCCAATAAGAAAAATTTTTTTGTTAAAACCTTTTATTCCTTTAAGCAAGTTTGAACCCACAATTTCTTCTACCAGACAGACCTCTTACAGTTGCGATTCTTGGATCGACTGGAGCTGTAGGAAAAGAATTATTAGCTTTGCTTGAGGAGAGATCTTTCCCTATAAAGCAATTAAAATTATTAGCTTCGCATCGCTCAGCAGGTGAAATTCAAAGTTTTTGTGGAACTGAATTCTTAGTACAAGAGACAACTAAAGATAGTTTTAAAAATGTGGATTTAATTTTAGCTTCAGCTGGCAGTTCAATTTCTCGTGAGTGGAAAGATTCAATTCAAAGTTCTGGCGCTTTGATGATTGACAACTCAAGTGCTTTTCGAATGGAGGAGGATGTTCCTTTGATTGTCCCTGAGGTCAATCCTGACCATGTCAGGAATCACAAAGGTTTAATCGCTAATCCAAATTGCACAACGATTTTATTAGCATTGGTACTTGCTCCTCTCAATAAGCATATTCCAATAAAGAGAATTGTTGTCTCCACCTATCAATCTGCAAGTGGCGCAGGTGCAATGGCAATGGAAGAATTAGAGCAATTAAGCCAAGAAGTTTTAGATGGATTAATTCCAAAAAGTAAAGTGTTGCCATATTCTTTGGCTTTTAATCTTTTTCTCCATAATTCACCTTTGCAATCAAATAAATACTGCGAGGAAGAGATGAAAATGGTTAATGAAACAAGAAAGATTTTAGGAAATCCTGATCTTTCTTTGACTGCAACATGTGTAAGAGTTCCAGTTTTAAGAGCGCACTCTGAATCAGTAAATATTGAATTCACGCGACCTTTCCCTGTAAAAGAAGCTTATGAGATTTTGGAATTTGCACCAGGAGTTGAGATCCTTGAGAATCTGGAAAAGAATCGTTTTCCTATGCCATTGGATGTAACTGGTAAGGATCAAATATCCGTAGGTCGAGTAAGGCAAGATATTAGTAACCCTAATGCTTTGGAGCTATGGCTATGTGGAGATCAAATTCGTAAAGGCGCCGCACTTAATGCAGTGCAAATTGCTGAACTTCTTTTGCCCAAACACTAATGAGTAAGTCAGCTTTATTATCTTCAGCGCCTTTCGGCAGGATGCTAACCGCAATGGTGACACCCTTTGATGAAAATGGGAGTGTAGATTTTGGTTTAGCTGCTGATTTGGCCCATTACTTAGTTGACCAAGGGTCTGATGGCATTGTCGTGTGCGGAACGACAGGTGAATCTCCGACTTTGACTTGGCAAGAACAACAAAAGATGTTGGAAACAGTTAGAAATTCTATAGGTTCTAAGGCTAAAGTTTTAGCTGGTACAGGAAGCAATTCGACTTCTGAGGCAATTGAAGCTACTAAGGCAGCTGCTAATGCAGGTGCTCATGGTGCGTTGGTGGTTGTTCCTTATTACAACAAACCTCCTCAAGAAGGATTAGAAGCTCATTTTCGAGCCATTGCAAATGCAGCTCCTCAGTTACCTTTAATGCTTTACAATATCCCTGGGCGGACAGGGTGTTCGATATCACCTAGTATTGTAAGTAAGCTTATGGATTGCAGTAATGTAGTCAGTTTTAAAGCTGCAAGTGGAACAACAGAAGAAGTGACTCAATTAAGACACTACTGTGGGGAAGAATTAGCTATTTATAGCGGAGATGATGCTCTGCTTTTACCAATGCTTTCTGTTGGTGCGGTAGGTGTTGTGAGTGTTGCAAGTCATTTAGTGGGATCTAATATGAAGAAAATGATAAATAGTTTTTTAGAAGGGAAATACGCTGAGGCGCTTTATTTGCATGAAAAATTACAGCCTCTTTTTAAATCCCTTTTTGCAACTACTAATCCTATTCCTGTTAAAGCGGCACTTCAATTGATCGGTTGGTCTGTTGGACCTCCTCGAAGTCCTTTAGTCTCTTTAAACAGTGAAATGAAAGAAGAACTCTTGAAGACTCTCTCTTCTTTGAGATTAATTTGATCTATTCTCTTTTCAGCCAAGAGGATCTGACTTTCATTTAAGTAACAACCAAGTTTTTTCACATAAATTTTTCCATGACATCAAGTTCAATGAATTATCAAGGTTCAAAAAATAATCAAACAAAATCACCTTGTTTGAGGATTATTCCCTTAGGCGGCCTAGGAGAAATCGGAAAAAATACTTGCGTCTTTGAATATGGAGACGACATCATGATTCTTGATGCTGGACTGGCTTTCCCAACGGATGGGATGCATGGAGTAAATGTTGTAATGCCAGACACTACTTACCTACGTGAAAATCAAAGTCGAATAAGAGGTTTGGTGGTTACTCATGGGCATGAGGATCATATTGGAGGAATTTCTCATCATTTAAAAAACTTTAATATTCCAATTGTGTACGGCCCTCCCCTTGCGATGTCTATGCTTAGGGGAAAAATGGAGGAAGCTGGAGTTGCTGACCGGACAACAATACAAGTATGTGGACCAAGAGAAGTTATTAAAGTTGGACAACATTTTTCAGTTGAATTTGTAAGAAATACACATTCAATTTCAGACAGTTATTCCTTCGCAGTTACGACTCCAGTGGGAGTAGTGTTTTTCACTGGTGATTTTAAGTTCGACCATACTCCACCTGACGGACAACCTTCAGATTTAGCCAGAATGGCTCACTATGGAGATAAAGGTGTTCTTTGCCTTCTATCTGATTCAACCAACTCTGAAGTTACAGGATTCACGCCTTCTGAATATTCTGTTTTTCCCAATTTAGATAGATACATTGCTACTGCTGAGGGCAGAGTGATGGTTACTACTTTTGCTAGTTCAACTCATCGTGTGGCGATGCTTTTAGAACTAGCAATGAAAAATGGTAGAAAAGTTGGCTTGTTAGGTCGTTCAATGCTCAATGTGGTTGGGAAAGCAAGAGAGCTTGGATATATGCGTTTTCCTGATGATTTATTTTTTCCAATTAAACAGATCAGAGATTTGCCGGATAGAGAGACTTTTTTATTGATGACAGGTAGTCAAGGTGAATCAATGGCTGCTTTAAGTCGTATTGCTAGAGGTGAGCATCAACATGTTCAATTGAAAACTAGTGATACTGTCATTTTTTCTGCTAGCCCTATCCCTGGAAATACTATTTCCGTAATGCATACGATTGATAAATTAATCAAATTGGGTGCAAAAGTGATTTATGGCAAAGATAAGGGGATTCATGTTTCAGGCCATGGATGCCAAGAAGATCAAAAATGGATGCTTGGATTAACTAGACCCAAATACTTCATTCCTGTTCATGGTGAATACAGAATGCAAGTTTTACATGGGAAAACGGCTGTCTCAATGGGGGTTCATCCAGAGAATGTATTGGTAATGGAAAATGGGGATGTTGCTGAGTTAAGGCCAGATTCTCTAGTGCAAGGGTCACCAGTTAAATCAGGAGTGGAATTACTCGATTCTTCTCGAACAGGGGTTGTGGATACTCGAGTATTAAAAGAACGTCAGCAACTTGCTGATGATGGAGTTATCACCGTGCTTACTCCAATTAGTACTGATGGCGTGATGGTTGCTCCACCTAGGGTGAATCTTCGAGGCGTTATTACTAATGTTGATGCCAAAACGATGGTTAATTGGACTGAAAGAGAGATTAATTGGGTCTTAGAAAATCGATGGAAACAGCTCGTTCTTAAGACAGGCGGAAAGTCAGTTGAGGTCGATTGGATTGGATTGCAAAGAGAGGTTGAATCAGGATTATCTCGACGGTTGAGAAGAGAGGTTCAAGCTGAGCCTTTAATTCTTTGCCTTGTTCAACCTGCTCCAGGAGGAACTCGCGCATATAAACCTCAACTTGATCAACAGCCAGACTCACGACAAGTAGTTAAGAAAACTGCTGATAAAGCTCCCAAGACAACGAATGTATCCGTAGCAAATAAAGAGACAAGTTCATCAGCAGAACAAAAAACAAATAAGGAATCTAATGCTGAGGAAATGCCATCAGGAAGAACAAGACGTCGCAGATCAGCAATTAGCTGATAACTTAAAATTGTCTATTTTAATTAGTTTTATTTGAGATATAAATAGCTTCTTTGTCCCATCTAATTAGGAAGTCTCCATGAAGATGGATACTTCCAGGTGGTTTTCTTTCAGATACTTTGGTATTGATTTCTTCAATTTGCAATGCTGTTACTCTTTTCACACCTATTGTCTTTAACCAATTAGAAAGAATTATTTGTCTAATAGAGTTTGTTAAACTGAATAGCTTTATTCTCGAAAGAGAATTGATCTTTTCTCCTTGGCAAAATTCTATTGCTATTTTTGCAAATAATTTTTGATCTTCGTTATAACTTTCAAGTCTATGAGCTACTGAGGCTATTCTTGAGTCCGCTCCATTATAGATTGAATTTAAAATTGGTAAAACTTCTTTTCTTATTTTATTTCTTGTTAAATTAATATTTTCATTTGAAGGATCAACCCAAATTGGCAAATTAAAATTTTTACAAATTTCAAGAGTTTCATTTCTATTAAAAATCAGTAATGGCCTGGCTAAATCTAAATTGCTTTCTATATTTCTTTGCTCCTTAAGAGTAGTAAGTCCAGTCAGATCTGTCCCCCTGGCCAAGTTCATAATGACTGTCTCTGCTCGATCAGTAGCTGTATGACCAGTTAATATTCTTGTGCACGGAAAATGTAGATTTTTTGATGATAATAACTTGGCTTTCATTATTAGATTTTTATATCTCCAATCTCTTGCCTTTTCTTCATTAGCTACTTCTTGTTTATCTGCTTTATTAGAGTGAAATGATATTTGATTATTCAGGCACCAAAGTTTTAGCTCTTCTTTTATTTTCTCGGATTTAGCATGCCATTGGTGATCTCCATGCCAGATTTCTACTTGCCATTGATATAGCCTTTTTAAATCAATAATTAATTTGAGAAGGGCCATTGAATCTTGGCCACCAGATATGGCTAAAAGAATGGTGGAGTTACTGGGAAGCAGAGATTTATTTTGTTTTAGCCTTTTGTGTAAACGCATATGCCATTTACTCCAAGACCTGTCATTTTGAGAAGATTGTGACATTTGCTTTGGTTTCAGAGCTCTATTCGCATTTTTTTAGTTCTTTTGCTGAGTAAATGTCACAATCAGGTTAATAGTTGATGTTTTTATGACACGTTTGCAGACACTGCCAGTTTCACTTCAAAAGAGTATTCAAAATAGATCTTTATTGAAAGTAATTTCTGGTTTAAGTAATTTTAATTCAGAATCAGTATTTCTAATTGCCAAAGCTGCTGGTCATGGAGGCGCCGATTTATTGGACATTGCTTGTGAACCAAAATTAGTAGAGCTAGCTGTAGAGGCCTCGAAGATTCCTGTGTGTGTAAGTTCGGTAGAACCAAGGCTTTTCCCTAACGCTGTTAAAGCAGGAGCTTCAATGATTGAGATTGGGAATTTCGATTCTTTTTATCCAGATGGGCGTTTTTTCTCAGCTGATGAGGTGCTTTCATTAGCTACAGAATCTCGACGCCTTTTACCTGAAGTTTTTTTGTCAGTGACCGTTCCCCATGTTTTGCCGTTAGATAGTCAAGCTCAATTAGCGTTAGATCTTGTTGATAGAGGAGTCGACTTAATTCAGACAGAAGGAGGCACAAGCTCTCATCCCATGAGTCCTGGAACTTTAGGTTTAATAGAAAAAGCTTCACCTACATTGGCTGCGACTTTCGCTATTGCATCTGCTTTAAAGGAGAGCCATCATGATGTACCTGTTATTTCTGCTTCCGGACTCTCTGAAGTCACTGTCCCTATGGCCATATCAGTCGGAGCTAATGGAGTTGGTATTGGGTCAGCAGTAAATAAATTGCATACTGAATTAGCTATGATTGCCACTGTCAAAGGTCTTCGACAGGCTCTAGATTCGTTTAAAAAAGTTGCCACGATTAATCAGTGAACTTTATAAGGTATTTGAAACCTTTGTTGATTAAAATTTAATGAATATGAAATTAATAAATTTGTTTAATTTTAGTATTAAATAAGAATATGCCTGAATATAAACTTCAAGCTCCTTATGTTCCCAAAGGCGATCAACCTGGAGCTATTAAAGGGCTCGTTAAAGGTGTAAATGATGGGGAAAAGTTTCAAACTTTATTAGGTGCAACTGGAACAGGAAAGACTTTTACAATAGCTAATTTGATCGCGCAAACTGGAAGACCCGCGCTGGTTTTAGCTCATAACAAAACACTTGCAGCTCAATTATGCAATGAATTAAGGGAGTTTTTCCCTAATAATGCTGTTGAATATTTCATCTCATATTATGACTATTATCAGCCAGAAGCTTATGTTCCAGTAAGTGATACTTATATAGCTAAGACTTCATCAATAAATGAAGAAATTGACATGTTACGCCACTCTGCGACTAGGTCTTTATTTGAAAGAGATGATGTGATAGTTGTTGCCTCAATTAGTTGTATATATGGTTTAGGAATTCCAAGTGAATACTTAAAGGCTTCTGTAAAGTTTCAAGTTGGTCAAAGTATTGATTTAAGATCTTGCCTTAGATCATTAGTTTCCAATCAATATACACGTAATGATATCGAAATTAGTAGAGGCAGATTTAGAGTTAGAGGAGATGTATTAGAAATAGGCCCAGCATATGATGACAGACTTGTAAGACTTGAATTATTTGGAGATGATGTCGAAAGTATTAGCTATGTCGATCCAACTACTGGCGAAATATTAAATAAACTAGATTCTATTAATATATATCCAGCAAAACATTTTGTAACACCCAAAGATCGCCTAGATGCTGCAATTAAAGCAATAAAAAAAGAATTAAAAGATAGATTAGATTATCTTAATCAAGAGGGTAAATTGCTAGAAGCACAAAGATTAGAACAACGGACAATTTACGATTTAGAAATGTTAAAGGAAGTAGGTTATTGCAATGGAGTTGAGAATTATGCTCGTCATCTATCTGGGAGAGATCCAGGTTCTGCGCCAGAGTGCTTAATTGATTATTTCCCAAAGAATTGGTTGTTACTGATTGATGAAAGTCATGTCACTTGTCCTCAATTAAGAGCTATGTACAATGGTGACCAATCAAGAAAAAAAGTATTAATAGATCACGGTTTTAGATTACCAAGTGCAGCTGATAATCGTCCTTTAAAAGATATTGAATTTTGGAATAAGGCAAAACAAACTGTTTTTATAAGTGCAACTCCTGGTGATTGGGAATTATCTCAGAGTACAGGAAATATTGTTGAACAAGTAATAAGGCCTACTGGTGTTTTAGATCCTTTAGTTGAAGTACGTCCCACCAATGGACAGGTTGAAGATTTACTTTTTGAGATTAGAAAAAGAGCAAAGAAAAATCAAAGAATACTAGTTACAACACTTACGAAAAGAATGGCCGAAGATCTTACAGATTATTTATCTGAAAACAAAATAAGAGTTCGCTATTTACACTCAGAAATTCATTCAATAGAAAGAATTGAAATTATTCAAGATTTACGACTTGGAGAATATGATGTATTAGTGGGAGTGAATCTTTTAAGGGAAGGTTTGGATTTGCCCGAGGTCTCTCTCGTGGTGATTCTAGATGCTGATAAAGAAGGATTTTTAAGGGCCGAAAGATCATTGATACAAACAATTGGTCGAGCAGCAAGGCATGTGGAGGGTTTGGCTTTGCTTTATGCGGATAAAATGACTGATTCTATGGCTAAGGCTATTAGCGAGACTGAAAGGCGCCGAGAAATACAAGAGACTTATAATATTCAGAACGGTATAACTCCTAAACCAGCTGGTAAAAAAGCCAATAATTCAATTCTTTCCTTCTTAGAGTTATCTAGAAGATTAAATCAAGATGGTAATTCAGATGATTTTGTTGATATTGCAGATAAGTTAATCGATCAAAGTTCTAAGGAATCTGATATGGGTGTATCTCTAGATTCTCTACCTGAATTAATAGAAAAATTGGAATCTAAGATGAAAAAAACTGCTAAAGATTTAGATTTTGAAAAGGCTGCAATTCTTAGAGATCGTATCAAGAAATTACGCCATAGATTAATAGGTAATTAATATACTAATTATTGATCACTTTTCCCTAATTTAAAGCAAGAATGAATTTCATTTAACGCTTTTTCACCATATTTTTCTGAAATAATACAAGTAGTCCTTATTTCACTGGTAGCGATCATCTCTATATTGATTTTTTTATTTGCTAGTGCTCTAAATATTTTAGCAGCTGTACCTTTGGTGAATGGCATTCCAGATCCTACTGCGCTAATTCGAACTATTGCCTTACCTTCTTCTAGCTTGGATCCTTTCCATTTTGATAAAAGCGTTTCTAGAGCAAATTTAGCTTCTCTTGTATCATTTTTCTTTAATGTAAAACTAATATCTTTTGTTTTATCTTGATGCTTTCTTTCAGATTGAACTATTGTATCTAGGCAGATGTTTTTCTCTGCTAAAGTTGAACATATTGTAGATGCAGTTCCTGGTTTGTCTGGAACATTTTTGACACTAATTTGGATTTGATCTTTATCTAAAGCTATTCCTCTTACTGGTGGCTCGTTGTTATTTTCAACAATTGGATTAAGAGTAATTTTCTTATCACTGAGTTTGAAAAATTCTCCTACACTACGCAAAGCTTTTTTACCTGCTTCTGAATCAATAACACAACTTACTTTTACTTCACTTGTTGCTATTAGACGTATGTTAATACCAGAGTCAGAAAGTGTTTGAAATAAAGAAGAAGCTATGCCGGGTCTCCCCATGATGCCAGCTCCATAGATACTGATTTTCGTTAGATTTTTTTGGGTAGATATTTCCCCTCCGATACAATCAATGAGTTTTCTACACTGAAAATATGCATTTTCCAACTCGTTCTCATCTACAGTAAATGTAATATCGTTTTTATTAATTTGATGTAATGCTTGAATTATAAGGTCTACATTTACTCCTCCTTCAGATAAGGATTCAAATAAATCAGCAGCTATACCTGGTCGATCTGGGATATTAGATATTGCAATAACTGATTGATTTTCTATTAGCTCTAATCCATCAACAGGACTTCGATGCTCTATTCCACCCTTAGAAATAGCATTATTTTTATTGCTGGTTAATGTTGTCCCATCAAGATTGTCCCAACTTGATTTCACTACAAGAGTTACGCCAAAATTTCGGGCTATTTCAACTGCGCGAGGGTGCAAAACAGCAGCTCCAAGGCTGGCAAGTTCTAACATTTCATCACAACTAATGGTTTTCATTAATTGTGCATTTTTTACAATTCTTGGATCGGTGGTTAAAACACCAGAAACATCAGTATAAATTTCACATTTTTCAGATTTAAGAGCCGCTGCTAAAGCTACTGCAGAAGTATCTGATCCTCCTCTTCCTAAAGTCGTGATTTCAGGAATCCCTCCCATGCCAAGACTGGTTCCTTGGAATCCTGCAATAATTATAGTTTTACCTTGCTCTACAAGATTTTTTATTCTTTCTGTTCTGATCTCTAGAATTCTTGCGCGCCTATGAGCTGATTCTGTAATAATTCCAGCTTGATTTCCAGTCAATGATATTGCTGGTATGCCCAATTCATTCAATGCCATTGTCAATAAGGATATTGAAACTTGCTCCCCTGTTGATAGGAGCATATCCATTTCTCTATGAGGGGGATGACTAGTTATTTGTGATGCTAATTTGGTTAACTCATCAGTTGTATGTCCCATTGCCGATACAACCACAACAAGATCATGTCCTGTTTCTTTATTTGATTTAATTCTTTGCGCGACTGATTTAATTCGCTCAACGCTTCCCAAAGAGGTGCCGCCAAATTTTTGAACCAGTATGGACATTGAACTCTCGTGAACTTTTTAATTATTTCAGTAACTAGTAACAATTTTACTCTCTGTTAGCAGATTATCTTTAAAAGAGTCGAGTGGATTATTTCCCGATTTTATTGACGCTTCAATTCTTAGAAGTTTTTTCATCAATCTAAGCAAAGTTTCCAATGATATATCTTGGATTTGTTTACGGATTACAAAAATACGTTTTGGATTGGCAATACCAGAAAGTTTGGCAATTTCTTTGACGTCTTGATTTCCTTGCGAATCTAATAAATGCACCCAAAGCCATCCTCTTGATTGGCCTGTTAAAGTTGAAATTAACCTTAAAGCTGGTTCTCCATTATCTAGCAAAGATTTTATTTTATTTAATGCAACCGCTCTTTCTCCTTTTAGTAAGATATTTGCAATTTCAAGAGCATTAGTGGAATTATGATGAATTAGCTTTTTAACAAGTTGTTTTGTGATGATTGTTTGATTATTTATCTTGTGCATTTTATTAGTTGCTTCTGATAGTAATGCAATTTTTTGAAGTTCTGTATTAATTAAAGAGCTGTCATTGCCTATACTTTCTATTATCAAATCTATTGTTTCATTATTCATTTTTAAATTTAATCTATGCGCAATTTTCTCCACTAGATTTCGTTGCCCATTCATATCCCAAGGAAGTGGAAGATTAAAACTTTTTTCATTAGAAAAGGTATTAGATTCGATAAGTTTTTGTAATAATTTAGTCGTTTTAAGTCTTTTATCAGGTTTAGTTGAATTATTTAAAATCAAATGTGTATTATCAGGAATTAATTTGATTGCTTTTTCAAGTTTATTAGCAAGTTCTAGAGAGCAGCCGTTACAAAATGGGCTTCTTCTAACTAGTACAACTCTGCCTCCGTTACCAAGTGGAGGACTTTGAATTTCTTCAAGTGCTCTGAAATTTTGCTTTTGATCATTTCCATCGATTTGACTATAGTTGAAGCTTTTCCATATTGGATCAATAGCTGATTGAACTATTTCTTCTATTTCCCTATTGCTTGCTTCATAATCATCTCCCCATATTAAATGTATTGGCATCACTAAGATATATGTTGATAAAAGATCTGTTCTTAAATTAACCAAAGAAATTCAACTGTGAAAACACCTGAACATCCAATTTTTATTGAAAGTATTAAATATATTAGATCTCAACTAGCCTTCACAGGCCTTAATAAGCTTCAGCAATCAATTTTAGAAAGAATTATTCATTCAAGTGGTGATTTTAGCTTGCAGTCATGCCTACGCTTTAGTCCTACTGCTTGTGAAGATGCTATTAATGCGCTGCAGAACGGTGCCAAAATTTTGACTGATACTTATATGGCAGAAGCGGCAATATCGCCTATGGCTCAAAGGACATTAAATACTGATATTCAATGTATTTTAGCTATGGCTCCTTCTAAACCTGTTGATTCAACTTTGACAACTAGAAGTGCGATAGGTATGAAAAAAATGTGGTTGGATTTTGAGAAAAAAGAAAATAAATTAAATTCTCCATTAGTGGTGATTGGAAGTTCACCAACAGCTTTAATTTCTCTATTAGATCTTGTTGAAGCAGGCTGTAAAAAACCTAGCTTAATTGTAGGAATGCCAGTAGGATTTATTGGTGTTTCGGAGAGTAAGAATAGATTGTTAAAAAGTCAATGTCCATATATTCTTATTGAGGGATCTAAAGGAGGAGCATCCATAGGTGCGGCTACTGTAAATGCTTTATTGAGACTTGCAGAGATTTAAATTAAAAAAATTATTTGCTTTATTTCTAGATATCAATTGGTTTAGTTACTTTAATAGATTTGGAATTGTTTTTTTCAAGACTATTTAATATGTTCTTTGCCTTATTTACTACTTCATTTGGAACTCCTGCAAGACGGGCAGCTTCAATTCCATAACTTTTACTTGCTCCTCCTCTTTCAACTTTGTGGAGAAAAGAAAGTGAATTATTTTTATGTTCGACAAGAACTTTGTAGTTTTCTACATTATCAAGATATTCAGAAATTTGATTCAATTCATGATAATGTGTCGCAAAAATTGAGCGACTTTTGATGTTTTTTGCTAAAAACTCGCTTACTGACCAGGCAATTGATAAACCGTCGAAAGTGGATGTTCCTCGTCCAATTTCATCTAATAAAACTAATGAATTTTCGGTGGCTTTATTCAGAATGTAAGCTGTTTCAATCATTTCAACCATGAAAGTTGATTGGCCTGCTGCTAAATCATCTACTGCTCCAACACGTGTAAAAAGTTGATCAGCAATTCCTAAAGTGCATGATTTGGCTGGGATCCAACTACCTATTTGAGCCATGATTTGCAAAAGACCTACTTGTCTTAAGTAACAACTTTTTCCACTTGCGTTCGGGCCTGAAAGAATTATGAGATCAGTTTTATATCCCAGTTCGACATCATTAGGAACGAAAACTTTATCTACTAAAATTTGTTCAACTACCGGATGACGGCCTTCAATAATAGATAATTGTCTTGAACTACTTTGATCTTTCTTCTTAACTAATTTAGGTTGAACATAATGATTTGTCGCGGCTAATTCGGCTAGGCTAGATAGAACATCTAAGCAGGCAATTGCTTTTGCTGCTTTTCTAATTATGTTTGATTTATTTCCTATAAGGATTCTTAGCTTACAGAAAAGTTCATATTCGAGCTGTGATATTCTTGCTCTTATCTGGAAAATCTTTCCTTCTCTTTCTTTCAGACCTGGTGTTACAAAACGTTCTTCATTAGTTAAGGTCTGTCTTCTAATCCAGTGATCTGGAACATTTATAGACTTTGTTTTTCTTACTGCTAAAAAGTATCCAAATGATCGATGATATTGAAGCTTTAAATTATTTATTTTACTGTTTTTCTTTTCTAGTATTTCCTGAGTTTTCAGCCATGAATTATGATCATCAAGTTGATTTCTTAGTCCATCTAAAATAGGATTGACTCCATCATAAATTAGACCTCCTTCTGTCAGACTTAATGGTGGATTTTCAATGATTTCATTATTGATTTTTGTTGCAAGTTCCATTAAGTCTTTATCTAAGTTAATAATTGAGTCGAAATATTTAGTTTCTTCAAATATTGGGTTAATAAGATATTTTTTAATTATAGGTAGACGGTGAATCCCTTCTGCTATTGCGACTAAATCTCTTGCCCCTGCTTGTTGGGCCCCTGCCCTCCCTGCAAGACGTTCCAAATCACTCATGGCTTTAAGAGTTTTTCGAATATTTCTTCTTAAAGTTGATGATTGGACCATTAATCCAATTATTTTTTGTCTATCTTGAATGGAATCAATATTTGTTAAAGGCTCTTCGACCCATCTTCTTATGCATCTGCCACCCATTGCAGTTAATGTTTTATCAATTGCCCATAGTAAAGAGCCATGAAATTGCCCATTTTTTTGAGTTGAAGTAATTTCTAAGTTTTTTCTTGTTTGATTATCTATAATTAATCCAGATTTTGTATTTCTTATCTGAGGAAAATCAATACATAAATTTGTTTTTATATCATTTTTACCTTCAATATTAAGTTTTGGATGAGTTTTATTTAAATATGCAATCAACCCTCCAACTGCCCTAGTTGATAGATAGTTAGAAGATATACTTAATCCATCAATATTATTTAATGAATAATGACTTTTAATGGTTGATTTAGCTTCTAAAATAGAAAATGAAGTTTGTTTAAATTCTGTTATATCTATTAATCCCTCATGCCAACTTTTAATTGAGATTGAGTTTTTTTCTGATATAACCTCAGCTGCTTTTAACTTAATTAATTCTTGACGTAAATTATTACTTTCTTTACCTTCTTCAACAATAAATTCACCAGTACTGACATCTATCCTTGCTAGCGACCAGTTTATTATTGCTGGATTAGAATTAGATTCAATTAGCACAGAAGCTAACCAATTATTTTGTTTCGCTGTTAGCATTCCTTCTTCTAATATTGTTCCAGGTGTGATTAATCTCGTTATTCCTCTTTTTATTAATTTATTTCCTTTTGTTGGTGCAGCTTCAAGTTGATCACAAATAGCAATTGATAAACCTTTTTTAATAAGTTCCGTGCAATATCTATCTGATGCGTGATGTGGAATCCCAGCCATTGGGACTTTGCCAATTTTTTTGCCACCCTCTTTGCTAGTAAGTGTGATTTCTAAAAGCTGTGACATTGTGATTGCATCTTCAAAAAAACATTCGAAGAAATCACCAAGTCGATAAAGCAGAATGCGATCAGGATTATCAATCTTTATTTCTACATAATGCCTCAATGCAGGGGTAAGATCCTCAATTTTTGGCAAATTATGGTGTGTCCACTTGGGTTCTTCAATTTCACCATTAGAAAACCAATCCTGATCGGTTAATTGATTGGTTTTTTTAGACTGCTTTTTTAGCCGAGGTCGCCGTGATGCGTCTTCTTTTAATTGTTGATGTGAAAGATATTCGTTAGATATTTGAGAAATATTGGTTTGCTCGGATTCATTAATATCTCTATGCTCGTTGCCACCAAATAGACTGCCTTGTATAGGGTTTGGGCTGGCAGCCATTTAGTTTCTCAATGTTCAATCACCGCATATTAGAAGAATAATTATTTTTTGCATGTGAAGCCTCACTACAAATATTAAGAGACCAACGATAAAAACACAGTTACATGGGAGAATTATCAAATCATCAGAAATTCTTCTGCAGCTTCATTTCCCATGCTGGCTATTAATTCCATCGTCGCGAACGCACTTTTATTTTCTTCTTTATTACTGGTCATTGGCGTACCAGTTTTCTATATGACCCAAACTAATCCTGAGGATAATAGAAATCCAAATATAAAAAAGATCGAAATTCTTGCTGGTGTATGGTTCCATTTGGTCCTTCTTCAGGCATTAGTGGGTGAATACATCACTCATCAAATGAATATATAGGTAATGTTATTTGATTAGAGATTGCATAATATAGAGTAATTTTTGATTAATATGTTTTAAATTTACTCTCAAGAGGTTAGTGTTGTTTTGTAATTGAAGTATTTAGAAGATGGCAACAATTGAGGGTACCTTCGAGAATTCATCGACTTTGCGTTTGGCTATTGTTGTGGCAAGGTTTAATGATTTAATAACCAATAAGCTCTTAAGTGGATGTCTGGATTGTTTATCTCGACATGGCATTGACGTGTCAGAGACAAGTTCTCAATTAGATATTGCGTGGGTACCTGGATCGTTTGAACTGCCAATAGTTGCTCAAGAACTTGCAAGAAAAGGAAAATATGAGGTTGTAATAACTTTAGGAGCGGTAATCAGAGGAGATACCCCACACTTTGATGTTGTAGTATCTGAGGCGAGTAAAGGGATCGCTACTGTTTCAAGAGACACTGGAATACCTATCATATTTGGGGTTTTAACTACAGATACAATGCAGCAAGCATTAGAGAGAGCAGGAATAAAAAATAATTTAGGTTGGAGTTATGCCTTGCAAGCGCTAGAAATGGGTTCATTAATGAAGGCGGTTGTTTGAATTATTTCTTTTAACCAGAAATGATTTGACCTGAAACCCTCTTTTGAGGCATGCTCTTATTATCTAAGAAGTAACATCTTCTGATTGCGGATGTAGCTCAGTGGTAGAGCATCTCCTTGCCAAGGAGAATGTCGAGAGTTCGAATCTCTTCATCCGCTTTAAGTCTGATCCATTGGTTGTGATTTGTGGTTTTTAAAAATCATTAATGTTTGATTATGTTCTTTTTCAAAGCCGATATTTTCATAAAAATTTTCAGAATGTGTGGTCATGACATATGTTTTTTCAGTTTTAGAAACTAGTTGATTTTGCAAAAGTGAATCTACAATTTTTTTGCCAATTCCCAGAGATTGATAATTTTTATCAACTACTACATCCCATAAAGTCGAACGAAATGTTGCATCTGTGGTAGCCCTGCCGAATGCAATCAGTTTCTTACCTTGCCAAATGCTTGTTATAACAGCACTTTGAGATAACATTTTTTTAATTGTTTTCTTACTACGCTTTTTTGCCCAGAAACTATTCTCATTAAATAGTTTTTGAAGTTGCATTAGGCCTTTTTGAGGTAAGAAATTCGGACCCATGCCAATTAATCTCAAACCAGGAGCCCCTGCAGCATGCTTTACTAGTATTAAATTATTCATTTGATTGCAACATGATGAGATAATGATTCTAGTTATTACATGCATTACATACTATGTTTAAGTCTTGAATTTTGTTAATTCAATAAGATCAAATCAAAAACAAGTTTCTCTTAAAAAAAGTTTAAAATTTTGTTTCAAGAATATGGACTCTAATTTTTATTTAGATTTTGAAAATAAATTTCGTGGCAAACAAGAGGACTTAATTAAGAAACTTTCAATCTATGATTCTTTAATTGAGTTGATAATTATCAATAATGATTCGCCTAAGTTTATTGACATTGGATGCGGTAGAGGTGAATGGTTGAGGAAATGGAAGAAAAAGGTTGCTAATATAGTAGGTATTGAAAATGATTCAAATATGATCAACTCATGTATAGATAATGATGTTCATATAATAAAGGGTGATGCGATAAGATCATTAAATAAGTTATCGGATAAGTCAGTTGATTTGATAACAATCTTTCACTTAATTGAACATTTAGATAATTCTAGATTATTTGAGTTGATGAAAGAATGTTATAGAGTACTTTCAGACAAAGGAGTTTTATTGATGGAAACTCCTAGTATCGATAATTTGATTATTTCAACTAATACTTTCTATCTTGATTCAACCCATATTAATCATATTAATACCGATAGTTTAATATTTAATCTAGAGAAGATTGGTTTTAATTATGTAAAGAATTATTTTATTAATAGTGGTCCTTTGCATGACTCTAATCCATTAAAAATTACCAGAATTTTAAATGGAATATCTCAAGATGTAGCTTTTATAGCTGTTAAAACAAAAAAATTTTCAGATATAATATTCTCTTCTCCCTCTCCAAGTTGGGAGTTAGATTTAGAGCAGGGAATGACTACACTTCAAGCAGCTATTGAATATGATCTTGAATCAGATAGATTGATTAATGAAATTTCTATTTTAAAACAAGAGATCAAAAAAAATAGAGAGATATATAAAGAATTCATTAACCTTAAAAATCAACTTAGATTTTTTATATATATTTTAAATATTTTAAATAAATTTTCAAATCTAATAATAAAGATATTACGTTATATAAAGAAAAAGATTCTTTATGTCTTTAATACTGTATTTGATTTTTTGGCTAGGTATGCTTTTATGCGTAGAATTTTTTTTTCGAAGACTTTTCTAAGGATAATTAATTTAATATTAAGGTATATCTTTTTGAATAAAATTACTGTAAGTAAAGGTCAAATAGAGAATAAAATAAATAAGATTTTGAATTTGAGTAATGAGTCTAAAAGATTTAATAAAATGTTATTAATGTATCATGATAATTCTTTTAGATCACAGGATTACAGTAAAATATTGAATAGAAGAAGAAAAAATAAATGAGACTAGCTATTGATATACAAGGAATACAAAGTGTTGGTAGCAGATCAAGAGGTATAGGTAGATATTCTCTAGAAATAATTAAAAATATTATATTGATAGGTTCTGATTTAGAAATTATTTTAGTTGCTAATGCATCGCTTCCAGATTTGAAATCTGAATTTCAATATGCAATAGACTTTAATCATGTGACATATTTTCAGTGGTATGCACCTTGTCCATTAGATTATGTTTCTAAAGATCATGTAAAACTTAGACTAGGTTCCTTATTAAGATCATTTGCTTTTGCAAATTTACATGCGGATGTCATCTTAATTACAAGTTTTCTAGAGGGATTCTCAGATAATTGTTTGACTGATTTCGATTATGAATTATTAGAAACACCAGTAGTTTCAATTTTCTATGATTTAATCCCATTAATACATTCAAATTTATATTTAGATAGTAATCCTCAGTTTTCTAAATATTATAAATCTAAACTTAATAAGATAGAAAAAGTTAAAGGATTACTTGCCATATCTAATTCCTCTGCAAAAGAGGCTATAAAATATCTTTCAATTGATTCAGATGATGTTTTTAATATCTCTTCTGCTTGCAATTCCAATATTTTTAATACTAATCATTTGACTGAATATCAAAGCAATCAAGAAATTGACTCTTATTTACCTTTTTTATTATATTCAGGAGCAAATGATCCGCGTAAAAATTTAAAAAGTCTTTTAGAAGCCTTTAGTTTATTATCAATAGGATTTAGTGAGTATAAATTAGTTCTATGTGGTAAGTTGTTGCCTCAAGAGATTGAATTAATTAATCAATGGACTGAGCTTTTTAAAATTAATCCTAATTTAATCATCCATATTGGATATGTCTCTGATGAGTATCTAGCTAATTTATATAGAAAGTGCTCATTATTTATTTTTCCTTCATTACATGAGGGTTTTGGATTACCAGTCTTAGAAGCTATGAACTGTGGAGCTGCGGTCATAGGTTCTAATCGCACCAGTATTCCAGAAGTGATTGGATATGACAAAGCTTTATTTGATCCCACAAATATTTTAGAACTTAGAAATCTAATTGAAAAAGCACTTCACGATGAGACTTTTAGAACTTCATTGCTTACTAATGCTAAGATCCAATGTACAAAATTTTCATGGTCATCTTCTGCTCAAAAAGCCATAAAAGCTTTGACGACAATAGTTAATAAATATCCTTTAAGTTATGATAGATACGACTTAAATATTCTTCATTCAAATAATAAAAAGAACTTAGATATTTTATTTACAAAAATACTTGAAGATAAGTTATTACAAATTAATAGTAATAAGTATTTAATAGGTGAGGTTTCTGCATCAATTGATCTTATCTGCAAGCAAATTGAAAATTATTTGAAGAAGATTTCACCGGAGAAGAAAATAATAAATTCTTGGAAAGTTGAGGGGCCTTTTGATTCTAGTTATAGCTTGGCTCTTTTAAATAGGAATTTTACTAAAGCTTTAACGAGGCATATCAATCGCGTTTTAATAAAAAATACCGAAGGTTTTGGTGATTATGAACCTAATATTGATTTTCTAAAACAATATCCAAGTATATATAAACTTCATTTAGATTCATATAGATTTGAAGATCAAACTGATGTAATTAGCAGGAACTTGTATCCTCCAAGAACTAATAATTTAGATGCAAAATTTAAACTTATGCATTCATATGGTTGGGAAGAATCTGAATTCCCTCCACAATGGATTAACGAATTTAATGCAAATTTAGATGGCATTAGTGTTATGTCTAATATAGTAAAAAAAATCCTCATAAACAATGGACTGAAAATACCAATTAAAGTTACTAGTCTAGGTATTGATCATCTGAACAATCTGGAATCTTGTAATCAATATAAACTTGATGCCAAAAAATATAAAATATTGCATATTTCATCTTGCTTCTATAGAAAAGGTATTGACATTTTATTAAAGGCCTATGGCAAGACTTTTGATCAGGACGATAATGTGACATTGGTTATTAAAACATTTCAAAATCCGCATAATAATTTAGAGTTACTTTTAAAGAATGAAATAGATATTAACCCTTCTTATCCAGATGTTCTAATTATAAAAAAAGAACTTACAGATCAAGAAATAAAATCTTTATATCTTCAGTCTGATGTTTTGGTTGCTCCTAGTAGAGGTGAAGGTTTTGGCTTGCCAATTGCTGAGGCAATGCTGTTAGGTATCCCAGTAATCACAACGGGTTGGGGAGGTCAATTAGATTTTTGTAATGCGAAAAATAGTTGGCTGATAAATTATAAGTTTGCTAATGTAAACTCACATTTTAATCTAGATAATTCTTATTGGGCGGAACCATCTATTGATCATTTAAGTAACTTACTTACTAACCTTTATGAGATGCCAAAAGCCGAACGAGATTTAAAGACAGATCTAGCTCAATCAACTATTAAACATTTTACTTGGGATAAAGTTGCATCTAAAAATATTGAGTTTGTGAATAATTCTACTAATTTTTTGATTAACCATGTCCCTAAAATTGCTTGGATAAGTACTTGGTATTCTAGATGTGGCATTGCTTCATATTCTCGCCATCTGATTGATAAAATGTATGAGGATGTATCTGTCTATTCTCCAATTAACGAATCTCTGGACAATTATATTGAAGATAATATTTTCCCAACATGGAATATTAATTCCTCAAATCCAGAAGATTTAAATCAATTATTTGATAATATTCAAATATCTGAATATACTTCAGTAGTAATTCAATTTAATTATGGATTCTTTAATTTTAGTAATTTATCAGATCTGATTCATAAATTATCTGCAAGTAAAATTAATATTATTGTTTTTCTTCATTCAACTACAGATCCAGAGAATGATTGCTCAAAATCTCTTAAATATCTGGTGGATGCATTCCAAAAATGTGATAGATTATTAGTCCATACAATTCCAGATTTAAATCGGTTAAAGAATTTGGGTTTAGTTGATAATGTTGCTTTATTTCCACATGGTATCTTGGATTTTGATCATAGTAATAGTAAATTAAATTTCTTTTTTAAAAGATTATATAAGAAACATAAGAAGAAAATAGCATCATACGGATTTTGTTTGCCAAATAAAGGTTTCAAGGAAATTATTTATGCTATACAAATATTAAGAGATAAAAACTTTGATGTTGAACTAGATATTTATTCAGCTATATATAACGATGATTTTCGTGAATATTTTGAAGAACTAAAATCTTTAATAAATAATTTAGGTCTTAGTACTCAGATAAATATTTGCCCAGATTATATGACAGATAACGAAACAATCACCATACTCTCTAAATATGATTTAATTGTTTTTCCCTACCAATACTCTTCGGAGTCATCTAGTGCTTCTGTTAGACATGGATTAGCAACTTTACGTCCAGTAATGGTCACTCCTATTAATATTTTTAATGATATTCAACATTTAGTTCATTTCTTTCCAGGTACTTCAAAAATAGATCTTGCTGATGGTTTATTTAAATGGTTTGAAAACGATCATTTAGAGACTTATGATTCTTCGTATATAAGTAATAGAAAGCAAAAATTAAAGGCTATGAGATTTTCTTATCTTGCGCATAGATTGTGCTCTATAATAAAAAGTTTGGAAATAAATAGTTAAATCATTTTTTTTTATTTTTTGCATCAATTAGTTTTTCGATAATTTTTTCTACTTTTATGGTAGCTTTCCAGTTTAAATCTGATGAAAGGCGTCTTGGGTCACCAAAGCTCCGTTTGATATCTTTTTTACGAAATAAACGTTCATCTATAATAATATGGTTTTCCCAATTTAGATTTAATAAATTGAATGTTGTTTTTGCAAAATCTTTCAATGTTGTAAGCTTACCGGTGCAAATGACATAATCATTTACTAATTCTGAATTTGTGATCAATTGCATCGCCTCAACATATTCTTCCGCCCAACCCCAATCTCTGGCAATGTCTATATTGCCAAGTTTGAAAGTATGTGATTTATTTTTTGTGCATTTTATAGCCTCAGATATTATTTTTTGAGTAACAAAATTTTCATTTCTTAATGGAGACTCGTGATTAAATAAAATACCAGTCATACAATTAATATTATAAATATCACGGTATAGTCGTACTAAATTAAGGCTTGTTTGTTTGCCAATACCATAAGGATTATTAGGGCATTGTTTGTGATTAATATCTGCGGCTTCGTCAGTATTACCAAAAATCTCGCTGCTACCAGCGAAAAATATTTTTCCATCAAACTTAATATTCCTTGCTATTTCTAAAATATTTAATGAGCCATTAACAATACTTTCGATTGTGTTTGTTGGATTGATAAATGATTGTCCTACAGAGGATTGAGCAGCTAAATTATAAATGGTGTTAGGTTTTTGTATCTCAATAAGTTTTCTGATGGTTTTTGAATCAGTTATATCTCCTTCTCTGATTTCAATATCATTTTCAATTCCTAGCGAGACGTGATTTTTATGATTTTTTATTAGTGATCTTGTTATGCCAAATATTTTATATCCTTTCTCAAGAAGCGATTTGGATAGTAATGAACCATCTTGGCCATAGCAACCTAAAATTAAAGCAGTTTTAGTTGTCAATATTTTAAATCCTGACTTGTTTCAAACTTTTTGTAGGTGCTTTAATTCTACCTTTTCTGATGATTGAACTCAATTTCAAATCCAAAAAACTAAGCTTTGATAACAATTTTTGTGTCAGGTGTGCACTTTTAATTCTGGATCTTATTAGCACATTTATCCATTTTCATGTTTCACGGAAAATCGTTTCTCCGTTGTCAATATTTTGCAAATATCATCTCTTTCAATCTCTTCAAAACCTTTATGCAGCAGGCTTTTCCAGCTATGGGATGCTATATTCGAAGTGTGCTAAAGACTGTGATTTGTTTTTGAAATTTTCCAAATTTTTATTCATTTAATTGTTTGCATTCCCTTGTTTGTTGACCGATAAGTCTTGCTATCTAGTGATAAAAGCTTATAGTTTCGTGAGATTCTGTCAGTCCAGGCGATATAGTGCCGGACCAATACAGATAGCCGCAATTCTTAATGCGGAGATCCCAAGCAAAAGAACCCTCCTTTTTCCCCAATGGCCAACGCGACTAGCACACAACTCCAAGAGCTTTACGTTGCTTACTTCGGGCGAGCTGCTGATCCCACAGGTCTGGATTACTGGACTGCAAAAGGGATAACAACCTCTAAATTCGCTGCTGACATGTATGCTCAGCTCGAATTTAAGGATGCTTACGGCAGTCTTTCCGTTGAAGCTCAAGTAAATCAGATCTACAAAAACCTTTTTGATAGAGAAGCTGATGTAACCGGTTTAACTTACTGGACACAGCAAATTAACTTGGGGAATCTTCAGCTTGCTGAGATAGCAAATGACCTTATTTGGGCTGCACAAAATAACTCTGGTAGCTCGGACGATAAAACCGCTTTAACAAATAGAACTAACGCTGCTATTGCTTATACAGCAAAAGTTAAAGAATCAACAGCAGCAATACTTGCTTACGCACCCACTACTTCAGATCCATGGGTATCTGGTGCAAATATAACTGAGGCGATTACATACCTTTCTGGTATCGATAAAGATACAGCTCATACAGCTGCTGGTGTAGCAGCAAGTGTTACCACTATCACTACTAATGGTGTTCAATCAACATCAACTGCTGGTAAAACTTACACCCTTACAACAGCTCAAGACACAGTAACTGGTTCTGCTGGAAACGATTCAATAGTAGGACTCAACACTACTCTTACTTCTGGAGACACAATTGATGGTGGAGCTGGTACAGATACGGTTTCAGTAAGTGCAACTATTTCTGCAGCGGCAACATTACAAGGTTACACCTTAACTAATGTAGAAACGCTTACAGTTGCTCTATCTGATGGCGATGTAACTGCTGCTCACGCACTAACTTTAAATACACTTAACTCCAGTGCGACAACACTAGAAGCATCCGGTTTATCAACAACTACTAAATCTGATGGAGTTACATTTACTAATGTTGCTTCTGGTACAAAGTTGGCTTTGACCAGCGCAACTGATGTTGATCTAAATGCTACTTACGTAACAGCAGCAACCTCTGGTACGGCTGATTCTGTAACTCTTACTTTGAGTGGAACTGCTGCTACAGCAGCTACTGACGGTATCGTCACAATCGGTACTGGTTTTGAGACTATTAACGTTGCTACTACTGGATCTGCAAGTACTATTGGAGATTTAATCACTAGTTCAGTTACTACAGTCAATTTTACTGGTGCTCAAAATCTAACTATTGGTGCTGCAGGTACTGCGCTTGATGCAAGTGTCACAACCGTTGATGCATCAGCCTTTACAGGTGCTTTGACTGCATGGATTGCTGATCCAACGTCTCACGCTACAAACCCTGGTTCTGTTGACTTAACTGATTTAACTATTACTGGTGGTACAGGTAATGACGCTATAGGAATTCAGTTGGTAGCAACTGATGTTGAAGGAACCGTTGATCTAGGTGCCGGCGATGACTCATTAACTATTGGTTATATTACTCAAAAAGGAACTTCAACACTAACTGCTGATAGTTATGAAGGTGGTTCTGGAACTGACAGACTTATCAGTGATGTAGACGTTCTTGACGTTGCCGCTGGATTAACAGGAACTACTTCAATAGCTAGTACCATCTCTGGTTTTGAAGTTCTTGCATTGAATGGGTTTTCTACTGAAGACAACACCATTAACCCTGCACTTATTTCTGCAGATATAACTACTGTTTCTTTAGAGTCAGCTGCTACTGGTACTCGCACGCAGACAATTAATGTCCCTGGAGACTTCACTGTCCAAGTATTAGGTAGTGCGCTTCTTGCAGGTGACACAGTGGTTGTTGATTCTGGTTCTGGAACTTCTGATTCCTTAACTTTCAAAAACGCCAACTTGGCTACTGGTTCTAATCAGATAGGTAACGCTGCTACCAACCTGACAGCAACTGATTTTGAGACAGTAACTATTGATACTGGAAGCTACAACACCGTAACAGCCCAGTTGTTGAATGCTGTAAACATTGGTACTAACGCTCTAAAAATTATTGGTTCAAACCCTTTAACACTTACAGCTACTAATGGAATAGTTACTGCAACTACAATTGATGCATCAGGAGCTACTGGTGCGTTGACCATGAACGTGGCTGCAGCTGAGGGTATTACCACAATTACTGGTAGTTCAAAAAATGACACATTGAAAGGTGACGTTTCTTCAACAATCAGCGGTGGTGCTGGTAATGACGCAATTACTGGTGGATCTGGAAATGACACCTTGAGCGGTGGAGCTGGTAACGACACCATTACCACTGGTGCAGGTACTGATACAGTAACTGGCGGCGAAGGTAATGATACAGCTGTATTTGCTGGAAATGTAAGTTCACTCGATACTATTGACCTTGGAGCTGGAACAGACACACTTTCAATTACCAATGCTTCAATAACAGCTCTGAAAGCATTAACCATTTCAGAAGCTAATACTTTCAATGCAGGTTTCAATAACGTAGAGAATCTTCTTCTATCCGAAGCGCTAAATAGCACAACTTTTGACTTAGGTACTGTAGATTCCGTCAACAAAGTTACTATTCCTGCTTACACAGGTAATGAAGCTCTTACTGGATTTGATTCAGGAGACACTCTATGTCTCACCGACGGACCAAGTACTGTTACTTGGATTCTGACTCCTTCAGTTAATAGTGCATCAACAGGTAGTTCTGACGTTCTTAACGTTAACCTCAAGAAATCTGCTGACGATGATTACGGTGTCATAGCCATAGCAAATGTTGAGACTATCAACCTTGATTTAACCGAAGTAACTGCTAGCTCCACACTACGAGCTGCAACAGTTGGTTTAACTATTACTCAGGCGACTGGCGGTGCGGCTCAAACTCTGAATGTGACCGGTATTGAATCAGTCACCATTGATACAGCTGTAGCCGTTGGTACTATTGATGCTTCAGGAATGACAGTTGTTTCTGCTGCAACAGAAGCTGGTTTGACAATGTCAACCATCTCTCACACCAAAGCTCAGACCATCACTGGTTCAGGCAAAGTTGATACTCTGGTTGGTTCAACAAAAGCTGACACCATTTCTGGAGGAGCTGGTGCCGATATTATTGCTGGTGGAACTGGTGCAGACATCATTGATGGTGGAGCAGGTACCGACCTCTTCCAGACAACAAGCATGGTTGCATCAACTATTGAAGGTGCAAGTACAGGAACATCAACAGGTGTTGTTGTTAACTTGAGTTCTTCGGCAATAACTTCAGCAGCCATTACCGCTTATCATGGTGAGTTCTTAGGTGGTGGCTTGACTGAGGTTGGAGCTGGTAAGACTGCCTATGTATTCGATGCCGAGTCTTCTAACAACTCCCCTGTTCAAGATACTTTAACTAATATTGAAGGTGTCAATTTTGCTGCTAACGGATTGAACTACGTAGTTGGTTCTGCTTCTGCTGATACCTTCACTGGTGGTTCTAGTACTGATTACATCAAAGGTGGAGCAGGTAACGACATTATCTCCGGTTTAGCTGGTGTTGATACCATTATCGGTGGCTACGGTTCAGATACCATTACTGGTGGTACAGGTGCTGACATCATTACCTTGACTGAAACCACTGCAGCATCTGACATCATTAACATTGCTACTGATGACTCAGATTCCAGTGCTCCAGATGCAATTACTGGTTTCGCCGCTACATTAGCTGACGCGGATAAATTGGTTAATACTACCGCTGCATTCGATGTAACCGCAGACGAATCAACTGCTATCAACGTTTCTGCCGCTGTTAATGGAACGGGTATTATCACAGCTACGGTTTCTAACGGAATCATTTCTCTTGGTGGTACTGATGCAGACGACGTAAACACCATCGCTGAATGGTATGGTGTAGCCGCAGTTGCCAACGTAATCACAGCTGGTGATACTGCAGCCTTTGAATTCAGTGGAGATACCTATGTATTCCATAACCCATCAACTGGTGATGATTCAATGATCAAATTAGTTGGAGTTACAGGTATTACTGCTCTATCTGATACAGCCGCTGCAGCTGATACAATCTTCATTGGTTAATCTTTAACTAGACAAGATTTAATTAAGAAAGCCTACCCAAAAGGGGTAGGCTTTTTTTTGTGTTTATTAGTTTTTTTAAATATGTCAACCATGGTTAGTTAGGGCTATATTGTTTTTATCCTTTGTAGATCGATTATTCGCTAATTGGTAAAAATATGAATAATAAAAAAACTTGTCAATCTTTTAGATTTTTTCTTTCCTTTAAACATTAATACAAATAAATTTTTTATATTCTGCTATATCCTCAGTATTTGATTACCTATTTTAGTAGGTATTTTCAAATTGTTTTCAAATTTTTCTTATATAGATTTAAGAGAGTTTGTTTTGTCGCTAAATTTATTTAGAAATAATTGAAGATAAGTTATTTTTCTAAGTTTAATATTTGCGTTTAAACTCATCCCTGCTTGCAATCCTAGTCTTTTGCCAGATTTAACTTTGAGATATTGATTATTTAATTTGATCTCTGCAGGAAATCGATATCCTTTACCAAGACCAGGGTCAGGTGGGAGTGCATCAGAACCTATTTTCGTCACGACTCCATCTATAACTCCATAGTCACTTGCTGGAAAAGAATCAATACTAATTTCTGCTTTTTTGCCTGTTTTTACGAAGCCAATTGTTCGGCTTTCTATTTCAACTTTTGCTACCAAATTTGCTGTTGGCACAATTTTTAGGACAGGTTGACTTGCTCTTGCAACATATCCAGGCCCTTTTGGCTGTAATTCAAAAATTATTCCATTCGCGGGGGCACTAATCTCTTGATATTTTAATTTAACTAAATTCGTTTTAATTTGACTTTTAATATCTTCAACTTTCTGTTGCTGCGTTAAATATTGGATTTCAGATACGGCACCTTCTTTTACTAAGTTCGCTAATTTCACAATAATTTTTTCATTAATTTCTAAGTTATTTTTTAAAGCTTGATTTTGTGCTTCAGTTATTTCAGTATCTAATCTTATAAGGACATCTCCTTTTGTTACAAGATCTCCCTCTTTAACTAATATTTCGCGTGCTATTCCTTCCAGAGGCATTTGAACATCAATTACACCTCCTTTTGGTTCCAACTTGCCAACAGCTATTACTATTTCATCAGTTTTAGCAATAGTTATCCATCCAAATGCAAAAGTTGTTGTACCTATTAAAGCCCAAGTTATTGCTTGTGACCAATATCTTGCAGGCTGCAGAACAACTTCACTATTATCACTTATGTTTGCTAAATTTCCTACTTTGTCTTGTAAATTGTTAATCAATTCACCAGGATGAAAACTTGTGAATGATCCATTTAATTTAGTCTTTTTTTTCAGTAATTCAATAATTTTAGATCGATCAAAATTTATGTTATTTATTTTTTGATGAATTTTATTTTGAAAATTCTTTAGTTTTTTTATTTGTTTGTTAGCCATATTTAATTCGATTCTTGTTGTAAATAAAGAGCATAATACCTACCTTTTAATTTCATTAATTCATCATGTGTACCTGTTTCTACAACACATCCTTGATGAAGCATCACAATTAGGTCGGCTTTTTTGACTGTACTTAGTCTATGTGTGATGAAAAGTACAGTTGAGTTTGTACATGCGGCTTTAAGACCTTCACATACTTTTGATTCAGTTTCATAGTCTAAGGCACTAGTGGCCTCATCAAGAATTAGCAACTTTGGGTTTGATAGAAGTGTTCTTGCTATTGCTAGTCTTTGCTTTTGCCCCCCGGAAAGTCCAGCTCCTCTTTCCCCTATATCAGTGCTGTAGCCATCCCTTAATGTCATTATAAATTCATGAGCGTTGGCAATTTTTGCTGCATTTACAATTGCATCGCTTTCAGCATCAGGATCAGTAAGAGCAATATTATCGTTGATATTTCCAGCAAATAATAAAGGTTCTTGAGGAACAATACCTATTTGCCTTCTCAAAGAATACAACTCGACTTTATCTACGTCATAACCATCAATAAATACTCTCCCAGATTGAGGTTTATATAGTCGAGGTAGTAGTTTCATTAAAGTACTTTTTCCACTTCCACTTTGGCCTACTATTCCTACAAACTGTCCTTGTTTGATTTTTAAGTTTATTTTGTTAAGAACACTTGGCTGGCCTTTAAGAAAACGAAATGAAACATCTTCAAATTCGACAAATCCCTTGATACTTGGTAGTGGTATTTTTGATTTATCTAATATTGAAGTTTCTTCAGGCGTATCTACAATATCTCCTAATCTTTCAAAAGAGACTCTTAACTCTTGAATATTTTGCCATATAGTACTTAATCTCAAGAGAGGCTGAGTTACATACCCAGAAATTATTCTGAATGCAATTAGTTGACCTAAGCTTAATTGACCTTTTAAAACTAGTGTAGCTCCAACCCATAAAACAACTAATTGAGATAACTGTTGCAAGACTTGGCTTGTTTCAGTTAATGCTGTTCCAGTAATAGTTCTTTGAAATGATTTTGATATATATTTTCCATAAAGTTCTTGCCATTTCCAGCGACTCACACTCTCAACATTTTGAGCCTTGACTGTTTGGATTCCAGTCAAAACTTCTACTAAATGGCTTTGTGTTTTGGCATTTTCTTGAGCAGCTTCTCTAATTTGTCTTCTGATTAATGGAGTCCCTATAACGGTAATCATGATTTGAATAGGAACTACTCCTAAAGCTAATAATGTTAATAACCAGCTATAAATAACCATTACAACTATATAGATTAGAGAGAAAATAGCGTCAAGTATTGTAGTTAAGGCCTGACCTGTTAAAAAATTTCTAATCTTTTCTAGCTCTGAAATTCTGTTTCCCAACTCACCTACCGGTCTTTTATCAAAATAGCCTAAAGGTAATTTCAATAAGTGATCTATAACTTCTGCACCAAGTCTTGTATCTATTCTATTAGTTGTTTCATTAAATAGGAAAGTTCTTAAACTACTGATTACACCGCCAACAATAGTTACAAAAACTAGAGCAAAACCAAGAATTTGTAGAGTATCTAAACTTCTTTGAGATATAACTTTATCTATAATTATTTGAATCATTAATGGATTTGCTAAACCAAATAGCTGTACAACGAAAGAAGCAAGAAGGACCTGAGCAAGAACACCTTTATAACGTTTAATTGAAGGTAGTAACCATTGAATTCCAAAATTAACTTCTGGTGTTTGTTCATTTTTCTCTAATATTAATAATTCAATAAAACCTTTCTCAAATGCATCACTAATTTGTTCCGGGAGCAATTGAATAATTCCTTCACTTGGAGATGCTATTTCTAAAATAGTTGAATTACTTTTAGTTACTACAGCAAAACTATCACCCCAAGTAATCATTGATGGAATTGGAAGTCTCGATGCAAATTTAGTGTTTAATTTTACAGTAGATGTATATAATCCCATGTTTGAGGCAATATTACCAATAAGCTGAAGTGAGGGTTTCTTTCCTCTTATAACTGTGTCTCTTAGTATTTTTTCAATAAAATCAGGTTTAAAAGGTAATCCCAATTCATTTGATATCATTTGTAAACAAGCTTGGGCTTCTCTTATTGATCCCTTTGCTTTGACTAATTTAAAATCTTTTTTAGGAGAGTATTGACCTATTTTTTCTACCGTTGTTTCGGGTAAACTTCTAGCATCTTTTACTTCTAATTCTTCTATATTATTTATTAGTTTTTTATCTTTGCTGATATCTCCTTTACCTATTAAGGAGTTATATATTTTAATTGGTATATAGAAAATTCGAGCAGGTAGAGGACCTCTTGTTTCTAATATTTCATTATCATTGATAATATCCATTGGTCTTTTGTTAATCACATTATCACTACTTAAAATTTGTATAAAACCTTCTCTAACTTTTGATTTTTGATTAGATCCGATTACAGTTAGTATTGAATTTTTTAATAAAGAGTCGATTGACTCTTTATTATTTTTTTGTGAGGATTGTTTTTGTAAATTCCAATAGATTTCATATATTTCTTGTATTTGAAAATTTGTATCACACCAGTTTCTAAATTCTATTTCTTCTTTATAAAGCTCAAGGATAATTTTATCTGATAACCCAAAAGTTATTACTTCACTACTTGCAGTAATATCTTCTAATCCTTTCGCCGTTAATATCGAGGCAAGACCAATAAAGGAATTTTCTCCATATTTAGATATTGTTGTACTCTCTTTGTTTTCTTCATGTAAGACTCTTGCTTCACCGGAGATGATACAAAGAATTTGATTAGGAATAATAGTTTTATCGCATATTCTTCTGCCTATGGGATATCTTTTGATTTCTGCGCTTTCAGCTATTTTTGCAACGCTTTGAGAACTAATATTCTTAAATGCTTCAATGGATCGAATATTGATTTGATTTTCCATTATATTCCCCCATTTTCAATAGAAACATTGAGTTGATTTAAAAGTTCTTTCGATAATTTTTCAACTTTCTCGTTTATTGATATATGAGATAATTCTTCGCTCATTTTTGTTTTCATGAACTCATCAAGTTGTACAGGTTCATATGATTCTAACCTCAGTATTACAAATGAGCCCAGTATCTTTTTAGGGGGTTGTACTTGGCCTGAAGGAATGGTTCTTAAAACTTCAGCCAGAGTAGGATGAGCATTATCTAATGGAGCGGGCCCAATTACTCCTCGAGTTTGTTTCTCTAGCCCTTCAGAATATTGTGAAGCTAGATCCCCTAGATCTGCTTCTCCTTCTTTGATCCGCAAAAATAGTTCTTTGGCTAAGTCATAGTCTGATACTCGCAAAAGACTATAAACAACAACATCTAGTTGATTTTTTCTTTCAAGAAATCGTGTTCCAGCTTTATGGTTGAATGTATCTATGGAATATTGCTTAAATCGAACTTCAGCTGTAGCCATGTATTCTATTTCTTCTTTTTTATAGTGATTATCAGTAAGCCATTGTTCATAGTTGGCTTGATTATTCAAACCTCTTTTGGTAAGAAAATCTTGAATAATCTTTTCCTGCAACTCTTTATTAATTGATATTTTAGATAATAATTGGGATGTAACTTCAGCTTTAATAAGCTGCTTTAGAAGTCCATGCTTGTGAAGTAGTTTGATCGACTCTTCTGGTAGCTTATAAAGTTTATCCATTAAGATATTTCAAACTAAATATATTTTTTATAACAGAATTAAACATCAATTATTACTTTATTTTAGTGGATATGTCTCTTATTTATCAAGAGCTTCTTTTAATGCTACGGAATAAGCAGATGCCGCAGTTTGGTAAACAGCAAGATTAGCATTGATTTTTTTTATCTCTGTTTGAGCAAATTGTAAGCTCGCTAATTGCTGCTTGGCTTCTTCACTTAAATTATCTGTATCGTAATCTTTTCCATCAATAGTAATGTTAGCCATTTTAGCCTTTGGAGTAATTAAAATCGTTTTTGATTATACACCTGCATAACTCCCTTTTGTTTTTTGTTTCATTTGATTTCATATTGATAGGTTATGTTTTCATCTCAAAAAATACTTGTTTCCGATGAGAATATTAGTTTATTTTCTTGAGATTCTGAAAAACCCATTAATAACTCACTTCTATCTTCATAACCACTTTCTATTTGATCAAACCAATAATTAAACCCTTCTTTATCTGGTTCTCTGTCAAGAACATTAGTATAAAGACTTTCTATATAATCTGCATTTGTAGTGTTGCTTCCGTACAGAGATTGAAACTCATTAGATAATATAAAAGATTGAGCTGTGCTTCTATATGAATCTTTTTTAGATTTATTTTTTTCAATCCAATATTTTAAGCCAGCCTTATCAGGGAATCTTCCAAATGTAGCATTATATAACCTATAAACTTTACCAGTAATGTCATCAATATTCTCTAAAAGTTTAAATACACCTATTATTTCTTGGTCTACGTCAATTGATTTATCTGAGAATTTTAATGTGTCAATATTCGTGATATCTTCCAGTCCAACAGTTGTTTTAATGAATAATTTTCCATTAGATGATTTTTGATATTTATACTGAGAACTAGTGTTTTCATATTTTATCAATCCAAGGTCATTTTCTCTACCCCAAATACTAATCAAAGCATTTAAATCGATTTGTGAAAACCATGTATTCCATCCATCTGGGCTATTATTATATGACATCACTGTATCGCTCGAATGCCAATCTTTATTCAGAGGATCTTCAAAAGGATGGCTAAGCCCTATGGTATGTCCTATTTCATGGATTATTGTGTGTAGATTTGAGTTTAAAGGAGCATCTTTCCAGAATATATCCCACCATGCTCCCTCTGAAGTCTGTTGAGCTAATGCTTGCCCAATTACATTTTTTCCAAAATTTGAAGAGTAATTTACATGATAAATATCAAGCATAGATCCATTATTATGAGACATTTCATGAAAATCTAAATCAATAATGTCATCTAATTTTTTAAAAGTATTTCTAATAAACTCTATATGAAAATCCTTGTGACCAATATTATAAGTTGATAAGGTATCTATGTATTCAATATTTTTATTTTCTAATTGAATATATCTATCAATAGAATTCCATCCAATACTTTTATCAATATAATAAGTTAGAATTTCACCATTAGAAATTGTTTTCTTTGCATGATTTACGAAATTATTACTTATTAGTCCTTTATATGTTAGTTTCATTGGCCTTTAGAATCGTCTTTTAAAAAATATAAATTTGTAGTTTAATAATTGATATTAATATTTTTTTGGATTTCTTTCTTATCATGACTAATCATTTCTCTTATTAAATCATCTAAAGTTCTAGAAGGTTTCCATCCAAGCTTTGAGTGGGCTTTGCTTGCATCACCAAGAAGAGTTTCAACTTCCGCTGGTCTATAAAATTCAGGATTTATCTTTATAACAGTTTTGCCATTATCTTTTCTTTTTCCAATCTCATTGATATTCTTTCCTTCCCATTCTATACCTCCCCAGTTGAGAGCTTCAGCAGACATTTCAACAAATTTTCTAACAGACGTCATTTTGCCAGAGGCTATAACATAGTCTTCGGGTTTTTCTTGCTGAAGCATTCTCCACTGCATCTCAACATAATCTTTAGCATGCCCCCAATCTCGTAAGGAATTTAGGTTTCCTAAGTATAAAAAATCTTCTAGTCCAGCATCTATTTTTGCAAGCCCCTTGGTGATTTTTCTAGTAACAAATGTTTCTCCTCTTCTAGGAGACTCATGATTAAATAGAATTCCGTTACAAGCATATAATCCATAGGATTCTCGATAATTTACTGTTATCCAGTATGCATATAATTTTGCAACTCCATAAGGGCTACGAGGATAAAACGGTGTGTCTTCATTTTGAGGAGATTCTCTAATTAATCCATATAATTCGGAGGTGCTAGCTTGATAAATTTTTGTCTTATTAGTTAAATTTAGAATTCTTACGGCTTCAAGAATTCTAAGAGGACCAAGTGCATCAATTTCCGCTGTATATTCAGGGGATTGAAAACTTACAGCAACGTGACTTTGAGCTCCTAAATTATAGATTTCATCTGGTTGCACTTTTTTGATGACTCTTAAAATATTTGAACTGTCACTTAAGTCACCATAATGTAAATTTAATATTCTCTCCTTTTTATTAATTAGATGATTAATTCTGTCAGTATTTATGTTGCTAGCTCTTCTTATGATTCCATGTACATCATATCCTTTATCTAAAAGTAATTCTGCAAGATAACTACCATCCTGTCCCGTAATGCCAGTAATTAGGGCTGTTTTTTCTTGGCTCACACTTATGATTAAAACTTTTAATACTATACTTCATTGTGCTTCATGATTAGTCTGTATGGAGAACTGATTTATTTTAAGCTTTTTTGATCAACTCTTATATAAAAGATAAAGTTTGATTTAATGATAAGTTTAGATTGCAATCTGGTAATTATTATATAAAGTTGAGGGTCATTTTTCTTTCGAAAAATCAATTTTGAAGGAATGAAAGTGCTCTTCCCATTTTTTACCTTAATAGTTTAATGTATAAGAAAAAATTTAGTTTGTTGCATGTTTAAGCAACTTCTCGGGGATCCAAACAGTCGTAAGCTAAAGAGATACTCTCCTTTGGTTTCGGATATTAATATCTTTGAAGAAGATTTTTCTATATTAAGTGACGATGACCTTAGGCGAAAGACAGCTGATTTCAAACAGAAATTAGAAAAGCTCTCAACATTAAAATTACAGACGGCATTACTTGATGACTTGTTGCCTGAAGCTTTTGCAGTCGTGAGAGAGGCTTCGAAAAGAGTTTTGGGTATGCGTCATTTTGACGTACAACTCATTGGTGGGATGGTTTTGCATGAAGGTCAAATTGCCGAAATGAAAACAGGCGAAGGAAAGACTTTGGTTGCTACTTTGCCTAGTTACTTAAATGCTTTGACGGGGAGAGGAGTTCATGTTGTTACCGTTAATGACTATTTCAGGGAAAAAAAAAAAAAAAAAAAAAAAAAAAAAAAAAAAAAAAAAAAAAAAAAAAAAAAAAAAAAAAAAAAAAAAAAAAAAAAAAAAAAAAAAAAAAAAAAAAAAAAAAAAAAAAAAAAAAAAAAAAAAAAAAAAAAAAAAAAAAAAAAAAAAAAAAAAAAAAAAAAAAAAAAAAAAAAAAAAAAAAAAAAAAAAAAAAAAAAAAAAAAAAAAAAAAAAAAAAAAAAAAAAAAAAAAAAAAAAAAAAAAAAAAAAAAAAAAAAAAAAAAAAAAAAAAAAAAAAAAAAAAAAAAAAAAAAAAAAAAAAAAAAAAAAAAAAAAAAAAAAAAAAAAAAAAAAAAAAAAAAAAAAAAAAAAAAAAAAAAAAAAAAAAAAAAAAAAAAAAAAAAAAAAAAAAAAAAAAAAAAAAAAAAAAAAAAAAAAAAAAAAAAAAAAAAAAAAAAAAAAAAAAAAAAAAAAAAAAAAAAAAAAAAAAAAAAAAAAAAAAAAAAAAAAAAAAAAAAAAAAAAAAAAAAAAAAAAAAAAAAAAAAAAAAAAAAAAAAAAAAAAAAAAAAAAAAAAAAAAAAAAAAAAAAAAAAAAAAAAAAAAAAAAAAAAAAAAAAAAAAAAAAAAATTTTTTTTTTTTTTTTTTTTTTTTTTTTTTTTTTTTTAAAAAAAAAAAAAAAAAAAAAAAAAAAAAAAAAAAAAAAAAAAAAAAAAAAAAAAAAAAAAAAAAAAAAAAAAAAAAAAAAAAAAAAAAAAAAAAAAAAAAAAAAAAAAAAAAAAAAAAAAAAAAAAAAAAAAAAAAAAAAAAAAAAAAAAAAAAAAAAAAAAAAAAAAAAAAAAAAAAAAAAAAAAAAAAAAAAAAAAAAAAAAAAAAAAAAAAAAAAAAAAAAAAAAAAAAAAAAAAAAAAAAAAAAAAAAAAAAAAAAAAAAAAAAAAAAAAAAAAAAAAAAAAAAAAAAAAAAAAAAAAAAAAAAAAAAAAAAAAAAAAAAAAAAAAAAAAAAAAAAAAAAAAAAAAAAAAAAAAAAAAAAAAAAAATTTTTTTTTTTTTTTTTTTTTTTTTTTTTTTAAAAAAAAGAATACCTCATAATTTATTAAATGCAAAACCTGAAAATGTTGAGAGAGAAGCTGAAATAGTTGCTCAAGCAGGACGATCAGGTGCAGTTACGATTGCAACCAATATGGCAGGAAGAGGAACGGACATAATTCTTGGAGGTAATAGTGATTATATGGCCAGATTAAAAATCAAAGAAATTCTCAGTAATCGTCTAGTAAAACCTGAAGAGGGTCACAAACCTCCTATTCCTCTTCAACGAAATTCTGATTCAGTAGGATTTAAAGAAGATCAAAACTCAAGTTCCCAAACTGTTAAAAAAATTCAATCAATCAACTTTCAAAATATATTTCCTGTTTTATTAACTGAGGATACAGATAAAAAACTTGCTTCATTAGCTTCAAAACTGGTTAAAGCTTGGGGTGATAGAGCTTTAAGCTCGATAGAACTTGATGACTATATTGCTACTGCTGCTGAAAAAACTCCTACTCAGGATAAAAATATTGAGCAATTAAGAAGTGCAATTCAACTCATTAAGAAAGAATATGAACAGGTCTTAGATCAAGAAGAAACTAATGTTCGTAAGGTTGGAGGTCTTCATGTAATTGGGACTGAACGTCATGAGTCGAGACGGGTTGATAATCAATTAAGAGGTAGAGCGGGTCGACAAGGGGACCTTGGCAGCACTCGTTTCTTTTTATCATTAGAAGATAATTTGCTACGAATATTTGGTGGAGATCGAGTGGCTGGCCTTATGAATGCGTTTCGTGTTGAAGAGGATATGCCTATTGAATCTGGAATGCTTACTCGCTCTTTAGAAGGCGCTCAAAAAAAAGTAGAAACTTATTATTATGATATTAGAAAACAAATATTTGAATATGATGAAGTTATGAATAATCAGAGAAAAGCAGTTTATTCAGAAAGAAGAAGAGTATTAGAAGGTAGAGAGTTAAAACTGCAAGTTATTGGATATGGTCAAAGAACTATGGAAGAAATAGTTGAAGCTTATGTTAATGAAGATTTGCCACCTGAAGAATGGAATTTAACTAATTTAGTATCCAAAGTGAAAGAATTTATTTATTTATTGGAAGATCTCAAACCTGAAGATTTATTTAGTTTAAATAAAAATGAATTAAAAGATTTCTTGAAAGAGCAGTTAAGAAATGCTTACGATATGAAGGAAGCTCAGGTAGAGCAAACACATCCAGGAATCATGAGGGAAGCCGAAAGATTCTTTATTCTTCAACAATTAGATACGCTTTGGAGAGAGCATTTGCAGTCTATGGATTCCTTAAGAGAATCAGTTGGCTTAAGAGGGTATGGACAAAAAGATCCTTTAATTGAATACAAAAATGAAGGATATGATATGTTTTTAGATATGATGATAAATATGAGAAGGAATGTAATTTATTCAATGTTTATGTTTCAACCAACTCAAAAGAAAGTAGAAGTATAAAATTAATTGTTTGATTTATTCATATGATTAAAGTTGATTCAAATCAGTTGCAAAAGTTATACATAGCATATTTTGGAAGACCTGGTGATCCATCTGGAATAAATTATTGGCTTTCACGTTCAAAGGAATCAATTACTCTAAGTGAAATATCTAATGAATTGTCCAGACAAGATGAGTATCAAAACTATATAGCTTATGAAAAATCTGTTGATTTAAAAATAAATAAATTATATTTAAATCTTTTTAATAGAAAAGTAGATTTTGATGTTTTAAATTATTGGATGGATTTGGTAAAAAATCAAAATTATCAAATTTCTGATATTGTAAATGAGTTAGTTTTTTCAAGTAATAAAGATCACTCTGTTAACTCTGAACAAGCAAAAAATGATATTCATATTATGCAAAATAAAACTTACGCTGCAGAATTATTCACTAAACAAATTAGTAAGAGTATTTCTTTGATTAATATATATAAACCTGATTCAATATCTCCTTGGTTATCAGGAAATTCTTTTAATAAAGCATCTAGTTTTATTAAAAATATTACTTTTGAGAAAGTTTCGATTGACGAGGTAAATGATGTTATTTTTTCATTATCAGATCATTCAATTAGTGTTCTTACTCAACCTGCGATAGAAATTCAAGGTCTTTCATTTTCCATACCTATTTATCATTTAGAGAACAGATCACTAACAAAGAAATTTGCTAAGAAAGTAATTAATATTACAGGTGGTGCTCTAGATCAATCAAAAAATAGAACGAATATTATTGCACTAAATAATATTAATTTGACTATTATGAAAGGAGAAAGAGTTGGTCTAATTGGTCATAATGGTTCTGGTAAAAGTAGCTTTTTAAGGTTAATTTCAGGAATTTATTTGCCTACAAATGGAAATATTAAGATCTTAGTGGATGTTTACCCTATGCTTCAAAAGACTTTTTTGACTAGTCCAGAACTTTCTGGAATCGATGCTTGTAAAGCTCATTATTTGTTAAAGAATCATAGTCTTGCAGGCTTTGAATCTTTTTTGAATGAAATAATTGAATTTTCGGGTCTTGGTTCATATATTTCTTTACCTATAAAAACCTATAGTGAGGGTATGTCTGCAAGATTGATTTTTTCTATTCTTACTTCAAGTCCTCATGATTGTTTAGCAATAGATGAAGGTTTTGGTACTGGTGATGCAGATTTTTGTGATAGAGCGGAAGAAAGAATGAAGCAATTTATGGAGTCTGCAGCAACATTATTTTTAGCTAGTCATTCTGAAGAACTTTTAAAGCAGTTTTGTAATAGAGGTATCGTTTTTAGTCATGGATCTATTGCATATGATGGTCCTTTAGATGCTGCCTTGAATTACTATCATACGCATGACTATTATCGCAAAAATGTTATTGGATAATTTTAAATTTGCTTTTAGAACTAGAAGAGCTTGGTGGTATACAGCTACTTCAAGATCAAGAGCTAGGTTTGCTAGAACTACTCTTGGAAGTTTCTGGCTAGGTTTTTCAAATCTATTATCTATTGGTACTTTAGGAATCGTTTATGGTACTGTTTTTTCAGTAGAAGATTTTAGGTCTTATTTTATATATTTAGGATTTGGTTTAGTTATTTGGAATACAATCAGTTCATCTATATCTAATTCTCCAAATCTTTTTGCATATAATTCTTCCAATATTAAGAATATGAATCTTAAGCCAATTTTTTATACTTTAGAGGAATGGTCTTTTCAATTGCAAACTTTTATACAGTCTTTTATATTAGTATTTTTAGTATTTCTTTTTTTAAAATTTACTTTAATAAATAACTTATTAATATATTCATGGATACCATTTCTAAATTTATTTATTTTCATATATTGGTTCCCTTTGATTGTATGTCTTATTAGTGTTCGTTTTACAGATATAGCTCAGTTAGTTCCTATAGTTCTTCAGTTGGTTTTTTTAACTTCTCCAATATTATATAGAAAAGAAAGCTTAGGCTCTTTGGAGTGGATTACAAATTTAAACTTTATTTATCAGATTTTAGATCCTCTTAGACTTAGTATAATCAATGGATCTATCAATTTTCAGCAATCAGTTCTTATTCTTGTCTTTAATTTCATAGGACTCTTTTTTACTATGAAATTACTGAATCATGAGAGTAAGAGATTGCCTTTTCTACTCTAAATAAGATTTATAATTAATTGCAAATAATATTTTATTCTTTAAAGTCGTCTCCAATGAATTCTATGATTTCCTTATCTCTTAAATTCTGAGATTCGCCAATTATAATATCTTTTTTATTTTTTTTGTTTTGAATATTAATAATCAGATCTTGTAAACTTAAAATATCATTTTCTAATTGATCAATTCTTTCCATCATATTTCTAATAACATTGGCTTCTGTATCTGGAAGTGCAGAATGCGCAAGTGGATTGATTTTTACTCCACTTTGATGAACTATGCGTCCAGGAATTCCTACAACAGTACTATTAGCCTCAACATTTTTTACTACAACTGAGCCAGCACCAATTCTTGTGTTGGTTCCTACGCAAATCCCTCCAAGTACTTTCGCTCCTGCACCTACAACGACATTAGCTTCCAGAGTGGGATGTCTCTTGCCAATTTCTTTACCTGTGCCTCCCAAAGTGACACCTTGATACAGTAAGCAACGATCACCTATTTCACTTGTTTCTCCAATAACGACTCCCATTCCATGATCGATGAAAACACCTTGACCAATTTTTGCACCTGGATGAATTTCTACACCTGTCAAAAATCTCGTAAAGTGACTTAACAACCTTGGTATTAGTGGAAGGTTATATTTCCAAAGTTTATGACTAATTCTATGAATTGATAACGCTTGAAAGCCTGGGTAGCAAAATATTATTTCCCAAACTCCTCTGGCAGCAGGGTCTCTTTCTTTGATTATTGAAAAATCTGATCGTAGTGATCGAAACATTGATTGAAAATGCAATGTTTATTCGAGAAGACCAATCTCTTTGCTTAACTCTTCAATTGTAGAGTCGCTTAGATACTTTCGTGCACAGTGAATTTGAGGCATTCTCATTAATTGAGATCTATTTTGCCTCAATGTATGTTCAATAACAGGCAAGCTGGGACTATCACAAATCACATGACTGGCAGCTCTCAACAAAGCAAGGAGTCGGCTACCTACATCAGGGTTCGCTGTCATTAAAAGAATTTCGTTGCCGCGCATACTATGAACGATCACCTCTGCTGCTCTTAATATTCCTGGACTTATGCTTACTATTCCTACACAACTGCCTGAGCGTAGCTTTTTTAAAATAGTGAGTTCTTTTTGAAAATCACTTAGATCCACTGCTACGGCTCTGACTTGATGACGTTTTGCTAATTCCTCCAGAGGTTGTAAGAAATATCTACTTGTTACGACTGTTCCTTTACTTGAACTCTCTAAAACACTTTCTAGTTCTTCCATTGGCACGACTTCAACTGGAACATCTAAGTGAGGAGCTAATTCTTCAGCAATTAGTAATGATGCGCCTATATCTTCTCTAGGGGTGCTAACTAGCAAGCGGGCTCCACATCTAAGTCTCCAATCAATTTCACGGGTAAATAATTCTCTGGTTTGCTGCAAGGTACATCCTGCATTTAAAAGTTCATCAATACTTTTTCGAACCTCGTGGTCAATATCTTTGATTCCTTTTTTGCGTATTGATTGAGAACCACCTCTTAAATCTTTTTGTTTTTGTTGATCCCGAACATAAATACCTGATCCTGCAATAGCTTCAACTACCCCATCAGTTTCTAGTTGTCTGTAGACCTTGCTTATTGTGTTGCGATGTAAACCTGTTTGCATCGCAAGTTGTCTAGTGCTGGGCAACCTATGACCAGGAGGGTAATGCCTGGCTGCAATAGCAAAGCATATTTGGTTATATAACTGACTTGATGCAGGGATTTCACTTTCCTGTTGTATGTGGAATCTCACGCGTTATGTATGCCAGGTGTGAATGTGGCTACACTAATAAATAGAATGGCAAGTGACAATTAATTGTTTGTCCAATGTCAAGTTTGTTTATTTAATTAATCGTTCTAGTTGCTTTTTGGGGTTCTGTTGTATCTGTTTCTTTATTTAATAAAGGTGTTTTACGAGGAGTTAAAAACATGATCATATTTCTTCCTTCTCTTTTAGGAGATTGTTGTACTTCTGCCTTTTCTTCAAGGTCTTTAGCCATTCTTTTTAAAAGAGTTTCTGCTAAAGCAGTGTGTTGAATTTCGCGACCTCTAAAAATAACGGTGCATTTGACTTTATCTCCGGCTTTTAAGAATCTAGTGGCCTGATTAATACGCACTAGATAATCATGTTGATCAATTTTATATCTCATTTTTACTTCTTTAACTTCTGTTTGGTGGGATTTTTTCTTAGCTTCTTTTGCTTTTTTTTCTTGCTCGAATTTGAATTTTCCATAATTCATTATTCGACAAACTGGCGGGGTAGCTTTTTCACTTACTAAAACAAGATCGAGTTCCCTTTCTCTAGCGACTTCGAGAGCTTCTTCTCGGTTAATGACACCAAGTTGTGTGCCATCGGAATCAACAACTCTCAATTCGGAATAGTTGATTCTCTCATTAATGTTGGGGAGCTCTCTTTCTGGAGCGCGACGATCAAAACGGGGACGAGGTGGCATTCAGTGATTAATTTATGTGGAAAGTTCCTTTTGGACTAATTCTAAGCATATATGAAGTAATCAACCTAGAACCTTATAGATAGAAGATAAAGCTTCAGATAATGAATTCTCATCATTTAGCCATTTGGAATTATGCTTATTTCTAAACCAAGTTTTTTGTCTTTTGGCTAATTGGCAAGTTCGTTTTATGGTTATTTCTAAAGCCTCCTCATAATTAATATTCCCTTTAATCATAGACCTTGCTTCACCATATCCAATGGTTTTGAGCAACTGTAAATCATTTCCGTATTTAATAAGTAAATTTTCTGTTTCTTCTATTAATCCATTCTTATACATTTTTTCAGTTCTAAGTTGGATTCTGGAGATTAAATTAGTTGGATTTAATCCAAGTTCCAGAACTTTCCATGGAGTGGGCTTCAACTTTTTTTGTTTAGAGAACATTTCTCCTGTCGCATAAAAAACCTCTAAAGCACGAATCATTCTTGTTGAGTCTTCTGGATGAATTGTTTCTGCAGCTAAAGGATCACAACATTTTAATAAATTATGTAGTTCTATTTTTTCAATTTTGTTGAGCTGATTTCTTAAGAATTTTTGTGGTGGCACTGCTGGTGGATTAAGTCCTCCAATCAAGGCTTGAAGATATAGTCCACTTCCTCCGACAAGTAAAATTATTTTTCTGTGTTTTAATTCTCTATCAATAGATTCTCTAGCTATTGATTGAAAAACATGAAGATTGATTGGTTGCGATGGCAAGCAAAGATCAATTAGAAAATGCCTTACTTGTTTTTGTTGAGCTGCAGTTGGCTTGGCAGTACCAATGTCCATATCGATATAGATTTGGCGAGAATCGACATTATGAATATTCGAATTGATTTTTTTTGCAATATCAATGGCAAGTTCAGTTTTTCCGCTTGCAGTGGGGCCCATAATGGCTATTACAAGAGGTTCATTGGGTTGCATGATTCTCATTCAGAGGGTTTATTAGCAGTAATTGCATGAAATTAAATTTTTTTAATTTGGTTTTGAAATTTTTCCTAAGACTTTCCTTTATACCAATGTTAAATTGAAATTTCAGGAAAGGTTTCAGCTAATGCTCTTATCAAAGACAACCTTGCCTGTTTGCTGTTATCAGAATGAGTAAAGATTCAAAAGTCCAAGCAGCTTATGGTGCTGAGCAGATCCAAGTACTAGAAGGCTTGGAGCCTGTGAGGAAGCGGCCTGGGATGTATATTGGCTCGACAGGGTCTAAAGGGCTTCATCATCTTGTATATGAAGTTGTTGATAATGCTGTAGATGAGGCCCTTGCTGGGCATTGTGATCAGATTACAATTTTACTTTGTGAAGATGGATCAGCCTCTGTCTCAGACAATGGTCGTGGAATACCAACTGATATCCATCCTCGTACTGGTAAGAGTGCTCTTGAGACAGTTTTAACTGTTTTGCATGCAGGTGGAAAATTTGGAAGCGGCGGCTATAAGGTTTCTGGAGGTTTGCATGGTGTTGGTATTTCGGTTGTAAATGCTTTGAGTGAATGGGTAGAGGTAACAGTTCGGAGGCAACAAAAAGTTCATTTCCAGAGATTTGAACGAGGCTCATCTATAGGAAGTTTGAAATCAGAGGATCTATCTCAATCAGATAAAAATTTAACAGGTACTACTGTTTGTTTTAAACCTGATGATCAAATTTTTACTGATGGAATATCTTTTGAATATGGAATATTATCTTCCAGACTTAGAGAGCTAGCTTATTTAAATGGTGGAGTTCGTATTGTATTTCGTGATGAGAGAAAGAAATCAGTAGATTCCAGTCAGAAACCTTATGAAGAAGTTTATTTTTATGAGGGTGGGATTAAAGAATACGTTGAATATATGACTAAAGAAAAAGACTCATTACATCCTGAGATTATTTATGTAAATTCTGAAAAAGATGGAGTCCAAGTAGAAGCAGCAATGCAATGGTGCGTTGATGCTTATTCAGATAGCATCCTTGGATTTGCTAATAATATACGAACAATAGATGGGGGAACTCATATTGAGGGATTAAAAACAGTTTTAACAAGAACTTTAAATTCATTTGCAAAAAAAAGAGGTAAAAGAAAAGAGGGAGACTCGAACTTAGCTGGAGAAAATATTAGAGAAGGCTTAACAGCTGTTCTATCGGTCAAAGTTCCTGATCCAGAATTTGAAGGTCAAACAAAAACTAAATTAGGTAATACTGAAGTACGAGGAATTGTTGATAGCTTGGTTGGTGAATCTCTTAGTCAATATTTAGAATTTAACCCAGGCGTGATTGATTTGATTTTAGAGAAAGCGATTCAAGCTTTTAATGCTGCTGAGGCAGCAAGACGTGCTAGAGAACTTGTTCGCAGAAAAAGTGTTCTAGAAAGTTCTACATTACCTGGTAAATTGGCTGATTGCAGTTCAAGAGACCCATCAGAATCGGAAATTTATATAGTTGAGGGTGATTCTGCTGGTGGATCAGCTAAGCAAGGAAGAGATAGAAAATTCCAAGCAATCCTCCCTTTGAGAGGAAAAATTCTAAATATTGAAAAAACTGATGATGCGAAAATCTATAAAAATACTGAGATTCAATCTTTAATAACAGCACTTGGTTTGGGAATTAAAGGAGAAGATTTCGAAGTTAAGAATCTTAGATATCACAGAGTAGTAATAATGACTGACGCTGATGTTGATGGAGCGCATATTAGAACTTTACTTTTGACTTTCTTTTACAGATATCAAAAGGCTCTTGTAGAAGGTGGTTATATTTATATTGCTTGCCCTCCTCTTTATAAAGTTGAAAGAGGGAAGAATCATAAATATTGTTATAACGAATCAGATTTGCAAAAAACTCTTGCAAGTTTTGGAGAAAAAGCTAATTATACAATTCAACGATTTAAAGGATTAGGAGAAATGATGCCAAAACAATTATGGGAAACAACTATGGATCCAACTACTAGAATGATGAAAAGAGTTGAGATAGAAGATGCACTTGAAGCTGATAGAATATTTACAATTTTGATGGGTGATAAAGTTGCACCAAGAAGGGAATTTATTGAAACTCATAGCGTTGAACTTGATTTGGCTACATTAGATATTTGATGAATTTCATTAGTACTTTTATAGTTTGGACATGGTTGCTAGGTATTGCTTTGGTCGCTCCAACTGCTTTGCCTGCAGGAGGTGCCCAAAAATCAATTATTCAGCAAAATAGAAATAATATTGGTTCTCCAATAATTGCAATGAGAGAATTCAATTTACTTTCTTCGGCTTCTTTTGATTCATCTATTTTAACCAAAGTCAAAGTGGGAACCCCGGTTAATGTAATAAAGGTTTGGTATAGTTCTAATGGTGGAAAATGGTTATTAGTTAATGTTCTGAGTCAAAATTTATATCAAATATTTAATAAAAGAGGATGGGTAAATATTAGCAATTCTTAGTATATTGCAGGATATTTTACTGGTTTCTTTTGGTGCATTATTGGGTGCTAATACTAGATTTTTAATCTATCAAAAACTTAAGAATATAAATCTAAGTAATTATTTTTCTGTTTTAATAATTAATACTTTTTCTTCTTTTTCTTTTGGTTTTTTCCTTTCACTTTTTTCACGATTTAGTTCTTTTAATTTTTATGATAAAATTTTATTATTTTTTTCAATTGGTTTTTTAGGAAGCTTAAGTACTTTTTCTACGTTTATTTATGATTTATTTGATTTATTTTTACAATTTAAACTTTTTAAAGCATTCAGATTATTTATTTTTTCTTTGGTCTCAGGATTAATTGCAATAACAATTGGTTTCTTTTTAGGTAATCAGTAAATGAAATATTTTTTTCAAAAAAATACTTTTTTTTTGATTTCAACAGGAGCTTTTCCTGCTGCAATACTTAGATGGCAGATTGAAAATATTTTTATAGTTAATATAATTGGTTGCTTTTTAATAGGTTTTCTTAATGCATTGCCTATTGCTAGGAAATATAAATTAGTTTTTGCATTTGGCTTTTGTGGATCTTTTACTACATTTAGTGGATGGTCTTTTCAATTGTTTAATTTAATTAGTCAAGGTTTATACAAATTATTTTTTTTGAATTCTATCTTGATGGTTCTTTTTGGTTTTATTTCTGTTGGATTAGGTCATATTTTTGCTAATAAAATTATCAATTAGTTCAGTAGATCTTCAATAGCTTGGGTTATTGCAATGCTTTCAGGTTCTACGGAACTTTTAAACCTTGCGATTGCTTCTCCTTTTCTATTCACAAGAAATTTCTCAAAATTCCACTCAACCTCACCAACTGGATTTAATTTGTTCAATGTCGTAAATGGTTCAGTTGTATTGCCTTTTGCATGAACTTTTTGGAAAAGTTGGAAATTTACTCCATAAGATAATGAACAGAATTTTTTTATTTCTTCTAATTCTCCTGGTTCCTGATTTCCAAAATCATTGCAAGGAAAACCTAAAACTCTAAATCCTTTTGACTCGTACTTTTCCTGAAGATTTTGAAGGCCTTGGTATTGCTTTGTAAACCCGCATTTACTGGCAACATTGACAATCAATAAAACATCTCCTTTGAAATGATCAAAAGTTATTTTTTCATTTTCAAAATTGAGGACCTCAACTTTGCTGATATTTACGGACATGGATACGGAAGTAACAAAAGTGGAAGTTAGCCATAAAATAATAGAGGCTTGCTGCTCCGAATATGAAAGAACAATTAGGGGCATCCACTGAGAACCAATCTTTGACGAATGCAAGCTTTGTCGCTGAAGTGGTTTCTCAGCAATTAGAGGCAATGCTTTCCGCTGGTAATTACGATGGCGTTAAATCATTACTAAGCCCCGTACAGCCTGTTGACATAGCACAGGCGATTGGGACGTTGCCAATGATTTTGCAAGCCTTGGCTTTCAGGTTACTAAATAAAAATGAAGCTATAGAGGTATATGAATACTTAGACCCCTCAGTTCAACAAAATCTTTTAGATCGCTTGAGATCAAATGAAGTTAGAGACTTGGTAGAGGAGATTTCACCTGATGATCGTGTGCGTCTGTTTGATGAGTTACCCGCCAAGGTTGTTCGACGTTTGCTTGCTGAACTTAGTCCTGAAGAAAGACGAGTAACTGCTCAACTTTTGGGCTATCAATCTGAAACAGCAGGAAGATTGATGACAACAGAATTTATAGATCTTAAAGAATTTCTTAGTGTCTCACAGGCCTTGAAACTAGTCAGACAAAGAGCTACTTTTTCAGAAACAATTTATAGTCTTTATGTAACTGACAAAGAAAGACATTTAACTGGAATTTTATCGTTAAGAGATTTGGTGGTTGCGGATCCTGAATCGCTAATTGGTGAAGTGATGACAAGAGAAGTCGTTAACGTTAGAACTGATACTGACCAAGAAGAGGTTGCAAGAGCAATTCAAAGGTATGATTTTTTAGCTTTGCCGGTAGTTGATCTTGAAAAAAGACTAGTAGGTATTGTCACGGTTGATGATGTGATCGATGTTATTGAACAAGAAGCTACTAGGGATATTTATGCCGCTGGTGCGGTTCAAGCTGGGGATGAAGATGATTATTTTCAAAGTAATTTATTCGTTGTAGCTAGACGTCGTATCGTTTGGCTTGCCGTTTTGGTCTTGGCTAATGGGTTAACAACGCAGGTCATTGCAATGAATGACGAGGTTTTAAAGCAAGTAGTTTTATTAGCTGCTTTCATTCCTTTGTTGATTGGAGCGGGGGGGAATGTTGGTGCTCAAAGTTCAACAGTTGTTATTAGAGGTTTAAGTACTCAGCGAATTCAACGACTTGGTCTTGTTAGGGCCATAGCAAAAGAAGCATTAGCAGGAGCTTTGCTAGGGATTTTGATGGCTGTATTTGTTGTTCCTTTTGCTTGGTGGCAAGGACAGGGACCTTTGGTGGCAACAGCTGTAGGGATAAGCTTAATGGCGATTACTACTCTTGCTGCTACTGCAGGAGCAGCGCTGCCTTTGCTTTTTGATCGGATGGGATTAGACCCTGCACTAATGTCTGCTCCATTCATTACTACTGCTACTGACGTTGCAGGGGTGTTGATTTACCTGAAAACAGCTTCTTGGCTTTTAGGCAGATTGGCGTAGAAACCGAATGAGTGTTTGTACTCAAAGTGTGGGAAGCCGAGCTCTACTTAATTGATCTTTACAATTCTTAGTAGTAAGCTTTACAAAACTCAACAAACCCATGACAACGGCAGTAGAGGCTCTTCAAACTAAAAATCAAACTACTGCTACCAAGACTGTTTCGGATATAGATCTAGTCCGCTCATATCTAAGGGATATTGGAAGAGTTCCATTACTTTCGCATGAGCAGGAAATAACTTTAGGAAGACAAGTACAAAATCTAATGCTTCTGGAAAATATTGAGACAGAGCTTGAGAGTGATTTAGGAGAAAAGCCGTCTATTAACCTATTTGCTGACAAGGTTGGAGTTTCCACATTGCAATTAAAAAAGAAATTGAAAAGCGGTAGAAGAGCTAAGGAGAGAATGGTCGCTGCAAACCTGAGATTAGTTGTAAGTGTTGCTAAGAAATATACAAAGAGAAATATGGAGTTATTAGATCTCATACAAGAAGGAACTATAGGATTAGTTAGAGGAGTCGAGAAATTTGATCCAGCTCGGGGATATAAATTTTCTACCTACGCCTATTGGTGGATTCGTCAAGGGATCACACGAGCAATAGCTGAAAAAAGTAGATCCATAAGACTTCCTATTCATATAACTGAAATGCTAAATAAACTGAAAAAGGGTCAACGTGAATTAAGCCAAGAACTTTCTAGAACACCAACTTTGAAAGAATTATCAGAATATGTTGATTTGCCTGAAAACGATGTAAAAGATCTTATGAGTAGAGCAGGCCAACCAGTAAGCCTCGAAACCAAGATTGGTGATGGTGAAGACACTATTTTATTAGATCTGCTTTCTAATGAAATTGATATGCCTGCTGAGCAAATTGAAAGTGACTGCATGAAAGGAGATTTAGAAACACTTTTAGAACAGTTGCCTGAATTGCAAAATAGAGTTTTAAGAATGCGTTATGGTATGGATGGTGATGACCCTATGAGCCTTACTGGTATAGGGAGAGTCCTTGGTATTAGCAGAGATAGAGTAAGAAATTTAGAGCGTGATGGATTGAGAGGTCTTAGAAAAACGGGTGAATCGGTTGAAGCTTATATGGCTTCTTGAATTATTTTTAAAATTATAGGATTGACTTTTTCTGGCATTTCATCGTGAGGACAATGTCCAGCATTAGAAATAATGTCTAAAGATTTGATACATTCAAAAGTTTCAAACCACTTTCGAGCTTCTTTTACAGGCTCCCAGGGATCTTTCTCTCCCCAAATTAAATAAACAGGTTTATTCAATTTTCTAAGTAAATCTGGTGCAAGATAATCATCAAATAAATTAATAAATCCTCTGAACGCTTCTTTTGCTCCTTTCCCTTGGGTTGGCAGAAATAAAATATCTATTAACTCTTCGTCAACATTACATCCACTTGGATAAGCTACTTTTAAAATTTTTGCTATGAAATTTGGATTGGCTGCATTGCTAAAAAGGTTGGAACTTAAAATTCTTTGCCTTACTAAAGTTTTAATTACTGGTCTCAGAAAACGCATCAATAATGATTGCTCTTCGAGGCGCTTATCATCCATTGTTCTTTGAGCACAATCAATTAATACTACCTTTAAGCATTTGATAGATAATTTTTGAGATGTTTTTAATGCAATAACTCCACCAATTGAATTACCTATTAATATGACAGGCCTTTTTACTATTTCATTACAGAAATCAAATACTTGCTGACTCCAATTATCAAAACAGTAATTGAAATTTTCAACTGTTTTCTTTTCATATAAAAGTTGTGAATTTGGCTGACTACTTTCTCCAAATCCCACTAAATCTATTGCATAACAGGGAGCTATTGAACTAATAATCTTTTGGTTGAATCTCCAATGATTTTTATTTGCACCAAAACCGTGAATTAAGATAACTGCAACATCAGAGTTGTTTTTTTGATCTTCTACTTGCCATGAAACTTGTAGACCTTTCCAATTCCAAAGATTTTTCATAAGCTTTTCATATTTCCTAATTGTATTACACTGAATATTTTGTTAGCAATTTATAAGAATGCTTAGTATATATACTTGACAATACTTATCTTTTTGAATGGTATTCAAACTCAATGATAAAATATTTTTACTTATAAAGTAAATAGAAAAATCATATTATTATGAAGACAGCAATTTATTATGCCTCTGATGCTTATAAAATAGGACAAAATCAAATAATGGGAAGAAGGGTTGCAGGTAATTCTTTCCTAAAAGCTTATTTCGAATATATTAATTCAACCGAATTTTGGGTATACTCCAGGACAAAAGCGGAAGCAGAAGAGTTTTTCTCTTTAGCAAGAAAAATAGGAAGAAAAGAAGAAGTCAAATTCATTAATTATAATAACCCTGCGGCATTAAAAGAAGCTGATATTCTCTTTTATCCTGGACCTGATATATATAAACAAGCAAATAATCGTTCTTTTTTTAAAGATAATTCCTGGAGTATTTGTGGGATTACACATACTACTTCTAGTTCACAAGTAATGGAATCTATTAAATCTTTAGTTACTTCTCCTGTTAATCAATGGGATGCAGTGATTTGCACTAGTCAAGCAGTCAAGTCAAATGTAAAGAAAATTCTTGAAATTGAAGAGGAACATCTTAGAAATCGATTAAAAGCAACTCAATTTATTAGGCCTCAATTACCGGTGATTCCTCTTGGTATTGATACCGATGACTTTAAATTTACTAAAGAGGATAGAATTAATGCAAGAAAGAATTTTCATATTGATGAAAATGAATTTGTTGTTTTATATGTTGGAAGATTATCCTTCCATGCTAAAGCTAACCCGTTTCCAATGTATAAATCATTGGAAACGGTTGCAAATAAATCCAATAGGAAATTAGTATTAATTGAATGTGGATGGTATGCAAATAAAGGAATTCAAGATGCATTTATTCAAGCTGCTAACAAATTATGTCCAAATATAAAAGTACTTAGAGTTGACGGAAGTCAAAATGATTTGAAATTAAAATCATTTGCTGCAGCTGATTTATTTTGTTCTTTATCTGACAATATTCAAGAAACTTTTGGGATTACACCTATTGAAGCAATGGCAGCAGGATTGCCTGTGATTGTCTCTGATTGGAATGGTTACAAAGACACGGTCAGAGATGGTTTAGATGGATACAGAATACCTACCCTAATGCCACCACCTGGTTACGGTTCTGATTTGGCGCTTAGATATGCTATGGAGATAGATAATTATGATATGTACATAGGTAATATTTCCAATTTAATTTCAATTAATTCTTCACTTCTTAATAATGCTTTATATCAAATTCTTACCAATGATAAATTAAGAATTGACATGGCTAATAATGCAAGGAAAAGAGTTATAGATAACTTTGATTGGAGTAAAATTATTCCTAAATATGAAAAATTATGGAGTGATTTAAATACAGCCAGGAAAAATTCATCAAATATTCATTATATGCATACTTCAAGTATTGATCCTTTTCTTGGATTCTATTCATATCCAACAAATATCATTTCTAGGCACTCCGTGATTTCACTTGTTGAATCTTCTATAGATAAAACTATTAAGAAACTTAAAATAGCGAAAGACTTATATATTGTTAATTATTCGAGATATACCCTTCCTGGAGATACTTTAATAATTAAATTAATTAATAATATTAATCAAGAAGGTAAAAATAAGACCGTGGAGATGATTAAAGAAGAATTTAGAGAATTAGGCATTATCGAATTGACAAGAATTTTATTATGGTTAAATAAATTTGATATTATTAAAATTGAGTAGTTTAATTTCTTACAGTTTTATCTTTTTATTAAAATTAAGATCATCTATCATAATTCATATATCAATTTTTTCTTTAAGTAAGCTATAAATTCATAGTATAGTTGAACTAAACCAATTTATCTTATAATAGAAATATGGAAGGTTTGAATAATCAGGGTATAATAAAAAAATCAATTCGGAAGATAACTATATTCCCAGTTCAACTAACATTAGATGAAACCAAATCCAATGTTCTTGATTTAACTGATAGATTTCTGATTTCAAAATCCTTAAGGCTTCATTCCTCTGGAGATATTAAAGAAGCCTTTAAACTCTATAAACTTTTAATTGATCAACGAATCTATCATCCTTTAGTTTTATCCAATTTTGGTGCGATATATCAGCAGCTTGGTCAATTGAAAGAAGCTAAAATTATATATAAAAAATCCATTAATATATTTCCAGATAGTCCATTTGCTTATTCCAATTATGGAATTCTACTTAAAGAGATTGGTAATTTACATGATGCAGAGATTAATCTACGAAAAGCAATAAAGTTAAAACCTGATTTTGCCGAAGCTTACTATAATCTTGGAAACACGCTTAAAGAGAACGGTAATTTAGATGATGCAGAGATTAATCTACGAAAAGCAATAAAGTTAAAACCTGATTTTGCTAAAGCTTACTATAATCTTGGAAATACGCTTAAAGAGAATGGTAAATTATATGATGCAGAGATTAATCAAAGAAAAGCAATTGAAATAAATCCAGATTATATAGAAGCTTATAATAATTTGGGTAATATTTTAAAAGAATTAGGTAAAGTAGATCTAGCCATTATTTATTTTAGAAAAGCAATTGAATTAAAATCAGATTTTGCTGAAGCATATTCAAATCTTGGTTGTGTATTTAAAGACCTAGGCCAGTTAAATGAAGCTGAAAGAAATCTAAAAGTAGCTATTAATATTCAACCTGATTTTGTTCGACCTTATTTTAATATTTCTACTTTAAATATAGTAGGTAATTCTGATTGGCAAAAATATTTATTTTCTAATTATATTATAAAGAATAAATCAACTATGGAAAAAATTGATATTTTTTTTGCTAGAGCAAATGTTCTTCATCTTAATAATAAATTTGAAGAAAGTGCGGAATATTTAGAATTAGCTAATCAAAATAAACTTGCAATCAATCCTTCAAATGCAAATATACTTATTAATAAAACTAATGACTTATTTTCAAAAATAAATTTAGTAAATGACAATATAAAACAAAAAACTGATCTTAACGAAAATATTTTCATAGTAGGTATGCCTAGATGTGGTAGTACTCTTGTAGAATCCATTATCAGTATGAATTCGAACGTAAAAGATTTAGGGGAAACAAATATTTTTGAAGACTCTTTTCTGGAATGGGAAAGTTCTTTGAATGATTCGAGTATTCATGAGAACATAGATCAAATATATCAAAAGAAAATTGACTACAAATTTGGAAAGTCTAAAATTACGACTAATAAACTATTATATAATTATCAATATGTTTCTATTATAGCCAGTCAATTATCGAATTCTAAAATTATTCATTGTTTTAGAGATCCGTTAGATAATATTCTTTCAATTTATAGGACTCATTTTGCTAGAGGAAACGAATATGCATCATCTTTAGTTGATTCTGCAAAAGTTTATTTAGATCACGACAAAATTATGAAGCAATATAAAAAATTATACGGTTCAAAAATTTATAATTTAAATTATGACTTATTAGTTACTAACCCCACATATGAAATTCAGTCTTTAATTTCCTGGCTTCGTTGGGATTGGGATGACTCTTATTTATTACCTCATTTAAATAAACGCTCAGTTTTTACTGCAAGTAATGTTCAAGTTCGGTCTCCAATTAATCCAAAATCCCTAGGAGGATGGAAAAATTATAGGAAGATGCTTTCCCCAGCGATGGAGTTACTTAAAAGTATCTAAACTATTATATTAGAAAAATTGTAAAAAATATGTACTTATTAAATACCAATGATTTTATAGATATTCGAACTAACCTTTTACAATGGTTTTATTCTAATGGTAGAAAGTGGATACCTTGGAAAATAAAACCAGATCAATCTTTGCCCAATTCAGGTGAAAGTTTATCTCCATATGGAATTTGGATAGCTGAAGTTATGCTTCAACAAACTCAATTAAATGTTGTTTTACCTTATTGGAAAAGATGGATGTTATCTTTCCCAGATTTAAGTATTCTTGTTAAGACAGATGAACAAAGTATTCTTCAAATATGGAAAGGCTTAGGCTATTATTCAAGAGCAAGAAGAATTCATGAATCATCGAAAATCTTGATAGATTTGGTAGGAGAAAATAAAGTTTTAGATCCTAAAGCATGGCCAATTGAATTAGAATTATGGATGCAATTACCTGGAATAGGTAGAACTACAGCAGGAAGTATTATTTCTTCAGCTTTCGATTTACCTAGTCCAATTTTAGATGGAAATGTTAAAAGAATTCTTAGTAGATTGTCTGCTAGTAAAATACCAATAAATAAAGATCAAAAAAGATTGTGGATGTTGAGTTCTAAATTAGTGCCCATACATAATTCAAGAAACTTTAATCAAGCTCTAATGGATTTAGGAGCAATGGTTTGTACAGTGAGAAATCCAATTTGTTCTTTATGTCCATTACAAAAATTTTGTATGGCATATATCAAGTACGATCCAATGGATTTCCCAAAAAAAGAAATGAAAAAAATAATTCCGACAGTTGAAATTGGAATTGGGCTCGTATTTAATGATCAAGGAAAATTATTAATAGATCAACGTCTTGATAGTGCATCTAGTATGCCGGGGATGTGGGAGTTTCCAGGAGGAAAAAGAGAAATAAACGAATCTATAGAAAAAACTATAGAAAGAGAAATCAATGAGGAATTGGGAATTGCCGTTGATGTTAGGGAAAAACTTCTATCTTTTAACCATTCATTTAGTCATAAGAAATTACATTTTACAGTACACATATGTAAATGGAAGTCAGGTAAACCTAAGACTTTGGCGAGTAAAAAGTTTCTCTGGGTAAGTGCTGATTCTCTCTCGGAGTATCCATTTCCATCAGCAAATATCAAAATTATTGATGCATTGCATGACTATATTTCAATTCAAAATTCGAAATAGTTAAAAGATTGATATTTTTTAAGGCATGTACTTACAAGTAGTTAATTAAGTATGCATTCCTCAAAAGTTATATCTATTGGTGAGGCACTGATTGACAGACTTGGCTCTCCTGGAGAAAACTCATTTTCAAATGAATTTGTGAAGGATTGCTTTGGAGGTGCGCCTGCGAATGTTGCTTGTGCCTTAAGTCGACTAGGAGTTAATGTTTCTTTTATCGGTTCGCTTGGAAATGATTCTTTCGGAAAAAGATTTCAAAATTTAATGGATCAAAGAGGCATAAATACTCTAGGATTGCAGAGTGATGATTTACGTCCAACAAGGATTGTTCTAGTTAGAAGAGATAATGATGGAGAAAGGTTTTTTGGAGGTTTTCAGGGGGATCGAGGGTATGGCTTCGCGGATCAAGCAATTTTTTCTTCGCAAATCAAGGAAAAGTGGGATCTAATTTCTAAAAATGCTAAGTGGCTAATAGCCGGCTCAATTCCTTTAGCTTCTGAAATTTCTGGAGAGGCTTTGTTGTGGACTTTGGAACGAGCTTTTGACCTAAGAATTCAAATCGCAATGGATTTGAATTGGAGGCCAACTTTTTGGACCAATCAAGTTTCGCAAGATATTACTCCTTCTGCAAAAAACAGAAAAAAAATTAGATCTATTATGAAATATGTTTCGTTATTAAAATTAGCTAAAGAAGAAGCTATTTGGTTTTTTGGTTCGAGTAATCCTCGTGAAATATCATCAATATTTCAACAACAACCCGCTGTGATTGTTACTGATGGTCCAAATCCTATTTCTTGGTATCTAAATAAACATCAGGGAATTACAAAGGCAATTTTACCGACCTCAGTTATCGATACAACTGGAGCTGGGGATGCATTTACAGCAGGGGTGATTTACAAACTTTTATCTTTTAATGTAAATCAAATTAACTTTCAGATGGCTAAAGATATTATTGGATTTGCTACAGCTTGTGGTGCATATGTGTGTCAAGGTGTGGGAGCTATAGACTCTCAACCCTTCAAAGAGGATGTTGAACAATTATTGTCAGCCTACGAAGGTGGTATAAGTTGAAAAATTCTGCCATTTTGAGAGTTATATTTCAATTTACCTATCCATGCCTCTGGTATTGGTAAAGAAAGCCTTTCTGGCCATTCAATGACCATCAAAGCTTGCATGGCTTTGGCTTCTTCTTCTTCTTGAAGAAAAAATTCGTTTGCATCATTTTGTTTATCAATTCGATATAGATCAAGATGTATCAATGGCGGAGATCCTGATGGATAATGTTGTGACAATGGAAAAGTGGGAGAAGTAATCGTTTCTGTAATCCTTAAACTTTTTGCAATTCCTTTAACTAATGTGGTTTTACCTGCTCCAAGAGGACCATTTAATAAGAGAATTCTTAGATTTGGAAATTTTTTTGTTAATGTTGAACCTAATGCGATAGTTGATTCAGTTTCGTTTAGAGTCCAGCAAAAATTATTAGTTTGCTGAGCTAATGAATTAACAACCTCGAATTGTTCTTGAGAATCTTTTTTCACAATCTCCCATACAGAGTTCAAATTTATGTTTGCAGCAACCAAATCAAATCTCAATAATATTGAGAAAAGTACCGATTACATAGTTAACGATATAACTGAAGCAGAATTCGGGCGCAAAGAACTTGCAATAGCTGAAACTGAAATGCCAGGATTAATGGCACTTAGAAAGAAATATCGATCTGAAAAACCTTTAAAAGGAGCCTTTATTGCTGGGAGTCTTCATATGACTATTCAGACAGGGGTTCTCATAGAGACTCTTGTTGAACTTGGTGCAAAAGTTAGATGGGCCTCTTGTAATATTTTCTCTACACAAGATCATGCTGCGGCTGCTATCGCAAAATCAGGTGTTCCTGTATTTGCAAAGAAAGGAGAAACATTAATTGAATACTGGGAATATACTCACAAAATTTTTGAATGGACTGACGGAGAAGCTGCAAATATGATTCTTGACGATGGCGGTGATGCTACAGGATTAATTATTTTAGGGAGCAAAGCGGAAGAGGATATTTCAGTTCTTGATAATCCTTCGAATGAAGAAGAAATTGCTCTATTTGCTTCCATTAAGAAAAAACTTGCGAAAAATCCAAATTTCTATTCAAAAGCTAAAGCAAATATAAAAGGCGTGACTGAGGAAACGACAACGGGCGTAGCACGTCTTTATCAAATGGAAAAAACGGGAGAACTCGTCTTTCCGGCAATAAATGTAAATGATTCTGTTACCAAAAGTAAGTTTGATAATCTTTATGGCTGTCGAGAATCATTGGTTGATGGAATCAAAAGAGCTACAGATGTAATGGTAGCTGGGAAGGTGGCTCTTGTTATGGGTTATGGAGATGTTGGAAAGGGTTCTGCTCAATCTTTGAGGGGGCTAGGTGCCACAGTTATGATTTCCGAGATAGATCCAATATGTGCTCTTCAAGCTGCGATGGAGGGTTTCAGAGTTGTGAGATTGGATGAAGTTGTGGAAAATATAGATATTTTTGTTACTGCAACTGGAAACTTTCAAGTTATTCGTCATGAGCATTTAATTAGAATGAAGAATGAAGCCATAGTTTGTAACATTGGTCATTTTGATAATGAAATAGAGGTGTCGTCTTTAAAGTCATATGATTGGGAAAATATTAAACCTCAAGTTGATCACATTTCTCTTCCCAGTGGGAACAAGATAATTCTTTTAGCTGAGGGAAGACTAGTCAACCTTGGATGTGCTACGGGTCATCCAAGCTTTGTAATGAGTAATTCTTTTACGAATCAAGTTTTAGCCCAAATAGAATTATTCAAATATGGGGTTAAATATTTAAATAAAGTTTATGTCTTGCCAAAACATTTAGATGAAATGGTGGCGATTCTTCATCTTGAAAAGATAGGAGCAAAGTTAACCAAGTTAACTGAAGAACAAGCTGCATATATCAATGTTCCAGTAGAAGGTCCCTATAAGACTGATCAATATCGCTATTAAATTAATTTATTCAAGTTAAATGGAAATAGCAGAATTTATATCTTCATTACCAGTATTCATAGGCAATGCAGTTGATACTAATCAATGGATTGGATACGGGGCAATTTTACTTGCAATGTTTTTGGAAAATCTAATTCCACCAATTCCTTCAGAATTAATAATGCCTCTCGGTGGTTTTTATGTTGCTCAAGGTCAATTAGATTTTTTTCCAGTTGTTTTAGCAGGGCTAATAGGAACGGTAATCGGTGCTTTCCCTTGGTATGGAATAGGTAGATTAGTAAATGAAGAAAAACTTGAGCAATGGCTCGAGAAAAATGGACGTTGGATTGGAATTAATCCCAAGGAACTAGCGAAAAGCCGTAAATGGTTTAATAGGTATGGCGTTTCTTTGGTTTTCTGGGGAAGATTAGTACCTGGAATTAGGACATTGATTTCAGTACCTGCAGGGGTTGAGTTGATGCCAATAACGCCCTTTATTATTTGGACTACTGCAGGAAGTCTTATATGGAACTTATTTTTAACAATTACAGGTTTTTATTTAGGAGATAATTATGGAAATATTGAGAAATGGATTAGTCCTTTTTCAAGCATCCTTAAGTCAATTATTCTTTTAATCTTATCAATGGCATTAATAAATTTAATTTACAAAACAATCCGTAAATTAATTCTCAATTAAAAGTAAATTTTTAAAATGGAATTTCGTCATTACTTGGCTGCTGATTAAACGAATTATTGTTTTGGAAATTATTATTTTCTAAATCTCTTTTGGATCCTAATAATTCAAGACGATCAACTCTGACAACAGGTTTATTTCTGTCCTCACCGGTATTTCGATCTTTCCAACTGTCCAATTTGAAGCTGCCTGTTATACCGATCAAAGACCCTTTTTTTACATAATCAGCTGCAACTTGAGCTTGTTTACCCCAAATTTCTAGATTAAACCAATCTGGTTCATCATCTCGATTCCTTCTGTTTACGGCAAGCGTGAGATTTGCTACCACTGTTCCAGATTCAAAATATCGAACTTCGGGATCTCTTCCTGCTCTCCCTACAAGAGTGACTGAATTTATTCCCATTATTGTCTCCGATGTTTATTGGTTGCTAAATAATGTTTTTATCTTAGTTCAACTATCTATATGATTGCTCAAATGATTGAAATCCGTGTTTTTTAACCGTTTGAAATTTTCCCGAGATATTGGGATTGATTTAGGTACTGCAAATACCTTGATATATGTTTCTGGAAAGGGAATTGTATTGCAAGAACCTTCTGTTGTAGCGATGGATTTAGAGGAGGGAGTGCCTCTCGCTGTGGGCGATGATGCAAAATTAATGTTAGGACGAACACCTGGGAATATTCGAGCTGTTCGCCCATTAAGAGATGGTGTAATAGCTGATTTTGATGCGGCAGAGCAAATGCTTAAGACTTTTATTCAAAAGTGTAATGAGGGTCGTGGAATTATTGCTCCAAGATTAGTCGTTGGTATTCCTAGCGGAGTTACTGGTGTAGAGAGACGAGCAGTTCGCGAAGCAGGCCTTGCAGGAGCTAGAGAGGTACATCTAATTGATGAACCTGTCGCTGCCGCAATCGGAGCCTCTTTGCCAGTTACTGAGCCTATTGGAACAATGATCGTTGATATTGGTGGAGGAACGACTGAAGTAGCCGTTTTAAGTCTTGGCGGAACAGTTTTAAGTGAATCTGTCAGAGTTGCTGGTGATGAGATTAATGAGGCTATCGCTATTTATTTGAAAAAAGTACACAATTTAGTAGTTGGTGAAAGGACAGCTGAAGAGATCAAAATTAAAATTGGATCTGCTTTCCCTTCTGATGAATTTGATATGCAATCAATAGATGTAAGAGGGTTGCATTTACTTTCAGGGTTACCTCGTTCAATAAATTTGAAAGCAGGTGATTTACGTGAAGCCATGTCAGAGCCTTTAAATAAGATTGTTGATGCCGTAAAAAGAACGCTTGAGAGAACTCCACCTGAGCTTGCAGCGGATATTGTTGATAGAGGGATAATGCTTGCAGGAGGAGGAGCCTTAGTTAGAGGAATTAGCGATCTATTAAGTCATGAAACAGGAATTTTTACTCACGTGGCTGAGGATCCATTGTTGTGTGTAGTAAATGGATGTGGATTGGTTTTAGATGATTTTAAATCAATGAGAAGAGTTCTAGATACTCCTGATTTTGCAAGAAATGTCATTAGAGACTGAACAATGATCCAAGCCCGAAGAAAAATTGGGTTGCATTTGCTTTTTAAAAGTAGATTTTGGCTAATTGTTTTGTTTGGGTGTTTATTTTTTCTTACTCGTTGGACAAAAGGAGCAGGTTATTTAGATTTTTATTCCGTTTTAATAAAACCAATACTTCCTGGGACAGCCCAAAAAGAATGGATTCAGCAAGGCGAAAATGTGGAAAAAAATATTCGATTGAAATTACTTGAAGCAGATAATATTCGCTTAAGAAAGGCTCTTTCTTTGCAAGAGTTTAGCAATGATAAAAGAATTTCAGCAGCTGTTATTTCAAGATCTTCAAGTAGTTGGTGGCAGCAACTTGAAATTAATAAGGGGGCAAAAGATGGAGTTTTGAAAGGACAAACTGTCGTTGGACCAGGAGGTTTAATTGGCCTTATAGATAGCATTACTCCACTTACCTCAAGAGTTAGATTATTGACTGATCCTGGCCATCAAATCGGGGCTTGGATTGATCGAACTAAGCGTCATGGGATTTTGACTGGCATGGGTACCAATAGACCAAAATTAATTTTCTTAAATAAAAATAGTTTGGCTAAAATTGGAGATGCAGTAACTACATCTCCAGCAAGTACTTTATTGCCCCCAAATCTAATAATTGGAATTGTTCAGTATGTTGATGAAAAAGCTTTACCTTCTCCATTCGCGATAGTTCAATTAACTGCATCACCAGAGGCAATAGATTGGGTACAGGTTTTGAAAAATAATGATTAGTAAAAATAACAAATTATTATTATTTTTAGTTACGATTTTTTTGCCTTTTTTTATAATATCAACCCCAGAATGGCTGAAAATAAATGGAATTTCTCCATGCTGGCCTATTATTTGGTTATTACCATTTTCACTCGAAAATTCTTCTTGGATAGCTGCTATCGCTGCGATTTCGTTAGGAATCTTTATAGATTCTTTTACGGTTAGTGATTGTTCTTATATTCCCTCTTTTTTATTTTTGTCTTTTGTTTGGAGTCAATATGGATTTCGCAATAAAAAAATCGAATTTTTTTTTAATATTGGTTTGATGTCTATTTTTGGAACGGCGGTTGTTGGGGTTTCTATTTGGGCTCAAAAGATTTTTTTCCATAGCACCCTCAGAAATAATTGGTTTCATTCTTGGTCAATTTTTGTATTGATTTCCGAAGTGATTATTACTGGTTTAGTTGCTCCATTTTTTTCTTCTTGGCTTCTTTTAATTTATAAAAAAACCAATAAAAAAATTTTCAAAGCTTAAAAAATAGAGTAAATACTTATTAATTGCTGGGTAGTTAGTCTTTTAGATTGAGAAAAGGGCTATGTTTACCTAACGTTAAGATGATATCTTCATTTAACAAGAAGCCCTTTTTGACATAAAATTTTGATGGTCCTGTCTCGAAGGCAACAACTAATCTCATGACCTGCATTTTGGTTGTAGATGATGAACCTGCAGTATTAAAAGTCTTGGTAACAAGGCTTAATCTTGCGGGCTATCAAGTTCTATCTGCACAGGACGGTGAGCAAGCGCTTGAAGTGTTTCATAAAGAAGCACCTGACTTAGTTGTCTTGGATGTAATGCTCCCAAAGATGGATGGTTTTGCAGTTTGTCGAAGAATTAGAGCAGAATCTTGTGTACCTATTATATTTTTGACAGCACTTGAGGCCATTTCTGAGAGAGTTGCAGGTTTAGATTTAGGAGCTGATGATTACTTGGCTAAGCCGTTTAGTCCAAAGGAACTAGAGGCGAGAATTGCGACGATTTTAAGAAGAGTTGGACCAGCCCCTACTGTGGATGAGCCCAGAGAGGTCCCATCAGGACAAGGGGTAATGAAACTAGGCGATCTTGTTGTAGATACTAATAGGAGACAAGTCAGTAGGGGAGGAGAAAGGATTGGGCTTACATATACAGAGTTTAGTTTGCTTGAGTTGTTATTTCGAGATCCAGGTCGCGTTGTGCCTCGAGCAGAAATTTTGGAGCAGCTTTGGGGTTATCCTCCAAGAAGAGCTGCGGATTTAAGAGTTGTTGATGTCTATGTGGCTCGTCTTAGGGGGAAGCTTGAGCCAGATCCAAGAAATCCAGAACTAATCTTAACTGTCAGAGGTATTGGTTATGCTTCTCAAAGAATGGGAGAATTTCCTACTGCTATTGCCAGTTAGAGATATATAGCTCAATATTGATAGGTTTTTCATATGAATTTGTTTTTTTTTGCCGTATGTATGAATTGCTTTGTCTGAATTAAGAGATACACGCCTTGAGAAGGCAAGATTATTAAAAAGCATTGGTCAAGATCCATATGCTTTGAATTTCAGGCCCACTAACTCTGCCAAAGCCTTACAAAAACAATATGCAAACTTGCAAAATGGCGAAGAAAATCAAGAAGAAGTATCCATTGCTGGGCGTGTAATTTCCAGACGAGTTATGGGTAAACTTGCTTTTTTTACTCTTTCTGATGAAACAGGCACAATTCAACTGTTTTTGGAAAAGGCGACACTAAATCAAAATGAAAAAAGCAAAACTAACGAGAATAATTTTGAAAATATTACCTCTCTTGTTGATTCAGGTGATTGGATAGGAGTAAGTGGAACTTTGAGGAGAACTGATAGAGGTGAACTTTCAATAAAGGTTTTCGAATGGATAATGTTATCAAAATCTTTACAGCCTTTACCGGATAAATGGCATGGACTTGCTGATGTTGAAAAGCGATATAGACAAAGATATTTGGATTTAATTGTTAATCCTCAGTCAAGAAAAACTTTTCGTACTAGGGCTTTACTTGTTAGTTCAATTCGAAGATGGTTGGATGAAAAAGATTTTCTTGAAATTGAGACTCCAGTTTTACAAGCAGAAGCCGGTGGCGCAGATGCAAGGCCTTTTATTACCCATCACAACACACTTGATTTGCCATTGTATTTGAGAATTGCTACAGAATTGCATTTAAAAAGATTAGTGGTCGGAGGTTTTCAAAGGGTTTATGAACTTGGAAGAATTTTTAGAAATGAGGGAATTAGCACTCGGCATAATCCTGAATTCACGTCTGTGGAAATTTATGAGGCTTTTGCAGACTATTTTGACATGATGGAATTAACAGAAAAATTACTTTCATCTGTTTGTGAAAAGATTTGTGGGTCGACCAAAATCATTTATCAAGACCAAGAAATTAATTTAAAACCTCCATGGAGAAGGGCGACGATGCATCAATTAGTACAGGAATTCACAGGAATTAACTTTGAATTGTTTGGAGATGATTTTGACGCTGCGAAAGCTGCAATGCTTCTAGAAGGGCTTCAAGTGCCAGATAAGGCTAATAGCGTTGGAAGACTTTTAAATGAAGCTTTTGAGCAATCAGTTGAGCCCAAGCTGGTGCAACCTACATTTGTTATGGATTATCCAATTGAGATTTCTCCTTTGGCGAGAAAACATAGGACTAAGAAAGGTTTAGTTGAAAGGTTTGAACTTTTTATTGTTGGACGAGAGACTGCTAATGCTTTTAGCGAATTAATTGATCCTATCGATCAAAAAGAACGTTTACTTTTGCAGCAGGCAAAAAAAGAAGCAGGTGACCTTGAGGCACAAAGCTTAGATGAAGATTTTATTAATGCTCTTGAAGTTGGAATGCCTCCAACAGGAGGCCTTGGAATAGGAATCGATAGGTTTGTGATGCTATTAACTAATAGCCCTTCCATTAGAGATGTGATTGCTTTCCCACTTTTGCGACCCGAATCAAATATGAAACAAACTGGAAAATGACCCATCACAGTGGATAATAGGCGAGTAAGAATTTTGTTCAGATGAGCGGCGAGAGAGTTGGTTTTCGTTTCAAGCACGCAGATGCTGTGGTTAAACGAAATCCCCAGGGGCGTTCAAGACGCGGTTGGGTCATGGAACCTGTTGAACAAACGACAAGCAGGGGTACGAAAATGCCTGCTTACCGAATCAGGTGGAGAGATAGTGAGCGTCCCGAAATTGTTTTGCAACATATGCTCATTGCAGACCCTGACCCTACGCCGCCACCTGAAAATGTGAGTTTGGAAACTAACTGATAACTAATTGTTATCGTATTAATGTTGATGAAAAAATCTAGGGAAAAGTATTAAATAACTTTTCTCTTAAAAACGTTTTAGGGCATGAGCCATATCTCTTTTCGAGTCATTAATTTTCTCTCGATCCCTTTTATCGTGAAGCTTTCTTCCTTTTCCTACTCCGATTTTTAATTTTATCCATGAGCCTTTAAGATAAAGACTTAAAGGTATCAATGCCAATCCTTTCCTTTCTAAATTTATTTTCAATTTTTCGATTTCTTTGCGATGCGCAAGAAGCTTTTTTATTCTTAGCGGGTCATGATTAAAAAATTTACCAGCACGATTATGAGGCGATATATGTACATTATGAAGTTGAATTTGATCTCTTTTAATTAAACAAAATCCATCTTTTAAGTTTACTTTTCCTGCTCTAATTGATTTTACTTCAGTTCCAAGAAGCTCTAATCCAGTTTCAAGTGTTTCTAGAATTTCATATTCATATCTAGCTTGTCGATTCTCAGCTAAACGACGATTTCCATCAACTGCAGAATTTGCTTTGGATTTTTTTTTACCTTTTTTGCTCATTCTTCTATTTACCTCCATTTTTGTTTAGATGCCACTACCCTTCGGTCATGGCAATTGTGTCCTCAATTAATAATCCTTCCCCTTTCCCCAATGATAAAGGAGAGGAAAGATTAGTTGGTTCAAGTCTTTTAAAAGAAGAGATTAAATTATCCAAGCAAGATTCTTTCAGACCCAAATCTTTTAATGAATTTTTAGGTCAATCTGAATTGAAGAAAATTCTTGAAATTTCAGTTAAAGCATCATTAGCAAGAGGAGAAGCACTTGATCATTTAATGCTTTATGGCCCACCTGGACTTGGGAAAACAACCATGGCTCTAATTATTGCAGAGGAATTAGGAGTTAAAGCCAGAGTGACAAGTGCTCCTGCACTTGAACGTCCGCGGGACATTGTTGGATTATTGATCAATATGCATCCACGAGAATTGATTTTTGTTGATGAGATTCACAGACTTAATAGGATATCCCAGGAACTTTTATATCCAGCTATGGAAGATAGACGGTTGGATCTGACTGTAGGTAAAGGTACATCCTCCAGAATGCGATCAATCGAAATACCTCCTTTTACCTTGGTAGGTGCTACTACAAAGCCTGCAGCGTTAAGCTCTCCAATGAGAGATAGATTTGGAATATCTCAGCGACTAGATTTTTATAGTTTTTCGGATCTCGAAAATATAATTAAAAGATCTGCGAATTTGATTAATTTATCAATTACTCAAGAAGCATCTTATCAATTAGCAAGAAGAAGTCGAGGTACACCACGAATTGCCAATAGGTTAATTCGAAGAGTTAGAGATTATGCAGAAGTTCATTCATACTCAAGCATAATTGATGTAGATATTGTTAATGAAGCACTTGATCTTCATCGTGTAGATCAACGAGGGTTAGATGCGACAGATAGAAGTTATCTAGGCTTGTTAGTTAATCAATATAAAGGAGGGCCAGTAGGACTGGAAACTTTGGCAGCTGCTCTTGGAGAAGATTCAACCACTCTTGAAACTGTAGTTGAGCCATATTTAATGCAAATAGGTTTTTTACAAAGAACTGCTAGGGGGAGGGTTGTTACTCCTGCAGCAAAAAAACATTATCTGCTAACTTCAGAAAATAAGATAGATAAATGAATCACACAAGGGTTTTTATAGTTTTAATTTTGTTGTTTAGTATTTTAGTTTTTACACCATTTCCCTCTCAAGCGAAAATGCTTCCTAAAGCTTTATTTGAGAAAGCTCTTCAAGAAAGTAAGGATGGTGATTTCATTCAAGCTGAAAAAGATTGGACTATCTATTTAAATGACAATCCAGATGATGCCGCTGCTCTGAGTAACAGAGGAAATATTCGTTTAGCTCTTGGAGATCCTCAAGGAGCAATAATTGATCAAACTAGAGCGATAGACATTTCCTCTGAAGTTGTAGAGCCTTATTTAAATAGAGGAATTGCTGAAGAATCCTTGAAGCTTTGGGAGGATGCTAGTAAAGATTACAAATACGTTTTAAAGCAGAATCCTCAAGATATTTCAGCTTCGTATAACTTGGGTAATGTTATGGGTTCTATGAATAATTGGGTAGAAGCAAAGTTATTGTTTTCCAAAGCTGCTGCTTCAAATAATGCTAATGCTATGGCTAGTTCTAGTGAAGCATTGGCTATTTATCAATTAGGTGATCTTGAACTTGCAGAAAAGAAAATTAGAATATTAATCCGTAAATATCCTTTATTCGCAGATGCTAGAGCAGCATTAAGTGCGCTTTTGTGGCGAAAAGGTTTTGAGGGTGAAGCAGAGAGTAATTGGGCTGCAGCTGCTGGATTAGATATTAGATATCGTGAAAAAAACTGGTTGTTGAATATTCGTCGTTGGCCTCCAAAACCAACAAATGATTTGATTGCATTTCTTTCTTTGGAGGGTAGATGAAAGATTTAGGAAAAAAAATTGATGTTTTATTAAAGGATATATTGCCTGATTTGATTCAATTAAGGCGTCATCTTCATGCTCACCCAGAGCTTAGTGGTCAGGAATATCAGACTGCTGCTCTGGTAGCCGGTGAGCTTAGAAAATCAGGTTGGGATGTTAAAGAGGCAGTTGGAAGAACTGGATTAGTTGCTGAAATGGGTCATAACACTGGACCTGTTATCGGCTTAAGGGTTGATATGGATGGATTGCCAATCGAGGAGAGAACTGGTTTAGATTACTCTTCCTCAATCCAAGGTTTAATGCATGCATGTGGCCATGATCTTCATACTTGCATTGGTTTAGGAGTAGCAAAAGTTTTATCAAAAAATAAATTTACAACTTCAAGAATTCGGATTATTTTTCAACCTGCCGAAGAGATTGCTCAAGGCGCAAATTGGATGCGAGATGAAAATGTTTTGGATGGAGTACAAGCTCTCTTTGGAGTTCATGTCTATCCAGATTTGTCAGTCGGAAAAATTGGAATAAAAAGTGGTACTTTTACTGCCGCAGCTGCTGAATTGGAAATAGATATTATTGGTAATGGTGGGCATGGGGCTAGGCCACATGAAGGCGTTGATTCTATTTGGATTGCTGCAAAAGTTATCAGTGGACTTCAAGAAGCTATTAGCAGACGTCTCGATGCGCTTAAGCCAGTAGTTATTAGTTTTGGAAAAATTTCAGGAGGAAATGCTTTTAATGTAATAGCTGAGAGGGTTAAGCTTTTAGGAACTGTAAGGTGTCTAGATAGTGACCTTTATGAAAAACTACCTCATTGGATTGAGAAAATAGTAAAAAATATAGCCTCTAATTATGGAGCTAAAGCTTGTATTAAGTTTAAGTCAATCGCACCTCCAGTTTATAACGATCCAGAGTTGACTAACTTGTTATCGGATTGTGCGAAGAATTTTATTGATGAAAAAAATATTATTTATTTGGAAAACCCGTCACTAGGTGCAGAAGATTTTGCTTTCTTTTTGCAAGATGTTCCAGGAACAATGTTTCGTTTGGGAGTTTCTGGAGAAAACGGTTGTGCTCCCTTGCACAGTGGGAAATTTTCTTTGGATGAAAAAAGCCTTGAATTAGGAATAAAAATTTTGTCCCAAACAATAATTATGTCTTCTGAGGGGCTTCAAAAAAATTAGTTGCTTTATTTTATGAAACGATTAGGTAACCCAGTAATTTCAATTTCAGCACCTTTACTAATTTTTTTAGCAATAACAGGCTTGATGCATAGAGAGGGCAAAGATAAAATCCAAGCAATACCAGCAGTTGTAGTTGGAAGTGGATTGATTTTGACTGGAACGGTGAGAAGATTTAGAAGACGAAGAATGTTGCTTTTAGAGATTAAAAAAGATATGAATGATCAAAATTTTTGATAACAAATTTTATCTAGAAAAACTTTAGGGTTAAGTTCGGTATTTCGAGCTAATTTGTATTTATCACTAGGGGTGCCATATTGCATCGCGATATGGCTGAGATCACACCCTCTGAACTTGACTGGTATCAACCAGTGTAAGGAAAGTGAATTCTTGTGATCTTTGTATATTGCCCCTTTTGTATATTCAATAGCTTTTTAGTTCATGCGGAATTCATGGGTGTCTTCCAGAAAGGGTAAAACTAATGTTTCTCAGATGCATTTTGCTCGTAAAGGCGAAATCACTGAGGAAATGATCTATGTGGCAAAGCGTGAAAATCTTCCTGAGTCTCTCGTTATGGAAGAGGTTGCACGAGGTCGGATGATTATACCCGCAAATATTAACCATACAAACCTAGAGCCTATGGCGATTGGCATTGCTTCTAAATGCAAAGTTAATGCAAATATCGGCGCTTCTCCTAATGCTAGTGATGTTAAAGAAGAATTAAAGAAGCTTGATTTGGCAGTCAAATATGGAGCGGATACCCTTATGGACCTTTCTACTGGAGGAGTGAATTTAGATGAGGTAAGGACTGCAATAATAAATGCATCCCCTATTCCTATAGGGACCGTTCCGGTTTATCAAGCACTAGAAAGTGTTCACGGTTCTATTTCAAGATTAACTGAGGATGACTTTTTGCACATAATTGAAAAGCATTGTCAGCAGGGAGTGGATTATCAAACTATTCATGCTGGTTTATTGATTGAACATTTACCCAAGGTTAAAGGTCGAATCACTGGAATAGTTAGTCGAGGCGGAGGAATACTTGCCCAGTGGATGCTTTATCATTACAAGCAAAATCCTTTGTTTACTCGTTTTGATGATATTTGTGAAATATTCAAACGCTATGATTGTACTTTTTCTTTAGGTGATTCATTAAGACCTGGATGTTTGCATGATGCATCAGATGAAGCTCAACTGGCTGAGTTGAAGACTTTGGGTGAATTAACTAGACGTGCTTGGAAGCATGATGTTCAAGTCATGGTAGAAGGACCAGGCCATGTACCCATGGATCAAATTGAATTTAATGTTAGGAAGCAAATGGAAGAGTGTTCTGAAGCTCCTTTTTATGTTTTAGGTCCCTTGGTAACAGATATATCCCCAGGTTATGACCATATTTCTAGTGCGATTGGTGCTGCTATGGCAGGTTGGTATGGAACCGCGATGCTTTGCTATGTAACACCTAAGGAACACCTAGGGTTGCCAAATCCTGAGGATGTGAGAGAAGGGTTGATTGCCTATAAAATCGCTGCTCATGCTGCAGATGTCGCAAGGCATAGATCAGGCGCTCGTGATCGTGATGATGAATTGAGTAAAGCTAGAAAAGAATTTGATTGGAACAAACAGTTTGCACTTTCTTTGGATCCGGAAAGAGCAAAGCAATATCATGATGAAACATTACCTGAAGAAATTTTCAAAAAAGCAGAGTTTTGTTCAATGTGTGGTCCAAACCATTGTCCAATGAATACAAAAATTACAGATGAAGATCTGGAAAAATTAGATGATCAAATAAAATTAAAAGGTGCAGCAGAATTAACTCCCCTTAAGTTAAATAAAGAGAAATAACTCTTTGTTTAACTTCAGGGTGAGTTTCGATTTTTAATTCAATTCAATTCAATTTTATTTGTTTAGAAGATTTCTAGATTTCTCAAGTACGTTTTCAACTGTAAAGCCAAATTTTTCCATACATAATCCACCTGGAGCGGAAGCTCCGAAAGTATTCATTGTAACGCTGTCACCATCAAGACCGATATATTTGTGCCATCCAAAGCTTTCTGCAGCTTCTACAACTAAACGTTTTCTTATTGCTGAAGGTAAGATTTCTTCTTTGTATCTTGGGCTTTGTTCTTCGAATAGTTCTACGCAGGGCATAGAAACCACGCGTACTTTTTTACCCTCGGAAGTTAGCTTTTTGGCTGCTTGTACACACAAATCAAGTTCAGTCCCAGTTCCAATGAGAATTAGTTCAGGGGTGCCATCGCAATCTTCAAGGATGTATCCACCCAAAGCAACTTTTTCGATTGAGGAATTTTGTTGGTTGGGCATACCTTGTCTACTTAAGCATAAAGAACTTGGTCTCTTGCGGTTTTTAATTGCGATTTTATAAGCACCACTGGTTTCATTACCGTCGCCTGGTCGGAAAACCATCATGTTTGGCATTGCTCTCAATGATGGAATGGTTTCTATTGGTTGATGTGTGGGCCCATCTTCACCAACACCAATGGAATCATGAGTTAGAACATAAATTACGCCAAGTTCACTCAGTGCGGATAAACGCATAGAACCTCGCATATAGTCTGCGAAAACCAAGAAGGTTCCACCGTATGGAATTAGACCACTATCGTGGTAAGCAATACCATTCAATATCGCTGCCATAGCGTGCTCTCTTACTCCAAAATGCAAATAACGCTTTTCGGGACTGTCATGTTGAAAAGAACCAGACTCCCCTTTTATATCTGTATAATTTGAATGGGTTAAATCTGCAGAACCTCCTATCAATTCGGGTATTTTGGGGCCAAGCGCACCTAAACATATTTGTGAGTGTTTTCTAGTAGCGACACCTTTATCATCGGCTGAATAAGTAGGCAAATCTTTATCCCATTCTTGAGGTAGCTCCCCTCTGAGCATGCGCTCAAATTCTGATGCATCATTGGGATATTTTGCTTTATAGGTTGCTAGTGTTTGATTCCATTCCTCTTCAAGTTGCGCACCTTTTTGAATAGCCTGTCGATATTGATCGTAAGCATCTTGAGGGATCTCGAAAGGTTTGTATGACCAACCTAATTCTTTTCTCGTGAGTTCAGCTTCTTCTTCACCTAGAGGCGCACCATGAATTCCAGCTGTATCACTCTTATTTGGTGAACCATATCCAATGGTTGTAGTTACTTTTATGATTGATGGCTTGTCTGTTATTGCTTTGGCATTTGCAATGGCTTTAGATATCCCTTCTATATCAGTATTGCCATTTGGAATTTCTTGAACATGCCATCCATAAGCCTCATATCTTTTTAAAACATCTTCAGTGAAGGAGACATCAGTTCTTCCATCAATAGTGATGTGATTGTCGTCATAGAGAGCTATTAATTTGCCAAGTTTTAAATGCCCTGCAAGAGAACAGGCTTCTGAGGAAATACCTTCTTGATTACATCCATCTCCCATGATCACATAGGTGAAATGGTCTACAACTGTTGAGTCGGGCTTGTTGAATTTTGCAGATAAATGAGCTTCCGCGATGGCTAATCCAACTGCATTTGAAATTCCTGCTCCAAGAGGTCCTGCAGTTACTTCAACTCCTGGAGTTTCGAAGGTCTCTGGATGTCCTGGAGTTTTAGCTCCCCACTGTCTAAATTCTTTTATATCTTCGATGGTTACGGAGTCATAGCCAGTCAAATGCAAAAGAGCATATAAAAGCATGCATCCATGTCCTGCTGAAAGAACAAATCTGTCTCGATTAAACCATTTTGGGTTTTTTGGATTATGTCTTAAGTGTTTATCCCACAATGCGTAACCCATGGGTGCGCAACCCATAGGGAGGCCTGGATGACCACTTTTGGATTTATTAATTGCATCAACGGCGAGCATCCTGATGCTGTTGATGCAAAGCGTGTCAAGGGAAGTAGTCAAGGCAACCATTGTGAATTAGTGAGTGGGTAAAAAGAAATTTAAGTGGAAAGTGAAAATGAAATTGATTAGATCATTTGTCGAAAAGCTAGACATACATTGTGACCGCCAAACCCGAATGAGTTAGATAGTACGACGCCTAATTTCTTTTCTCTTGCTTTGTTGGGCACATAATCAAGATCACAATTTGGGTCTGGATTGAAATAATTTATTGTTGGCGGAATTATTTCATGTTTTATTGCCAGAGCACAAGCAACAGCTTCGATTCCACCAGAACCTCCTAATAGATGCCCTGTCATTGATTTGGTTGAGCTTGTAGGCACTTGGTACGCATGATTTCCTAGAGCAGTTTTTATTGCAGATGTTTCATTACTGTCATTAGCTGGAGTGCTAGTTCCATGAGCATTAATGTAATCGACTTCTTCTGGATTAATTTTTCCATCACTTAATGCAAGTTTAATGGCTTCTGCACCTCCCACTCCTCCAGGAGTAGGAGAGGTAATGTGATGGGCATCACATGTAGTTCCATAACCAATAATTTCTGCGTGAATTGTCGCGTCTCTTTTTAGTGCATGATCAAGAGTTTCTAAAATTAATACCCCTGCCCCTTCTCCAATTACGAACCCATCTCGTTGAGAATCAAATGGTCTACTTGCAGTCGAAGGATCATCATTCCTGAAGGATAGGGCCTTGGCACTTGCAAAACCTGCTACTCCTAAAGGAGTAATACTTGCTTCTGCCCCTCCGCAAACCATTGCATCTGCTTTTCCTAACTGCAGCAGTCTGAATGCATCACCAATGGCATTTGATCCCGCGGCACAAGCAGTTGAAACTGCTGAACTTGGACCTTTTGCGCCAAGTGCAATTGCAGTTAACCCACTAGCCATGTTTGGAATCATCATGGGAACAGTAAAAGGACTAACTCGACTAGCTCCTTTGTTATTTAAAACTTGAGCCTGGGTTTCCATGGTCAGTAATCCGCCCACTCCAGAACCAATAATTACACCAATTCTTCCAGAATTTGAATCGTCAATTATTAGACCTGAATGATTCAGGGCCTCTTTTGCAGCAATAACTCCAAATTTTGAGAAACGATCCCATCTTTTGGATTCTTTTGGCTCTAATTTTCCAGTAGGGTCAAAATTTTTCACCTCTGCAGCAAATCTGCATGCATGGGATGATGCATCAAAGAGTGTTATTTGATCTACTCCATTTCGTCCAGATTGAAGCCCTTGGAGGTAACTTTCGAGGTCTTTGCCAATTGGAGTAATGGCTCCAAGACCTGTAATAACAACTCGATGGAGTTTCTCCATCATTTGGACCTCAGGACTGTTTGTCTTCGATGTATTTGACTGCATCCCCGACTGTGGCAATGCCCTCTGCAGCCTCGTCAGGGATCTCTATGTCAAATGCTTCTTCGAGAGCCATAACTAATTCGACAGTGTCGAGAGAGTCAGCACCGAGATCGTTTTGGAAATTTGAATCCGGTTTTACTTCACCGGCTTCAACGCTAAGTTGTTCTGCGACGATAGAACGAACTTTTTCAAGGATTGCTTCCTGGGACATAACCTTCTTAGACCTGACTTCCAATCCTACGGGTTAGAGTGTCGAGTTAACAAAAGTGACGGCATTGCAACTATTTTTTTTTATGTAGCGAAACGTAGGTATAGTTTTATACATTAAGGATATATGGGTTGGTAATTTGTCACACGCCGTCAAAATCTATGACACCTGTATTGGCTGCACCCAATGCGTAAGGGCTTGTCCACTGGATGTTCTTGAGATGGTCCCTTGGGACGGCTGTAAAGCTTCACAGATAGCTTCATCTCCAAGAACTGAAGATTGTGTTGGATGTAAGCGGTGTGAAACTGCTTGTCCTACTGATTTCCTTAGTATCCGGGTCTATTTAGGTGATGAAACAACTAGAAGTATGGGTTTGGCTTACTAAAAATTAGTATTTTTCTTAATCCAGGTTTATTTTATATATAAATAATTTGTGATATTAGTTCATCTGCATGTGTGGAATATTCGCTGTTATTGGATCAAGGGAAGTTTCTTCTTTACTGGTTGATGGATTAAGAAAACTTGAATACCGTGGTTATGATTCAGCAGGGATAGCAACAATTGGTGAGTCAAATATTGATCAATTTGGACAATTAAATATTACAAAGTCAAAAGGAAAGCTGATTAATCTTTCAAATTTAATAAAAAAAACGCCTCCAAAAGGTCATGTAGGTATTGGTCATACCAGATGGGCAACTCATGGTAAACCTAACGAGACAAATGCTCATCCTCACATTGATTCCTCAGGACAAATTGCAGTCGTACAAAACGGTATTATCGAAAATTACAGAGATTTATCTAAAAGCCTGAAACAAAAAGGAATTAAATTTATCTCCGAAACTGATACTGAAATAATTCCACATTTAATTGGCCTTGAAATAGAAAAGTCTTTGGCTAATGGATTGTCCCCTAATGGTCAAACATTATTAATAGCGGTTCAAAAGGTTTTGACTGTTTTAGAAGGGACTTATGCCATAGCAGTGATTTGGTCTAAGGCACCTAATGCTTTAGTAGTAGCCAGCGGACAAGCGCCATTAGTTCTTGGTTTTGGTGAAGGTGAGTTCTTTTGTGCAAGTGATACTCCAGCATTAGTGGGATTTACGCGTACATTTTTACCTTTAAAGGATAATGAAATTGCCCTTTTAACACCATTGGGAATTGAACTTTACGATGATGATGGAAATAGGCAGCACAGAGCACCATCACTTTTAAAGGGTACTGAACTTTTTGCGGATAAAAGAAATTTCCGTCATTTCATGCTTAAAGAAATTTACGAGCAGCCAGAGACGGCACAACTATGGATAGATAGGTTTTTGCCAATGGACTTACCTTCGGAGAGCTCAGTAGCTTTGCCGATCTCGAAATCTATCCTTGAGAAGATAGAACAGATACAAATACTTGCCTGTGGTACTAGTAGACATGCAGGTATGGTTGGTGCTTATTTATTGGAACAGTTTGCCGGTATTCCAACAAAGGTATATTTCGCAAGTGAATTTCGATATGCTCCCCCTCCTCTTTCTCCTAATACTTTGACAATAGCAGTAAGTCAATCGGGCGAAACCGCAGACACTTTAGCTGCCTTAAGAATGGAAAAGGAGAGACGAGATTCGACTAACGATATTACTTATTCTTTTCATCAATTAGGAATTACTAATAGAATTGATAGCTCATTAGGACGCGAACTCGATAATATTATAGATATTGGATCAGGTATTGAAATAGGTGTTGCAGCAACTAAAACATTTCTTGGTCAAATGTTATCGTTTTATGGTTTGACACTTTTATTTGCTGCTCATAAAGCAAAAAGAACCACTGAAGAAATTTTAGATCTCTCCAATGAGTTGAGATTAATTCCTAATCAATTAACTGATATTATAAAAAAACATGACTCCCTCTCTAAGGAAATTGCACATTTGTTTGTTGAAACAAAGGATGTAATTTTCTTAGGTAGGGGAATAAATTATCCAATTGCACTTGAAGGTGCTCTAAAGCTCAAAGAAATAAGTTATATCCACGCACAAGGTTATCCAGCTGGAGAACTAAAACATGGACCAATAGCACTATTAGATCAACATGTTCCAGTGGTATCGATAGCTGCCCCTGGAGTTGTGTATGAAAAAGTTCTTAGTAACTCGCAAGAGGCTAAAGCTAGAGATGCAAGTTTAATTGGGGTATCTGTATGTGGACCTGAAGCAGAAATGTTTGATGAATTATTTATTATTCCAAAAGTTAGTGAATGGGTTAGTCCTCTTTTAACGGTTGTACCCTTACAACTATTTAGTTATCACATAGCTGCACATAAAGGTTTAGATGTTGATCAGCCTAGGAATTTAGCAAAAAGTGTAACTGTTGAATAAAAAGTTTTTATTAATAATTTATCTAAATAATCTCTAACAACTTGTACTAATAAAATATTAGTTTTTTTATTAATGAATATCTTTTATTCTCCCATAAGAATCTTCAAAACGAATAATATCTTCTTCATCTAAATATGTACCGCTTTGAACTTCAATAAGCTCAAGTTTCATTTTCCCTGGATTGCTTAATCTATGCTTGCAGCCAAGAGGAATAAATGTACTTTCATTTTCACTTAAAAGTTGTTTTTCTCCATTTTTTTCTATCAATGCTGTTCCATTCACTACAACCCAATGTTCGGCTCTATGGTGATGCATTTGCAAAGAAAGAGAGGCATTTGGCTTTACTTCGATTAGCTTTACGAGCCATCTATTCCCCTCAACTATTGTAGTGTAATTCCCCCAAGGTCTATAAATTTTTCTGTGATTTTTTCCTTCTGGGAATTCTGATGAACTCAGATTTTTGACTAAATTTCCTATATTTTGAGATTGAGCTCTATTGGCTATTAAGATAGCATCATTTGTATCTACCACTATTAGATTTTCTATTCCTATTCCTACTATTAGACGTTGTTCACTTTTTAAATAACAGTTTTTACTTTGCTCAACTAGTACTCTTCCATTTATATAATTTCCATCATTATTTTTTTTGCTAATATCCCATAAAGATTTCCAACTTCCTATGTCACTCCAACCTGCATTTAAAGGAAGAACGGTTCCTAATTTTGTTTTCTCCATCACTGCAATATCTAAAGATATTTTTGGACATTTCTTAAATGATTCTGCTTCTAATCGTAGAAAATCAAGATCTATCACATCTTTTTCGAGAGCAATTTTACAATATCTAATTATCTCTGGACAGAATTTATCTAGTTCATTGATAATTGAACTCGCCTTAAAAAGAAACATACCACTATTCCATGTATAGCGAGAATCTTGGATTAATTTCTCGGCTATATTTTTATTAGGTTTTTCTATAAATTTGTTTATTTCTAAGCCATTTATTTGATCTTTTTGATTAGGCGATTCTTTTGCTTCAATGTAACCGTAACCAGTTTCTGCGCAAGTTGGAACAATCCCAAAAGTAACTAATCTTCCTTGATTTGCATAAGTTTTTGCACAGTGTATTACTCTTTTAAATTCAACGATATTTTCTATCAAATGATCAGCTGCCAAAATCAACAGCAAAGGATCTTCACCTGAAGACATTGCTTGAAGAGCAGCAACAGCTACTGCTGGAGCAGTGTTGCGACCTATTGGTTCGAGAATAATTGCTTGTGGATCAGTATTAATCTCTCTAAATTGTTCGGCAACTATAAATCTATGTCCCTCATTACATATCAAAATCGGATTTTCAAGTCCTTTCAAACCTATAAGCCTTTCATAAGTCTTCTGCAAAAGAGTTTTTTTTGTTCGTGAATCTAGTGCTAGAAATTGTTTGGGATAACTTTCTCTTGAAAGTGGCCAGAGTCTAGTTCCTGATCCACCACTAAGAATTACTGGTATTATTGAATTTTCAGTCATCTCATTGAAAAAACTTTTTGTTCATGATTGAATTTCTGATTAAAAATCTGAATAATTTTTAGAGTTCTAATAAACCAGGAGGTGGGTTGATTAGAAGCCACTTTTCTTTGATTTCTATTTCTGGGATAATTTCTTTGACAAAAGGTACCAAAACTTTTTTACCTTCTATTAACTCTATCTCTAGAAGGTCATTACCCCCCTTAATCAAGTCAGTTACATAACCAACTAGAGCTTTTTGGGATCCTTTTCTTGCTTCTAAACCAATTAGATCAAAGTAATGGAACTCATCGTCATCCAAATTTGGCCTGCTATCAATAGGTATGACGAGATTCCAACCAACAATTTTTTCTGCAGCACTCCTGTTAGATACGCCCTCGATGGAAAGTACATAGATTGATTTGCCAGGAATAAGGTTTCCTTTGATTAATTTAATTTCAGTGGGCAACTCGTCAGCTTTTTGAATCCAACGTTTACCTGGTTTAGTAAACCTTTCTGGAAAGTCGCTGCTAGGTTTAATTCGGATATCTCCTTTTAAACCTTGGGGGGCAACAATTTCACCTATTAACATCCATTGATCTTGTTCGATCATTGTTATGATTAAACTCTTAATAATAGTTTATTTGAATATTTTTAATTATGACTGACTCAAAAGAACCTATTCTCCCTGGCACAACAGTAACTGTTCATAATCAAGAGTCAATTTACAATGGTTATGTAGGTTTTGTGCAAAGAATAAGTGGTGATAAAGCTGCTGTACTTTTTGAAGGAGGGAATTGGGATAAGTTACTTACATTGCCTTTAAAAGATCTTTTGAAAACCTAAGTAATTTTTTTATCAGCTAATAATTACAGATCAATTACATTCTTTTCTAAAGACTTTAATGCTTCACTAGCTGCATTTTTTTCTGCTAGTTTCATTGATTTCCCCCAACCTTGAGCTATTGATATATTTTTGATGAAAACAGTACAAAAAAATCGTTTTGGATTGTTATGCTTTTTGTCAATTTCAATTGTTTTATAAGTGGGAATTGATAAGCCTTTGCTTTGAGTTAATTCCTGAAGTGCTGATTTATAGTTTTTCCTATGGGGATCTGCTAAAACTTCATTACTTTTTTCTTCCCAGAAAGGTAATAGCCAATTTTTAATGGGATCAAGAATAGTTAGACTTTCGTATAAAGCTCCAATTAATGCCTCAGTTGCTTCTGCTTGAATAGTTGCATTGGCTGATTTATCATTAAGGGCTTTATTCCCAATGATTAAAACTCTATTAATTTTTATTTCTTTACCAACTTGTTCTAGCCATTGATCACTTACAAGATGTGAACGAAGTTCGGATCTTTCTCCAACTCGCATATAAGGAAATTTATGTTTTATAAAATCAGATGCAATTAGTCTTAAAACTGCATCTCCAAGAAATTCAAGATTTTCATAGTTAACTTCACTATTTGCAGAACTATGAGTGAGTGCTTCATTAATATATAAAATATTCCTTATTTTTTTACTGGTAAATTCTTTATGATACTTTTTTTCTAAATGTAGATCTCTAATGAAATTAACTATGTCTTCTACTCTTTGATTGGAAAGTTTCATAAGTATTAAAAATATTCAATTACATTAAGTAATTAATAAGAATTTAATTTTGTTTGCTTTTTTAAATAAAGAAAGTGAAAGCAGGTCATAAGCCGGGTTCTGTTCATTCTTCTTTGGTTAGAAAGTGAATGGGTAATCATCTATCTGGGACTATCGTTACCAATAGCCTCAAGCGGCTCTAATTAGGAACGAGGTCTATGGCCACCTTTTGTCCCTCGCCTTGCTCCTGGCCGGGGTTTACCTAGCCAGCACCTCTCGATGCTGCTGGTGCGCTCTTACCGCACCTTTGCACCCTTGCCATGCTTGATGGGGAATTCCCATTAAGCATTAGGCGGTGTATTTCTGTGGCACTATCCTCACGGTCACCCGCACTGGGAATTACCCAGCATGCCTGGCCAATTAGGAGCCCGGACTTTCCTCAATTGAAGCTAAACAGAAGCTGAAGTTCAATTGCGATTACCTCCCCTGCTTTCAATACCATCATGCCTCAAGGCATAATTAATTTCATGGGGTTGTAGCTCAGTTGGATAGAGCGACGGTTTCCTAAACCGTAGGTCGTGGGTTCAAGTCCCGCCAGCCCCGTCGAATAACGAATTAAAACTAAAAATGTAGTCCTATATGTGGTGGGTGTGCAAAATCTTGACTCTCTCGCTAGCGTTAGTGAAGTGAATCAGTAACATGGCTCAGCTTCACGATCTTCGCTTACGATTACTTGTTCAACAAGAGAGTGAACGAATATCTAAATCACAACCAAATGATTTGGATTTATCAATTGTTCAAGCTAGGTGTTTATGTTGGTTAACACTTCTAGCCGAAGCTCATGAAGATCAAGCTAATGATGCAGAAGGAAGGGGAGATACAGAACAGGCAATGGGATGGTTCGCTGACTCAATGAGATTGCGTGATGTCATTCAGTTAGTTACAAGCATTGAAATTCCCCTTCCTGAGAGTTCTGATTTAGATAACAAAGATTGTGGAGGGGACTTTTTTAACGGTGAGCCACCTATGACGGCCTAAGAAATGCAATGATAGGTTTTAAGCTGCCTTGTGAAGGTGCCTGAAGAACCATGCCAATGTCCAGATTGTCTCAGATTTTATAGGGAACATGATCGTTTGATTAGAGAGTTTCCAACTTTGCGACAACAACAAGAAATAAATTGGGCTGCGCTTCAATCATTTAGAACTCTATCTGGACGAGTTTTAGAAGATTTGCAAAAAAAATTGAATTCAAGTTCATCAAATCAAACTGAAGAAAATTTAAAAATTCGGACTAGTGAGAATAAAGAAAAATCTATTACAGAAGTCATTTCTGATCTAGAGAATATTAATGCTCACTTATATTCAATTGAAGCGCTTATGGAAAGAATATTTGATGTCAAAGTACCTGATGAATTTGAAGATAAGTTTCGAGAGATTGCCGGAGAACTTGCTCCAGATCCATTAAATATTGATCGATTACGTTTGAATAGATTGTTACATCAAACGCCAGATTTGCCTGATAAATAAATATTTATTTTTCACAACTGATTTCTACAGGTAATGGTTTTACTTTCCATATTGATTGGCAATATTCTCGAATAGATCTATCAGAAGAGAAAAAGCCTGATCTTGCTGTATTAAGTAATGCCATACGGTTCCATTTTTGACTTTTTTTCCAGGCTTTACTAACTTCATCTTGAGCACGAAGGTAATCATCAAAATCAGCCATAACAAAGAAGGGATCATTTCCAGTCAAGATATTTATTATTGGTCTGAATAGCTCACTATCTCCATTACTGAAATGGCCAACTTCTATTAATTTAAGAGTTTCTTGCAGTTCATTTGAATCTTGAATAAAGCTATTTGGACTGTACCCTTGGTCTCTTAATTTCATAATTTCTGACTCTGTTTTTCCAAATAAAAAGAAGTTTTCAGCTCCTACTCTTTCTCTAATTTCTACATTAGCCCCATCAAGTGTTCCAATTGTTAATGCACCATTCATGGCGAATTTCATATTTCCAGTTCCCGAGGCTTCTTTTCCAGCAGTTGAAATTTGTTCAGAAAGATCAGTCGCTGGATAAACTTGTTCACCTAACTTCACATTGTAGTCAGGTAGAAATACGACTCTTAACAAGCCATCCATATCAGGATCTGCATTGACTACGTCAGCTATTCCATTAATAAATCTAATCATTAACTTGGCCATGAAATAACCAGGTGCAGCTTTGCCACCAAAAATGACCGTACGAGGTGCAATATTTTTTGTTATTCCATTTTTAATTCTTAGATATTGTGCAATTACTTGCAAAGCGTTTAAATGCTGTCTTTTATATTGATGAATTCTTTTGACTTGAACATCAAATAAACTTGAGGGATCAACTAAAACACCAGTTTGCCTATGAATATATCCAGCAAGTTTTCTTTTTCCAGAAAGCTTTGCAGATGCAAAAAGATCTAAGAAATTAGAGTCATTTTCTTTTTTTTCTAATTCAAGTAGTAGATCCATATTGGTAATCCAATTTGGACCAATTTCTTTGTCAAGAAGTTTAGAAAGTTCAGGATTGGCTAAAGCTACCCATCTACGAGGAGTAACTCCATTAGTAACATTAGTAAATTTTTCAGGCCAGAGTTCTGCAAATTCAGGTAAAAGTTGTCTCTTGATTAAATCAGAATGGAGAGCAGCTACTCCATTAACATGATGTGCTCCAATTGTTGCTAAGTGCGCCATTCGTATAGCTTTACCTCCTTCTTCATCAATAATTGAAAGTTTTCGCAAAATTGAATCTTTTCCTGGATACTTAAGTCGTACCTGTTGCAAAAATCGTCTATTTATTTCGTATATAAGTTCTAAATGTCTAGGTAATAAATTTTTAAATAAGCTGAGATCCCATTTTTCAAGAGCTTCGGGAAGCAAAGTATGATTTGTATAAGCTACAGATCTATTTGTAATTTCCCAGGCTTTATCCCAATCCAATCTATGTTGATCTATTAATAGCCTCATTAACTCTGCAACTGCAATTGCTGGATGAGTATCATTAAGTTGTACTGTCCAATGATTTGGAAATTCCTCAACAGCTATTGATCGCTTTTCTAGGCTTCTAAGCATGTCCTGTAACGAACAACTTACAAAAAAGTGTTGTTGTTTGAGGCGTAATCTTCTTCCTTCATCAGTTCCATCATTGGGGTAGAGAACTTTTGAAAGAGTTTCTGACGCTACTTTCTCTTCAACAGCACCGTAGTAATCGCCAATATTGAAAGCATAAAAATCAAAACTTTCGGTTGCATCAGCTCTCCATAATCTCAATCGATCGCAGCTATTGACTCGATAACCAAGAACAGGAACATCGTGTGGGACACCAATAGCATGTTCGCTTGGTATCCATCGCGAGCGATAATTTCCGTTGTCATCCGTATAGCTCTCAGTCTGACCGCCAAAACCGACTAAGCAAGCTTCATCTGGTTGGGGTAATTCCCAGGGCCATCCACCTTTTAGCCATTTATCAGTAACTTCGACTTGCCAACCGTCTCTTATTAATTGGTTGAAAATACCAAATTCGTACCTAATTCCATATCCCACTGCAGGCACCTGAAGACTTGCAAGTGATTCCATATAGCAAGCTGCAAGTCTACCTAGTCCTCCATTTCCAAGCCCAGGCTCTTCCTCTACTTCCAATATTTCGTTTAGAGATTCAATCCCAAACCTTTTGAGAGCTTCCTCTGCCTCTTTTTTGATACCTAAATTAAGTAAATTATTATTCAGTTGAGGTCCAATTAAGAATTCAGCTGAAAGATATGCAACTGTTTTTTGAGGTCTTGCTCGGATTGTCTCTTGACTTGTTAAATATCTACTCATCAATCTGTCTCTAACAGCAAAGCTTAAAGCCATGTAGAGATCTCTCAGACTTGCCGATGTCGCAAGTTTGCCAAGAGTAAAAAATAGATGTTCAGTCATTCCATCGAAGACTGCATCAGCATCCATGCCAGCCCGAACAGGATCCGCATAGCATCCTGGGGTCGGCAGACGCAGGTCAAGTGACTGGGAGCTGCTCATAAAGGCATCAAAGGTCTCTGGACGCTAGCCAATAAAGCTTTAGTAATCAGTTAGTAACTTCAGATCCACACCTTATTAGTTAAGTCTCCTTTGATACTTGTGACAAATATGCCCTGTGATTAGGTAATTTATGTCTTAAAGAAAAGGCTTTTCTAGAAAACCTGATGGTATTAACTCCTTTAGTCTCAGCCCTAAATACTCATGATGTTGAGGTTGCGGAAACACTTATAGGGGTCATTAATTTCTTAATGATCTTTGTTGCAGCGAGGACTTTGGCTGAAATCTTAGTTCGACTAAGTTTGCCTACAATTGTAGGTGAACTTCTGGCGGGAGTTTTAATTGGTGCCTCAGGATTGCATCTTTTATTGCCGCCAAGTGCTCATGCTGAATTAAATCAAGGTTTTGTTTCTCTTATAAGCACACTTGCTTCAGTACCCAAAGAAGCAGTTCCGGATATTTATTTTGAAACTTTTCCATCATTACAAGCGGTAGCAACTTTAGGGCTATACGCTTTGTTATTTCTTACAGGTCTGGAAAGTGAATTAGAGGAACTTGTAGCAGTTGGTGCGCAAGCTTTCACTGTCGCTATGGCAGGAGTGATTTTGCCATTTGCTTTTGGAACTTTTGGATTAATGTTTATTTTTCAAGTAGATATCATTCCTGCGATATTTGCTGGGGCATCTATGACTGCGACGAGCATTGGTATTACTGCAAGTGTTTTTGGTGAACTTGGTTATTTAAAAACCCGTGAGGGTCAAATTGTTATTGGCGCAGCAGTATTAGATGACATTCTCGGAATTGTTATTCTTGCCGTTGTAGTAGCTCTTGCGACTGGAGGATCTTTGCAGATAGCTCCTATTGTCAAATTAGTACTGGCTGCAACTGTTTTTGTGTTTGCTGCAATTGCTTTGAGTCGAACAGCTGCTCCAGCCTTTGATTGGTTGCTTGAAAGACTTAAAGCTCCTGGAGCTGTTGTTGTGGCTTCTTTCGTGATATTAGTCTTAAGTTGTTTTGTTGCTACTGCTATTGGTTTGGAAGCTGCTTTAGGTGCTTTTGCCGCTGGATTGATACTAAGTAGTTCAAAAAATAATCACGCAATTCAACAATCTGTTTTGCCATTGGTCTCACTATTTGCAACTATTTTCTTCGTGCTTGTCGGTGCCGGAATGGATCTTTCTGTAATTAATCCTCTGGATCCTCAGAGTCGCTCTGCTCTAGTTGTTGCTGGTTTCTTATTTATAGTTGCAATTGTTGGAAAAATTGCTGCTGGCTGGTGCTTTTTCATTGATAAACCAACAGACAGATTAGTAGTTGGATTGGGAATGATGCCTCGAGGTGAGGTCGGATTGATTTTTCTAGGATTGGGAACAAGTGCTGGTTTGCTTACGCCTTCCCTGGAGGCTGCAATATTATTAATGGTTATTGGAACAACATTTTTAGCTCCTGTTTTGCTTAGAGTTGTTTTGAAAGATAAACCCCCATCAGGAGGAAACTCAATTCCTGATGATGTCGCAGCTGATCCAGTTGGTTTGGTTTAGAAATTATTGAAAACTCTTTTAAAAAGGTGAGGAAATTTCTAAAAAAAAGAAATAAAATTTCTAATCTATTTCTATCAATGATTTACTAAGATCTGTAAGTATCAGATTATTCTTAAATGGTTTCCTCTGTTGTAGAAAAAAATCTTTCTGATTGGAAATTCTTAGGACATTCTGTTTACAGTTTGAGCATTATTCCTGAAGATCATAAAAATAAGACAGATGATGAAAAAGGGCCCGCAATTCTTTTGATTCACGGCTTTGGTGCCTCTACAACGCACTGGAGGCACAATTTACCAGTCCTGGGAAAGCAGTATGAAGTTCACGCTTTAGATCTTCTTGGCTTTGGTAAAAGCTCTAAACCTGGTGGCCTTGCTTATGGAGGTTCACTTTGGAAAGATCAAATAGTTTCTTATGTTAAGGAAAATATTGGTAGACCAACAATACTTGTTGGCAACTCTCTAGGGGGTTATGCCGCGCTAGCTAGTGGTGCTGCTTTGGGTGCAGAGTCAGCAGGTGTGGTTTTATTAAATGCTGCTGGTTATTTCAGTGAAGATAAGAAACCAACTCAAGGATTTTGGGCTACAGCTAGAAAAACTGTTGCTAGTATCTTTCTCAAAAACGCTCTATTGCAAAGAATAATTTTTGAAAACCTTAGACAGCCCTCAACAATTAAACGTACGTTAAAACAAGTTTATATTGATACATCAAATGTTGATGATGAACTAGTAGAAGCGATCCGAAAACCCTCTTTGGATGCGGGCGCTTTTAATGTCTTCAAAAGTGTTTTTGATCCCGCAGGACCTCAGGGGAGACCGCTTGATGAGTTGTTCGCTCAGTTAAAGTCACCATTGTTATTACTCTGGGGTAATAGAGATCCTTGGATGAATGCACCTGGTAAAAGGGCTACTTATCGAAAACATACACCTTCAAATACAAAAGAAGTTGTTTTAGACGCTGGCCATTGTCCTCATGATGAAGTTCCTGATCAGGTTAATTCCGCTCTTTTAGAATGGATCAATCAGCTTTAATTAATGGCGGTCAGTTTCGAGAAAAAGACAAATCCATATCCTCACTGGGAATATTCAAATTTTGAATTCGATTCATTAATTAGAATTGTCCCTGAAAGAGGAGGATTGATTACTGAATGGATAAGCGAAGGAAAAGAACTTTTGTACTTCGATTTAGAGCGTTTTCTAGATAAAGAAAAAAGTATCAGAGGAGGAATACCTATCCTTTTCCCTATATGTGGTGACTTGCCTGAAGGCTATTTAATTGGTGGTAAGAAGTATTTTTTAAGACAACATGGTTTTGCAAGAGATTTACCTTGGTCAATTGATTTATTAAAAAATAAATTAGGTATAAGGTTAAAACTAAGTGATACAAGTGAATCACGCTCTAATTTTCCTTTTTTCTTTACTCTTTTGATGGATGTTTGCTTGAAAGAAAAAAGTCTTCAAATATCCGTGAAAATTTATAATCAGAGTCATGATTCTATGCCCTTCAGTTTCGGCCTACATCCATATTTTCAGGTTTCAAATTTACAAAAAATAAAGATAGATGGTTTGCCTGAAAAATGTATTGATCAAACTAATATGAAAGTTACTAATGCCTCTGACCAGATTAGAATTTTAGATAAGGGAGTCGATTTTCTTTCCTATCCTTCATGTTCGGTTAAGCTTGTCGATTGTTTATCTAGCAATGTAATTGAATTAATTCATCAAGAGCCAATGGATACAACAGTAATATGGACTGACCCTCCCAGAAAAATGGTTTGTCTTGAGCCTTGGACAAGCCCTAGGAATTCACTGGTGACTGGTGATAGAAAACTTGAAATTAAGCCAGAAGAATATATAGAATTCTTTACTACTTTTAAGCATGATTCATATTAGTTTTTCAAGTTTTAGAGTAGTATAGTTTCTTACTAATTAAATCCAATTTATAGATTTTTGCATGATAAATATTTCAATATTTTTTTGGTTTTTGCATCTATGATCAATATATTCTAGATTCATTATTCATTAATTTTTGATTAATAATGTTAGGAGCAGATGTTTCCTCTCCAGGCGTACTAAATATTGATGACCTCAGGTCTAGAGCTAAAAATCGTTTACCGGCAATGGTTTTTAACTACATAGATAGTGGTGCAGATAGAGAACAAACTCTTTCAGAAAATTGCGACGCATATAATAAAATTTTATTTAGACCTAGATGTGCAGTTTCTGTTCCATCATGTGATCTTGGAATATCTGTTTTAGATCAGCAATTTAAACTTCCTTTCTTGTTGGGGCCAGTAGGTAGTAGCAGAATGTTCTATCCCCAGGGAGAAGTGGTTGCAGCTAGAGAGGCAGGTAAAGCTGGGACTGGTTATACCTTGTCGACTCTCTCAGGTTGTTTATTAGAAGACGTTAAAGCTGCTACAAAAGGACCAGCTTGGTATCAGCTTTATTTACTAGGTGGTAAAGAAGTCGCGTTAAAAACAATTGCTAGAGCTAAAGCAGCTGGATACTCTGCAATAGTCGTAACTATTGATACGCCTGTATCTGGTTTAAGGGAAAGGGATATGCGATCAGGAACCCAACAGCTTTTATCAAGAAATCCTTTGGAGATGCTTCCTTATGTCCCTCAAATATTAGTTAAACCATGCTGGTTGACTCAATGGATAGGTGATGGAGGCTTAATGAGTTTTCCAAATGTTCAACTTGATGATGGTCCAATGGGATATACAGCAATTGGTCCTGCTCTAGAAAAATCAGTTGTGACTTGGGATGATCTTCAATGGATACGCGAGGCATGGGGTGGAAAAATTATTGTTAAGGGTATACATATTGGTGATGATGCAAAAAAAGCAGCAGAGCTAGGTGCTGATGCGATCGTTATTTCTAATCATGGAGCTAGGCAACTTGATAGCGTTGCTCCTACGATACGTGTTTTGCCGGAAATTTTAGCTGCAGTTGATGGGAAAATTGATGTGTTGCTAGATGGAGGTATTCGAAGGGGTAGTGATGTAGTTAAAGCATTATGTCTTGGCGCGAAAGGAGTTTTGATAGGTAGAGCCTATGCGTATGGACTTGCAGCTGCAGGAGGTAAAGGCGTTGCCAGAGCAATAGAAATTCTTCAAACAGATATTGTGAGAACCATGAAATTATTGGGCTGTAGGTCTGTTGCCGATTTAAATAAATCTTATATTCAAGTTCCTGAAAGTTGGGAGAGATTCGAATAAATCATTGAGTAAACAATAGATTAATTTTTTATGAAAATAATTATTTTTGATGATGATCCAACTGGATCTCAAACTGTTCACGGATGCCCATTATTATTAACTTGGGATGAGCAAACTCTAGAAAAAGCATTTACAAAATCCTCGCCTTTAATATTTATACTTGCGAACACAAGATCTTTATCTGCTGTTTTAGCTGTTAAGAAAACGAGAGAAATATGCGCATCTATTAAGAAGTTTTTTTTAAAACAAGGATATTCCAAAGATGATTATTTTTATATTAGTAGAGGTGATTCAACGTTACGTGGTCATGGTGTTTTGGAACCTGCAATTCTTGAAGAAGAATTAGGACCATTTCATGCAACATTTCACATTCCAGCTTTTTTGGAAGGTGGAAGAACAACTGAAAACGGTATTCATTATCTAAATGGGATACCTGTCCATACTACTGATTTTGGCCGTGATAATATTTTTGGATTTTCTACTAGTGATTTAGCTAAATGGATTGAAGAAAAAAGTTTTGGAAAGATACAGGCGGAAAATATCTTGCATGTTGAAATTAAACAATTAGATATGGCTTTTAAGAATGAAAATGGTTTTAAATCTCTTTTATGCTTTTTGTCTCAATTGGAAAATAATACTTCAGTAGTTGTGGATGCTAAATTACCTCATCATTTAGAAACACTGGCGAAGGCGATTAAGGTACTTTCTAAAGAAAAAAGATTTCTTTTTAGAACAGCTGCAAGTTTTATTAGTTCTTTATCTGGGCTACCACCTAATCCTAAAAACACTATAGATTTAGTATCTTTAAAATCTAAAAATAATGAATTTAAATATAAGCCTGGTTTGATAATGGTTGGCTCCCATGTGGAATTAGCGACAGATCAATTAGAGGTTTTATTGAAAGATAATTCCTGCGAAGGTTTGGAAATACCAGTTAGTGAATTAGCTGATATTTTTACTTTAAAAAATCGTCAACAGGCAATCTTAGAGCTGGAAGATATTTTATTATCGAAAATAGATGACATTTTGAATACAAAAAAAGTACCTGTTTTATATACTACTCGCGAAGAAATGAAGTTTTCTTCTTACTCTAAAAGAATGCATTTTGGACTTCAACTTGCAGAGTTTATGGCTATCTTAGTTAGAAAAATAACTAACAAGCTAGGTTACATTATTAGCAAAGGAGGTATTACAACACAACTCTTGCTTCATAAAGGATTGAATTTTAATCAAGTAGAATTAAAAGGCCAAATATTACCAGGATTGTCAATAGTAAAAAGTAATTCTGATCAATATGATTTACCAGTTGTTACTTTTCCAGGTAATCTAGGAAATGAGAAAACACTTCTAGAATCATTTAGATTGATGGAGTCAAATTCTTAATTGTTGAAAGACTCTCAATAATACTTAATTAAAATCTTTCAATAATTGATTTAGCAAAATCACTACAACTTAGAGGCTCTACTTTTGGTTCCATCAATCGTGCCAGATCGTAAGTAACTTTTTTATCTGAAATAGATTTGCTCAATCCATTGGTAATTAATTTTGCTGCCTCATTCCAACCTAAATATTCCAGCATCATTACTCCACTAAGTATTACTGAACCTGGATTTATTCTGTCCAAGCCTGCATGTTTTGGAGCTGTTCCATGGGTAGCTTCGAAAATAGCCGCGGTATCCCCAATGTTTGCTCCAGGTGCCATCCCCAGTCCACCAACAATTGCTGCGGCGGCATCTGATATGTAATCACCATTGAGATTGAGAGTGGCAAGTATGGAATACTCTTGAGGACGAGTTTGAATTTGTTGAAAAATACTATCTGCTATTCGGTCATCAACCATCACCATATCCTTCCATTTCCCATTGCCATGACTACTCTCAATATTTGTTAGAACCGAAGAAACTTCATCACAAATAGCTTTCTTTTTCTCTTCTGTTAAAGATGAAAAACCTGGATCAATTAACTCAGCATTCTTCTTGTCGGAGATGCGAGGATTTTTTTCTAAGTTATCTAAAATCCAACTTTCTCTCTCGGTTACGCACACATTCCTGAATTCTGTGGTTGCTAATTCGTATCCCCAATCTCTGAAAGCTCCTTCTGTAAATTTCATGATGTTTCCCTTATGAACTAAGGTCACATGTCTTTTGCTTCCCTCAAGGTTGAGTGCATGTTTAATCGCTCTTCTGATATGTCTTTGACTACCACTTTTGCTAACTGGTTTAATTCCTATTCCTGATCCGTTGGGAATTTTTCTGTTTTTTAGTTTTTGGCTAGCTGGAATTATTTCATTATTGAGTTGATTAATTAATTTGATGCATTCGGGATCTTCAGATTCCCATTCAATGCCCATATAAATATCTTCGGTATTTTCTCGATAAACAATCACATCTAAATCTTGCGGCTTTTTATGAGGGCTTGGAGTCCCTTCGTAATATTTGCAAGGTCTAACGCATGAATATAAATCAAAAATCTGTCTTAGAGATACGTTTAAAGATCTAATCCCTCCTCCTACAGGTGTGGTTAAAGGTCCTTTGATCGCGATCCCGTAAGTTCTTATCGCCTCAAGAGTGTCGTTTGGTAAGTATTGATAAGTTCCATATAAGTCGCAAGCTTCATCGCCTGCATAGATTTTGAACCATTCAATGGATCGATTTTCCCCATACGCTTTTTCAATAGCTTTATCGATTACTAATTGTGTAGCAGGCCAAATATCTATCCCTGTTCCATCACCTCTGATAAACGGAATGATTGGATGGTCTGGGACTATTGGGTTTCCATCAACAAAAGTAATTTTTTGGCCTTCTGATGGTGCAGTGAGCTTTTCAAAATTTGCCATAATTTTTATTCAGCTATTAATAGATCTAATGTTGAGCTTATGTCTAAGTGGTAAGTTTTGATTAAATGATTTTGAACTCATGGCAGTAGCCTTGGCTAGGCAACTTCGTGAAGGGACTAAAAAGTCTCATACGATGGCTGAAAATACAGGTTTTATAAGTTGTTTCCTTAAGGGAGTAGTTGATAAGTCCTCATACAGAAATTTATTAGCTGATTTATATTTTGTTTATTCAGCTATGGAGGAAGAGATAGGAAAACTTTGTGAAAACTCTCATCCGATAATTTCTCCAATTGGATTTAAAGAGCTTTTTCGTAAGGAAAAATTGGAACAAGATTTGTCGTTTTACTTTGGTAGTAATTGGTCTGAATTGGTTAAACCTTCAAAGCCAGCTATTGAATATGAAGCAAGAATTAGAGAAATCGCTAAAGATCATCCTGAGCTTTTGATTGGGCATCATTACAGCAGATATATAGGCGATTTGTCTGGTGGACAGCTTTTGAAAACCATCACTAAAAAAGCTATGAATCTGCCTGACGATCAGGGACTTAGTTTCTATATTTTTGAGGAAATCAGAGATGAAAAAGAATTTAAAATTAAGTATAGAAATACTTTAGATAATCTTCCTATTGATCAAAAGATAGCTGATTCAATTATAGAAGAGGCTAATAGATCTTTTAAATATAATATGGATATTTTTAATGAATTAGAAGGAAACTTAATTGCTGCTATAGGGAAAGTTTTATTTAGATTTTTTGCAAATAAAAAGCGAAAAGGTAGTACCGAGTAATGAAATTCATATTTTCTCAAGCCTATACCTTTATTTATATTCAGTATCTATTAGGATCGTATCAAAGTTTTGTATTTATTCTTTTTAACTGATTTCATCACGTTAAATGAGAGTAAATTCTCAAATTCTCTAAGGAGATGACAGTATATGCTTGATGATCTTTTAAGTGAGTTAACAAGAAATATTCTTGAACATGGCGGTAAGAAGTTGATTGTTCAGAATGAATTTTGTGAACGTGTTTCTAAAAAAGGCAATTGTAAACTGAATAGCTGGTTATGGGATGTTCCTGAATTTCGAAGATGGAGAGTGACCAGATTGGACGCAGGCGACCGTCTTCAAGTATTAAATTCAGTGGCTTATCCTCATCATCAAAATGATATGCCAATTTTAGGCATTGACCTTTTATGGTTTGAAAAAAAACAAAAGCTTGTTGCTATTCTTGATTTTCAGCCTCTTGTGCAAGATAAAGCATATTTTGATAGATACTTTGATGGGTTGAAAAGCCTTAAAAAATGTTTTAAAGAGTTTAATTTTGATATGAAGAGTAACATATATGATCCAACTAAGTACTTCTCTCCATGGGCTCTATTTTGTAAAGGTGGTAATTTTGAAGCCGAAAAGATTTTACCAAAAGTTTTTAGCTCTTTTCTTAAATATTATTGGATAAATCTTGATTTATCTAAAGCTAATGAAAACTTTATTAAATCCAATGAGGTCAAATTATTGCATATAGATTATGATAAATATAGTGCTGAAAAAGATCCTGCTCATGGTTTGTTTTCGAATTTTTTTGGTAAAGAATGGTCAGAGCAATATATGAAAGATTTTTTATTTCCTTTAAGTCTAGAAAACATTAATTCTTCATTTTAGTTTTTAAATGCAATGTAAACGAAATAATAGTCTTGAGCCTATTTCAATTTGTAATTGGCGTTGGTCTTATTTCTTAGATGAAACTATTAAGGCATTTTCTATTTTTCAACCTAGACCTTATCATATAGAGAATGATTTTCTTTTTAAAGAGTCTTCTTTTGGGTCTCGCTCTCATCCTAATAAAGTTATTTTGGAAACATGGGGCTTAAAGACAAAAAAAATTCGACAGGCCAGGTGTGCTTGCCTACAAGCTGGTGAAATTACTTCTGTCATGAATTTGGTAATTTCACCTTTAAATAATTATGATTTACCATTTTTTGGAGCCGATTTTGTAACACTCCCAAATGGACATCTTATTGCATTAGATCTTCAACCTGTTTTAAAGGATGATATAAATCACACTCAAAATGTTTGGGATAAATCAAAACTTATACATGCAAAATGGCAATCTAAACTTCCTTCAGGAGGTGATATCCCTTCTGAGGCTAGACAATACTTTTCTCCAGCTTTTCTTTGGTCTAGAATTCCATTAGGAGAGGAAGGTGACAAATTAATGGGTCAGGTAATTAAACCTGCTTTTGATGAATACTTGAATTGTTTCTTAGATTTAGTGAGAGATGCAAAGATGATTTCTAAGGAAAGATCTTTTCAATTATTAAATGGTCAGAAAAAATATATGCGATATCGCGCGAAAAAAGATCCTGCAAGAGGTATGTTAAGAGGCTTTTTTGGAGAGCCATGGACTGAAAGCTATATAAATAATATTCTTTTTGACCTAAAATAAAGTAAAGATATTCAAAAAATGGTAAAAAAAATTCTCTTTGTTTGCTTAGGAAATATTTGTCGATCTCCTGCAGCTGAAGGAATTTTTAATCAAAAAATCAAAGAAAGAGACTTAGAAAAATTTTTTGTAGTTGATTCTGCAGGTACAGGTAGTTGGCATGTCGGAAATCTTCCTGATAGGCGAATGCGTGCAACAGCATTATCTAGGGGTATTGCACTGACCAGTAGATCGAGACAAATAAAAGAAAATGATTTATATGAGTTTGATCAGATTCTTGTAATGGATAAAGATAATCTTGAGGCTGTGAAATCATTAATTAAAGATGATATGAATCCAGTAAATTCTAAAATAAAGCTTATTCTAAGTTACTCAAAAAACTCTAAATTAGATGAAGTCCCTGATCCTTATTATGGCGGTCAAAATGGCTTTGAAAAGGTTCTAGATTTATTGAATGATGCAATTGATGAATTGATAGATAGTATTATGGATTAGGAGTAGCCCAGACCTCTTCTGGAATTTTTGATCTAAAAATATAAGTTAGTTCTTCTAAAACTTCTTCAATATTCATTCCATCTGTACAAATCTCTACCGCATCATGAGCTTTTTTTAAAGGGGCGATTTCTCTTTCACTATCTTGCTTGTCTCTTTCTTCAATTTCTTTTTCAAGATCTTCAATGCTTGAGTATTCATAACCCCTTTTTTCTAAGTCAATAGATCTTCGTTTTGCTCTTTCCTTTGGAGTGGCTGTTAGGAAGATTTTTACATCTGCATCTGGAAAGACTGCTGTTCCAATGTCTCTTCCTTCAGCAACTAAACCTCCATCCTCTCCAATTAACTGTTGTTGTTTTGTGAGTAAATCTCTTACATATTGTTGTTTGGCAATTTCGGAAACCATTGAAGTCACTTCTGGGGAACGTATCTTCTGTGTTACGTCAACATTGTTTATTAATATTTTTTGCTCACTATAGCTTGAGTTTGTAAATTCTAATTTTGAATCTTTCAAGCTATTTTTGATTTCCGCTTGATCACTTGGATTAATCGAATTGCTTATTATTAACCAAGTCACTGCTCTATACATTGCGCCTGTATCTAAATAAATGAAACCAAGTTTTTTGGCAAATGCTTTAGTTACGGTGCTTTTGCCGGCACCAGCTGGACCATCAATTGCAATAATTGGTTTGCGTTGCATAAGAAAAGTGTGATCAATTAGCCTCGTAGATCCACATTTTACTGCTGCTGCCAAAAGGCACATTCTATTTATATTTTCTGTTTCTTTTAATGAAAATGGATCTACGACTTTTAGATATTCAATTTTTAAATTGTTTTCTTGAAGTATAGAGGTTATTTTTTTAAGGTTTATTATTTTCTCTTTCTCAAATTCTTTTTTTGCTAATTTGATTGCATTCGGTAATGATTGAGCATTTACTCTTTCAGAGGCACTTAAATAAGAATTCCTTGAACTATAAGCAAATCCACTTTGGTCTCTTTGTGTGGAGAAGGATTCAATTTTGATAGGTATGGAGAGTTCTTGAAATAGCTTTCTAATAATAATCAATTGTTGCCAGTCTTTTTCTCCCAGAATTAGTTTCTCTGGTCTGATAATTCTGATGAGACGAATAATAACTGTTGCAACTCCATCAAAATGTCCTGCCCTCTCTGCTCCACATAATCGATTATGTAATGTTTGAGGAACTTTAATTTTAAAATGTGAATTTTCGCCCCCAGGAAAAACTTCAAAATAATCTGGAGCCCAAATTGCATCTGCTCCAGCTTGAAAAGCTAATTCAGCATCTTCGCTTATATTTCTGGGATAGTTTTTATAGTCTTCATCCTTTCCAAATTGCAATGGATTGATAAAAATACTTACAAGAATAATTTGACTTTTTTTTGTTTTTCTTGCTTTTGCTTGTTGAATTAAATATTGATGGCCAGGGTGAAGTCCTCCCATTGTAGGGATGAAAATTATTTTTGAATTTTGTTTGCTGAGCCAATCTTTTAATTCAGCATTAGTTTGAAAGATTTTTTGTACCACTATGTTCGTAAATAAATTAATTTCATAAACTTATGATTGAAATGAAATAAGTTGATTGCATACAGATCCCATATAGATTTCATATTAGGGTTCAATCTTTTGCATAAGACAGCTTTTTACTGATGGATTACAAAACTTCGGGAGTTGATGTTACTGCTGGAAGAGCCTTTGTGGAGAGAATTAAATCATGCGTTGAAAAAACTCATAAAAGTGAGGTTATTGGAGGATTAGGAGGCTTTGGAGGATGTATAAGAATTCCAAAAGGCTATGAAAGTCCAGTCTTGGTATCTGGGACAGATGGTGTTGGTACAAAATTAGAATTAGCTCAGCAATATGGTTGTCATTATGGAGTTGGAATAGATCTGGTTGCGATGTGCGTCAATGATGTAATAACTCATGGCGCTCGACCTTTATTTTTTCTTGATTACATTGCAAGCGGGAGGTTGACTCCTGATGCTTTGGCTGAAGTAATAGAGGGGATTGCATCAGGCTGTGGTCAATCGGATTGTTCTCTTTTGGGAGGTGAAACTGCTGAAATGCCAGGTTTTTATCCCAGTGGAAGATATGATCTAGCAGGTTTTTGTGTTGGGATCGTTGAAAATCATCACTTAATAGACGGCACTCAAATTAATTGTGAAGATCAGATTATTGGGATTAAAAGTAACGGTGTTCACAGCAATGGTTTTAGCCTTGTTCGTAAGGTATTGTCGATGGTGAATGTGGATGAAAACACTCTTTATGGGAAAGATAAAAGGAACTTGATTCAATCTTTGCTGGAACCAACGGCAATTTATGCTCAACTTGTTGAAAAATTGTTGAGAGAAAATTTACTAATCCATGGCATGACGCACATCACCGGTGGAGGTCTACCTGAGAATCTCCCTAGAATTTTCCCTTCTGGATTATCACCACATATAAATACAACTACTTGGGAAATACCTGAAATCTTTAGTTGGTTAAAAAAATCTGGAGATATTCCTGAAATTGATCTTTGGAATACTTTTAATATGGGGATAGGTTTTTGTCTAATTGTTCCTAAAAATGAAGTAAATGTTGCTTTAGAAATATGTATGAAAAATGATTTTGAAGCTTGGAATATAGGTCAAGTTGTTGAAAGTCAGAATCATTCAAAGCATATCGATATTTTAGGAATACCTAAGTGAGACCTTAAGCCTAGTTTTATGAAATTCTGTAGTCCAGTTTTTTGAACAAATTAAATGAAGGTTAAAAAAGATTTTCTATAACGGTAAAAAAACAGTAAGATATTAAAAAACGCAAGCCGGATATTAGTTCGGGTAATGCGAAGTTAGATCTTAATTAGCTCTATGCCTTTTGAAAATCAACAGCGTCTAACGCGTAGGAGAAGTTCTGCAGGTCCAACACCTCCTAAAAGGCCTTTGGGAGGTCAACCAGATTCAGCTATGCGACAAAATGGTGGCCCAAGACCAACATTTTTAACCCTTAGAGATCATGGAAAAGTTTATGTTGCTGATTTACCAAACTTGTCTGATGGGCAACTGTCTCATATTGGGAAAGAAGCTGATGAAGTGCTTACAAGCTTGGAGAGTAGAATTAACGACCTAGAAAATGAAGCAACTAATGGGCAAAGAGATAACGATACTTTGATCAAAGCATCGACTAAGCATGAAGTCACACTCAGGTTTATTCGAGCCATTCAGGACGAACAAGAGCATAGAAAAAATAATCCTGCATTAAAAGATGCGGCATCAGAGTCTCTACCACTCACATTTCTTGAGGTCGCTAGGCATAGATTGCCAGGTGCGACTTTTGACTCTTTGTTGAGAGAGGCATTAGAAGCGTGTGCCAAAGATGAAAAAGAGCCTAAAGAAGAAATGATTGAAAAAAGCGCAAATTCACAGCCTATTCCACCAGCAAAAGTGATTAGTCTTCCTACTGCTACAGATTCAATGAAGGTTATTGTCAGCCCTGATACTTGAATTTTTATTAAGGACTGGAGAACGGGTTTTGAGGCATATTTGCTAAACATTTATTCCTGCATAAATCCAGACTTTCTTTTTCACTTTTAGTCAAAGACCAATTAAGTGCAGAAATTGCATCTTTAGCTTGACATGGATTACGAATCCCTACTATTGGTTTAGCTCCATGAGACCTTACCCAATTCAAAGCAACTTGTGCTTGGGAGGCTGAATAACTTTTACCGATATTAGTGATTAATGTTCTCAACTCTATAGTTTTTGGAAGTATCTTTTGGAATAATTTTTGTCGTAAAAATGTTTTAGGCTTAGGAGCTTGATCCGGTGGAACTGTAAGGATTCCCAGCCCTAAGGGGCTGTAAGCTAAATATTCAATTTCATTTTCATCACATACATTTTTTAAATTTTCATCTTCTAAGGATGGTTTTGTTAATAACGAAAGTTGCATCTGTACACTATTAATTTTAATGCCTCTTTTTTTTAGTTGTTGGAATAAAAAATTTAGTCTTTTTGGACCAGTATTAGATAGCCCAATTTCTTTAATTAAACCTTTGTCGTACAAATCTCCTAGGCCATTAAGTAATTGCTCTTCTTGCCAAGGTGCATAGCGATAAGTACTCCAATGGAGTTGAACTCTTGTCATATTCCCTTTCAGACGCTGATTGCTTTCTTGAAAAGCTTTATTTAGACCATTGCGACCAACTCTCCATGGAAAGGGTGCGAGCTTTGTGGCGATTGTGATTTTTTTGAGTTTTCTCTTAGGTAACTCTTCTAGAAAATCGCCGATCAGCTTTTCGCTTTGCCCAAATAAACTTCCGGTGCCATATGAATCTGCACTGTCAACAAGATCTAATCCCCCATCTATAGCATCAAAAAAAGTTTTTTTAAGTAAAATATCATCTGTTTCAGCTTTGTAGCCCCAAACAAGCTTATTTCCCCACGCCCAAGTTCCAAAACCAATTCCAATTTTTTTCTTAGTCATGACTTCATTGATGTTATTTCAAATAAAGAAAACTAATATCAGTATCTTACATGAATAAATTAAATAATTTTAAAGACTCTTCTTTGGAAAAAAAACATAGTAATGAAGAAAATCACAATGAAAATGAAGGTAAAGATCAACAAGAAAAAGTTCTATGTAATCATTGTGGAAGAACTTCTAGTAACGGAATAAGATGTTTAGGTATTTGTGTAGCAGATAATGATTATTAATTTATGATTTATCATATTTAGAGATGACAGTATTAAAATAGATGATTAACAAAAGTATTAATCTATATTTAATATTATTCAATTACATCAATAATTCCTTCAGTTATATATCTTGCCATTTTAGTTATATGTTTTCTGACTTCACCTTCTTTAATATTCCACTTCTTTGACATTTCCTTCACTTTTTTATTTTCTTTAATGTGCCCAATCATTTTATTTGCTAGGTATACAGGTAATTCTTGTTGATTTGTAGTAGCCAAAGTTTCCCATCCTTCTTTATCGATGAGTCCAATTTTTTGTAGATCTTTTGTATTCGTAAAATTATATAATTCTGTTATTCCTATAGAGAGATAAAGAGATCCTAATTCATCAAGAAAACTTTTTGAGTTTTTACCATTTTTGAATTCGTTAATTTTTTCATCAAGTAAAGATATATGTTGAGATTCACCTTCCTTAATTGAATTTAATAATTTATAAAAAGAACTGAATTCAATTTGATCAGACACTGTTCTTATTGGTTAATATGATTAATATTAATTCATGAATAATGTTTCTATGTGAACCCTTCTATTTTTTTGTAATGAAAAAAAACTTTCATTACATGGACAAAAAACATTCAATAAAGTGTTGAAAATAAGATGTAAATATTTGTCATCCTGCGTGCCTACAAGCTTTTCGCTAGTGGTTCTTTTAGAGGCTAACTGTAAGAATGGATATGTGATCAATATTTAGATCTAGTCCAAAATCAATTTATTAATTTCTGAACTTTCTTGAAACTTGCGACTCGCTACACATGGAGCATTGTGCTGGAGGGCTTCCTCAGGAAAATTAAAGGAAAAATAATTAAGGCGGCACCCAGATTCGAACTGGGGATAAAGGATTTGCAATCCTCTGCCTTACCACTTGGCCATGCCGCCGAAAATGAAACTTTCATTTCCAATTCAAATCGTATCAGTCAAGCCGAACAAAATCTTTTGTTTCTTTGTAATGGACATGGAGAAGACACGATTGCCTGCAGTGTTATCAAAGCTCTACATCACATTAATCCAGATATTTCCCATGAAGTTCTCCCGATGGTTGGAGATGGGAAAGTATTTTCAAAGCTAGTAAAAGATGGCTGGCTTGCCAAGATTGGTTCCTCAATATTTTTGCCTAGCGGGGGATTTAGTAATCAGAGTTTTAGTGGCTTGGTTTTAGATTTAAAAGCTGGATTATTAGGAAGTCTTTGGAAGCAATGGACCTTGGTTCATAGATTAGCCAAGGAAGGAAGAATAATCGTTGCAGTTGGAGATTTATTACCTCTTCTTTTTGCATGGGCTAGTGGGGCAAATTATTTTTTTATTGGCACTCCTAAAAGTGATTACACATGGACGAGTGGGCCAAGATCCGCTTTAAGTGATTGTTACCATCGATTGAAAGGAACTGAGTGGGATCCATGGGAATATTGGTTGATGCGATCTAGTCGTTGCATAATGGTTGCAGTAAGAGACAAAATAACTGCCAGAGGCTTGAGAAATCATGGTGTAAAGGCATTATCGCCCGGGAATCCAATGATGGATGGAATTTCTAAGAGCGAATGTCCTAATGACTTTAAAAAATATAGACGTTTGATTTTATTGTGTGGAAGTCGTTTGCCTGAGGCGTATCAGAATTTTAAAAAACTTTTAATTGCAATTCAGTTGATTCAAATTACATCTTCCATTGCAGTATTTGTGCCTTTAAGTTCTTCTGCAATGAGAAAAAAAATAGAATTAATATTGATGGACTTAGGTTTTAAACCTACTTATCAGTCAATAGGTGGATATGGAATTTCGGCAAGTTGGGAAAAAAATTCATTACTCATATTGATTGGCTTTAACCAATTTTCTTGTTGGGCTACGTGGGGAGAAGTAGGAGTAGCTAATGCAGGTACAGCTACAGAACAATTAGTAGGTTTAGGTGTCCCATGCGTATCTTTGCCAGGGAAAGGACATCAATTTAATTTCAATTTTGCGAAGCGTCAAAGTCGTTTGTTAGGAGGTGCTGTAGCTATTGCGGAGGGTTATGAAACTCTCGCAAAACAAGTGGGTTTTTTACTGAATTCTGACTTTGATAGAGAGATTATTGGTTTAAGAGGGTCTGAAAGAATGGGTCCAGAGGGTGGAAGTCATGCTATAGCCCTTACTATCTCGACTCACTTGTTCAAGGGTTTATAGTGGAGTGTAATCTAGTAGAAGATTTTCATTAAGATTTTCTATTCAAGCTTCTGCATATGCCACTAATTGAAGATCATCATTATCTTAAAATTTGTGCTCAGTTAGCATCTTCTTTAAGTATTAGTATTTCAGCAGCTCGACGAAAAGTAGAGGTCGCGGCAGCTAAGGAAGGAAAAAAAGATTTGCAATCGAGAAAACAAATTGCGCAAAAGATCCTTGAGCAAACTTTAAATGAGGATAAAAAACAATGTCTATCTGCCTCTGCATCATTTGATCAATTATTAAAGGCTCTAAAAGAAGAAGAGAATTTTATGCTTGAGGATTAATACAAGTTCCTGTTGACAAAATTAATGATCAAAAATATTTGTAAATCGTCTTCTGTCAAGCTCGGAAAAAATTGGTACGCATTTGAAGCATTTTTGGGCTAATTCCCATCTTTCTTCACGTTTCAACATCTCTTCAAGTTTGTGTTTTGCTCCTAGTAAATATCTAACATCATTCGCTGCATAGATCAGTTGTTTTTGAGTTAAATCACCAACTTTTCCCCAGTCACTGCTTTGAGCTTGTTTATCTAATTCCACACCAACAGTTTCCATAACCACTTCTTTTAAGCCATGCCTTGGACTATAAGTTCTACCTATTTTACTTGCGATTTTTGTACAAAAAATTGGATTTACGTAAATATTGAGATTACTTGCTAATGCAGCAACATCAAATCTTGCAAAATGAAAGACTTTTTCAATTGTTTTTTTCTCGAGAATAGATTTTAGGTGCGGTGCTGCATGTTGATTTTTTTCTATACGAATACAAATAACGTTATCAAATTCATCGCATATTTGTATTAAACATAGCCTGTCTCTACCATGAATTAGTCCCATGGCTTCTGTATCAACTGCTAAAGCCATAGATGAGCTTAAAGCAATTTCAGTTTCATTATCTATGTCTTTATCAAAGATCTTGAAAGTCGAGGGTTCATCAAGTTTTTTTGGCATAATAAATTTAATGTGAATTTAATGCATTAGTAATTTCTTTATGATCTAAGTCTAATGCCTCAAATGATCAAAATATTGAGTAAATTCAACGATTTTATCTTTTCTAATATCTTTTAATTTTTTTAGCTCACTTTTGTAGCTATGTTTTTCTGAACAATTAAAATAAAAGAGATCGTATTTTTGAGATGCAATCTGCATTCTCCTCAACTTTGTTTCTCACTATCCTATTGGCGATAGGTTTGGGTTTTTTTCTGCGCGCTGCAAGTAAGGACCGCACAACAGTTGTAGATGTTCAGTCTCCTTTACCTCCGCTTGAAGTTTTAAAAGGTATTAGTTTTTGGTTGGAGGAGCGTGGTTGGAAAAAAAATGGAGGCAATGCTGAAGAGAAATTATTGATCTTTAATGGCAATGTTGCTTCCAGTACTTTTTTAGTGATCTTTTTATCTTGCCTTGGAGGACTGGGCTCAGCATGCTTGGGTCTTGTTCTGATTCAGCTTTATCCATCTTTGAGTTGGTGGCCTTTACTATTGGCTGCAATTGGGGCCCCTCTGGCTGGAATTATTTATCGTGTTAAATCCAAACGAGAGGAATCATTAGAAGTTAAGTTATTAAGTTCAGATCTTTCTGAAGTAAGCATATTACGAATCAAAGCTCATCGTGATGAGCTGATAGCAATTCAGTTGGAACTATCTGAAAGTCTTGAGCTTAGTAGTGAAAATTCTTTACTTTCTTCCCCTATTTAATTAGCATTTGTGGTGAGAAATAAAGTATTAAATAGTTTAAAATTAATAGTCTTTTTAATTATCTTTTATGCTTTTTATCAACTGTATTCAAATAGGAATTTAAATATTACTGAGGATTTTGATCTGATCATTGGTGAAAGCTCTGATATCCCTGCAAAGTGGATTGGTATTATAGATGTAGATAAAAATATCCCTATTTTAATATTAGCTGGTCATGCAGACTCTCAGGGATTGGCTGGCGCTGGCACACCTGGCGAAGCTGTTGATAAGTTTGGTTTGAATCCAATGCATCCTGGAATAAGTGATGAACTTTTTTGGAATTTAAAATTACAAGAATCAATTGTTAATCTTGGCAAAAAGAAAGGTTTAAATATTAGATCTTATGACCCTGGAATAAGAAATATTGATGACGCTAATGATCCAAGAACGAATTGGTCAGTTGGGAGGAGATTTGCTAAAAATGGTGGCTATGCAATTGAGATTCATTTTGATGCATATGGTAAGTATGGAGTTGGTGCAGGTTTGATCCCTCCTTTCTCTGAGACGCCAAATAAAATAGACGAGTCAATCGCAAGAACATTTGGACGGTTTCCTGTTTTGTTTAGAGGGGGTTTAGGAGCTCCTAGAAGGCAAATAAGGATTCTTGAAATTGGTAAATTAGAGGGTTTGTTAGAAAAAAATCTCAGAAATTTAAAAACTAGGCAAAAAACAATAAAGCTCATTGCAAATGAAATAGTTCAGGCTTTTTTAAATGGAATAATCTAGAAGTGCAGCAGCTAATCCAATGCTTGATGAGTTAAACACCTCTCTTCCAGAGATTTATCTGTAAACCAATCTTGAGGCTTAGTAAATAAATCTGTTAAGAGTGCCTCACGTGAATTTTCTTCTGGCTTATATCCATACTCCCATCTTGCTAAGGGCGGTAATGACATCAAAATTGATTCCGTTCTTCCATTAGTTTGTAATCCAAAAATGGTGCCTCTATCCCATACCAAATTGAACTCAGCATATCTACCTCGCCTATAGAGTTGAAAGTCTCTTTCTTTTGTTGAAAAGCTTTGGTTTTTTCGCTTTTTTATTATTGGTTCATAGGAGGGCAGAAATGCCTGCCCGCATGCTTTAGCAAGTGAAAAAAGATTTTCCCAATTCAAAGAATAGTTACCTAGCTCTTCTGAGATTTGAGAGGCTTTCCCATTGGCATTTTGTCCTTTATAAAGCAAGCCGGATCCATCTTGATAGTCATAAAAAATACCTCCAACGCCTCTTGTCTCATTTCGATGTTTTAGAAAGAAATATTCGTCACACCAAGGTTTGAAAACCTTATGAAGATCTTCGTTAATCGTGTCACATGCAGCTTTATGGCAAGAGTGGAAGTGACGCGTGTCGGATAAATATGGATAGAAGGGAGTTAAATCTGCCCCTCCTCCAAACCACCAAACAGGACCTGCTTCGAAATATCTGTAATTAAGATGAACAGTTGGTATATATGGACTTTTGGGGTGAAGCACCATTGAGGTTCCTGTCGCGAACCAAGAGTGACCTTTTGCTTCTGGTCTTTGGCTAATGATTGAGGGAGGAAGTTCATTGCCATGTACTTCGGAAAAATTCACTCCTCCCTGTTCAAAGATTTTTCCATCTTTCAAGACTCTTGATCGCCCACCACCACCCTCTGGTCTGTCCCAAGATTCTTCTTGGAATTTGCCTTCTCCATCAATAGCCTCTAATCCTGCACAAATTTCATCTTGGAGCCCTAAAACAAGCTTTTTAGCTCGATCTCTTGAGTTTTTTGCCGGTAAATTGGCTTTATCTTGTGAGGAGGACAAAATTAATTGTATGTTGCTTTCTTTTAAAAAAATACTTTCAAATGATGCAAATTTCACACCAATATTGGAAAAGTTTGTATTGCGAATAGTTTTTACTTATTACTAAAGGCAATAGCATTGGATAATGAGGTGCAATATATGGCGATTTTTTTACTATCATCGAATGTAATAGAAATTAAGAATGAAAACCAACGAGAAGGTTTTAAAAGCTTTTAGTTCAGTAAAAGATGTTGGAAGTGAACGATCTATTGTTGAACTTGGATGGCTGGAAATAGTTTCAGTAAAGCCACCGAAAATTGTTGTAAGACTTACTCTTCCTAATTCCGCTTTAGCTCAAAGAGGTCAATTAGCAAATGATATTAGGGAAAGCATTAAGTCATTGGAAGATATAGAAGAAGTACAAATTGAAATAGGAGATTCATCTCCATCTGAGCAGTCTCCTATTGGTCAAGCCGGGCATGGTGGTCAATCTCAGGGTTTAACTCCAATTCCTAAAGTGAAAAATGTTATCGCCATAAGTAGCGGTAAAGGTGGTGTCGGTAAAAGTACTGTTGCCGTAAATTTGGCTTGTGCTCTTAGTCAAAAGGGTTTCAAGGTTGGATTGCTTGATGCTGATATCTATGGACCAAATACGCCATATATGCTTGGTGTCAGCGAAATAACTCCTGAAGTAAGTGGTTCGGGTGCAGAACAAAAAATTATTCCCATTGAAACATGCGGAATTGGAATGGTTTCAATGGGATTATTAATTGATCAAAATCAGCCAGTAATTTGGCGTGGCCCAATGCTTAATGGGATTATTCGACAATTTTTATATCAAGCTTCCTGGGGTGAACGTGATTTTTTAATAGTAGATCTTCCTCCCGGGACTGGAGATGCTCAGCTTTCATTGGCTCAGGCAGTTCCAATGGCAGGTGTAATAATCGTTACAACTCCTCAAAATGTATCGCTTCAAGACTCAAGAAGAGGGTTGGCAATGTTTAAACAAATGAATATACCTGTACTCGGAGTGATAGAAAATATGACGTATTTTATTCCTCCAGATCAACCACTAAAATCTTATGAGATTTTTGGTTCAGGAGGAGGTTATCAATTAGCGAAAGAGAATAGTGTCCCTTTACTCTCTCAAATACCAATTGAGTCAGATACTTTTTCAGGAACAGGCAAGGATCTCCCAGTCGTTCATACATCTCGAGATTCAATAACAGCCAAAGTATTTTTAGAACTTGCCGGCACTTTATGTAATGTCTTATCTGTTAAACAGTGATTTAAAGTAATTATGGGTTTTGGTCGCAATAAAATACCTACTTTTAAAATAGTGAGAAATAAAAAAATTTGGAAAGATGTAGATTTTATAATTTGGATTGTACCTCTTACTTTAGTACATTTAGCTTGTTTTTTAATTGCAAGTACTCAAAGAAATCATGGAATTGCATATTGGTACCAGCATGCAATTATTGCTTATATAGGGTCTGTAATTGCTTGTCTTTTAGCTCAATTTCCTTTGCAAGATCTACGAAAATATATTACGCCAATATATTTTTTGAATATTTTAACACTTTTGTATGTGAATTTTAGTGGCACTTCTGCTCTCGGAGCAAAAAGATGGTTGAGCTTCGCCGGGTTGTACATTCAACCATCTGAGTTTGCAAAATTAACCTTAATACTTGTCTTGGCTTCTATTTTAGATCGAAAAAGATTCTCTGATTTAACTCATGTAATTAAACCTTTATTAGTTTCCTTTTTACCTTGGATCTTGGTTTTTTTACAACCTGATCTTGGAACCTCTCTTGTTTTTGGCGCCATACTTCTTGGAATGTTGTATTGGGCAGGGATGCCATATGAATGGGCATTTATTATTTTGGCTACTTTGGTTACAGGATTACTTGCATATTTATATCAATTTGGACTTTTTATATGGATTCCAATAATTGGTTTCATGTCTTATAAGTCTCTGCCAAATAAAAAAAAATTACTAACACTATTTGTTGTCCTTATTCATTCATTAATAGCGAAAATTTCTCCTTGGTTTTGGGAAACTGTTTTAAGAGATTACCAACGAGATCGATTAATTCTTTTTCTTAATCCTAGCCAAGATCCTTTAGGGGGTGGATATCATATGCTTCAAAGTAAAATAGGTATTGGATCTGGAGGATTGTTTGGATCAGGTCTGATGCAAGGCCAATTAACTAAATTAAAATTTATCCCAGAGCAGCATACAGACTTCATTTTTAGTGCTCTTGGAGAAGAGACAGGTTTTTTAGGGACTTTATTAGTCTTATTTTTATTTTTTATTCTAATTTTTCGATTAATAAAGATAGCTATTGAGGCGCGCACTGATTTTGAATCTTTAATTGTGATTGGTATAACTTCAATGTTTATTTTTCAAATTATGGTGAATATATTTATGACTATTGGTCTAGGTCCTGTAACTGGAATCCCATTACCTTTTATGAGCTATGGAAGAACTGCCTTATTTGTTAATTTTATAAGCTTGGGCTTATGTTTATCTGTATCGAGACGAGGCCAGTCAATAAGAAAAAATCTTTGATTAGATACTTTTACGTGTTTCTGTAAACGCATTAATTGAGTCAAATAAAACTTTGAGACTCAGTATGTCCAATGCCTCAATACCATCTTGAGGTTAAGTTTTTTGATCTATGTAAAGGAAGGAATCCTCACTTTTCGATTAAACATTAGTTTCATTGGATTAGTTAATATCAAATCCTTAGGATTGAAGGGATCTACTTCTCCTTACTAATCCTTACTGATAGACGAATGAGCTCCCTAGATCTTAATTTGTCTAAAAAAACTTTGTGTCCCTATTGAATAGATTGACTGAGAAATTCTCAAGCCATCTATTTGAAAATAGTCAGCCAAAGCACCTTTAGGAGTTGCAACCTTATTTTCCATGCTTTTTCATCCTTTAAAATCTAACCAATCGAATAGATTTAAAGGTTTGCATGAGGTTTGGAGTTTTTCGTGACCAAGCCTTTAGTAACTATCAAAGCTTTGCAAGAAAGGATGGCTCAAGGTGTTCCACATGCCTCATGCAGTGAGTCTGCAGTAAGGAGAATGTGGTGGGCAGCTCTTGATACTCTTCAGTCAGATATTTTGCTGCCCATGAACCTTACAAGAGGTTTATGGTTGTCTTCGCCTTTGCCAGCCTTATATGAGCCCAAATTATTGAAGAAATTTCAAGGCTGGGTTTGGGCACCCAAGGATTTGTTAAACCTGACTAATCCTTGTATTGGTATGTTGCCGCCTAGTCAGTCAGCTTCAATTGATATTGAGAGTGATTCATCAGAGTATGAGCGCTTGACTCTTTTAGAGGAAGATGGCAATGATCCATTGCTAATTGTAATTACTCCTGAAATTCAAATTGCTTTGGCTTTGGAAGGAAAATCTAAGGAAAGAAAATTGTTAATGCGGAGCGATCCTGAGACTTTGAGTGATCTTCTTACCTTACTTGATAATAGATTAAATACAGAAAATATTGAACAAGCCAATCATCTTAGAAACTCTCTTCAAGAGATGGGTCAGCTAAAAACAAATGATGATTTATCTAAAGTGTTCTGGCCTTTACTATCACAACGACTTGCGGATATTGCGCCAAGTTTAAATATACAAACCTTGCCTGACAGCATAATCAATGATCAAAAGTCCAATTCAAAAAATAGTGAAATTTCCTTACTTGAAGCCCTAACTCATGAGATTAGAACACCATTAGCAACAATAAGAACCCTAATAAGATCTCTTCTTAGGAAGAAAGACTTATCTAAAGTAGTTGAAAGTCGTTTGAAGCAAATTGATATTGAATGTACAGAACAAATTGATCGTTTTGGTTTGATTTTTAATGCAGTTGAGTTGGAGAGAAGCAAATCTGAACAAACAAATTTAGCTTTAACTGATTTAGGTAAAATGCTTGTCATGCTCTCTCCAGTTTGGAGTAATCATTTAGAGCGAAAAGGTTTAAAACTTGTTCTTGATCTCACACCAGATTTGCCTAAAGTTTTGAGTGATTCTAAAGGTCTTGAATTAATGCTTACAGGTCTTATAGATCGTAATACTCGAGGATTACAGATGGGTGGGGAATTAACTTTGAAATTAAGGCCAGCAGGACAAAGATTAAAGCTTCAAATTTTAAGGCAGCTCTCTAATACAAATAGTTCTGAAGTTTCTGAAAATGCTTCTAATGAAGAAATTGGTCCAGTGCTTAGTTGGAATCCAGCTACGGGGAATTTGCAACTTAGTCAGGCTGCAACCCAAAGGCTGTTAAAAAGTCTCGGTGGTCGCCTAACCAATAGGAGAGATAGTGGAATTACAATATTTTTTCCTATTTCTGAAGTAAAAGAATTTGATTCTTTCGACTAATGTTGAGCCGTGTGAAGTTGACTTCAAATGAGTCAAAAGGCACAAAATAAAGTGCTAATTTAAAGAAATAAAGAATAAGCTGATTTAATTAAAAAAATGACAGAAGTATTACCTGGAACACTTCCAAAGCATATTGGTAGCACTGGGGGATTATTAAACTCTGCTGAAACTGAAGAGAAATATGCAATTACTTGGACAAGTAAAACCTCTGAAGTTTTTGAACTTCCTACAGGTGGTGCTGCTGTTATGCATGAGGGCGACAATCTTATGTATTTTGCTAGAAAAGAACAGTGTTTCGCTTTGAATACTCAATTGAGGGGATTCAAGCCAAGAATAGAAACAAGTAAAATCTATAGAATTTATCCTGGAGGAGATCGAGAACTACTTTTCCCTAAAGATGGAGTTTTTTCAGAAAAACCCAATGAGGGTCGTCTAAAAGAAGGCTATAACAATAGACGTATTGGAGAAAATCCTAACCCAGCAAGCTTGAAATTTAGTGGAAAAAAAACTTACGATGCATAAGTCATCCAATTTAAACTTTTGCCCTCTTTAAATTTATATATTGGGCTGCCATTATGCAGTCATGCTTAGCTTAGATAAAAAACAATTTCTTCTATCTGCTTCCCGCGGGTCAAATTATATCCCTTTGGCGAAAAGTTGGCCTGCAGATCTAGAAACTCCTCTCACAACTTGGCTTAAGGTTGGGAACGATAATCCACCAGGAGTATTACTTGAATCCGTAGAAGGTGGAGAAACGATTGGAAGATGGAGTGTGGTGGCATCAGATCCACTCTGGCAGGTGACAGTAAGGGGTAATGAATTGTTGAGATGTTGGCGAAATGGGAAACAAGAAAAGTTCCAGGGAAATCCTATTGAAATACTAAGGCAAATGCTTGGGCCTTATGAATCTGGTTCTTTGCCTGGATTGCCACAACTAGGACAACTTTTTGGAATGTGGGGATATGAACTAATTCAATGGATTGAGCCCTCAGTACCTACCTATGAATTGTCCGATCAAGATTTACCTGATGGAATTTGGATGTTTATGGATAAGATTCTTATTTTTGATCAAGTTAAACGTCTAATAACAGCTGTTGCTTATGGCAATATTAGTGATGGAGTTTCTCCAGATCAAGCTTATGAAATCGCTCTTAATCAAATCAATGAACTTCAAGATTTAATGGCTTCCCCTTTAAAGCCTATAAAGTCTCTTAAGTGGAATGAAAATGGTAATAGATCTATTGATATGACAAGTAATACAAATAAAAATCAATTCGAACAGGGTGTGAAATTGGCAAAGGAATATATTAATAAAGGCGATGTTTTTCAGTTGGTTCTTAGTCAAAAATTGGAGTCGACCGTAAAACAAAAACCTTTTGAATTATATCGAAGCTTGAGGATGGTAAATCCGTCACCATTTATGGCATTTTTTGATTTTGGAGATTGGCAACTAATTGGTTCTAGTCCGGAAGTAATGGTTAAGGCCCAACGAACAGAAGAAGGTATTAAAGCTAGTTTAAGACCAATAGCAGGTACACGTCCGCGTGGTAAAAATGCTTTTGAAGACGCAACTCTTGAGAAAGATCTTTTGGAAGATCCCAAAGAAAGAGCTGAGCACGTAATGTTAGTAGATTTAGGTCGCAACGACTTAGGTAGGGTTTGCTACCCGGGTAGTGTTTGTGTAAAAGAATTAATGGTTATAGAAAAATATTCTCATGTAATGCATATAGTCAGTGAAGTAGAAGGTATCTTGAAAAAAGAAAAGGATGTTTGGGATTTGTTAATTGCTTCTTTCCCTGCTGGGACTGTTAGTGGGGCTCCAAAGATTAGAGCGATGCAACTACTTAACCAATTAGAAAAACAACGACGAGGACCTTATTCTGGCGTTTATGGGTCTTTAGATTTAAATGGAGCATTAAATACAGCTATTACTATACGAACAATGATTGTTCGTAGGCAGAATAAAAACAATTTTACTGTTCAAGTTCAAGCTGGTGCAGGTATTGTTGCAGATTCTATTCCTTCAAATGAGTATCAAGAAACTTTAAATAAAGCAAAAGGAATGTTTACTGCTTTAGCTTGCTTAGAAGCTACTAATCTATGAGCAACTTTATGCTTTTAAAGGGCTTTGAGGTGGAGCTTTTTACAGGCACATTTCTTGGCGAAAATGTAGGAGTTGCATCAACTATTACTGAAGAACTTTTAGACTTTGTTAAGGAACCTGATCAAAGAAATCTTGAGTATATAACTGTTCCAGATAAACGATATGCGGTTTTAAAACATGCTCTTTTACTGCCAAGACAAAAACTTAGGAAATGGCTTTCTTGTAAGAAATTAACAATTCTTCCAGGAAGTACACTGAGCCTTGGTAATACAAAAATTTTTGAAAGGTCAGATTCAGAAAACTCATATCATTCTTTCATAGAAAAAAATTACGGAACAAATGTTGTTACAGCAAGTATTCATATCAATTTAGGTATAGAAAATTTATCCTTACTTTTTTCGGCGCTTCGCTTAGTTAGATGTGAAGCATCATTATTTCTTGCATTAAGTGCTAGTTCTCCTTTTTTGGGAGGATGTGCAACGGGGGTACATTCACAAAGATGGCTTCAATTCCCAAAGACACCTCCCAATGTACCCATTTTTCTAGATCATCCTCATTATGTGAAATGGGTTGAAGATCAACTTAGTCAGGGCAAAATGCATAATGAAAGACATTTATGGACATCAGTAAGGCCAAATGGTCCACAAAGACCTCATGTTTTGAATCGATTAGAGCTAAGAATATGTGATTTGGTAGGTAATGTTGATTTGCTATTGGCTATCACTGCTTTGTTAGAACTTAGAATTCTAAATCTTAAAAAAAATACAAAAAAGTACGATCCAATTAAAGCGAGTTCCAAAACTCAAACAGAATTGGCTCGTTTATCAGATCAAAATGATTTGAATGCAGCTAAATCTAGTCTTGATGCAAAATTATTTCATTGGAGAAATGGAAAACAAATCAACTGTCGTGATTGGATCAAGGAACTTTTATTAGATGTCACTCCATTAGCTAAAGAGCTTGATATGTTTGAGTTACTTCAGCCTATCGAATCTATTTTAATAAATGGCAATCAATCAATGCAGTGGATTAATTCTTATTCCAATGGTATATCAATCAAGTCCTTGCTCCAGAAAGGTATTAGTGAAATGGAACTAGAAGAGAAAAATTTCGTTCATATGAAATCAACCTATTAGTGACCAAGTTGGCGGAACTGCTTCATAATAAGAACATGTTGAAAAATCCTTCTAACGAAAATATCTCTAATCACTCGACAGTAAATGTTGAGGATCAAGATCCTGGATATTTATTGCAGCAAAGGCTTGAACTTGTTGAGGATCTTTGGAAAACAGTCCTCAAAAGTGAATGTCCCCCTGATCAAACTGAGCGCTTATTGCGTTTAAAGGAATTAAGTGACCCTAGTAATACAAATCAAGATAATTCCTCTGAAGCAATAGTCCAATTGATTACAGAAATGGACTTAGCGGAGGCAATATCTGCTGCAAGAGCTTTTTCTCTTTACTTTCAGTTAGTAAATATTCTGGAGCAACGTATAGAAGAAGATAGTTATTTAGAAAGCATGAAAAAAGGGAAGCTAGATCAAAGCAAGGATAAAGTAGATCCATTCGCTCCAGCCTTAGCTAGTCAGACTGCTCCAGCTACTTTTAGACAATTATTTGAGCGACTTCGTCGTTTAAATGTACCTCCAGCTCAGCTTGATGCTTTGATGAGAGAAATGGATATTCGTCTTGTTTTTACCGCGCATCCCACTGAAATTGTTAGACACACAGTTCGACACAAGCAACGAAGAGTGGCCACTCTTTTGCAACAACTTCAATCTAACAACTTAATTTCTCACTCTGAAAAGGAAATATTTAGGTTGCAATTAGAGGAGGAGATCAGACTTTGGTGGAGAACTGATGAGCTTCATCAATTTAAACCAACTGTTCTCGATGAAGTTGATTATGCACTTCATTATTTTCAGCAGGTTTTGTTTGATGCTATGCCTCAATTAAGAAGGAGACTTACATCGGCACTAGCTTCAAGTTATCCAGACGTCGAGATACCTAATGAAGCTTTTTGTACATTTGGTTCGTGGGTAGGTTCAGATCGTGATGGCAACCCTTCTGTCACTCCTGAAATTACATGGAGAACTGCGTGTTATCAAAGACAATTGATGTTAGATAGATATATTGCATCAGTTCAAGAGTTGAGAGACCAATTAAGTATCTCTATGCAATGGAGTCAAGTAAGCACTCCGTTGTTAGAGTCTTTGGAAATGGATAGAGTTCGTTTCCCAGATGTATACGAGGAAAGAGCAGCTAGATATCGTCTTGAACCTTATCGTCTTAAGCTTAGCTATACAATAGAGAGACTACGACTAACTCAATTACGTAATAAGCAATTGGCTGATGCTGGATGGCAATTTTCGCCTGAAGGAAAACCTTTAATGTCTACTAATAATAGTTTTGATGAATTTCTCCACTATGGATGTGTAGATGAATTTAAGAATGAATTAGAACTTATTAAAAATAGCTTGGTTAGTACAGATTTAACCTGTGAACCTCTTGATACTTTATTGAATCAAGTTCATATCTTTGGCTTTTCATTGGCGAGCTTGGATATTCGTCAAGAAAGTACACGACATAGTGATGCATTGGATGAGCTAACTAGCTATTTAGATCTGCCTAAATCGTATGGAGCGATGGATGAGGAAAGTCGAGTTGAATGGTTGATGAAGGAATTGCAAACTCGGAGACCACTTATTCCTCCTGCTTTTCAGTGGTCTAAAAGTACTCAAGAAACTATTTCAGTGTTTCATATGCTTCATAGGCTTCAGAAAGAATTTGGGGCTCGTATTTGTCGCTCGTATGTAATTTCTATGAGTCATACAGCATCGGATTTATTAGAAGTTCTTTTATTAGCTAAAGAGTCAGGGTTGATTGATCCAACTACAGGAGCTGCTGATTTTCTCGTTGTTCCATTATTTGAGACGGTTGAGGATTTACAGCGTGCTCCTTCTGTAATGGAGTCGCTTCTCCAGACAAATGTTTACCGTGACTTGCTACCACCAGTAAGAGAAAAAATTCAACCACTTCAGGAACTTATGCTTGGATATTCTGATAGCAATAAGGATTCTGGTTTTCTTTCAAGTAATTGGGAAATTCATAAGGCCCAAATCGCGCTCCAAGATCTTGCGAGTAGACAAGGAATAGCACTACGTATTTTTCATGGTAGAGGTGGATCTGTGGGAAGGGGAGGTGGACCAGCTTATCAAGCAATTTTGGCTCAACCAAGTGGAACACTTCAAGGGCGAATAAAAATAACAGAACAAGGAGAGGTTCTAGCCTCAAAATATAGTCTTCCAGAATTAGCTTTATACAACCTTGAGACTGTTACTACCGCCGTTCTCCAGAACAGTTTGGTTACAAATAAATTAGATGCTACGCCAAGTTGGAATGAATTGATGACTAGACTTGCGGCTCGTTCCAGAGAGCATTATCGAGCTTTAGTGCATGATAATCCAGAATTGGTTCAATTTTTTCAAGTAGTGACTCCAATAGAGGAAATAAGCAAGTTACAAATTTCTAGTCGTCCTGCTCGACGAAAAAGTGGAGCAAAAGATTTATCAAGTCTTCGTGCTATCCCATGGGTTTTTGGTTGGACTCAAAGTCGCTTCCTGTTGCCAAGTTGGTTTGGGGTAGGGACAGCCTTGGCTGCTGAACTTAAGATAGACCCCGACCAAATGGATATGTTGCGCATGTTAAATCAGCGATGGCCATTTTTTAGAATGTTGATTTCTAAAGTAGAGATGACACTTTCAAAAGTTGATTTGGAAGTCGCTCATCACTATATGGTTAGTTTAGGAGGGAAGGATAATAGAGAGTCTTTTGCTCGTATTTTTGAGATAATCTCAATGGAATATAATTTAACTAAGAAATTAATTTTACAAATCACAGATAAGCCAAAATTATTAAGTGCAGATCCTGCTTTGCAATTGTCTGTAAATCTTAGAAATAGCACTATTGTTCCTCTAGGATTTTTACAAGTTGCTCTTTTAAAACGATTAAGAGATCAGAATCGTCAACCACCTATTAGTGAGGCTTTAAGTGTTGATTCTGCTCAGGCTTCACGAACATATAGTCGTAGTGAATTATTACGTGGTGCATTGTTGACAATAAATGGTATCGCTGCAGGTATGAGAAATACAGGATGATATGCTTGGATTAAATTCAGTAAATAAATGCCCCCAAATTCCTGATGGCTTTGTATTACTTAGAAATGAAACTGTTTCTGTACGAGAAATAAATAGGCTTCTCTCAAGATGTAATCAAGATACTCATCAACCAAGAAAGTTTGAATTAGCTTTAAAAAGTAGTGATTTTTATTTAACCCTTCTTCAAAAAACTTCTCATAATATTGTAGGTTTTGTTCGTGTGACTAGTGATAAAGGTTTAAATGCAAATTTATGGGATTTAGCATCTGAGCCTGGGGGGCAACAAGAAAAATATATGTCAATTATAGTTTTTAAGGCAATTGAAATTATTAGACGTGAGTTGCCAGGGTGTAGCATTTCTGTTGCTGCTCCATTAATTTCACTTAAAGCATTAAAAGCTAATGGGTTTTTATTGGATCCAAATGGTATTCAAACAATGGGATTTAGGCTTTGAAAATTTATTTTTACGAGCATGGAGGGACTCGAACCCCCGACTCTCAGAACCGGAATCTGATGCTCTATCCAACTGAGCTACATGCCCAACGAAGGGGGTGTTATTAAAAAAGGCCAAATGCTGAGACCTTATTAAAATTAGCTTACATACAAATTCTATAAAGAAACATTCAACTTCATCAGTTAGAACTTAATAATTTCCGAAATTATCGACGTTTTCAGTTTGAGTTAACTGAAAATAGGTTGATAATAACAGGTCAAAATGGAGTTGGTAAATCTAATCTTTTAGAATCTGTAGAGCTATTGTCTAGTTTACGTTCTCATCGATCTAACCGAAATCAGGATTTGATTTATTGGGATCAAGATCAGGCTACCTTAAGAGCAATAATTGAAGATGATCAAAAACTTTCATTAGAATTGAATAGAAAAGGTGGTAGAAAAGCTTTCAAAAATGAAAAACTCTTAAGTAGGCAAATTGATTTGATTGGACCTATGAGAAGTGTAGGTTTTAGTGCTCTTGATCTGGAATTAATAAGAGGAGAACCGTCTCTAAGAAGAAATTGGTTGGATAGAATTGTTCAACAACTTGAGCCTATATATTCTGACTTGATGGGGAGGTTTTCTAGATTGCTTAGGCAAAGAAGTCAGCTTTGGCGTAATTTAAATATCGTATCAACTAAGGATCAAATGATTTTATTAGATTCTTTTGATATGCAAATGGCTTTGGTGAGTACAAGAATTCATCGAAGACGTAGGCGTATTTTAGATCGTCTACTTCCTATTGCTTCAAACTGGCAACAACATCTTAGCAATAGCAAAGAGAAATTGGATATTACATATTTGCCAGGTAGTAAACTCGAGGGTGAAGAGAGTGAAAGGCTTTGGAGGGAGAGTATTGAACGTCAACTTTTAGAAATGAGATCTGAGGAAGAGATATCGGGTACTTGCCGAGTAGGTCCTCATCGTGATGATGTTCAGTTTTTAATAAATGATGTAGATGCAAGACGCTTTGGTTCTGCAGGTCAGCAGAGGACTATTGTATTAGCGTTGAAATTGGCCGAATTAGAATTAATTAAAACGTTGTATGGCAAAACTCCAATTTTGCTTTTAGATGATGTGTTGGCTGAGTTAGATTCCAAACGACAATTATTGCTTTTAGAGGCTGTTGGTCAAAAACATCAGTGTTTAATAAGTGCAACACATGTGGAATCTTTTGAAGGTGAATGGGTACGAAACTCACAATTAATGCAATTAGATTCCTTTGGTTGAAACTATTGGTCGGTTATTGTGGAAATGATTTTTTGATAATATGGAACCTTTTTTACCCGAATTGCATCCAAACCCTGGATGGGGAGACTCTTGCAAGTCAAAAGATATAGAAAGCATACCTACTAACTCTAGTGAGCATATTGGAAGGCACTGCATACTTGAACTGTATCAATGTGATCATGCAAAGCTGAATGATGAAGCTTTTATAAGGACAACAATCACCTCATCGGCCAAAATCGCTGGTGCAACTCTCTTAAACTTGGTAACACATAGCTTTAAACCTCAGGGAGTAACAGGACTAGCGTTATTGGCTGAATCTCATATATCAATACATACATGGCCCGAGATTGGTTATGCAGCTATTGATGTTTTCACTTGCGGGGACCATACGATGCCTGAAAAAGCTTGCAAATTACTTTTTAAAGATTTTTTGGCTCAGCACTTCTCTTTCAGAAATATTGCGAGAGAGATCCCTTCAGGAGTCCAAACTTTGCATCGTGAACTTTGATAAAAATGAACAGTTAAATAAACCAAACATCTTTATGAAATCAGAGTTTATTTTTTATTAGTCTTTAAGTCTCTAGTAAGTTTTCCGCTAATTAAACCCTCTAAATCTAGGCTGATGGAATGGAAACCTAAATACAAAAAATATTTAATCAATTTATTTCTATCAATAATTTTCAGAAAGTGATCTATTTCATTTGCAGGTAATTCGATTCTGGCTGAAAGGCCTTGACTTCTTACACGTACTTTTGAAAAACCTTTATTAATAATCCATTCTTCTGCTAAAGCAATTTGCTCAAGCCTTTTCGAACTTATCTCCTCTCCAAAAGGAATACGAGAGGCTAAACAGGGTTGAGCAGGTTTATCCCACCAGGGTAAACCTAAAGATTTGGAAATTGAACGAATTGATTTTTTATCTATTTCTAATTCAGCAAGAGGGGATATAACTCCAGCTTGATTAGATGCCTTAATGCCTGGTCGAAAGTCTTGAAGATCATCATAATTCACTCCATCAAGAACCTGAGCATTATGGAATCTTTTGGAAATTTGATCTAAATGTTTATGCAATTCTTGTTTGCATGCAAAGCACCTATTTTCAGGATTATTAAAGTAATTTGGTTCATTGATTTCATTCGTTTGACATTCTTCATGATGAATACCAATCCAAGCTGCTTGAAGACGCGCTTGCTTAAGTAAATACGGAGCTAAGGAAGGAGAGACACCAGTCACAGCAAAAGCTTTTGAACCTAGTTGTTCTTGCGCTATTGTCGCTACCAAAGAACTATCAACGCCTCCAGAGAAAGCAACACAGGCTTGATTTAGATCTTTAATAAACTCCCTTAACAATTTTAATTGCTTTAGCTCTGGGTCAGATAAAGATTCAAGTTGACTAAAAAACACTTTTTTGAAAGATCATTGATTAGATTGAGACTCTTACACCCTTTCATCTTTGTGTGTATTTTGCATATTCTATGACGTCTAATGTAGAAGTAGTTAAGTTGCATGCATAAGAAGCAGAATTTTCTATCGTGGTATTAAACGGTATAGGAATTACGACAGCATCGGAAAGAGAGGAACGTAGTCACGGACAATTACATGTTTATGACGGAGAGGGTAAAGGTAAGAGCCAAGCAGCTTTGGGTGTGGTTTTGAGGACTATAGGTCTAGGTATATGTGAGCAAAGAAAAACTAGAGTATTACTTCTTAGATTCTTGAAAGGACCTGGTCGCTCGTATGATGAAGATGCAGCAATTGATGCTTTGCAGCAAGGCTTTCCTCACCTGATAGATCAAGTTAGGACAGGTAGGGGCGAATTTTTTAGTGCCGACCAATCCACCAAATTTGATTATCAGGAAGCTCAAAGAGGATGGGACATAGCAAAAGGGGCGATTGCTAGTGCCTTATATTCAGTTGTTGTCCTAGACGAATTGAACCCAGTTCTGGATTTGGGATTATTGCCTGTTGGAGAAGTAGTTAAAACACTAACTGCGAGACCAAACGGTATGGAAATTATTGTCACTGGACGAGCGGCACCAAACCCTCTGATTAAAGTTGCGGAACTTCATTCTGAGATGAGAGCTCACAGACGGCCTGGAATTAACAACGACGAAATTCTTTTTGAGAATAATGTTGGTGGGATTGAAATATATACAGGTGAAGGGAAAGGTAAATCCACCAGTGCTTTGGGTAAAGCTTTACAAGCTATCGGTAGAGGAATAAGTCAGGATAAAAGTCATCGTGTATTGATTTTGCAATGGCTTAAGGGTGGTAGTGGTTACACAGAGGATGCCGCTATTGCAGCTCTTAGAGAAAGTTATCCTCATTTAGTCGACCATCTTCGATCTGGTAGAGATGCGATTGTTTGGAGGGGGCAGCAACAGCCTATTGATTATGTAGAAGCTGAGAGAGCATGGGAAATTGCAAGGGCAGCGATTTCAAGTGGTCTCTATAAGACTGTGATTTTGGATGAGTTAAATCCAACTGTTGATTTGGAGCTACTACCAGTTGAGCCTATTGTTCAAACATTGCTTCGTAAACCTGCAGAAACTGAGGTGATTATTACAGGAAGATGCAAAAACCAACCTATATACTTTGATTTAGCAAGTGTTCATTCTGAGATGGTATGTCACAAGCACTATGCAGAAAATGGAGTTGATTTAAAAAGGGGAGTTGATTATTAGTTTTAATTAATTTTCTTCGTTATTCCAGGCTTCAATACCTCCCTCAATATTAATACCTTTTATTCCAAATTTGTTTAAATGCTTTAATGCTCGTAATGATCTTTTTCCACTTTTACAAAATACATAAAGATTTTTTTTTGCGGTAAGGGTTTTTATTTCATTCATGGCTTTCCCACTTTCAATAGTGCTAAGAGGTATAAGTTTTGATCCTTCAATTGAAAATTGATTGTATTCATTTTGGTCGCGAACATCTATTAAGATTATTTCTTTTGATGATTGGCTAAGGAGTATTTTTAATTCCTTAATTGAAATACTTTGTATATCACAATCCACCTCATTTTTAACCGTGACCTCTGAACAGAAACTTTGATAATCTATTAGTTTATTGATATGTCTATTTTCATCCTTCGGTGTCAATTTTAGTTCTTTAAATCTCATCTGTAATGCATTAAAAATTAGGAGCCTGCCGTTCAATGGATTACCAATATTTGTTATTATCTTGATGGCTTCTGCAGCTTGAATTGTTCCAATAATTCCTGGCAGAATTCCCATAACACCTGCTTCAGAGCATGATGGAATTAATTCTTGAGGAGGAGGTGTTGGGATAAGGTCTCGATAGTTAGGGCTATCTTTTTTGAGATTAAATACACTTACTTGACCTTCAAATCTTGCAATTGAACCATATATATTAGGTTTCTTAAGTATTAGACAAGCATCATTAATTAGGTACCGCGTTGGAAAATTGTCTGAACAATCACATATCAAATCATAACTTCTAAGTATTTCCAAAGCATTCTTACTTGTTAGCTTTTGATTAAATAAATCAACTCTGCAAGAAGGATTTATTTTTAGTATTTGTTGCTTGGCAGAATCTGTTTTTAATAGACCTATTGAATTTGTTGTGTGAATGATTTGTCTTTGTAAGTTTGAATATTCAACGACATCAAAATCAACTATTCCGATACGTCCAATACCAGCTGCTGCAAGATAAATTAAAAGTGGAGATCCTAGTCCTCCTGTACCAATGCAAGCAACTGAGCTTGTTTTTAATTTCTCTTGGCCTTTAACACCTATTTCAGGAAGACTTATGTGTCTTGCATACCTAGCAATTTCTTCAGAACTTAAATTTGTTTCATTCTGGCTTTGCTCCATTAATCAAACCTTTCCTGATTGATTTACGATAAAGAAAAAATTTTAATTTTCACGCTATGAAAGTTTAATTTATTTTTGACCCACCATGCTTTTAAATCTCCATTTTTATTTGAAATAACCATAAGACCTGGCGATTGGTGTAAGAGTAAATCCATTTCCGAAGGTTTGTTTTCACCTGAAGGATGAGAATGAGCACAGCATAAGATTTCTAGATCATTTTCTCTTGCCCATTTTTGAGATGCAATTTGATCTTTAGCGTCTATTTCGAAGCGATTTTTTTTGGAGAATTGCATATTTTTTTTAATAGAAAACGATCTTATTTTTTGATCAATTAATTTTGATTCTTGTTCTCCCCAAATATTTCGACAATTCCAGATGTGGGTTATCTCCCAAATATATCTTTTGTGATCTTTAGCTGAGCTGTTGGTTTTGCCCATTAATATACAGCAGCCTTCTTCTGGCTCTGCTGCCTTTAAAAATCTGGAGAGAACACAATTCGTGTCCTTATGGAATTCAATATATTTTGGGGTTTTCATGAAAAAAAATGATTTGATTCGGCATCCTCTCTATTTTGGTTCGGACTTATCTCTATTCAGCCTATGGCATTTATTAAATTAATTCGATACGCTCAGTCCATATTTGCTTAGTAGCTTGTGTTCATGTCTGATGTTAATCCTGATTCTAAAGATGAATCAAAGGCAGGGAAAACAGAAGGTGTTAATTTTTCAGAACGTTACAGTGACGTAATGGGAAAAGTTAATGAATCTTTGAACAAAATTGATTGGACTCAAATGGGTAAGTATGGCAAAGCGGCAGGGATCATTGCCGTTGTTGTTTTAGCTCAAGTTTTAATCAAGGTTGTTATTGATACAGTTAATTTCTTCCCAATACTCCCTGGTCTGCTAGAACTTCTTGGAATTGTTGTTTTAGGCCAATGGAGTTGGCAGAACTTAACAACAAGTGAGAAAAGAACAGCTGTATTTGACAAAGTTCAAAATCTCAAAAAAGAGTACTTAGGATAAATTAATAAGAGAGAATAAAACAGATCTGGATCTGAGGTTTCGTTACAGACGAGATCTCAGATCTTTTAGCGTTTTTAGTGAATTTTCTTTGTAGTATCCACCAAATATATTTGCGTGATTAAGCAAATGGTAAAGATTATAAATATCAGTTCTATCTTTTGAAAATTTATCTAATGGCCAAATTTCTTCGTATCCTTGATAAAATTCTCTATTAAAACCACCAAATAGTTTAGTCATTGAGATATCAACTTCTCTGTCAGCCCAATAACTAGCAGGGTCATAAAGACTTCCTAAACCATTTTTAGTACTTCCGCAATTACCGGACCATAGATCACCATGAACTATTGAGATCCTTGGGTTATGATCATTAAGATATGAGCTTAAATATCTTAAAACATCCTCATAATCATTAACTCTAACTCCCCAAGCTTTTGCTTGTTTAAGTTGTGGTCGAAGACGATAATTTACAAAGAATTCTCCCCAGTTACAGTCCCAACCTTTTGTTTGGGTGCTAGAACCTATGAACCCTTCTTCTTCCCATCCGAAATTTTTTTGGCTCCACTCACTCGATGATTGATGCAGTAGTGCTAGGCCTTTCCCAAGGAGATTTTGTTGGGATTGTTTGAGATCTATCCATTCTAAAAAAAGTATAGATATATTTTGAATACTTATAAGATCAAGTGTTTTAGGAACGCAGATATACGATTTATTAGCAAATCTTTTTAGAACTGAAAGACACTCACGTTCGAACTTAAACATATTAATATTGTCGATATGATTTGATTTGGCGAAAACTCTCTTGCCATTTTGGAAATGAATGCACCAAGCTTTATGGATACAACCTCCGCTTACCGGAATTATTTTTTCTATTAATGAGTCGATGCTTATTTTATTTGAACTTGAAAGAGCCTTTTGGATTAATTCCTGCATTCACTTTATTCTCGCTTGAAAATTTTTGATGTCTGAAGAATCTATCATTGTTGTTGGCGGAGGGATAGCTGGCTTAACAGGTGCTGCTCTTCTCGCTAAAGAAGGTTATCAGATAACTTTGGTCGAATCACATCGTCAATTAGGTGGTTGTGCAGGAACTTTTAAAAGAGGTTCTTATACCTTTGATGTAGGCGCTACCCAAGTTGCAGGCCTTGAGAGTGGTGGAATTCATCATCGTTTATTTAAGTATTTAGATATTCCGTTACCTGATGCAAAAATTTTAGATCCTGGATGTTCAGTTGTTTTAGGTGATGGGAGTAGGCCAATCAATCTTTGGCATGATCCATTGAGATGGCAGAAAGAAAGACAAGAACAGTTTCCTGGGAGTGAGGTCTTCTGGTCATTATGTTCTAAAATTCATGAAAGTAACTGGGGATTTGTCGAAAGAGATCCCATACTTCCGGTAAGAAATTTTTGGGATTTAAGTCAATTAATTAGAGCTTTACGTCCTTCAAATCTTTTAACAGGTTTTTTGAGTAAGTTGACTATTTCAGACTTGCTTACCATAACTGGTTGTCATAAAGATAGACGTCTACGTAGTTTTCTAGACCTTCAATTAAAACTTTACTCTCAAGAGCCAGCAAGTAGAACGGCAGCTTTATATGGTGCAACTGTTCTTCAAATGGCCCAATCCCCTAGAGGCCTATGGCATCTTCATGGATCAATGCAAATTCTCAGCGATTTGTTGAAAGATAGTTTTTTGAGAGATGGTGGACGCCTTTTGATTGGGCATAAAGTGACCAAAATATTAAATAAAAAAAATTTAAATATTTTTGATGTCAATGTAATTGATAGAAGGAATAATTTGATAAAGCTGAAAGCATCTGATATTGTTTTTAGCTTACCTCCTCAATCTCTTTTAGATTTATTTCCTCTTGATGGAGGTTTATCCACAACATACCGTGAAAGTATAAAAAAATTACCCAAACCCAGTGGTGCCCTTGTATTTTACGGAGCTCTCCATCGTTCTGAGTTGCCAGTCGATTGTCCAGGGCATATTCAATTATTCGATGAGAATTTTGGTTCGTTATTTATTTCTATAAGTATGGAAGATGATCAGCGTGCACCAGCTGGAATGGCTACTTTAATTGCAAGTGTATTTGTTGATATTGATCAATGGTCTAATCTAGATAGTCAATCCTATTCCAGAAAAAAAAATATTTTAGCAAAAAAGATTAGAACTATTTTAAATAAAAAGTTTGATTTGCTAGAGACGAGTTGGGATCATCAAGAACTTTCAACTCCAAGAAGCTTTGAAAGGTGGACAGGACGTCCTGGTGGAATAGTCGGAGGGCTTGGTCAACATCCAGATCAATTCGGCCCTTTTGGCTTATCAAGTAGAACCCCTCTTAGAGGTTTATGGCTTTGTGGGGATTCAATTTATCCTGGCGAAGGTACAGCTGGCGTAAGCCAATCAGCCATGATGGTTGTCAGACAACTAATGGAATCTAGAGGTAGACATTTGAATATTCCTGTCTTTAATTAGTAGGTTTCAAAATGAAATTCTGTCTTATTTCCTGTGTTTTAACTAGTATTTTTTCGAGTTCGTCCCAGTTCTCTTCAAGTAAATATTTTTCAAATAGATCTAGAGAGTATCTATAAGATGCTAAATGTTTCTCTATATTTTTTTTATTCAATTTTGCCATAGAGACTCCTAGTTCTGGGTTGCCACCTCCGACCCTGGAGGTGTCAGCAAACCCACTGGATGCAATACTTTTTGCAAGTGAATATAAAGAAGGCTTTACAGCTTCACTAAGTGTATTGACTAATGCCGCGCTAATTAGAACTGGTAAATGTGAAATCAAGCCAACAGCTTCATCGTGGATTTGAGCTTCAGAGCTTATCCATATACTCCCAAGTGATAAAGAAATTTGGTGAACTATTTCGAGAGCTTGTTGATCAGTATCTTTATTTGGAGTAACGACCCATGGCTTATTTTTAAATAAATCATATTGACCTGCGTTAACGCCAGATTCTTCCGTTCCTGTCATTGGATGACTGGCTACAAAGCGCGGATGTAGCTTGTTCCAAGTATTTAAAATGGGGACTTTTACAGATCCAACATCAGTAACAACAGCTTTCTTAGGAATGGCATTGATTAAAGCGGATGAAGGATTCAGGAGTTGCTCAAGTGGTAAAGCAATATAAATAAGAGAACAATTTTTTAATACACTTGGATCAGTACTAATAATTTGGGCTAGTTTTCTTTCTCTTGCTTTATGTGCAGTTTTTTCACGATGAGTAATCCCATAAACTGTGTATCCAAGCTTTTGGAGATCTAAGCCTAAGGAGCCTCCGATTAGACCTAATCCGACAATTCCAATATTTTTTGAGGTTTTTGTTTTAAGCTCCATAGATAGTATTGTTCTATATCTTTATTGATAGGGCAACATGTTTAAAAGAATTTATTGATAAAAGGTCCTACTAATGCTTGAGGTGAATTCACATAAATATCTAAAAAAATACTATCAAAATAATCTTGCTCTATGGCCTCATAATTTGACCCTAACTAGATTGATCTCCAGAAGCTTAAGTCGTAAAGATAATACTTTTATTCAATTATCAAGTGACAGTAAAAATTTTTGGTGGCCTGGCCTTTTGATTCCACTTTGCTTGCATAACAATAATATTGTGCTGATTCTTTCAGAGAGACAATATCGACTTTTGTTTGAAGTGGAATTACCAAAGTTAAGATCCAGTCGATTAGGCTTTGATTATGTAGAAGGAATTGAATTAATTCCATCAGACAAAAAAATTTGGGTTCTAAGATATCAAGATCTTATTTTTGCACAGGAAAAAGATTTATTAAAAAATCGCCAATTAATTTTTCCTGAATCTGAGTTTATTTCTAGTGAGCTAAGAGAATCTATGTCTATTAAAATTACTGCAAAAGATTGGGAGAATTTAATTACTTCTCACTCACGTTATGAAGCTCCAATTATTGAAGTTCATGAGCGTCTAAGTCGAAGTCTTTTCAGTCATTCCCTAAGTTCTGATACTGTCGTAAGAATTGACTATAGGGAACTTTTAGCATTAAAAGAAATTCTCAAAGGTGATGTACCTTTAGTAATGCCTTGGAAACGAGCTCTTAGTGTCGTCAACAATGAATGGGTAACATGGGCGAAACTAGATAATCGAAAACTTAGTTGGGATTGGTATATTCAACCTTTGCTGCCTTTGCGAACTCTCTCAGGTCTGCTATCAAAAAATACTCTTTTGATGCTAAATAACTCAGGTCAAAGCGATTCTTTCTTTTTGGATTTAAATAGAAAAAAACTTACTTTCAATGTGAAGGTGAATTTAGGGAATAAATTTGATCAAGAACCTACTCCTTTGTTTGTTCCTAGAAGACAACCTTTGCCTAATACGTCTCACTTTTATCGTCATGTTATTCAACAGTGTCAAAGATTAATCCTTGGTCGTATTCGCCCAACTATTATCTTGGTAGATGATTTACAACTACGACTTCAGATAACTAGTGAATTAGCTGGAGAATTTGGATTGAGAGTCGTTCACGAAACTACTAATATTGAGACTAATGGGATTATTTGTTGTAGCTGTAATTGGTGGATTATTAATCAGTACAATTTGCCAACTCCAGATCAATTGATTTTCCCAGTTATTCCATTGCCTACTTTAGAATCACCTTGGATTGCCGCTAAAGTTGAAATGCTTAAGCATCAAGGTCGTGACTGGTTTCGAGAATTCCTTTTTCCAGAAACCCTTACTACCCTTCTTCAATCGCTTGCAACCATTAGGGGTGAAGATGTGCGAGTCGCCATACTTGACGGCCGTATGCACTATAGAAGTTGGGGAAAACTAATATTCGAAGCTCTGGAACCTTGGGTCGCTTTGGACCGTTTATTGCCTGATTAAAATCAATCTCTTAGATTAAAAAATATTGTTTTATTGTAATGGGAGAAGCTCGCCGAAGATCTGAACAAGGCTTAAAACCTCGTAGTCAGAAAAACTCTAAGAATGGGTCACCTCGTATTGTCTCTTGGTTTCCTGTTACGAAAGCTCAAAGAGATCAATTCATACAATTAAGTATTCGTGCAGGATGGGTAGGTATTGCTGCTTTAGTTATTCTTTGGATCATTGTTCGCTTTGTTGGACCTGCTGCAGGGTGGTGGATCCCTGCTGATATCAGATAAAGCATAGTATGTTTTTACCTTTAACCGTTCGCTGAAATTTGACTTAGGTTTGGTCGTGATGAAGCCTGTCGAGCAGCTGCCGCTAATGGTCTCATTGAATTAGCACTTACTTCTGAGCCTTCAGTTAACTTTTCTTTGACCAACTTTTCAATTAGTTCTTTTGATTCGGGATTTTGTTCAAGCCAAGTAATGGTATTGTCTCTTCCTTGCCCAATATTGTCACCTTCATAGCTATACCAAGCTCCTTTGCGGGTAACGATATTAGTCTCATCTGCCAAATCAAGAAGACAACCAAGAGTGCTAATTCCTTTTCCAAAAAGAATATCAAATTCGGCTATTCGGAATGGGGGTGCAACTTTGTTTTTTGCGACTTTCACTTTTGCACGAATTCCATATTCTTCAGTTCCTCTCTTTAAAGTTTGAATACGACGAATATCTAATCTTACAGATGCATAAAATTTAAGAGCGTTTCCACCAGTTGTTGTTTCTGGATTCCCGTATGTAATACCAATTTTTAGACGTAATTGATTTAAGAAAATTACTGTGCAACCAGACTTGCCAATATTTCCAGTAATTTTCCTCATTGCTTGACTCATTAAACGAGCTTGAGCTCCTACTGAATGATCACCCATTTCTCCTTCTATCTCTGAACGGGGCGTAAGTGCAGCGACTGAATCAACAACAACTAGATCGACTGCAGCAGATCTAATAAGTTGGTCAACGATTTCCAATGCCATCTCGCCTGTATCCGGCTGAGACACGAGAAGATTTTCTACATCAACCCCAAGAGAAGCTGCATAGACTGGGTCAAGAGCATGTTCTGCATCTACAAATGCAGCAACTCCGCCGTTACGTTGAATTTCAGCTATCGCATGTAATGTCAGCGTTGTTTTCCCAGAACTTTCGGGACCATAAACTTCAATTACACGTCCTTTGGGATAGCCACCACCAAGAGCTAAATCAAGAGTTAAAGCACCCGTAGATATTGTCTCTACCCGCATCTTTGAGGCGTCCCCAAGACGCATGATCGAACCTTTCCCGAAATTGCGTTCTATTTGCCCAACCACTAAGCTCAATGCTTTTTCTTTTTCTCCAGATTTTGCGTCTATTTTCTTAGATTCAGTTGATTGGAGTGATTTACCTTCGTTTGACATGACAAATAACGTTAATTCAGAGGAATAACAACAGACGTTGGGATTGATGATGAAATACTCAGTTCCTCAACGAATAGCATTTAAACCGATAGTACAGACGTACGCTATTAAGTCAAGACCACTTGGAAATAGGTTCTCGTAAAGTATCTGAATTTAATAATTTAATACCGGAAGGAAGATTATTTATATCCTGAGGTTTTAAGTATCCCCAGCTTGCTAAGTAGCAAGGGATAGATTTTAGCTTTGGATCTTCCAAGACTTTTTCCAATGTAGCTCTTCGATCTTCAATAAAACCTTGAATTATTCTTGTCTTTAAAAGTTGGTTCAAGACATCAACTTTACTTCCTGACTCGTGACCGAAAACAAGCTTTGGCTGAAGATCAAAAGAATCCAAAAGTTTTTTTGTGAACTCAATACTTTTTGTTGTTAAAACAGCAAATTCAATGCTTTCATTCTCAAGTGTCTTGAGACGCTGAGTAACTAAAGAAAAAGGCTCATGAAAATTTAACCATTGATTGAAATTATTTGATATTGCTTCTCTTCTAGTTTGATTTAAAGCTTCTTGTAATTGAAAAGGGGTCCAACCCCATTTTTCAAGGGCTAAGGAGCATTCTGTTTGATAATTTCTTGAGAAATTTTGTAAACCTTTTAAGTTTAATTGACTAGTTTTATTTGAACATTCAGCAGCCAAAATAACCATTTCCCAACCATGATGAACCCATGGCCTAATGATCTTAAAAGCTTTGGGAATATCACTAGGAAAAGAAATAATTTTTTTTTCTTTAGCAGAAAGTATATTTAGACAAGTTTGACGTGAACTTGACCAATACTCCTTAATGCCGTCAACGATGACGCCATCAAAATCAAGAACAAGTAGAGGTTTCTCTATCACTAACTGTTTAAAACTGGGCCGCTAGGATTCGAACCTAGGAATGTCGAGACCAAAACCCGATGCCTTACCACTTGGCGACGGCCCATTGTTCCAGATCTATGTTTGCAATAGAAAGACATAGATTTGAACTCTTTCTCTTAGATAATTGCATATTTGATTCAATCCTGTCATGTCTTTACCCAGTTTTTTTTAGTTAATCGGTAGATTTCTTCATTAATAAAGCTCAACGCGGGCTTTCGAATGATTGATTTAGCTAAGGAGAATCGAATTATAAAGATTTTCTTACAAGCCAAGGATTTATGAGTCGTTTTGCCTCTGCAAGAGCCGCTTCCCAGCCTTCAGGCCATTCTCTAAGACTAATTCTTTTGCGTTGAGCCTCTTCTAACCATGGTTGGATTATCTTTCTTGCTTTCCCTCCAAAAGCAACTCCTTCAGGGCCCTTGATCTCTGGTAGGTACTTAATGGTCGATTCATTAGTACCGCCAGCAAGCTGTAAGGGGCCTGGTGGCGCTATTGGGCGAATCCTTTCCCAAAGCTTTACTGCAATTTTAGCTGTGCCAGCTCCAAGATCTCCGCTCATTCTGCGCCCATCAAGTTGCCAAAGAGGTTTTTGATTGTGAATTCTCAGGAATTTATGACGCAACCATAATTCTTTTGCTAATTTTTCATGATTAATTCCATGACCTTGTAATCCACAACTAACAGATAATCGTTTTAATTCCAGGTTTACTCTAAAAATTTCTTTGATTGTATTTTCAAATTCTTTCGCTCTTCCTGGAGCAGTATGAATTTCCACTGCGTCTGGTTTGATCTTCGCTAATAATGGAGCAAAATCTTGCAGAGTTAATCTTCGATCCTTTTCTTGAATGATTCCTAATGGGCATGAATCAATACATCGGCCACATCCATAGCATTTATTAGTCTTTACACCACCATCGTTTTCAATCGCGTGAGCTGGACAAATGCTTTGACAGGGTCTTAAGCAATTCGAAGGACATAGGTCTGGATTAAACCAAGCTTTGCGAAAATGTGCATCTTTTCCATCACTGAAGCTGATCATCAGCCAAGGTTTTTTTCCATAAGTTTCGAAAACCCAATCAATAGCATTACGAGCGGCATTTATAACTGCTTCGTCGGCAGCGAGGTCAATGCAATGTACACCTGCAGCTCCATAAATTGAGCAAAGATCATTTATTGCAGGTAAGTCTTGATTACTTGCGCCACAAATTAATTTTACCCAGTTCCCTTTTTTGAGGGCTTCAGAATTGCATATCGAATTTTGATGAATCACCTTGATGAATTTCTAATCTCTTTTGATGAATTCATTTAATGGTTGCCATTTAATACTTCGAGCCCCTCCCATCTCAATAACAATTTTGATTCGAGGTTCCTTTTGGCAAAGATTATTTATTGCTAATAGTTCTGACTTGGATAGGACTTGACCCTCTAATAACCATAGAACCAAGGGTTTATCTTCGACTAACAATTCATTCAATTGAGGAATAACTTGTTGAACTTCCCCTAAAGCCCCATTTCTTCCGACATTTTGATGTCCCAAATGTGGTGGCCTGATTCCATGTAATTGGGTAAGAAAGACAACTGGATCCCCTAATCCTCTAGCGGAAGTTATCTGTGTTTGATATCCGCTAGCTCTAAGTCTTCGAAGTAAACGAGTTTCTGCTCCACCTTCTAATGGGCTAAGGATGGCAAGGCAGCCGAATGATTCAAGATCAGTGCGAAATTTCTGACCAGAGAGTAATAAAGGCATCCTTAAATCAAATTCTTTATCTTATTCAACTGAAGCATCACACAAAATGGGTGTTAATAGTGTAATCTTTTAAGTTGCTAAAGCTTTTCTATGCCCGCCCGCTAGCCGGGCCTCTAGACGCTTGAGCAGACTAGGCGTTTGCGTTTAGTCTTTTTGGCCAGTGCAGAAGAATTTATTTTCTTTTGTCGAGATACTCTTTGAACTTTTTGAAAAGTTTGAAAAAGTCTCAGCCAGCTGATAGTCGCTAGCATTTTTCCAAATAAATTGAACTTCAATTAACTTCAACTTTTTTGGCCAGATAAGCGATTTAATTCAGATTCCAAGTCTCTCTCAACAGATTGACCATTTAGCTGGCGTTTTTTTAACTCATGTCTTTAGGAATCCTAGGTAAGAAGTTGGGTATGTCCCAACTCTTCGATGATCAAGGCAGAGCCGTTCCAGTCACTTTGATCGAAGCGGGTCCCTGTCGAATCACTCAATTGAAATCTGCTGATACGGATGGCTATGCCGCTGTACAGATAGGTTTCCAATTGATCCGTGAAAAACTTATTAACAAGCCTTCAAAAGGTCATCTTGCAAAGTCAGGGGATGACCTTTTGCGTCATCTTCGAGAGTACCGAGTAGAAAATTCTGATCAATTTCAACTTGGAGCTTCAATAACTGTAGATGATTTCGAAAAAGGTCAAAAAGTTGATGTTAGTGGCGACACTATGGGCAGAGGATTCGCAGGTTACCAAAAGCGACATGGTTTTAGCCGTGGTCCTATGAGTCACGGTTCAAAGAATCATCGATTGCCTGGTTCAACAGGTGCTGGAACAACTCCTGGTCGCGTTTATCCTGGGAAAAGGATGGCTGGTCGTATGGGCGGTAAAAAAGTCACTACCAGAGGCCTTGAAATTTTAAAGATAGATACAAATCACAATTTACTAGTAGTAAAAGGATCTGTCCCAGGTAAACCTGGATCTCTTTTAAACATAAGACCTGCCAAAAGAGTTGGCGTTTCTACTCAGCAAGGAGGTAAATAATTATGGCTAACTGCACTGTTCTTGATTGGCAAGGAAAAGAGGCTGGAGAATCATCTATTGATTTGAAAACTGCCAAAGAATCCTCCGCGGCAGATTTATTACATCGTGCTGTTTTGCGTCAACAAGCTCACAGCCGCCAAGGGACTGCTAGTACTTTGACCAGATCTGAGGTTCGAGGCGGCGGCCGTAAACCCTACAAGCAAAAGGGTACTGGTAGAGCAAGGCAAGGTTCAATTAGAACTCCTCTTCGTCCAGGAGGTGGAATTGTGTTTGGCCCTAAGCCTCGCAAATATAATTTAGAAATGAATAGAAAGGAACGAAGACTAGCTCTTCGTACTGCTCTAATGAGTCGAATTTCAGACGCAAAAATAATCAAAGACTTCGCTTCAAAGCTTGAAGTTCCTAAAACAAGTGAAATTGTTGCTCTACTGAAGCGAGTAGGAATTGATTCTGATGGGAAAATTCTGATTATTCTCAATAAACCATCAGAAATTATAAAGCGCTCAATTAGAAACTTAGAGAAAGTAAAGCTTATCTCTGCTGATCAATTAAATGTGTTTGACCTTCTCAATGCCAATTCGTTGGTAATAGGCGAAGACGCATTATCAACCATTAAGGAGGTCTATAGCAATGACTAGATTTTTTGATAAACGACTTACTGATGTGATTAAGCGTCCTTTGATAACTGAGAAGGCTACAAAAGCTTTGGATTTAAATCAGTACACTTTTGAAGTCGATCCAAGAGCCGCTAAACCTGATATAAAAGCTGCTGTAGAAAAAATGTTTGATGTCAAGGTTCTTGGTATTAGTACTATGAATCCACCTAGAAAAAGCAGGCGAGTTGGAAGGTTTTCTGGGAAGAGGCCTCAAGTGAAGAAGGCTGTGGTCCGCCTCGCAGAAGGCAATTCCATACAGTTGTTCCCAGAATCAGAGGAGGCTTAAAACAATGGCAATAAGAAGTTTCAAACCTTACACACCTGGTACACGTACAAGAGTAGTAACTGACTTTAGTGAAGTTACATCCAATAAACCTGAGCGCTCACTTGTAGTATCTAAACATCGTAAGAAAGGGCGCAACAACCGAGGAGTAATTACCTGTCGTCATAGAGGAGGAGGGCACAAAAGGTTATATCGGATTGTTGATTTTCGTCGCAATAAGCATGGTGTTTCGGCCAAAGTTGCCGCAATACATTACGACCCGCATCGGAATGCAAGACTTGCTCTACTCTTTTACTCTGATGGTGAAAAGAGATACATACTTGCACCAGCAGACATAACAGTTGGGCAAGAAGTTATTTCAGGTCCAGATGCACCAATTGAAACTGGGAATGCTTTACCACTTTCTTCAATGCCTTTAGGGTCGAGCGTTCATTGTGTTGAACTCTATCCAGGGCGAGGCGGACAGATGGTTCGAACAGCTGGAGCGAGTGCCCAAGTCATGGCTAAAGAAGGAGATTATGTTGCATTGAAATTACCTTCAACTGAAGTTCGTTTAGTTAGAAAAGAATGCTACGCCACACTTGGAGAGGTTGGTAATTCAGAAATTAGAAATACAAGCCTTGGTAAAGCTGGGAGAAGAAGATGGCTGGGCAGAAGACCTCAAGTTAGAGGAAGTGTCATGAATCCATGTGATCACCCACATGGAGGGGGAGAGGGAAAAGCACCAGTTGGACGCGCTGGTCCTGTGACCCCTTGGGGTAAAGCTGCTCTTGGTTTAAAAACTAGGAAGAAGAATAAGCCCAGTAATAAGTACGTTCTTCGCAAGCGTCGTCGTGTATCTAAACGAAGTAGAGGAGGTCGCGATTCATGATTTCTATCTTTCTTTACCAATTCTTTTAAACCGTTATGGGACGTTCACTAAAAAAAGGGCCATTTATTTCCGACAGTTTGCTTCGTAAAATTGAGAAGCAAAACTCTAATGATGATAAAGCTGTCATCAAAACATGGTCCAGAGCCTCAACAATTCTGCCAATGATGATTGGCCATACAATTGCCGTTCACAATGGAAAGAGTCATATTCCTGTTTTCATAACTGAGCAAATGGTTGGACACAAGTTAGGAGAGTTTGCACCTACTCGAACCTATAGAGGTCATATCAGAGATAAAAAAGGAGCACGCTAATCATGACTACTTCATCTACTACAACGACAGCCCAAGCACATGGGCGTTATATTCGCGGATCTGCTTCAAAAGTACGACGAGTTCTTGATCAAATAAGAGGAAGAACTTACAGGGATGCTTTGATCATGCTTGAATTTATGCCTTATCGGTCAACTGAGCCAATCACGAAGGTATTGCGATCAGCTGTTGCTAATGCTGAACACAATCTTGGTCTTGATCCATCTGCTTTGGTTATTTCCACGGCTACTGCTGATATGGGACCACCAATGAAACGTTATAGGCCTAGGGCTCAAGGCAGAGCATTTGCTATTAAAAAGCAGACATGCCATATCAGCATTACTGTTTCTGCAAATCAATCAACCAATTCTGAGGACTCAGACTGATGGGACATAAAATTCACCCTACTGGAATTAGGCTTGGTATCACCCAAGAGCATCGTTCTAAATGGTATGCACCAACTAAAACGTATCCTTTACTCCTTCAAGAAGACGATCGAATTCGTACTTTCATTAAGAAAAAGTATGGTGCTGCAGGAATTAGTGATGTACTAATTGCTAGAAAAGCAGATCAATTGGAGGTTGAATTAAAAACTGCTAGACCAGGAGTGATTGTTGGTAGGCAAGGAAGCGGTATTGAAGAACTTAGATCTGGTATTCAAAAAACAATTGGCGATAGAAATCGTCAAGTACGTATAAATGTTGTTGAAGTCGAAAAAGTCGATGCTGATGCTTTTCTACTTGCCGAATATATTGCTCAGCAACTAGAGAAGAGAGTCGCCTTTAGACGAACAATTCGAATGGCTGTCCAACGTGCACAAAGGGCTGGAGTTTTAGGTCTAAAAATACAAGTTGGTGGAAGATTGAACGGAGCCGAAATAGCACGTTCTGAATGGACTCGAGAAGGACGAGTTCCTCTCCACACTTTGAGAGCAGAAATTGATTATGCAACCAAAGTAGCTACTACAACCTATGGCGTTTTAGGAATCAAAGTATGGGTTTTCAAAGGCGAAGTTCTTCCTAAAGAAGAACAGCCATTACCTGTTGGTTCTTCTCCTAGACGCAATAGGGGGAATCGAAGACCTCAACAATTTGAGGATCGTTCCAATGAAGGTAAATAAGGAGTTTTAATCATGCTTAGTCCCAAAAGAACAAAATTTCGCAAACAACAGAGAGGCCGTATGCGCGGTGTTGCTACTAGAGGCAACAAAATCGCTTTTGGTCAGTTTGCATTGCAAGCTCAAGATTGTGGGTGGGTTACCTCAAGACAAATCGAGGCAAGTAGGCGAGCTATGACTCGTTATGTAAAAAGGGGAGGACAAATTTGGATTCGTATTTTCCCTGATAAGCCAGTAACGATGAGGCCTGCTGAGACAAGAATGGGATCTGGTAAAGGTAATCCAGAATTTTGGGTTGCAGTTGTTAAGCCTGGTCGAATCTTGTTTGAAATGGGCGGAGAAGAAATTACAGAGGAAATTGCAAAAGAGGCAATGCGTCTTGCTCAATACAAACTGCCAGTAAAAACAAAATTTATTTCCCTAGAGGAAGATCTCAATAAGGGAAATTACAAACCTGCTAAAACGCCAGTTAAAGCAGATGATTCGGAGTCATCATCATGAGCAAAACAACTACGAAAGATGTAAGGAATCTCTCTGATTCTGAGATATCAGAAAAGATTGAAAACCTTCGAAAAGAACTTTTTGATCTTCGTTTTCAGCAAGCTACTAGACAGCTAGCTAAAACTCACCGTTTCAAAGAAGCACGAACCGAACTTGCTCAACTTTTAACGGTTTCTAACGAGCGAAGTCGCTCAAACACATCATCTTGATTTTTTAGTTATGGCACTTAAGGAAATGGTCGGCACTGTTGTCAGTGACAAAATGCAAAAAACAGTTGTAGTAGCTGTGGAAAATAGATTTCCACACCCTATGTACCAAAAAATTATTAGTCGGACTACTCGATATAAAGCTCATGATGCGGAAAACCATTGCAAAGTTGGAGACAGAGTTCGGATTAAAGAGACTCCTCCTATGAGCGCTCACAAACGATGGACGGTTACAGATGTTCTAGTTAAGGGTATGAAATCCAAGGAGGCTGCAAAATGATCCAGCAAGAAACATTCCTAACCGTTGCAGATAACAGTGGTGCCAAACGTTTGCAATGCATTAGAGTCTTGGGGTCTAATCGTCGTTATGCCCATGTTGGCGATGTAATTGTTGCTTCTGTTAAAGATGCAATGCCGAATATGGGAGTCAAAAAATCAGATGTGGTGAAAGCGGTTGTAGTTCGTACTAGAGCGACAATGCGAAGAGAAACAGGGAATTCAATTCGCTTTGATGACAATGCTGCTGTGCTTATCAATGATGATCAAAATCCAAGAGGTACCAGAGTATTTGGCCCTGTCGCAAGGGAATTAAGAGATCGTAATTTTACTAAAATTGTTTCCCTGGCTCCGGAGGTTATCTAGCTATGTCAGTAACTAACAAAACTAAAGTTTCTACAGATCGGATCAAAATGAAGATTCGCAAAGGAGATACAGTTCAAGTCATTTCTGGAAAAGACAAGGGAAAAACGGGTGAAGTTCTTCAAACATTTCCTTATGAAAATAGAGTTGTAGTTAAAGGAATCAATGAAAGAATAAAGCATGTAAAACCATCACAGGAAGGGGAAAATGGTCGAATAGAGACCAAAGAGTTTTCCTTGCATGCCTCAAATGTAATGATCTACTCAAGTAAAGAAAAAGTTGCGAGTAAGGTTGAAATTTTTGTAGATAAAGACGGATCCAAGAAACGACGATTAAAGAAGACAGGGGAATTAATTGATTAATTAATTCACTATTCCTTTGTCTGAATTAACTACAGCAGACTTTTTTCCCTACTTCAATTCTGACCAAGACCAGAATTAATTTTTCCCAGCTATGTCACTAAAAACCCGCTATCGAGAGACAATTAGACCCAAGCTTTTAAAAGACCTCGGTCTAAAAAACGTTCATCAAGTTCCTAAAGTGCAGAAGGTCACTTTAAACAGAGGACTTGGTGAGGCTGCATCTAATTCAAAAGCTTTAGAGGCTTCTTTAGCTGAAATGGCAACAATTTCTGGGCAAAAAGCTCTTGTGACAAGGGCCAAGAAAGCAATTGCGACCTTTAAGATTAGACAAGGAATGCCAATAGGCTGTGTAGTCACACTAAGAGGTGATCGCATGTATGCCTTCTTGGAAAGGTTCATCAATTTGGCACTTCCAAGAATCAGAGACTTTCGTGGCGTGAGTCCCAAAAGCTTTGATGGCCGAGGAAATTACACCATTGGAGTCAAAGAGCAACTTATCTTCCCTGAGATTACTTTTGACAAAGTCGACTCTATTAGAGGCATGGATATCACAATAGTGACAAGTGCTTCCTCTGATGAACAAGGTAAGGCTCTTCTTAGTGAAATGGGAATGCCCTTCCGTAAAAAATGAGTTTGATTAGCTAAATACTATGGCCAACCACGATCCAATTTCAGACATGCTCACTCGCATAAGAAATGCAAGTGAAAAACGTCATGAAAAAACCAAAGTTCCTGCTTCTAGAATGTCTCTTAGTATCGCTAAGGTTCTTCAGCGTGAGGGATTTATTGCAGAAATCAATGAAGAAGGAGAAGGCTTTCGAAAGCAGCTCATTCTTGGATTGAAATATACTGGTAAGCATCGCTCACCTATTATTCGTTCAATGCAGCGAGTGAGTAAACCAGGCTTGAGGATTTATAAAAATACTCGAGGATTACCAAAAGTTTTAGGAGGTCTTGGAGTTGCAATAATTTCGACCTCTAAGGGAGTCATGAGTGATCGTGATGCACGCAAGCAAGGTGTTGGAGGAGAAGTCCTCTGCTACGTCTGTTGATTGATTAGGTATTTATTATGTCTCGTACTGGAAAAAAACCAATCTCCCTTCCTGAAAAGGTAGATGTCAAACTTGAAGGACTTTCCATAACTGTAAAAGGTCCAAAAGGTGAACTGAAGCGCACTCTTCCAAATGGAGTAAGCCTAAGCAAAAATGACAATACCCTAGTTGTTAAACCTATCAATGAAAAGAGACAATCCAGGGAAATGCATGGATTATGTAGATCTCTTGTGGCTAATATGGTTGAAGGAGTTAGTAATGGTTTTACAAAAAAACTTGAGATTGTTGGTGTTGGCTCAAGAGCTCAAGTAAAAGGAAAAACTCTTGTTGTTAGTGCCGGTTATAGTCATCCAATTGAGGTTGTCCCTCCTGAAGGAATAACTTTTAAAGTTGAAAATAATACAAATGTGACTGTAACTGGACCAGATAAAGAATTAGTTGGCAATGAAGCTGCAAAAATAAGAGCAATTAGGCCTCCAGAACCCTACAAAGGTAAAGGAATCAAATATGAAGGAGAACAGATAATTAGAAAAGCTGGTAAATCTGGCAAAGCTTAATTTTTGCTTTTTTGTCTTTTAAATCCTTAAGTCATGTCAAAACTTTCTAGAAAACAACAAACCCAAAAACGACATAAACGCTTGAGAAGAAACTTAAGCGGAACAGAGGCTCGCCCAAGGCTTGCTGTTTTTCGTTCAAACAACCACATCTATGCTCAAATAATAGACGATGATGCTCAAAACACTATATGTGCTGCATCAACTCTTGATAAAGACTTAAAAGCTACTCTTAAAGTTAATGCTGGAAGTTGCGATGCTTCTACAGCAGTAGGAGAACTTGTTGCAAAAAAAGCTTTATCAAAAGGCATCAAACAAGTTATCTTTGATAGAGGTGGGAACATCTATCATGGCAGGGTTAAAGCTCTAGCCGATGCTGCCAGGATGGCAGGCTTGAACTTTTAATCATTGCTTTCATAATGACAGACTCTAAAAACCAGTCCCAAAATAAAAGAACCTCCGGATCATCAGATGCTCCCCCTGCAGCTGATGGTAGACAGGAAAATCGTCGCAACAGAGGCGAAAAGCGAGGAGGAAGGAGAGATAGAAGAGGCCAAGAAAGAGACTCCGAATGGCAAGAACGTGTTGTGCAAATTAGAAGGGTTTCTAAAACAGTTAAAGGGGGAAAGAAAATGAGTTTTAGGGCAATAGTCGTAGTTGGCAATGAAAAAGGTCAAGTTGGCGTAGGAGTTGGAAAAGCTGGAGATGTAATTGGTGCTGTGCGTAAAGGCGTAGCAGATGGGAAAAAACATTTAGTTCGTGTTCCTTTAACCCGCAATAGTTCAATACCAACTCTTTCAAATGGAAGAGACGGAGCGGCCAGTGTGTTGATTCGTCCTGCAGCGCCTGGAACAGGAGTAATTGCAGGAGGTTCAATTCGTACTGTTTTAGAGTTGGCTGGAATCAAAAATGTACTTGCAAAGAGATTAGGTAGTAAGACACCACTCAACAATGCTCGTGCTGCAATGGTTGCACTAAGTGAATTGCGAACTCACAAAGCCACAGCAAAAGAGCGTGGAATTTCACTTGAGCAGATTTATTCTTAAAAATCATGATTATTAAATTAGAAACTCTTCAGTCAAATAAAGGATCTAGACGTAAAAAAATGCGTAAAGGTCGAGGCATCGCCGCTGGCCAGGGAGCAAGTTGTGGCTTTGGGATGAGGGGGCAAAAATCTAGATCTGGAAGACCGACTCGGCCAGGGTTTGAGGGTGGTCAGATGCCTTTGTATAGGCGAGTTCCAAAACTCAAGCATTTCCCGATAGTCAATCAGAAAAACTTTACTGTTCTCAACGTTTCAAGCTTGAATTCTTTGAAAGATGGAACTGTTGTTAACCTAGATTCTTTGGTAAAGGAAGGTATCCTTACAAAGCCCAAAGATCCCCTAAAAATCTTAGGTAATGGAAAATTGGAAGTTAAATTGACAGTTCAAGCTGCAGCATTTACCTTAACTGCTAAAAAGAAAATTGAAAAAGTTGGCGGTTCATGTGAGGTGTATACTTAATTTCTTTATGACTAAAAATAAAACTTCTATAAATTAACTTAAATAATTTATTATTATTATTAAATGTTAATAAGTCGCGGTCGAAACCCAAGCGCAGGTGAAGTAATAACCCAGCTTTTTACTAATGAAGAGCTAAGGGGAAGAGTCATCACAACTCTAGGTTTATTGTTGATTGTTCGATTAGGAATTTACATTCCTATGCCTGGAATAGATAGAGAGGCTTTTAAAACTTTTATTGATCAGGGAGGGCAATTGATTGGATTTCTCGATATTTTCACTGGTGGTGGTATTTCAACTTTGGGCATTTTTGCACTAGGGATTCTTCCATTCATTAATGCCTCAATAATTATCCAGTTGCTTACTGCCTCATTACCTCAATTGGAGGATCTGCAGAAGAATGAAGGAGAGGCAGGAAGAAGGAAGATTGCTCAAATTACTAGATATGTTGCTTTAGGTTGGGGATTAGTTCAAAGTACAGTTTTTGCATTAATTCTTAGACAGTATTCAGTAGAGGGACTCGGCGAAACCGAATTTGTCATTCAAACATCCTTGGCATTAGTTACGGGATCTATGATTGTTATGTGGCTTAGTGAAATTATTACTGAAAAAGGGATAGGCCAAGGAGCTTCATTAGTTATTTTCCTGAATATTGTGGCAACTTTACCTAAGGCACTAAGTTCTACAATTGAAAAAGCTCAAACTGGAGATAGAGCTGACGTTCTTGGAATAATAATTCTTTTGATGGTGTTTTTAATAACAATCGTAGGTATTATTTTTGTTCAAGAAGGAGCGAGAAGAATTCCAATAGTCAGTGCCAAAAGTCAGATGGGAGGGACTGCGCTATTGCCAACAAGACAAAGCTATCTTCCTCTGAAATTAAATGCAGGGGGTGTCATGCCGATAATTTTTGCATCCGCTTTGATTTTTCTTCCAATAACAATTGCGAATTTTACTCAAAATCCCTTACTTATTAAAGCTGCTAGTTCACTCAATCCGGGTTCGTCAAATCCTTGGCCATATGCAATCACTTTCTTTGCTTTAATATTGGGTTTTGCATATTTTTATGCCTCTTTAACAATTAACCCAATAGATATTGCATCTAATTTAAAAAAAGGTGGTGTTGCAATTCCAGGTGTAAGGCCAGGAGGCTCTACAGCTACTTATCTTTCAGGCGTTCAAAATCGTCTAACCTTACTTGGTGGATTATTCCTTGGGTCAGTAGCTATTGTCCCTGCTGCGGTAGAGAGAGCAACTAATGTTCAAACTTTTCAAGGTCTTGGAGCAACTTCATTATTGATTTTGGTAGGAGTCGCAATAGATACATCCAAGCAAGTTCAAACTTATGTTATTTCTCAAAGATATGAAGGTTTAGTTCGCCAATAAAATTTTTAGTATGATTTTCCTATGAAAAAAAAATTATTATTCCTTGGTCCTCCAGGAGCAGGTAAAGGGACGCAAGCAAAACTATTTTGTGAAAAGTATGGATTAGATCATCTTTCAACTGGAGATTTACTTAGAGATGAGGTCTCCTCTGGATCTGTTTTAGGGGTTAAAGCTGCGGAGGTTATGAATAAAGGAGAGTTAGTAAGTGATGAATTGGTTCTCTCAATTGTTGAGAGAAGATTGGAAAAAATTAAGCAAGGTTGGTTGCTAGACGGTTTCCCAAGAAATGTTAATCAAGCAAATGCGCTAAAACAACTTTTAGTCAAAATCAATCAACCTATGGAGGCAGTTGTATTAATAAAAATTGCAGATGATTATTTAACTAAAAGGCTTTTAGCAAGAGGAAGAGAGGATGATACTGAAGGAGTAATCATTAATAGGCTCAAAATCTACAGAGAAAAAACTGCTCCCCTGATTGATTTGTATACAAATCAAGGAATTCTTGAGGAGATAGATGGTAATGCTGACATAGATGTTGTGTTTTCATGTATTGAGAAAGCTTTAGGCACATGATGTAGTAAGCTTAATGTTTGGAAATAGGAGAGTCTAGCCAAATGAAGGTCAGATCCTCAGTCAAAAAAATCAGTCCTGACGATCAGATCGTGAGGCGCAGAGGCCGAATCTATGTGATCAACAAGAAAAGGCCTCGTAACAAACAGCGTCAGGGATAATTCCTGACTTTTCTTAGAAGTCTTAAACGATTAATTTTCTTTTCGTTTACTTCTCAAATAAGAGTCATCTTTAAATTATGATGACTTTAATTGTCCTCTTCGATTTATTCCCTAAGTGGCACGGATTGCAGGCATCGACATACCTCGTGAAAAGCGGGTTGAAGTTGCCCTTACATACATCTATGGTATTGGCTTGAACAGAGCCCAGAATATCCTCGAAAAATCAGGAGTCAATCCTGATATTCGTGTAAAGGATTTAGACGATAGTGATGTTCAGAAGCTCAGAGCGGTTACTGAAGAGTTCACTCTTGAAGGAGATTTGAGGCGCCAAGAAGGAATGGCACTCAAAAGACTTCAGGACATTGGATGTATACGTGGACGTAGGCATAGAATGAGTTTGCCGGTTCGTGGACAACGAACTAGGACCAATGCTCGTACTCGTAGAGGGGCGAGAAAAACTGTTGCAGGAAGAAAGAAATAATTTCTTAAGTCTCCTGCTTACAACTTGTTAATTTTTAATTCTTTTAAATAAGTCACAGCCTAATGGCTACAACCTCAAAGAAATCCGGTTCTAAGAAGTCTAAGCGCAATGTTCCAAATGGAGTTGTGCATATTCAAAGTACCTTCAATAACACCATTGTCTCCATTACTGACACATCAGGTGAAGTTATTTCCTGGTCATCAGCAGGAGCAAGCGGATTTAAAGGAGCTCGAAAAGGCACACCTTTTGCTGCTCAAACTGCGGCTGAAGTTGCCGCTAGAAGAGCCCTAGAGCAAGGGATGCGTCAAATAGAAGTACTTGTAAGAGGACCAGGCTCTGGTCGTGAAACCGCAATACGGGCGTTGCAAGTAGCTGGACTTGAAATTACTTTGATTAGAGATGTAACTCCTCTTCCTCATAATGGTTGTAGGAGGCCTAAACGCAGACGCGTTTAAATTCTATTCACTTAAGTGAAACTTTCTTTTCTTTCCACATCGCATTAGACCGTGTTGCAATACCAGATTGACAGGATCGACCATCAAGTTTCTAATGATCGTTCCCAAACAGGTGTCTTCCTAATTGGACCTCTTGAAAGAGGTCAGGCTACAACTCTGGGTAATTCTTTACGAAGAGTCTTAATGGGCGGACTTGAGGGCAGTGCAGTCACTGCTGTAAGGATCGCAGGTGTCAATCACGAATATGCAACAATTCCAGGAGTAAGAGAAGACGTTTTAGATATTCTTTTAAATTGCAAACAAATTTCAGTAGATAGTCGCAGTCAAGAACTTGAAATAGGAAGACTTGTGGTTACTGGTCCTGCTGAAGTCAAAGCAAAGGATATTCAGTTTTCTTCTCAAGTTGAAGTTGTTGATGGTGACCGTCCAATAGCAACAGTTCATGAGGGTCATAACTTAGAACTTGAATTGCATGTAGAGAGAGGTATTGGTTATCGACCAGTCGATAGAAGAAACGAAGAGACAAGTGCAATTGATTTACTTCAAATTGACGCTGTATTTATGCCCATAACTAGAGTCAATTTTACTATTGATGAAACAGCTGTAGCAGAAGGAGGTTCTACTAGAGAACGATTAAAAATGGAGTTAGTCACTGATGGATCAACCTCTCCAGACGATGCATTGGCTGAAGCTGCAAATCAATTAATCGAACTTTTTCAACCTCTTGCCACGGTATCAATGGTAGAAGAGATTCCTGAAGAGCCTGAGCCTGCGGCTGAGGCTCAAATACCCCTTGAGGAGTTAAACTTATCAGTAAGAGCTTACAACTGCCTAAAACGTGCCCAAGTGAATTCTGTTTCAGACCTGATGGGTTTCAGTTATGAGGATTTGTTGGAAATTAAGAACTTCGGTTCTAAATCTGCTGATGAAGTTATTGAGGCTCTAGAGAGAATAGGAATTTCTATTCCGCAAAGTAGAACTTCTGCATAACTTTCGGTTTTTATTACCACATTTCAAAGCTAATCCAATGCGTCATCAACGTCGAATACCCCAACTGAGTCTTCCTGCTGACCAAAGGAAGGCACTTCTAAGAGGATTAACTACTCAATTAATTCGTGAGGGTAGAGTTACAACAACCAAAGCTAGAGCAAAAGCCTTGAGAGATGAAACTGAAAGAATGATTACTTTGGCTAAGGATGGAAGTCTTGCTTCAAGGAGAAGAGCCATAGGATATGTATACGATAAGCAATTAGTTCATGCTCTTTTTGAAAAGGCTCAAGAAAGATATGGAGATCGTCAAGGTGGGTATACAAGAATCGTTAGAACAACTCCACGTCGTGGTGATAATTCTGAAATGGCCATAGTTGAACTTGTGTAGGACATTTAATCTTCTTCTATGAAATTTAGAACTATAACTTTGTTAATTAATTTATTTGTTTTAATCTAATTTGATTAAGAGAATTGCACTTGTTATTCAATACGATGGATCAGTTTTTAGTGGTTGGCAAAATCAAAAAGATCGTATAACTGTTCAAGGAATTTTAGAAGAAAAAATTGCAGAAATAGATCCAATTAGACCAGTCAAAGCTATAGCGGCAGGTAGAACTGATGCAGGTGTTCATGCTTCTGGGCAGGTTGTTCATTTTGATTGTGTTGGACCAATTCCCTTTCACAAATGGGCTTCAGCATTGAATGGAAGACTCCCTAAATCTATTAAAGTTCTTGAAGCTGTTAATGTGCCAAGAAATTGGCATGCTTGCTATTCGGCAAAATACAGAAGGTATAGATATTCTATCTTTAATAGTTCTTGTCCAAACCTTTTTATCCAAAACGTCTGTTGGCACAAATATAGAGTTCGATTAGATATAAATTTGATGAAGGATGCATTGAATGACTTAATTGGTTTGCATGATTTCGCCGCGTTTCAAAAAGCAGGAAGTAATAGGTCTAATTCATTTACAACGGTGCAAGAAGTTTCTATTCGTCGTGATGGGGACATAGTTACAACTGAAATACAGGCCAGTGGCTTTTTGTATGGAATGGTAAGACTTTTGATGGGACAATTAGTGGCTGTTGGAGAAAAGAGACTGACTCTTGATCAATTTAAATGTAGATGGAGAGAGCGTTTGCGTTCAGAGGTTAAGGAAGCTGCTCCTCCCCATGGACTTTGTTTGATTAGAGTTGGCTACGATGAAATAATATTTTCAAAAGAGAAAAGTTTTGACACTTTTCCAAGCTTTACCCTGCCAATAATTTAATTCTTATATAAATTTGACTATGTAAAAATTGAATAAAAAGAAACTTGGACTTTTATTAAATCTGCAATTTAAATTTTATGAGTACAAAAAGGCCAGATTTCAGCCATGGAAGTGTAGAATCAATTTCCTGAAGAATCAGATCAATTATTTGACTTGATAACTTCCTTAAACAGTATTATCAACACGATAATGCTTATTCAGCGTTAAAAGTGTTCAGGTAAAATGAACAAGACATCAGTTCCATCACCGGATTCAATTGATCGCCAGTGGTTTTTGGTGGATGCAGAGAATCAGACTCTTGGTCGACTAGCAACTGAAGTTGCTAGTGTATTAAGGGGTAAAACAAAGCCAAATTTCACCCCTCATTTAGATACTGGTGATTTTGTTATTGTCGTAAATGCAGAAAAGATTAAAGTTACTGGCAAAAAAGCTGAGCAAAAACTTTATCGACGACACTCTGGGCGTCCAGGAGGAATGAAAGTTGAAACTTTTAAGGCTCTTCAATCTAGAATTCCAGAGAGAATAGTTGAAAAGGCAATCAAAGGGATGTTGCCTCACACAAGGTTAGGAAGGCAACTATTTACTAAACTCAAGGTTTATAAAGGCTCTGACCATCCTCATTCAGCCCAAGAACCTAAAACCCTTCAATTAAATTATGAATCTGTTTCGAAATGACTAGTTCCACAAATAAAGTAGTTTACTGGGGGACTGGTAGACGTAAGACATCTGTAGCGAGAGTAAGGTTAACCCCTGGCAAAGGTGAAATCACCATTAATGGTCGGCCTGGCGATCATTATTTGAATTTTAATCCTGCTTACATATCTGCTGTTAAAGCTCCTTTAAAAACTTTAGGCCTTAGTGAATCATATGATGTTTTGGTAAATGTTTATGGAGGGGGTTTGACAGGTCAGTCTGATGCTATAAAGCAGGGCGCTGCCAGGGCTTTATGTGACTTGTCACTTGATAACCGTAAGCCTCTTAAAGTAGAGGGTCATCTTAGTCGTGATCCTAGGGCTAAAGAGAGGCGTAAATATGGTCTCAAAAAAGCTCGTAAAGCTCCACAATTCTCAAAGAGATAATTTTACTTTTTATCTTAAATCTTGCTCTTTTCTTAACATGCCTAAATCAGATATACATCCAACTTGGTATCCAGAAGCAAAGGTTATTTGTAATGGAGAAGTTGTAATGACAACAGGTTCTACCCAGCCTGAAATTCAGGTGGATGTTTGGAGTGGAAACCATCCTTTCTTTACAGGCACCCAGAAGATTTTAGATACTGAAGGAAGAGTTGATAGATTTATGAGAAAATATGGTATGGCTTCATCGGACTCAAGCGAAGAAAAAGATAAATCTCCAAAAGAAAAAAAAGAAAGTTGATATCCTTTGATCTAAAGATTTAGGGAATACAAAGAATGGATTCTTCAACCCTAATAAAACGATTAGAAACAGCTAAAAGTAGTTTTCAAAACTTGGAGTTGCAACTGGCTGACCCAGATGTTGCATCAGATCCCAAACAACTAGAAAAAATTGCCAGAGAACGATCTCGTTTAGAGCCTTTGGTTAACGATTTTTTGAAACTCCAGATTATAGAAAAAGAATGTAAAGAGGCAAAAAGTTTAGTTAAAGAGAGTAAAGATGATAAGGAGATGGAACTTTTGGCTAGAGAGGAACTTCAAAATCTCGAATTATCAAAAAGCGAATTGATTCAGACATTGACTTTAGCACTTTTACCAAAAGATCCTAGAGATGAAAGGAGTGTAATGCTTGAGATAAGAGCAGGAGCAGGAGGCAGTGAAGCTTGTTTATGGGCTGGAGACTTGGCAAGAATGTATGAGAGATATGGGCAAAAATTGGGGTGGGTTGTAAAACCCATAAGTTCGACAGAAGCGGATGTGGGTGGTTTTCGAGAAATGATTATTTCAGTGAAAGGGGATTCCGTTTATAGCCAATTAAAATTTGAAGCAGGCGTTCATAGAGTTCAAAGAGTTCCCTCAACTGAATCACAAGGACGAGTGCATACCTCAACTGCAACTGTTGCTGTAATGCCTGAGGCTGATCCAGTCGAGGTAATAATTGAATCTACGGATATAGAAATTAGTACAGCCAGGTCAGGAGGTGCTGGGGGACAAAATGTTAATAAAGTTGAAACAGCTATTGATTTATTTCATAAGCCCACAGGTATACGAGTTTTTTGTACTCAGGAACGTTCTCAATTGCAAAATCGAGAGAGAGCTATGGAAATTTTAAGAGCCAAATTATTAGAGTTAGAGATTGCAGAGGCGAATGCAAAAGAGAGATCTGCTCGATTATCTCAGGTTGGGACAGGAGATAGAAGCGAAAAGATACGAACATATAACTACAAAGATAATCGTACAACTGATCATCGATTAGGAATTAATTTTCCTCTTGAACAAGTTTTAGCAGGTCAACTTGAGGACATTATTGGTGCATGTATTGCAGAAGAACAAAAAAGGCAAATGGAAGAGCTTAGTAATCAATCTTCAGACTGAAATCTGTCAAGCTACCCACCCAATCACGTATTTCCCCCATTCTTTATTAAGACCAGAATGAATTTGTTTAGTAGTTTCGAAACTCATGTTGTTTAAAGGCTTATAAGGCTTTTTCATTAATGGCATTTTTGCTTCTTCTGGAGTTCTATTCCCCTTCATGACATTGCATTGAAGACAAGCGGTTATGACGTTTTCCCAATTATCAGAGCCTCCTCTGCTTCTAGGTAAAACATGATCAATAGATAGTTTTTTGTTTTTTTGACCACAATACTGGCAGCAATTATTATCTCTTTGGAAGATGTTTTTACGCGAGAGAGGAATGTCACGGTATGGAACCCTAATGAATTGCCTCAACCTAATTACTGTTGGAGCTTTAATATTTTGTCTAATATTGTGAGAAGCATCTTCTTCAAGGCTCTCAGCCTTGCCTTTAAGCATTAAAACTGTCGCGCGACGCCATGAAGTGATGTTCAATGGCTCATAGGACGCATTTAAAACAAGAACCTGACCCATGGACGCAGGCTATTTAGGAGTCATGCTAGTGGTATTACAAACTTGTTGCAGTTTTCCTTATTACATTCACTGAATGTGGAATTATGCCAAACCTATCTGCGAATGAAAAATTTATCTCTTTTGGTGAGACCCCAAAAAATATAATTAACGCAGATCCGTGTAGTCGCGCATGGATAGAGGTTAATCCTCAAGCGATTGAAAATAATTCTAGAGTTTTGAAGAACTTTCTCGGCAAAAATTGCTTATTAATGGCAGTAGTTAAAGCTGATGGGTATGGACATGGTGCCAAAACAGTAGCAAAAGCTGCATTAACTGGAGGTGCTGATAGCCTTGGCGTTGCAACGCTAGAAGAGGGAATTGAACTACGCGAAGCTGGTTTAAATTGTCCGATATTGATTCTTGGAAATCTTACAAACTGGGAAGAACTTTATGCCTGTCTTCACTGGAATTTACTCCCAACAATTAGTGGAATTAGAGAAGCAATTATTTGTAATAATATCGCTGAAAATAAAAATAAAAAATTCATTATTCATTTAAAAGTTGATACAGGTATGACAAGACTTGGATGTAACTTAAATGAAGTTTTAGAAGTGGTTCAAAAAATTGATTGTTTAGAGAATATTACTTTGCAAGGTATATATAGTCATTTGGCTCTTGCTGATCAAGAAGAGCAAAAGCTAAATGGAAAAAAAAGTTATACGCAAATTCAACTAAATAGATTTAATAAGGTAATAAAGGATTTAGGTGAAAGGAATAAATCACTGTGTAGACATTTGGCAAACTCTGCAGGAACACTTTCTGATGCGCGTCTTCACTTTGACATGGTTCGTGTAGGTCTGAGTTTGTATGGATATTTTCCTAATAGAGATTTTGAGTCTGATTTAAACCTAAATCCAGCCTTAAAAGTTTATGCAAGAATTACCTTGATTAGAGATGTTCCAAAAGGCACAGGGGTTGGCTACGGTCACTCTTTCATAACAAAAAGGAAAAGTAGACTCGCTGTTGTGGCTATTGGGTATGCGGATGGAGTGAATAGGGCTCTTTCAGGAAAGATATCAGCCTCGATTGGTGGCGTTTTAGTTCCTCAAGTTGGTGCAATCGCAATGGATCAAATGGTGTTTGACGTTACTTCACTACCCGATATCAAAGTTGGTCAAGTTCTAACTCTTCTTGGAATAGACGGTAAGGAGGTTATTTCTCCACATACTTGGAGTGATTTATCTGGATCAATTCCATGGGAAATACTTTGTGGATTTAAAAATCGACTTCCAAGAGTTGTCATTTAACATCTAAAGAGGATCACAATATATTCTTTTGGATCTTTTCCTTGATAAGGTATTGATCATGGAGAGGTGGCTGAGTGGTTGAAAGCGGCTCCCTGCTAAGGAGTTACAGGAGGTAACTTCTGTCGAGGGTTCGAATCCCTCCCTCTCCGTTCTTATTTGGTGTAAGAGAGTTTCAAGCAGTTCTAAACAGATTAAAAATACAGTAGTAGTAAAGGTTTAGAGAGACAAAGAGTTTCAAGCGTTCCCTTAGTGTGCCATAGAGATCGGAAATGTGGAGGGGGATTTTGAGAACTCAGTAGGAGAAAGAGATCTCAGGTATGTCAATCGGTTTCACGCTCGTGGAGGGGGGTTTTTGCTGCGTGGAGGGGGATTGAAGTTTCTTAGGTGGATATGTCTGGTCTGTTTATTGCTTAAGGCATTAAAAAACTACCAAGCAGGTGCTTTTACTATAAGAGAAATTGGATTCCTTACTCTATGTATTCTTTATATGTAGGAACATATTATTAAAGCATAATTATTTAGTAAACTTTTAAGTATTACTTGTAATGGGAGAATACTTTTGTCTTTTAATAAGATAATCTAAGATTATATTATTAATCTAGCTGAGAAAGTAGTATTTAATAGTATAATTTAGTTAATTTATAATAAGTAAAAATTAACTACTATAACAACTCTATCTTTCTTCCCATTATAATGTACAGAATGTAATCTAGATGCTGGAAAAATAACTATCATTCCCTCTTCGGGTAGAAAATCTTTATTTGGATTATGAAATTTCAATATACCTTTATCTTTGCTACTTTTGTCACCTATAGATAAATAATAAACTAAACTAAACTTTTGTTTTTCTATGTCAAGCTGAGGTATTCTGTCTACTCTATTTAAATGTCCGTGGATTTTACTACCCCCTCCAACCCCATCTTTTGGTACGATTATATTGAAAAAGGATTCAGTAATAGATATTTCCGAATTAAAATATTCACTTAGTTTTCTTATTAAATCTTTCTGAAAATATTTTAATATTGGGATATCATTCTCGAATAAAGAATAGTCTGATCCTTGGATATTCCCATAGATTGGGCGTGAAGATTCTTTGGTTTTAAGTGAATATAACTTTTGAATTAGCTCTTCTTCGACAGATCTATGTAAAACAATTGGATTCCAATCGAATTGATCATCGAATAGAGATTTTGTTATATTTTCTACTCGCAGGTTTTTAGGCTTTTTCTTCTTTCTTCCTTTCAGAATCGCCCGCAAGGAATTAATTTGTCTATTATTTTGTTCTAATCTATAAGCTGATTCTAGTGTTTTTAATGAAGAATTTATATCTCCTTGAGCAAACTGGTTAATGCCTAAGTTTAATTTCCACTTTGCTGAGTTAGGTTCAAGATCAATTGCTCTGCGAGTTGATACTTCTGCTTCTTGTAATTTGCCCATATCAATCAATATGAGTCCTAGATTGGAATAAGCCTCTGCGAAATGAGGATTAAGTTCAATTGCTTTGCGTTGAGATAATTCTGCTTCTTTTAATTTGCCCTGATCACTCAATATGTTTCCCAGATTGTAATGAGCCTCTGCGAAATGAGGATTAAGTTCAATTGCTTTGCGATGAGATAATTCTGCTTCTTTTAATTTGCCCTGATCACTCAATATGTTTCCCAGATTGGAATGCGCCTGTGCGTAATCAGGTTTAATTTCAATTGCTTTGCGATGAGATAATTCTGCTTCTTGTAATTTATCAAGATCTTTCAATATGTTGCCCAGATTTAAATGCGCCTCAGCTAAATCAGGTCTAATTTCAATTGCTTTACGAGTAGATAATTCTGCGTCTTGTAATTTGCCAAGATCTTTCAATATGTTTCCCAGATTGGAATGCGCCTCTGCGAAATCAGGATTAATTTCAATTGCTTTGCGATGAGATAATTCTGCTTCTTGTAATTTATCAAGATCTTTCAATATGTTGCCCAGATTTAAATGCGCCTCAGCTAAATCAGGTTTAAGTTCAATTGCTTTGCGATGAGATAATTCTGCTTCTTGTAATTTACCAAGATCTTTCAATATGTTGCCCAGATTTAAATGCGCCTCTGCGAACTCAGGATTAAGTTCAATTGCTTTGCGAGTAGATAATTCTGCTTCTTGTAACTTGCCAAGATCAATCAATATATTGCCTAAATTATAATGTGCCTCTGCTAAATCAGGTTTGATTTCAATTGCTTTGCGAGTAGAGATTTCTGCGTCTTGTAATTTACCTAGACCTTGTAAAATTGTTCCATAATTAGAAAAAACTAGGTGATTATTAAAACCTTGCTTTATACAATACTGATAATATTTCGCTGCTTCTGAAATATTGCCTTGTGAATGAAACTTAAATGCTTGATTGATTATTTGTTCTTTAGAAGGTTTAGAAGGAGTATTAGTAGTAATAGTGATATTGTCTTTATTTTCCCCTAAAGGAAATGGAACAGGGAATGTTTTGACTTGAGGTATATTCTTTTTTCCTTGATCCTTATCACTAGATTCCATTATCTTCTAAGAACTTCTGTATGAAGTAATTCTACTATTAATTATAAGTGCCATTTGGACCTCTTCCTGAGATTATTGATACTTAACTAACAACGCTAGATGATTGAATAGTTGCTTGATAAAACGAACTATTTTGCCAATCAACTACTTGATTGAAGTCATCCAATTTGGTTATGTCTTTCAACCCATAGTCAAAGGTTTGTTCAAACTCTTCTATTGGAACTTTGTGAGGTGTGTGATCGTTTTTATCTTTTACTCTTTCTAATACTTCGGGTAAACGAAGCAATCTCTCTCCTATAGTTTTCATAATAAAAACCTCATTTATCAGTTAGTAAAAATAATCCTCTACGATTCAGTAATTAACCTTTTTCAAGCAATATCTTCCGTTTTGGATGTAAACATTATAGCACAAACTTCGTTTTGTGGTAAGGGGTTTGGAGTTTTCTGCTTTCTGTGTGTTGATTAGCATTTTACTGCGTAGGGGTATTAGTAGGGGGAAATATCGCTAATTCACCTTTGAACTGTTCAATCCCTTTCGCTGCGGTGCGTTTGAACTCCCCCCGATTCTCTTACCTCTCCGTTCTTAATTTGTCCAGGATGTTTCATAGACACCCAAACCCCTGATGGAGAAGAGACATAACGAAATTGATTGATTCAGGAGTGCCCATACTGTTGCATACAGTTCATTTTTTTGTTGGGTGGATGTTTGGTGTGAAACAATTTTGTGTTGGGTGAAATAAGTGGTTGATTAAGCAGCATCAACACAAGCATTGAACTGATGTTCTACTAATTCCCAACCGTTGCTAATCAATTCATTCCAAGTTTCATAAGAAGACTGATAGTCCAATCTTCTTGTGTTCTTCAATCTGGTTGGAACACCTTTTTTAGTGCAAAACCAAAGTTGAGTAAAAACTGTCGGCGAAACCATCACAGATTCGGGATCTCTTATAAACAACAAACAAAAATCTCTAGCAGGAGAAACTAACCACCCCGATGGTGTTGGTAATGCTTCTCTCACTGGTTCATTCATGTAACTGATATCTGATGGGGAATTCATTTCCGATAAAGATTCTGACGAAGGTAGTAATCAGAGGAATCACGAAGTAGAGACAAAAAAGCATCTGCTCACTGGTTCTTTGGATGCTTATGCTTGTAACAGGAATAAAACTAATACAAATATACTATCTTTGTCTAGGTGGTCAACCTAAAAAATTCCATTAAAGAAGGGGGCGAGATTTTGGTCGCCCCCTTTAAGTTCAGCACTTGTTTATCCTTGTGAACCATCCATTTCCTTTACTAACCACTTCCCTGACCTACGGGAAGACAAGTGCTAGAACTCCAACCCATTTCTAACCAAACCTAATTATTGGGACATGAGACAAAACACCTGTTTCCATTTGTGTAATTGGTTCATCAGACCAAAGTGAGTTAAAACAATAATAAGTAAGTAGTTAATTGAAAATGGATATTAAAGAATATGATTGGAACTTTGTTTATAAGATTCGTGATTCAGGTGATGTGATTTATAAAGTCACTATTCCATCAGAACGAAAACAAGATGCAGTTGAAATATTTAAGAGAGAACATCCAAATGGATTAATCTGTCGTGGTATCAGGAGAGGTGATTTTAAATTGATACCATTTCAGGAGCTATCTTCACGTGATCCTTGGGAAGAGATTGCTTCGTAAGTGATATTCAAATCAAATCAAGGCAAATCCTTTACCAAAGAAGAAACAATAGATCTAATGGTGTCATTGAGTGCAACTGACGCAAATTCAGAAAAGAAGTGGAGAGGTTTCTACAACTCTTTATCGCACAAAGAACTTCAGGATGAATGGGATGCGTATTGGAAACCTTAATTTTTTGCATTGAGAAAGGGACTCTACTGCTTCAGCGATCTTGACTCCCTCTCTTCATCTTGAAAGTATATTTTAGAGTGTAATCGTGCTCCTTAAATAACATTTAAAATGTGTTGGGTGGAATAACGCCAAAATCTAATCAACTTGCGGTATGCTTCTCCATCAAAGTCCACTTAGCTTGACTCAACTGTCCTCCCTCTTCGTTCTTTATTGGTTCAGGCGAGTTCGTATAAGTTCATAAAACAGAAATAACGCAGTAGCACATAAGGATTAGAAGAACAGAAAGTCCCTTCCCTTCCATAAGTGTGCTAAAGAGATCGGAAATGTAGAGGGGGGATTTTAAGAACTCAGTAGGAGAGAGATCTCAGGTATGTCAATAGTTTTCACTCTCGTGGAGGTGGATTGAAGTTTCTTGGTTGGATATATCTGGTCTGTTTATTACTGAAGGCATTAAAAAAGCATCTACCAAGCAGGTGTTTTTACTCCAAGAGAAATAGGATTAAGCAAGAAAAAACCCTGAAGGAAAAAACTTCGGGGTTTTCTTCGTTGACAGATCAACAAGATAGGAAAATCAAAAATGCTTTCCGTCAGTCAAAAAAATCACATATCTTCCATTATTTATTTGCTTTTAGAAACCCGAACAGAAAAATCTTGTTAAAAGTTTTAAATGATATCGATCAAAAATTAATTAGCAAAACAGATCCAACCAGTAATGATATATTTTGAACCTTTTCTTAAAATATTTCCTCTGTGTGCGTGAGTCCATTCAGCCGGCCATATTAAAGTTAGTCCTTTTCTTGGTTGTATTTCAAGATCATAATGACTGAAATACGTTGAACCACCTTCTTCAACATCATTTAAGAAAGTCATAAAAGCAAACACACGGTGACAACTATCTATGCTTAGTCGTTCAGTATGTATTGCTTTAAAATGTTGGCCAGGTTTATATCTTTGAAGATTGAAGGAACCAATTTCTAATTTTTGAGCTAAATCTTCTAAAAAAGGCCATTCTTCTATGTAGTTTTTATAGCATTCAAAAAGTTTTTCGAAATAAGCCTTAAATGCTTCATTGCCAGGGAGAGTAATTTCTTTCGGTTTAATCGAAATATCAATACTATCTTTTTGATTAGTATCAACGCCACCTATTGTTCTTCCTTTCTTTTGCTTGACTAAATTGAGTTCAAAATAGTTAATAAGATCTTCACATATAGAAAATGGTTCCAGATTCCAAGATCCAATAAAATGAGGATTTAGATTATTTGTTTCTATGAAAACTTTTTTCATTTAATTAATGATGATATTAGAGTTTTTATAATTAAAATTAATGGACCCATTTGCTTCTCTTATTCTAAGTAGGCCCTCCCGCAACTTACCAGTCTTCAATAGGATGCTGCCTAGACCTGCTTTTGCTTCATCAAGGTTTTTATCAAGACACATCGCTTCTTCGTAGCATAAAATAGATTCTTTTAGTTTGCCAAGATCATTCAATATGTTTCCAAGATTGGAATGTGCCTCTGCGTAATCAGGTTTGATTTCAATTGCTTTGCGAGTATATAATTCTGCTTCTTGTAACTTGCCAAGATCTTTCAATATGTTTCCCAGATTTAAATAGGCATCTACGAAATTAGGATTAAGTTCAATTGCTTTGCGAGTATATAATTCTGCTTCTTGTAACTTGCCAAGATCTTTCAATATGATTCCCAGATTGTAATGAGCCTTTAGGTGATCAGGTTTAATTTCAATTGCTTTAAGGTATGAGATTTCTGCTTCTTGTAACTTACCAAGATCATTCAATATTATTCCCAGATTGTAATGGACACTTGCGTCATTAGGTTTAATTTCAATTGCTTTGAGGTATGAGATTTCTGCTTCTTTTAATTTTCCAAGATTGCTAAATATGACTCCGTAATTGGAAAAAACTCTGTGATCTTTGAAACCTTGATCTATGAAATATTGATAATATTTTGCTGCTTCTGAGATGTTTCCTTGTGAATGAAACTTAAATGCTTGATTAATTATTTCTTTTTTAGACGGTTTGGGAGGAGTATTGGTAGTAATAGTTATGTTTTCTTTGATTTTTCCTAAATCAAATGGAACAGTGAATGTTTTTACTTCAGTCACTTTACTTTCTCCTCAGCTACTAATAATGAGAGTCAATTAATATAATGCCAAAATTAATTAGCAAATATTCATCCAACCCGTAATGATATATTTTGAACCTGCTTTAAGTATATTGCCTTTATGTGCGTGAGTCCATTCAGCAGGCCAAATTAAAGTTAATCCTTTTTTTGGTTGTATCTCAAGATCATAATGACTGAAATATGTTGACCCTCCTTCTTGAACATCATTCAAATAAGTCATAAAAGCAAAAATACGGTGAAGACTATCCAAAGATAATCTTTCTGTATGTATTTTTTTAAAATGTTGTCCAGGTTTATATCTTTGTAAATTAAAAGAACTAATCTCTAATCTTTCAGATATTTGCTCTAGAAAAGTCCAGTCCTCTATATAGTCTTTATAGCATTCAAAAAGTTGATCAAAATATAATTTAAAAGTCTCATTACCAGGAAGAATAATCTCTTTAGGCTTAATTGTAATATCAACGCTATCTTTTATATCGGGATTTAAACTATTTCCTGCTATACCACTTTTTTGTTTTGAAATATTAAGTTCAAAGTATGAGATGAGATCGTCACAAATCGATATTGGTTCTATAGTCCAAGAGCCAATAAAGTTTGGATTTTTATTTCCTGAATCTATTGCTATTTTTTTCATTTAATTAATTGTTATAGAGGATTTTTTATGATTAAAACTGATGGAACCAACAGCTTCTCTTAGTTTAAGAATACCATCAGAATGATTACCTATCTTTAAAAGTACCTTGCCTATTCCTTCTAGAGCACTTTCAAGATTTTTATTAATATCAATTGCTGCCTCAAAACATAAAAGAGCTTGATCTAATTTACCAAGATCTTCCAATATGACTCCCAGATTGAAATGCGCCTCTGCGAAATCAGGTCTGAGTTCAATTGCTTTGCGGTACGAAAATTCTGCGTCTTTTAATTTACCCTGATCTTTCAATATGATTCCCAGATTGGAATAAGCTTCTGCGTAATCAGGTTTAATTTGAATTGTTTTACGGTATGAAAATTCTGCGTCTTTTAATTTACCCTGATCTTTCAATATGATTCCCAAATTGTAATTAGCCTCTGCGTAATCAGGTTTAATTTCAATTGCTTTTCGGTATGACAATTCTGCTTCTTCTAATTTGCCTAGATCCCTCAATATGATTCCCAGATTGTAATTAGCTTCTGCGTAATTAGGATTAAGTTCAATAGCTTTACGAGTCGATAATTCTGCTTCTTGTAATTTTCCAAGATCTCTCAAGATGTATCCTAGGTTGGAATGAGAATTAGCGAAATTAGGATTGAGTTCAATAGCTCTGCGAGTCGATAATTCTGCTTCTTGTGATTTACCAAGACCTTGTAAAATTATTCCATAATTAGAAAAAACTCGGTGATCATTAAAACCTTGATTTATGCAATACTGATAATATTTTCTTGCTTCTAGAATATTTCCTTTTAGTTGAAATTGAATTGCTTGATTTATTATTTGTTCTCTAGAAGGTTTAGAAGGAGTATGAGTAGTAATAGTTAAGTTTTCTGGATTTTCTCTTAAAGGAAATGGAACTGCAAATGTTTGGACTTGAGGTGTATTCTTTTTATCGAGAGCTTTATCACTAGGTTCCATTATCTTCTAAGAACTACTGTATGTAGTAATTCTACTACTAACTATAAGTGCCATTTGAACCTCTTCCTGAGATTATTGATACTTAACTAATAATGCTTGATGATTGATTAGTTGCTTGATAAAAAGAATTGTTCTTAATTAATATTTTTACTGCGTGGGGGGAAATGTGGGGGGAAATAAAGGTATATCTCCCTTTATTAGTGCATTCCCATCCGCTGCCGTCTCCAAGTAATTCTCCCGTGCTTGCATTGCCTGAACAATTTCCTCCAATACTACGATAACTGCTAGAAACTAATACTTTATGGTGGTTTGGTCTTTCATAACTGCGGGGAGTGTGAAGGAAATAATGAATGTGATTATGGTGATGACGATATTGGCGAACTGGTGGATTCCAATAACATCGCTAACAAGTGGATTATTTTTACTAATATGATTGTCTTACTTAATGACTATTGGGTTTTACTAATTCCTTGAATTTATCTTCTAGAGATCGTGTAAATAATTCTGAGTTATAAAGAGATGAGATTTCTCTTGATTTGGCCAATTTAGATTTCAATCTTTTAAGTTCACTAGGATTTCTAGCTATATATAAAGCCTTCTCTTCATACTCTTCTTCAGTATTAGTAATTAATTCTGGAATCCCCATAGAAGTAATTATGCTAGCAGAGACTCTTGCAGCAAAACTTTCTCCTATTTTTGTTAGAACTGGTAGGCCTACCCTTAAAGCATCAGAGGTTGTTGTATGACCATTATAGTTAAAAGTATCGAGTGCTAAATCTGCAAGAGTAAGCCTCGCTAAATGTTTTTCTTGTGGCAATTGTTTGGAGAAAATTATCCTTTTTGGATTAATATTTCTTTTTTCTGCTTCATAAATTAAATTGTTTTTTGAATATTGATTAGATTTATATAACCAAAGAACACTGCCTTTGATTTTTTTTAGTAATCTCATCCAAATATTAAATTCTTTTGGAGTGATCTTTTTATTAGCGTTAAAACAAGTAAATACAAATCCTTTCTCAGGAAGATTGAAATTCTTACGAGAAATAGGTTCTTTACATATTTCTTTTGTATCGTCATTACATTGATAGCAATTTGGCATTCTTATTATTTTTTCTTTATAAAATTTTTCATATCCTTTTGGAATTATTACCTTATCAGCAATCAGATAATCAATATTATCACTTCCAAGAGTTCCAGGATAAGCCATATAATGGATTTGTATTGGAGCTACTCGATAAGAAAATATATTCATTCTGTTTCCTAAACAATATCCCATACGATCAATAGCTATATCTAATTGATCACTTCTGGCTAATTCAACTGCTTCAATATCATTTAATTCTTTTATATCTCTGAATATACAACCTGAATCTCTAGCTATTTTAGTATACTGATCCTCTTTCTTTACAAATGAGTATAAGTATACTTTGAACTTAGATTTATCATGTAACTTAAACATAGAACCCATTAAAAACATCATTGGGTGAGCTCTAAAATCAGCGGAGAAATAACCAATATGAATTTTTTTATTTTTAAAATTAGCTATAGGTTTTGATATTTTTGTGTATCTTTCTTTGTATAATTTCTTCGCTATTTTTAATTGTTTTAATGGATTATCCTCGAGATAAAGTAAACACATTGGGGTTATAGCTGCTCCTTTAATTCCAAGTGTATCCAGCCAAATAGCTTGAGCTTTCTGCTCACTCCAGTCGCATATGATTCCTTTGGATTCAATTAATCCAGTCTTCGCTATTGATAACTCATTGTCTAATTCTATGGCTTTCTTGAAGTGATTTATAGCATCATGGAATTTGCCAATATCTTTTAATACGATTCCCAGATTATTATGTGCTTCTGCGAAATGAGGATTTATTTCAATTGCTTTGCGGTATGAGATTTCTGCTTCTTGAAATTTGCCAAGATCTCTCAATACATTTCCCAGGTTTGAAAGTGCTATTGCGTAATCAGGATTAAGTGTAATTGCTTTACGGTATGAGATTTCTGCTTCTTGTAATTTGCCAAGACCGTTCAGAATGATTCCCAGATTTGAATGTGCTATTGCGTAATCAGGATTAAGTGTAATTGCTTTACGGTATGAGATTTCTGCTTCTTGTAATTTGCCAAGATCTCTCAATACATTTCCCAGATTGAAATGCGCCATTGTGTAATCAGTTTTGATTTCAATAGCTTTGCGGTATGAGACTTCTGCTTTTTGTAATTTGCCAAGATCTCTCAATACATTTCCCAGATTGAAATGCGCCATTGTGTAATCAGTTTTGATTTCAATAGCTTTGCGGTATGAGACTTCTGCTTTTTGTAATTTGCCAAGATCTCTCAATACATTTCCCAGATTGTAATGCGCCTCTGCGTAATCAGTTTTGATTTCAATAGCTTTGCGGTATGAGACTTCTGCTTCTTCTAACTTGTCAAGACTTTTTAAAATTATTCCATAATTAGAAAAAACTCTATGATCATTAAAACCTTGATTAATGAAATATTGATAATATCTCGCTGCTTCTGAAATATTGCCTTGTGAATGACACTTAAATGCTTGATTAATTATTTGTTCTTTAGTTTGTTTAGAAGGGCTATTTCTATTAATAGTTACATATTCTTTTTTTTCTTCTAAAGCGAATGGAACTGGAAATGTTTTAATCTTAGTGACTTTCTTGTTTCCTTGCTTTTTATTCCTAGATACCATTATGTACTAAGAAATTCTAATTATAGTAAGTCTACTATTTACTTTAATTGCCATTTGAAATTCTTACTGAGATTATTGTAATTTAACTCATAGAGTTATATGAAAGATTAATTGCTTCATAAAAAGAACTTTTTCCCAATAAAATACTTTATTGAAGTCATTTAAATTAGTTTGTCCTTTAACCTATAGAAAGAGTTTCGCGAAAACTCTTCTACTGTAACTTTCTTACTTAATATGGTTTCTGCTTAGGGTAAATATTGCTGTTTCTCGGTTAATTAGTTCATCCTCTTCCGCTGCAGTGCATTATGGTTCGCCACCAAAGGACTATCTCTACGTTCTTTTTAGTATTAGAGCTTCTCATGCGTTACCAGGATCATATATATAAAGTTATAGTAATGGTTTAGAGAGATAAAGAGTTTCAAACATTGCATATTATTTATTTACTTATATGTACTCATAATTGATATATACCTCGAAAGATATTTGAATGTTTCTCTCCAAATTTTTTCTAGTTTTGTATCTTATCTTCTAGTAAATAGTGCTTGCAGAAAGATTTAATTGATAGAGGAAATATAAATTCTAGGATTTGTAATTAAAACACCTTGAAAATCGAGTCAAAAGAACATGTCATATTTGTCCCAAAAAAATCAAGGTAATATTGATCTAGCATGAATCTTTCAGGGTAATTTTTGGTGAATTTCTCAATTTGTTTTTCTTTAATTTGACTGTCTTCGATTATCAAATAATCTCCAGATTTAAGAAATTTATTTACTGTATATAAAACAGATAAAAGATTAACATGTGCATCTTCGATTACTAGTATTCGTTCATTATATAAAGAATTAAGTAATGGTAATCCCTCATTAATATCTAATTTACTAATATCAAACTCTATAAAAGTAATATTATTGTAATTGAAACTTGGTTTTTTAATATCATAGCTAAAAATCTTACAATCTAACTCTAAAGACTTACAAATATCTGCCATCCAAACAGCACTTCCACCAGAGCCAGACCCGAGTTCAATAATTATTTCAGGTCTTATCTCATTAAGTAACATCGAATATATAATCATATCATTTGCTGTTTTATACAAGGAATATTCTTTCCAATTGATCAGAGAATGAGTACCCTGAGAAATTATCAATGGTAAATCATCTATCTGTCTTTTGTTTTGGGTAATAGCTTTTCTTTCTTTATAACTAATAAAACGCTGATCCTTTGATTTAATTATGGATTCAAAAATATATGAATAGTCAATTCCATTTGAATCGCTATTGATAAGATGATTGTTTACTGCGTTATCAAAAAAAGTATAAATGTGATCTTGACTTACAATTTTCTTAGAAAATAAATCAATAACATTTTCTATATTAGATTTAGTATTAATATCTTTTGCTTTGAGAGTGAAATATTTTTTTTGATACTTAATCGAATGATCTCTATTTTGAAGATTATTTAAAATTTTGGCTAATAAGTCATAAGCCTCTGCGAAATTTGGATTGAGTTCAAGTGCTTTTCGAGTAGATTGTTCTGCTTCTTGTAAATTACCAAGATCTCTTAAAATATTTCCTAGATTGTAATGAGCTTCTACGAAATCAGGATTGAGTTCAAGTGCTTTTCGAGTGGATCGCTCTGCGTCTTGTAAGTTACCAAGATCTCTCAAAATATTTCCTAGATTGGAATGAGCTTCTACGAAATTTGGATTGAGTTCAAGTGCTTTTCGAGTAGATTGTTCTGCTTCTTGTGAATTTCCAATAGCTATTAATATAACTCCTAGATTGTAATTAGCAATAGCGAAATCGGGTTTGAGTTCGAGTGCTTTTCGAGTGTATAATTCTGCTTCTTTTAGTTTATTTTGATCTTTTAAAATTATGCCATAATTAGCAAAAACTCTATGATCATCAAACCCTTGATTTATGAAATACTGATAATATTTTGCTGCTTCTGAGATATTTCCTTGTGAGTGAAACTTAAATGCTTGATTAATTAGTTGTTTTTTAGAAGGTTTAGAAGGTTTAGAAGGTTTAGAATGTTTGGAAGTTCTATTAGTGTTGGCAGTAATATTTTCTTTAATTTCGTTTAAAGCAAATGGAACTGTGACTGTTTCTATTTTAGAGACGTTCTTTTGTCCTTTCTTTTTATTACCTAATCCCTTCATGCTGTAATTATGAAATTATATAATTTCATGGAGTATAGCAAGAATTTTTAGTTATGGTAATGAGTTTGCTATTTTATTCTCTTTATTAAAGGCAAGAGAATACTCTCGCTTAATTAATAGTTTATAACATAGTGGGTGGGAGTAGGGGCGATTGGTTTTTTTTATATGGCTTTTCCACTGGGGAAAAGTTCTTATAGAGGTATTTGATTGGTTGAGGAAATTAGAATCTAAAAAAATTAATTCATTAGATCTGGGAGTTTCTGAAACTGGTGAATTGTGAAGCTATATTTTTTATGAAACCTATCAATTAAAAAGTAAAATTTATCCAACCTGTAATGATGTACTTATTGCCTGCTTTTAAAATATTTCCTTTATGTGCATGTGTCCATTCGGCAGGCCAAATCAAGGTTAATCCTTTTCTAGGTTGAATTTCAAGATCATAATGACTGAAATATGTTGAACCTCCTTCTTGTACATCATTTAAGTAAGTCATAAATACAAAAACACGATGAAGGCTATCTAAAGAAAACCGCTCGGTATGTAGACTTTTGAAATGTTGCCCAGGTACATATCGTTGAAGGTTGAAATCACCAATTTCAAAATTCTCGGATCTTTCTTTTAAAAAAGGCCATTCAGAAATATAGTCTTTATGACATTCAAATAGTTCATGAAAGTATTGATTAAAGATTTCATTACCTGGCAATAGAATGTCCTTAGGATGAATCGTGATATCTGTACTATCTTTTATATTCTTGTTAACTGCATTATCAACTCCAGAAAATGTATTTCCTTGTCTTTGTTTGCTTTTATGTAATTCAAAATAGTCTATTAAATTATCGCATAATGCGAGAGGTTCTATCATCCAGGAATTAATAAAATTAGGTTTTAAAGAACCTACTTTATTCGCGACTCTTTTCATTGGGAAAGAAAATTAACTTCTGAAAGTTTATGATTGAAAATAATATATCCACTTCCTTTTCTTAGCTGCTTTATCCCTTCTAAATGTTTACCTTTATTCATTAAAATATATCCAAGACTTCTATGACTATTTTCGTTATTAGGTTTGAGTTCAAGTGCTTTTCGAGTAGATAATTCTGCGTCTTCTAAATTTCCAAGATCACTTAAAATGACTCCTAGATTATAATGAGCTTCTGCGAAATTTGGATTAAGTTCAACTGCTTTGCGAGTAGATAGTTCTGCTTCTTGTAAATTACCAAGATCTCTCAAAATATTTCCTAGATTGGAATGAGCTTCTGCAAAATTAGGATTGAGTTCAATTGCTTTTCGAGTGGATCGCTCTGCGTCTTGTAAGTTACCAAGATCTCTCAAAATATTTCCTAGATTGGAATGAGCTTCTACGAAATCAGGATTGAGTTCAATTGCTTTTCGAGTAGATTGTTCTGCTTCTTGTAAATTTCCAGTAGCTACTAATATAAGTCCTAGATTATAATTAGCATTAGCAAAATCAGGATTGAGTTTGAGTGCTTTTCGAGTGGATAATTCTGCTTCTTTTAGTTTATTTTGATCTTTTAAAATTATGCCATAATTAGCAAAAACTCTATGATCATCAAACCCTTGATTGATGAAATACTGATAATATTTTTCTGCTTCTAAGATATTTCCTTGTGAGTGAAATTTAAATGCTTGATTAATTATTTGTTCTTTAGAAGGTTTGGAAGGCGTATTGGTTTTGACAGTAATATTTTCTTTAATTTCCTTTAAGGCAAATGGAACTGTGAATGTTTTTATTTTTGTTAAATTCTTACTACTTAGATCTTTATCAGTAGATTCGACCATTTTTTTTTCGCTTCTGATTTAACTTATTCTATTATGCACTATATTGCTATTCCTAACTCTCCCTGAGATTATTTTTATTTAATTTAGGTTGCCAATTAGTCGGTAATAATTTATCTGACTTTGCAGCATCAAGTGAAGCATTGAAGAATTCAATATATTCTTGATAAATGTTTTGATCATTAAAAATACGGCTTCTTGACTCATCATTGATTTGTGATTTTAGATTATTTCTATAGGAATGGTCGAAAGCTAATTTCTTGCATATTGATATATATTCAGATGGTGAACTTGCAATTGGTGGATTTTTGATACCCATTTGTTTGTATCCAGCGAATGCATGTCTCGACTTTATATGATTAGTAGGCATAGTAACTACAGGTGTATTAAAGCACATTGACTGATAAAAAGTATTTCCCATACCAAAATAAAAGGGATCCAATATTATATCTAAATCTTTTATTATTTGAAAAAATTCATTTAGGCTAACTCTAGGAAAAAATATAGTTTTTTGAAGTATTAATTTTGTATTATTTTTCCATCTTTCTTTTAATTGGAGCGTTTCATTCTTTTTTATGCCATCTGCAAAGAAAAATAAAGCATGTGGTATTTCTTCTAATATTTTATCTAAAACTAAATCATAATCTGGATGAAATTTAAAAGGAGAATGAGGTATACCTATTAAGAAAGAATTATCTGGTATATTTAAACTTTCGAATTTAAATTTAGTTTTAGTAATATTGATTTTAGGCATTGTATAATTTACAGGTATTCTGCTTAATTTTATTAAATTTTCTGAATAGAAACTTTCTGAGTGATTGGTTTCATAGTCATCACATGAAATGAAGTAATCAATTTCATTTGATCCAGATGTATTTGGATGACCAAGAGTGGTGAATTGTACTAATGCTAATCTTGATAGTGAGAGTAAGTAAGTATAATGAGACATCCCAAGATCAACGTAAAAAAGAATATCAATTGATCTACTTAATATCAAATCACATGAGCTTTGAATGCATCTAGGCATTCGTATAACCTCAGTAGCAAGTGCATCGATAGATTTGCTGTGGGAATCTTCTCTTGCATTAGGTCCTCTAAATATCAATACTTCAATACCAGCAGTAGCAATATTTTTTATGATATTCCCGAAAAAGTTGCTTACAGAATGCTGGTATAAATAGTCTGAGCAAACACCTAGACGAATATTTTTTCTTTTTTTGTAGTTAAGGAGCTGCTTATTTTTATTAAAATTTCTATTTACGATACCGTTCTTTGAAGATAAAACTTTAGATAATTTCATTAGTATATTTTTGTCATCTTGCTTATTATGATAAGCTAAATAGAACATACTTGTAGTAAAAATTTGACCTTTGAAGATTAAATCTTTGTTCTCATTCAATAAGGATATTTGCTTTACATATTCTTTTCTCTCTGATTCAATATGTTTATTACTAAAAGGGATTGAAGATAAATAAAGTACCGAATTAATTTTAAAGCTAAGATTTTCTGGAGCTAGTAGAGATGCTTTTTTAAATAATTTTCTTGCTTCAATATCTTTCCCTTGGTGTTCCATTATGGCTCCTAGATTAGAATGAGCTGTTGGACAATTAGGATCTAATTCTAATGATTTAAGTAATATTTTTTCAGCTTCTTCTTTTTTACCAAGTATATTTAATATGCTGCCTAGATTTGTATAAGCCATGGCGAAATTTTTATTAATTTCAATAGCTTGTCTGGTATGAAACTCTGCTTCTTTATATTTGCCAAGATCTTTTAATATATCGCCAAGATTCAAATGACCTTCTGCTAAATCAGGTATAAGCTCAGTTGCTTTTCTGGTATGAAACTCTGCTTCTTTATATTTGCCAAGCTTTCTTAGTACTTTTCCTAGATTGTGATGTGCAGCTGCGAAATCAGGTTTAAGCTCAGTTGCTTTTCGTTGATGTAACTCAACTTCTTTTAATTTTCCTAACTGGTACAAGGTATTTCCAAGAATGTAATGAGCATTGGCATTATTAGGATTAATATCAATTGCTTTGCGCATTGATACTTCTGATTCTTTTAAGTTTCCAAGCTCTCTCAGTAAATCTCCAAGATTAGAATGCGCTTCGGCTAGATCAGGTTTGATTTCAATCGCTTTTCGAGTGGAAAATTCAGCTTCTTTAAGCTTCCCTAGGTTCCTTAAAACTGTTCCAAGGTTTAGATGTGCTTGATAGAAATCAGGTTTAAGTTTAATCGTTTTGCGAAGCGATAATTCAGCTTCCTTTAGTTTATTTCTCCCAGTGAGTATTGTGGCAAGCAGAAAATGAGAATTAAATAAATTGGAATTCAGTTCCATTGCCTTCCGAGTAGAATTTTCAGCTTCTTGAAGGTTCCCTAAGTTTTTTAAAACTGTTCCAAGGTTTAGATGAGCCTGAAAGACATCAGGTTTAAGACTAATAGTTTTGCGAAGTGACAATTCAGCTTCTTCTAGTTTTTTTTGCTTAATAAGTATTGAGGAAAGAAGTAAATATGAATGATAGAGATTTGGATGGAGATCTATTGCTTTGCGTATGGATGATTCCGCTTCTTTGTTTTTTCCTAATTGTAGATAAGCATTGGCTAGATTTCCCCAAGCTGGAGCTAATTGAGAGTCGCATTTAGTGGCTTTTATTAATAAAGATATTGCCTGTTGTTTTTTACCCAAGGATAGTTCAATGCTACCAAGATTTGTTAGCGCCGGAGCATAATCCCTATTAATCTCTATTGCTCTTTGATAATAGGTTTTAGCACTATTAAGATCCCCAATGGCTTGGTAGGTATTACCCAGGTCTTTAATTACTTCATAATCATCTGGTTTCATTTTTAGAGCTTTATTTAAATATGAACGAGCAATATCTATCTTTCTTAAAGCTAAGAAAGATTTTGCTATTAACTTTATAGCTTTTATGGAGGTGTTATTCTTAGCCAATATTTTCTTACAAGTATCAATTGCTTCTTGATATTTATCTTTTTCAAAGAGCGATTGAGCTAAATCTATGTTGGCGTCCAAGAAACAAAAGGATATCATTTTTTCCAATATATCAGGCTTTTATTCTCTTTAGCCATTAATAAGCTTAATTGCTCTTAATTAATATTTAGACAAATTGAGCTCAATTTTTAATCTTTAGATCTAACTCTTCGGTCCGTCATCTCGTAGTGAAATCTGTTATGATGATCTTTTTCACATCTCCCTTTTCTCAAATATATATAAGTATCTAGTAATCTTTCAATGTCTTGATATATTTAAATAGCTTGAAAAAACTTTGATATTGGCACTCTCGAATCACTAAAATTTTCATGATTTTTATGTTGTAAATAAATTATTTAATTAATTATTATTTTATCTTTAATTTTTTATTTAGGGAATGTTAGCCAACCAGTAATTATATACTTTACTCCTGATTTTAGTATGTTTCCTTTATGAGAGTGCGTCCATTCAGCTGGCCATAGTAAACTTAAACCTTTCTTGGGCTTTATATCCAGATCATAATGATTGAAATATGTTGAACCGCCATCATCAACATCATTTAAGTAAGTCATAAAAGCTAGTAGTCTATGAAGATTGCTTAAACCAGTCCTTTCACAATGTACTTTTTGAAAGTGTTGTCCTGGCATATATTTTCCAATATTAAAAGTTCCAATATCTAATTTATTAACTATACCTGATAAAAATGGCCATTGTTTAGAGTAGTCTTTATAGCATTCAAATAAATTTTCGAAATATATTTTAAATACTTCGTTTTCTGGGAGAGTTAATTCTTTTGGTGAAAGAGCTATATCTTTTCTATCTTTAGTATCTAGTTTTAAGCCTCCAGAGGTCTTACCTTGGCTTTGTCTTTGTTTATTTTTTTCATAGTATTCGATTATTTGATCGCATAACAAAGGTTCGATTATCCATGAGCCAATAAAGTTAGGACTAAGATTAGATTTGCCTAATGGGGCTCGTCTCATTTTATAGATTTTTTCTGTGATTATTTTATAGCCACCCCATTTATCAGGTCAAATTCAATAAATCCTTCTCCTTCCTTCAGTTCTTTAATACCTTCAAAATATTTTCCTTGTCTTAATAACATTTTCCCAAGAATATAATGAGCCTCAGTCAAATCAGATTTTAATTCAATTGCTTTTCGTTGTAATAACTCAGCTTCTTCTACTTTACCAAGATCTTTCAAAATGATGCCAAGATTGGAATAAGCTTCTGCAAAATGAGGATTCAATTCGATTGCTTTTTTTTGTAATAATTCTGCTTCTTCTAATTTACCAAGATCTCTTAATATATTTCCTAGACTGAGATGAGCATCAGCAAAATTAGGATTTAATTCAATAGCTTTGCGAGTTGATAATTCTGCTTCTTTTAAATTACCAAGATCTCTCAATACATTACCTAGATTAAAATGAGCTTCTGTTAAATCAGGATTCAATGCAATCGCTTTTCTTTGTAATGACTCAGCTTCTTCTACTTTACCAAGATCTTTCGAAATGATGCCAAGATTCGAATAGGCTTCTGCAAAATGAGGATTCAATTCGATTGCTTTTTTTTGTGATAATTCTGCTTCTTGTAATTTACCAAGATCTCTTAATATATTTCCTAGACTGAGATAAGCATCAGTGAAATTAGGATTTAATTTAATAGCTTTGCGAATTGAAAATTCTGCTTCTTTTAAATTACCAAGATCTCTCAATATATTTCCCAAATTATAATGAGCCTCTGTTAAATTAGGATTAATATTTATTGCTTTACGGCAATAATACTCAGCTTCTTTGAGTTTTCCTAAGTCTTTTAAAATTGCCCCAAGGTTTAAATGAGCTTGAAAGAAATCGTTTTTTAGCTCAATTGTTTTGCGTAGAGGTTCAACTGCTTCTTGTCGTTTCTTTTGCGCAATGAGGATATTTGCAAGAAGAAAATGTGAGTTAAAAAGATTGGGATTTAACTCTATTGCTTTACGGCAATAATACTCAGCTTCTTTGAGTTTTCCTAAGTCTTTTAAAATTGCCCCAAGGTTTAAATGAGCTTGAAAGAAATCGTTTTTTAGCTCAATTGTTTTGCGTAGAGGTTCAACTGCTTCTTGTAGTTTCTTTTGCGCAATGAGGATATTTGCAAGAAGAAAATGTGAGTTAAAAAGATTGGGATTTAACTCTATTGCTTTACGGCAATAATACTCAGCTTCTTTGAGTTTTCCTAAGTCTTTTAAAATTGCCCCAAGGTTTAAATGAGCTTGAAAGAAATCGTTTTTTAGCTCAATTGTTTTGCGTAGAGGTTCAACTGCTTCTTGTAGTTTCTTTTGCGCAATGAGGATATTTGCAAGAAGGAAATGTAAGTTAAAAAGATTGGGATTTAGATCTATTGCTTTACGGCAATAATACTCAGCTTCTTTGAGTTTTCCTAAGTCTTTTAAAATTGCCCCAAGGTTTAAATGAGCTTGAAAGAAATCGTTTTTTAGCTCAATTGTTTTGCGTAGAGGTTCAACTGCTTCTTGTAGTTTCTTTTGCGCAATGAGGATATTTGCAAGAAGGAAATGTAAGTTAAAAAGATTGGGATTTAGATCTATTGCTTTAAGAATGGAGATTTCAGCTTTTTTTATTTTTCCAAATTTAATATAACAATTGGCTAAATTTCCCCAAGCAGAAGCAAGTTTAGGATCAGATTCTGTTGATTTGATGAATAAAGATAATGCTTCGTGTTTATTTCCTTTGGTGAGTTCAATACTTCCAAGATTAGTTAGTGCTGGAGCATAAGAATTATTAATAGCTATAGATTTTTTATAATATTTTTTTGCATTATTAGAATCACCAATAGCTTGATATGTATTTCCGATATCTTTAATTGCTTCATAATCAAGAGCATTAAGTGTAAGTACTTTCTTAAAATATGTACGGGATTCTTCGTATCTTCTTAATTCTAAAAAAGATTTTGCTATTAGCTTTAAAGCATCTATTGAACTTTGATCCAAAGATAGAATTTTATTGCAAGTATCAATTGTTTCAAGATACCTTTTTTGATCAAAAAGTATTTTTGCTGATGCTATCATTAATTTCAATCTAAATATGATAATTTAGATAATTATTCTATCTAAATCATTTTTTTATTCAACTATACCTTTTGATTTCTCTATATAGAAATAAATTTATCAATTTTTATTCTAATGTAATAGAATTTATAAATAGTCAATCCTTCATGGAATAATTAAGAATTTAAAAGTAAAACAATTTACTAACTCTGTGATTATTTTGTAATCCTATATTCCTACTATTATATTTAAAAATATTTATTTGATATTAATATATTATGTCACGATATTTTTCAACTTTATTAATTATTTGAATTACTGGTTGAAGCATCTCTTTGTAATTTCTCCATCCTCCAACTGATTTTGAATTAATTGGTGAACGGACTTGAACACTACTTGCTGTTGAGACTGATCTTTTATTTAAATGAGGCATTAGATAAGAATTGTCCCATTCCCAACCTAGCCAAGAGATCAAAGATTTGATCTCTTGACTAGGATTTGCTACTAATAAATCATAATTAAGATCATATATTTTTGATCGAAATCTATTCTTATATTCTGTCATTATCATATCCTGATCTGTATAAACCTTTGCACAATCAATTAAGGAAGATGAGTACTCATTTCCCACGGCAAAATGTGCTCGATAAATTGAAAGAATATTGTCTAATGGATTACGAAAGCAATGAATGATTTTTGCTTTTGGCATTTTCATGGCAATCATACCTGCATATTGATAGTTGTAGAGACATTTATTAGTTGTGATTATTTGCTCATGATTTAAATACTTTATATTTTCAAAATATAATTCAGAAAGAGATAGTTTATTATTATTATTATTATATGCTATATAGGATTCTTCGAGGGTATTTATCTCACCTAAATCAACAATCATTTTATTCATGCTAATAATAGATTCTATCAATGTTGATCCACTTCTTGGCATCCCTACAATAAAAATGCTTTCATTATAGTTATTATTTTCTTTTTCAATAGTTTCGTTTTTGTAAGTTTCTTCAAGTAATAGTCTGGATTTATTAATTAGTAGTTCCGATTTAGAAGGTTTAATAAGAATTTTTAAATCATTAGCCAAATTTAGGTATTCAGAACTTGATTTGTAATTCTTTTTCTTATGTTGTATATTTGCTCTAGCGAAATAAATATCAACTTTATCTTTGACTGATTTATTATGTAAAATACTTTCTGAAAAGAGTTGAGGATGCCAAATTTTATTATTTTTTGAACATTCAAGTGTTGATAAAGAATAGTATCCTTTTGCAAAGTTACGATCTATTCTAATTGAACTAAGAAATAAGTCTTCAGCTTTATCTAATTTACCAAGATCCTTTAATAATATTCCTAGATTAGAATATGCACTGGCATAGTCAGGTTTAATTTTAATTGCTTTAATGAGTGATAGTTCTGCTTCTTTTAACTTTCCAAGCTCCTTTAAAATATTACCAAGATTAGAATGAGCCTCAGCAGAGTTAGGATTAATTTCAATAGCTTTTCTTAGTGACAATTCTGCTTCTTCTAATTTATTATTATCTTTCAAAATATTACTAAGATTGATATGAGCATTTTCAAAATTTGGATTAATATTAATAGCTTTTCGTAAACATAATTCAGCTTCTTCTGGTTTTCCTAAATCTATTAATAAAGTGCCTAGATTATTATATGACTCTGTCGAACTTGGATTAATATTAATAGCTTTTCTAAGATATATTTCTGCTTCCTTAAGTCTTCCTATATCAATTAATAAAGTTCCTAAATTATGATGAGAGTAATCAAAATTAGGATTACTTTTAATTGATTTTTGAAGATATAACTCTGCTTCTTTTACTTTACCTAGATCCTTAAGAATTGATCCATAATTAGATAAAATTCGATAATCTTCTAATCCTTTATCTATTATGTATTCATAATAATTTATTGCTTGTTCTATTTCTCCCTCGTGATGAGCTTTGAAGGCTAAAGCAAGAAGATCCTCTTTTGAACTTATCGAATCATTTTGATAGTTACCTATCGAAAATGGTACAGGATATGTATTGATTCTATGCTGATCTCTTTTATTTCCCTTTGAGAGTTCCACTGAAATTTGAAATTTCTTTCATTATATTAAAATATTTTACTATAACTTTATTTTATTAAGCTAAGTATTTTTCAGGATTATTTATAGTCGTAAAAGTTTAGTAGTACAGTTTTTGAGAAATTATTATGTTTATCTTTAAAAATTGTTTTATATGTCTATTTCTTTTCTCTTGTATAAGTGATATTTTTAATTATTATTAAAAATTAATTATTGATCTTTTCTATTCCCAAATAACATTGTGATATTAATTCGCCGATTTTCGTATCCTTCCTTAAATGTATAGGTATCAGTTTCATGAAATAAATTAGAATTGAAAACAACTGCTCTATTTCCTTTATATGGAATAGCTTTTGTTTCTCCCTTGCTTTTTTTTAACTCTTTCTTTATTTTTTCAATATCATTATTGTAAGAATTAAAATTCCATTCCTTTGGCGCCTCTACATCATAAACAATTAGGCCACCAGATTTTGGATTTAAGTTTGCCTTACTTGGAGTGATCCAAAAATTTACATTTATTGCTGCGAAGTCTGCGTGAACGTTTATTCCACTAAGTGAAGAATTTGGATTTTTTGCTCGGCTGTCGTATTTATAAGCCCATATTTCATTAATATAATAATCTTTAAATATTTTTGGAAAATCATTTCTTAGTTCTTCAGCTATTTGTATAAGTAATGGATTAGCTAAACCCTCCCTTAAATATGCCCCTATGTAGCCACCTCCTTTGATATCAAACCAAATTGTGCTTCCCAAGAAAAACTTTCGAAGAGCTTCTAGTGCTGAATTATTTAAGAAATTATCAATATGAGTTAAACCAAAACTATGTTTAAAATAATCATTTGTGATTTTCTCAATATTTAAGGATTTGTTCACTGCTGAGTCATTTAATCTTGGCGTCTCAATTCTATGAATTATACGGTTATAACTGTCTCTGAGAAGATTTTGATGCTTAGTGCTGAGGGTGATTAATTTAGTTTCTGAGGGCCAATCAATTTCATTTTCTACCTTTTTATATAGATGGGTGAGAGAACTGAATTTTTCAGTTTCATAACCTTTAGATACTAGATATTCAAATTGTTCAATATCATGTTGTATTTTCGCTCTGCTAATTGTCTTGAATTTTAATTCATTAGTAAATTCAGTATGTTTTCCTCTTAGTACTTCTGCGCTCTTATAAAAATTATTTAGACTTAAGTTGTATTGTCCCTTCCTTAAAAGAATTAAGCCTAAGAGATTATAAGCTCTGCCGATTTTGGGATTAAGTTTAATTGATTCTAGAGTCATTAACTCAGCTTCATCTATTTTCCCAAGATCTTTCAAAATCGTTCCAAGATTAATAAAAGCATCTGCGAAATCAGGTTTTAGTTTGATTGCCTGACGCGTTGATGTTTCAGCATCTTTGAGATCTCCTTTTTCACGAAAAATGTTACCCAGACTAAAATGAGCTATAGCGAGGTTAGGATCAATTTCAATTGCTCTACGAGTTACTTTTTCTGCATCTGAAATCTTGTTAAGATCTAGATATATGATTCCTAGATTGTAATAACCTAATGCAAAATTTGAATCAGTTTCAATTGCCTTGAGAAGTAGTATTTCTGACTCTTCTAGTCTGCCAAATTCTTTTAATATAATTCCATAATTGGAGAAAACTCGTCTATCTTTTAAACCCTTATTTATGAAAGCTTTATAATACTTTGATGCCTCTATAAGCTTGCCTTTACTATGTGCATCTAACCCTAGCTTAATAATCTGATCTTTTGAATTTAAATCTTGACTATTTGTATTTATAACCGTATTTTTTTCTGCTGAATTCAAAGAGACAGGTATCGTAAATACTTCAGCTTTTTTGGGACTTTGATTTTCTTTCTCTGGAGAAAACGACACTTTATCTTCCTTGATCTAGTAATCATTATAAGCTAAATATCATTATTTTTAAACACCTTATTGATTTAAATTATCTTCTATTTTAGTATATTTTTAATTCTTTGTGGCTATTAATTTAGTTTTATAATAAATAGTGTTTATTTTTTTGATCTTTAAATTATAATATCTTCTTTTTAAAATTTATTACTTCTATAAGATTGGATACAATTAATTAAGGATAATACTTCATTTAGTTTCAGTATATTTATCCTAGAAGCCATAGAAGTTAGTACCAATTATCACTCTGTCTTTATTGCCTTTATATGAAACTGAATGCTTTCTTCCTGCACCTATGATGAGCAGCATACCTTTAACGGGTAAAATATTTTCCTCGGGATTTGTTAATTTAAGTATTCCAGGATCATTACCTGCTTGATCACCAATATCAAGATAATAAATTAATGAAAACTTGTATTTACTTAATTTAAAATATTCATCTCTTTCGCCAATATGAGTGTGTGGATTTGCGCCAGAACCAGATTTGAAAATATTAAAAAATGATTCACTTATAAATATTTTTTGTACACCTAATTCTTTCTTGCAAATCTTTATTATATCATTTTTAAAATTTGATATAATTGATGAAGTATCCTCCTCAAAAAAGTTAAAATTTTCATAACAGAAACCATCTCCATATCTAATATCACCGGTATCATCGAGGGCTTTTTTCTTTATACTATATAAATGAGATAATAATTTATCTTCAACTGGTCTATTTATAATTAATCTATTATTTTTTTTATCGTTTAGAACATTCGTTTCTTCTGATTCAACAATATTAGAATCATTTATTGATATACTTTTTTCTTTAATTGTTGATTCCATTGCAGAATATATATAAGCTTTCTCATGTTCATTCTCTGCCAAATCTATTGCATTTTCGAGATTTTTCAAAATATTTTCATATTTATTATTTTCAAATAAGCATCCAGAATAGTAAAAAAATGTATTGGAATTTGGATCTATTTCCAAGGCTTTCTTTTGGTATTTTTCAGCTTCTTTTGACTTTCCAGTTGATTTTAATATTAGTGCAAGATTGCTATGTGCTAAGGGTATCTTAGGATCTATTTTAATTGCTTCTCTTATAGATAGTTCAGCTTCCTTTAGATTACCTTGTTCCTTCAAAATATTACCAAGATTATTATGAGCCATTGCTAAATTAGGATCTAATTTAATAGCTTTACGGGTCAATATTTCAGCAGCTTTTAATTTAAAAAGATCTTTAAGTATTGTTCCATAATTAGAGTAAACTCTTGCATCATCAATTCCTCTATCAATACAGTCTTGATAATATCTTGCAGCTGCTTGAAGATTGCCTTTGAGATGCAGGTTTACTGCTTTTTTAACTAGTTGTTTATTTGTTAATTTAGGGTGAAAATTATTAGTAGTTATATTTATATATTGATTATTTTCGTCGATAGAAAATGGTACTGGGAATTTTTTTACTTGGTTTTTATTTCTCCTTTCTTCATTTACAGATTCTTCCATTTCCTCTAAGTATCTTAACCTAATTTATTATAGGATTAAACCTTCTTCTAGTGTTAGTAGTGTATCTAATTTTATTTATTTTTATATGTTTTTTTTCTTTTTATAGAAAAAAATCTTTTTGGCAAACTTATTTTCTCATCAGTTATTGTTTCTACAGTTTTATCTTCAATTATTTGTGCATATCCAATCCAGTTTCGTATTATAAGAAAGTTATTTAGATTAAATCCTTTAATCGAGGTTTTTTCTTTACTCCAAAATCTATTCTCTCTATCAAATTCTTCTTCCAATATCCTCCAATTCTTGTTATAGCTCATTACTTTATTTTCATCTTTGTTGATTTCTTTAAACGCAGGATACTCCAGAGAATACTCTGAACATCCATGTTTCACTTTTGATTTCAGATCTATACTTATATTCTTTTGAATTTCTAAATTTAATTGATTAGATATTTGATTTGCTTCCTCTAAGTCTTCACAATAAATTAGACCTTTATAAAACCCAGAAATATTTGGTCTCATTTCTATAAAACATTTTCTAGTATTATTGTTTTTAAGCTTTAAACTGTTAAATACTAAATAAAGTTTAATTAAGTCAATTACTGAATCTAGTTCAACTTGTACTTTAAAGCAATTAAAACAAAATTTCGGGATGACTTTATGCTTATTAAAGATATACATATGTCTTTTGCAATTTAGTTCTAGTTCTTTGCTTTTATATATTTGGGTTAGATGTGTTTCAAGATCTAACTGGTTTTCATTATATAGAGATAAACCCTTTAAATATAATTTTTTGACTTGGTTATTACATATATATCTTTTCTGATCAATATTTAGATTTATTTCCTTATAATCAATATTAATCTTATATAATTTGTTCCTCTCAGTTTCTTTAGGGTCATATATGGTTAGTAATGCTAACAGATTACTTTTGAATTTCTTGTTTTTAGGATCAATATCAATGGCTCTGCAAATTGATAATTCTGCCTCGTGTAATCTATTAAGTGCGATCATTATGTTTCCAAGATTTATATGAGCCTCTGCTAAATTTGTATTTAATTTAATTGCTTTTCTGGTAAATAATTCAGCTTCACTTAATTTTCCAAGAGCTATTAATGTACTTCCAAGATTGTTATAAGCTGCTATGTAGTTTGGATTTATTTTTATTGCTTTTAGGAAATATTTTTCAGCCTCTTCTAGTTTACCAAGCGTTTTCAATGTGTTGCCTAGATTATTATTAGCTTCAGCAAACTCAGAATCAATATCTATGGCTTTTCTATGATATTTTTCTGATTCTTTTATTTTACCTAAATCTTTATAAATATTTCCTAAATTATTATATGCTTCTGAACTATTTGGAAAAATTTCTATACATTTTTGATATAACTTTATTGCTTTATCAGTATCTCCTCTGCGTTTTAGAATCACTCCATAATTTGAATATATTCCTGGATCATTAAAACCTTTTTTAATTAAATACCTATAGTATTTTTCAGCTTCCAGAATATGTCCCTTTGAATGACTATCAAATGCCTTACTAAGAATTTCATTTTTTGATTGTTTTTGAAAGGTATTTAAATTTAATCTAATATTTTCTTGTGTTTCTTCAAAACTGAATTGAATGGGATATGTTTTCGTTGATCTTCTTTTTTGTTCTTTTTTTTTTCTAAAGTGTTTCATAATACCTATGTGATTAGTCAGCTAATTTATCTACTGTTTTATATGATGTAATTAATATCACAATGATATATTGTTTGCAACTATTCAATTCGTAAATTCTGATACGCTTTACTTTGTCTTAATATATTTAATGCAGGTTTAAGAGTCGCTTTATAATTCCGCCAGCCTTCTAACGAATTAGAGTTTATTGGTGAACGAACTTGTATATTACTTGCTGTTAATACCGCTCGATTGCTTAAATGTGGAGATAAATATGTTTCATTAAAATCCCATTCTAGCCATTTAATTAATTTAGATATTTCTTTTTCAGGATTAGTTACTAACAAATTATAGTTTAAATCGTATATGATTGATCTGTATTTGTTTTTGTAATACTGCATTACTTCTTCTTGGTTTAGATAAACCTTTGCACAATCTATTAAGTTGGAACTATATCTATTCCCTTTCTTAAAATGTGCTCTAAATAGTGAAAGTATATTATCTAATGGATTCCGGAAGCAATGTATGATTCTAGAATTAGGAATTTGACTTGCTATTATACCTGCATATTGATAATTGTATAGCCATTTATCTGAAGTTATTTTTGGTACATTATTCTTATTTTGTGTTTTCATTCTATATAGTTCTGCTAGTTTTAATTTAGTATTAATTTTACTAAATTCTTTCCATTCAATGAATGATTTCTCAAAAAAATTTTTTTCTCCTAAACTTTTTAGATCTTTATTCATACTTAAAATTGACTCTATAAGTGTACTTCCACTTCTAGGCATTCCCACAATGAAAATTGCTAATGGCGATTTATTTATTTTATGGAAGCAGGATTCCAATTTCTTAGATTCAGTTACGAGGGATTGTGTCTTTTTAATTAGTCTATTTGCTTGAGACGGAAAAATTTTTAGCTTTATTTCATTTGCTTTAATTAGATATTCAGCACTATAATTATATCTTTTTTCCCTGTGTAATATATTTGATCTAGCAAAGTAAATATCAATTATATCTTTATCATTCTTGTTTTCTAATATTTTTGAAGTAAATAGTAGTTTTTCCCATTTATTTGTATTGACTGACGATTTCATTGTTGATAGTACATAGTATGATTTAACAAAATTTGGATTTATTTTAATTCCTTTTATTATGCTTATCTCAGCTTCTTTTAATCTACCAATATTCATTAATAACACACCAATATTATTATAAGCTTCATAATAATAAGGACTTATCTTGATAGCCTTTCTTATTAATATTTCTGCTTCTAAAAATTTATTTTGATCCATCATTATTAGACCTAGAGCGTTATAAGCTTCAGCATAATTAGGATTTAATTTAATAGCTTTTCTTTCACAATCCTCTGCATCTAACAACATTTCTTTTTCTTTATATATATATCCTAGATTATGATAGGCTTGAGCAAACATAGGATTAATTATTATAGCTTTCTTTAGTGAAATTTCAGCTTCCTCTAATTTTCCATTATCTATGAATATAGAACCTAGATTATTTTGTGCTTCATAGAAATTAGGTTTTAATTCAATTGCTTTTAGTAAATATAATTTTGCTTCATCGATTCTTTTAAGCTTTGTAAGTGTGTTAGCTAGATTATTATGAGCTTCTGCAAAGTCAGGTTTAAGCTCTATAGCTTTTCTGTGATTTTCTTCTGCTTCGTCTAATTTCCCTATATCTTTGTAAATGTTTCCTAAATTGTTATAGGTTTCTGAACTGTTAGGAAGTAATTGAATACATTTTTTGTATAAATCAATTGCCTTACTAGTATCCCCCCGTTGTTTGAGAATTACTCCATAATTTGAAAACATCCCTGGGTTGTTAAAACCTTTTTCAATTAAATACTTATAATATTTCTCAGCTTGTAAAATATTCCCTTTTGAATGGTTATCAAATGCTTTCTTAAGAATATTCTCATTAGAAGTATTACTAAACGATTTTTCATCTTTATCAGATTCTAATTTTTTATTTTTTCCGAAACCATTCATTTTTCCAATTTCAATGCTTGTATAAGATTCTTAGTTGATTATCTCAGCTCTTTTTTTATTTTGTCATTCATTTAACAATTTTTTATTTAGTCTATATATTTACAATAAATTTTTTGACCTAATATTTTAAATAATTTTGATTCAACTAATTTTATTTGACTTTTCGGTTGGGAAATCCAGCCAGCCTGTAATAATATATTTCTCTCCAACTTTAATAGGGTTACCTTTATGTGCATGTGTCCACTCAGCTGGCCAGAGTATCGTTAAACCTTTTTTTGGATATATTTTCAAATCATAGTGCTTAAAATATGTTGATCCTCCACTTTCTACGTCATTTAAATAGGTCATAAATGCAAATAATCTGTGGAGAGTAGACAATCCTGTTCTCTCAGTATGAATTTCTTGAAAATGTTGTCCTGGAATATATCTGCCTAAATTAAATCTACCTATCTCCATACTATTAGCTATTGTTTTAATAACAGGCCATTGTAGGGAGTAATCTTTATAGCATTCAAATAATTTTTCAAAGTATTTCGCAAAGACTTTGTTTTTGGGGATTTTTATATCTTTTGGTGATACCGATATATCTTTTCTATCTTTTACTTTTAAATTTACTACACCTCCTGATGTTATTCCTTGTATGTGCTCGTTTTTATTTTTTTCAAAATAATTTACTAGCTCATCACATATACTTTTTTCGATCATCCAAGAGCCAATAAAATTTGGAGATAGAATCGTAGGGTTTATTTCTTGTCTATGTAACATAATTAATTAATTGATAACCCTTCTTCCAGATTGAAAGAAATATAACCATCACCTTCTTTAAGTTTTTCTAACCCTTCTTGATGTTTGCCTTGTTTTAAAAGCACTTTTCCTATTCCTACTAAACATTGATTATATTCTTTCTTTAAATTAATTGCTTTATTATAACTAGCAATCGCTTCATTAAACTTATTTAGAGAGTATAAAATGTTGCCAAGATTCGAATATGCATCTGCAAAGTCAGGCTTAAGTTGAGTAGCTTTATGAAAAAAATATTCAGCTTCCTTAAGGTTTCCAGTCTCATGTAGGAGACTTCCCAGATTGTTGTAAGCAATTACTAAATCAGGATTAATTTTAATAGCTTGTCGGGAATGAAACTCTGCTTCTTTATATTTGCCAAGGTCTTTTAATATATTTCCTAGATTCAAATGAGCTTCTGCTAAATTTTTATCTATCTTAATTGCTTCTCTAATGGATCTTTCTGCCTCATTAGGCTTACCTATCTTATTTAAGATATTGCCAAGGTTTGAGTAGGCAATTGCATAATTTGGATCTATGTTTATTGATTTACGAAGAAAATCTTCAGCTTCTTTATATTTGCCTAGATCACTCAATATACTACCTAGATTATTTAGTGCCATTATGAAATTTGGTTTAAGCTTGATAGCTCTTCTAGTTTCTATTTCTGCCTGTTCTAATTTATTTAAGTCTCTTAAAATACAACCTAGATTATAATAAGCCTCAGGAAAATCATTTTTCAGTTGAATAGCTTTTCTAGTTTCTATTTGGGCCTGTTCTAATTTATTTAAGTCTTTTAAAATACATCCTAGATTATAATAAGCTTCAGGAAAATTATTTTTAAGTTGAATAGCTTTTCTAGTTTCTATTTCAGCCTGTTCTAATTTATTTAAGTCTTTTAAAATACATCCTAGATTATAATAAGCCTCAGGAAAATCCGGCTTAATTTTAATGGCTTTTCGTGTATAAACTTCTGCTTTCTTTGATTTTCCTAAATTATTTAAAATTGACCCAAAATTTGCAAAAACTTTTTCGTCTATATAACCTTGATTAACAAAATATTGATAATATTTCGCAGCTTCTAAGATATTTCCTTGAGCATGCAGACTTGTTCCTTTAGCTATCAGCTCTTCTTTGCTAATTTTGCTCGATTTATCTAGAAGTTGATTGCCTTTATACTTAACTTCTGCAGAGTCTTTCATTGTTAAATCTTTTATTTCTGACTGTTTTCTTTTGTTCTGTTCTTCTCGTTCAAATTCGCTCATGGTCACTTTGGTTCGCTCTATCCCTTATAAATTATACATTTCTTTAGTCTAAGACCTTGATATATTTAAAGGATTTTTACTTTCTAATTTTTTTTGATGCTTGGAAATTTTTTAATCTTTAAATAAAGTCATATTATTAAACTATTTAGTTATTAGAATTATATTTTTAATGATCTTAACCCCATTTATTGATTTTTGTTATTTTTGTGTGTTTTGATAGTATTTTTTGTCTAGATTAAGAAAATTATTATTTATTTATGGTCATAGAGTGGATTTAGCAGATACTCGTAAAAAGGTTTTTTATGCTGAGGCTGATTATTCTCAAGATGAAATTGATGCTGTAATAAAGGTTTTAAAAGAAAGTAGATTATCTCTTATGGGCGGAGAGCGAGTTAAAAGACTAGAAAATGAAATTTCATCTATTTTTAATAAAGAATATGGTTTAATGGTTAATAGTGGTTCGTCAGCAAATCTAATAGCTTTATTGTCACTTCAATTAAAGCAAGGTTCTAAAATAATTACTCCATCTCTTACCTTCTCTACTACTATAGCTCCTATTGTTCAGAGTAATCTTGTTCCGTATTTTATTGATGTAGAAGAGGAAACTTTACAGATAAATATATCAAGACTTAAGCAAATTGATTTAGATAATGTTTCAGCTATATTAGTCCCCAATCTTATAGGAAATATAGCAAACTGGCAGGAATTATATTATTTTGCTAAAGAAAATAAACTCAAATTGATTGAAGATTCTGCTGATACTATAGGATATAACTATAAAACTAATTTGAAGAATTGGTCTGATATTTCAACTACTAGTTTTTACGCATCACACGTTATTACAGGAGCTGGTTTTGGTGGGATGGTTTCTTATGAAAATTTATCATATTATAATCAAGCTTTATCTTTGAGAGGTTGGGGACGACGATCATGTTTGTATGGTGAAACAGAAGATTATGAACGAAGATTTTCATCTGAGATTGATGGTTTAAGCTATGATGATAAATATATCTTTGATCAACTTGGATATAATTTTTTACCATCTGAAATATCAGCTGCTTTTGCTCTGATTCAACTAAGCAAATTGGATTTGAATATTAAAAAAAGAATTAAAAACTTTAATTTTCTAAGAGATAATTTTGCTAATTCTAATAACTTTTATACACCTAGTTCCTATAGTAATGTTAAGACAGGTTGGCTAGCTTTCCCTTTGATATTTAAAGATAAATTAACTTATAAAAGAAAGGAAATTCAGATTTTTTTAGAAAAGGCTGGTATTCAAACAAGAACAATATTTACTGGAAATATTATGAGACAGCCAGTTGCTAGTAAATTTAAGTGGGATAAATTCGGAACTTTTGAAGTTAGTGATATGGTAATGAGGTCAGGAATATTGCTTGGGATTCATAATAGGCAAACACAAGATAATCTTGATTATCTTGTGAAAAAAGTTTTGGAAGCAGAATATTTGTTTGCTAATTAATTTTTTGAAACTATTTTCATCTGAACTAATATAATTGCTTTATATTATTAATCGAGAAAATATATGGATATGAAATTGAGTTATTCATCATTAAGAAAAGGAATTTTACTTGCAGGAGGTTATGGAAAACGTTTAGCACCACTTACTAATACGATTAGTAAGCAGTTGATTCCTATTTATGATAAGCCAATGATTTATTATTCAATTAGTACTTTAATGCTCTGTGGAATTCAAGATATTTTATTGATTAGTGATCCTTTTAATATTCAATTATTTGAAAATCTTTTAGGAGATGGCAAGCAATGGGGAATTAATTTCACTTATGCAACACAGCAAAATCCTGAAGGTGTAGCTCAAGCAATTTTAATCGGAGAGGATTTTATTAATGGTAGCAATGTAGCTATAGCTCTAGGAGATAATATTTTTCATGGAAATGATTTAATAACTCTTATTCGCTCTGCAGATTCTAATTATAAAGGAGGTACCGTTTTTGCTTATCCTGTGAGAGATCCTCAGAATTATGGTGTTGTTCAATTTGATCGCTCAGGTTCTGTTTTAGATATCGAAGAAAAGCCTAAAGAGCCATCTAGCCAATATGCAGTAACAGGACTTTACTTCTATGATAATACAGCTGTCGAAAGGGTGAAAAATTTAACTTTTTCTTCAAGAGGAGAACTTGAGATTACTGATCTCAATAGACAATATATTAAAGATAATCTTTTAAATGTACAAATGATGGGGAGAGGGATCGCATGGCTAGATACAGGAACAATTGATGCTATGCAAGAAGCATCATTGTATATTCGTACTCTTGAACATCGTCAAGGATTAAAAATTGGATGTCCTGAAGAGATTGCATGGAGACAAGGATGGATTAATGATCAACAATTAGAACTTCTCGCTAATAATCTAATAAACAGTGGTTATGGTAAATACTTGATTAAACTTCTTCAAGGTCGAGATAATCAATTTCTTTAATATAGAAAATAATCTTTTTTAAGACTATCTATTTTAAATTATTCTTAAAATGATAAGAGTGAAAACATTTTTTAAATGAATTTTTCTAATACCTACAATAGAGTACTTGTAACTGGAGGTTCAGGATTTATTGGGGGCGCATTAATTCGAAAGTTACTTACAATGCCTTCACTTAATGTATTTAATTTAGACAAGCTAAGTTATGCAAGTAATTCAACGATTCTTTATGAAAACTCTGAAAATAAAAAATATCAAATTTTGAAGACTGACTTATGTAACTCCTCTGATACTCAAAAAGCTATTAATTTAACTAATCCTGATATTATTTTTCATTTAGCAGCAGAAACTCATGTTGATAGATCTATTTCTGGACCTAAGATATTTTTAGAAAGTAATGTAATCGGGACTTTTAATTTATTAGAGTCAGTTAGAAATTATTGGGACACACTTGCAGTCGAAAGAAAAAAAACTTTTAAGTTTATACATATTAGTACTGATGAGGTCTTTGGATCCCTTGGGTTAGAGGGGACTTTCACAGAAACAAGTCCTTATAATCCAAGCAGTCCATACTCAGCATCAAAAGCGGCTAGTGACCATCTTGTTAAAGCTTGGAATCAAACTTATGGAATTCCTACAATAGTAACTAATTCAAGTAATAACTTTGGACCTTGGCAATTTCCCGAGAAATTAATACCTATTATTATACTCAAGGCAATAGCAAATCAGTCAATTCCGATATATGGAGATGGTAAGAACATACGAGATTGGATTTATGTAGAAGATCATATAGATGCATTAATAAATATTGCTTTAAATGGCAAAGTTGGAGATTCCTATTGCATTGGCGGAACTCAAGAAAAGAGTAATGACGATATTGTAGAAATAATTTGCAGCTTATTAGATTCTTATGATAATTCAAATTCTCCACATAATAGATTTAAAGTATATGTAAAGGATAGATTAGGACATGATAGAAGATATGCTGTTGACACAACAAAGTTAAAAGAAGAGTTAAAATGGTACCCTAAATATAATTTTATGGAAGCCATGTCAATTACCGTTAAATGGTATTTGAATAATATTGACTGGTGCAGAAAACAAATTAACCTATCAAAATAATTGGCAACTTAAAAATCTAATTTAGGTTGCCAATTAGTCGGTAATAATTTATCTGACTTTGCAGCATCAAGTGAAGCATTGAAGAATTCAATATATTCTTGATAAATGTTTTGATCATTAAAAATACGGCTTCTTGACTCATCATTGATTTGTGATTTTAGATTATTTCTATAGGAATGGTCGAAAGCTAATTTCTTGCATATTGATATATATTCAGATGGTGAACTTGCAATTGGTGGATTTTTGATACCCATTTGTTTGTATCCAGCGAATGCATGTCTCGACTTTATATGATTAGTAGGCATAGTAACTACAGGTGTATTAAAGCACATTGACTGATAAAAAGTATTTCCCATACCAAAATAAAAGGGATCCAATATTATATCTAAATCTTTTATTATTTGAAAAAATTCATTTAGGCTAACTCTAGGAAAAAATATAGTTTTTTGAAGTATTAATTTTGTATTATTTTTCCATCTTTCTTTTAATTGGAGCGTTTCATTCTTTTTTATGCCATCTGCAAAGAAAAATAAAGCATGTGGTATTTCTTCTAATATTTTATCTAAAACTAAATCATAATCTGGATGAAATTTAAAAGGAGAATGAGGTATACCTATTAAGAAAGAATTATCTGGTATATTTAAACTTTCGAATTTAAATTTAGTTTTAGTAATATTGATTTTAGGCATTGTATAATTTACAGGTATTCTGCTTAATTTTATTAAATTTTCTGAATAGAAACTTTCTGAGTGATTGGTTTCATAGTCATCACATGAAATGAAGTAATCAATTTCATTTGATCCAGATGTATTTGGATGACCAAGAGTGGTGAATTGTACTAATGCTAATCTTGATAGTGAGAGTAAGTAAGTATAATTAGACATCCCAAGATCAACGTAAAAAAGAATATCAATTGATCTACTTAATATCAAATCACATGAGCTTTGAATGCATCTAGGCATTCGTATAACCTCAGTAGCAAGTGCATCGATAGATTTGCTATGGGAATCTTCCTTTGCATTAGGTCCTCTAAATATAAATACTTCAATACCAGCAGTAGCAATATTTTTTATGATATTCCCGAAAAAGTTGCTTACAGAATGCTGGTATAAATAGTCTGAGCAAACACCTAGACGAATATTTTTTCTTTTTTTATAGTTAAGGAGCTGCTTATTTTTATTAAAATTTCTATTTACGATACCGTTCTTTGAAGATAAAACTTTAGATAATTTCATTAGTATATTTTTGTCATCTTGCTTATTATGATAAGCTAAATAGAACATACTTGTAGTAAAAATTTGACCTTTGAAGATTAAATCTTTGTTCTCATTCAATAAGGATATTTGCTTTACATATTCGTTTCTCTCTGATTCAATATGTTTATTACTAAAAGGGATTGAAGATAAATAAAGTACCGAATTAATTTTAAAGCTAAGATTTTCTGGAGCTAGTAGAGATGCTTTTTTAAATAATTTTCTTGCTTCAATATCTTTCCCTTGGCGTTCCATTATGGTTCCTAGATTAGAATGAGCTGTTGGACAATTAGGATCTAATTCTAATGATTTAAGTAATATTTTTTCAGCTTCTTCTTTTTTATCAAGTATATTTAATATGCTGCCTAGATTTGTATAAGCCATGGCGAAATTTTTATTAATTTCTATTGCTTTTCTTGTATATTTTTCAGCCAAAGTATAATCACCATTATCAAGATATATTCCTGCAAGATTATTGTAAGCTTCTTTTGAATTTGGTTTTATTTTAATTGCTTTTAGAATATATTTCTCTGCTTCTTTATATTCTCCTCGAGATTTCAATATTCCACCTAAGTTTGCATATGCAGCTGCTATACCTGGATTTAATGTAATTGCTTTACGATAAGCTTTTTCTGCTTCTATGACATTACCTATTTTTTGATTGATACTTCCTAAAGTATGAAAAGCTTCAGCATTATCTGGTTTCAACTCAATAGCTTTATTGATTGATATCTTTGCCTCATTTTCTTGATTCAAGTCACTTAAAATGTTAGATAGAATTAAATGAGATTCTGCACAATCTGGTTTTATTCTTATTGCCTGAACTAGATATTCTAATGCTTCTCTATTTTTATTAAGTTTTTTTTGTAATTGACCCATATTAATATAAGCATCGGGTTTATCTGGAAAATATTTTATAGATTTCATATATAGTTCTTTTGCTTTATCATTTTTACCTTTAGAAGAATTGATTAAGCCATAATTTGTTAGTACGCTTGGATGTATAATGTCCTGATCGAGAATATCTTTGTAATATTTTTCGGCTTCCAGAATTTTTCCTTCAGAATGTAATTGACAAGCTTCAAAAATCTTTTGGTTAATTTCCTCTTTTAATTGGTTCGAAATTTTACTATAAGTTTCTTTTTCTTCTTCTTCTTCATAAGGAACATAATATAACTTTATTTGATTTGATATATATTCTTTGACATTTAGATTATTGGCTTCTGCTTTTTGATGTGGCACTTTATATTTTCTAGGATTATATTTTCCATGATTATTCCCACCTTTTTTGTTGTTTGGCGCTTTCAATTTTTTTAATATTAATATTCCTATTATACAATCTATTCTGATTTTTTTCTAAGTAATTTAAAGTTATCCTATTTACTTTTAAATAGTCTATTTATTTATTAATTTTGATTAACTTTATTAAGAGTAATCTTTCTTAGAAATATTGTAGTCTATATTTTCATATTTATTTGATTTATTTAATATTTCGATCGCTGGTTTGAGCATTTCTTTATAATTTTTCCAACCTTCTACTGATTTTGAATTTATAGGGGAGCGTACTTCTACGCTACTAGCAGTTGATACCGGCCGATTATTTAAATGTGGCATTAAATACGATTCGTCCCAACTCCATTTGAGCCATAATAGTAATTTCTTTATTTCTTCAGTAGGTTCTTTTACTAATGAATCATAATTCAAAACATAAATTTTAGATGGAAAGGTCTTTATATATTTTTCCATGATTTCTTTTTGATTTAGATAGATGTGAGAGCAATCAATTAACGAAGATGAGTATTGGTTACCTATGGAAAAATGTGATCTATATAATGAAAGTATATTATCTAAAGGATTTCTAGTACAATAGATTATTTTTGAATATTTTATTTGACTTGCAATAATTCCTGCATATTGATAATTATATAGCCATTTATTTGTTGTTATTTTAGTATTTTTTACTATACTCTTAACTTTTCTATTATATTCTTTTTCAAGATTTGTTTTTATTTGAGATTTATTCAAGTCTTTAAAATTTTGGTAGGATTCTTCAAGAATATTAACTTCTCCTAAATCAGCTACACCTTGTTTCATGCTTAAAATTGATTCTACTAGTGTTGACCCACTCCTAGGCATGCCGACTATAAATATATATTCTGAATCATTATTAAAATTACTTGAAGGAATCTTTAATTGTTCTGATTCACATAAAAGCTTATCTGATTTTCTAATTAATATATCCCTTTTGGATGGATAAAGACTTAATTTAATGTCATTAGCTATTTTTAGATATTTTGCGCTATTGATATAATCTTTTTCGTTATGAAGTATATTTGCTCTTGCAAAATACAAATCAATTTTCTCTTTCTTTGACTTATTTTTCAGAATCTTATCTGTAAATAGTCTTTTTCTCCAACCTTCTCTTTCACCTATTTTTAGTAATGAAAGAATAAAATAAGATTTTGAAAAGCTTGAATTTATTTGAATAGATTTTAATGTATAATCTACTGCCTTGTTGAAGTTACCTATTTCTTTATAAATACTACCAAGATTTGAATAGGCCTCTGCAAAATTTGGCTTTATTCTTATTGCATTTCGTGTCGAAATTTCTGCTTCTTTTAATTTCCCTAGGTTATTTAGGACTGTTCCAAGATTTAAATACGCTTCTGCTAATGTAGGTTTTAGTTTAATTGCTTTATTAATAAGTACTTCAGCTTGATTTCTTTCTCCAATCTCATTGAGTATTTTCCCAAGATTTGAATATGCTTCGGCGTAATCTGGTTTAAGTTCAATAGCCTTTCGTATACATTTTAGTGCATCTAAACTATTCCCTTGATCGTGCAAAATATTTCCAAGACATGTATGAGCTTCTGCTAGTGAGGGTTCAAGTTCAATAGCTTTTATTGTAGCTTCTTTGGCTTTTTGAATTTGACCTAACTCATGGAAAATAATACCTAAATTACAATATGAAATTGCATTATCAGGTTTTAATTCTATAGATTTGAGTGTTGAATCTTTTGCTTTATTTAAATCTCTTAGTTCTTTGTAAATACTTCCTAAATTTGTATATGCAATTGAGTTATTTGGTTCTATTGAAATTGACTTTTTAGTCATTGACTTGGCTTCATTAAGTTTACCATGTTCTTTCAAAACTTTACCAAGATTACAATATGCAGGTGCATATTTTGGATTTAATTCTATAGCTTTCTTAATTATCATTTCTGCTTCGTCTAATTTACTTTGATCATTTAGTATTACGCCTAAATTTGAATAGGATTCTGCATGATTAGGATCTAGACTAATAGCTTTTCTTATTGCTAATTCAGCTTCATACTGTTTACCTTTATCATTTAAAATATTGCCAAGATTACAATATGCATCTGCAAACTCTGGACTTATTTGAATTGCTTTTCTTACTGATTCTTCTGCTTCATCTAATTTCTCTAAATCACATTGTATTTTTCCAAGATTTGAATATGCTTGAAAATAATTAGGTTTGATTTCGATTGCTTTTTTGGTATATAATTCAGCTTCTTTTAAATTGCCAAGATGAATATATATTATTGCTAAATTGTTATATGCATCAGGAAAGTTAGGTTTAAGATTAATTGATTTTAATGTTGAATCTTTTGCTTTTTGTAAGTCACCTTCTTTTTTAAAAATGGCACCTAGATTGTAATATGCTTCAGCATAATTAGGTTGTATACTTATAGCTATATTAACATGTTTTTTTGCTTGCTCAAGTTCACCTAAATCATTCAACAGACTAGCAAGATTTGAATGTACACTAGGATTTTTTGGATTTATTATAATAGACTTTTTATATAATTCTAATGCCTTTTTTAGTTGGCCTTTTTGTTTGCATATTACTCCATAATTTGAGTAAACATTAGCGTCCTCAAAATTATTTTGAATACATATTTGATATTGTTTTATTGCTTCTGCGATCTTACCTTCAGTATGTAAAATAAATGCTTTATTGATAATATTGTCTTTTGAACTTTTATTGATTTGTTTTTTATGGTCTTTTTTATTTGTTTCTTTTTTAAAACCTTTCATATCTATTTATAGGTTTTTACCTGGTAGGTCCATCCATCCAGTAATAATATATTTTTTCCCTGAAGTCAAAACATTACCCCTATGTGCATGAGTCCATTCGGCTGGCCAAATCAAAGTAAGACCTTTCTCTGGTTTTATCTCCAAATCATAGTGGCTGAAATATGTTGAACCTCCTTCATTAACATCATTTAAGTAGGTCATAAAAGCAAATATTCTATGTAGGGTAGGTAATGAACATCTTTCTGAGTGGAGATGTTTGAAATGTTGTCCTGGCTTGTATCTTTGTAAGTTGAATTTACCAATTTCAGTTTTTTTTATAAAGTCTTTAAGGAATGGCCATTGCTCAAAATAATCTGCTTGACATTCAAAAAGCCTATCAAAATATTCTTTAAAAACTTCATTTCCTGGTTGAATAATATCTTTTGGTTTAATAGATATATCCATTGAGTCTTTGATATTAGTATCTATTCCTGCTGCGGTAGAGCCTTCTTCTTGTTGAATACTATGAAATTCAAAATAATCAATTATTTTTTCGCAGATAGAATTAGGTTCGATTTTCCATTGGCCAATAAAATTTGGATTTTTATTTTGTTTAGTTGAAGTAATTCTTTGAATCATTATTCAATACGTAGTGATGAGGTCTTCATGTCAAATACAATTGAGCCATTTGCTTCTCTTAGCTTCTGAAGCCCTTCAATGTGCTTTCCATTTTTTAATAGTATATATCCTAAGGAATCCTTTGCTCGATAATAATTATTTTGTATAATTAGTGCTTTTTTGAAATTTGATATTGCTTCAGATGTCTTTCCATTTGCTTCTAGTATTTTACCAAGGTTGGTTAAAAATTCAGGAGAATTAGGTTCTATTTTTAAAGCTTTCTTAGTGGCTAACTCTGCTTCGTTTAATTTGCGTTGTTTCATTAGAATAAATCCAAGGTTTGAATAAGACTTCGCTAGTTCTGGATTGATCTGGATCATTTCCCTTGATAATTTTTCGGCTTCATCTAGTCTTCCTAATCCTATTAATATTTTTGCATGAGTAACTTTTAAATCTTGATTATCAGGATTTAACCTTAGTGCCTTAAGTATATATTCTTCAGCTTTAAAAAGATTATTTAATTTATATAGTATTAATGATAGATTAGAATAACCTAATATTAAGTTTGGGTTTAAACTTATGGCTTTTTGAGTCACTTCTTCTGCATATTTTAATTCACCTAGCTCAATTAAAGTTGCACCAAGATTTAAATAACATGCATCATTATTAGCTGATAGTTCTATAGATTTAAGAAAGGCTTTCTTTGCCTTTTTCAGGCTACCTATTTCTTTAAGTGAAATTCCTATTTGAGTATATAATTCTGCTGAAGTTGGATCTTTACTTATTGCTATCTCTAGACACTCGATCCCATCCTTTTTCTTATTTTGATCTTTTAATATAGAGTTAAGAATTAAGTAAGAATTTGTATATGATGGTTCTAGTGAAATCGATTTCCTCATATATTTTTCTGCTTCATTTAATTTTTTCATATGTTTCAATACCATTCCAATAGATGAAAATGAAGATGATGATTTTGGGTTTATTTCAATAGATTTTTTAAATGCCTCAATTGCTTCATCGAATTTATTTTCTTCTATTAATATAAGTCCAAGAATATAGAATGATTCGTATGATTTTGGGTTTATTTTTATAGATTTATTAATTGAAAATTTTGCTTCTTTTATCTTGCCTATATCCTTTAAGGTTGTACTTAATTTTGAGTGAGATAAAGCGAAATCTGGATTAATACTTATCGATTTTTTAAACATTATTTCAGCTTCTTTTAATTTATTTTTTTTTATTAATATTGTACCAAGAATATAGTATGAATTAAATGAATTTGGATTTAGACTTATAGTTTTTCTTATTGCTTTTTCTGCTTTATCTAATTGATTAATTTGTATGAAGTAATTAGATAAATTTCCCCATCCTTGAGAATAACTAGGATCAATTTTTGTTGCTTTTAAAAGTAAAGCCTTTGCTTTTTCCATATTTTTATTCATTAGTTCTATAGCCCCTAAATTAGTTAATGCTGGTACATAGTTGCTATTAACTCTGATCGAATGTTGGTAGCATTTTTTTGCGAATGCTAATTGACCGGAGAATTGAAATGAGTTACCAATCTCTTTAATTGTTTCGATTTCATTTGGGTAGTTTTCAATTATCTGTTTTAAATATTTATATCCAATTTCAAATTCTTTGAGAGCTATATATGATTTGGTTATTAGCTTTAAAGCTTCTATAGAAATTCTATTGCTACTTAATATTTTATTGCATATTCCTATTGCTTCTTCAAATTCATTTCGATTAAACAGTGTTTTTGCATTAATTATAGTTGGTTTCAATTACTGCTAAATAGAACGTTATTTAATTTTATCATTTAAATTTTATCTAACTAGCTACAAAAATCTTTCTATTAAATTCATATAGATAATAATAGTTGCAACTAATAATTATTTGAAAAATCAACCTATGCAAGATGCTTAAATAAGAAGAAATTTAGGATTAAAAGTGCCAGTAGCTTCCGTTCAAGCAGAAAAGAAAGCCTTAGCAGAGAAAAAGGCAGCCGCAGAGAGGAAAGCTTTAGCAGATAAGAAAGCTCAAGCAGAGAAGAAAGCCTTAGCGGAGAAGAAAGCCTTAGCAGAGAAAAAGGCAGCCGCAGATAAGAAAGCTCAAGCAGAGAAGAAAGCCTTAGCAGAGAAAAAGGCAGCCGCAGAGAGGAAAGCTTTAGCAGATAAGAAAGCTCAAGCAGAGAAGAAAGCTCAAGCAGAGAAGAAAGCCTTAGCAGAGAAAAAGGCAGCCGCAGATAAGAAAGCTCAAGCAGAGAAGAAAGCCTTAGCGGAGAAGAAAGCCTTAGCAGAGAAAAAGGCAGCCGCAGATAAGAAAGCTCAAGCAGAGAAGAAAGCCTTAGCGGAGAAGAAAGCCTTAGCAGAGAAAAAGGCAGCCGCAGATAAGAAAGCTCAAGCAGAGAAGAAAGCTCAAGCAGAGAAGAAAGCCTTAGCAGAGAAAAAGGCAGCCGCAGAGAGGAAAGCTTTAGCAGATAAGAAAGCTCAAGCAGATAAGAAAGCTCAAGCAGAGAAGAAAGCCTTAGCAGAGAAAAAGGCAGCCGCAGATAAGAAAGCTCAAGCAGAGAAGAAAGCCTTAGCAGAGAAAAAGGCAGCCGCAGAGAAGAAAGCTCAAGCAGAGAAGAAAGCCTTAGCAGAGAAAAAGGCAGCCGCAGATAAGAAAGCTCAAGCAGATAAGAAAGCTCAAGCAGAGAAGAAAGCCTTAGCAGAGAAAAAGGCAGCCGCAGATAAGAAAGCTCAAGCAGAGAAGAAAGCCTTAGCAGAGAAAAAGGCAGCCGCAGAGAAGAAAGCTCAAGCAGAGAAGAAAGCCTTAGCAGAGAAAAAGGCAGCCGCAGATAAGAAAGCTCAAGCAGAAAAGAAAGCTTTAGCGGAGAAGAAAGTCTTAGCGAAGAACAAAGCCGCAGCGGCGAAGAAAGTTCAAGTCAGTAAGAAAGTTAATTCTCGAACTCAAATTGATTCACAACAAAAACGAGACTCAAGAACTGAGTTGTTAACGGTATCAGTCTCCTTAAACACTGGAAAGATCGTTTCAATAGCATCTATAGGGATTTTAGCTTCGGCTATTCTTGTTTCTGCAATGGTATTTATTGCTGGGTAATTCAATTTCACAAATATCTATGCGAAAGCAACTTTTTTATTCTGACTTTCTGCTATGTTTTCGTTCTTGTAGTTTTAGATAAATCTAAGCTGTGATTAAAGAAAGAATCCAGGAAGTATTTGATTTCACTAAAAGTGAGTCTCCCTATAGGAAAGCTAATAAAGGTTGGCTTAATCAAGATATATTTTTAGATTTAAGTCCCTCTGCTGAAAAGTATAAACAAAAAAATGAAGCTGCAAACATAACACTATTTTGGTCTCCATTAAATAGTTTATTATCGAATATTTTTTTGATTATTATTCTAGGTTCAATATTTGTATTTACCTCAGTATCTATTGTAAAAGGAAGGTTTGATATAGATTTACTTGATAATTTCGCAATTAACGAAGTAATTAATGTTGATCAAAACAAGGACCTAAATATCAGTACTTTAACGGATACGGATTCTACGAATGCAACAATCCAACAAAATATTGAGAAAATAGACATTGATAAACCAAGTAAAATCATTTCATTAGATGATGATTTAGAGAAAGCAGATGAAAAAATAATAAATAAAAAAATAGATAAAAAAGATTCTTCAATAAAAGAAATTGAAATTAATAAAGATATTAAAATTTTACAAAATAAGAAACCAAAATCAAATTTTATTTGAACTATTTTTTTGATATCAATAAAAATTCTTTGGTTTTTTAAAAATTGTTTTATCAGTTAAACTTTTTTGTTTTTTGGCATAGTCAGATGCTTTAATCGAAGTGAGTTTTATGAGTTTTAAGGTGTCTGAAGCAAAGGGTAATCAACTCGCAACTATATCTGTTTACTTAAATACACCAATAATAGCCGTGCTTTTGGCTGTTGGATTCCTTTTGGGATCTATTTTATTCGCTGGAATTTTACTTATTGCTAAATAGCTAATTTATTGAACTCACTGCTAATAGCAGGAAGTAAAAATTGATCTTTGACTAATTCTTTGCCAGTTGTAAAAACGACTGCAAGCATAGGATTCTTATTAGGGGCCACCCACCATGCGACATCATGGCGAACTTCACTCATAAGACCTGCTTTGCTCCAAAGTTTAGAAGCCAAAGGGAGACCTGCACCTAAAAAACCATCTACTTGATTCTCTAGATTTTGCTTGCGAGCTACTGGATCTAGAGAGCGATGAAAAACTTTGATTAAATGCTCGCTTGCCAATTTTGGGAGCATTTCAAGAGTCATTAATGATTCAAAGATTCTGGCACTCCCATCGGTTGTCATACTGTTTCGATTCTCATTTTTTTTTCCATAAAAATCTTTTTCCCTACCAAATGGTCCTTCATTCCAGGTCTTTTGACTGCAGTTCCAATTTTGTATTTCAGGCCATCTAAGATCATTTAGCCAGTGGTTAATTAATTGCCTTTGGATTTTCCATGCTTGATAGTTTGACTCATTAAGAGATGGACCACTTGTTGTGCCTGTTAAAAGATCTAAAATATAACTTGTGGCGTCATTATTTGAGTTTGCGATCATTTCATGTAAAGCTCTTCTAAGTTCTTCTGAGTCAACAATTAAGTCTTTTTGAAGCCATACCTGAGTTGCCAATGCATAAACTATTTTTACTACGCTTGCAGGATAAAAATTTCTGTTTGAATTCCACCCTGCCCCGTATCCACTAGATGTTGATGGTTTTTGCTTGTCATAACGTATGCATGTTATTGCAATATTTTCTTGAAGGTTTGGATGACCTTCTTTTTCAAACCTATCGAGGAGACCTTTCAGGCAATATGCCATCTCTGGGTCTTTTTGGTAGAACGCCATAGCGCTCGAGAAGAATTCAATATGACCTTAGAGGTTTTGCTAACTAAAGCTTCATATGTTTTGGGAAGTTTATGGAAACTGCAAAAAAATATTGATGGATTTAAAAGTGAAAATAGTGATGAATTAGTTACTCAAGCTAGTATTGGTAGGAGTTTTCAATTGATTGATTCTTTAAAATCTAATTTTAAAAATAAGGAAATTATAGACAGAGTTAAAGTGCGTCTTTTGGAAGATGACTATATTTGTTGGTTTAGATTTTCGGAATTAATTCATCAAGCTTCAAAAATAGAATCATGGGAATCTGCATCTTTTACTGAAGAGACAATCATTTCTAGAATTCCTGGGATATTATCTTGGACTAAGGCTGCGAAAAAAATAAGTAATGAATATTTGTGGGGTGGCACTATAGGTCCAAATTTTGATTGCTCTGGTTTGGTGCAATCTGCTTTCGCAAGTGAAGGAATTTGGATACCAAGAGATGCTTATCAGCAGGAAAAATTCTGTAAAAATATTGCATTGGATATTGAAGCTTTAGGCGAAGAATTAAAACCTGGAGATTTACTTTTCTTTGGATCATCTGAAAAATGTACCCACGTTGGATTGCATATTGAGAATGGTTTTTATATTCATAGTTCTGGGGTAATGGATGGGCATAATGGAATAGAGATTGATAATTTATTTCAACCGAACTGTGGAAAAATTTCTTCTTTTTACCGATCTAAATTTAGATCTGCTGGAAGAGTGATCTCTTGTTATCAGAGTGAAACACTCTAAAGAAGATTAATTGACCCTTATGAGGAGTTTTGAATGAATTCTAAAGTTGCACTATCAATAGTTGTTCCTATCTACAACGAAGAAGAAAGTCTTCCTTATTTGGTGAATCAGTTATTAGAAGTTTTACAGCCCATGGAGGAAACTTTTGAATTAGTTTTAGTTAATGATGGTTCATCAGATAACAGCGCAGAGGTAATTAGAAAACTAAGCTTTGAAATACCGGAATTAGTTGGAGTTCTTCTACGTAAAAACTATGGACAGACCGCAGCGATGGCAGCAGGATTTGATATTTCTTCTGGAGAGATAGTTGTCACACTTGATGGTGATTTGCAAAATGATCCTACAGATATTCCGTTATTGGTCAATAAGATTAGGGATGGATTTGATCTCGTAAGTGGATGGAGATATCGAAGGCAAGATGCTGCGATAAGTCGAAAGCTTCCATCAAAAATTGCTAACCGATTGATTGGGAAGGTGACTGGTGTGCGACTTAATGATTATGGATGTTCTTTAAAGGCTTATAGGAAAGAAGTACTGACAGATATGAGATTATATGGAGAATTGCATAGATTTTTGCCTGTTCTTGCAAATATTGAAGGAGCAAGAATTACTGAAGTTAAAGTAAATCATAGAGCCCGTCAATTTGGATCTAGTAAATATGGAATAGATAGAACTTTTAGAGTCTTAATGGACTTGTTGACTGTTTGGTTTATGAATAGATTTTTAACTAGACCGATGTATGTTTTTGGCTTTGGTGGAATTCTTGCAATTTTTGGGAGCTTCATAACAAGCATATACCTATTAACAATCAAACTTTTAGGAGAAGATATAGGTAATAGACCTTTACTAATTTTTGCTTTACTTCTTGCAGTGACTGGAGTTCAACTTTTTGGGTTTGGATTGCTAGGTGAGTTGCAAATCCGCACTTATCATGAAAGTCAAAATAGACCAATTTATCGCATTAGAGATACATTTCGAGGGGGACGAGAACCTTGAGATTTTTTATGTAAATCAATAGTTTTCCCTTTGTAAGATGAAATCCCAGCAGCAGAAGCAATAACAACTCTACTGTCAGAATCCTTCAATCCTCTTCTTAAAAATGGTAATGCTTTCTTGTTATTCCATTGACTAGCAATTTGAATAGCTAATATACGATCAGAAGGGTTGCTAGAGATTAATTTAGTTAATTGTTTCTTTGTCTCTATTGAAGTAAGTGAAGCTGGCTTGAAAAAAGGAGTCGAGTTTTTGTTATACAGTTTTGTTTCTTTTTGATTTTGTAAACTCTTATCGATTATCAATGCTGATGATGTTATATCTGCCTTTGATAAGGAATGCTTTTGAGGTTTGAAGAAAGCTGATGGCTTGGATTGTTTTTTTGAACTCCAAAGGATTAAAGCAATAATTAGAGCTAAACTACCAGCAAAGACCTGATTCATGATAAGAAAATTTGTTTAGTAGTGCATCTTTAAAGAAGATATACGGATTGAACTTTTATGTCATCAATGCGCTGTATTTGGTTTGATTAGATCATAATTCTATAAAATAAGAGTGGATTTATTGAAATAAGTAATGACTAGTGAACTAGCTTCGAGTTTGCTTCCCGCTATTCTGATTCCTCTAGTTGGAATAATGGGTCCAGCAGTTTTCATTGTCTTGATTGGTAGGTACATAACTGCTACTGAGTAATTTCAAAAACTTTATTTTTTCAACTTATTTAGCAAATGACTAAATCTCAAGAAACTCTGATGCAAAAGTGGGCTGTAAAAACAGTCTCAGACCCGACAGTTGGTAACCTCCAAACCCCTGTAAATAGTGGTTGGTTTACTAAAATGATTATTAATAATCTGCCTGTTTATCGAGAGGGCCTATCACCAAATTTTAGAGGTCTAGAAACAGGCGCAATTTTTGGCTACTTACTTTATGGTCCTTTTTCTATGACGGGCCCTCTTAGAAATACTGACTTCGCCTTGACTGCTGGCTTACTAGGTGGAGTAGGGGCGGTACAAATACTCACTGCCCTTTTTATTCTTTACAACGCTCCAGGTAAGGCACCTAATGTCCAACCTCCTGATGCAACAGTAGCTAATCCTCCTTCTGATTTATTTACTAGAGCAGGATGGAATGATTTTACAAATGGTTTTTGGTTAGGAGGTACAGGAGGTGTAGTTTTTGCTTGGTTGCTAATTGGTACTTTGCATTTAGATACTGTTCTCCCTTTAATTAAGGAATATCATTTACTTGGAGCTTAAAATCTTTCCTAGAAGAATTTGAATTAAAAAGCCTCTTATTTAAGGGGCTTTTTAATTCTTTAAATTATTTACTTAAATTGGATGTTTTTTTCAAAAGCTTTAATTGCGATTAATTTATTTGGTTTTCTTTATTCTTATAATCCTACTTTCTTGATATTAAATTGATCGATTTTGCTTATAAATATCCATAGATAACTTCATTAAGATTAGTTCCCATAAAAAAAGAACACTGCTTATAAAACAGTGTTCTTCTGAGTGGAAGCTTGTTAAAAATTTATCCGAACTTACCTGAAGTAGATGCGATAACAAAGGCTCCAAAGGTGACAAAGTTTCCAACTGTGAAATGGGTTAAACCAACCAATCTTGCTTGGACAATTGATAATGCAACAGGCTTATCTCTCCAACCAACTAAATTAGCTATTGGAGTTCTTTGATGAGCCCAAACAAGAGTTTCTATAAGTTCTTGCCAATAACCTCTCCAAGATATGAGGAACATAAATCCAGTCGCCCATATGAGATGACCAAATAAGAACATCCAAGCCCATGGAGATAAAGCATTTACACCAAATGGGTTGTATCCATTAATTAACTGAGAACTATTTAGCCATAGATAATCTCGGAACCAACCCATCAAATAGGTACCAGATTCATTGAATTGAGCTGTATTACCCATCCAAATTGCTAGATGTTTCCAATGCCAATAGAAGGTAATCCAAGCAATAGTATTTAAGGCCCAGAACATTGCTAAATAAGTAGCGTCCCAAGAAGAACTATCACAAGTACCACCACGGCCTGGTCCATCACAGGGGAAAGCGAATCCTAAATCCTTTTTATCTGGAATGAGTTTTGTTCCTCTAGCATCAAGAGCACCCTTTATAAGAATCAGAGCAGTTGTATGAAGTCCTAAAGCAATTGCATGGTGAACTAAAAAATCTGCAGGTCCTATGGGTAAGAAATTTGTAAGAGCATCTGGTCTATTGATCATATCCATCCAGTAATGGTTACCTGGCATGGTGCTTGCAGCAATTGACGCAGAACTAGATGCATTAGCTAATAAAGCATTAAAACCATACATCATTTTACCGCTTGCAGCTTGAGCAAACTGAGCAAATACTGGTTCAATAAGAATCTGCTTTTCAGGTGTACCAAAGGCTACAACTACATCATTGTGAACATAAATTCCAAGGGTATGGAAGCCTAGAAGCATTGTTACCCAACTTAAGTGGCTAATTAAGGCTTCTTTGGTACTAAGGATTCTTGCTAATACATTATCTTTATTCAGCTCTGGATCATAATCTCTGACAAAGAAAATTGCCCCATGAGAGAAAGCACCAACCATCAAGAACATTGCGATGTATTGATGATGGGTATAAAGAGCTGACTGAGTTGTGTAATCCCTTGCGATAAATGCATATGAAGGAAGTGCACCCATATGCTGAGCGACCAAACTACAAGCTACACCTAAAGAAGCAAGCGCAAGTCCAAGTTGGAAATGGAGTGAATTGTTAACTGTCTCGAAAAGACCATTGTGCTTGATACCGAAATAACCCTTATGTGGATCTTTTGGATGACTTGTATTATGCGCTTCAACAATTTCTTTAAGGCTATGGCCAATACCAAAGTTAGTCCTATACATATGACCAGCTATTATAAATACAACTCCTATAGCCAAATGATGGTGAGCAATATCTGTTAGCCATAGTGATTCACTTTGAGGGTGAAGTCCACCTAAGAATGTAAATATCGCTGTACCAGCTCCTTGAGTAGTTCCAAAAACTGCATCAAGTGAATCAGGATTTTGAGCATAGGCTCCCCAATTTCCAGAGAAAAATGGAGTTAAACCTTCGGGATGAGGCATCACAGTTAACCAGTTATCCCAGCCAACGTGTATACCTCTTGATTCAGGTATGGCTACGTGAATTAAATGACCAGTCCAAGCAATGCTGCTGAATCCAAAAAGAACAGCTAGGTGATGATTTAATTGAGATTCTGCATTTTTAAACCATGCCAATGATGGTCTGTATTTAGGTTGAAGATGAAGCCATCCAGCAAACAATAACCAGCAGACAAGAATGTTAATAAAAATTGCACCCTGGAAAAGCTGCTCATTAGTTCTCATACCAATTGTGTACCACCAGTGGTATAGGCCTGAGTAAGCAATATTGACAGGAGAAGTTGCTCCAGCCTGAGTTAGAGCATCAGTAAGACCTTGTCCAAAATGAGGATCCCAAATTGCATGGGCAATTGGACGTGTATGAGTTGGATCTAGAACCCATTGCTCAAAGTTTCCTTGCCAAGCAATGTGAAAAAGATTTCCTGCCACCCAAAGACCAATGATGGCTAAGTGACCAAAATGAGTAGAGAAGAGTTTTTGATATAACTGTTCCTCTGTCATGCCATCATGACTTTCGAAGTCATGAGCGGTAGCTATACCGTACCAGATTCTTCTGGTTGTAGGGTCTTGAGCAAGACCCTGACTAAAAGATGGAAATTTAGTTGCCATTTTATAAAAGATCAGAGAGGGTCAGCCGAGACCGATTAAGCGAGCGTGGAAGAAGGCCCAAGTTGTAGCAATTCCTCCTAGAAGGAAATGAGCTGCTCCAACTGCACGACCTTGAGTGATCGATAGAGCTCTTGGTTGAATAGTTGGTGCCAACTTAAGTTTATTGTGAGCCCAAATAATTGACTCGAATAATTCTTGCCAGTAACCACGACCACTGAATAAGAACATAAGACTAAATGCCCAAACGAAATGTGCTCCTAAGAACATCAAACCGTACATACTTATAGGTTGACCATAACTTGTGAGGACCTGTGAAGACTGAGCCCAGAGGAAATCTCTAAGCCATCCATTTATAGTTATAGAGCTTTGAGCAAAATTTCCTCCTGTAAGGCCCCATACATCACTTTGCATTTTCCATGAGAAGTGGAAGATAACAACTGATAAGCCGTTATACATCCAGAATAATCCAAGGAAAACATGATCCCAAGATGAAACTTGGCATGTACCTCCTCTTCCTGGTCCATCGCATGGGAATCTAAATCCAAGATTAGCTTTGTCAGGAATTAGTCTGGAACTCCTTGCGAATAAAACTCCCTTTAGAAGAATCAGAAGAGTTACGTGGATAGTAAAAGCATGGATATGGTGAATCATGAAATCAGCAGTTCCAAGAGGTATGGGAGCGATTCCAATTTTCCCCCCAACTTGACTTACTGAACCATTGAAGACCTCGCTAACTAAGCCACTTTGAAGGTTTACATTCGCACCAGCAAGCGTGGTAGAGCCAGCAGCTGAATGATGAATATTTTGAATCCATTGAGCGAAAACAGGTTGGAGTTGGATTCCTGTATCACTGAACATATCTGCAGGTCTTCCCAAGGCGCGCATTACATCATTATGAATATAAAGACCAAAACTATGGAAACCTAAGAACATGCAAGCCCAATTCAGATGACTAATTAATGCATCTCTTGCTTTCAAGATTCTGTCTAGGACGTTATCTATATGAACAGCTGGGTCATAGTCTCTAATCATTGCAATAGCAGAATGAGCTGCGGCTCCAACAATAAACAATCCTCCTATCCACATGTGATGGGTAAATAGACCAAGAACTGTTGGGTAATCAATCGACAAGTAAGGATATGGGGGCATCGCATACATGTGATGAGAAATAATTATGCTCAAGGAGCCAATCATTGCAAGGTTTAAACCAAGCTGAGCATGCCAACTATTAGCTAAAAACTCATAAATGCCCTTATGACCATTTGGAGCAGGGAAAAGAATTGGATCTCCAGCATGATTGTCTAGTATTTCTTTGAGGCTATGACCAATGCCAAACATTGTTCTGTATAGATGTCCGCCAAATACAGCTAGTACTCCAAAAGCTAAATGATGATGAGAAATATCTGTCATCCATAAGCTACCAGTAACAGGATTTAGACCACCTTTGAAAGTTAGAAAATCACTAAACGCCCACCAATTAGTAGTAAAGAAATTTTCAACTGTTCTTCCAGCGAGACCAGGAAATATTTGACTAGCAATAGCAGGATTGCAAAGCTCGTGAGGCAAAGGCATATCCGCAATTGAAGCAATAGGAATGCCATCAATAATCAGTGGCTTCCCAGCATCAATTGCATCCATAATCGCTGCGGTTGGTGCGCCAATGTGAATGCAATGTCCAGCCCAAGCAATTGAACCTAAACCAACAAGACCAGCAATGTGGTGGTTTAGCATAGATTCAAGATTTCTGAACCAATCAAGCTTAGGAGCAGCTTTGTGATAATGATATATACCCCCGTGAAGCATAATGGCAGCCATTAGCAAAGCACCAATAGCTAAAGCCATTAACTCTGTTTCGTTAGTAATACCCCAGCCTCTCCACATCTGAAAAATTCCTGATGTGATCTGAATTCCGTGATAATTACCACCCAAATCAGCATTAAGCATTTCTTGACCAACTATTGGCCAAACAACCTGCGCTCCAGGCTTTACATGAGTTGGGTCGGCTAGCCAGCCAGAGTAATTGGAAAAGCGAGCTCCATGGAAAAAAGCAGCACTCATCCAAATAAAGATGACTGCTAAGTGTCCAAAGTGAGCTGAAAAGACCTTTCTACTTGTCTCTTGTAGATCTCCAACATGGGTATCAAAATCATGCGCATCAGCATGAAGATTCCAAATCCAAGTTGTAGTTTTGGGACCCTTTGCAAGGGTTTTAGACCAAAAACCAGGCTTGTCAAGCTTGGAAAAATCTACGGGGATTGCATCAGTTTCGATAGGTTTATCGAGAACTGGTTCTTTTTTTTGTTCTCTTTCTGGGGGGCTTATGGTCATCGAGTGATTCCTTTAGGAATGTGATCGAGGTGGGGGAGTAATCTTTTCAGATTAGGTGTTAAATCTATGAAGGAAAAACTAATAAAAAAAAGCTAGTTCCGTGGATAGATTTAGTAATTCAAAACCTACCTTGAAGGTAATTGAATTTGTGGTTTTTAGTTATGTCACAATCATAAAACAGAGATTCAGTTACTACGATGGCGTGTAACAAATGTTCTACACTTTTATTTTTGTGTCAATTTAAATTTAAAACTTTGCTTAACCTCAATTTTTTTAGAGGTGAAATAAAGAATCAATGAATTACACATAGTAGTTTTGGTGATAAATATATTAAATTAATATTCGTCTAGGTAGCTACTTATCCCAGTTATCGTAATGTTTTTAGCTTACTAGACTCTCTTTGAGCGTTTATGCATAGGCGAATATACTCCTATTGTTTTAAGTTTTGAAAATTGCTTTTTGATGATTAGTGAATCTTTTCGATGGGCATTTTATTGAAATGCATCAAAATAAAGCTGTTTCTTACTTCTGTTCTGGAAAAACCTTTTATTAATACTCCAAAAAGAATTGCATTTGGATTCTCTTTGAGTTCTTTGCCTTTGCTCCAGAGATTAAAGGCATCTAATCATGTTGATCAAATTTTCACATCGGATAGATCAGATTTTTTATTCGAGGAAAAAGCTTCAGGTTGTATTCAATCAATGCCTAAAGCTTTTTTAAAAGATCATTGGCAGAAAAACAATCAATTAATTTTTATAGGTTCAATCGGAGCAGTAGTTAGGCTCATCTCTCCTTTCGTCAGTTCCAAAGAAAATGATCCAGCGATACTGGTAATGGATTCAAAAGCTAAAAATATTATTCCTCTATTGGGAGGCCATAAACAAGGGGGAGATAGATTTGCAAATGAATTATCAGCAGCTTTAGAAGCAGAAGCGATTTTCACCTCAGATTCATATATTGAAAGAAAAATCCCCTTGGATTGTTTTGGCAAAGGTTGGGGATGGGAGAGAGGAGGAGATGATGCTGATTGGCGAAATTTAATGATTAGTCAAGCTAGAGAGAGAAAAAATGTTGTTTTTCAATCTAAAGGCTCAAAACTATGGAATAAGTTGAAAGCTTGCTCAAATTTTTCTTTTTTAGAGAAAAATGATGAGATATCTTCTAAAAATATCGACTTATATATAGGTCAAGAGAAAAACGGCATATGTTCTTGGCATCCATCATCAATAATTATCGGAATTGGTTGCGAGAGAAATACTGATGAAAAATTGATTCAAAGAGCAATCAATAAGTCTTTTTCAAAAAAAGGTTTATCACTTCTTTCAATCGCTTGTATTGCAACGATTGATAAAAAAAATGATGAAATAGGATTATTGAATTTGTCGAAAAAAAATGAATGGCCAATTTATTTTTTTAGTGCCCTTGAACTTTCAAAAGTAAAGGTCCCTACTCCTTCAAACTTAGTGTTAAAAGAAATGGGAACCCCCTCAGTAGCTGAGGCAGCAGCAATTTCACAGGGAGCAGAGAGTGGAAGGTTAATACAAGAAAAACAAATCCATTACGCCAAAGAGGATGAATTTGGTGCTGTCACTATTGCATTGGTAGAGCTTGATAAACCTTTTGCTCCCCATAAAGGTGAATTGCATTTAATTGGCAGTGGGCCTGGAAAATTAGAAATGCTTACTTCTGACGCACGTCAAGCGCTGACTAGATGTGCTGCTTGGATTGGTTATGGTCCTTACTTAAATTATTTGGAAACAATAAGACGTCATGATCAGGTTCGGATCGATTCAGGATTAACTTTTGAAAAAGATCGTTGTCAACAGGCTCTTGATCTTGCAAAACAGGGAGCAAGGGTTGCTCTTATTTCCTCTGGAGACAGTGGAATTTATGGAATGGCAGGATTAGCTCTAGAACTTTGGCTAGATGACTCTTTTGAATCTAGGCCTTTATTCCAAGTTCATCCTGGTATTAGCTCTTTTCAAATGGCTGCAGCCAAGCTAGGAGCTCCTTTTATGCACGATTTTTGCTCTATCTCCTTAAGTGATCTTTTAACTCCGTGGAATAAAATTGAGAAGCGACTCCAAAGTGCGGCGAAAGGTGACTTTGTTATTGCAATATTTAACCCCAAATCAATAAAACGTGATTGGCAATTAAAAAAGGCTGTTGATTTATTACTTGAATTTAGGGATAAAAGCACACCTGTTGCCATAGCTAGAGAGCTTGGCAGGCCAGAGGAAAATATAGAAATACATACTCTCGAATCTTTGCCTTTTAATCAGGTTGATATGCTTACTATTGTTGTTATTGGGAATAGTCAGAGTGTTATCAAAAACAATAAATTTTTAACGCCAAGAGGTTATTTATCTAATTAATTTTTTTGTTGATTACAAAGAACTAGAAAATCCAATGGTTAGCTTTAAGTTTAGTTTTGGTCATCAACTTTAGAAGAAGTTAAAAAATCAAGTCAATCTCTGAATTCTTTCTAAAGTTAGTTTGCTATTAAAAGAATTTTGCTTAAACCAGACTGGTTAAGGGTTAAGGCTCCTCAGCAAGAAAGGATTGGCAACGTTGCTGATCTATTGGTTGATTTAAAACTAAATACAGTTTGCCAGGAGGCTAGTTGTCCAAATATTGGAGAATGTTTTGCAGGAGGTACAGCTACTTTCTTAATTATGGGACCGGCTTGTACGAGGAAATGTCCTTATTGCGATATCTCTTTTGATAATTCGAAAAGGCAATTAGACCCATCAGAACCTGATCGTTTAGGTGAAGCTGTTTCTAGGATGGGCTTAACTCATGTGGTAATAACTTCCGTCAATCGTGATGATTTAGAAGATGGTGGTGCGAGTCAATTTTTGAAATGTATTAAGGCTGTTCAAAGTAAATCTCCTTTTACTTCTATTGAAGTCTTAATACCAGATCTTTGCGGAAATTGGGATGCTTTAAAAGTGATTTTGGATGCAGCTCCAAATGTTCTCAATCACAATATCGAGACGGTACCAAGGCTCTATCCACGAGTTAGACCACAGGGGAAATATGAGAGGTCTTTGGAGTTATTAAAAAGAGTTCGTGAAGGCTGGCCAAGAGTGTATACGAAATCCGGCTTAATGGCTGGATTAGGGGAAACAGATGAAGAGATTTTGAGTGTTCTTGCTGATCTGCATCTCAATAAAGTTGATATAGTAACTATTGGCCAATATTTATCACCAGGCCCAAACCATTTACCTGTAAATAGATTTGTATCTCCCTCTCAATTTGATAGTTACCGACTGGAGGGAGAAAATAAATTAGGATTTTTGCAGGTCATTAGCTCACCATTAACTAGAAGTAGTTATCACGCAGGAGAAGTTAAAAAATTAATGATGTCTCATCCAAGATGATTTGAAAAATTTGGTTGACTTCCATCAATTGATATCCATTCTTGAAGATCCCAGGTAACTAAATTATTTTTAATCATGGGATCATTTTTTATGATCTTTTTTGCTGTTACATAATCCTTTGCTTCAAGAATTAATAAACCTCCACCACCTGGCATCTTTTTTTCATTTATTAAATATCCGCTATAGATTTTATGGCCGAAGTTACTAATATTCTTAACCCATTCTTTATGCATTAATAGGAATTTTTTCCTTTCAATATTAGATAATTCTAAGGTTTTGTCTTTAAACTTCTCTGTCTTAATAAATAGAGGCATTATTGTTTGACTAAATTGCTGCTTTCTCCAGTGCTTCCTCAATACCTAATTTATTCTTTTCGCTTGGAGGAACTACAACCTTGAACAACTTTTTCCACGAAGACCAGTCTGAGAGAATCTTTTGCGCTAAGGGACTTTTGGTTCTTTGGTGATATTCAATAATTAAGTCATTTAAGAATTGTTCTTGGTTAGTTGCAGTTAGATGATAAACATCAACAATTTCTTTATTCACTCTTAAGTCAAGTTCATTTTTATTGTCAAAAATAAAAGCTATGCCTCCAGTCATTCCTGCTCCAATGTTTCTTCCAGTTTTTCCAAGCACGACAACTACTCCGCCTGTCATATATTCGCAACAATGATCACCCGCTCCTTCAATAACAGCATGAGCTCCACTATTGCGAACTCCAAAACGTTCACCTGCGATTCCAAGGGCGAATAATTTTCCACCAGTTGCTCCATATAGACATGTGTTACCAAGTATTACCTGAGTGTTAGATGAGTTATTAATAATTTCGGGAACAATCGTAATGGAACCTCCGTTAATACCTTTTCCTACGTAATCATTAGCTTCTCCTATCAAAGATATATTCATTCCTTTTAAAATAAATGCACCAAAACTTTGCCCGGCTGAACCTTTAAATATCAAATTTAAATCCCCATTAAAACCTTTATTCCCATATTTTTTAGCTATTTCTCCAGAGATTCGGGCACAAACACTTCTATCTGTATTAACAATTGGAATTTCTTTAGTAATGCTTCCTTGAGTTTGAATTGCATTAGAAACTTCTTCATCCTTTAGAAGGGCATTTTCAAGAACATCTCCATTGCTATGAGCTTTAATTTCGTGGCTTAACCATGAACGATCAGTTGAGTTATCTATGGGTTGGAGAAGGCTGGATAGATCAACTTCTTTTGTTTTTTTTAAGTCTAAATTTCGTGGGATTAATAGATCTGTTCTTCCAATAAGATCCTCTACTTTTGCTATTCCAACTTGACTCATTAATTGTCTGACTTCCTCAGCTACGAAGATAAAAAAGTTAACGACATGTTCTGGTAATCCAGGAAATCTTTTTCTTAAGCCTTCTTGCTGAGTTGCTACACCTACTGGACATTTATTTGTATGGCAAATCCTAGCCATTATGCAACCTTCAGCAATCATTGCGACTGTTCCAAAACCATATTCTTCTGCTCCAAGTAAAGCTGCAATAAGCACATCCCACCCTGTCTTTAGACCTCCATCTGCTCTTAATAAAACCCTTTCGCGAAGACCATTTTCTAATAAAGATCGATGAACTTCCGTTAATCCAAGTTCCCATGGCAAGCCAGCATGTTTAATTGAACTAAGTGGAGAAGCACCCGTCCCTCCATCATGTCCTGAAATTTGGATTACATCCGCATTGGCTTTGGCTACTCCCCCTGCAATTGTGCCAATCCCTATCTCAGCAACTAATTTCACACTGACTTTTGCAATTGGATTTATTTGATGTAAGTCATGAATAAGTTGGGCAAGATCCTCTATGGAGTAGATATCATGATGAGGAGGAGGAGAAATAAGAGCTACTCCTGGCTTGCTATTACGAAGCTTTGCTATGTATTCATCAACCTTTGGCCCGGGTAATTGTCCTCCCTCGCCAGGCTTTGCACCTTGAGCTACTTTGATTTCTAATTGCTTTCCGCTTGTTAAATATTCAGGGGTTACACCAAATCGGCCAGATGCAATTTGTTTTATTGCAGAACATGCTGTATCTCCATTTAAAAGTCCCTTGAGATTAGGTAATGTTTTTGATTGATTATTTTCATCAACATCCTTGAGGACATTGAATCTCGCAGGATCCTCTCCTCCTTCACCACTATTGCTTTTGCCTCCAATCCTATTCATTGCTATTGCAAGAACTTCATGCGCTTCCCTAGATAGGGCACCTAGACTCATTCCGCCGGTGCAAAATCTTTGACAAATACTCTCAACACTTTCTATTTGATCAATGGGTAAAGGCTGGGTAACTGTTTTAAATGTAAGAAGATCTCTGAGGGTAGTAGCGGGACGACTTTCTAGAAGTTGTTGATAAGTTTTGAAGTGGTCATATCCAGGTCCAGCTTTTACGGCAGCATGAAGAATTTTTGACATTTCTGGATTATTTAAATGAAATTCTCCACTATTTCGATATTGAACAAATCCATTAAAATCAAGTTTTTTCTGATCTAGTTCTGGGAAAGCTTTTTTGTGAAATGAAATTGTCTCGATTGATAATTCGCTTAAAGTTAGTCCTGCTATACGACTTGTTGTTCCCTTGAAAGCTAAATCAATTAAATCTGCACCGATACCTATAGCTTCAAAGATTTGTGCTCCATGATAACTTGCTAATACTGAGATTCCTATCTTAGAAAGTATTTTTCTTAATCCATCTTCCATTGCTTTCTTAACATTTTCTTGAGCAATCTCTATAGATAAATTAGATAACTTCCCATCTGAAATAAGTTTTTGAGTTTTAGGTAATTGCCACCAATGGCGAGTAGTTTCCCATGTCAACCAAGGACAAATTGCACTTGCTCCAAATCCAATCAGACAGGCAATGTGATGAGTACTCCAGCATTGAGCTGTATCTATAATTATCGAGGTTTTTAGTCTTAGTCCTTTTTTAAGTAAGTGATGATGAACTGCACCAACAGCAAGAAGAGGCGGAATGTAGGAATTTTCTCGATTAATATCTCTATCAGAAAGGATTAGTATTTCTGCACCATTAATTACACTATTTTCTGCTTCTTGGCATAGATTTTTGAGACCTTTTTCAAGGTTAACTTGATCATCATTAACAGGAATTAAAGTCGATATCTGCTTGCATGAAAGTTCTGATTTTGTTATTGAATTCAATTCTTTTTCATTAATTATTGGTGATTTAATATGAATTAGTCTTGCAGACTTTTCGTTAGGCCTTAGGGGTGCTTTTCTAACCCCAAGATGCATCTCTAAGCTAGTGACTAGCTTTTCTCTAAGAGGATCAATTGGTGGATTGGTAACTTGTGCAAATCTCTGTTTAAAATAGTCGTAAAGAATATGTGATTTATTAGAAAGTATTGCTAGTGGTATATCGTCTCCCATGCAATAAGTTGGTTCTTTTGCATTTGCTGCCATGCTATTAATTATGTAATCAAAGTCTTCTGCACTAAAGCCAAATGCAATTTGTTGCTGAAGCAATTTTTGCTTATCAAATTTATTATTTATTTCCCAACTTTGGTTATTAAGGTTTATACGATTTGCTTTTAACCAATCTAAGTATGGATATCTATTTGCTGACTCTTCTTTAACATCCCAGTTTCGTAAAATTCTCTTGCTTTCTAAATCTACCGCAAGCATTTGACCAGGTCCTAGGCGACCTTTTTCTTGTATTAGATCTTCTTTTAATTCAACAACACCTGTTTCAGAACCCATAACAACATATCCATTTTTAGTGATGCAATAGCGAGCTGGTCTTAAACCATTTCTATCAAGAGTTGCACCTATATTTCTTCCGTCAGTAAATACTATTAAAGCTGGCCCATCCCAGGGTTCTTGGGTTCCTGCTGCATATTCATAAAAAGCAGTTATTTCAGGTTTATTTATTAATTCTGGTTGGTCTCTAAAAGCTTCGGGAATAAGTGTTAATAAACTATCAGTTATTGGTCTTCCACTTCGTACTAATAGTTCAAGGTTTAAATCAAGATTTGCTGAATCACTATATAAATTATTGACTATAGGTTTTAGATCATTTGCATTTTCTTTCCAAACTGAACTTATATCTGTTTCTTTTGCTTTAGCCCAATTTATATTTCCTAGTAATGTATTTATTTCTCCATTATGACCTAAAAGTCTCATTGGTTGAGCTAAAGGCCATTTAGGTAATGTATTTGTACTAAATCTTCTATGATAAACCGCATAGGAAACCTCAAATCTATCGTCCTTTAAATCATTATAAAAAGGAGCCAATATTTCTGACCTAACCATTCCTTTATAAACAATAGTTTTGCTACTCAAAGAGCAAATATAAAGACCTAATTCATCTTCCTTTAATTCTATATTTGCTCGATTAGAAATCCTTTGCCTCAGTCTGAAAAGTAAAGCCTCAAGATTGATTTCTTTATCGTGAACACTAACTATCCATTGTGTAATAAAGGGTTCATTTTCCCTTGCAAGTTTGCCTAAAACTTCTTCTTTAATAGGAACATCTCTCCACCCTTTTGAGTTTAACCCTAATAACTCAGCTTCCTGCACACATATCTTCTTCGCTATTTCTCTATTCTTAGAGTCTTTAGGCATGAAAATCATACCTATTCCTGACAATTGGGGGTCGCATTGTTTAGCCGTGCCCCAGACTTCCCTTAAATATGACCATGGAATTTCACACAAAATTCCAGCACCATCACCTGAGTCCCCATCTCCGCCACATCCACCCCTGTGCTCCATGCAGCTGAGACCACGAAGTGCCTGAGACAAGACCCAATGATTTCGGTTGCCTTCAACGCTAGCTATGAAGCCAACACCACAAGAATCTTTTTCCCCAGAGAAGGCATCTGGATAGGTACTATCGCAGTAGGGCCAATTTGATCTTGATGGTCGTTGATGCATGTTTTTAACTTACTATTTTTTCTTTTCTTACAAAAGTGCTTTCGGTAAGCTTGAGAAAGCTTATTAGAATAATTTGATAGATCCTAGAGTTACATCTTAAACATTTTTGTCTACTGACAAGTTTTTTATTCAATACTTTCTTGAAAATATTTGTACTTATTCTTAAACCTGGATAAAAATTAAATATTAATTGAAAAAAACTATGAATTTGGGTAGTTGACCAAGTAATCTGGGGAATTGTTGAATCTGGTCGAACCAAGACCAAATATTAAATTAATGCCAACCATTCAACAGTTGATAAGAACAGAGCGAAAGACTCTAAAAACAAAGACAAAATCCCCTGCTTTGCGAGGTTGCCCAGAAAGGAGAGGAGTATGTACAAGGGTTTACACCTCTACTCCGAAAAAGCCTAACTCTGCTCTTAGGAAAGTAGCTCGTGTCAGATTAACCTCCGGTTTTGAGGTGACTGCTTACATTGGTGGTATTGGTCACAATCTTCAAGAACACTCAGTTGTTTTGCTTAGAGGTGGAAGGGTTAAAGATCTTCCAGGAGTTAGATATCACATAGTCAGAGGAACTCTCGATACCGCAGGTGTTAAGGATCGTCGTCAATCCAGATCTAAATATGGAGCTAAATCTCCTAAAGAATAAAAAATTATTTTTATCTAGTTAATTTTCACCTTTAACAATTTAATTTCATGTCTAGAAGAAACGCTGCAGAGAAAAGACCTGTTCTCCCAGATCCACAATTTAATAATCGACTTGCAAGCATGATGGTTCATCGTTTGATGAAGCATGGGAAGAAATCAACAGCTCAAAGAATTCTTTCTGATGCCTTTGGTTTGATTAATGATCGAACTGGTTCAGACCCGATTGAGTTATTTGAAACAGCAGTGAAAAATGTAACTCCTCTTGTTGAAGTTAGAGCCAGAAGAGTGGGAGGAGCTACTTATCAAGTTCCAATGGAGGTTCGCCAAGAGAGAGGAATTGCTATGGCACTCAGATGGTTAGTAAATTTCTCAAGATCAAGAAATGGTAGAAGCATGGCTCATAAACTTGCCGGAGAGCTAATGGATGCAGCTAATGAGGCTGGGAACGCAGTAAGGAAAAGGGAAGAGACTCATAAGATGGCCGAAGCCAATAAGGCTTTTGCTCACTATCGTTATTGAATTTGTTCAAATTTTTCTATTTAAATCCTCAAAAATATTTCTTTTTTTGCATGCTGAGTTGTAGAGTCCAGGCGCATTTTAAAGCCCTTTAGTCGGAGAATTTTCTGTGGCACGCGCCTTTCCTTTGGAACGAGTTAGAAATATCGGGATAGCTGCACATATTGATGCTGGTAAAACAACTTGCACTGAAAGAATCCTTTTCTATTCAGGTGTCGTTCACAAAATGGGCGAGGTACATGATGGTGCCGCAGTTACCGATTGGATGGCACAGGAGAGAGAAAGAGGAATAACAATTACTGCAGCGGCAATTTCAACTACATGGGACGACCATCGTATAAATATTATCGATACTCCAGGTCACGTTGATTTCACGATTGAAGTTGAACGTTCGATGAGAGTTCTAGATGGAGTTATTGCTGTTTTCTGTGCCGTTGGTGGAGTCCAGCCCCAATCTGAAACAGTTTGGCGGCAGGCTGACAGGTATTCAGTTCCCAGGATGGTTTTTGTTAATAAAATGGATAGAACAGGTGCAGATTTCTTAAAAGTCCATGGACAAATCAAAGATAGGTTAAAAGCAAATGCAGTTCCCATTCAGTTGCCAATTGGAGCTGAAAATGATCTCAAAGGTATTATTGATCTTGTAGAAAACAAAGCATATATATATAAGGATGATCTTGGAAAAGATATCGAACAGACTGATGTCCCCTCAGAAATGGTCGATTTAGTATCTGATTGGCGCTCTAAATTGATGGAGTCAATTGCTGAGACCGATGAGAAATTGCTTGATGCATTTTTGGACAACGGCGAATTATCAGTAGATGAACTGAAAGCAGGTATCAGAGAGGGAGTTCTTAATCATGGCTTAGTTCCAATGTTATGTGGTTCAGCTTTTAAAAATAAAGGAGTTCAATTACTTTTGGATGCTGTAGTTAATTACCTGCCAGCTCCAGTTGATGTCCCACCGATCCAAGGGTTGTTACCCAACGGTAAAGAAGCTGTTAGGCCCTCTGATGATGGAGCACCATTTAGTGCACTTGCTTTCAAAGTTATGGCTGACCCATATGGGAAGCTAACTTTTGTTCGAATGTATTCAGGTGTTCTTGAAAAAGGAAGTTATGTTCTTAATTCAACCAAAGATGCTAAAGAAAGAATATCTCGATTAATTGTATTAAAAGCTGATGATCGCGAAGAAGTGGATGAATTAAGAGCTGGAGATCTTGGGGCTGTCCTTGGACTTAAAAATACAACTACAGGAGATACTTTGTGCTCTTCTGAAGAGGCAATTGTTCTTGAAACTCTATATATACCAGAACCAGTTATTTCCGTTGCAGTTGAGCCTAAGACAAAAAGTGATATGGAAAAGCTAGGCAAAGCTTTGACTTCTTTGTCTGAGGAAGATCCAACTTTTAGAGTAAGTACTGATCAAGAGACAAATCAAACAGTCATTGCTGGTATGGGTGAACTTCACTTGGAGATACTTGTTGACCGTATGCTGAGAGAATTTAAGGTCGAAGCTAATATTGGTGCACCCCAGGTCTCCTATAGGGAAACTATTAGAGCGAGTTCCTCAGGTGAAGGTAAGTTTGCGCGGCAAACAGGAGGTAAAGGTCAGTATGGACATGTGGTGATTGAGGTTGAGCCAGGAGAGCCAGGAACAGGTTTTGAGTTCGTTAACAAAATTGTTGGTGGTTCTGTTCCCAAAGAATATATAAAGCCGGCTGAATCAGGAATGAAAGAAACTTGTGAGTCTGGTGTGATTGCTGGCTATCCTTTAATTGATGTAAAAGTCACTTTGGTTGATGGGTCTTATCATGATGTTGACTCATCAGAGATGGCCTTCAAGATCGCTGGCTCTATGGCTTTCAAAGATGGGATCAAGAAGTGCAATCCTGTTCTTCTTGAACCCATGATGAAAGTTGAGGTAGAAGTCCCAGAGGACTTCCTAGGGTCTATTATTGGAGATCTGTCCTCTAGACGAGGCCAGGTCGAAGGTCAGTCCATCGATGATGGACAATCCAAAGTCCAGGCAAAAGTGCCATTAGCCGAAATGTTTGGCTATGCCACTCAACTCCGATCAATGACTCAAGGTCGGGGTATTTTCTCAATGGAGTTCAGTACATACGAGGAAGTTCCTCGCAATGTTTCTGAAGCAATTATCTCCAAGAATCAGGGCAATTCCTGATCTCTAAAATTTACTAACCAACCCCCGATTCTTTAAAAAAATGGCTCGCGAGAAGTTTGAGAGGAACAAACCTCACGTCAACATAGGTACTATTGGCCACGTTGACCATGGCAAAACAACCCTAACTGCAGCAATCACAAAGGTTTTAGCCAAAAAAGGGCAAGCCAAAGAACAAGATTATGCTGATATTGACGGTGCTCCTGAAGAGCGTGAACGCGGTATCACAATCAATACTGCTCATGTTGAATATGAAACTGACGGCAGACATTATGCACATGTTGATTGCCCAGGACATGCTGATTATGTCAAAAACATGATTACAGGTGCTGCTCAAATGGACGGAGCAATTCTTGTGGTGGCTGCTACTGACGGAGCAATGGCTCAAACAAAAGAACATATTCTTTTGGCTAAGCAGGTTGGAGTCCCAGCCTTGGTAGTTGCCTTGAATAAATGTGACATGGTTGATGATGAGGAAATGATAGAACTTGTTGAAATGGAGATTCGTGAGCTTCTAACAAGTTATGACTTTCCAGGTGATGATATCCCTGTTATTCAAGTTTCAGGCTTAAAAGCAATTGAAGGAGAAACAGATTGGGAGACAAAAATAGATGAATTGATGACAGCTGTTGATTCCTCCATACCAGAGCCAGAGCGCGAAGTCGATAAGCCATTCTTAATGGCTGTTGAAGATGTTTTCTCTATTACTGGTCGTGGAACTGTTGCTACAGGCCGAATCGAAAGAGGAAAAGTAACAGTTGGAGAGGAGGTGGAAATTGTAGGTATTAGAGATACAAGACTTACAACTGTTACGGGAGTCGAGATGTTCAGAAAGCTTCTCGATGAAGGTATGGCTGGGGATAATGTTGGTCTTCTATTAAGAGGTATTCAGAAAGAAGATATTGAAAGAGGAATGGTACTTGTGAAAAAAGGATCCATTACACCTCATACCAAATTTGAAGGTGAGGTTTATGTATTAAAAAAAGAGGAGGGTGGTCGTCATACTCCTTTCTTCGCTGGTTATCGTCCTCAGTTTTATATTCGTACTACTGATGTTACTGGTCAAATCACTGCATTCACTTCTGATGATGGAAGTAATGTTGAAATGGTCATGCCTGGCGACAGAATAAAAATGACAGGTGAATTGATAGCCCCTGTGGCCATAGAGCAAGGAATGAGATTCGCAATTCGTGAAGGTGGTAGAACCATCGGTGCTGGAGTGGTTTCTAAAATTCTCGAGTAATTATTTTTAGGATGACTTGTAATTTCATCAGGTCATCCTTTAGATTTATTAAATTGATGAACTCTTCAGTTCATATCCAAAAGAACCTTGAAAATTTAATTTAGCCTTTTTGTAATTCAACTATGTCAACTTCAATTGCCCAGCAAAAAATACGCATACGCCTTAAGGCTTTTGATAGAAGGATGCTTGATTTATCTTGCGATAAAATTATTGAGACAGCTGACACAACATCTGCATCTGCTATAGGACCTATACCTCTCCCTACAAAAAGAAAAATCTATTGTGTTTTGCGTTCGCCTCATGTTGATAAAGATTCAAGAGAGCATTTTGAAACAAGAACCCATAGACGAATTATTGATATTTATAGCCCTTCAGCAAAGACCATAGATGCTTTAATGAAGCTGGACCTCCCAAGTGGAGTTGATATAGAAGTTAAGCTCTAGTCCTTTTTCTCTCAAACCAGAGATTGATTATCTAGGATATGTTTAATTAGGAATACCCATTTGAGCGAACTTTCAGTTAGGGAGTTACCACTTTTCCCATTGCCTGAGGTTGTGCTTTTTCCTCAGGAGTACTTGCCACTTCATATATTTGAGACTCGTTATAGGGTTATGCTTCAGTCTGTCTTGAAATCGGATAGCCGTTTTGGAGTTGTTAGATGGGATCCTGTCTCAAAGAAAATGGCTGATGTTGGCTGCTGTGCTGAGGTAATTAAGCATCAAACGTCAGAAGATGGTAGAAGTAATATTGTTACTATTGGTCAGCAAAGATTTCGAATACTAGAAATTATTAGTGAGACTCCTTTTATAAATGCTTTAGTTAGTTGGGTTGATGATGAGCAAATTTCAGATCAAACAAAACTTGATGAACTTAAGGACAAGGTTGGTATTGCTCTCAAAGATGTCGTTACTCTCACTTCAAAATTAACTGAATCTGAGAACGCTCTCCCCGATTCTTTGCCAACTATTCCTAGAGAACTGTCTTTTTGGATAGCTGCGCATCTAGGAGGGCCAGTAGCAAGTGAGCAGCAGAACTTACTAGAATTAACAAATACTTTGCATCGATTGGAAAGAGAATACGAACTGCTAGATCATACGAGAAGACAGCTAGCTGCCCGAACTGCTTTAAAAGATACTTTCTCAAACGCTGATCAAGCTAATAATTAATTATGCAATGGATATTAATTATTATTTTTAGTGCTTTTTCTTTATACACTGTAAGTACTATTTGGCTTAAGAAAAGTCGTAAATATGAATCTGTTAGTAGCGTTGCTTCGTCTTATGATTCTTGGACTAATGATCAATTATTAGAAACTCTTTGGGGAGAACATATACATCTTGGCTTTTATGAAAGACCTAGAATAAAAAAAGATTTTAGGAAAGCTAAGATTGATTTTGTCCACGAATTAGTGCATTGGAGTGGTTTGCATAATTTGCCAAAAGGTTCAAGAATACTAGATGTAGGATGCGGAATAGGAGGAAGTTCCAGAATATTATCTGATTATTATGGTTTTGATGTTGTTGGTATTTCAATAAGTCAAGAACAAATAAAAAGAGCGAATGAATTAACAACTAATAAAGATTTTTGTCGCTTTGAAGTAATGAATGCACTTGAATTGGATTTTGAAAAAGGCAGTTTTGATGGGGTTTGGAGCGTTGAAGCTGGGCCCCATATTTTTGATAAACAAAAATTTGCAGATGAGATGCTCAGAGTCCTTAGACCTGGAGGAGTTTTAGCAATTGCAGATTGGAATCAAAGAGATTTAAAAAAGTATCCTTTAAATCTTTTTGAGAAATTTATTATGAATCAATTATTAATTCAATGGACCCATCCTGAATTTTCAAGTATTGAAGGATTTAAAAATAATTTATTAAATAGTACTTATTGTGGAAGTTCAGTAGATACATCGGATTGGACCAAATATACGATCCAATCTTGGAATGAATCTATATATGAGGGTTTTAGAAGGCCATCCTCTATTTTAAAACTAGGCCTAAGATCGATTTTAAAAGGACTTAGGGAAATCCCGACTATATTAATGATGAAATGGGCTTTCTCAAATGGTTTGATGAGATTTGGAGTATTTAAATCAAGAGGATAATCTACTCAATTTCGGATCCGAAGTAACATCCAAAATTAATTATTTGATTGCAAAGAGGAGATAATTCTTCAGTAATTTGTTTATAGTCCTTTTTATTAGAATCATTTAAATCAAGATCTATGAAAAAAATATATTCTCCTAATTCTCTTTTTGAAGGACGAGATTCAATTCTGCTCATATTTAGTCCTAGATTTGCAATGCAATTCAGTGAGTTTAGTAATGCACCAGGACTATTTGATTTCAATGAAAAAGCAATGCTTGCTTTATTTCCATCTGCTTTAATATTATTTTTACTTAGAAGCACAAATCTAGTGCAATTCCCTTCGATATCATTAATAGGATAAGCCAGAATATTTAGCTCTTCGCTTGCATCTTTTGATCCTATTGCAGCCCTAAAAGAGCTACCTTGAACCATCCTTATCGCTTCTGCAGTTGAATTGGTTGGTAAATGAACTGCATTAGGAATATTGTCATTTAGCCACTGGCTGCATTGTGCGATTGCTTGAGGATGGGAAAGGACCTCTGAAATAGTTGATATTGATCCACTACTCATTAATGAATGCTTGATAGGGAGCACCAGTGCTCTATGAATAAATATATTTTTATGCCTCCACAAAGAATCTAATGTTGAGGTAACCCCCCCCTCTACTGAATTTTCAATTGGCACTACGGCAGCTTCGCAAAGATTATTTGCAAGATTATCTATCACAGACCTCAAGCCTTTGCAGGGCAAAAACGATGGTGTGTAGAGTTTTTCCAAGGCTGCAAGGGCTTTTGCGGCCTTCTCAGCGTATGTACCTTTAGGGCCAAGGTAGGCCACTCGAGTTGACATTAGATAAAAAAAATGGGGTAAATGCCGATAAGATCATGCTGAGCAAGCTTTTAATAATGTCTCTTGCCTTTAAAGCACGACAAAAAATTGATCTAGTTGTTCAAGATAATGCGGAGCAACTACCTGATTATCTCTTACAACAGGAAAGAGTTGTTGGTGCAATGCTTGATTCTAAAAAATTGACTCCTTTGGGTCCAGGTAGCTTTAAGTATGAAGTAACAAGTTTTCAAGTTTTTCAACTTCAAATAAATCCTGTCGTATCAATTGGTGTAGAGAATACTGAGGGTAAAATTAGAATGTATGTTACTGATAGTCACTTAGAGGGACTGGGATTCGTTGATGATTTTGAATTAACCTTAGATGCCCTTCTGGAGGCAAAATCATCTGGACTTGAAGGCGAAGCGCTTTTAGGGGTAACAGTTAGCCAACCTCCATTATTGAGATTAATTCCTCCAAAAATGCTTGAATCAACTGGGCAATCAATATTGAATGGAATTTTGCTTGGGATCAAGGCCAGGGTTGGCAAGCAGCTAATTGTTGATTTTAATAATTGGTGTAAAGAAAATTAGTTATAAAATTAAAATTAATTTTTTATCAGTCTGGACAGAAAACTTTTCCGGTGGAGTTTTGTTGCACCTTCTTTGATTAATTGATTTCTATGAACTTCAGTTCCATATCCCTTGTTTCTCTCTAGTTCATAAAGACAATATTTCTGCGCTAGTCGCTTGATTAATTCATCTCTAGCTTCTTTTGCTAAAACGCTGGCAGCAGCAATTGAGGGGTAATAACTTTCTCCTCGAACTTTGGTTTTTTGTTCCCCTGGCCACGATCGAATAGGTAGGGTGCCATCGACAAGAATCAATTCAGGTGTATTAGCTAATTTTTCTAATGCTCTAAGCATTGCCTTTTCAGTAGCCTTTCGTATGCCGATACTATCGATTTCTCTGGCTGAAGCCTGGCCCAGAGACCAAGCTACTGAGTTTTCTTTAATTAGCGGAACTAGATTATTCCTTTGTCGAAAAGTTAATTTTTTACTATCTTTCAATCCTTTGCTTAAGAGTTTCAATTCATTTACTTTGCTTAATATTACGGCCCCTGCAAATACTGGACCAAATAAAGAGCCTTTCCCTACTTCGTCAACTCCTGCAATTAGTGATTTGGTTCCTGTCATCTTTAAGAATTTGCAGATGATCTTCTTCTTTTGCGTCTTGGATCCTCCTCAGTTTCTTTGGTTTCGGTGGTACTAGATTCATTCTTCTCGTTGACTAAAATATTATCGGCGCTAATTGAATCTTTGGCTTCTTCAGTTAAATCTAAATTAGGATTTACTTCTTTTATATTTTCTATATCTCCAGGATTGCTATTTTTGAGATAAACAATATCTTTATTATTTTTTTTGTGAATCTTGTTGGAATTATTTAGTTTAACTTCTTGAGATACTTCAGTTATTTTATTTTCTTCTTCTAACTCTAGCCCATTCCTGATTATATTTACCTTGTAGTTATCAGATAGTGGAGGTTCTTCTAAAAGTAAAATAGGGTCTAAACCCATTTCACTATAAATCATCTCTTCATTTTCGCTCATGATTACATTAATAAGAATATTTTCCTTTTTGTTTTTATTGTCTAATGATATATCATCTGTAATTGTTTGACCGCTTACAGATTTTATATTAATACGAGATGACTTATTTTCTTCATTGATTAAGGTTGTTTCATTATCTTTTATTTTATTTATACTTTTCTTTTTAATATTGTTTTCTTTTGTAGATTCCAGGTCGTTACCTGATATTAAAGTCGAATTGCTTACCCTGGCTTCAGTTGAGTTCGTTGGGCTTATATCTTGAATTGTAATATTGGGTAGATTATTTTGTGATTGAGAATCAGGAGAAGTTTTTCCAAATAATTCATATATATTTTGTCCTTGTCTTTTTCTAGTCAACTCAACAAGTCCTAGTTCTGTAAGTTGAGCAATTTGTGGACGAGCTGAGTCTCCGTTCATGGCAGATATGAAATGTTCTAATAATTGAAGTTGATCTCTTCTTGTATCCATATCAATAAAATCGATGATAATAACTCCGCCTATATTTCTTAATTTTAATTGTCTAGCTATTTCGATTGCTGCTTCACAATTAGTCCATAAAACTGTTTCTCTTGAATTTGCAGAACGTGTAAATGATCCTGAGTTTACATCAATAACTGTTAATGCCTCTGTTGGCTCTATTATGATATATCCACCTGAAGGTAGATCGACCCTTGGTTTTAATGCATCATTAATTGCAGAAATGACTCTATATTTTTCTAATATATTTTGAGAATCGTTGTGTGAATCTATTACTAATTCTTTGCTATCTTTCCCAAGAAAGTTTTTAATACGATTAACTGCATCAGAATTATCTACAACTATTTTGTTAACATTTTGTCCAATATGATCTCTAAGAATTCGATGAATAAAATCTTCATCTCTATTTAAAAGAATTGGAGGGACACAGTTGTCAGATGATTGTAGAATGAGTTCCCATTGTTTTATAAGATTCTCAAGATCATCTATTAAAAACTCTTCAGAAATATCTTCAGCTTCTGTTCTGATTAAAATTCCAGCGCTTGGAGGCTTAACTAGGACTCCTAATGCTCTAAGTCGATTCCTTTCACTTTCTAAGCTTATTCTTCTAGAAATATTTACACCTTGTCCATAAGGTTGAAGTACTAGATATCTACCTGGAAGAGCCAAGTTTCCAGTTAACCTTGGTCCTTTTGTTCCAGTGGGCTCTTTTATTACTTGAACTAAAACCTTTTGTCTTGGTTCTAGTAACTCGGTTATTCCTGCATTAGCTTTTTTTAATCTCAGCGGACCTAAATCATTTACATGGATAAAACCATTTTTTTCACTTTCTCCAATATTGACAAAAGCTGCATCTATTCCAGGTAAAACATTTTCAACTGTTCCTAAAAAAACATCTCCGATTTGGTAGCTACCTTGAGCCACAATTAATTCATCTATTCTCTCATCAGTGAGCAGAGCGGCAATTCGCAAATGCTCAGCAATGACAATTTGCTGGGGCATATATAATGTTGAGCTTTTTCAAGCTATTAAAATTGATTAGCAGAAAAACTGCTTATTGCAAGGTTAGAAATTTCTTAACGCCAAACAAACTTAAAGGATTTTGATTATTGTTCAGAATGTGAATTAAATATAATCCGGTTAGATTACCGGAGGAGCCAGAGTTTGATCTAGATGACCCTTTAAGAATAACTGACGTTAATTAAGAACATTAAGGGCGGAAACCCTTTTGCATAGTTCTAAAATTATATTAACACAGTAACTCGTTATTACTCATTGCTTTAAGTCTTAAGTCCTTTCTAAAAATTAGCTCTTAATTTTTGAATCGAATACCTATGCAGATTTAAGGTGCTTGGGGATTATCCTTAAATAAATTCAAAAGATTTTTAAGTGGTACAAATTAATGCCAATTACCTGAAGTTAAAAGCAGGTTATCTTTTTCCCGAGATTTCTAGAAGAATTAAAGACTTTAGTTCAAAGAATCCCGGAGCTGATTTAATCCGATTAGGAATTGGCGATGTCACGGAGCCTCTGCCTTTAGCTTGCCGCGAAGCAATGAAGGTAGCTATTGAAGAGATGGGCACAGAGGAAGGGTTTAGAGGATATGGCCCAGAGCAAGGATATCAATGGCTTCGAGAGTGTATTTCTGAAAATGATTATTTAGCTAGAGGTTGTGAGATTTCAGCAGAAGAAATATTTGTTTCCGATGGTTCAAAATGCGATAGCAGTAATATTTTAGATATCCTCTGCAAGGAAAACAGAATAGCCGTAACTGATCCAGTCTATCCCGTATACGTCGACACCAATGTAATGACTGGTAGAACAGGAGAGATTAATTCGATAGGAGAATATCAAGGTTTATGCTACATACCTATTAATTCAGAAAATGACTTTGTAGCAGAGATTCCACAAGAAAAATTTGATTTAATTTACTTATGTTTTCCTAATAATCCAACTGGAGCAGTAGCAAGTAAGGAACAATTAGCATCTTGGGTGCAATATGCAAAGAAAAATAATTCTTTGATTCTTTTTGATGCTGCTTATGAGGCTTTTATTAAAGATGAATCTATTCCACATTCAATTTATGAAATTGAGGGAGCAAAAGATTGTGCCATTGAGTTTCGTTCGTTTTCAAAAAATGCAGGTTTTACCGGAGTAAGATGTGCTTTTACTGTCATTCCTAAGTCTTTAAAAGGTAAAGCAGGTGACATAGATGTTGATATCTGGTCTTTATGGAATCGTCGTCAAAGTACTAAATTCAATGGAGTAAGTTATGTAGTTCAGAGAGGGGCTGAGGCTGTTTATTCCCAAGAAGGGAAAAGCCAAATCAAAAGATTAGTAAATTTTTATATGGATAATGCTCATATTATTAAATCAAATCTGACTTCTGCTGGATTTGAAGTCTTTGGTGCTGTCAATGCGCCTTATGCATGGATAAAAACACCGAAAAACATGGGCTCTTGGGATTTCTTTGATTTCTTGCTCGAAAACGCCAATGTGGTCGGTACTCCAGGAAGTGGCTTTGGTGCTGCAGGAGAGGGTTATTTTAGATTATCAGCCTTCAACAGTAGAGAAAATGTCGAAAAAGCTATGCAAAGGATCGTAAATTCTCAATGACCATTCTCATGTTAAGTTCCTCTTTTAAAAGTGCTATTAATCCTGGCAGTTTAATTATGGTTGATTCTTTAAATCAAACAGATGGAGATACTGCTGTTATTGATCGCGAGGTTCAGCGAGTAAGAAAAGTGTCTCCTAAATATAAGGTTCTACTTCATAATGATCCTGTGAACACTATGGAATATGTTGTAGCAACTTTAAGGCAGGTAGTCCCTCAACTAAGTGAACAGGATGCTTTGAATATTATGTTAGAAACACATAATAGCGGTGTAGGACTTGTTATAGTTTGCGACTTGGAACCTGCTGAATTTTATTCAGAGTCTTTAAAGGCAAAAGGTTTAACAAGTACTATAGAATTAGAAAGCTGAAAACATTAATTAACAATTTTTGGTATGGATGGTTGCATCAAAAAATGCAATGGATTCCAACATTTACTTTGTTTTTATTTCTATACCCTGCTGGATGGCTTTTAGCTAAATTTACGTATCTTTTTAAAGGAGACATTAGCTCAAATGAGTTAAGTATTATAGGTACAATAATAACATTCTTTTTGTTTTTATTTATTCTTCCTAGTTGGGGAAAAATAAGATGGAAGACTAATAATTTATGGTTTTATTTAGGATTAGATATGACAAACAAATCTAGAGCTATCAAAGTATTCTTTGATGGGTTTACATTTTCATTTTTTCTTTTATTGATTTTTTGTCTATTTATATATGTAAATGGTTGGATTGATGGTTTTAATTATATAAAAATTGGTACGCTTTTAAATGCAATATTTCTGATAGCTGGCATTGTTTTGGCCGAGGAGATAATTTTTCGTGGATGGTTAATGGAGGAAATGATACTTTTATTTGGCTTACGAAGAGGAATTATTTTGCAATCTGCAATTTTTAGTCTTGCTCATTATAGATCAGATATTAGCCTGATAGCTTTAATTCCTTTCCTTACTGGCCTTTTTCTTTTTGGACTAGTTCTAACTTTAAGACGTACTATTGATAAAGGTTCTTTATTGGGTTGCATCGGCTTTCATGGAGGGTTGGTAGGAATTTGGTATCTTTTTGATTCTGGAATGATTATTTTTTCTCCTAATACTCCTTATTATTTACTTGGACCAAGCAAATATATGGTAAATCCAATAGGAAGTGTTATTGGGATAATAATTTTATTAATCACTTTGTTTGCTCAAAGAAAGCTTTTCGCAAGCACTGGACGATTTTTAGCCTCTACAGTTAACGCCTCATTTAATGATGAAACTCCATAATCTCTTTCTAGTAAATTCATAACTGTTCTACCAAAATCATTTGGATTAGTATCAAACGCTTCTAAACAAATTCTTCCAAACTCTTTGCCCATTGGTTCAGGATTCCAAAGTAGTTTTCTGGCTGTCCAAGGCATTAAACTCATAGGGTTATAACCAGGTTTTAATAAACCATTTTTCAGTCCATAATCTTCTAATAATGTGTGAGGCTGAAGTCCTATAAAAAATATAGAAGGCTCAACAATATCAGCCCCGAAAATTCTTTCTAATTCTCTATGGTAAGCGACTGTTTGTCTTATTGTTTCTGGACGCTCGTCTATAACATTGAATGAATAATTTACTGATACTTGGTCTTTAAAACCAGCTTTTGATAAAAGCTCGCAATTTTTCAAAACGGTTTTTAAATTGTATCCCATTCTCATTTTTCTAACAAGTTCTTGGGAACCAGAAGTTATTCCAATTTCGAAATAACTCATTCCTGTTTTAACCATTAATTTAGCTAATTCTTCATCTAAATTGTCAGCCCTAATGTATGCTGCCCAATGAATATCATTTAACCCTTCTTCATAGATTGCATTAAGTATATCTTTAGCATTTTGGATATGTCCTCTTGAGGGTATGAATTGGGCATCGGTAAACCAAAAGCCTCGAACGCCTAGTTTGTATAGTTGTTTGATTTCTTTAACAACTTCACTTACAGGGTTAATTCTTACTTTTTTACCTTCAATTACGGTATAAATGCAATAACAACAATTATGAGGACAACCCCTCTTAGTTTGTACTCCAATATAGAAATCTCCACCATCTAAATACCATTTAAATTCTGGCCAGATAGATTCTATATAACTATAATCGCATGCAGTTTTAATTATATTATTTGGTTTTTCATGAATTAGCTTTTCTCTAGGTGATTCACCTACAACAAAACATCTTTCATCTTCAATTGACTCACATTTTATTAATTTTTCTATTAATAGCTCTCCTTCTCCTAATGAAATAATAGTACCTTTTGGAAGTGATTTTTTTAATTGATTATAAAAAACACTGACTGCACCTCCACCCAAAATAGCAGTTGCATTTTGATTAAATCTCTTTGCGTATTTTAATCCCTTCCTAATTAATCTTTGGTTTCTCCATATTTCTCCATAATGACTTTTCATGAGTTGAAAACCACCTAAAGCACCTCTTATCTTTTTTAGAGGATTTCGTGCATAAAAAACTTCAAATGAATTTTGTAATGGGTTTCCTCCTCTTCCATCTACAGGAGCATAAATTTGTATATCTCTCCATGAGAAAACTATTAGAGTTGGTTTGAAGTTCTTTATGTTATTTATTAATATTCTTTCGACATCTAAGATTGGTAAAGACGCTAAATCTACAATTAATTGTTGAATTTCTGGGAAACATTTATGAACATGATCAGCCAAATAAATTGGTCCAATTGGAAAAATTGGATTACAAGGCAGCCTGACATACAAGACCTTAACCTCAGCTTTCGGTCCAAGAAATTTACATTCCAAAGTCGAATTTGCTTTCATCAGAGCATCTATTACTAACAAAAATAATCATTCAGGGTTAAACACTAACAATTTGTTGACCTTTTTGATTGAAAATTGGATTAATAGTTAAAAGGAGGAAATCTAAATGTATTTCAAATGTGGTCAAAACATAGTTGTGGAGATAATTTTTGTGTTTTTCTTCAAAATATAAAAAAATTGATTTAATTCAAATACTAAAAATAGAGCAAACTAAAGATATTAGAACTAACGCTTGAATTATGAATTTTTCAATGACTTTGATCATATATTTACTTAGTGGAGCTGCTCTAGGAAGTTTGATGCTTCTTAGCGGTATACCTGCCGCACCCCTTCTTGGCTCAATTTTGGCGGCGGGATGTTTAAGTATCAGTGGTCAATTTGAACCGGCACAATGGCCTATTGGGACAAAAACTTTGCTTGGCATTGGTGTAGGAACTGTTATTGGTACGGGTATTAATCGAGATACTCTTTCAGAGCTGCAAACTCTTTGGAAGCCAGCCATCTTGATCACGATAACCCTGATTTTGACTGGTCTCTTCGTTGGATTCCTAGTGGTCCGATTGTTTGGTATTGATCCTTTGATAGCTTTACTCGGCTCTGCTCCTGGAGGAACTCTTGGGATGAGCCTGGTAGGCGCTGAGCTTGGAGTAGGAGCCGCAGTGGCAGCAATTCATGCATTTAGATTGGTAACTGTTTTATTAATTACTCCTGCAGTTGTTAAGTACTTAGCTCCCTTTGTTGGAATTAAAGTCAGTTAGAAATTTAAAAAACGGTAATGCTTTTTTCTATAAAATTTTCCAGACTGAGTTTTTAGGTATCTCAGGACCTTTGTATTTATCCAATGGCTCTGTAGTCCTTATTCGCCATTCAGGAACACGACATTGAACGTAAGCTGTGCTTTGAATAAGAATACCTGGATTTTCATCTTTTTTATATTTAAAACCTCCCTTCCATGATCCTCCTCCTTTAAGTGAACCTTTAAACCAAACCCAACAATTTTCTTTTTCCATTAAAAACTCTATAAGAGTAATGAATAATTTGAATTATTTTTGCTGATTGAATTTTAGTTATCTTCTTCTACTTCTGCGTCTTTGTTGTAATTTGCGCTTATATTTTTCAACTGGAGTTTCATGATGCCTAAGACGCTTTAATTCACCAAAGATGCCAGCTTTGGAAACCTGACGCTTAAAACGGCGAAGTGCTGATTCAATGCCTTCGTTTTCTCCAACAGTTACTTGTGTCAAAAAGATAAAAAATTAAGTCAGTTAATTTTACAGGACGATAAAGCAAATTTTTGTTTTATCCTTTTTGGGTGATAAAGATCTAGAATATTTTTTGAATTATCCAAATAGCTTTCCTCAAGTTTTGGCTTGATCAGCCAAATAATTGAGGTTTATTCCTTTTCGGACCATTCATTATTACTTCTTAGGTCCGTTATCCAATGACTATTTACATCGGGAATCTCTCATTTGATGCTGAAATAGAAGATATTGTCGGGGTTTTTAGCAGTTATGGAGAAGTCACTAATTGTAAATTGCCTTTAGAAAGAGAAACTGGTAGAAAAAGAGGTTTTGCGTTTGTTGATATGGGCGATGAATCACAAGAACAAAAAGCGATCGATGATCTTCAAGATGTTGAATGGATGGGTAGAGCAATTAGAGTTACAAAAGCTAGACCAAAAAACTCATAGTTGCATAAGTTCTAGTTTCTGCTTTTTCGCTATCAACCTGTCAGGGAAAAGATTAATGATATTTGTTGAAATTTTAATTAATTTTAGATTTCAGTCTATTAGCTCTTTAAGCATTTTCTCAAATTAATGCTGTAATGATTACCAGTTAAGAGAAATGCTTTTTTTAATGCTTTACTCAACAATCCCATTTTCAACAATCACATTTGGTGGATTTAATCCCTTGGCTGCTATTGCAGGTTTAGTGATCTTTTTTCAAATTTCTCAGATTTACTATTATGGATTACCAGAGAACGAACCAAAAGTTGAGCTCTCTGCATCTGGCTCTTATCGATACCTTCAAAAACAATTTATTGGCGTTCAAATAGTAACCGCTCTTATTGCTGCTTCGGTTATGCTTGCTGGCCCTGATAAAATATTTTTCCCATTTAAATATTTTTAAGAATTTTTTAGATACAATTTGTTTTAAAAAAGGCAGCTAAATAAGCTGCCTTTTTATATATCTGATATTTAACTACAAATAATAAAAAATTAATTGAAGAACTTTATGTAAATAATTAATTTTATTCGAGTAGTTTGCAAAGTTTGGAAATCATCATTTTGTTCATGATGGACATCAATCTACTAAATTAATAGATTTAATAATTTAGTTATATCATTTATCATGGAATCTAATCAGAGTAAAGTTGATAATTCTCATCATGAATTTAATAAAAATGAAAAGCTTATTAATTTTGAAAATCTTAATTACTTATATCCTAATGGACATCGTGTTACCAACCAAATGAAGTGGTTCAAAGGCAGTAGAGATAGAGGTTTAAGTTCTGATATGGCTGCATAATCAATCAAATTAAAGTGAATTATTTAGTAAAAGAAAATGAAAAAACTACAAAAAATAATGAAATCAACCCTGATCCTTATGAGGATGTGATGAGATTAGAGGAACTTGATCCATATGAGGCTCTAATAAAATCAAGACGCTTAATGAAAAAACAAATAAATATATTGGACCATAAAGTTATAATAGTTATTTCAAATATTAAATAATTTTTTGTATTTATCAATAAAAAACCTCCTAATTAATAGGAGGTTTTTTATTAGGAGTTAACTAAATTTTGATTCTAGAAGCTAAATGCAGTTTCAACAACAACGCCTGTGTCGTCATCACCAGTACTTGTATCTTCAACAGTGAAGAAACCAGGAGTAAGTGTAACGTTGTCGTTCAATGAATAAGTGTAAGAAACTTCAAATCCAGTTGAATCTAAAGAATCACTACCATCAACATCAGTTGAGTTGTAAGCAGCACTTAATGTTCCTGGACCAACTTGGTAATCAACACCAAAGAACAAGTCAGTTGCATCAGCACCTGTTTCTGGATCTGTTGTATCATAAGCTACGCTGAATGTTGCATCAATTGATTCTGGGCTGTAGTAGATACCGCCACCGAATGTGTCATATCCGGCTGTTCCGCCTTCACCGTCGTTAGAAGCGATTACAAGACCGCCACCAAAGCCGTCGCCGTTATAGCCAAGTGTGAAAGTTGAAACATCATCACCATCATCAGCACCGATTCCTACTGTAGAAGAAGCACCACCAACAGAAACGAAACTTACAGAAGCAACTACGCCGTTGTCATTAGAGTAAGCAACACCAACTCCAGGACCAGTTTCGTTACCAGCTAAAGAGTAAGGCATAGCGCCTAGTCTGAAAGCGTCTGAATAAGCAGAAGTTGTTGCTGCAACAACATCATCCTGATCAACCAAGGGTCCAACAGTTACTGAAAGATCACCAACTGGGAAATTGTAGAAAAGAGATTGAACATTGAGGTCACCTGTCTCAGCACTATCCATGCTTGCAAGTGGACCACTAGCATTACCAGAAACAATACCTGCAGAGAATAAGTCTTCGCCTGTGAAACTAGAGTTCAAGTCAAGGCTGTATGCATACTGCATATAAAGCTCTTCTTCTGCATCTGATGTTCCGCCATCTGCAACTGAACCAGTTGTGAAAACCGCAGAACCAGAAAGAGTTGTTGTTGATGCAAATGCAGTGTCTGCATTTGCTGCGACTGGAGCCATTAGGCCCAAAGCTGCAGGAGCTACTAATAAACGTGAAAAAAGCTTCATAGTGTCCTCACACAAAATAAGAGCATTTTATTTTTATAATATCGGTGGTAATTTGACGTATTAATAAATACATAATTAACAACTATTTTGTATTTATGAATACATTTTTAGATTATCCCGGGTTTTTAATTAAATAATTTATAAATGAATGCTTAATGGAATATTTATTTAATTATCCTTAGATAAGTTGTGTAAGATTATAAAAAGTGTGGGTGATTGATTGAGCTTCTGTGCTTATTTTTGATTATTTATTTTAATAATGAAACTTAAAAGAAATAATTAGTCATTATCTATTGAGCTTGCTTCAGGGCCAAGAGCAGAGTTAATCCAACTTGATATAACTACAGATACGCTGGATAATTTACTAAGAAAAATTCTTTCTTCTAATGTAACTAATTGATTATTTTCTATTCGATTTAGTATATTTTTGACTCGGATCCCTGTATTAGATGAAATCATAAATCTTTATTTTATTTATAACCTAAGAATTTTAGTGCAGTCGTTTAGCTTGGACGATTTTATAAATTTTTTATAATCCACGCTCCTTTTTTTTGTATAAAAAATTACAAATATTTTTTGATATCTTTGTTTTAATTCCGAAAAATATTTAAAAGTTATGGTCGATTTCTCCTATAGGAACATTACTTCAAGCTTGGTCATATTGAAATGCATTGGTCCTGATAGATTTTTTCTAGAAAGAGCTATTTCCCCTCAAGAAGTTTTTTCATCAATGGCACCAGAAGGATCACAATTAGAGATTTGGGGTATCCAATCCTATGGGCCACATCTAGAGCAACGTCTAAGAGTATCTGCTGCTAATTCAGATGATCCAATTGCAGTTTAATTACTTTACCTGAATCATAATTAATCAAAGTAATAGATATCTATGTGAAAGTGGTAGTGATTCTGCAGGTTCACAAGTTAATAACTCTCCGTTCGCGAAAACCTCATATGTTTGGGGATCAACTTCTATCTCTGGCCTCTCCTGATTGAGTTTCATTGATTGTTTGGATATCTTTCTTGTGTTTTAACGGCAGCATATGATCGATTTAATTTAAGAAGATCAGGTACACCAGCGTCAATTGCAGACTCACTCAAGAAAGTGAGGCATATAGGATTTATTGCCTTACCAAAGGAAGAAAACATTGGACGTCCATGAACTGGTTGTGGAGTAGGAATGGATGCATTTGTATCTCCCATTTGAGCCCATGCAATAGATCCTCCTTTGACTACTAAGTCAGGCTTGATTCCAAAAAATCCTGGTTTCCAAAGTACAAAGTCTGCTAGTTTGCCAACTTCTATAGAACCAACATGACGGTTAATTCCATGAGCTATTGCGAGATTAATAGTTACTTTTGAGAGTACTTTACTAGTGGATTGTTTTTATTATCTCATGGCCTTTTGGTTTTAGATCACCTAGGAGTTGGAGCAGCTCTTCATGGGATAGGTGAGGTCTTTTTTGCTCCTTGGGCTATTAAGCAGAAAGCATGGGATTTGGTATTTATAGTTTTTTTATTTGGAGCATTTATCTTTGGGGGACTTTGAAACTAGGATTTAATTAATAAATTTATTTTTTATCTTTAAAATTAGAGAGGGAGGTCATAACCCTTCCCAGTATTGCTAACCTCCCTACAGAAAACATTGGAACGGGTTTTCTGATAAAACAGTTATAAGTAATTTAGTTGAGTAAGTTAAGACTTAATTGATACAAAATCAAAAATCTATCAATAATTAGAGTAAGTTTATTTTATTTACTTAATGCTTGATTGGAAATAATCTTTTTTCGTTAAACTTTTTTTAACTCGTGCATACCTTCTATTTGTTGATAAATAGATTGAAGTTTATTGCAAATATGCTCAGTATTTTCTACTTTGTATAATCTAAGTAGCCTTTGTTCTATTTGCTCTTTGCAGTCTAAGAAGACATGGCAATCTATTGTCCCTGGCTCGTATTGCATGTTGAACTTGAAAGAGAATATTTTTAAGACATTAATTAAATTAAATCTGTAATTATTGATTCACTATTTAAAGAAATATCTTATTGTTTATTTAAAAATAAGATAGTAAAAATATATAATTTTAAATTATATTTAACTAGAGGAAATAAATTTTTTTAACCTTTTCAACCCATTTCAGCTTTCATAGCTTCGTGGATTCTCTTACTCATGATTTCATGACCACAATATTGCAAGTGCACCTCTTGTGATCCTTTAGCAGATTTAGTTTGAGTGTACTTAAGTCCTCTGTAAGTAAGTTCAGTCATTAAAATAGATGTTATCGTTCAAGTCCCCGTTCCATGGCTTGAATCTAACTGCGACTCTAGTAGAGCTGAACGTTTATAAATAATACACAATACATTCTCAATCTGTTGATGTTTCTTCAAAAATTATTATCAATCTATATCTGAACTCTCGGTTAAAGAATTTAGAGACAATAAGATTGAATATTCCTAATGAGAGGTCTTATTAAATGAATGAAATAAGTAATTAACTATCTAGCCAGTCTAGAAATGTATGAATCTCGTGAACCGGCATTGATCCATCCGGTCGCAATTGTTTTTGAATGAGTCTTATTGATTCGACCTCTATGAATATGTGTAAGACCAGCGGGAAAAATAACTAGTTTTCCTCGTTCCGCTGTTTCATGATATTCCTGCCAGTGAAATTCTGTTCCTCCTGAATCGACATCATTGCAATACAGAATCCAAGCTAAGACTCTATGAACTGGTTCGGTCGCTTCTTCGCTAATAGTCCAGTCACAGTGCCATTTTTTAAAACCTTCCCCAGGAGCATAACGTTGTAAGTTGAAAATGGGGTTAACAAAGAGAGATTTTTCTGGAGCACATTCGCTAAAAAGTGGCCGTTCTTGAAGGTATTTTTGAACACCAGCGTTTACTCCTCTAATTATCACTTCAGACAAAGCAAATGATTCTGGATCAGTTCGATCTATAGCTACAAGGCTGATATCAGTGGAGATTTTTGCAGGATCTGAGTCATTATTTGCCCCATTACTGAAGGCGATTCCATTGCGATGCAAGTCTGTACGACGATCGAAAAACGACATCACACCATCTGCAACAGATTCAAAGCCTTTATTTCTATAGCTAGCTATTAAATTCATAGAAATTTTTTCTTTAAGTTTTTGATTTCTGGATAATTTAAATCACCTGAAAATACCATTTCAATAAAAATTTAAACAGACTTTTTACCTCGTGTTTGACTAGCAGGTATGTTTAATTTAGATGAAGTTGTTTTAATTAAAAAAGAATAATTAAGCGGCAGTTTTTTCTTTCAGAGACCTTAAATATCTCTTGCGTTGACCGCTACCTTCTACTTCAAAATGCCAAGTAGGTTGTTTGTTGTCGGTTTTTTTTAAGTTAACGCCAGGATTGCTAGTGCTGAACTTCTTCTTAATCGGTGTATTCATGCGTATATTAAAGCACATTCTCTAATTCTTCATGGTTCGGTCGTTACTTTTTCCTCTCGTAAATAGTTAATAAAAAAGAGGCCCATTTGGACCCCTCTTGAAAATTCAAAACAATTTTGACTTTTACTTAGGCAATCCCGCGATTTTTATACGGGTCATCCCTGAAAGGCTGTGCTTCAAAACTTGGAGGTGAGTTCTCTTGATAAGGATGAAATAGAGCATTTCCCATTGAAATGAGTAATTCTTGAAGCCAAAGAATTGTTTTTTTCATGGAGTCCTCTGGTGGAATATAACCAGATATAAGTTGTGTGGAATATTTATGCATCAGTAAAAACTCCTTTTGTTGAATTTTTAATTTTCTATGCAATGGCAATCCAGCAGCTCTCGAGTATCTATTGTAAATAAGAAATGTTGACCTTATCCGAATCCTTGAGGTGGCGTTTTTGTCCGAACCTTAAACTCCCAAACTCTAATTCCTCCGTTTGCATTTATTGCAGCCAAGGCAGTGTCATCAGGATGCCAAGCGATTTGGCTTACAAGGTCACCTGCAAATGCACCACCAACTGGATCACCCTGCCCATCTTTTTGTAGAAACCAAGAAAAAACTGAACCATCGCGCGCGCCAGAAGCTAAAAGCATTCCGCTATGTGAGAAAGCAAGGCATGAAATGGGTTCCGTATGAAGCATTAACTCTCCTGGCACAGTGCCCTCAGGACCATCGCCTTGAAAACTCCAAACTGTCACTCGATCACTACCCCCGGTAGCAAGGACTGTGCCGGTTTGATCAAAAGCTAGGTGGCTTGGTTTCCCTGGGTAGCCAGTCATCTCTGAATCTTGATCAGTTGAACGACGCCAGAAATGAACAGAATTATCCTGACTGCCGCATGCCACTATGTCTCCATCTGGACTAAGCACCATGGATACCAGTGAGCCTCGCCACTCCAGCTTTTGATTAATCTTGTCGCTTACTACATCAAAAAAAGTTACTTGGCCATAGCATGCTGTTGCTAATTCATTTGAACTAGACCAAGAAATAGCGCTGACAGTGCTGGGATGCTCACCTGATCGCCAATGTTCTTGACCTTTTTCATCAAAAACATATACGTATTTAGTAAAAACTACTGCTAAAAATTTTCCGTCTGGGGACCACTTGATGTGCTCAACCCATCCTTTCCCAAGTTCTAAGTCTTTAGTTGGCTTACCCTCTTGGCTTTCCCAGATATATACATGTCCATCCTGGCCAGCAGTTGCAAAAGTGTTTCCATCTGGATGAATAGACATTGCTAGTAAGCCACCTTTATGGATATCTTTTATTTGCCAAATGAGCTTTCCAGAATTCCCCTCAAATGCGTAAAGCCCACCAGCGACATCACCTACTAAAAAAGTTTTACCTTTTAGTGCCCAGCCGCAGACAATCGCGTAGTCGTCAGCTTGAGCAGACCAACCTTCATGAAGCATTCCCTTGGGACTAAATGCTTCTATACCAGACATTTATTAAACTCTTTTCTCATTTCTGCTTCATCAAGATTTCTACCGATAAAGACGAGTTGGTTACGCCGAGTTTCATTGCCCCATTCTTTATCAGGTTGAGCTGTGAAGAGCATATGTACTCCTTGAAAAACTATTCGCCTAGACTCTCCCGCATAACTAATGAATCCCTTTGTGCGAAATATATCTATACCTTTTTCTGATAGGAGCCTACTTAACCATTTATTGAGTTTTTCTGGATCTACATCGCCTACTCGCTCGATAGCAAATGAACCAACTTCGTCATCGTGTTCGTGTTCTGCTACCCAAACCCTCTCAGTTATTGGAGTGATTAAGGAAACGTCTTGATCATTATTTTTATCGTCAGCAATTGAGGGTTTTATCTTAGTTATTTTTAAATTGAATTCCTCGGCTGTATGTTGGGTGAATAGACCTATCTCTCTTGCCTTGTCAACCTCTATTAGGAAAGACTTAGTCCCTTCGGATTGAAGTTGAAGGCTCACATGTTTGCCGACTGGAATTATATCACCGGGATTCATAGGTTGTTCTTGTTCGGCGTAGAGTCTCACGCATGACTCAGCACCTGTATTGAGAGCTGTCTCGTCTTTACCTTGGTCTGACAAAAGGACGAGTGACATTACGGGATCAGGACCTTCTTCGAGCGTAAGTTCATAGCGACCTTTTTCAAGTGAAAACACACCTGTCCACTCAAATGGATATTCTGGTTCAAGAAAAGTTGGACGACGCTTAAGTACTTGATCTAGATCAAAAGCACTAAGATTTAGCACAGTGTCAATTGAGACGTCTGCTTGTTTACTTCGTATTACACGAGCCATACGATTCATATCGCGTAGACGTGCCTCCAAATTATCAAGTGACTCGTCTGTAACTAGGTCAGTCTTATTTAGGACAAGGACATCAGCAAAGGCAACTTGCTCCGAACTCTCATCACTACGACCAAGTTGTTGCTCTATATGGGCTGCATCAACAAGTGTGACTATGCCATCAAGTGAAAACTCCTCACGGATTTCATCGTCCATAAAAAATGTCTGAGCTACAGGACCAGGATCAGCAAGGCCAGTAGTTTCAACTAATACATAGTCAAATTTGTCTCTCCTCTTCATGAGGTTTCCAAGTACACGAATAAGATCTCCCCGAACGGTGCAGCAGATGCAGCCATTAGACATCTCGAAGACCTCTTCATCAGCATTGATGACTAATCCCTGATCAATGCCAACTTCACCATATTCATTCTCAATAACAGCTATTTTTTTACCGTGCTCTTCGCTCAGGATTCGATTGAGTAGGGTTGTTTTGCCAGATCCTAGAAAACCAGTCAGTATTGTAACCGGTACTTTTTGCGTGTTGCTCATTTTCTTTAATTAACGATGCGAACAATGAGTGCTATCAAGAGCAATATCAGTTAGCCAATTCTTTTGGATACCCAACAATTCAAGTGATTTTAATTCAAAGTCATCAAACTCACGATAATTGTAAGGAACTTTTAGTCTTACTGTAAGCTTGCTATTCTCTTTTTTCAGCGAATGATTTGTAAATTGAAGTACTTTTAGATTGTCATCAAAATCAGTTGCGACAGTAAGTTTTAATATCTTATCTTTATCCCATGGTGGTTTATCCATGAAACTTACCTGGTCTTCCCAGTGTTGTTTGTAAACTTTATATCCTTTAGTTGGAAACATTTTTTTCCATACCTTCAACATTTAAAAATTAGACTGGATTGTATCTGTAAAAGTTAAGGATTAATTAAAGAATTCCATTTCCCCTCAAGTTCATCGCCCTCTTGCTCATCACATTCTCCACCAAGTGAATTAACAATTGTGCAGGTGTTATGTACAGCAACTGAAACAGTATTCCCTGTTGGCATTAGACCGTCAACATAGATTTGAGTTGATGCGATAGGAGTGGAAGTTTGTCTACTGATGTTTCTCAATAGCTTTGAAGGAGGCTTTTGCTCAGCGAATAAAACTTTCACGTTTTCTTCTTTAAGCTCAGCTAATACAGTTGAAATAGTTTGAGGCCTAAGGCTGGATGAATCACCAAGAAAATCTAGTAGGCTCATGGTCTTCAATCCAAATGCATCTCCATAATATTCCATGGATTTGTGCTTAGAAACCATCGTCCTTTGATCAGAGGGAATAGTAGCTATTTGTTCTTGAGTCCATTGATCTAGATCTTCCAAAATGGAATTTACAGATTGAGTTTTTTCTTTTAAAACTTTTTTAGTTTCAGTATCAAAGAATGAAATCTTCTTATTGATATTTTTAGAAATTACATTTCCCATCTTGATGATGTTATGTGGATCATGCCAGATATGAGGATCTAAGCCTCCATGGTCATGGTGATGATGATCTCCTTCATCTGGTACTTGGGCAATCGGTTCAACTTCGTCGCCTGAAACATCTTTAAAGAAATGTTCATCGGCTTCAAACTCAAACGGCATATGCTCAGTAAAGAAAGCGTATTTACCAGATTTTTTTATTTCTACAGTAAATGTTGTGATGTCTTTCTTTTCATTAAATGTAAGAAGGTAGGCTTTGTCCTGCGCAATAAGTTTGTCATTATTGCGCAGGACTTCTGAATTTTTGGATCCTAATAATTCTTTAGCAAGCTCTTCTGATGCTTCAATATCACCAGACTTAAGAATAACCATTTTCATCGCAGGATCAGCATAGTCTCCATCAACTTTGGCGAAAGACCATTTGTAGACTCCTGCGGAAAGATCAAAAACACCAGCCCATTCAAAAGCTCCCTCTTCATGGGCATCGCCATGATCATCATGCTTAGCAGCTGAATGATCGTCATGATCATCGTGGTCGTCATGATCGTCTATTTCTATTGCACTTACTCCAACGACAACAGTTAAGGGATTATCTAACCATTTTTTAATTGCAGGGGTCATCTCTGAACCAAGAGTAAATACTTGATTCGCACTTTTTAGTGTTTGAGCTTGCCTTGGAGTGATCTTGACATCATGAACATCTTGATTTCTGTCAATTAAGCAGGTTACGGGCGTAGAGGCTGGTGCAATCGCAGATACAATATCGCAAACCAATGGCTCTACTGCAACAATTGATTTTGTATTTGCTTGCGCTGTCTGATTGATTCCAGAAAATAAAAATGCTCCAGCAACAAGAGAACTTTTGAGAACTGTTTTATTGATTATGGGTTTAACCTTTTTGGACTGATTTGAAAAATTCAACATTAAAAATACAAAGCGTATCTAAAACGATAATCATTTTCATTTAGTCTTGGCAAGTATATTATGTTTCTTGTCAGCAAATCCTCTAATTGATGCCTAGCTTGATTGCTGAAAATTTGACATATTCTTATTCAAGTAAAATTAAACCTGCTTTAAGCAAGGTTTCTCTTAAGCTTGAGCAAGGTACTTTGACTGCTCTTGTTGGTCCGAATGGTGCTGGTAAGTCCACATTATTAAGCTTGCTGCAAGGGAGTAGTAAACCGGATGAAGGGGAAATTACTGTTGATGGGAAACCATTGCGAAATAATCGATCTCAAGTGGCTTTAATGCCTCAGAGGGGGAAGCTCAATTGGAATTTTCCAATTACTGTTGAAGGATTAGTTTCTTTGGGTCGAGTCAATCATTCGAAATCGACTTGTTGTGAATTAGAAGCGGCTCTTCAACGTGTTGGAATATCTCATTTAGCGAAAAGGAGACTTGATGCTTTGTCTGGTGGACAGCAACAAAGAGCATTACTTGCAAAAACATTAATGAATCCAGCCAAAATTTTTCTTCTTGATGAACCTTGCTCCGCCTTTGATCCTCCGGCTAAAGAAGATTTCCTGCTAATCATTCGTCAGCTAGCTGATTCAGGATTCACGGTTTTTGTTAGTAGTCACGACTGGGGAACATCTTTAAATGCCTATGACAAGGTTGTTGTTTTAGATAAAATTATTTTGGCTTCTGGTAGCCCTCAGGAAGTTCAAGAAAAACTTAGTTCAATTAATTATTTGAGATGGAAGTTATAGGTTCGATTCATATTCAAATACTCTTATCCAGCATTCAATTGCTGAGAGCAAGTTTGGCAGAGACCAAAGTACTCAAGAGTATGAAACAAAAGCTCAAAGTTTTTAGAAGTGTTTTTCGACAGATCCATCGTTTTGACCGGACATTCCTTCAAGCGTGTGGTTGCTCCACAGCTTACGCAAGTTAAATGATGAATATCTCTTTCCACGGGCGCATAAAGAACCTCACCGTTGGGAAGATGTCTGGAACGAATCAAACCTTGCTTTACTAGTGCTTGCAGGTTTCGATAGACCGTGGTCAGTCCCATCGCCTTTTCACCATTATGAAGTTGTCTATGCAGCTCTTGCCCACTCAATTCATCAGTACAGTTCTTGAGTTCATTGAGAAGTTGTTGTTGCCGTTTAGTGATTTCAGGCTTGCTTGTACTCATTAGCAAGATCTTAACTTGATCTCTTTAACTGACCATACTGAATCATTAGCTTAATGTCTTTTTTCAATACAAATTGGTGGATAATTCCTCTTTTGATAACTTCCTTTTCAGGAATACTTTGCCCTGCCATGGGAACTGTATTGATCACTCACAAAAGGCTTCTTCAAGTTAATTTAATTTCGCATTGTGTGCTGCCAGGTCTTGCTTTGGCTATGGCGCTTGGTTTAGATCCTTCTATTGGTGGTGTCATCAGCGGCTTGGTAGGAGCTATTGCAGCAGAAAGTTTGACAAATAAAAAAAATCAAAATTATGAAACAGTTATGAATACAATTCTTGCAGGTTCCATGGGCCTAGGTGTTTTGCTTATACCTCTACTAGGAATCAGGATTGATTTGGAGGCTGTTTTATTTGGAGATTTATTAACTGCAAATTTGAGTGATCTGCTAAGAACTTTGACCGCTTTCTCGGTATTTATTTGCTTGATGCTTTTTGGTTACGACAAGCTTGTTCATATTGGTCTTGATTCAGAAGGAGCTGCTTCAATTGGAGTTAATGTATCTTTTTTAAATTTGGCTCTTGGCTTTACTACGGCACTTGTCATTGTGAGCTCAATGTCTGCAGTGGGAGTCATTCTCGTGATTGCTTTACTTTCAACTCCAACTTTGTTGGGGTTACAGAAAGCAAGATCTCTATGGATTGCAATGGTTCGATCCTCCATATTTGGATTGATTTTATCTTTGATAGGCTTTTCGCTAGCTATGATTCTGAATTTGCCTCCTGGACCATTGATTAGTGTGCTTTGTGTGATTTCATTGATATTGCTACCAAATAATAAATAGATTTATTTTTACTTTTATTTCTTTTATGAAAAACTTTATCGAGTGATTAAAAGATATATATAGGTTTTTAAAGATCAAGAAATCTGAAAATAGTAACGATATGGTTTTGAATTCAATAAAATCAGATTAATTGGTTATTTCCACCCTTTCATTGATTAACTCATGAAGAGAACCCAACTCAATGTAAGTATTGATCCAAAACTCTTAGAGAAGATTAAGGAGACTGCCAGAATCTCAGGAAAGTCATTGGTTGCTTTTGTTTCCGATTGCTTTATTAATCAAATAGAAAACCTTCCTGTTGAATCGATAGAGTCTCGATTCCAATCGATTGAACACAGACTTCAATTAATAGAGAAGAAAATTGAATTATCAGTTCTTCAAACTCGAAAAACTCCAGCTTTTACATCTCAGGAACTACATAATTTTAATGAATTTATCAAGGCTGTTTTTAAAAAAGAGTTAAAAAGGAAGGGATATAAATCAATAAAAGAAGCATGGAATGATTTTATAAATCACATAAACTGTTTTGATCAATGGGATGACAGATGTTCTTTCAGACTTAAAGAGTCTCTTTTTTTTGAACATGGGGACCCATTAACAAGCGATGAAATTAATCAACTTAAAGAGGGAGAAATATGTCCTCAACCAATTCGAACAGGGATAATTAATTGGATAAATAATTCAGATAGAGGTCAATGTTGTTGTTCAGTTAGGAATTTCCCCTCACAGAAACAAATTTGCGAAAAGGGTTCAATTCTAGTCGAAGATATATATTCCTAGAGAAATTTACATCAGTTCTCGACGTTAATGAACCCTTTAGTTGTATTTAAAATTCAATAAATTGTTTTAGTGTCTTCCCAATTAGTTAATACAAAAACTATCAATTATTTAAACTTTAAAGATTAGTCTGGATTGAAATGCGTCGCGCAAGGCATCCATAACTTCCCCATTTTATGGATGCCAACGCAATCGAGTTTTTTGGCTTCGATTTCTGCCTGAGATTTAGTTGGATAAGCATATATATTTTTTGAGGAAGGAGAATGTGAACGGTTTATTGACTCCTGAATAGCATTATTTTCCGGACTCCATACCTTTAGACCCATAGTTGTTATTCCTGCTGAAAATATACCCATTCCTACTATTGAGGCATTAACGACTCCCATAGCCACTACGCCTATAGAAACGACACCCATGGGAACAATCCCAATGCTAATAATTCCCATGGGAACAATACCAATGGATATAAATCCTAGTGGTGCTATCCCAAATGCAATTTTTTTTGGTTTACTGCCGCAATGAGAAGGACCTTCGGAATTGTTCTGATCGGTACTATTTGAATTTGTCATTATCTAACAATATTAGTGATGATGGTGATGCCCATCTTGAGATTCATGATCTGTATGACTTTTGCAAGGCATCCATTTATCTCCCATCTTATGAGCTCCAGTGCAATTGAGATTTTTTGCTGCTTTTTCAGCTTCTGCTTTTGTTTCAAAAAGTGCAGGAGTTCCGTTTGTTTGTGAATTACCTGAGAATCCCATCAGTGAAAACGAAATAGAAATAATGATGGACGTGAAAATATGCTTGAGATTGTTCATCTTTCTAGGTTTATCTAGTTCGTCTAGCTTTAGGCTAGTTAAATAGTTAGCGTTGTCAGTAAAAGACCTTAAATATTTGTAGCAAAAAGCACATCTATTTTTGTTCTCGCAAGTTCTTGAGATTATTCTCTCTCATGAATAGTTTTACTAGTTTTACTAGCGTTTATGAGATCTGTAAAGCTCTTTTCTCGATTAATCTTAATTCCTGCTGCTTTAGGCTTAATGGCTCCAATGGCTGTTGAAGCAGGAGGTGGCGATCATAAAGGTCATCATGATAGCCATGGTAGTCACATGAAGGTGGGGGATTCATACCCTTCAACTATGTTTATGGATCAAACGACTTTTGTTTTGGGTGGAGTAGATGGTGTAAGCGATTCTGGAATGGGTGGAATGTCTACTTCTGAGGACAAGGATGGGACAGTTTTTCATTACGATACAAAGCTCATTTTTATGACCAGTTTTACTGGCCAAGACATGCTTAAGACTGCTGTTCGCATAGGTAATTTTGGGATGATGGAGCCCTTCGGGATGATGGGTGAGGCAAGATTAGATACTGCTTTCAGTAGTAGTGATTCGTTAGAACTTCACAAGGCTTATTACCAATTCCCTGTTGGAGAAGATATTCAAGTAACTTTTGGCCCCAAGCTTCGTCAAGATGATTTGCTTGGTGTGTGGCCAAGTGCTTACCCAGGCGATGGAGTCTTGTTTGTGTTAAGCCAGGCAGGAGCTAATGATACTTATTTCAAAAAAATGGGAGCTGGTGCTGGTATTACTTGGTCCCATGTCAAACTAGTTGCTTCTGCACTCTTCGTTTCAGAAGACGCATCAAATTCTTCGATTGGCTTTTTAACTGATGAAGGTAAAGATCACATAACAACTCAGTTGGCATGGGTTGATGAGAAATTTACTCTTGCAGCGGCTTATACTCAAGCGGATAACGGGAATACTGATGATTCTCCTGATGTGAATGATTACTCTTCTTATGGAATTAGTGGTAGTTAACAATTCGGAGACGACTACAGCCTGAATGCTGGTATTGGTTGGAAGAATCCTGAAAACGAGGATAGTCCTGATACTGCAACGAATAAGGTGGAGGATGGTAATACCTGGTCTGTTGGCTTCCTATGACATGATGCGTTTATTGAGGGGAATAAGTTTGGAGTTGGTTTTGGAACAGCCGAAACACATAGAGATGACAGTGGCTATGATGATCCTAGGGCTTGGGAAGCTTTTTATGATTTTACAGTGAATGATAGCGTCATTGTTACTCCAGCTATCTTTGTTATCGAGAAAGATGGTAAAGAGGACGTTAATGGAGCTTTGGTGAAAACCACATTCAAGTTCTGATTCTAATTTTTGTTACTTCGATTCAGCTAATCCAGTAGACAATATTAAGGTCATTATCTCAATTGTCGAGATATTGTTATGAAGAGTGTATACAATGACTATTTGTCTCTAGAGATCTATTATCAAGATTAAAAACGTTAACTCAACTATGAATAAGGCGTCTAAATATAATTTGATTATAGTTTGTGTTTTCCTTTTTCAAGTTTTTTCTCAACCAGTTGATGCATGTGTTGAAGGGTTAAAATGGGGAATGAATCTATCCAATGTAGAGACACATCTTGGTGTCTCCTTAATTCCTATCAAAGAAAATACAAATCAGAATTTGTTCGAAGTGAAAGATATTCAAATCAGTGGTTTGCCTTTAGATGCCCTGAAAGTTCGAATTGAAAAGGAGGCTGGATTAAGACAACTTGCTTATGAAATTGACAACGAAAATATGACGGAGGTCTTAGCAGGATTGCGTTATCGTTTTGGTTCTCCGGTTGGAACAAATGTTGATGTTGAAGATATTTTTTCTGAGCAACAATGGATATGGCACACAGGTGAAGATTTGATTATCGCAGTTAGGAGTAGTAACAGGCCGTTTTTACTTTCTTATCGCCTCTAACTATTAGATCCCTCTTTTCTCTGAGAAAGTCTTTCTTAAGTTGTAATTAACTAAAAATTAATTGAAATAGATTTAGTAATTTTTGCCGAAGTTTGACTGTTGTTTAACAAGTTCGAAGAACTCTTGCTTTAAACTTGCATCATGGTGAAAATCACCCCTAACTATTGAGTTGAACAGGGTTCTTTTACTCCTCGCCATTTCATACAGTAATGTTGAGCTTTTACAAGGATTGCTAGACCTTTTCGTTCGCACAAACGTTCTATTTCATCAGCAAGAATCATTACAGCTTCTTCTTGTATATGTGGTCTAGAAAAAACCCAATCAGCTACTCTTGCAAACTTAGAAATTCCAATAACTTTTTCACCTGGTTTTATTCCTATCCAGCAATCTCCAAGTATTGGAACAAAGTGATGAGAACATGCAGATCTAACAGTTATTCGCCCAAGTGTATAAATCTCATCTGAATTTCTATCGTTGGAGGAATTAGTAACTTTATTACCCAATTGATCCACGAGGCCTGCGAGGGCCTCACTCTAATTCCAGCAGAACGAGACTTATATTTACTCAATTCAAAGAATATAGAGTTTATGCCAAATCTTATGCCAAATAACCATAAAAAAAGGACTGACCTAGGTCAGCCCAAGTGAAAGCAAAGTATTGATAATAAGAAATTAAATTCAACTATCTAGACAAGGCTGTTTCCTGTTGTCTGACGAGTTCAAAGAATTCTTGTTTTAAGCTTGGATCGTGTCTGAAATCACCTCTTACAACGGAATTAACCATGCTGCAATGTGATTCTTTGACACCTCTTAATTTCATGCAATAGTGATCTGCTTTAACTATGATTCCTAATCCTTGCGGCTCGCATAGGCGTTCTATTTCATCAGCAAGAATCATCACAGCTTCTTCTTGAATATGTGGCCTAGAAAAAACCCAATCTGCAACTCGAGAAAACTTGGATAAACCAATCACTCTTTTCCCAGGTTTAATTCCAATCCAACAATTTCCAATAATTGGTACAAAATGGTGAGAACAGGCAGACCTGATAGTCATAGGTCCGACAGTGTAAATCTCATCTAAATTTTTTACATTTGGGAAACTTGTTACTTTTGGTTGTTTATGATATCTGCCCTTAAAGACTTCATTGATATACATCCGAGCGACCCTTTCTGCGGTCTCTAATGTGTTGTGATCATTATCAATATCAATAATTAAACTTTTTAATAAATCTCTTATTCTGCCTGCAACTTCAGCTTCTAAATCCTCTATCTCACCTGGTTCAATATGATCAGCGATATTGTCATTAGCGAAAAAAGAAACGTTTTCCTTCAAAAGGCGAGAACGAATAACTTCTGAAGTTAAATGCTGAGAAAGCGGATTAAAATTATCGTCAATTTCTTCAATTTTTGTAGTAGAAGTCATAAACCCTTATTGAGGAATCAATAAACAATCAACCAGCTAATGACACTAACATACAAACATGCTTTTCGTTAGGGCCTCAATTTTCTAGCAATTTTTCTGAAAGTAAATTGCTCTAGTATTAATAGAAAATGAATTTTTCCATTGTGCAAGCTTGTATATCCCCTTTAGAAGTTTTCATGTGAAAGAAAAAAAATTCATTCTTATTGTTTAATTGATTAAACTAAGAAGAACCAATTTGATTGATGTATCTGAGTTTTTTCTACTTCCCACAACTTTCACCCTCTGCTTTTGTATATTTTTGTTATACCTATTGAAAACTTGAAACCGCACATGTTGAACTACAGCTTGTCTAAAGAAAAATTTGAGCTAAATAACTTTGCATTAAACCTTCTGATGCATTTGAGAAGAATAGTTAAGCTAGAAAGACTATCCTTTAAGACTATTCTTGATTGCCCTGACCATTTTTATTCAAATTTTTCTGAATACAGGATAATTGATTTAATAAAACATTGATTTCTAAAGTCTGCTTCAATTATTAATGGATCTTCAACCTTTTTACTCTTCTAATATATACACATCTGGTAAAGTATCTATTGGAGGACAAACAAATAGTTCAATAGATTTTAAAGGAGATATTGATTGGTTTAAAGTTTATCTAATAAAGGGATTTACATATGAATTTGAGGCAATTGAATCTAACTATTTAGATCTTGATATGTTCCTGAGAAATAGTTCAGGGATAAGTTTGAAATATGATAATGATAGTGGATTAGGAGATGATCCAAAGATAACCTATACAGCGACATATACTGGAAATTACTTTATCGATATAGCAGATAAAGATCATTACACAACAGGAGCATATACAGTTAAAGCAAAGAAATTAGCAACAGATGATTATAGTGGAAATCTAAATACGAATGGTAGTTTATCGATTGGTGTTAGTAAAGCTGGAAAAATAGATTTTAAAGGAGATATTGATTGGTTTAAAGTTTATCTAATAAAGGGATTTACATATGAATTTGAGGCAATTGAATCTAATAGTTTAGATCTTGATATGTTCCTGAGAAATAGTTCAGGGACAAGTTTGAAATATGATAATGATAGTGGATTAGGAGATGATCCAAAGATAACCTATACAGCGACATATACTGGAAATTATTTTATCGATGTAGCAGATAAAGATCATTACACAACAGGAGCATATACAGTTAAAGCAAAGAAATTAGCAACAGATGATTATAGTGGAAATCTAAATACGAATGGTAGTTTATCGATTGGTGTTAGTAAAGCTGGAAAAATAGATTTTAAAGGAGATATTGATTGGTTTAAAGTTTATCTAATAAAGGGATTTACATATGAATTTGAGGCAATTGAATCTAATAGTTTAGATCTTGATATGTTCCTGAGAAATAGTTCAGGGACAAGTTTGAAATATGATAATGATAGTGGATTAGGAGATGATCCAAAGATAACCTATACAGCGACATATACTGGAAATTACTTTATCGATGTAGCAGATAAAGATCATTACACAACTGGTTTATATACAATTAAATCAAAGTTAATTGGTTCAATAGGCTCTAATGATGATTATTCTGCGAATGTAAGTACAAAAGGTAAATTAGTTTTTGGTCAAGATATTTCCGCTAAAATAGATTTTAAAGGAGATGTTGATTGGTTTAAAGTTTCATTAATTAAGGGATTTACATATGAATTTGAGGCTAAGGAATATAACTATTTAGATCTTGATATGTTCCTGAGAAATAGTGCAGGGATAAGTTTGAAATATGATAATGATAGTGGATCAGGAGATGATCCAAAGATAACTTATACAGCGACATATACTGGAGATTATTTTATCGATGTAGCAGATAAAGATCATTACACAACAGGAGCATACACAATTAAAGCCAAACAAATAGGTTCAAATGATGATTTTTCTGGAAATAAAAACACTAAAGGTAAATTAGTTCATGGCGTTAAAACTTCAGGAGAAATAGATTTTAAAGGAGATGTTGATTGGTTTAAAGTTTCATTAATTAAGGGTTATACATATCAATTTGACGCTGAGGAATATAACTATTTAGATCTTGATATGTTCCTGAGAAATAGTGCAGGGACAAGTTTGAAATACGATAATGATAGTGGATCAGGAGATGATCCAAAGATAACTTATACAGCGACATATACTGGAGATTATTTTATCGATATAGCAGATAAAGATCATTACACAACTGGTTTATATACAATTAAATCAACAATCTTGTCTATTGCTGATGATTATAGTTCAAATATCTCTACTACTGGGCTTTTGAAAAATGGTGAAAAAATTATAGCAAAAATAGATTTTAAGGGTGATTCTGACTGGTTTAAGATTTCTCTAATTAAAGGAAATTTATATCAGTTTGATGTAACCGAAAAGAGTTTAATTGATCCCTACCTTTATCTTCGTGACAGTAAAGGTGCATATATTGCCTTTGATGATAATGGCGGATCTGATACTGATGATTCGAGGATCAAATTCACCGCTACTTCATCAGGAGATTATTTTTTATCTGTTGGAGATCTTACTAATAGCAATATTGGTGAGTATACGATTCATTCAAAAACATTGACTACTAGTGATGATTATAGTGATGATATAAATACAATTGGAGAGGTAAGTATAGGGGGAAAAAAATCAGGTCAAATTAACTTCATTGGTGATAAGGATTGGTTCAAAGTTTCTCTATTGAAAGGTTCAAAATATCAGTTTGATGTTAAAGCAAAAAATGATATTAATCCTTATCTTCACCTAATAAATAGTCAAGGAAAAAGTCTGGCTTACGATAATGATAGCGGTAATGCTAATGATGCAAAAATAACGTATACCTCCAAAAATGGTGGAGTTTATTTTCTTGGTGTTGGTGATATAGATAATAAAAATAGTGGAACATATGATGTTTTTGCCAAGAGTATTTCTAGTTCATCTAATGTAGATGATTATGCGGGAAATATTAGTACAAAAGGAACAATTCCTATTGGTTCTTCTCTAGTCGGTTCACTTGACTTTAATGGAGATAGAGATTGGTTTAAGGTTTCACTTCTTAAGGGTTATACTTACCAATTTGACTCTGTTGAATCGAATTCAATTGATTCATTTTTACATTTAAGAGATGAACAAGGAATATCTCTTAAATATGATAATGATAGTGGAAGTGGTGATTTAGATGATGCAAGAATTTTATTTACACCGACTAAATCAGGTGATTATTATTTAGATATTGGAGATATCGGAGACAATGATTTAGGAGATTATACAATTTATGCACAATCTGTATCAGCATCCCAAGCTACTTTCAGCCATATTAATGGTTATGGTTCAGCAAGTGCAGAGAAAGCTTTTGAAAAATTATTAGGAATTGATCTTTTGTCTCGACCAGATGATGGAGGAAATTTTTGGTGTTTAGATAATATTGGAGCGAAAGAAGTCTGGAATGGAACTGGCTCATTCAAGGGAAGTACAGGTAACGGAGCAGTGGTAGCAGTTTTAGATACAGGAATTGATATGGATCACCATGAATTTAAGAACAAAATATTTAAACCTTGGGATTTTATTGATAATGACTCTATTCCTGAAGATACAAATGGTCATGGAACACATGTGGCAGGAACAATAGCAGCAGCAAATGATGGGATTGGAATCACTGGTGTGGCTTATGACGCAAAAATAATGCCATTAAAAGTCTTAGGAAAGGGTGGCACGGGAAATACTTTAGACAAAGCAATTAGATATGCCGTAGATAATGGAGCAGATGTCATCAATATGTCTCTTGGAACTTTTCCTTGGGATCATGGTAAAAAATTTGGTGTATTCAATGCTATTCAATATGCAAGTAGTAAAGGTGTCGTATGTGTTATGGCATCAGGGAATGGTCATCAAGGCTGGAAGAATACCAAGGTTGGCTTCTCTGATCCAAGTTATCCCGCAAAAAATGCTTTGTATAATGGGATCGCTGTTGGTGCTGAGGATATTAAAAAAGTTATCACCTATTGGTGTGATAAGGCAGGTTCAACAAAATTGGATTATGTAACTGCTCCAGGGCAAGGGGTTTATTCTGCTTGGAAGGGAGGAGGTCATCAAATAGCAAGTGGGACGTCAATGGCAGCACCTCATGTTGCTGGCATTGCAGCTTTGCTAAAGAGTTATGATAAAAATCTAACTGCAGATCAAATTGAAAACTTACTTACATCTTCAGCGAGTAATCAACAAGTAATTCAAGTAAATAACGCTACATTGCAAAAAATAGATTTAACTTCATCTAACAATGTTGAAGAAGGAACTATAAATAATGATGTGCTAAAAGGTAGTGCTGCTGATGACATCATTAATGGAAGTGAAGGAGATGATATTATTTATTCAAGTAAAGGTTCTGATGTAATTGATGGAGGATCAGGATCAGATAAAGTTATTTTTAGTGGTAAATATAAAGACTATATATTCAGCAATAAACTTCTTTTTTCAGATACAAAAGGATGGAGCATTAATGAATTAATAGTTAATGATAAACGATATTTGGCACCAGATGGAAAAAATAAGTTAAAAAATATTGAATGGGTAGAATTTTCAGATCAATTAGTTGAAGCAAAGAATGTTTCTCTAGTTAAGAATTACTCAGGAAACTATAGCGATTATAAATTTTATAATTCAGGGAACAAAACCTATCAAATAGTGACAGAGAAGGGCATTGATGACATAACAGGACTACCAAATATACAGTTTGCTGATCAAAATATTAGCGCTATTACTGATATTAAAGGTACTTTCGATCTTGTTACTGGAAAAGACAACATTACTGGGAAAATGTTTCGTTTATATAATGCAGCTTTTAAAAGATTCCCTGATCCTAGTGGCCTCAAGTATTGGATTACCCAGAGAACATCGGGGGTTAATAGTGAGAGAGTTGTCGCAAGTTCTTTTCTTCAATCAGCTGAATTTCAGCAAAAGTATGGGTCAAATTTAACTTATGGTCAATTTATAAATACAATTTACAATAATGTGCTTGGAAGATTGCCAGATCAAAGTGGTTATGATTACTGGGTTGGACAACTCTCTAATGGAGTAGAGACCAAGTATGAAGTACTATTAGGTTTTTCTGAATCGGCCGAAAATAAAACTTTATTTACTGAAATGACAGGTTTTTGATTAGTGAATATAAAAACTTTTTATTTAATTTTATTTTTTCTGGTTGTTTTTGGAGTATTTAATTCTTTTAAACCTCCTCTTTTTGATGTTACTGGAAAAGCAGTGATGTCAGCTGGCATTCAAAATCCAATGTATGAGGATTCTATTAGGAATATTCCAATTAGTGGGGCTAAAATTCTCGTGGCAAAAGGAAAGATTTTAGCTAAACCAACAAAAGAATCTATTCCAATAAATAAAATTAGATCTATTAAAAGGATATCTATGACAAATGATGAAGGGATATTTAAATTTAGGCTAGAAAAAGGAGAGTATACTTTTTTTATTCTTTTGGAAGATCAAGCCTATTTAAATAGTTTTGATGGAAAAGGTTATTTTTTGTCAAAGATAATACGATCAAATAGGAATGATATAGTGATCATAGATAAGCGAGGGGTTTTATATTAATATAAATATAAAATTTTAAATAAATAAATTATATCTATTTTTGAATCTTTGATTTTTACCTCTGTATATGATATTAATTTTTAATTTCCATAATATGGATTTAAGAGATTAGAACTAGCTTATTTTATTTATAAATTAAATACTTTTAAGATACTTTTTGCTTGTTTTGAATTAACTTTCCATTCAGGCTTTTATAAGATTGATTTTTTTGTTTTTTCTAAGATTCTGAAAAATTTGATGCCGATGAGTGGAATTGAACCACCGACCTACTGGTTACGAATCAGTTGCTCTACCCCTGAGCTACACCGGCATTAGAATAAAATTATAAACTTTGAGTTTATTTTTGAAAAATCCTAATAAGCCTGAATCCAATTTGGATCCTAATTTAAGATCTAGACTGCTAAATGAGTCTAAAAATCCTTTTAGGGGATTAAGAAGAGCTTTATGGATAGCTCTTTTTGGGTCGGCCGCTCTAGGCTTTTTTATTATGTTTAGCAAACTCATTACAGGAGATACGGTCTCTATGAATGATTTTGTAATCCAAACCTCTGCTTTATTAATTCTTGGCTTTTTACTTTTGAAAGATAGAAATAAACCATCTGATGATTAAATCTTTAGACATTAGTAGTTTTATGTCTATTTAGCTTTAACTTCCTGCTGATTTAAAAAGTTAATTGGTCAACTTTCTTCTTTGAGTGACAAGCTTGAAGGCCTCTATTTGATCTCCCTCTTCCCAGTTTGCGAAGCGATCACAACCTATTCCGCATTCGAAACCAGTAGCAACATCTTTCACATCGTCTTTGTTTCTCTTGAGTGAATCTAGATCGCCTTCAAAAACTATTTGCTTACCTCGGTTAACTCTGACGCGACAATTTCGTTGTATTTTTCCGTTTGTTACATAGCAACCAGCTACAGCACTTTTACCAATTGAGAATATTGCTCTTACCTCTGCAACCCCTAGACTTTCTTCAATCATTTCTGGTTCTAGAAGACCCTCCATGGCTAATTGTATATCTTCTAAAAGTTTATAAATAACCTCATAATCTCTTACGTCTACACCATTTGCATCAGCTGCACGCTTAGCACCGGATGCCATGGAAGTATTAAATCCTACAATGACTGCACCTGAGGCTGCCGCTAGGTCAACATCAGTCTCAGTGATTTCACCGGGGGCTGATAACAATACCCTCACTTGGACTTCGTCTTTGGGAAGTTGTTCCAGAGAACCAAGAATTGCTTCTAAACTTCCTTGAACATCAGCCTTAAGAATAATATTTAATTCTTTGAGGTCACCCTCACTAGCTTGTCCAGACATCGAAGAAAGTGATACCCGCCTGGAAGCCATTTGTTGAGCAAGGCGGGCGGCTCGTGCATCTGTGGCTCGCTCTCCGACTACCGATCTTGCTGTCTTTTCATCTGGGTAAACCTCAAACTCATCTCCAGCCGTTGGAACTTCGCTGAATCCCAAAGCTTCTACTGGACAAGATGGCCCTGCTTCTTTAATTCTTGATCCATTTTCATCTACCATAGCTCTTACTTTCCCAAGCACTGGACCAGCTGCAACCACATCTCCTGATTTAAGAGTACCGTTTTGAACTAATAAAGTGGCAACAGGTCCTTTCGCCTTGTCTAAGTGGGCTTCTATAACAGTCCCTTTAGCCAACCTGTCTGGGTTTGCTTGAAGGTCCTCTACTTCAGTAACGAGCAAAACCATTTCTAGAAGTTTATCTATGTTTTCGGATTTAACTGCGCTAACAGGGACCATAACTACATCCCCTCCCCATTCTTCTGACAATAAATCTTGTTCTGATAACTCTTGTTTTACGCGATCGGGAGATGCTCCTTCTTTATCAATTTTATTGATTGCAACCACGATTGGAACTTTTGCTGCTCTTGCGTGGCTTATGGCTTCAAGGGTTTGAGGCCTGACGCCATCATCAGCCGCTACAACCAAAATCGCTACATCTGTCACCCTTGTTCCCCTGGCTCTCATCGCTGTAAAGGCTTCATGGCCTGGTGTGTCAAGGAAAGTTAGTTTCCTCGTTGATCCATCATGTTCAGTTTCAATTTGATAAGCACCGATGTGTTGAGTTATACCTCCAGCTTCTCCTGCTGCAACCCTCGCTTTTCTAATAGCGTCTAATAAAGATGTTTTTCCATGATCAACATGCCCCATAACAGTTACTACGGGAGGTCTTCTTATTAAGTGTTTTAAATCTCCCTCCTCAATCATTTCAACAGTCTTCTTTGCTGCCTCTTCAACATCATCCTGAAGAACAGGGACTCCAAACTCTTCCGCAACTGTCTCTATTGTTGCAAGATCTAGGGATTGGGTGACAGTGGCAGTAATTCCTTTAAAAAATAATGATTTGATTATTTCAGAGCTCTCAACACTCAACATGTCAGCGAGTTCTTGAACTGTGAGATTATCTTCTGGAACAACAATCATTTCAGGGCGAACCAGTTTTGCTTCTCTAGCGGCCCTTAATTCCATTGCCCGTCTTCTTTGTCTTTGACGTGTTGTTTCTTTCTTACGTTTTTTAAGAGCGGTTAAAGGCTTCCCATTGTTTTTCTTGCCAGTTTTAGGTTTAGATGGTCGAGCCAAGCTCGCTGAAAGAACGACTGCTTGTTGTTCGCCTGCAAAGCCGCTTGTTTCTGCTGTAAGAGCATCATCATTTTCTCCAATGATATGGACTTTTTGACGCTGTTTTTGAGGAGACTTATTTCTTAAAGCATCTAGCTTTGCACTGTCATCCCAGTCAGGTCTCCCTGTCCTTCTTGGGGCTGGAGCTCCACCAGGCCTATGAGCTGGTTTTTTAGGGGCTGCTGGAGAGGGCCTATTTACTGGTGGCCTTGCACCAGTTGAGTTCTCTCGTTTTGATTTGGGACTAGTTGGAGAATCAGATTTTCTTTGAGGACCACTTGGTCTGGCTTGTGGTTTCTGCAGTTGCATCAATTCACTTGGTGCAACTGGCTTTCGCATGCCAGATGGAACTCCTGGACGATTATTAGAACGATTTGGCCCCCCAGCAGTTCTTAGTGGAACTCCTTGCCTATTTTGCCCTGCACCTCGACTTGGAGATCCAGAACGAACTGGTCCCCCAGTTCGACTATTAACTCCTGGACGATTTTGACCTTGAATAGGCCTATTAGGTACTCCACCTCCACGGTTACCTCCTTGACGATTTGCCGCACCAGGACGAGTGGGCCCCCCTCCTCGATTATTTGTATTAGGACGATTGGATGAAACTGGGGGTTTTGGTGCACCAGGCCTGGTTGGTATTGAGGGCTTGTTTCTTGCCTCGTTAGTTTGAGGTTTATTTATAGGTTTTTCTCTTCGTATTGGCGCTCCTACTAATTCAAGAGTATTTCCTTTACTAGGCTTCTGTGGTGGTCTTGAAGGGTAATTTTGTTTATTCTGATTTTTGATTCTTTGGAAATTACCCGGTCCAACTTTCTTATTAGGAATTGCACCTTGATTGGTGTTTGTTTGTTGATTGTTTGATTGTGATTGTTTTTTATCTTGAATATTTATTTTTGGTCTGCTTGGAGGGGCTAATGGCCTTTTTGGTCCCTGCTGATAACTTATTTGTGGTTTATTTATTGGAGTTTTCGCTGGTGCTATATTTTTTGGTTGACTATTTAATTCATTATCTTTTTTTCGTTCGGGAAGAGGGGGTTTCCCATCCGTTTTGGTTATTAGTTTAGAAATGTTTGGTTTTGTCTCGATTCTTGGTTTAGGAGGCAGTGGTTTGTTTGGTTTTGATGGTGAGGTTGTTCTTTGTTGCTGATTAGCAAGTTGGTTTTTTGAGGACGTCGATTCTTGAGATTTAACTAAAGTTGGATTAGGTTTAGAAGGGACATTTAACTTTGATTGTGAATGTTCTGCTCTAGCATGGGTATTTTGCTTGATCTCGGCCTTTTGACTTTTTTGGGCTTTGGTTGAACTTTTTTTAACAGAAAGTATCTCTTTATCTAATTTTTTATTTGTTTTATTGGGCGTTTTTTCAACACTTTCTTTTTTTAGAAAGTGTTTAATTTTGTTAGCCTCAAGACTGCTTATTGAACTGCTATGGCTTTTTGCTGAAATAGCAAGCTTTCGAGCTGCGTCTAGCACTTCTTTATTGTCAAGGCTTAAATCCTTGGACAACTCATAAATTCTGATTTTGCCGCTGCTGGTCATTAATGTTGTTCTTGAACTTTAGATTTGGTGTTTGAGTTAAGTGAGTTCTCTTCATTTACATCATGCCTCAGTATCTGAATCAATGCAGGTATTAAGTTCTTTTTGGAGCATATTGAAAACGCTTGAGTGAATCTCACATCTCAAGGCTTTTTGTAATCGTTTTCTCTTCAAAGCTTCCTCAAAACATGATTCAGTTGGACAGAGATAGGCAGATCTTCCCATCCCGCTTGAGAGAACTACTCCATTCTGAATATCTCTAGTAACTTTCAAAAGATACTTGCGATCAAGAACTTTTTTACAAGCTACGCATCGACGCAGAATGGGATTTTGACTCACCGGGTTCCTTCCTCTTCTATTATTTTATCGTCTCCAAAAGACTCTTCGGTTAGTTCTGCTATGTCACTTTCTTCAGATTGACTGACTGTTTCATCTTGCTCCATTTCTAAAATTTGCTCATTTTGGAAATCTTCTTCATCCTCTGGTAGAGGATAAAGTTCTCGTAATCTTGCATCTTCCTCAGCTCTTGCGGCTTGTTCTGCTTCTAATCTTTGCTCAGCTTCTCTTTGTAAAGATTCTTCCTCTTCTCTCTGAGAAATTAATTCTGCAACTTCAGTATCCTCACTAGCTTGATCATATTCCTGAGAATTTTTGATATCTATTTTCCAGCCAGTTAGCCTTGCTGCAAGTCTTACATTTTGACCTTCTCTCCCAATGGCAAGACTAAGTTGATCTGGAGGGACTAAAACATGCGCATGCTGACCTTCAGGATCTACTAGCCTGACTACTTCTACTCTTGCAGGACTTAGTGAGTTACAAATGTATTGAATAGGATCAGAAGACCAGCGTATTACATCAATCTTTTCTCCTCGAAGTTCATTAACTACCTGCTGAATTCTAGATCCTCTGGCACCAATACATGCTCCAACTGGGTCAACCTCTCTTTCAATACTATCAACAGCTACTTTTGTCCTTGGACCTACTGCTCTTGAAGGTGGATTAGCTTCACGAGCAACAGCAACAATACGAACAGATCCTTCTTGTATTTCAGGAACTTCATTTTCAAATAAATAAACTACCAATCCAGCATTTGACCTGCTTACAAAAAGTTGAGGTCCTCGTCTAGGTACCTCACTAACTTCTTTAAGAAATACTTTAAATGTTGCATTTGCTCGATAATTATCATTGGGTAATTGGTCTCTCCTTGGAAGCTCTGCTTCGACTTCTGGTCTTCCTAGACCTGAGCTCACAGCCATAATTACAGATTGTCTTTCAAATCTGATTACTCTGGCAGTTAGTACTGGGTCTTCTAAATCAGCAAATTCCTCTTGAATCATTCTTCTTTGCTGATCTCTCAACTTTTGGGCTAAAACCTGTTTAGTTGTTGCCGCAGCCATCCTTCCAAAATCTTCTTTCTCTGGTGTCACGTCTAGGACAACTGTATCGCCAACTTGAGCATCATCAGCTACTTGCATAACCTCTGCTATTGCTATTTGATGATCTTCGCTCTCAACTTCTTCAACTATTATTTTGCTTGCCAAAACTCTATATCCTTCTTCTTCTAGATCCAAACCAATATCAAAGTTACTGAAATAGTCATCTTCAAAAGGATCCTCGCTAATACCTAAGTACAGAGTTCTTCGATATCTTTCATAACCTTTTAAAAGTGCTTCTCTTAGAGCAGCTTCGACAACTTGTGATGGAAGTTTTTTTTCCTCACTAATGTCTTCAATTAAGTTATTTAAGCCTGGGAGTAAAACAAGAGCCATCGATGATGGGATATAGAGATGAGAGTGATTGGGTTAGATAGTTAATATCTAGATCTTAACCAGAAGGTGTTGTAAGTCGGACTTGAATAATGTCTTCGACAGGGATACGAAGAATTTTTCCCTTTTGATTTATTTGTAGATCAACATTTGACCTTTTTAGAAGCAAACCATTTGTTTGTTGTTCATTTTTTTTTAAATCCTGATAAGTAACTTCGATTGGGAAACTTTTGAAAACTTGAAAATCTTTTTCCTCACTTAGGATTTCACCAACCCCCTCGCTACTAATCTCTAAGGTAAAAGTTTGATCAAGGATTGACGAATTGTGAATAGCTTCATCAATATATTCACTAAGCATCGTGCAGTCATCAATAGTGACTTTCTTATCAGGATTTTTGTGTCGGATATTAACTTGAATTGATAAGGGATTTAAATGAGTAAACATCTTAAAATCAGTTACATCAAAGCCTTTATTAGTTGCCGACTTTGCTGCAAGAGCTTTCAATTCTATAACGGTTTGATTAGACAAAAGGCAGTGTCGAGGTCGGACAGGTGGCCCGACCGGTTTAAGTTTTGACCCGCCTCTATTTAAAGAGGTACCGTCAGGCAACTAAATATTACTAGATAAAGGTTTCGGTTACCTCTAAAATCAAATACTTCTTGTTTTGCAATTATCTACTTTATTCTTTCCAAACGTTTTGACTAGTTATGTTTAGCCTTAAAAAGTTAGAAATCATGCGTAAGACTAGCAATATATTTTTTCGTGCAACAATTCTTTTTTTCCTCATGTTTACCCCTTCATTGGTAAACGCATCAGAGGGTTTTCAATTAACTGAACCTCATAGTTTTGTTGCCAATGTGGCCAGAAAGGTTTCACCATCGGTAGTGAGAATTGATATTGAAAGGGAACTTCAAGCAAACGAATTTGAATCTGATTTATTAGATCCTTTGTTAAGAGATCTTTTAGGAGATTTGGGTTCTTTCCCCCAAAAAGAGAGGGGTCAGGGTTCTGGAGTGATAATTGATAGTTCTGGATTAGTTCTCACAAATGCTCATGTTGTTGAAAGAGTGGATCATGTTGCTATCACTCTTCAAAACGGCAATCAGGTGGATGGGAAAGTAATTGGATCTGACCAAGTGACTGACTTGGCTTTGGTAAAAATTGAAGAATTTTCTGGTTTAGAAAGTGCAAAATTGGGAGACTCCGAAGATATTCAAGTTGGGGATTGGGCAATTGCTCTGGGGACTCCTTATGGCCTTGAAAGCACAGTTACATTGGGTATAGTCAGCAGCCTCCATAGAGATATAAATAGCCTTGGCTTTTCTGATAAAAGATTGGATTTAATCCAAACTGACGCAGCAATAAATCCAGGAAATTCTGGTGGACCATTGATCAATTCCAATGGAGAAGTTATTGGAATAAATACTCTGGTCCGATCAGGCCCTGGAGCTGGATTAGGATTTGCAATTCCAATAAACCTTGCTTCAAAAGTTACTAATCAGTTGCTTGCTAATGGCGAGGTTGTACATCCATATTTGGGCGCTCAATTGGTTTTATTAAATGAAAGAATAGCCAAAGAGCACAATCAAGATCCAAATGCATTGATTTTTTTACCAGAAAGATCTGGAGCACTTGTACAATCTGTAATTCCTCAAAGTCCAGCTGAGGAGGGAGGGCTAAGAAGAGGTGATCTTGTTATCAATGCAGAGGGAAATGAAATTAGCGATCCAAAATCTTTGCTTTTACAAGTTGAGAATGCTCAAATAGGAAAACCTTTCAAATTGGATGTTCTTAGAAATAATAAAGAGATTAATCTTTCTATTAAGCCAGCTGCTTTACCTGGAATAAGCTAAAAATCTTGCTACTGTCACTCGAAAAGGTACGACTAAATGGATCTTCAAACTCAGATGAAAAAGGCAGTTGCTAATGCTGCTGTAGGTCAAATAAAAAATGGGATGATTCTTGGTCTTGGCTCTGGGTCTACAGCAGCTTTGATGATTGAATCTCTTGCTTTGAAAATAAAATCAGGAGAAATTAAAGATGTTGTTGGAGTGACAACTTCTTTTCAGGGTGAAGTTCTTGCTTCTGAATTAGGTATACCACTCAAATCTCTTGCGTCTGTTTCAGAAATTGACCTTGCAATTGATGGCGCAGATGAAGTTGATCCCAGATTTCAACTTATTAAAGGAGGAGGAGCTTGTCATGTACAGGAAAAACTTGTTGCTGCTTTGGCTAGAAAATTTATAGTTGTTATTGACTCAACAAAACTTGTTGAGAAATTGAACTTAGATTTCAAATTACCTGTAGAGGTCCTTCCCTCAGCTTGGAAACAAGTACAAAAAACCTTAAATGACATGGGAGGAGATGGGAATCTGAGGATGGCCCAAAAAAAGGCAGGGCCAGTAGTTACTGATCAGGGAAACTTGATACTCGATTTAACTTTTAAAAATGGTATTGATAAACCAGAATTACTTGAGAGTCAAATTAACAACATTCCAGGTGTTCTTGAAAATGGACTTTTTGTAAATCTTACTGATGAGGTACTAGTTGGCAAAGTAGAAAATGAAGTAGTGGGGGTTGAATCACTTAACAAGATTTAGAATCTCTAATTCGAATTGATTCTGCGTGACTATGCAAACCTTCACTATTAGCTAACTGCACGACAGCACTTTTAGTTTGATTAAAGGCTTCTTTTGAAAAATCTATAAGTGAAGTATTTTTCATAAAAGTTTCAACCCCAAGAGCTCCAGCAAATCTTGCAGTCCCTGAAGTAGGAAGCGTGTGATTTGGTCCTCCAAGATAATCTCCAATAGCCTCTGGGCTCCATAAACCCATAAATATTGCTCCAGCATTTTTAATTTGTTTGGATAATTTTTTGGGATTTTCTACAAGTAATTCAAGATGTTCTGGAGCAAAAACATCACTTAATTTTATACAAGTTTGTAAATCATTACAAATAACTATTAAACCCCAATCATGAATTGATTTTTTGCATATTTCAAATCTTGGATGATTAGTTAATTGGCGTTCAATTTCTGCGGGTAATTTTTTGGCTAATTGTGTATCAGTAGTGATTAGTATTGCTGAAGCAAGAGGATCATGTTCTGATTGCGCTAACATATCTGCTGCAACATGTTCCAATTTTGCTGATTTATCTGCAATTATGAGAATTTCACTTGGACCAGCCAAAGAATCAATTCCTACTTTTCCATAAACATTTTTCTTTGCTAAGGTTACATATATATTTCCAGGACCAGTAATTACATCAACTTTTGGAATTGATTCAGTTCCATAAGCAAGTGCGGCAATGGCTTGAGCTCCTCCAATTCGAAAAACTTTGTTGATGCCAGAAATATGTGCTGCAGCTAAAACTGTTTTATTTATCTCTCCTTTAGAGTTGCCAGGAGAAACCATTATTGTTTGCTTGACACCTGCAACATATGCAGGAATAGCATTCATTAAAACAGTACTTGGATAGGCTGCTCTTCCTCCAGGAACATAGATTCCAGCTTTTTCAACTGGACTCCATCTTCTTCCCAATTTTTCACCGTGAGGTCCAACATAAGTGATATTTTTTGGTACCTGTAAACTGTGAAATTTTTCAATTCTTTGCTTTGCTAATAGAAGTGAATCTTGCAAAGCCTTAGGCGTTTCTTCCCAAGCTTTTAGTATTAAATTTGATGGTACTTGCAATTCTTCAGCTAAGAATCCATCAAAACGGGATGTGTATTCTTTAAGAGCTTGATCCCCCTTATCTCTAACACTTTTAAGAATATCTTTGACAACTTTAATAGCTTTATCTTGAACGTCTCCAGAGGTCCTCTGAGTAATTCTTTTAAGCTCAGACTGAGCTTGCTCAAAATTTTCAACAATTTTTATAATGGATTGATTTGAGAAGGCTGTTTGAACCTTATCTTTATTAAATATTTGCGTCATGAACTTTTGGCTATTGGTTCAATTTGATTATCTTATGCCTTAATTTTGATTTATGTAGATCTTCTTCATGGTCTTGAGGTAGTGTGGATTAATATAAGACTAAAACACTAAGCCTCCGTGGCAAATACTAAATCAGCTAAAAAGCGAATTCAAATTGCGGAACGCAACCGCCTTGAAAACAAAAATTACAAATCTACAGTTCGCACGCTAATCAAGCGGTGCTTCGTTGCTTGTGGGATTTTTGAAAAAGAGCCTGGAGAAGAATCTAAAGCAAATCTTCAAAAAGCATTTAATTTAGCCTTCAGCAAAATTGATAAAGCTGTTAAAAAAGGAGTTTTGCATAGAAATACTGGAGCCAATCAGAAATCTAGATTGAGCGGTGCTCTTAAGAAAGTTTTGAAGGAAGCTGTATGAGAATAAATAATTTAGTATTTTGAGAATAATTTATTTTCTATCTTGAACTATCCCAAAAGTTCAATAATTGATAGTCACTGTCATATCGTATTCTCTAACTTTAATGAAGATAGAGAAAAAGTTGCAGCAAGGTGGCGAGCAGAGGGAGTGAGAGCTTTATTACATGCTTGCGTAGAGCCTTCTGAAATCCCGGCTATCAAGTCAATGGCTGATCAATTTGAGGAATTGAGATATTCAGTTGGAGTACACCCATTGGATGCACATCATTGGGAGAATGAGACTTTAGGTGTTTTGAAAAATGCAGCCATTGATGATAATCGAGTTGTTGCGATAGGAGAGTTAGGTCTAGATCTTTTTAAAGCAGAGAACTTGAGCGAGCAGTTATCTATTTTAATTCCACAATTGAACCTGGCTTTTGAATTGAATTTACCTGTCATTGTTCATTGCAGAGATGCTGCAAAGGAAATGCTTCAAGTCTTCTCAAATCTTGATGCTGATGGTTGCTGTCCAAAAGGAGTCATGCATTGCTGGAGTGGAAATGTAAAAGAGATGGAAGAGTTCCTTAATCTTGGTTTTCACATAAGCTTTAGTGGAAATGTGACTTTCAAAAACGCCATCGATATCCATGAATGTGCAAAAGAGGTGCCTCCCAATATGTTTTTGGTTGAGACCGATAGTCCTTTTTTGTCACCCGTTCCTCATAGGGGCAAGAGAAATGAACCTTCTTTTGTAAAGCATGTAGTTGATAAAATTTCAGAGCTTAGAGGTGAGAGTTTTTCTGAAATTGCAGAAAAAACCACTAGAAATGCAAGGGAATTGTTTGGGTTGCCTTAAATATCATGATTTCCCCCTAGTTAATTATCAGATTTGAGTGTAGAGTTATTTATTGTCGTGAAAAGCGTTTTATCCACGCTTTTAGGTCCTACCTTATTGAGTCAGTTTGTTCGTTAATTAAGTAAATTCATCTTCAGACGGCAGTCTTTCTAAAGATTGTTATTTGTTTTTTCTTAGTAAAGACCATTTTCGACCCAAAGGACAAGACATCCACCCCGTCCTCTACATAATAAACGCAGGTTCTCGAATGAGCAGAAGCGCGATTCAGGTAGCCAAAGCAGCTACATATCTGCCTGATCTGGTTGAGGTGCAAAGATCAAGTTTTAAGTGGTTTTTGGATAAAGGCTTAATAGAAGAATTAGACAATTTTTCACCAATTACTGACTACACAGGTAAGTTGGAATTACATTTTATTGGTGAAGAATATAAATTAAAGCGTCCAAGGCACGATGTAGAAGAAGCAAAAAGAAGAGATGCAACTTTTGCTTCTCAAATGTATGTTACTTGTCGCTTAGTTAATAAAGAAACAGGTGAAATTAAAGAACAAGAAGTATTTATAGGTGAACTTCCTTTGATGACGGAGCGAGGAACTTTTATAATAAACGGTGCTGAAAGAGTAATAGTTAATCAAATTGTTCGAAGTCCTGGAGTTTATTTCAAAGATGAGCAAGATAAAAATGGTAGAAGAACTTATAACGCGAGTGTTATCCCAAATAGAGGAGCATGGTTAAAGTTTGAAACTGACAAAAATGATCTTTTACATGTAAGAGTAGATAAAACAAGGAAAATTAATGCTCATGTCCTTATGAGGGCAATGGGTTTATCAGATAATGATGTTATCGATAAGTTGAGACATCCTGAGTTTTACAAAAAGTCAATTGATGCAGCAAATGAAGAGGGTATAAGTTCAGAAGACCAGGCATTGCTAGAGCTCTACAAGAAGCTTAGACCCGGTGAGCCTCCATCTGTTAGTGGCGGGCAACAGCTGCTTCAAACAAGATTTTTTGATCCAAAACGTTATGACCTTGGAAGGGTAGGTAGATATAAAATAAATAAAAAGTTACGGCTTACTATTCCCGATACTGTAAGAACACTTACTAATGAAGATGTTCTATCAACTTTAGATTATTTAATTAACCTAGAGCTTGATGTTGGTGGAGCAACTTTGGATGATATAGATCATTTAGGGAATAGAAGAGTAAGGTCAGTTGGAGAACTTTTACAAAATCAAGTCCGAGTTGGTTTAAACAGACTCGAAAGAATAATTAAAGAGAGAATGACAGTTGGGGAAACAGACTCTCTTACTCCAGCACAATTAGTTAATCCAAAACCTTTGGTTGCCGCAATAAAAGAATTTTTTGGATCTAGTCAACTAAGTCAATTCATGGATCAAACCAATCCATTAGCAGAATTAACACATAAAAGACGTATATCTGCTTTAGGACCAGGGGGATTAACTCGTGAAAGAGCTGGTTTTGCAGTCAGAGATATTCATCCATCTCATTATGGAAGATTATGTCCTATCGAAACGCCTGAAGGTCCAAATGCGGGTCTTATAAATTCATTAGCAACTCACGCTCGAGTTAATGAATATGGTTTTATCGAGACACCTTTTTGGAAAGTAGAAAATGGAAGATTAATCAAAGAAGGAGATCCTATTTATTTATCTGCAGATTTAGAAGATGAATGCAGGGTCGCACCTGGTGATGTGGCTACCGACGAAGAAGGAAAAATATTGACAGAACTTGTTCCGGTTAGGTATCGACAAGACTTTGAAACTGTTCCACCTGAGCAAGTTGATTATGTCCAACTTTCACCTGTGCAGGTTATTTCAGTAGCTGCATCACTAATTCCATTTATTGAACATGATGATGCGAACCGAGCTTTGATGGGTTCCAACATGCAAAGACAAGCAGTTCCTCTTTTGCGTCCAGAAAGACCTCTTGTTGGAACTGGTTTAGAAACTCAAGTTGCTAGAGATTCTGGAATGGTTCCAATTTCAAAAGTAAATGGAACAGTAACTTATGTCGATGCGAATGCAATTGTCGTTACTGATGAAGAAGGAAATGACCATACTCATTACTTACAAAAATATCAAAGATCAAATCAAGATACGTGTTTAAACCATAGGCCTATAGTTATTAATGGTGATCAAGTTATTATTGGGCAAGTACTAGCAGATGGATCAGCATGTGAGGGGGGAGAAATAGCCCTTGGTCAAAATGTTTTAATTGCATATATGCCATGGGAAGGCTACAACTATGAAGATGCAATTCTGGTTAGCGAAAGATTAGTTACAGATGATCTATATACTTCAGTGCATATAGAAAAATATGAAATTGAAGCACGTCAAACCAAGTTAGGTCCGGAAGAAATAACAAGGGAAATCCCAAATGTCTCAGAAGAAAGTCTTGGGAATTTGGATGAAATGGGGATTATTCGAATTGGAGCTTTTGTTGAGAGTGGAGATATTTTAGTCGGAAAAGTAACTCCAAAAGGAGAATCAGATCAACCACCAGAGGAAAAGCTTTTAAGAGCTATTTTTGGAGAGAAAGCTAGGGATGTTAGAGATAACTCTCTTCGAGTTCCTTCAACTGAGAGAGGAAGAGTAGTGGATGTCAGAATATATACAAGAGAACAAGGTGATGAACTACCCCCTGGTGCAAATATGGTGGTGAGGGTCTATGTCGCTCAACGCAGGAAGATTCAAGTTGGCGATAAAATGGCTGGCCGGCATGGTAATAAAGGAATTATTAGTAGGATACTTCCCAGAGAGGATATGCCTTACCTCCCTGATGGAACTCCTGTAGATATATGCCTTAACCCACTAGGTGTTCCGAGTCGAATGAATGTAGGGCAAGTTTTTGAACTTCTCATGGGATGGGCTGCTTCAAACTTGAATTGTCGCGTAAAAGTTGTCCCATTCGATGAGATGTATGGTTCAGAGATGTCTAACAAGACTGTTCAATCATACTTAAAAGAAGCTGCAAAACAGCCAGGTAAATCATGGGTGTATAACCCTGAAGATCCTGGAAAGTTACTTCTTACTGATGGTCGAACAGGCGAGCCTTTTGATCAACCAGTTGCTGTAGGCTATGCACATTTCCTGAAACTTGTTCACCTAGTTGACGATAAAATTCATGCTCGCTCGACAGGTCCATATTCTTTAGTTACTCAACAACCTCTTGGAGGTAAAGCACAGCAAGGTGGGCAGAGATTGGGAGAAATGGAAGTTTGGGCACTAGAGGCTTATGGTGCTGCTTATACTTTGCAAGAACTTCTTACTGTGAAGTCTGATGATATGCAAGGTCGAAATGAAGCTCTTAACTCCATCGTTAAAGGAAAACCAATTCCAAGACCTGGGACTCCTGAATCATTTAAAGTTTTAATGAGAGAACTTCAGTCTTTGGGACTTGATATTGGAGTTTATACAGATGACGGTAAAGAGGTTGATCTTATGCAAGATGTGAATCCACGTAGAAGTACTCCAAGTAGGCCTACTTATGAATCATTAGGTAAAGAGTACGAAGAGTAATCGGCTCAACTGGAACAATCTCAAAACACCCAAACTTCTCATGACTAACAGCAATCTACGCACAGAAAATCATTTTGATTACGTCAAAATTAAATTAGCTTCGCCTGAAAGAGTTATGGAATGGGGGCAGAGAACTTTGCCCAATGGTCAAGTGGTAGGTGAAGTTACAAAACCTGAGACAATAAATTACAGGACATTGAAGCCCGAGATGGATGGCTTGTTTTGTGAAAAAATCTTTGGCCCTTCAAAAGATTGGGAATGTCATTGTGGAAAATACAAAAGAGTTAGACATCGTGGAATTGTTTGCGAAAGATGTGGCGTAGAAGTCACTGAAAGTCGTGTAAGAAGGCATAGAATGGGATTTATAAAATTAGCAGCCCCTGTTTCTCATGTTTGGTATTTAAAAGGTATTCCTAGCTATGTAGCTATCTTATTGGACATGCCTCTAAGAGATGTAGAGCAGATAGTTTACTTTAATTGTTATGTGGTTTTAGATATTGGTGATAGTAAGGATCTTAAATATAAGCAGTTATTAACTGAAGATGAATGGCTTGAAATTGAAGATGAGATTTATGCTGAGGATTCAACCATTGAGAATGAACCTATTGTTGGAATAGGTGCAGAGGCTTTAAAGCAATTACTCGAAGACTTGAATTTGAAAGAAGTAGCCGAGCAGTTAAGGGAAGAAATAGCAACTAGTAAAGGACAAAAAAGGGCTAAGCTTATTAAGAGATTAAGAGTAATAGATAACTTTATTGCTACTAGTGCAAGCCCAGAATGGATGGTTTTAGATGCGATACCTGTAATACCTCCTGATTTAAGACCCATGGTTCAATTGGATGGGGGTAGATTTGCTACTTCCGATTTGAATGACCTATATAGAAGAGTGATAAATAGGAATAATCGTCTAGCTCGTCTTCAGGAAATCTTAGCTCCAGAAATAATAGTTAGAAATGAGAAAAGGATGTTACAGGAGGCTGTAGATGCACTAATTGATAATGGGAGAAGAGGAAGGACTGTTGTTGGTGCAAATAATCGTCCCTTGAAATCTTTAAGCGATATTATTGAGGGTAAGCAGGGTAGATTCCGCCAGAACTTACTTGGAAAAAGAGTTGATTATTCTGGTCGTTCAGTAATTGTAGTTGGTCCTAAGTTGAAAATGCATCAATGTGGATTGCCTAAAGAAATGGCAATAGAGCTTTTTCAACCTTTTGTTATTCACAGATTGATTCGTCAAAATATTGTAAATAATATTAAGGCTGCAAAGAAATTGATTCAAAAAGCAGACGATGAAGTGATGCAAGTTTTACAGGAAGTAATTGATGGTCATCCAATTCTCCTTAATCGTGCTCCTACTTTGCACAGGCTTGGGATTCAAGCTTTTGAGCCTAAATTAGTTGCTGGTCGGGCTATACAGCTACATCCATTAGTATGTCCTGCTTTTAATGCTGACTTTGATGGTGATCAAATGGCTGTACATGTGCCCTTGGCTATAGAGGCGCAAACAGAGGCAAGGATGTTGATGTTGGCTAGTAATAATATTCTTTCCCCTGCGACTGGAGATCCAATCGTTACTCCATCTCAAGATATGGTTTTAGGTTCCTATTACCTAACCGCAATCCAGCCTCAAGCAAGTCAACCTAAGTTTGGGAATTATGCACAAACATATGCATCACTTGAAGATGTCATACAAGCTCTTGAAGATAAACGAATAGATTTACATGATTGGGTATGGGTTCGATTCTTAGGTGAAGTAGAGGATGACGATGAGCTTCAAGAACCACGAAAGGCGGAGACTTTGAAAGATGGTACTCGTGTTGAAGAATGGACATTCCGACGAGACCGCTTAGATGAAGATGGCAGTCTTATTAGCCGATACATATTGACTACAGTTGGTCGCGTTGTCATGAATCATACAATCATTGACGCTGTAGCAGCCACTTCATAGCTCTCAGAACTAATTTTCTTTATTTTTAAATAGCTTTTTCATGACTTCTTCATCTCCTAAAACTCGTAAATCCTCTACTAAATCCAAAGCAAAAAGAGGTTCTAAAGCAAAAAAAGCAGCAGCAATAAAAACTGTTGAAAGACTTTCTAAAACTCCGCCACCATTTAGGAATAAAGTAGTTGATAAGAAAGGTTTAAAGAATTTGGTTGCATGGGCATTTAAAAATCATGGAACAGCCGCAACCGCTGCTATGGCTGATGACTTGAAAGATCTTGGTTTCAGATATGCAACACAAGCAGCAGTTTCAATTTCTGTTGATGATTTAAAGGTTCCAGAAGCAAAGCAAGATTTACTTGGTCAGGCTGAAGAACAAATTACTGCTACTGAGGAATGCTATAGGTTAGGAGAAATTACTGAAGTTGAGAGGCATACAAAAGTTATAGACACATGGACAGAAACTAATGAAAGATTGGTCGATGCAGTTAAAAAGAATTTTAACCAGAACGATCCTTTAAATTCTGTATGGATGATGGCTAATTCAGGAGCCAGAGGGAATATGTCTCAAGTTCGTCAGCTTGTTGGGATGAGGGGATTAATGGCAAATCCCCAGGGTGAGATCATTGACTTGCCAATAAGAACGAATTTTAGAGAAGGACTTACAGTTACTGAATATGTAATTTCTTCCTATGGAGCTCGAAAAGGTCTTGTTGACACAGCTCTTAGAACTGCTGATTCTGGATATTTAACTAGACGTTTAGTTGATGTTGCTCAAGATGTAATTGTTAGAGAGGAGGATTGTGGTACTACAAGATCAATTTTAATAGATGCTGAGGATGGAAAATATGGCAATAGGCTTGTTGGACGTCTGACATCTGAACAAATAGTTAATACAGAGCAAGAAATTTTAGCTGAAAGAGATACTCCAATTGATCCACAGCTATCAAAGAAGTTTGAGCAATCTCATGTCCAAGGTATCAGGGTTAGGTCTCCCCTTACATGTGAGGCGACAAGGTCAGTGTGTCGTAAATGTTATGGTTGGGCGCTAGCACACAATCAATTAGTTGACTTAGGGGAAGCCGTAGGAATTGTTGCTGCTCAATCTATTGGGGAGCCTGGGACCCAGCTCACCATGAGAACTTTCCATACTGGTGGAGTTTCAACTGCAGAAACTGGTGTAGTTCGTTCTACTATTTCAGGAAAAGTTCAATTTGGTTCAAAAGCCCGTGTCAGAGGTTATAGGACTCCTCATGGCGTTGAGGCTCAGCAAGCGGAAGTTGATTTCAGTCTTAGTATCGTTCCATCAAGTGGTCATAAACCACAAAAAATTGATATTCCCAACGGATCTCTACTTTTTGTAGATAATAATCAAGATATTGAGGTTGATGTTACTGTTGCGCAGATTGCAACTGGTGCAGTTCAAAAAAGTGTCGAGAAGGCTACTAAAGATGTTATTTGTGATTTAGCTGGTCAAGTTAGATATGAATCCATCATTCAACCAAAAGAAGTTACAGATAGGCAAGGTAATATAACTCTTAAAGCTCAACGACTTGGGAGACTTTGGGTCTTGGCTGGTGATGTATATAATTTACCTCCTAATGCTATGCCAGTAGTTTCTGGGAACGTTTCTGTAATTAAAGGGCAAGTTTTAGCAGAAGCAAGCCAGGCAAGTGAGTTTGGAGGTGAAGTGAGACTTAGAGACTCCATTGGTGATTCTAGAGAAGTTCAAATTGTTACGACGTCGATGACTTTAAAAGACTTTAAACTTTTAGAAGAGTCGACTCACTCTGGTGAGATATGGCATCTGGAAGCGAAAGATAATACTAGATATCGATTGAATACTATTCCTGGAAGTAAAATTGGAAATAACGAGGTCATAGCTGAGTTAGCTGATGATCGGTTTAAAACAGAAACTGGCGGACTTGTAAAATATGCCCCTGGATTAACAATTAAGAAAGCTCGTTCGGCCAAGAATGGATATGAAGTCAGCAAAGGTGGAACTCTTTTATGGATTCCTCAAGAAACTCATGAAATAAATAAAGATATTTCATTGTTGATGATTAAAGATCGTCAATGGATAGAGGCAGGCACAGAAGTCGTCAAGGATATTTTTAGTCAGACAGCGGGAATAGTAACTGTTACACAGAAAAATGATATTCTTAGAGAAATTATTGTTAGAAGCGGAACGTTCAAAATATGTAAAGAAAGCAAAGTTCTTGACAGATTTGAGGGTGAAGGACAAATAGTTAACCCTGGTGAGACTATATCTAAGGGTATTAAAGCTGAATCGATGGTATTGGTTCAATCAGTTGAGACACCAGAAGGTAAAGGCCTTCTAATGAGACCAGTCGAGGAATACACTATTCCTGACGAAGCGCAATTGCCTGAGCTGGCTCATGTTAAACAACCAAAAGGACCATCACTAGGAATCAAAGCATCTCAAAGACTTGCATTTAAAGATGGAGAACTCATTAAATCTGTTGAAGGTATTGAGTTGCTTAAAACACAACTGATGCTTGAGACGTTCGATACAACGCCACAGATGACGGTAGATGTTGAAGTCGTTAAAGACTCGAATTCAAAGAGTGTTGATAGGCTGAAATTAGTTATTCTTGAAAGTATTTTAGTAAGAAGAGATACTACATCTGACTCCAGTCATGGATCAACACATACTGAATTACAGATAGAAAATGCTCAAATTGTTTTAGCTGGAGATGTTGTAGCGACAACTCAGATACTGTGTAAGCAAGAGGGAATTGTTCAACTCCCTGATGCTCTAGAAGGTGATCCAATACGTCGACTCATAGTTGAGAGGGAAGAGGATACAATTACAATTGAGTCTAAAGGTGCTTCTCTTTTGAAGGTTGGAGAAAGGGTTGTAGATGGAGACTTCGTCTCAAAAGACCAACCAATCGGTTCTTGTGGAGAAATCGAAAAGATAGATGGGAATAAAGTTAAGTTGCGTCTTGGTAGACCTTATATGGTCTCTCCAGACTCGGTCCTTCATGTTCGCGATGGAGATCTCGTTCAAAGAGGTGATGGGTTGGCGTTATTAGTTTTCGAAAGGCAAAAAACAGGAGATATTGTTCAAGGATTACCAAGGATTGAAGAGTTGCTTGAGGCTCGTAGACCCAGGGATTCAGCGATTCTGTGTAAAAAATCTGGAACAGTAGATATTAAGAAGGGAGATGACGATGATTCTGTCGTTGTGTCTATTATCGAAGATAATGACGAGATTACTGAATATCCAATTCTATTGGGACGTAACGTAATGGTTAGAAATAGTCAACAAGTTGTTGCAGGTGAGTTCTTGACTGATGGACCGGTTAATCCTCATGAGCTTTTGGAATGTTTTTTCCTAGATCTGCGCGATAAAAAACCATTAATGGATGCTGCTCAGGAAGCAATTGCTAAATTACAGCATAGAATGGTAAGTGAAGTCCAAAATGTTTATAAGTCACAAGGAGTAGCTATTGACGATAAACACATAGAGGTAATAGTTCGTCAGATGACGAGTAAAGTGAGAATTGAAGATGCTGGTGATACAACATTTTTACCAGGAGAATTAATAGAATTGAGGCAAGTTGAAGATACCAATCAGGCTATATCAATTACTGGAGGTGCCCCTTCAGAATTTACTCCTGTTTTACTTGGTATTACTAAAGCGTCACTTAATACAGATAGCTTTATATCAGCTGCTTCTTTCCAAGAAACAACACGTGTTCTAACAGAAGCGGCAATTGAAGGTAAGTCTGATTGGCTTCGTGGACTCAAGGAAAATGTTATTATTGGTCGCCTCATACCTGCAGGTACTGGTTTTAGTGGCTTTGTTGAAGAGTTAAATGCTGAAGCAGGTCCTCATCCAGATATTTTGGCAGAAGACCCAGCAGGTTATCGAAGGATACAAAATCTTAGACCTGACTACACTGTTGATATGCCATCTTCTCCAGTAGCTAAGAATACTTCTGTTTTAGATGATCCAAGTGAAGAAGATTTAGAGGCAACAAGAAGTAGACATGGAATTGATCCGACAACGAGTAATTTTGCAGCATTTGCACGCCCAACAGGTGATGATGATTCACCTGAGGACCAAATGCCGGATCCTGCTGCTTTAGAAGGCTTGCAAGAAGAAGGCTTACTTTCAGATGAATAAATCAAATTTCTACAATAATCTTTTTAATTTTCTAATATTAATTTCTTTTACTTAAAAGTTGAGCGATGATTGAACCACCCGTAGTCCCAAAACGTAAATTACCTCGATATGGCTTTCATACCCATACAGAACGTGTCAATGGTAGATGGGCAATGATTGGTTTTATTGCATTAGTTATTTTGGAGTTTAAATTGGGTCATGGTTTAATGAATTGGTGACCAAATTTTCAAAATTTTCAAGTAATTCATCTTTACTTGGTTTAAGTTCGAAAAAACTAGAAGATTTTGCTCTTCAGGAAGGTGAAAAAGCATTTCGTGGCAGACAGATTTATGAATGGATTTATCATAAAGGGGCAAAAAAATTAGATTCAATATCTGTTCTTCCCAAGAAATGGCGAGATTCTTTAGAAAATAAAGGTATAAAGATTGGAAGACTTGATGAAATCCATAGAGTAGTTGCAGATGATTCAACTTTAAAGTTATTGATGGGTACTTTTGATGGTGAAATCATTGAGACAGTAGGAATACCGACAGATAAAAGACTGACTGTTTGTGTCTCAAGTCAAATTGGCTGTCCTATGGGCTGTAAGTTTTGTGCAACTGGCAAAGGGGGACTTAATAGATCTCTTGATGTCAATGAGATAATTGATCAAGTTATTAGTGTTAGAGAAACAATGAATAGGAGACCAACTCATGTGGTTTTCATGGGGATGGGAGAGCCACTTTTAAATATTCGTAATGTTTTAGATTCGATTGAATGTCTTACTAATGATATTGGAATTGGTCAAAGGAAAATAACTGTTAGCACTGTTGGAATACCTGATACTCTTCCAGATCTAGCAAAATTAGCTCAAGAACGTTTAGGAAGAGTGAAGTTCACTCTTGCTGTTAGTCTTCATGCACCTAATCAGGATTTGCGTGAGTTGATAATTCCTTCAGCTAGTTCTTATCCAATAACTTCATTGCTAAACGACTGTAAAAAATATATAGAGCTAACTGGTAGACGAGTAAGTTTTGAATATATCCTCCTTGGTGGTTTGAATGATGAAGATTTTCATGCAGAACAATTAGCTAATCTGATGAGAGGATTTCAAAGCCATGTGAATTTGATAGCTTATAATCCCATTGCTGAAGAGAAATTTAAACGACCAAGTCAATCCAGAGTTAATAGTTTTAGAGAGCAATTAGAAAATAGAGGAATTGCTGTAAGTGTTCGTGCAAGTAGAGGTAGAGATAAAGATGCAGCATGTGGGCAATTAAGGAGTCAAAAAATAGATAAAATAAAAATTAATTAAGCAGGTAAAAAAGTTGCTTTTGAACTGTTATGCAATTTATTGATTGGTTAATTTTATTTTCTTATTTAATTTTTTCCCTGGTATTAGGAATTTATATTTCACAAAAAAACCATAATGAATCAGATTACTTTGTTGCTGGTCGACGCTTAAATGGTTTGTTGGCAGGCATGTCTATGGCTGCTACAACTTTTTCAATTGATACACCTCTTTATGTGGCTGGCATTATTGGAACGAGAGGCATGGCAGGAAATTGGGAGTGGTGGAGCTTTGGACTCGCTCATGTCGCGATGACTGTTATATTTGCTCCACTTTGGAGGCGTAGTGGAGTTTTAACTGATGCCGCCTTTACTGAATTACGTTATGGGGGGAAACCAGCCGCTTACTTAAGAGGAATAAAAGCATTTTTATTGTCTGTCCCTATTAATTGTATTGGAATTGGTTATGCATTTTTGGCATTACGTAAAGTTGCCGAGTCATTAGGCATCGTAGATGGGCATATAGTTTTTGGGGTATTTACTGACACGATACTTTTAATGATTTTAGTTGCTTCGTTTTTGCTTATTTACACTGTTCTAGGTGGAATTCTGGCAGTAGTGGTTAATGATTTTATACAACTTTTAGTGGCACTTCTAGGTGCTTTTACTGTTTGCTATGTAGTGCTAGATGCTTCGGGGGGAATGACCGATTTGTTATTGAAACTGGAGGAGTTAGGTCGACCTGAATTACTTTCGATATTTCCATGGACATTTAATAACGATGGTTTTAATTGGCTAGATAGCTCGGGAATCAGTATTTCTACTTTTTTAGCATTTATTTCTTTACAGTGGTGGAGTTTTAGGCGTAGTGATGGCGGTGGGGAATTTATACAACGTTTATTAGCTACAAAAGATGAAAAACAGGCTACTTTGGCAGGAATAGTTTTTTTAATTGTTAATTATCTGGTTCGTAGTTGGCTTTGGATTTTAGTTGGATTGGCTGCTCTAGTCCTTTTGCCTTATCAATCAGATTGGGAATTAAGTTATCCATTGCTTGCTGTGACTTATTTACCACCTGTGGGGCTCGGATTAGTTGTGGTTTCAATGGTGGCTGCATTTATGAGCACTGTAAGTACTTCAATTAATTGGGGAGCAAGTTATTTAGCTCATGATCTTTATAAAAGATTCTTGAGACCACTGGCTGGTCCCAGAGAAATGATTTTTATAGGTCAGTTTGCAAGTATTTTATTGCTTCTAATTGGAGTCGCTACTGCTTTATTTAGTAACAGTATTGGCTCAATGTTTAGGCTTGTGATCGCGATAGGAACTGGTCCAGGGGCTGTCCTTGTCCTTAGGTGGTTTTGGTGGCGAGTTAATGCATTAGCGGAACTTTCCGCAATGGTAAGTGGTTTTTTTGTTGGATTAATTACTTCCGTTTCACCTTATTTTTTAATCGAGGATTTTGGAAAGCGTCTCTTCTTTACTACCTCATTTACTGCTGTTATTTGGCTTACTACTTTATTTTTTACCAAGCCAGAGTCAGCGGAGACTCTTGAAAAATTTGTTATGCAAGTCAAGCCTCCTGGCCCTGGGTGGATGAAAATAAGAAAAAAATTGAATCTTTATCCAGCTGACTCTTTGTTAGTTCTGGCTTCCCGTTTTTTGTTAGGGTCAGGAATTCTGTATGGGGGATTGATCAGTATTGGAGCTTTTTTATTACATCAAGAGAGAGGGGGGTGGATTTCACTCTTCATTACATTTAGTTGTTTGCTTTTAATCAAGAAAACAAGGCTATATAACTCAATAATTTGATCTTCATGGCCAAATGGTCAAAATTTAGAGCAGAATAGGATCTTAAATAGTTTATGGCCTTGGGTTTTTTACGCACAACTCTTTTCCCTATTTTAATTGTGACCCTTTTTGGTGTTGCTTTATTGGCAGTTAGCGCCCGTATCTGGCTCCCTGGGGATATGCTTGCACCAGCACCAATTAATTAAGTTTGCTCTTCTTTAGTCAGAGCCATGAATGATGAAAATCAAAAATTAAGTAGTGAAGGGTTGGCTAATTTGGCCATAGATCCTGAAGTATTGGCTCAAGAATTAGCAGCTCAATTAGCGGGAGATCCTCTAGATGAAATAGATTTAGAAAAAATTGACGAAGATTTAAATGATTCATCAAAAGAGTGCGATCGGGCCTTGAAATGGCTCCAATCCGGAAACGAAGAAAGACTCCAGGGTTTAAGAGTCTTTTGCGAACATAGAGATCCTAGAGCTCTACCCTTATTAGTACCTTTACTTGACGAACCTTCACCTGTTATCAGGATGAGTGCTGTTTATGCATTAGGTAGAAATCCTTGTCCAAAAGCAATCGATCTTTTATTGCATTTATTACGGTTTGATAGTAATGCTTATGTTCGAAAAGCTACTGCATGGAGTCTCGGAAATTACACAGACCCTCATGTCCTGGAATGCTTAATTAATGCATTAAAACAGGATGTTGCGGCTGTTCGATTGTGGGCATCAAGCTCTTTAGCTGAGGTTGGAATTAATGCAAAAGAGAGTTCTTTTTCCGCAGCGAATCAATTACTTGAAAGTTTGCAAGTTGATGGAGAACCAATTGTTAGAAGTAATTGCATTTGGTCCCTTGGTCGTCTTTACAGCCTTTTGAGTGAGGAAATCAAAATCGATATAGAAGAGACTTTTATTTCTGTTTTATTGAACGATTTGGAGCCTTCAGTTAGGTACGAGGCCAGAATAGCTTTGGAGCAATTAGATAATCCAGAGTTACAAAAAAAATTAAAAGCGCTAATTGATGATGGCCAATTGGTTTAATTTTTGGTACAAAACACTTCTTTGTAATTAATAATTCGCGAATCTATGCGTTTTTTCTATATCATCAGTGACTTAAGGCTTCTTTTACATGCCACAACGCACATTGCGCTTTAAAATTAGACAAGACGGACGTGTTGAAGAAACCGTCGAGGGTCTTGTTGGAGAAGCATGTATCGATTTAACAGAGAAGCTTGAAGATGCTCTAGGCACCGTCGAGCGGAGAGAACCAACCTCTGATACCTTTCTACGTGAAAAGGTTCAAAAACAGACTATTCCTGCAGAAATTAACTGATGTCACATTTCAGCACCGTAAAAACCCAACTTCGCAAGAAGAAATTCTTAAAACAGGCTCTTATAGATTTGGGCTACATACCCAACGAAGGTGAGAATTTTGTTAGAGGTTATAGAGGTCAAACAGTCAAAGCTGAAGTGACTGTCAAAATGAGTATGGGAACAGATATAGGATTCCGTTGGAATGAAGGTTCAAAATCATATGAACTTGTGACTGACCTTGATTTGTGGAAGCAACCTGTTCCCGTCGAAAGATTTTTAGCTCAGGTTACACAACGCTATGCGTTAAATACAGTTCTTGATTCAACTTCCCAAGAGGGATTTCAAGTATCTGAGCAAAAAAATAATTTAGATGGATCAATAGAATTAGTAGTTACTCGTTGGGACTCTTAAATTTAATAATAAAAATTGACTTTTGATCCTAGCGCTGCTTTTGAAACTGGGCTTCGTGAATTTGAGAAAAATTCTGATATTCATGATCCAAATGTTGCATTTAAAGCTGTTAACAATCATGATTTCAAGCTCAGTGGAAGAGATCCATCATTAGGTGGAAAATTACGGGAAAAAGCTGTATGGGTTGATGAGAGGAAATGTATAGGCTGTACTTATTGCAGCTCAGTGGCTACTAACACTTTTGCAATGGAGCCTGAACAAGGAAGAGCAAGAGCGTTTAGACAAGATGGAGATAGTGAGGAATTAATCCAAGAAGCAATAGATACTTGCCCTGTTGATTGTATTGAATGGGTTTCTTTTGAAGAATTAATTACATTAAGAAATCTTCTGGAAAAGCATCATTTTCGCAATTTAGGTTTACCACCGGTTACTTGAATTTCAAATAGCAAAAGTGATAAGTAACAAAGATATTAAAAACAATTCAATACCCAGCAGAAGATTTGGGCGAACAGAGATTCAAATGCCTGTCTTATCTCTTGGAGGGATGCGCTTTCAACAAAGTTGGAAGGAGCTTGATCCTAAAGAAATTAACAAACAGCAACAAGATGTCTTACAAAAAACCATTAGTCATGCTTCTCAAAAAGGTATGTATCACATAGAAACTGCACGCCATTATGGAACTTCAGAACTCCAGATAGGATGGGCGTTGGGTCAAATCGACGATCCAAATAGAATCTTGCAAACGAAAATCCCACCAAATGAAGATCCTTCGGTTTTTGAGAAAGAACTTGAGTTGAGTTTATTTAGATTAGGTTCTAAGAAAATTGATTTATTGGCCATTCATGGTATTAATCTTCCAGAACACTTAGATATGACTATTCGTCCTAATGGATGTCTAGACATTGTTCGTCGTTGGCAAAAAGATGGACTTATTGGTCACATAGGTTTCTCAACTCACGCGAAGGTTGACCTGATAATTAAAACAATTGAAACAGGTTTTTTTGATTATATTAATTTGCATTGGTATTTTATTCGGCAGGAAAACGAACAAGCTTTACAGGCTGCTAATCATAATGATATGGGAGTTTTTATTATAAGTCCTACTGATAAAGGAGGACATTTGCATACCCCGTCAATGAAACTTTTAGAGTTATGTAGTCCCCTACATCCAATAGAGTTTAATGATTTATTTTGTTTGCGTGATCATAGAATTCATACCTTGAGTGTTGGAGCATCAAAGCCTGAAGATCTTGATATTCATTTGAATGCAATCTCAAAAATGGATACCATGTATGGGTTCATTAATACTATTGAAAGGAGGCTCGTAAATGCCTCATATAAGTCTCTTGGTAAGTCATGGTTGACTACTTGGAATGTAGGTTTACCTAGTTGGGATCAAACTCCAGGGGGTATTAATATTCCTGTATTGCTATGGCTAAATAACTTGTTAGAGGCTTGGGATTTGGAAAGTTTTGCTAAAGATCGTTATGGACTTTTAGGTAGAGGTGGACATTGGTTCCCAGGATCAAATGCAGATTGCTTAGATTGTGAAGTGAGTGAAGTTGATTTAAAAAAAGTTTTAATTAAAAGTCCGTGGTGTTCGGAAATACCTTTCATACTCAGAAAATTGAAAGATCGATTGGGTGGGGAAAGAAGAGATAGATTATGGGGGATTTAATAACCTAATGGCTTTTTTCTTGGCTTGCCAATTGATCTCGGAAATTGTTTGGGACATTTTTTAGTAGAGTGAATTCTAATGATATTCCTAATACCTCGATTACCAGGAAGTAGGAATTTATGTTTTTGCCTTACTTCTGCATTTAGATGAATTAAGGCTTTTTCCAGTATCTGTTCTTCTGTCTCAGTCCAGCTTCCTCTGTATATAAGTGCTTGCCCTTTAGCATTTAAAAAAGGGACTAGATATTCTGCTACTACAGTTGAAGGAGCAACAGCCCTGGCAATCGCGTAATCAAAAGTACCTCTTAAAGTTAAATCATTTCCTGCTGATTCAGCTCTTTCGGTTATAACTGTTATGCGAGAACTTAATCCGATTTCTTTAGAAACTTCTTTTAAAAAGGTTGTTTTCTTACTTGAAGAATCTAGAAGAGTGATATTTGCATTTGGCATAGCTATAGCTATGGCTATGCCCGGAAATCCACAGCCAGAACCAACATCAATAAATTTATGAGAATGTTTTGAATATTGAAGCTCTTCATTAAATGGTAATAAACTATCAAATACTTGTGCAATCCAGAAATCATCTCCATTAACTAGACGAGTTAGGTTTGTCTTTTCATTCCATTCTTTGAGAAACTCTTGTAATCTTATAAATTGCTCTAATTGGTTTTCAGTTGGTTCCCATTTGAGCTCATTCCATATAATAAATGGACTTGACTTTTTGTTGTTTTTATCATCAGACATTGGGAATTGTTTTTGAAATAGTCAGGTTTGAGATATTTAGATAAAATTTATACATTATTAGATCATATTTTCTTTAATTGGAGCCTTCTGATAATTGTTACGAATTACTTGGAGTTTCTCCTTCTGCAAATAATGCAGAACTGAGAAAAGCTTTTCGAAAACTAAGTAAGCGATTGCATCCAGATACAACCTCTCTTCCAAGAGAAGAGGCAACAAGACAATTTCAAAATGTTTGTGAAGCTTATGACTTGTTAAGTGATCCTGTGTTAAGGGCAAATTACGATTTAAGGATAGAAAAAGAAAATAATTTTACTAAACTAAAAACAGAATCGAAGCTGAAAAGTATAGAACCCTTACAATTTTCTAAATCAATTGGTGTAAGGCGACCATTTTCGGGTGGAGAATTGTTTTCACTTCTTCTTTTAGTAATTTCTATCCTCTTAAGCTTAGCCTTTTGTTTGCTTGTCGCTTTTGTACGAGAAGCAAATATAGAATTTACGCCAAGTTGGTTAATGTAATTCATTTATATATAAAATTTTTGATGATATTTTTTTAAAGGGCAATAAATATTAGAGGAGAGAATTTAAGCCTTCTTGGATTCCAAAATAGCATTTTTCTAGTTGCTCATCTGTGATACAAAGTGGTGGCATTAGATAAACTACATCTCCTAATGGTCTAATGAAAACACCAACCTTCAATGCACTGGCTTTCATAATCTTTCCAACTGAACTTAAGTATCCTTTTTGACCTTGCACTTTAATATTGAATGCAGCAATGGTTCCCGTGATTCTTGGGCATTGAATTCTTGGATCTTTAGCTATTTTTTGTAGATGAGGTAAATGACGTGACTCAAAATCTAAATATTGTTTAGGGGATTTTTCTAAAAGATCTAAGCTAGCATTTGCAGCTGCGCAGCCTAATGGATTAGCTGTAAAACTATGCCCGTGCCAAAAAGTTTGTTTAGGATCATCACCAAGGAAACCATCTGAAATTTTTTTGCTAGACATAGTAACTCCCATTGGAAGGAATCCACCAGTTAGTCCTTTTGAGAGTGATATGAGGTCAGGGCTTAAGCCGGCTCTTTGAAAAGCAAATAATTCTCCACACCTTCCAAAACCAGTTAATACTTCATCTGTAATAAGTAAAGAATTCGCCTGGCGAATTCTTTTTTCGACTTCTAATAAAAACTCTGAACGAACCATTCTCATCCCTCCAGCTCCTTGCACTAGTGGCTCAAGAATTACTGCAATAGTTGGAGTCTTTAAGAGATGTTCAAGAATCTCTAAAACTTTCTTTTCTCGACTCTCAAACTCTTTGTCTCCTAACCATGTCTCAGGCCAAGGAACTCTACTCACAGGAAATAGCATTTGATCAAAAGGTTCACTGAATATATTTCGTTCACCTACTGCCATTGCCCCAAAGGTATCCCCATGGTAGGCACCTTCAAATGCAATGATTTGAGATCTATTATCACCTTTGTTTTTCCACCACTGACGGGCCATTTTTAAAGCAACTTCTACCGCAGTAGAGCCATTATCTGAAAAGAATAATTTATCTAGACCGGTTAATTGACTCAGCCTATTAGCTAACAATTCAGCTTGTGGATGCGTAAAATCTGCAAAAATTATTTGCTCTAATTGCTCTGCTTGTTTGGAGATGGCTTTGGCAATATATTCATTTGCATGGCCGTGTAATGTGACCCACCAACTACTAATACCATCGATTATTGGAGGGTTGTTTTTAGGCAATAAAAGGGCATCTTTCGCTTTTTCAACTAATAATTGAGGTTTAGAGGAAGCAAGTTGTGTGAAAGGTGGCCAAATATGAGGATTTTGAAGAGTGTGATTTGAATTTTCTTTTTCATTCATCAAATTTAGTATTCCCTCTTTTTTCATTTAACTTGATTAGAGTTAAAAAAATCTATTGATTAAGAAAAAAATAAAATTTTATTTTAAATGTATTGTTTAAGCTTTTGCTCTAATTTTTGTTTCTTCCATTCTTGAGAAAGTACTTCTGCGCTTACTTCATTAAAGATAGGAAGCTTTGCAAGAATTTTAGTGTCTCCAAATTGCTCTAGAGTCTTCGGATTGTCTTTGTGTGGAGGGCCGTTTAATACTATGCCTAATACATCTAAATTTCTATGCTTCAAGGCTTCTAGACTTAATAAGGTGTGATTGAGAGTACCAAGACCGGTCCTGGCTACAAGAATTATTGGAGCTCGCCAAACCCTTAATTGGTCTATTTGTAGCCAATCCCGATTTAAAGGAACCATTAAGCCACCTGCAGTTTCGATGATTATTAATTCGTCTAAGTCAGGCAATTCTAAATTATTTGGTTCAATAAAAACAGACTCTTGTTCGGCCGCCCAATGTGGAGAGACAGGAGCCTTGAATTTATACCTTTCAGAAAGATAGCGGTTAGGTTCAAGATTTAAGATATTGCAAACAGTTTTGGTATCTGTTCCTTCCTCTGTTCCACTTTGAATGGGTTTCCAGTAAATACCTTTAAGACCTTGGACGAAAAAACTACTAACTATCGTTTTACCGACATCTGTATCTGTACCACAAATAATAATTCTTTTTGAGAAAACACTCATCGCTTTATTAATAAAAACTGAATTGACCAACTAAGGCTTACTTGTTTATCCTTGTTGGAAATTGGCCAAAAAGACAATAGATGTCGCCAATCTGAAACACTTAATTGTTCCTTCTGACTACTTTGTGCTCCGACCTTGATCATCGGTTTTAATAAAGAAGTCGCCTTCTTCGCCGTTTGTTTAGTAACTTCAATTTTATTATATAATATACTTTTTTTCGGAACGACTCTTATTAGTGAGTCGTATGATGGTAAATCAAGAGCCGAGCACGTCAAATTTGCCTTTTCTGCAGCTTCGTACCATTCTGGAAAACTTCCCTTGATTGGGATTGCTAAAGCAATCCATCCGTCTAAGCTAAGAGAATTCAACCATTCCTTAAGTTGTTTTTGTGGATTATCAAGCCAATGTAAAACAAAACTTGAAGCTAATAAATTTGGTTTTTTAGACCACTTAGGTAATCCATTATTTAAATCCCAAAGTTGTTTAACACGTTTTTCTGAATGTTGAGCAATCATCTTTTTTGAATTATCTAATCTCACTACATATTGGTTTGGATGAAGATCTTCTAATGATTTAGCGAGTAGTCCAGTGCCAGAACCAAGGTCAACCCATAGTCCATGCTTAATTGAATGATGAGAACATATTTTTGCAAGTTTTAAAGCAGTACTTTTTTGAATTGATGCTGAATCGTTATAACTTAATGCAGCTTCGTTAAAGTTTTTATTAACTTGGCTAGACCATGTTTTTTGCATGATCAAATTCTAGCCAGTGTTTGACTTTTTTGATATTTTCAATTTTTGTGATGAAATGCCCCTCATCTTGAAAGCTAATTATTTCAGGTAAAGTCTCTAAGTGGTTTATTAAATCTTCAGCTAGCTTCTCTTTCGTCTGATTAGCCAAAATATAGTCTTGTTCACTGTTAACTATAAGTACTTTGGCAGAATTGTTTAAGCCAATTGGTAGAGAATCAGAATTCATGAGAAGTTTTAAGTCATTTTTTAATCTCAATCTTCCTGAATCTGACATTTGAAGGAGATTTGATTGGGATGACTTAACATCTATGTGATTTGGTTTATAAGCTTTTATATGAAATTTTCTTAACATAGCTGCTTCATTAGGTGTATTAATTGCATTCATCATCCTGTTGAGGGCTAGCTTTATAGGGCGATTCTCTTTGCTTCTTGGAATAAAACGACTAAAACTATTGATTAATACAACATGAGTAGCTGATTGTAAAACTTCTTTGTCTATCAACTGTGAACCAAGGGAGTGACATATAGCAACTCTTTTAACTTCGACTTGATTTGATTCGTTATTCCATTTGGGTGTATGAGGACTTATATTTTTATATCCACGTTCAGAAGTTTGCCATTCCCAATTACAACTTTTAAATATCTTTTCCCAATTTGACCATTGATGACTATCACCAGCCCAGCCATGCATAGCAATTAGTTCTTTCATTTGTTTTTAAGAACTTCGATAAGTCTTTCGAAGGCCTGAACTGGTGTATTTCGCCTGATTACTAACCTGAGTCTCGATTTGCCTTCAGGGACCGTTGGTGGACGGATCGCAACAGTTAGAAGACCTTGTACTTCAAGTCTCTTTTGATAATCCATGGCTAAATCGTCTGAACCTAGAATGATGGAGACAATTGGACCTCTCCCAACAGGGCGTTGCCACCCAACTTGAGACAATCTGTCTCTTAAATCTATTGATTTCTCTTTTAGTTCTCTACTCCAGCTAGGGTTACTTTCAATTAGGTTTAATGCGGCTAAAGCACTTGCACAGAGTGGAGGAGCTAATGCCGTTGTATAGCGAAATGCTCCACAGTTTTGTATTAGATTTTCTCCTGTGATCTTGTCAGTTGCTAGAAAGGCTCCCCCACTTCCAAACGCCTTACCAAAAGTCCCACTGATAATTGAAATAGGTTCTTTGAGTCCAAATGACTCACCTCTCCCTTCTGGACCCATGATGCCAAAAGCATGAGCTTCATCTATCAATAACTTTGAATCATACTTAATGCATAGTTTTGAGATTGCTTTTATGGGAGCTGTGGTCCCCTCCATGCTAAAAAGACTTTCAGTAATTACTAAAGGTTGTTTTTGAGGATTGCTATGTCTGGATTTTTTTAAAAGTGTTTCTAGTTCAGATAAATTGTTGTGCTTGAATCTCATGAGCTTTGCTCCGCTCGCTTTGACTCCAACGAGCAGAGAATGGTGTATCAGACGATCACAAATAACAGGAGTATGACGATCAGTAAGTGCTAAAACTGCAGCAAGATTAGCCTGGAAACCACTCGGGTAAAGCAGTACAATCTCACGATTAAGCCATTCAGCAAGCTTCGTTTCAAGTTTTTGATGAATATTTCTACTACCAGTAATAAATCTTGAACCACCAGAACCAACTCCATCAGTTTCTAAAGTTTGTCTTGCGGCCTCAATTAAAGAGGGATGTCTTGCGAGATCTAGATAGTCATTACTTGCTAGGTCAATTAACGTGATTTGATTTTTATTTTCATCTACACCAATCAATTCTGATGATCTTTTCCCTGGGATCCAAGTCCTGAGTTTACGAATTCTAGAGTGAGGGATTTCAGGCATATTGTTTTTGTTTTCTGTATTTAAAGATTTGAGTGCTGGTTTAACATTTTTTTCTTTTGTTTCTTGATTTTATTATGTATCCACGTCAAAAATCATGTGGTCATAGAATATTCCCCTAATATTTAGTAATGACTTCCTTAGAAAGAGATACGCCTGAGAACGAAATCCTCCAAAACAATTTAAATCCAAAGGAAATTTTTCCTTTTGTATTGGATGAGTTTCAACTTAAAGCAATTGATTCACTCAATCAAGGGCATTCTGTAGTTGTCAGCGCCCCTACAGGATCAGGAAAAACATTAATAGGAGAGTATGCAATTTATAGAGCGATTTCTCATGGAAACAAAGTGTTTTATACAACGCCCTTAAAAGCTTTATCTAACCAAAAACTAAGAGACTTTAGGAATCAATTTGGTGCAAATAATGTGGGTCTTTTAACAGGTGATTTAAGTCTTAATAGAGAGGCTTCGATTCTTGTTATGACTACTGAAATTTTTAGAAATATGCTTTATGCAGCAGCAGATAGAAATGATGACCCTCTACTTGATATAGAGACTGTTGTCCTTGATGAATGTCATTACATGAATGATGCTCATAGAGGAACGGTGTGGGAGGAATCAATTATTCATTGTCCTAAATCCGTTCAGTTCGTTGCTTTATCAGCAACAGTTGCTAATGCTGGGCAATTAACTGATTGGATTGAACAAGTTCATGGACCAACAGATCTAATATCCAGCGATTTAAGGCCAGTTCCCCTGGAATTCAATTTTTGTAGTGCTAAAGGACTTCATCCATTACTCAATAATAAAGGAACTGGATTACATCCAAACTGTAAGATTTGGCGTCCAACAAAATCACACAAGAAGAGAGGACGCTTATCCAAACCTAGTCAACCTGAGTCCCCTTCATTGGGCTTTGTGATATCAAAGTTGGCTGAACGAAATATGTTGCCCGCTATTTATTTCATATTTAGTCGTCGTGGTTGTGACAAGGCTGTGAAAACAATCGCTAGTATTTGTTTGGTTAACCAAGAAGAAAGAAATTCAATTCAAGATCGATTTGAAAAATATTCTATTTTAAATTCAGAAGGGATTAGAGATGATCTACATGTCAGAGCTTTATTTAATGGAATCGCCTCTCATCATGCAGGAGTTCTTCCTGCGTGGAAGGAATTGATTGAGGAATTATTTCAAGAGGGTTTGATAAAGGTTGTTTTTGCAACTGAAACATTAGCTGCTGGAATCAACATGCCGGCAAGAAGTACAATTATATCTACTTTATCGAAGAGATCAGATAATGGACATCGTCAATTAATGGGAAGTGAGTTTTTACAAATGGCTGGTAGAGCAGGAAGGAGAGGTCTTGATTCTCGAGGTTATGTTGTTACTGTACAAACTCGATTTGAAGGAGTTCGAGAAGCTGGTCAATTGGCAACCAGCCCAGCTGATCCGCTGATTAGCCAATTCAATCCCAGCTATAGTATGGTTCTGAATTTATTGCAGCGTTATGACTTAGATAAATCAAAAGAATTGATAGAAAGAAGCTTTAGTAGATACTTAGCCAGCTTAGATTTAGTTGAAGAGGAAGAAGAAATATCTAGATTAAAAGAGGAGTTTAAAGAATATAAAACCTTTTCAGAGGATATACCATGGTCAGATTTTGAAAGATATGAAAAAATAAAAAGTCATCTGAAAGAAGAAAGACGACTTTTAAAAATTCTCCAAAAACAGTCTGCTGAAACTTTATCTAATGAATTGATCTTAGCCTTGGAATTTGCAAATAATGGAACCCTCATCAGTCTAAAAACTTCACAGCTAAAAGGGAAAGTTATACCTGCTGTAATTGTTGAAAAAATACATAAAATAGATAGACCATCTCAATTATTATGCTTAACAGATGAAAATATTTGGATACTTATTTCTTGTAAAGAGGTCGTTAGTCTTTATGCTGACCTGACATGCTTAGACGTAACAAATATTACCTCTCCTAAAATTAGTAGACTAGGTGAAATACATCATGGAGATTTGATGAGTAACGAAATAGCCTTAATCATATCAAATTTGGCTAAGAAAAATAATATGAGAATTGCTCAATATGATCTTGCTAGTGAAGTTTTGTCTCAAGCTCAATTAGTCAAATCTTTAGATGATGAATTATTGCTTCAGCCGGCTCATCGATGGGGAGATAAGAAAAAATTAAAGAAGCATAGACGTAAAATGAATGAACTATCTATTGAAATTCATCAACGTGAGGAGATCCTTTATGACAGGTCAAATCGTCACTGGGAAACTTTTTTATCACTGATTAAAGTACTAGAATTTTTTGGATGTTTGGATGATTTAAACCCTACTGAGATTGGTAGAGGTATTGGATCTTTAAGAGGTGAAAATGAATTATGGTTAGGTTTGGTTTTGATGAGTGGACATCTTGATGAACTGACTCCAGTAGAATTAGCTGGAGTTATTCAGTCAATTGTTACGGAAGTTAATCGTCCTGATTTATGGACTGGATTTATTCCTAGTGCAGTTGCAGAGGATGCCTTTAATGATTTATCAAACATACGAGGTGAATTATTTAGAGTGCAAGAACGATTAGGTATAGAAGTCCCAATTCTTTGGAGTTCAGAATTAATGGGTTTAGTAGAATCCTGGGCAAGAGGTACTACTTGGACGGATTTAATTTCAAATACTTCTTTAGACGAGGGAGATGTTGTAAGAATTCTAAGAAGAACAAATGATTTACTTTCACAGATTCCCTATTGCGAGGCAGTGAGTAGGCAACTTAGGAATAATGCTAGAGCAGCGATTAAACTAATGGATAGATTCCCAGTTTGTGAAGCTCAAGATATTCATCAAACACAAGAAAAAAATCATAAGGTTATTAATCCGGCAACTGAAAGAAATAATTAAGATTAAAAATTTATTTTTTCAATCAGTCCGAACCATAAATTTTGGATTAATTAGTTTATCAAACTCTTCTTCGTCGATATAGTTTAGTTGATTTGATGCTTCTCTTAGGCTGAGATTCTTTTCATGCGCCAAGTGGGCAATTTGACTTGCTTTTTCATATCCGATTGATGGAGCTAATGCTGTGACCAGCATCAAAGAATTATCTAGGTATTGTTTGATTTTTGGTTTATTGGGTTGAATACCCTCAATCATATTTTCTCTGCAACTTTTACATGCGTTTTGAATAAGATTAATACTTTTTAAAATGTTGTATCCAATTAGAGGCTTATAAACATTCATTTGTAGATGTCCACCACTTCCAGCTATGGATACTGAGGTGTCCATACCAATTATTTGTGTGCATACCATCGCCATGGCTTCGCATTGAGTCGGATTGATTTTCCCTGGCATTATTGAGCTGCCAGGCTCATTGGCTGGTAGCTGTAGCTCTGATAATCCAGCTCTTGGTCCACAAGATAAAAGTCTAAGATCATTAACAATTTTGAGAAAAGTTACGGCTAACAATTTTAGCTGGGACATTATATTTACAAGACCATCATGACTAGCCATGATGGCAAATTTATTGTCTGCGGTTTCAAAGGGTAAATTTGTTTTTCTAGAAATATCAAGAGCAATGAGGTTGTCGAAATTTTCAGGAGCATTGATTCCTGTTCCAATAGCGGTTCCTCCCAAGGGAAGTGAATAAAGTTCTTCGAGGTTGATTTCAATACGTCCTAAGGCCGTTTCCAACTGAGCAGCCCAAGCAGAGACCTCTTGTCCAAGAGTAAGGGGTACTGCATCTTGAAGATGCGTACGTCCTATTTTGATAAGATCCTTCCATTCTTGACTCCTTTGATGAAACAAATCAATGAGCTTTTTTAATTCGGGTATTAGAGTCTTTTTCAAGCTAAGTATTGTGGCTATTTGTATGGCTGCTGGAAAAACGTCGTTTGTAGATTGAGAGCGATTGACATGATCATTTGGATGTAGTGGATCATGACTACCTAAAGGATTATTTAAACGCTTTGAAGCTATATTGCTGATTACCTCATTTACATTCATATTTGTTTGGGTGCCACTACCTGTTTGCCATACTTTCAAAGGGAATTGATTATTATGTTTACCTTCAATAATTTCTGAACTTGCTTCGGTGATAAATTGCGTGGTTTCTGTATCTATTAGACCTAAATGATTGTTCACCCTTGCTGCAGAGGCTTTTATTTGGGCAATTGCATGAATAATCTCAAGAGGTACGACCTCATCACCAATAGCGAAATTTAATATTGATCGTTGAGTTTGTGCTCCCCATAAAGCATCTTCTGGAACAGAAATTGAACCTAGACTATCTTTCTCAAGTCGTTTCATATTGGACATTGATCTGGGTTGGAAATTTAAAGTTCCCTAGAGAGTAAGGATTATAGCTATGGATTTTAGTTAAATCTATTACTATGTCCTTTTTAGATTCTACTAACTAATATTAATTGATTTAGTTTCTGCCGTTATATACCAAGCCTATCCCAAATAATCTTCAAATTCGATTGATGTAATTCAGTTGAAAAGCATTCAGAAAGTTTTTCTAGTGCGAGACTATTCATTACCTCTGGATCATTCTCAAGATTTTTTTTGAAATTACCTTGGTGATGATTCCATGCTGAATGAGCATGTTTTTGTACTAATCGATAAGAATCTTCTCGACTCATCCCATTCTCAACTAAAGCCAAAAGAACTCTTTGACTAAAAACCACTCCTCCATAAATGTTTAAATTATTCAGCATATTATTTGGGTAAACGCCAAGCCCTTTAATGATCGCTGTCATTTCTGTGATCATAAAATGAAGTGTAATAGACGTATCTGGCAGCATTAATCTTTCATTGGAACTGTGACTAATGTCTCTTTCATGCCAAAGAGCTACATTTTCGAGAGCTGCAACTACATAACTTCTTAAAACTCTGGAAAGACCGCTAACTCTTTCACTTCTTATGGGATTTCTTTTATGAGGCATGGCGGAGCTACCTTTTTGACCTTTAGCAAAGTTTTCCTCTACCTCAAGAACATCAGTTCTTTGAAGGTTCCGAATTTCTGTAGAAAAACGATCCAATGAAGATCCAATCAAAGCAAGAACCTGTACGTAATTCGCATGTCTATCTCTTGAGATAACTTGAGTACTAGCTGTATCAACCTCAAGTTCCAAAAGTTCGCAGGTTATTCGTTCTGTTTCAGGATCGGTGTTCGCATAAGTTCCCATGGCACCGCTAATTTGACCAACGGATATATCTTTTTCGAGACTCTCTAGTCTATTTTTGTTCCTGAGAGTTTCGGCTAGCCATCCTGCAAGTTTGAATCCAAAAGTAATAGGTTCTCCATGAATCGCATGTGAACGGCCAATCATTACGGTTTCCTTGTGTTGCCTTGCTAAATCTCTAATAGCTTCTTCAAGTAATAAAAGTTCTTTCCTTAAAAGTTTTACCGAGGACTTTAATTGGAGTGCAAGACCTGTATCGAGAACATCGCTACTCGTCATGCCAACATGTATGTATCGACCTGCATCTCCAACATATTCATTCACATTTGTTAAAAAAGCAATTACGTCATGTCGCACCTCCGCCTCTATTTCGAGTATGCGTTCAGGGGTAAAGCTTGCTTTTGATCGAATGGTATCCATTGCATTAAGGGGGATTTTCCCTAATTTGCAATTCGCCTCACATGCGGCTATTTCAACATCAAGCCAAGTTTGGTATTTGGCTTGTTCAGACCAAATATTTCCCATCTCTGGGTTTGTGTAACGCTCAATCAAAGTGCTACAAAGTTAAAGGTTACTTTAATTTAGGTCGTCAAGGTCAAGCTGACTTGAGTCTATTGTGTTCAACTTCCCAATGCACATATCTGCCCCAAGCCTGCTGTCTTACTCTGCACCTCCCACCTTTGCAATCAATTACTTGGAAGGGAGGCAAATCATTAGGTTGGTTCGCAAATTTTGCAAAACTTCCTGGAGGTAAAAGTTCAAGTACTTCTCCAGTTTGCTTTTTTGGAGTTAGATGAAAATCACCTTTGCTAGATAGCTCATTTTCATTGATTGGATGCCTGAGCTTTTTAGACAAAACCTTGGTTCAATTGATTAGATTCTCTATTGAAAAAGAGAAAAAGTACTAGTTCTCCGGTTTTTGTTCCGTTTCTTGTTTGTTTTTGTAAAAATAATGACCAAAAAATCGCGATTAGATCTTCACTTGCTAACTAAAGGTTTAGTAAAATCTCGTCAAGAGGCGCAAAAGCTTATTAGAGCTGGCAAAGTTAAAACGATTAATGGACAAATTCTTGATAAGCCAGGCCAAGAAGTTTTAAAAGATCTTCAGTTAGAGATTACACAGCCGCTTAGGTATGTATCTCGTGGAGGTGAAAAGTTAGCGGAAGCGTTTAATCAATTTCCTCTAAATGTTAAGAATCGAGTTTGTTTAGATGCTGGGATTTCAACTGGCGGCTTTACTGATTGTCTTTTGCAGTTAGGGGCAGCAAAAGTTTATGGGATAGATGTTGGGTATGGTCAAACCGCATGGAGTATTAGAAATGATCCAAGGGTTGTTCTTTTAGAAAGGACTAATATTCGATACTTAACTCCTGAAAAATTATGTAATTATGGAGAACAAATACCAGACTTCGCAGTTGCAGATTTATCTTTTATATCTCTTAAAACTGTTTTGCCTAGTATTAAAGCCTTACTTCAAAGTGCTAAATCTGAATTAGTCGTTCTTGTTAAACCTCAGTTTGAGGTTGGCAAAGACAAAGTAGGTAAGGGTGGAGTTGTGCGTGACCACTCTCTACATGCAAAGGCAATTGAAGGGGTGATCAAGGAATCTGAAAAATATGGATGGTATCCAAAAGGACTAATTGCGTCCCCTTTAAAAGGGCCGGCTGGTAATCAAGAATATCTTCTTTGGATGAGTGATGAGGTTGAAGGGGATATTAAAATTGAAAAATTTATAAATTTCTTGTTAACTTAAAGAGCTATTTCGTTCTTATCGCCTGTTCTGATTCGAACAACGGAATCAATTGGAGTAACGAAAATCTTTCCATCACCTATCTCTCCAGTTTTAGCTGCATCTGCAATGGCAGTTAAAACCATGTCAACGTTTTCATTTGGAACTACAACTTCAATTTTTAGTTTTTGAAGGAATTCAACGGTAAATTCTGATCCTCGATATCTTTCAACTTGTCCTTTTTGTCTGCCAAATCCTCTTACTTCACTTACTGTCATCCCAACTATTCCTGCATTAACTAATGCAATTTTTACATCCTCAAGCTTAAAAGGACGAATTATTGCTTCTATTTTTTTCATATCTCTTTGGGAAACTCCTTAAATATTAGAGAGCTTTTGATCAATTTTTGTCTAGTTTACTAAGAGAACTTATGAAAGTTACATTTAGACCAGCTTGAATTGCATCTTCCTCAAGAATTTTTGCATCTTTTATAGGAATAATTACTAGACCATTACATATTGATTCCCAATTATCGGATTCAAAATGAGTTTGAAGCCAAAGGACCCCATGCACACTGCTTGGCTCAATTAGAATCCCTCTCCTGTGATCTGAAAGATTGATGTCCATTCAATACCTTGTTCGTATTTCTATTAGGGGGGATAGCGCCCATAAGTTTTGTGCTTATTGCTACAAAATGACTTTTTGATACTTTTCTGATATTTGTTTAATTAGGGAAAATTATTTCTGGTTTGACTTCTTTTATCTAACTTTTATGTAGTGTGTAAATTAAATATGCTATTTAAATGTGATTAAGAGCGAAGAAGACAATGAAAAGGAAATCATGTATGGGGAGAGAAATATCGAGACTGGGAATTTAATTTGTTTTCCTAATCCTAATACCAATAGAGATTATGAAATTTCTATAGATTTCCCTGAGTTTACATGTAAGTGCCCTTTCTCTGGCTATCCTGATTTTGCAACTTTGAGAATAATATATCAGCCATATATGAAGGTGATAGAACTAAAAGCGATTAAACTTTATTTAAATAACTTTCGTGATAAGAAAATCTCTCATGAAGAAGTTGCTAATAAAATAATAGATGATCTCGTTGAGGCTTCTGCTCCAAAGTGGATGCAAATTGAGGCTGATTTTAATCCTAGAGGAAATGTACACACTATTATTAGGGTATGTCATGGGAATAGAAATAATTTAGATCTAATTATCTAAACAACTAATAAATTTAGGCAATTCTTTTGAAAGGCCAGAAAGATTTCTGTTGCTCAATCCTCCTATATAAATTATAGATTTTTCTTGTTCTTGTAATATCCAAATTTTCTTAGTAGAAATTATACTTAGCGATCCTCCAATAAGTATGATGGCAAAACTGGTATAAACAAAAGGTACTCCTGGATCACGCTTTAGAAGTAATCCACTACTCGGTATTATGTTGATTATCTTTATTAATGAGCCTTTTATTTCTTTTTCCTTGTTAATACTTAAGCTGTTTAGCTTTGTACCGTCATTGTCATAAATTATTACTGGCCCAAGTTCATTATTAACTGTCAATAGAATTGTATCCGTTCCATCTTTTTTTGTAGGTATTATTGTTCCCCATACTTGCTCTCCAAGCTCGGGTATAGATTTTATTGGAATTTGTAATTTAGGACTTTTATTAATTTGTATAGTAACTGCTGCAATTGACCAATCAGCTTGATATAAAGTTAACCCTTTGTATCTTAATGGATAATTAACACTAATTTCTTTTGTTTTATTGTTGCCATCAGGTTCAATAATATTGATGATAGATCTATATTGCTCAGCTCTCCCTTGAGGGTCTCTTTCAATTTGAAATTTTTGCAATTCAATAGTTAATCCCTTCTCTTCATTTTTGTTTAATAAATCTATTGATCTACCAGGTGCAAGAAATCTTTCTATGGTTTTCCCATTTAATGATCCGTAAGTTGCCCCAATCATTAATAAGATCATCCCTAGATGAATTAATATAGGCCCTATCCTTCCAATTGCACCTTGCCGAGCTGCTATTCTTCCTTCAGTTTCTTTAACATTCCATCCCTGCTCTTTTAAGTTGGTTGTAAGTTTTTTTAAGCTTTTTGTAGGATTATTTGTTTGTATTGTTTGTGCAATTGCAAGTTTTGCTATTTGACGAGGTGATTTATAATCTATCCAAGTTAATGCAGATTTAAGTATTGGTAATTGTCTTCTGAAGCTACAAACTGCTAAAGCTATACTTAGCCAAACGAGTAGTAATAAAAACCAAAAACTTGTATAGATATGATTGAATTCTAAAAGTAGTAATATATTTCCATTAATTACTCCAAGAAAAGGATTTTTATTAAAATAATCAAAATAATATTGATCCGATTCTTGTTGAGGAATTATAGTTCCCGCTGCACATGAAATTGCTATTAGTAATAATAGTAATATCGCAATTTTTAAACTAGAAAGCCAATTTAAAATTTGGCTAATCTTTTTCATCTCTTTTATATCCAAATAGAGAGAAGGCTTAAAAGCCCGACCGATAATAAAATTACTCCACTAATGGGAGGAACCCATTGGCCAATGCGTCTAAATGATAATAATTTTGGAATGCTTGCAGCAAAAGTACCTGCAAAAAATAAAGGAACAATTTGGCCAATTGCAAAGCTTCCAAGAAATATTATTCCACTAATAGGGTTTCCCTCTTTTGCAACCCAGGCGAGAAGTACGGCAAGGACAGGAGTGGTACAAGGAGAGGAGGCTAATCCAAAAGCTAAGCCAGCCGAAACTGGGGCTAGTGCAGGAGGTACTTGATTTTTCCAAATTTCAGGGTTAGGTCCCAGTGGTAGTGAGAATTTGAAAATACCAAGAAGATTAAGACCCATAGTTATTGCTAGCAAACTAATAAATATTGAGAAAAAACCAGGTAATTGACCATAAATTTTCCCTAAAAAACCGCTTAGACTTCCAAGTATTACAAGAGATATGACTATACCGCTACAGAAATTGATAGTCCTTTGTAAGGGGGTCTGGTTGTTTTTGAATCCAGCTAAGTATGCAACTGTTATTGGTAAAAGTGACAATGAACAAGGACCTAAACTGGTTAAAAGCCCCCCTGTGAAAACTATTAGAACTGTTATGGGATTGGGATTATTTAGCCCGTTATTAATTAATTGCTCGCCATGACGAGTTAAATCAGAGAGAATCAAACTTATAGAAGAAATGTTCAAAAAAAGATTTGCCACTCTAAAATCTCTTCTTAGGTTATCTAGTTAAAGTCTTTTTTAGTGATTTTTAACTAATAACTCTGTTGATTCAATAGATGATCTTACCAATAAGGCAGCTATTAGTAAGCTTGAAATTAATGAGTTTCCCCCATAACTTATTAAAGGCAAAGGTAGACCAGTTGTAGGCATTGCACCTGAAGAAACTGCTAAGTGCATAATTGATTGTCCAACAAGAATAGTTCCTGATCCAATTGCTATTAACTTGGAGTAATTATTTTTACAATTAATCGATATTTTTAGGGTCAAATATGAAACTAAAAGTAGAAATGATAAAAGTAAGATAGATCCAAAGAATCCAAATTCTTCCGCATAAACAGCAAAAATAAAATCAGTACTTTGTATAGGTAAATATTGTAATTTTTGCATTGAAAGACCATAACCCTCTCCAAATAGACCACCTGAACCAATAGCATAAAGACTTTGAACTAATTGATATCCACTTCCTTGTGGGTCTTGCCATGGGTTCAGAAATGACATTACTCGGATTTTTTGATATTCATTAGAAAGAATACTTATTGAGCCTATAAATACACCTGATAGAGCAGTGTTGAAAAGTGAGCGAAAATTAATACCAGCTGCCAAAGCGATCATCCAAAGTAATATCCCTGTTAGAGCCGCTGTACTTAAATTTGGCTGCTTTATAATTAATAAAATGATAGATGCAAAAATAGTTAACCAAAAAAGTTTTTTTTCTGAGTTTATTCTTCTCCATTGACCAAAAATTTTTGCACTTTGGAGAATGATAAAAGGTTTAATTAATTCGGATGGTTGAACTTGTAATGGTCCGATAATCAACCATCGAGTAGAACCATTAACTGTGCTACCGACAAAACTTGTTGCTGCTATAAGAACCATTCCTATAAGAAGGCATGGCCCAGAGAGCCTGAGCCATTTTTTTAGATTAATATTTATAGCTAGGTAGAAAATGCTCCAACTAGCAGCCATCCATATTATTTGTCTTTTTATGTAATAGGCCCCGTCACCCATTTCTCTATTGGCTACCCACCAGCTAGCTGATCCAAGAATAAAAATGCCTGATATGCTCCAAAAGGTAATTAATCCAGTAATTAAACGCCCTTCTTTTGGCCATAAAAACCAAGGCAATGGAAGTATCTTGTTATTTATTAAATTTCTCAGACAATCTTTTGACTGATGAATTTTTTTTTCTTTGGGCTGATATTGAATTTTTTTATTAGAAATATTACTCAAAGGATGTCAAGCTTGTATCCCATTGAGCCGCTTAAAACTATTTTTGCCAAGTCTATAAGTGTAATTAATTTACTTTTTTATGGAATTCAAGAAAATTCAAGAATTTTTTAGACGAAATTTAATTACTAGTTTGTAAAGAGATGGCTTATAGATAGATCGATAATTAATCTATTTAATTTGATAATATGACAATTTAATTTTTAAAGAATTAATCTATTTAATTTGATTTTATAAGTAAAGTTTTATTGGAAATATTTTGTTTAGATTAATAGATTAATAAATTTGTCAATTTATTAATTAAGAATTTTTTTTGTTTTGATGCAAGTCTCGTGATAGATTCCCCGGGCCTTTGCAGAGAGCTTAGGTGTCTTGTTTGCAATTCAACTTCCGATTATCACCAAGAAACTCCAACACGGAGGTTTTTTGTGGCATCTGAGATTGTTGAAGATTGCTCAAGTCCTGATCCTCTTCTGGATCTTGATTCATTGGACTCATCGTCCGGGGTCAAATCAGATGAATATCTCGAACTTCAACTTCGAGTATTTCGTTTGACGTTTTTATTGACAATTTTGTCTGTTGGCACAGCAGGTTTCTTTTGGGGAATCCAAGCTAGTGCAAGCCTATTTATTGGTGCTTTATCAGGAATTCTTTATTTTCGCTTGCTTGCACGTGGAATTGGAAAACTTGGTACTTCAACAAAAATCGTCGGTAAAGTCCAGTTGCTTGTTCCTGTCCTTTTGGTTTTGGCATCTTCTAGATTTCCACAATTGGATTTGATACCGGCATTATTAGGATTTTTGCTTTATAAACCAGCGTTAATTATTCAATTTCTATCCATGCCTTAGTGGCTTGATTTAGAAATCAAATTTTTAAGTTTTGTTTGTTTGGCCTTTATTTTCTTCGTAACCTAACTTCCAGATAAATGGGTCCTTTGCCATTTGTTTTTCCTTTAGCTGAATTAGAGGTGGGTCAACATCTCTATTGGCAAATTGGAAATTTTAGAATTCACGGCCAAGTTTTCATGACTTCATGGCTACTCATAGGCGCTTTGCTTGCCTTAGTAGTCATTGGGACAAAAAAAATGGAACGTGATCCAAAGGGGGTTCAAAACCTTTTGGAATTTCTTTGGGATTACATTCGTGATCTTGCAAGGACACAAATTGGTGAAAAGGTTTACAGAGATTGGATGCCTTTCATCGGAACCCTCTTTTTGTTCATATTCGTGAGCAACTGGGGCGGAGCATTAGTTCCCTGGAAGCTGATCGAACTGCCAAGTGGCGAACTTGGTGCTCCTACAGCTGACATAAATACAACTGTTGCTTTAGCACTACTGGTATCTCTCTCATATTTCTATGCGGGCTTGAGCAATAAAGGTTTGCGTTACTTCGAGTATTACGTTCACCCAACGCCAATAATGCTCCCATTCAAAATTGTAGAAGACTTTACAAAGCCTCTCTCTCTCTCATTCCGTTTATTTGGAAACATTCTCGCGGACGAACTTGTTGTAGCGGTACTTGTTTTTCTTGTGCCTCTTGTTCTGCCAGTTCCTGTTATGTTTCTAGGCTTGTTTACTAGTGCTATTCAAGCTCTGATTTTTGCAACTCTTGCTGCTTATTACATCGGGGAAGCAGTTGAAGAGCATCATTAATCATAATTTTTTGCTACTGAATTAACTTTTCAATAGCAAATTTCCTGCTTTGAGGTCTGAAATTCTTTCATTATCATCTCAAGAACTATGAGATGCACCCCTCGCAGGTATAAACTCCCGGTCACAACTCTATAAGCGTTTAAAGCGCTACACATCTTTAGCAGAATTATGGATTCCATTACCACCGCCGCATCAGTTGTTGCAGCTGGTTTAGCTGTAGGCCTTGGCGCAATAGGCCCTGGTATCGGTCAGGGTAGTGCTGCACAAGGAGCAGTAGAGGGTATAGCCCGTCAACCAGAAGCTGAAGGAAAAATCAGAGGTACTTTGCTTCTTTCTTTCGCTTTCATGGAATCACTTACCATTTATGGTCTTGTGGTTGCATTGGTGCTTCTCTTCGCTAACCCTTTTGCTGGTTGAACATTTCAAATAAGGGCTGATTGAGTTGATCAATTGATTAACTTTCAGCCCAACAATTTGAAAATTCTTTAGCAAATTTCAATTGCCGTTATTCGGTCCGCTTAAATTCTTGCACCCCTAGCTAATGCCAACTTTGTTTTTGTTTGGTGCCTCTGAGGGAGGTCTGTTTGATTTCGATGCAACTCTTCCGCTTATGGCGGTTCAGGTTGTATTGCTTACTTTCATACTTAATGCTCTTTTCTTCAAGCCTGTTGGACGGGTAGTAGAAGAAAGAGAGGATTATGTAAATACCAGTCGGGCAGAAGCAAAGAAAAAAATCGCTGAGGTCGAACGACTAGAGACTGAACTTAAAGAACAGCTCAAAGAAGCTCGTCTTGAAGCTCAGAAAGTGATTCTTGAGGCAGAGCAGGATTCTGAGAATCTCTATAAGGACGCTCTTGCTCTTGCTACTTCAGAGGCAAATGCATCGAGAGAGAAGGCTAGGCGAGAGATTGATTCACAAAGAGATGAAGCTCTTAATCAACTCAAAAGCGATGCTGACAATCTTGGTGATTTGATTGTTGAAAGACTCTTGGCTAAAAAATGACTTCTTTAATTTTCGCTACCGAAGGCTTTGGCCTTAACTTAAATATTTTTGAGACCAATATTCTCAACTTAGCAGTTGTTGTTTTTGGCCTCTACAAGTTCTTGCCTGGTTTTTTAGGAAAAATTCTTGAGAAACGAAGGACTTCAATTCTTTCTGATTTGAAAGAATCAGAAGAGCGCTTAGCTCAAGCGCAAGATTCTCTTTCACAAGCAAAAGAGGAACTTGCCTCAGCGAAGCAAAAAGCAGACAAAATAAGAAGTGATTGTAAAGTTAGAGCAGAAGCAATTCGTCTAGAGAGCGAAAAAAGGACTGTAGAGGAAATGGCAAGAATCAAACAAGGTGCAGCATCTGACTTAAATGCTGAAGCTGCAAGGGTTACTTCTCAATTAAGAAAAGAGGCTGCAGAACTAGCTATTCAAAAAGCATTAGAAATGCTTCCTAAAAAGTTAGATTCAAATACTCAAGACAATTTTCTTAAACAGTCAATTAAAAATATTGGAGATAACTAATGCCACTACTAAATACAATTACTACTCCATACGCTGAAGCTTTCCTTCAAGTGGCAGAAAGCCGCAAAGAAGTTGAAGAAGTAGTTTCTCAAGCTAAATCTATTTTAGAAATTTGGAATACTTGCCCTGAATTTAGTGATGCAATGTCATCACCAGTTTTAGAGGTTAATCAAAAAAAAGCAGCTCTAGAAAAGCTTTTCTCTAGTCAGGTAACTCCCTCTTTCTTGAATCTTCTAAAGCTTTTGGCAGATCGACAGAGAATTGGATTGTTGAATTCTGTTCTTGAAAGATTATTGGAAATCTATAGAGAACAAAGAAATATTGCTTTAGCAACAATTACTTCAGCTTCAGCGCTCAATGAAGATCAACAATCTGAGCTACTTAAGAAAGTACAATCCATAGCCGGTACTGATAATTTGGAAATCGATCTCAAAGTCGACTCCGAATTGCTAGGTGGCTTTGTGGTCAATGTTGGATCAAAAGTCATTGATGCCAGCATTGCAGGACAAGTCAGGAGACTTGGTCTTGCTTTGGCAAAGGTCAGCTAATTCGCCACTGACTTTTTCCTTTTCCTCTTTCCTCTCATCTTCCCCAACTTAAGTTAATCCCATGGTTTCTATACGTCCCGACGAGATCAGTTCAATCCTTAAACAGCAGATCGCTGATTACGATAAATCAGTATCCGTTAGCAACGTAGGTACTGTTTTACAAATTGGTGATGGTATCGCAAGAGTTTATGGCCTTGAAAAGGTTATGGCAGGTGAACTAGTTGAATTCGAAGATGGAACAGAAGGAATTGCTTTAAACCTTGAGGATGACAATGTCGGTGTCGTTTTGATGGGAGAAGCTTTAGGAGTACAAGAGGGAAGCACAGTAAAAGCAACAGGAAAGATTGCTTCTGTCCCAGTTGGGGAGGCAATGCTTGGAAGAGTTGTTAATCCTCTTGGGCAACAAATTGATGGAAAAGGGGAGATTGCTACAAATGATTCAAGATTAATTGAGTCAATAGCTCCTGGAATTATTAAAAGAAAGTCAGTTCATGAGCCTATGCAAACTGGAATCACATCAATTGATGCAATGATTCCCATTGGAAGAGGCCAGAGAGAGTTGATTATTGGAGATCGTCAAACAGGCAAAACTGCAATAGCAATAGATACAATCATCAACCAGAAAGGTCAAGATGTTGTTTGTGTTTATGTAGCTGTTGGTCAAAAACAGGCATCAGTTGCAAATGTAGTTGAAGTTCTTAAAGAAAAAGGAGCTTTGGATTACACGATTATTGTTAATGCAGGGGCATCTGAAGCTGCGGCTTTGCAATATTTAGCTCCTTATACAGGTGCAGCGATTGCTGAACATTTTATGTATCAAGGTAAGGCGACACTAGTTATTTATGACGACTTAACCAAGCAAGCTCAGGCTTATAGACAAATGTCATTGCTTTTACGTCGTCCACCAGGCCGTGAAGCATATCCAGGAGATGTTTTTTATTGTCATAGTCGTTTGCTTGAGAGGGCTGCAAAACTTTCTGATGCTATGGGTGCAGGATCAATGACCTCCTTGCCTATTATTGAGACTCAAGCTGGTGACGTTTCTGCATATATACCAACTAATGTTATTTCAATTACTGATGGTCAGATTTTCTTGAGTTCAGATTTATTCAACTCTGGATTAAGACCAGCAATTAACGTTGGTATTTCAGTTAGTCGAGTAGGAGGAGCAGCGCAAACGAAAGCGATTAAGAAAATTGCCGGTACATTAAAACTTGAATTAGCTCAGTTTGATGAACTTGCTGCATTCTCTCAATTTGCTTCAGATCTTGATGAGGCTACTCAAAAACAATTGGGTAGAGGAAAAAGGCTAAGAGAACTTCTTAAGCAACCTCAATTTGATCCTTTGAATTTAGCCGAACAAGTAGCGATTGTTTATGCAGGTGTTAAAGGATTGATTGATGAGGTCCCTGAGGAGGAAGTGACAAAGTTTGCTCGCGAATTGCGTGATTATCTAAAAACAAATAAGGCTGATTTCATTAAAAATGTTCTCTCCGAAAAAGTCTTAAGTGAAGCATCTGAATCAATGCTTAAAGACGCTATTAATGAGGTTAAATCCTCCATGTTAGCGGCTTAAATCCAAGGCTATCTAAGAAAGACAATCACCTATGGCTAACCTCAAGGACATAAGAGACAGAATTGTATCTGTCAAAAACACCAGAAAAATCACAGAAGCAATGAGACTCGTTGCTGCTGCTAAAGTTCGTAGAGCGCAGGATCAGGTTCTAAGGAGTAGACCTTTTGCTGATCGATTGGCAAGGGTTTTAGAAAATATACAATCAAGAATGCAGTTTGAAGCTGCTGACTCGCCTTTGCTTAATAGGCGTGAAGTAAAGACAATTACTCTCTTAGCAGTCACTGGGGACAGAGGCTTATGTGGGGGGTACAATGCCAATATTATTAAGCGAACAGAGAAACGATATGCTGAATTAAAAGGCCAAGGATATAGTCCTGACTTAGTATTAATTGGTAAGAAAGCGATAGGATATTTTGAGAACAGATCAAGTCTCTATAACATAAGAGCTACTTTCAAAGAATTGGAGCAAGTTCCAACTTCTGAGGATGCTGGCTCTATTACTAGTGAAGTATTAGCAGAATTTCTTTCTGAAAGTACTGATCGAGTAGAGGTTATTTTTACTAAGTTTGTAAGTTTGGTTAGTTGTAATCCAACAATACAAACTCTTTTACCTTTAGATCCTCAAGGGATAGCAGATTCAGAAGATGAAATTTTTAGATTAACTACAAAAGATAGTCAATTAATTATTGAGAAAGATGCCGCTCCTTCTAATGAAGAGCCAAGATTACCATCTGATATTGTTTTTGAACAAAGTCCTGATCAACTTTTGAATGCTCTTTTACCTCTTTATTTACAGAATCAATTATTACGTGCATTACAAGAATCCGCTGCTTCAGAGTTGGCGAGTAGAATGACTGCAATGAATAATGCTAGTGATAATGCGAAGGAATTGGCTAAAAACCTTACCATTGATTACAACAAGGCTCGACAGGCAGCAATTACTCAAGAAATTTTAGAAGTTGTGGGTGGAGCTGCAGCATAGCTTCTTATCTGTCTTTGATTTTACTAATTCTCAAAGTATAAGTTATTAATAAAGTGAATCTTGAATTTATAGAATTGGACCTTGATTGGCCTTCTGAATTAAGTGTATTTGACTTGAAAAACTATATTTTATCTAAGCTAATTGAATATGGTGAACCACTTAGGTGGGCTATTACCTCAGTGACCACTCATTCTGAAAAAAAAATCCAGATAATATCGGTCGAAGTTGTGTTGATTATTAATCAAGATAAGGGGAAAGGTATTAATCCTGACTTGAATTGAGTTCTTAATGAATAACATTGAACCTTTACCAACATTATTGATTATTCCTACTGGGATAGGATGCAATATCGGTGGATATGCAGGGGATGCAATCCCTGCTGCAAGATTGTTGGCTTCTGTAAGCGAATGTTTAATAACTCATCCCAATGTTATGAATGGTGGGTCTTTATATTGGCCAGATACTTGTATCCAATATGTAGAAGGATATAGTTTAAATCTTTTTGCCGCTGGAGAAGTTTTTCTAAAACCAGTAAGGCAACAAAAAGTAGGTATACTGTTAGATGCTGGCATAGAGTCTGAATTAAAGAAAAGACATTTACAAGTTGCTGATGGCTGTGTAGCAAGTTTAGGACTAGATATTGGCCCTGTAATTACCACTGAAAGAGCTATACGAATTAATCTAAAAAAAGGTTTAAGTGGCTCAAGTTGGGGAATTATCAAAGAACCAGACGTCCTCTTGAGAGGAGCTGAAAAACTTAAAAAAGCTGGTGCAACAGCAATTGCTGTGATAACTCGCTTTCCTGATGATAGTGATGAATTAGAAACTAAACTTTATCGACAAGGTAATGGTGTAGATATCATTGCAGGAGTTGAAGCTGTAATAAGTCATTTTCTTGTAAAACATTTATTGATTCCATGTGCACATGCACCCGGGTTAGCACCCTTACCAATTGATTATGATCTAGATCCTCGCACCTCTGGAGAAGAGATAGGATATACATTTTTGCAAAGTGTTTTAGTTGGTCTTAGTCGTGCCCCCGATCTGATTAGTAAGTCAACAATGAAAACCAAAGCAAATGATTTTTTTACGATGAAAACTTTATTAAGTAATAAGGATTTAGGAGCCGTTGTTGTGCCACAGGGAGCACTAGGTGGCGAAGCGGTTTTGTCATGTCTCGAAAGATTTATACCTTTGATAATAGTTTCTAATAAAGGAGTATTAAATGTTAGCTCTACAAAGATGAGGCTAGATTACTTAAGTGGTGATAAAAATAAGAATATTTTATATGCTGAGAATTATTTAGAGGCTGCAGGACTAATAACAGCTTTACGTCAAGGGATTAATATTATGTCTCTACGAAGACCAATTGATTGCGTAAAAGAATTGAATTAAGAATAGAAGTAAATTAAAAGATTTATTTTGAGGCTATTGGCTTTTTCCACCCACTTCCAAAAGCTTGATTACTTATTTTCAATAAAGGAGGTGCTTGATAACGTTTGAATTCGGCGTTCTTTAATAAGTTGGCTACTTTATCTACAATTTTTTTGTCAAATCCTTTCTCTATTAAAACTTCAGTTGGTAAATGTTGTTCAATTAACCCTTTTAGTATTGGATCAAGAATGAAATAATCAGGCAAAGAGTCGCTGTCTAATTGTTCTGGTCGTAATTCAGCGCTGGGAGGCTTGTTTCTTATTTCAGAGCTTATAATTTCTCCTTTTTCAGGGAGAAAGAAATCATTCCTACAATTGGATGAAGACTCACTATCTATCCAATTACATAGATCAAATACACTTGTCTTATAAAGATCTCCAATTACAGATAAGCCACCGTTCATGTCTCCGTAAAGAGTGCAATATCCTACGGCCAATTCTGATTTGTTTCCTGTAGATAGAAGCAAATGTTTTTTTTGATTTGCTATAGCCATCAATATTGTACCTCTAATACGAGATTGTAGATTTTCAGCTGTGATACCGGTTGGGATTCCCCATGTTGAATCGGATAAAACATCGTTAAAACTATTCATTACATCTGCGATCGGAATCTTTTGATGATTTATTCCAAGACGATTAGCTAATGCCGTTGCATCTTTTATAGAACCTACCGAACTCCATGGAGAAGGCATTAAAATCGCATGAACTTTAGAGATTCCTAAAGCTGCTACTGCAATAGTTGCTACTAGAGCTGAGTCGATACCCCCACTTAATCCAATAATGGCACTATTGAAATTACATTTTTTTGCATAATCTTTAACTCCAAGAACTAAAGCTCTAAAAAGGACTTCTTGTGATGTTGGATCTGTTCTTAAAATGGAAGATTGTCGTTTTAGCGAAGTAATATCACAAAGAGAGACTGACTCTTTAAAGGCAGGAAGTTCTAGTTGTAACTTGCCTTTTTTATTAAGAGCAAAACTAGAACCGTCAAAGATTAATTCATCATTCCCTCCTACTTGATTGACATACATCACTGGGCATGAAAGACGAATAGCTGCTTTAGCTGCAATTTGTTGGCGTAATAAACTTTTTGATTGAATAAATGGAGAAGCTGAAAGATTGATAAGTAAATCCAACTTTTCTTTTTCTAGAGATTTTATAGGATCTTTCCCTAATATCTTTTCGTTTTGTAGGTTTTCCTCTACCCAAATATCTTCACAAATAGTTATTCCAATCTTCCAAAGTTGTTCTTGGTAAGTAAAATTTAAAACACTACTATTGTCTGCAGAACGAAAATAACGTTTCTCATCAAATACATCATAAGTGGGTAGAAGTTGCTTTCTTGCTATGATTTTCCAATTACCCTTTTCTAAAATAGCTACTGAATTGTAGAGTTTGGGAATTTCTAAATCTGGAGTTGGTTCTGCTATCCCAATTAATACAGATAGGTTTTGGCTAAGATTACTTATTCTTTTGCTTAAGTTATTTAAAATATCTTTTTCCTCTTTAAAAAGTCGTGGATTAAATAATAAGTCTTTTGGAGGGTAGCCGATCAAAGAGAGCTCTGGTGTTATTACTAGATTCACTTCTTTACTTTTGATCTTTTTGCATGCTTCAAAAATTTTCTCTGCATTACCATCGAGGTCTCCAATGACTGGATTGAGTTGGGCCAATGCGAATTTCATTATCTGTTATCTGCTAGACCATATAGATTTTCTTCAAGTAGTAATGGAACAAGCCCTTGAGGAACAAGTATTTCTTGCGGTCTCTCTCTAAATTTTGAACTTGATGATTCAGGTATATTAAAAGGTAATAGATCAATTTTACCTCCAAGTTTTTTAATCTCTTCTAATTGTTTCTCTCTAATTGGCCATCCATCCCTCATTGCGATCGCTATTGTTGCTTTGTTGAGAATTGATGTAGCATTAAGCCATTTTGGAACTTGAATAGCTAAATCACTACCAATTACAAAACTAAAACTTGCTTTGGGCCATAGTCGTAAAGCTTTTTTTAAAGTATAAATAGCTCTAGGGCTACTCAGTTCTTGAACGAGCTCTAACTTTGGATCTGATATCTCTTTTACCAAAATTTTTAAAAGCTCAGTTCTTTTAAGAAGTGGAATTTTATGATTCTTATCAGGGTTATCACTAGCCCATGTGATAACTTTTGGGAAGATTTTTGTTAATTCACACAATAAAGCTTGATGACCCAAAGTTGGTGGATCAGCGCTCGTGCCAAATAAGGCTATTGAATTGATTTTGGCTATCATGGCAATAAAAGATTTTTATTTTTGTCTAGACTTGATGTGGAAAATCTAAAATCACAAAGCATTATTCTTAAGTCTGTATTTTTTTTAAGAAGATATTTCAACATTGATTGAGGCCTTCCATCATACCTATTTGTACCCATTAGAAATTTATAAGCAGCGAGACGCCCTATTACTTTTGTTGCATGGATAGCAATAGCTGCTTGTACAATTGCTATCGGAGCGGTAGGCGCAAGGGTGACTCCTCCAGTAAGCGGTGCAGCAAGGATAAGTATTTTCTTGAAAAGATTTAAAGTAATTTGGATGCCGATTTGAGCACCCCCAAGTAATGAATTTTGTAAACTAAGATTTTTTACTAATTGTCTAGCGGAAGGACCACTTACTTCTAACCCATATAATTTACTTAATTGGATAACAAGGGCACTATCAAAAGCAAGACCAGTAATAAGATCAATCATTAGAAAGGGATTAATTGCTACTCCAGAGGCTTTTAAAGTTGCATATTTACCAATTAAAGTTTGCGCAGCTTCTTTCTTTTTCAGCAGTCGATTCTCTTTAAGTAATTTGTAAAATTGGTCTGCAATCCTTAAGCTATTTATACAAATAAGTAATTCACCACTTTGATCAATTATATCTTTAAGCTCCCTTTTAAGGATATCTACTTTAGGAGATTTTTGCTCACTTCTAATAGTACCGTCTGTTTTTATTTTGGCTTCCCTTGGACATGATGCAACAAGAGCAATTTTCAGTTTATGTTGATAAAATGATAATTTTTTATGGATACTTGAAAGAATTAATTTTGCCTCTCTTGTAGTCCATTGGTCACAACGATTTAATACTATTAGTATCGGTTTATTATGCCTTAAAAGCTCTTCTATTGAATTTAAATCGATTCGTGTTATATCACTATCAATTACAAAAAGAATTAAATCTGTATTTAATACATAATTAAAATTTATTTCTTCTTTATTAGGATTATTTATTTCATCTATACCTGGTGAGTCTATTAGTTCAACACTGTTTAGGCTTTTAAATGATTTGTGCCATTTATGAGATTGAAGTGTCTTGGTATTCCCGTTAATTATATCTGTTTCAAATACTTGCTTTTCAATTAATGCATTTAATAAACTTGATTTCCCAACTCCCACTCTTCCATATACTGATACCTGAAGTTCTTTTTGATCTAATTTTTTTATTTGAAAGTCAATTTGCTTTAATAGATCACTGTATTTTGTTTTCTCATAATTAGTAAGGTTTAAATTTTTTTTCCATTGTTTAATTAAAAACTTACATCTTAAAGACATATTTTTTTTGTAAATCATTTATTAGATTTCCTCCACCAACCAGCTAAAACTGCCAAGACAGCTTCTGCACCAATTAATCCAACAAATCCTCCAAATTCATCTACCACGACTCTAACTCCCTTTTTGTCGTCATTAAAGCCAAGAAGAAGTCTATCTACTCTAATCATTTCTGGTACAAACTCTACATTCTCACTTAGATCGTATGGGGTCAGATGAGAGTCGCCTTGAAGTAAAGAGGTTAAAAGTTTTTCGCGATTAGCGACGCCAACGATCTTATCTACTTCCTCCCCTAAAACTACCCACCATGTTGAATTATTCTCTAATAAGTTTGACTTAACAGATTTCAGTGAAACTCCTCCTGGAAGTGTTGGAGCCGCAACCCGTGGAGTCATTAAATCCTTAGCAGTAAGATCATTTAACTGGAAAACTTTGGATATCATTGCTGCTTCGTCTGCTTCTATTTGACCTATTTGAGAACCAAGTTTAGCCATTTGCCTGATTTCTTCTTCATCAGTTGTTAGTTCGCTTTTGGCCGTAATAATTGGTAGTAGACGTTCAAGAAAAATTAGCAATGGTCGCATTATGATGCTTAATAAATCAAGTATAGGAGCGCTAGTTAAACTTATTTGCAACGCAAGCCTTGTGCCAAGAGCTTTAGGTACAATTTCTCCAAGAAGTAAAACAAGTACAGTTAGGCTAATTGAAAAAATGGGCATCAGATATCCAATTTTATTTTGAAAGATGAAACTTGCATAGCTACCAACCATCAAACTTCCAAAAATATTAAAACTGTTATTAGCAATTGTTACTACAGTTAAAGTACGCCCAAGTCTGTGACGTAATTTTTCTAGTCTTCTAGCTCCTAGGACTTTTGGAGTTCTTCTAGCAAGTTCATGAACGCGTAATGGGTTTACTGCTAACAATGCTGCTTCTATTCCTGAGCACATTGCAGAACCTATTAAAACAACTACAACAAGAGCAGTTAAGAGCAGAATGTCTTGGCTCATCCCCTAGTGATTTTTAAAGAATAAGGATCTTTTGCTTTTATTTTTCCACTAAGTTAGTTCTCTTGCCATCCTAAATAGTAAATAGGAGTATTTTTGTGGCTGATTCAAACATTTTTCGTGGGCGTAGAAACATATTTTTGTCACATTTAGGTTCTTATGCGGCCATTATTCCTGCTGCAGAATTAGTCACTCATCATGCAGATTGTGAGTATCCATTCAGGCAGAATAGCGACTTTTGGTACTTAACTGGGTTTGACGAGCCAAACGCAGTGGCTTTGTTTTTACCCCATAAACCAAAGGGAGAACAATATGTATTATTTGTCTTACCCAAAGAATCCTCGGCAGAGATCTGGACAGGTTTTAGATGGGGAACAAAAGGTGTCTTAGACAATTTTGATGTTGATATATCTCATCCTTTGACTGAGCTGCCAAGTCTTTTGCCTCATTATCTAGAGGGGGCTGATGGGATTGCCTTTCGAGTTGGGAAACATTCACATTTGGAACCTTTGGTTTTGAAAATTTGGTCAGAACATTTACAAAAACTTCCTAGAAGTGGCTTCTCTCCATTTTCTATGATTGCACCTTGCCCAATACTTCATGATATGAGACTTCGAAAGGATAATTTTGAAATAGAAAGGATGCGTATTGCCTCACAAATTTCCGCAGAGGCACATGAATTTGTTAGAGAATTTGCTCGACCAGGAATGAATGAAAGAGATTTACAAGCTCAAATAGAAAAAATTTTTCTTGAGAAAGGGACTCGAGGTCCTGCTTATGGCTCAATAGTTGCTTCAGGTGATAATGCATGTGTTCTTCATTACACAGCAAATAATTCACAAATAAAAAATGGAGACCTTGTTTTGATAGATGCAGGTTGCTCTTTGGATGATTATTACAATGGTGACATAACAAGAACCTTTCCAGTCAATGGAAAGTTTTCTGGAGAACAAAGAGCTTTATATGAAATTGTTCTTCAAGCTCAAACATCCGCAATTGAATGTGTTCGACCAGGTAATAATGCAGACAATGTTCATTTGACTGCTTTAAAACACCTTGTTGAGGGATTGGTTGATATTGGTTTGCTTGTTGGCGATGTTGATTCGATTATTGAACAAGAAGCCTATTCTCACTTGTATATGCATCGAACAGGTCATTGGTTAGGCCTTGATGTGCATGATGTAGGAGCATATAGGCTAGGTGATTATCATTTAAATCTTGAACCTGGCATTGTTTTAACCGTTGAGCCTGGTATTTATATCAGTGATCGGTTAGCAGTTCCGAAGGGTCAGCCTGAGATAGACGAAAGATGGAAGGGTATTGGAATACGTATCGAGGATGATGTATTGGTATCAAAAGATTCTGTCGAGGTGCTGAGCAGTAGTGCCGTTAAAAACTTGATTGATTTAGAAAATTGATTTAAGTGAGTTTTAAGTGAAGCTAATCAGTTTGAACTCTCAAAACTTAATGAATATATTCCAATATTGTTCTCCTTGAATAATCTCTTCATTATCAAATAGTAGAAAACCTTCTGAATTCTCCCTTTAGTAATTCAAATGGGTCCTGATTCCTGTTAAGTTAGGTATTTGTTAGATAGTTGAAAACTTAGCAATGATGGTTTCTGAAGAGGCTGGTACTGTTCAAGAAGATGTAACAAGTACTGAGGAAGGCACACTGTCTGAAAATCAAGGAAAAGTAGATGCCGATGAAACGAAGTCAGGACGACCAAGTGCTTTAGGCGGGGCTGCAGCATTGGCAACAGCAACCATTGACGCAGATGGAGTCCCTTCTGGACATACACCTAAGGCCGACGAAGGAAGATTTTTGCTGAAGATTCTTTGGTTGCCAGATAATGTTGCGTTGGCAGTAGATCAAATTGTTGGAGGCGGGCCTAGTCCACTTACCGCTTATTTCTTTTGGCCAAGGGAAGATGCATGGGAAACATTAAAAACTCAATTAGAAGAAAAAAGTTGGATTACAGACAATGAAAGAGTTGAAGTTCTAAATAAAGCGACTGAGGTTATTAATTACTGGCAGGAAGAAGGGAAAGGAAAAACTTTAGAACAAGCTAAAGTTAAATTCCCAGATGTAACCTTTTGCGGCACAGCATAAAAATCCTTGGGCGAATTTATCGCTCAAAGTTTTTTCATATTGGTCTAATATTTAATTTGATTTTGATGCTTGAAACCAAGCTTTTGCTTTATTCAAATTTTCTTGTGCTTTTATTTTCTCAGTAGTATTTTTTTGATCATCAGCACGGCCCAGTAAATTTTTTGCTTGTTCTAATTCAGCTTCAGCTTTGACAGAATCAATATTTTTACCCATTTCAGCTTTGTTTACTAAAACTGTAACTTCATTAGATTCAACTTCTGCAAAACCTCCAGTTAAGGCAATTGAGTCCCAATTGCCGTTTTTAAAAATCCTTAAAACACCAAAATCAATAGCAGTAACCATTGAAATGTGACCCGGTAAAACTCCCAATAGCCCTGTGGTGCTTGGAAGTATTATTTCATCAGCTGTATCATCAAATACGCTTTGATCAGGAGCAAGCACTCGGAGAGTTAAAGGCATTTTTAAGGATTTAGAAAACGTTTAGAGAAGGTAATTTATTAGAAACAAAACATTTAAGATTTTGCTTCAGCTTCTATCTTTTCTGCTTTAGCTTTAACTTCATCAATGCTTCCAACAAGATAGAAAGCTTGCTCAGGTAAGTGGTCAAGTTCACCAGCAAGAATCATATTGAAGCCTTTGATTGTATCTTCTAATTTTACATATTTGCCTGACATCCCTGTGAAAATTTCAGCTACAAAGAAAGGCTGAGATAAGAACTTCTCTATTTTACGTGCACGATCAACTGTCTTTCTATCTTCTTCTGATAATTCGTCTAATCCCAAAATTGCAATTATATCTTGCAATTCTTTATATCTTTGAAGTGTTGATTGAACTGATCTGGCTGTGCGGTAATGCTCATCACCTACAACAGAAGGCTGAAGCATTGTACTAGTTGAATCAAGTGGATCAACAGCAGGATAAATCCCTTTAGCTGCGAGAGCCCTTGCTAGAACTGTAGTAGCATCTAAATGAGCAAAAGTCGTAGCAGGTGCAGGGTCAGTTAGGTCGTCAGCAGGTACATAAACAGCCTGAATTGAGGTTATTGATCCTTCGAGCGTTGAAGTGATTCTTTCTTGAAGTTCTCCTACATCTGTTCCTAATGTTGGTTGATACCCAACAGCTGATGGCATTCTGCCTAATAATGCAGATACTTCTGAACCAGCCTGAACAAATCTGAAAATATTATCAATGAATAAAAGAACATCTTGTTTATTTACATCACGAAAATGCTCAGCCATTGTTAGAGCTGATAGGCCAACTCTCATTCTTGCTCCTGGAGGCTCATTCATTTGACCAAAGCACAAAGCAACTTTTGACTTTGTTAGATCTTCTGAGTTGATAACACCAGACTCTTTGAATTCTTCATATAAGTCATTACCTTCTCTGGTCCTTTCTCCAACACCACCAAATACTGATACTCCTCCATGTTCTTTTGCAATATTATTAATAAGCTCTTGAATTAGGACTGTTTTTCCTACTCCTGCTCCTCCAAATAACCCGACTTTTCCACCTTGACGGTATGGAGCAAGTAAATCAATAACTTTTATACCGGTCTCAAATACTTTTGGTTTTGTTTCCAAGTCTGTAAGGCTTGGTGCGGAGCGATGAATTGGTGAAGTGGTTACGTTTTTAAGATCGCCTTGCTCATCTACAGGCTCTCCAAGAACATTAAATATTCTTCCAAGTGTTGCTTCTCCAACAGGTACTGAAATTGGGGCCCCTGTATCTAAAGCGTCCATCCCTCTAACTAATCCATCGGTTCCGCTCATTGCAACGGCTCTAACCCGATGATCACCAAGCAATTGTTGAACTTCAGCTGTAAGTGCGACATCTTGCCCTGCAGGATTCTTTCCTTCAATTCTTAATGCATTAAGAATTGAGGGAAGTTTGCCAGCAGGAAATTCAACATCTAATACTGGACCAATTACTTGTCGGACAATACCTTTGGTTCCAACAGTAGCGGTAGCAGAAGCGGCCATAAGATAACTAGAAACTTTGTGAGCATGCTCTGATGCGCATACTCTTATCAGCGGCTAAGACTACCACTCCACAGGCATTTTTTTTCAGTGTTCGGTCAACCGCACAGAATAAATGTGGTCTTCAGCGTACTTAGACGCATAAATTAATATCGTTGGTATTGAGTAATACTCTTTATCGAGTGGCGCTAAGCGCTTTTGTTTTTTTTCTCCTGCATTAATTTATGGCAGCTGTATCACTCAGCGTCTCCACTGTTAAGCCACTTGGAGATCGTGTATTTGTAAAAGTTTCTGAATCAGAAGAGAAGACTGCAGGAGGCATATTGCTTCCCGACACAGCCAAAGAAAAACCTCAAGTAGGTGAAGTTGCACAGGTTGGCCCTGGCAAAAGGAATGAGGATGGTTCCCGTCAATCTCCTGAGGTAAGTGTCGGAGACAAAGTTCTCTACAGTAAGTACGCAGGTACTGATATCAAACTTGGCAGTGATGAATATGTTCTTTTATCCGAGAAAGACATTCTTGCTGTCGTTAACTAAAACTCAGCTTTTTTAGCTGCAGTCCAAACCAAAAAAAACTTTTAGAATTTAAGGAATTCGCCTCTTATGGCCAAGCGCATCATTTACAACGAGCAAGCCCGCCGTGCACTCGAGCGTGGTATTGACATTTTGGCTGAATCAGTCGCAGTAACTCTAGGACCTAAAGGTCGAAATGTTGTTCTAGAGAAAAAGTTCGGTGCACCTCAAATAATTAATGATGGTGTAACTATTGCTAAGGAAATAGAACTTGAAGATCACATTGAGAACACTGGCGTTGCATTGATTCGTCAAGCGGCCTCAAAAACAAACGATGCGGCAGGGGATGGAACAACCACTGCGACTGTTCTAGCTCATGCAATGGTTAAAGCTGGTTTGAAAAACGTAGCTGCAGGTGCGAATGCAATCACTTTGAAAAAAGGAATTGATAAAGCAACTGAATTTTTAGTTGAAAAAATTAAAGATCATTCCAAGCCTATAAGCGACAGTAATGCAATAGCCCAGTGCGGAACCATTGCTGCTGGTAATGATGATGAAGTTGGCAAAATGATTGCAGATGCCATGGATAAAGTTGGGAAAGAGGGCGTAATCTCTTTAGAAGAAGGCAAGTCAATGACCACCGAACTAGAGGTCACTGAAGGAATGCGTTTTGACAAGGGATATATTTCTCCTTACTTTGCTACTGATACCGAAAGAATGGAAGCAGTATTGGATGAGCCTTACATCTTATTGACTGATAAAAAAATTGGGCTAGTTCAAGACCTTGTTCCTGTTTTAGAGCAAGTTGCTAAAACCGGTAAACCTCTTCTAATAATTGCTGAAGATATAGAAAAAGAAGCTTTAGCAACTTTGGTCGTTAATAGGCTTAGGGGTGTTTTAAACGTTGCAGCGGTTAAAGCTCCTGGTTTTGGAGATCGCAGAAAAGCGATGCTTGAAGATATGGCTGTTTTGACAAATGGTCAACTCATTACTGAAGACGCAGGTTTGAAGCTGGAAAATGCCACGCTTGACATGCTTGGAACTTCAAGAAGAGTAACCATCAATAAAGACACTTCGACAATAGTTGCTGAAGGCAATGAGGTAGCAGTAAATGCCAGATGTGAACAGATTAAGAAGCAGATGGATGAGACTGACTCAACTTACGACAAAGAAAAGCTTCAAGAAAGATTGGCAAAGTTATCCGGTGGTGTGGCAGTTGTAAAGGTGGGAGCAGCCACTGAGACAGAGATGAAGGATAAGAAACTTCGTCTGGAAGATGCAATCAATGCCACCAAAGCTGCTGTTGAAGAGGGGATTGTACCTGGAGGCGGCACTACACTTGCCCATTTAGCTCCAGCATTGGGTGATTGGTCTTCCGCTAATCTCTCAGGTGAAGAGCTGATTGGAGCAAATATTGTAGAAGCTGCTCTAACTTCCCCTCTAATGAGAATAGCCGAGAATGCTGGAGCCAATGGAGCAGTGGTTGCTGAGAATGTTAAATCTAAGCCGGTCAATGATGGTTACAATGCTGCAACTGGAGAATACGTAGATATGCTTTCCGCTGGAATTGTAGATCCTGCAAAGGTAACTCGCTCAGGTCTTCAAAATGCTGCTTCAATTGCAGGAATGGTACTGACAACCGAATGCATAGTGGCAGATTTACCTGAGAAGAAAGACTCTTCTCCTGCTGGTGGGTCTGGCGGAATGGGTGGTGATTTTGATTATTGATTAGTTGGATCTTTATCTCTACTCGTCAATATTGGAGAGATTGCTTTTATGCTTTCTCTCCTTTTTTTGTAATTAATAAAAATTTTCTTACTTTTACTAGATATAAAATTTATATTTTTTGGACTTAGAAAAAAATTGAAAATAGAATAAAATTTTTTATTTTAACCACTCTGCACTAAGAATAATTGCCAAAGATAAAAATAAGATTAGACATAACCAAGTTGCTCTATTTAAAGTTGATTCAGCACTACTAGCACTTGTGAACATAGAACTTCCACTTGAAGCTAATCCACCCATTCCATCTCCTTTTGGGCTATGAAGAAGTACTAAAAGAATTAGAAAAACTCCTGAAATTGCCCATGCCCAAGATAAAAGTGGAATGATCATTTTTCTTTATTATGCGGGTTGAGGAATGAGATTAGGTTTTTTAGGCAAGTTAATGGGTTCAATAAGAGTTGATCCTGTCATCGCCTTTGGTTTTGGTAAATTTAGCAGTTGTAAAAGAGTAGGAGCTAAATCAGATAATCCACCTCCGCTTTCTCTTAGTTTAATATCATTGCCATATCCTCTTAACTTACGCTTTTCTCCTTCTACAAGAATAACTGGAACAGGATTTGTTGTGTGAGCAGTCCATGGTTGGCCATCTGGGCCAATCATCATCTCAGAATTGCCATGATCAGCTGTTATTAGCAGAGATCCCCCAAGTTTCCCAATTGAATTTAATAATTTTCCAACGCAACTATCAACTTTTTCATTAGCTTTAATAGCTGCTTCCATTATTCCAGAATGTCCGACCATATCTGGATTAGCAAAATTAATTACAACCAAAGAGTAAATTCCACTATCAATTGCATTGATACAACTTCTGGTTAGCTCGTCTGCTGACATCTCAGGTTGTAGATCATATGTTGCTACTCTTGGTGAAGGAACAAGATGTCTTACCTCTCCTTTTAAAGGTTTTTCAATACCACCATTTAAAAAATAAGTGACATGTGGATATTTTTCAGTTTCAGCTGTTCGATATTGATTTAATCCATGATTAGAAACTACTTCACCCAATAAATCATTAAGAGGTTCAGGAGGGAAAGCGACTGATACTGGAAGACCTGATTCATATTGTGTAAAAGTTAGCACCTCAATATCTAATTTGTTTTTTCTTTCAAAGCAATCAAAATCTTTTAGTTTAATTGCCTTTACTAGTTGTCTAGCTCTATCAGGTCGGAAATTAAAAAAAACAACACCATCTCCATCTTTTAAAAAAGAAGAGGAGAGCCTCACGGGTTCAATAAATTCATCTGTAATGCCTTTTTCATAGCTTTTGTTTAAACTTTCCTCTGCTGATAAATTGCTAACTACAAAGTTTGGGTTTGTAAGTAATTCATAAGCTTTTGCCGTCCTCTCCCACCGATTATCTCGATCCATAGCCCAGTACCTTCCGCAAATTGAAGCAATCTCTCCAATTCCAGTTGATTTGATTGTGGTTTTTATTTTCTGAATATATTTTGAGGCACTTTTCGCGGAGGTATCTCTTCCATCAGTGAATAGGTGTAATGAAACTTTTGATAGGTTTTTTTCAGAAGCCCATTCCAGCAGTCCGCACAAATGATTTATGTGGCTATGAACTCCTCCATCAGAACAAAGCCCCATGAGGTGAAGAGTACCTCCGTTGTTTTTTAAGGTTTTTGAAAATTCATTCAGAGGCGTATTCTTAATTAATTTGTTTTCTTTAACAGTATTAGATATGCGAACCAATTCTTGTTGAATTATCCTTCCTGCTCCGATAGTTAGATGTCCAACTTCAGAGTTACCCATTTGATTGTCTGGCAGTCCAACATCTGCACCGCTTGCTTCAATGAGAGTATGGGGATATGCATGCCATAAGGCATCTATTACAGGGGTAGAAGCTTGTTTAACAGCATTGTTTTTACTTTCTTCTGTATGACCCCAGCCATCAAGTATCGCCAGTACAACTGGTGCTACTTTCCCTTTGGTCGTTGAAACAGCGGTGTTACTGCTTGACATTCAAAGAAATTGAATCCTGTTAATGGTTTTCTTTCGTATTAAATTACTTCCTAATAGGTAAAGAGGCTAATTCTTTGATGTTTGGTTAGCTTTTCCCTATTAGATTAAAAAAGTATTTCAGTTATTCCTAAGAAAAAATTAAATTTTTAGGATTTTAAAATATGTCAGATGAAACCATAAAAAAAGAGATTGAAATTCTCTCAGAAAAAGAACTTGATAGAACCATAAAAAGATTGGCTTCTCAAATTTTGGAAAAGGTTCCAAATACAAGTTCGCTATTGCTTATTGGGATACCAACCAGAGGTGTTTATCTTTCTAAATTATTAGCAGTTTACTTAGAAGAATTGTCAGGACAACCAGTGGAAAATGGTTGCTTAGATCCTACTTTTTATAGAGATGATCTATCAAGAGTTGGTACTCGAATAGGACAAGTAACTGATTTACCTTCTACTGTTGATAATAGGGAAGTTGTTTTAATTGATGATGTTATCTATACAGGAAGGACTGTTAAAGCAGCTTTAGAAGCCCTTCATTCTTGGGGTAGAGCAAAAAGAGTCATGCTGGTTGCGATGGTAGATAGAGGCCATAGGGAGGTTCCGATTCAGCCAGATTTCTGTGGTCGTGTTGTCCCAACGAGTAAAGATGAAATTATTGATCTTAGATTGAGGGAAGTGGATGATGAGGAAGGTATATTTTTATGCAAGAAATTGAAAGATTGATTTAAAATTATTTAGATAATTATCTAATTGGACCAAGATTTTTAAGAGTTATTATCTTATTATTTCTTAAATCAATTCCTTCTACTTCTATTTCACATAGATTATTAATTTTAAATCTCAATTTAATACAATCTTCTCCAATCTCTCCTGGGGGGCTTAATGAAATTGAAATTATTTTATTGTCTAATTTAGTAATTCTTTCATTAAATTCAATTTCTTTTATTGTAGGTAAACCATTAATATAAATAATTTCATTAGAACCCTTTTCTTCAGGTTCACCTATGATTAAATCTATAGATAATTGATTATTTACACTAGCAGATAAGATTATTTCTAAAGGTTTACTTGTTGGCCATGTTTGTCCTGGGAAAAATAGAGGGTGCCATATATGTTTTTCATTTTTTTTATTCCAACATTTTAGACTGATACCTTTATTTAATACATCTTTTACCTCTACACCCGGAGTAAGCTTTAAAGCCCCTATTGCAATAGCTTCAACTGGGGGAGGAGTGATGAAAGGGACAGAATTACAAAGACTAGTGATAAATTTTTTAATCAATGGTATTTGTGATCCTCCACCAACTAAAACAACACTATCGAGATCCTCCAATTTAAAAGAATTTCGCTTTGCATTATTTATTGTGGTGTTGAAAAGAATTTCAATACTTTTTAAAAGTCCTTTTTCTATAAGTAATTCTTCAAGTCCTTTTTTAGATAACTTTAAAAACTTTTCTTTATTCTGATTATTTTTTATTTGTTTAGTGATAACAACTGTCTCCTTTATATTTATATTACTTAATTCACATTTGAGCTCTTCTGCCTTACTTAAGATTAGATTTGTTGGGTTTTCTTCTGGTAATAAATGATGAGATATCCACCTGTCAATATCTTTACCCCCTAATCGTAGTCCAGATTTTCCTAGAACCTTCGCTGTGCGAAGAACTTGCGAACTTTTCCCTTCTAAATTAGTTCCATTAAACCTGACAAGTTGAGCAATTGGCGATGCTTGTCCTTCTCCTCCCTCTAACGCAACAATTGACATATCAATAGTGCTTCCTCCAAAATCCATAACAAGCAATGTTGATCCAGGCTCTATTCCTGCTCCCATAGCAGCTGCAGTAGGTTCATCAACTAGTGCAATTTCTTTAACTTTCAGTGATTCGCAAATTTTAACTAACCATTTTCTATATTCTCTGTAAGTATCTACAGGCGCAGTTAGAACTAGTCTTTTTATATTGACTTTTAATGAGACTTTTTCCCAAATGTTCTGAATTAATATTTCACCTGCTTTTTCTGGACTAATTCTTGAAGTATATATTGGGTCAATAATTGGAGACCCGATCCATCTTTTGAAATCTTGGCTTAGTTTATTCTCTTCGTTGTCACTTATAACGTTTGATTCTACGATTTCTTGTCCTATTAAAAATTCTTCTTTATTTTCTGACGGCTGCCAAATTAAGCTTGGGATCTCTCCTGGAGAACGACTAATGGGTGGCAAATCAAGAAGTTCAGGCGATTGCCTATTCTCTTTTTGAAAAACTACAACAGTTGTTGAACTTCCTAAATCAATAGCTAATGTTCCAAAATCTTTGATATCGACTTGAGTCCGCTCGATATTTTCTAATTGTTCAGTTTTATTATCCATATATCCAAAGAATTGATTGGCTTGTGCCGCAAGATTTTTTAGTAGGAGATGATTCTTAAAAAAACTTACATCACTGTTTTTGTTTGCCTAAAAATGTGGAATTGAACGATTCTCTTCTAGAATAAATTAACAAGAAGGTATTTAGTGTGATTAAATCAGGTTCAGGGATTAATTCCAAGGATTTAGCAAAAAGAGGTGAGAGTCTTGTAAGACACTCCACTAATCGTTACCTGACTACGGTGCGCATTGCTTTTAGAGCAAAGCAAAGAAGATTTGATGACTTTGATGGACTTTTAGAAGAATCAACAGTAAAGCCAGTACAAAGAGCCATAATTGAACTTAGCGATGAACAAGATCAGCCTGATCTTTTGCCTGGTTAGGTGTTAAAAAAAGAAGGTAATGGTTGGAGAATAATTAGAGATTCAACAAGAGAAAACTTTTCTACACTTATTGGGGGTGATTCTTGGGCTATTGAGTTGAACCAATTAGAATGGCAAATTTTAGTTAATTTAGTTATTGATTTATCTGATCAATACCAAGATGTTAAAGAACAATTAATGGGCGATGAGGATATAACCTTGGAATTAGGACGTAGCCCTTGGTTGGCAATTTTGAAAGGTGATAAATATGGATGGAACCTTAAATTGATCCTAAATACTAGTGACTCCATAACTAGAGGAGCCGAGGTGTTTTGGCCTAGAAATGTGACAGCTGACGTTACTAAAGCCATGAGAACAATGTGGGATTGCGGCTATTTGTGAGAGAACTTAATTAAAAGGTTTTCAATTTTTTCCCCAATATCAGCTTGATTTAACTAACAACTTTTCCACAGGGTTGATTAGATCGATGAAGCGCTTATTGATAATTGTGGAAAAGACTCATTTAAAATATGATTGATTTCTAAAATAAATAATTTTGAATACATTTGATAAGTAATACTTATGCTGTCTAGAAAAATGCTGTTCAGTGCTTGATCTGACAATGAGACGGCTCGAGAAAGGGTTTATGATTTTTTGATTTTGAGAGTATTTTGCTTACAGATTTAATTTTTTTGAAAGCATTAAAATGAAAAGCATTAATTTGACTGAAGAAAGATTTTCGTGCAAAAGAGAAGGGGCTTTGGATTCCGAGGATGTAATCAGTTTTCAAACTAAAATACCTAAGGCTATTCAACAAGCCATGAATCTTTATATTGAGAAGCATCCTAATTGGGACCAATATAGACTTTTGCAAGCTGCACTTGCAGGATTCTTAATTCAAAATGGTGTAAGTTCTAGATTGATTACGCGTCTTTATATTGGAAATATGTTTGAATCTCATTCTTTTTAATTTAATTTTTATTGAGCTTTTTAAGGAGATCCATGGCGATATTTTTTTTGATTGGCATTATTGATAATCTATTTCCTTTGCGAACTACAGTTAACTCTTCTGAGCTATAAAGATCTGATAACTCTTTTAATGTAATCATATTTTTAAATTCACAGATAAATTTAGTTTTTACACAATCCCACCGAGGATTTTCTTTGTTTGATTTTTTATCAAAGTACTTTGAACTTTTATCGAACTGATATGGGTCAATTAAATTTGTTTCAATAATTTCCATTAGACCAACTATTCCAGGTGGTTTAGTATTTGAATGATAAAAGAAGGCTTGGTCACCTTTTTTCATTGATCTCATAAAGTTTCTAGCTTGATAATTTCGAATCCCATCCCAGAGAGTTTCTTCTTCACGTTTTAAATCTTTAATACTGTAAGCATCTGGCTCACTTTTCATTAGCCAGTAGTTGATTTCCTTTTGTGCCATTGGATCTCCGCGATATTGCAATGTGTGGATGGTGTGTGGATGGCTTAACATTTTCACCCCTATCTCTTTATTCTATTTAAAAAAGGTTTTTACTAGTATTTACCAATAGATTAGATACGACTATTCAAGTAATTTATTTTTGAGATTAATGACTTTGCTTGTTTGGTCAATAATATTTTGAAGATCCTTTCTTAATGGAGAAATATGTCGTTGTGAAATTTCTAAATCAAAAGTCTGCTTGTTCAACTTGACGTGATAATTGCATTTATTATCAGTATTTAATTCCTTATAGTCACTCCTTTGATGCGAACCTCTACTTTCTTGTCTAGTTAAAGAAGATAGAATTGTGGCTTCAGCAGAAATTACAGATGCTTCTAAATCAAAGACTTGAACAAGATCATCACAACTTTGATAGTCAATTCTCACATCAACGTCTTCAATAATATTTTTGATGTCTATAATTTTTTTAAGGCCTGACTCTAATAAGTTTTGATCTTTAATCACACCACAATGCTTCCACATAACATTACTTAATTCATACTGTAATGGCTTTGCTAATTCTGTCCCTTTATTTATGAATTTATTTATATGATCATGGGCATTTTTTATGGAAATCTCAGATCTTACTTGTGACTTTAATTGTTTTGAATAATTAATACTAGCTATTCCAGCCCTCTTCCCGAAAATTAAAATTTCTGCAAGAGAATTACCTCCTAGACGATTTGCACCATGTAATCCACCGGCTACTTCTCCTGCGGCATATAAACCTCTGACTGATGTGCAATGCTCTTCAGGACTTATTACAATTCCTCCCATCGAATAGTGTGCTGTTGGAGCTACTTCCATTGGCTCTTTTGAGATGTCTAGCATTTGTGCATCTAAAAACTGCCTGTATATGCTTGGTATTTTTTGCATTATGAAATCTTTACTCATATGACTTATATCTAGATATACCCCTCCGTTAGGAGTACCTCTCCCTTCGGCAATTTCTGTGTAATTCGCTATCGCAACTCTATCTCTAGTTGAAAGTTCCATTCTCTCTTTATCGTAATTAACCATGAATCGTTCTCCTTTGTTATTTTTAAGTTTTCCTCCTTCCCCTCGAACTGCTTCTGTGACCAATGTTCCTGCAATCTCTTCTGGGAAAAGCATGCCTGAGGGGTGGAATTGAACCATTTCCATATCTCTTAATTCGCAACCTGCTTTGAGACTTAAGTACAAGCCGTCTCCTGTATTCTCTTTTTTTCTAGAAGAACTTCGTTTCCATATTTTTGTATGACCTCCGGTGCAAAGAATAACAGCATCAGCTAGATGTACTGTCCTTTCAGCTGTGCTTGTATCGAATGACATGGCTCCAAAGCAAATCTCATCTCTTATAAGAATCTCAGTAACGTATTGGTTGTCATGAATTGGAATATTTAAAGACTCTGCTTTTTTCAGAAGTGTTTTTAAGATTGATAAACCTGTAAAATCTCCTGAGTAACAAGTCCTCCTATACGAATGTGCTCCAAAAAATCTTTGATCAAGAAGACCATTTTTTAATTTTGCAAAATTTGCTCCCCATTGATCTATTTCTTCAACAAGTGATGGAGACTCTTTAGCCATGATCTCAATTTGGGATGCATCCCCAAGTCCATACCCCTCGATATAAGTATCTGCAAAATGTCGTTCCCAAGAATCTTCTTTATCGACATTCCCAAATGCGGCATTAATTCCTCCTGCAGCCAAAACAGTATGTGAATCTGTCTTTGCTCGCTTTCCAAGTACTGATACTTGGAGTCCAGCGAGCTTGACTTCAATAGCAGCTCGTAACCCTGCACCTCCACAGCCAATTACCAAAACATTTGAAATTTGAGTTGTATGGTTAAGATTTGTCATTGAATTGTTTGAAAATTATTCAAAGTTTTTTTTGAGTTGGGATAGAAGCCATTGGTTGTTTTTAACCTTATCTCTTCACTTGGGCTCATTTTTCATTAGCCAATACGAGGTATCTTTGTAAGACATAGATTATGGAGGAAATGCAGAGTTACAGTAAAGTTAGAGTAACTTTGAATCTAGTGACTCACTGACTTTCTTTATTTAGTGAAGTCTAACGTAGATCAAGCAGTCAAAACAGATGGCACAATACGCACGAAATAAATCCGTTTTCAGCTATCCGTACATCATCTTTAGCAAGCTTGCTTCTCTGCCTGGCGAGAATTGTTAATAGTTGGCTCAAGCACCAACAAGAGTCGAGGGGATCGTCTCTAAGCAGCCTCCTCTTCTCGCAAAAACGGTCTTTTGAGTTTGCATAACTGCTGCATAGTAATTCGACTGCAAATATTTTTGTCAAGAATTTTAGCAGTAAATATAACCGTTTCATTATTGGCTATATATAAGACTATACATCTACTTTTTCGTGTCGATTTGAGTTCCTTTCCTTTAAGTTGAAAAAATCTTTTTCGGATAAAGTAGATTATTTTTTGTTATTAATAATCTATTTTTGATTGTCTATTTCTCTTTAGTTCACCTCGTCTCTTCTTTGACTCCACCCTTTTTCTTTGAGATGAGCGCGTTGGGATCGTCTCCCTTCTTTTCTTTGGAGGTGGCTTTAAAAGTTCTCGTAAAGTTTTAGCAAGTCTAGTTAAAGCTAATTGTTTATTTTGATATTGGGTTCTCTTGTCTTGAACAGCTATGCAAATACAACCTTTGATGAGTTTGATTTCATCCTGAATTGAGATTCTATGCTTCTGGTATGGAGTTAATGTGTTTGATTTAGATACATTAAATACAATTTCAACTCGACTGTCAGTCTTGTTTACGTTTTGTCCACCTGCTCCTGATGATCTGGAGAATCTCCATTGTATTTCATTAGTTGGTATTTTAAGTTTAGAATTAATCGTTAGATTCATTTTCCTACTTTATCTTTTTCATTTTTGTAGGCTGGGATTTTCCTTTTTATTTAAAACTTTAGCTCCATGGATTAGGTTTGATTCGTATTTTGGAACACCTATTGATAATCCTTTTTCCTGTAATTAATCAGATGCTAACAGTTCTTGTCTGTTGCCTCCTCTCAATTAGCTACTTTGAGAGGCTAAACATGGTCACATCTGTAAAGGCATTTTTCTAGTTAATGGGTGAGTATAATATTCAAAATGAATTATTAGTGATCTTTTTATATTTGTTTTTGACAGGGGTATTGGATTGGTTGGAGGTATAAATACTACTATTGCCTACCTATCTAATCTTTACTAGTGCTTATCAAGTTGATTTAGAAATTTTCTACTTCTCTCATGCTTTGCATTAGAAAAGAAAATATTTGGAGTAGAGGTTTCTATTACTTTGCCTGAATCCATAAATAAAACTTTATCACTTACCTCTTTAGCAAAATTAATTTCATGCGTTACTATAATCATTGTCATTCCCTGCTCAGCTAGTCTTCTCATTGCATCAAGAACTTCGTTGATTCTCTCTGGATCAAGAGCGCTAGTCGGTTCATCGAATAAAAGTAATTCAGGCTTTAAGGCCAAAGCCCTAGCAATGGCTACTCTTTGCTGTTCTCCTCCACTAAGTTGATTTGGATACTTTCTGGCATGAGAATCTATTCCCATTTGACTCAAGAGATACATGCCATGTTCTTCAGCTTCAATTTGACGACGTTTTTGCACATGTACTGGAGCGAGAGTGATATTTTCAAGGATTGATAGATGAGGGAATAAATTGAATTGTTGAAATACCATCCCTACTCTTCTTCTTATTTTTTGGATTTTCCTTTCATCATGAGTGGAATCAACTTTTATTCCTAAAATATTTAGTTCTCCTTTATCAAAAGTTTCAAGACCATTAAAAGTCCGTATTAGAGTACTTTTCCCTGAGCCTGAGGGACCCATGACTACTAAGACTTTCCCTTGATCAACTGTAAGAGAAACATTATCAAGAGCTCGTAATCCTTTTGTGTACGACTTAGTAAGATTCTTCGCGACAACAATAGGTTCCATGTATTCTCAGAAATTAGCTTGATTAATGGTCATTCTTTGTTCAAGATGTCTTGCTAGAACAGCCATGATTGTACAAACTATCCAGTAGACACATGCTAGCCAAATATAAACCTCAATATATTGACCAATAAATTCTGGATTAGCCAGGATACTTCTGCCTACACCTAGTAACTCCACTAATCCTAAAATAGCCATTAAAGATGTATTTTGAAAAAGTCCAATAGATTGATTAGTGAGAGCAGGTAATGCAATACGTAAAGCTTGAGGAATTAATACGAATTGAATGATTTGGTATTGGTTAAGGCCCAGGCTATTGGCTGCCTCTATTTGAGTGTTTGGGATTGACTGCAGTCCTCCACGAATATCTTCAGCTATGTAGGCAGAAACAAAAAGAGTGAACGCAAAGATAGCTCTCCAAACACGATCAATTTCTATTCCAACTGGAAGAAATAAAGGTATTAGTAGTTGCCCAAAGAAGAGTACTGCAATAAGAGGGATCGCTCTCATACCATCTATATACATTGAACTTAGCTTTTGAATTAACGGTAATGAACTCTGTCGACATAGCGCCAAAACTATTCCAAAAGGTAATGATAATAATGAGCTGCAAACAGTTAAAAATATACTTAGAGTTAAGCCACCCCAATGTCTACTCATTATAGGCGATAAGCCAATCCCTCCGTAAAGTAAATATAGACCTAAAGGTATTGTTCCTACCCATATAATTAGTAGATTTTTACGTAGCCATCTCCATTCAGGGCTGCACAGAGTAAAGATGCTGAGTAAAAGAAGACTAATAATCCAAGTAGCAGGTCTCCATTGTTCATTTTGTGGAAAACTGCCAAAGGCATATAAAGGAAGATTTGATATTACAACTTTCCAATCAGCCTTAAATATGAGCCATTCAAAAGTATTCACACAAGTTACACTAATCAATGTAATAATGAGTAAACTAATAAAAGTATTGAATAAATTTGAAAATAAGGTCTTCTTTAGGTTCTTAAAGGAGAATTTTATTGAATTATTATTAATTTTCAACATATATTAACTGTACTTTTGTGATTTTAAAATTAATCTATTTATGATTTCCATTGCATTAGTTATTAATAAATTTAACAACAAGAAACTAACTAATAATATAATAAAACACTCGATAGCTCTTCCTGTTTGATTGATAATAGTATCATTAATTGCATAAATATCTGAATATCCAACTGCAATTGCTAGAGTACTATTTTTAGCAAGATTAAGATATTGACTTGTCAATCCTGGAATGATTGCTGGTAATGCCTGAGGAATTATTATGCGGATAAGTCCTTTACTTTCTGAAAGTCCTAAGCTCCTAAATGCTTCCCATTGGCCTCGAGAAACAGAAAGGATGCCTCCTCGGATTACCTCTGCTATATAAGCACTCGTAAATATACTAAGACCAAGTAATAATGCTAGAAATTCCGAGGAAAAAGTTAATCCTACAAACTCTACTCCTTGATTTGAAATATCAAATATATTTTTTAATTGGATAAACATATCGTCTTTTAAGCCTAAGAACCCAACAAAATACCAAAACATTAGTTGAAGTAAGAGAGGCGTTTGTCTGATTATTGTTATGTAACCAGCTGAAATGAGACCTAGTAATGAGTTTTTACCTGTTCTTGCAAAGCCTATAAGTGTTCCCAAAAGAGTGGCTAATATTAATGATGAGAAAATGACTTTAAGACTGTTGAGCCAACCTATAAATAATGCCCAAGTATAACTATCCGAAGAGGTATAAGGTAGGGGATGTTCCGCTAAAGCAAAACTTGCTGGTTTAAAAAGCCAGCTAAAATTAAATCCAAGACCTGTTCTTATTAGATTTATTGTTAAATTATTAATTAATATCGTAATCAAACCAAAAAAGATAATACATATTCCAAATTGCAAAAATATTTTTTGATTTATTTTCATTTCTGCAATAAATTATTTTTAGTTAAATGGTGGTGAAATATGTACACCTCCTTTTTTATATAACTCATTTTGACCTCTTGGAATAGGTACTTCGCTATTTTGTCCTAAATGCCTTTCGTAAATCTCTCCATAATTGCCAGTTGAGCTAATTACTTTAACTACAAAGTCATTGCTAAGACCAATTTTTTCTCCTAATCCTCCATCAATACCTAGAAATCTTCTTAAAGGTTTTAATTGAGGATTATTCTTTGCAATTTGTACTTTCTCATAAATATTTGACTTTGTTATACCTTGCTCTTCTGCCGATATAAGGGAAAAAATAACCCATCTCATGGCATCAGCTAGTTTCTGATCTTGGCCATCGGAAGCTGGAGCAAGTGGCTCCTTGCTTAATACATCATCAAGAATGATATGTTCTTTTGGATTCTTAAAACCAGATCTGGCTGCTGCTAATTGGGAACGATCAGAAGTCATAGCTGTACAACGACCCTGTAAATAGCCAGCAACTACTTGATTAAGATCTTGATATTTGATTGGTGTATAAGGCAGTGATGCACTCTCAAATGCATCATTTATATTTTGCTCAGTAGTTGTACCTGAACCTACACATATAGATTTATTTGCAAGATCTTTAAGACTATCAACTCCACTTTCTCTCTTGACCATCAATCCCTGGCCATCATGGAAAATAACTGGTGCAAAAGTTAACCCATTACCTCCTGCGGAATCTCTACTGAGAGTAAAAGTGGTATTTCTTGATAACAGATCAATTTCCCCTGTTTTAATAGCTGTGAATCTTTCTGCTGCAGTAAGAGGTCTATATTGGATTTTTTCCGAATCTCCAATAATTGCAGCAGCAAATGCCTTACATATATCTACATCTAGTCCTTGATAACTACCATCACTTTTGAGAAAACTAAATCCAGGAATCTTTCCACTTACTCCACAAATCAGCTCATTGCGATTTTTTATTAGATTAAGTCTAGAACTATTGTCTTGATTTGTGGTAGCACAACCAGCTAATAAAGCAGCTAGACCTACTATTCCTGATAGTAATCGACGCATAATTTTTTGAACATTAAAATTGATTTTCGCCAGATTTTTCTGTTTTCTAGGCAATTAAAGAAAATCTTTTACTTTTTCTTCATTGAAAGTTGTGATCTCAAAAATAAAGCACGTATAAATTTGTAAGCTTATTTTTGTGAGTCTAAATCTTTATTTAAAGATAGAACTTTTGACTTTACGTACATGAATAAGCTGAAATCTGCAAGATTAACTCACTTAAATTAATCTGCATTAGATGCACTCCTCATTATCCAATAGTTGATTATATCTCTATCAAATGATTTGTGTGTAAATAGGGGGAAAAGTTTAGGAACTTTTCTAACTATTAAGAACGTGATTCTTTTTATTGAACATTTTTCCCAAAAGTAGATGTATTTATAAAGAGTATGTTTTGTGGCACAAGGCCTTTATCCTTTATACATTTAATCCATTCTCTATATTCTTGACCAATAGCTAATTGATATTCACTTTTGAGATAGTCGGTTCTTTTTATCATATGACACATAAGGTCTGACATCGTTTCCTCGACAGATGGATGATATTCCATTGGCTAAAAGTAGCTAATCAAAATTAACTTCTAAGATTGGTTTGTAAACTTTAAAAATTTGGCTATAAGTATTTTTTGTATTTAGATGAATGAACCTAAGCTCTATATCTGATTAATATGTAGGCGTCTAACCGCTCTTTTATAGACATACCTATTAAAAGTAGTTGATTTAAATTTAATCTTAATTATAATCAAATCTTAATTTCTGTCTTTGGCTTTTCTATTATTTGATCTGTGAATTGTATATATTCAATATTGAAGGTGAATCAACTTTTATTACATTCAAATTCTTTTACTATCTATCTTGCTTGAGAATGGAAAATATGGACTCCTAATACGATTTCAAGCATTTGGGTATGAAAATTTCCAACACAAAAAAAATAATCAGAGCTTTATTAGTAATAGCGTGCCTTACTTTTTCTTTGTTTATTGGCCTTATAATTAGTATTAATCTTATAGTAGATCCTATTATCTACTGGCTTGCTTCTACTGAAGGCGCCAGGATATTTATAAGTTGTATTTTATCTTGGTTAGGAGTGTCGAGATTTTTCGACTTGTTTTATAAGCGTTACAAGCGGAGTAAAAAATTGAAAAGGTTTAACGCTCTTGATATCCCTTATCCTAGAACTTTTAAGGGTAGAAAATGAGAATTAAAAGAAAACTAAACAATGCTTTCAATTTTAAAATACTTCATTTGTTTTCAGAGGATGGCTGGGCAAATATATAAAGATTGTAGAAAGGAATAAATGAACAAAATGCCCATAAAACTAGGTTTTCCTTACCTATATCTCTCAGCCTTCTGATTAATAAAGCTATAAAAACTAAAAAAGATGGAATGCTATACAAATAACTCCAGTCATATACTTCAGCGATGGTATAAAAATCGTTTGGATTATTAGCAAAGTTGTTATTAGATAGTATTGAAACCAAAGCTCCTATTAACCCATCCAAAACAAAAAAGTGCCAAAAAGGGATTCTACTTGTTTTATCTTTGTAATTAAAAATCTGACTCCAAGCCAGAAAGTAATTAGAAAGAACTCTCTCTAAAAAATTCATCGTTATTCTCAATACATATAAATAATTATGTAAGATCTTACTCTTAAAGGGCTCTAAAGTTTTTTATCTCATAAATAAAATAATGAACCGTATCTTTCTCCTGGCGCTATCTTTTTCTTTTATGTCTCCTATGGCAGTGAACTCTGATGATCGAATTTATGAAACCAAAAATATTTGTGGACGATATTATGCAGTCGAAATTAATGCTGGTGATGCCGCAAGGTTATTAGGCTTAAAAGATTCTGGTAGTGTCAGCTCAAGGGTTGAGCAGTATTGCAATTTCTTTCGCTAAGTTTCTTGATTATGCTTTTTGCTTTTGCAGCCATACATATTTCGTAGTTGATGTAACTTTGAAATAGACTGTATTAGCTGTAGAGCAATGACAGAATTTATTGATTAATTTCATGTTCAAGCTTTGAAAAAGATCATGAGGACTAAGGGAGTTAATATTTATGAGTTAGTTTTAGTTATGTATGTGAGGACGTAAGCTGTGTTGATTAGTCTTGTTAATGCTTCAACAGACTTTGGAATAAAAAATCTTTTTAAAAATTTAGATCTTCATATAAATAAAAAAGAGAGACTTGGTTTGATTGGTCCAAATGGCTCTGGTAAGTCAACACTTTTGAGAGTCATTGCAGGAATAGAACCTTTGATGGAAGGAGAAAGGAGGTGTTTACCATCTTTGCGGATATCTTTAGTTGGGCAAGAAACAAGTTACAACAGTGAAAAAAGTATTTTGGAAGAAGTCCTTGAAGGGTGTGGAGAAAAAAGAAAATTATTACTTAATTTCAGTCAGCTAAGTAGAGAAATTGCTCAAAGTCCAGAAGATGAAGGCCTTTTGAAAAAATTTGGTCATGCGAGTGAACTTATGGATGCCGCTGGGGCATGGAATTTAGAACAACAATGTCAAGATGTTCTAAGAAGACTAGGTCTAAAAGATTTAGAGAAGCCAGTAAAAGATCTTTCTGGTGGTTACCGCAAAAGAGTGGGACTTGCGGCTGCACTTGTTTCTAAACCTGACGTCTTACTTCTTGATGAACCAACCAATCACCTAGATGCATCTGCAGTGGAATGGCTGCAAAATTGGTTAGACCATTATGATGGTGCTCTTGTCTTGATAACTCACGATAGATATGTTCTTGATCGCATTACTACTCGGATGGTCGAAATCAATAATGGTGAAGTTCGCAAGTATTCAGGAAATTATCGTCAATTTCTTCAACAAAAAGTTGAACAAGAACAATCCGAGGCATCTGCAAAGAAAAAATTTCAGGGTATTTTAAGAAAGGAATTAGCTTGGTTAAGACAAGGTCCCAAAGCAAGAAGTACAAAACAAAAAGCACGTCTCCAAAGGATTGCTGAAATGAAGGCGAAACCTAAAAATCATGTCAAAGCTAAATTAGAAATGAATTCATTAAGTAGAAGAATTGGAAAAATCGCAATTGAAGCTGAAGGAGTAGGACTCTCTTTAAATTATAAAGAGAAAAATTTGGATCTTTTACGTGATTTCACTTATAGCTTTAGTCCAGAGGATCGAGTAGGCATTATTGGTCCTAATGGAAGTGGTAAATCGACTCTTTTAGATCTAATTGCAGGTAAAAGATTGCCTACTAGTGGGGAAATCAAACTTGGAGAAACCGTTCATATTGGATATCTCGATCAACATACAAATGATTTAAATCAAGGTAATGGCTTAAACCGCAAAGTTATCGAATTCGTGGAGGAAGCCGCATTTCTAATTGATCATGGAGGAAAACAAATTACCGCATCACAACTTTTAGAAAAATTCTTGTTCCCACCTAGTCATCAACATAGCCCTATACTTAAACTTTCAGGAGGAGAAAAAAGAAGACTTGCTCTCTGTAAAATGCTCATACAAGCACCAAACGTATTGTTGCTTGATGAACCTACAAATGATTTAGATATACAAACACTAAGCGTGCTAGAAGATTTTCTTGATGACTTCAAAGGTTGTGTTGTAGTCGTATCGCATGATAGATTTTTTCTTGACCGAACTATTGATAAAATTTTTAATTTTGAAAATGGTCGCTTAAAAAGATACGAAGGAAATTACTCACGATTTCTGGAACAAAAAATTTTAGAGGAGCGAAATGATGAAACAAAAGAACGAGATAAGATAATCAATAATTTGCAAAATAAGCCTGGATCAGAAAGTAAATCTAACCCTGAAAATAAAACAAGAAAATTGAGTTTTAAAGAAGCTAGGGAATTGAAAGAACTAGACCTGAAACTGCCTATACTAGAAAAACAGAAAATTTATTTAGAAAAAAAAATAATTGATAGTGATGTAGACATTAATGAAACTAGTCATCAATTAGCAGAGCTTATTGAAGCTATTCAAGAACATGAGGATAGATGGATTGAGCTTAGTGAGTTGTCTGAGTCAGCGAAGTAACAAAATAATTTTTTTTGTGGCCTAGAAAAAGAAGAAAGACACCAATTAGCTATCATTGAACTTTTTAGCATAAATAACATAAAGGAGGAGTAGCTTTTGCTAACCAATCGTCGGATCTACATATGTATACCGCTGTTCGATTCAAGTCACAGGACGGGGACTTGAGCGCTTTTGAGTAGTCTCTATCATGGTCAATATGTATTTCAATGGAAGATCTTCGTTTATTGTAATTTAGCTTCAAAGCCTCAGATAAAGCTAACTTATAGAGGATTAAATTATTCAAGATAATTCATGCCTCTAATAATTTAATTCATTTCAAAATATCCATGTTTTAGAGTAAGATTAAATTATTTTTATACCTATTAAACTTTGCTTAATTAGTTGAATAACTGGAATGATGTTTTAAATTAATTTTAAATGACTCATTTATGTAGCTATTAATACAAGGAAATATTATGTTTGTCTTTATTTCGTTAGCCTTAGAACTGTGGCATAGAAAAATCTCTCATAAGAATAACAGATACTATTGTCGTTAAAAAATTTGTTATTTGCCGCTTTTGACTATAATAATTCTATGTACATAGATGATTTGTGAAGTTGATTAAATGGCATAAATCATTTGTTGAACGTGCTCAAAAAGAAATGGGTATATCCAACTACGCACTTTATTGGTTTGGCTTCCTTGAGGGCGCTTTAGTTATGTGGTTACTTATAAAAGTTATTTCTGCCTTATGGATGAAATCTGAGTTTCCTTTTTAATAAAGATGTTTTTAATTGGTGAATTATGAAGTTTCTGAAAAAAATCTCTCCCAATATTTATCTAATTTTTTCTTTGATTTTCATAACAACAGCTATTGCAGTTCTTTTTTTAGGGAAATTTACTTTTGCTATGATTTTATTGCTAATAGGGCTTATCTCATTAATAGCATGGACTTTTTTGGGACTATTCGAAGAAACTAAAAATACATAGATGCTTCATTAAACTTATATACGAGGATATGGTTATCAACAAATTCTCATGATTACATTATCCATTAGGTGCTTGTTTTCCTTTTGAATGAATTTATTCTGATAAAAGATAGATTATCTTTCAGTTGAAAATGGCTATTGATCCAGAAGTAATTTCCCCCTCAAGTAATAAAGGGAGCGGAGCAGGTAGATATGTTCCGAAATGGGCAATTTATAGCTCTGTCGGTATAGGGGTTTTGGCTCTAGTTGGGTTAATTAAAACCCTTCTACCTTTAATTGGAATGGCTTTTTTATTGGCTTTCATCTGGACGCAATCAAAAAGTAACCGAAGATACTGAGAATTCTGTTCTCCAATAATTGGAGTTGTTCTCTAGGTAACGCTTGAGTTATCTCCCGATAATGAAATGGTGAACAGAGGGAACCGTTCTATAAAGAATGTAAATAATAAGAACTAGTAAATTCCCTCCAACAACGGCTGCTCCTGCAGCAAAATTTCCTTCTTTGGTGGTGTAATCCCACTTTGGCTCGTTATCTGTCATGGTTGAATTATTAATCACTTTATTATTGCCATTTATCTAAAGCGTTCAACAAATATAACTAATAAAAGAATAAAGAAACTCCTAATTTTTTAGAAATTCAAAATATAACCCACTTTTCTTCAATGGGAAATAGATCTCTATAAAAGGGTTGAGAGTTCTTTTCGCTTCAAATCTCTAACTATGACTATGTTGTTAAATTCAAAATTTACGCTTCCTCTTTCGAAATCACTTCGGCATCAACCACTTCTTTTGAATCAACAAATTCGTTTCTTTTCCTATCTATCCAACTATTAATTCCAAATACAAGAGGTTTTGATCCTTGATAAATTAAAATGGCGGTAGGAAGAACACTTATGATCCCAACTGCAGGATTTTTGAATATGAGTCGTCCTGCTTTGACATTAAAAAGAATAATTAATAAAGAAGGAATCAAAACACTGAGAATGGTCTTTAGAGCTTCAGTCCATCCAACACGATAAATCCACCAAATTGAAGCTATGCAAACAAAATACAAAATTAAATAAGTCATGAAATATCACTTACCAAGTAAATCGATTTTAATAATTCAAATTATTCTAAGAACTTCTTTTACGCTTTGAGTTGTTCGTCTCAAGGATGTAAATACTAAAAGCTATCAATAGAGTTACCAAAATCGATGCAGCCAACCAAGTTAATTGACTTGGGGTCATTCCCAAGTAAGGACCATCAATAGGTTGTTCAGACCAAGTGCCAGGTAAGTGCCACACCTGAGGATTCGATAGAAAAACCATGTAATACCTTTCCATTGCTTTTATGACCAAAGTTTATATTTAAAATGCATAAATGCTATGAATAATTACTTATCTTTACTTGTTCTTAGAACTAAAATTGATGACTAATTTCATTTTTGATTAGCAACGGATTTTTTAAATCCTTTAAAAATAATAATTACTCATAGCAAAGCTTTGAAACATAAGCCATCTTTAAGTTGAATTCATTTCGAGGTCACAATGTCTAGAGCTGTGAACTGGGTTTTGCTTCAATTGGCTATGAGTTATTACGGAGACTCATTAAAAGAGTTTCAAGTTGATAATGATTAGTTATTTATTAAGTTTTGAATATTTTTTAATTTCTCATAATTTTCATGAAATTACTAACTCAGTTCAGTATTCCTAATCCAAGCAAGGCTGATCTGGCTAAAAAGAATAATAGGACTTCAAAAACACTCAAAAAAGCAGCTAAACAATAAATCCAGGTTGAGTTTGAGAAGCATTGAGCACATTATTCTAGTTTATCTAATTTAAAAAATATGCTGGATTATTGTGTTTATTTATGCGCAGGTATTAAAGGTTCAAACTCAATGTTCTTAGAAAACCCTGTGCAATCAAGTTTTACTCTTTTTATTCTTTCTTCTTCCCAAATCCAGTAAACGGGATGAGCCTGTCTAGATTTTCTTAGTTGTTTGTTTGATCTAAGGCTAACTGGTGAGAATTCTTTTGTTTGATCAAATGAATTATCTCTAGTTGCTTGATTCAAAACAATACTACCTTCTTTCCCTGACTCTGATCGGTGATAAGTTCCAATTGGTATTTGCAGTGCACCCATTGCCCTAGTTAAAAAAATCACATGATGCGGCTCATCCCATGTAGGGTTAATCAGAGTGAATTTTCGATTACCCTCAATCACTAAATTATGATCAATTTGATGATGGTGGATGTAATATTGCTCAAAGTTGCCGTCATCAGGTGGAGATATGGCATTTTTGTGATGGATGACAACGTCGGCGCCATTTGATCCATTTACGCCTGCATCAAAAAATGATACTTGAGGTGTTTCACGAAAAACATGAATAGGGACAAATTGAAGAAGCATGTCTAAGCCCCTCCTGTGTTCACATCTCATTCATAATCGAAAATAGTTAATTTATAAATCTCGGTTTTCACCTGGGTAGATATTCTTATATAAATTATTTTTCTGGCTATTTACCGTAAACTATCCTTGCTCAGAACCAAGACTTTTTAACTCCGAAAAAGAAAATATTTGTTTATTTATTATTGAACCTTCTGAGGACTCTTGATGTATGGATCTAGAGGCTAAAACCCAGGGCCCACCTTTGAATAAAGGTATAAAAGTATCTTTGTAAAAGCTTTTTCCCTTTAAATCTTTCTTTGAAATCGGATCAAGATATTGGCTGGAATAACTCTTGCTTAAGTAGCCATTGCCAGTGTGAGTCACATCCTTAGTGTGGATGATTATTAGATTTCCATGAATATGCCTATAAACCATGGTGACAACATCGTTTTTGACCCTGTATTTGTCACCTTCGTTTTTTCCTCCAACTATAATTTCTGAGCCAATTTCATTTCTATCTCCAAAAGTAAAGGTGTTTTTACCATGGGTTTGTTCAAATGATCTTCTAACTCTATGAATTGCAACTTCCCAAAGTTGTGAAGAAATGGCTTTGTGTATTTCTTCGTCATCTATTTCTTTAACAGTGGCTTTTAAATCTTGTCCTAAGCAAAAGCTTCCTTCTACTTCTTTTTCGCCATCTGTCCAAGAACATCTACCTTGATAACCTGAAAAATCTGATTCCCACGTGTAGCGATTTTCATAGGCAGACTTAAATAAATGCGTACAATCTGATCCTTTCATTTCTTTGGTAAGCATAAAACTCGGTTTATGATTTATTTTAGTCAGTTAAAGATTTTAATAAACTAATTAAAAATATATTTAGAAACACAATTACTTATAGTTACCTATAGTGATTTTTATGAGTAATAAACACAGATAAATTACTTTCCAAGAATTAATGTTTAATTACATTTTTATTTAAGGTTATTATTTTTGATAGCCAAGAACATGCATGAAATAGCTTTTACGCAAAAAAATCCCTGAGTTAAAAAATCCTTGCTACCTATTTTTAATATATCTTTAAAATTTCTTCAGATTATATAATACAAATGACTGCAAATCATTTGACCTGATTAGCAATTAAAAGATTATTGGTTATTTTCTTCAACATAGGACTTTCTATTTTCTTGGCTTAGAGATTCATCCTTGTTATCAGTTTTTTCATCCCAACCCCAGCTTCTTTTGATTTCTTTTAGTGATCGACCACTTTCTCTTTGTTGAGGACTTAAGGGGATCCAACTCCAATCAACTAAAAGTGTAGCGGCAACGCCAAACAGGATATGTCCGACAAGTACGCCTACAACATCAACTGTAGTGAGAGATTCTTGTCCGATCGAGGGGTCGTACAAAATTATTTCCTAATTTTATTACTTAAGATTATAGGAATTTAACAAGTGATTCAAAGAAAAGGTTTGATTTAAGTTTCGTTTTTTATATAGATTTTTCTAATGTATTTGATCATTTTTACTAGTATGTTCGGTTGCCCACCATCAATCAAAGGCATGAGCCCGTTACATTACTTTACATTAACTACTTCATTTTCAAATGACTCCTGAAGCAGAAAAGTTTAATGGTTGGGCAGCAATGCTTGGCTTCGTTGCAGCCTTCGGTGCATATGCAACAACAGGACAAATAATTCCTGGAATCTTCTAAATTTATTATGCAACCTTCTAACAAGACAATCCTAGAAAGAAGTATCGGAAGACCAGCAATGATGGCTTTCGTTCTCCTAACAGGTATCTACCTAACAACTGGCCAACTTATCCCAGGTGTCGTGTAATGACTATTCAAAACGACAACAACAGTAGGAAAATTGACCCCGAAAAGGTAACTGCTGAAAGACTTAATGGCTATGCAGCATTGTTTGGATGCATTGCTTTAGTTGGTGCATATGCAACAACAGGTCAAATCATCCCTGGTTTTGTATAACTTCATTAAAAAGTTATTTGAAAAATAACTGAACTTTTGAATTGATGTTTAGCAATTGTTGGTTTACCTTCAGCAGTTATTGACATTAGACTCTATTACTGAAAGCTCCCAAGGAATGTTTAAACTTCAAGTGAAGAAAGCTCTCGATATTGAGAGCTTTTTTTATTTTAAAATGAATATCTAATATCAATGAACTCAAAATTCAAAGAAATATTCCCTTTGATTGAATAAAGCTGTGAAAAGCTGGATTATGAAGGTATTCAATATAAAATGCGATTAAAAAAGCACCGCTCAGGCAGCCACTAGCAATTATTGATCCAAAAATAAAAATTTGTTTTTTGTTTACCTCTTTCTTTGTATCTACAAATACAAATCTCTTTGATCTTGATACAGTCACGCAAATTTTTTCAACTACTTAATACCTAGCCATATCATGTCCGGATTATTTCCTGCTTAAGAGTTTCTTTATGAAACTCTGTCTTCCATGTAAATAGCCTCACAAGAAAATTCTTTAATTTCCCCATTAGGTAAAAGTTTAGCCAATCTGGGTTCATCCATTCTTAATCCATTTTTGTCATCCTTATAACTCCACAACCATTTCTTGTCTGTAAAGGAGATGTCACCGACCTTAAAAGATACTGGGAGCATGAGGTTGGTATCTCTCCAATTAAGAACGATAAATGCGCCTTTATCAATATTTTCAAGATCATCAGTTATTGCGAAATCTCCATTTAAGTTGTTTCTTATAGTTGCTGTTAATCTATCTCCATCGCAATTGAAATCTGAAGAAGGAGTGAGAGTAATAAGTAAACTAAGAAAAAATGAAATAAAAACCATTTATTTTTTGTAGCAGAGAAATTTATATGGTAAAAATGGTATTAATTTTTTTGTTATAAATACTCATTTTCTCTGATAATAGAACTTATTTGAAGCTCGATAATAATATGGTTTCGGTAAAATAAAATAATACAACAGGTCCTTCAAATCAAAAACTCAAAAGATCCTTCTTTCAATTCTACGAAGATCAGTTGCAGCTATCTTGGAGATTTGCAGACTGAAGCAAAACATTCTTTTTCAGGGAGTGTTATTCATACTGATGCACCTAAAGACCATGATGGTGAAGGAAAAGATTTTGCTCCTACTGATTTATTAGCTTCATCTTTGGGGACTTGCGTAATAACAATTATGGGCATTGAGGCAAAACGTAGAGGGTGGAACCTTGGCAATATTAAGATTGATGTTTACAAAACAATGACATCAGAGGGGCCTAGAAAAATAAAAACTCTTGTGCTAGAAATTTTTATGTCATCTGAATTAGATTCTCGCAAGTATAAAATCCTTCAAAGAATAGCTGAAGACTGCCCTGTAAAACTTAATCTTCAGAGCTCTGTGGATATTAAATTGAATTGGCACAAAACAAAAATTTAAATTCAAAATTATTTTTTGATTTTTTGGTTATAAAAAAGTTTTTTAAGTGAGTTACCTTTTAAATTGCTTAGACCAAGTATCAAGCCCCCCATTAGTCCAGCATTCATTAATACTGCTTTTGCTTGGAAAGGGGAAAAATGAAAAATAAAAGTTGTTGGGACTATGAATGTTAGTAGAAGATATACACCTAATTTTTGTTTAAATCCTGAAATGAAAAGTATTGAACCAAAAATCAAGCAAATAATTGCAAGAATTAATAAAAATGGTGCTAAAATCGATGGTATGTTTCTATTTATGATAACTTCAATAGTTTGTTCGAAATTTATTATTTTTCCAGGAATTGCATAAATAAATATTGCTGAAATTAATATTCTTCCAATTAGATTTCTTGTTTGTTCAAAATTCATTTACTCAGTATCAGGGATAAAAGTTAATTTCTTTTGGAAATTTTTGAATTCTTAATATTATTATGTAATATATACTTTGTTTTCGTGGATATTGTTCTATTTTTCAATTATAATTTTAAATTGTATTACTTTTTTTAGAGTGTAATTAAAATGCAAATATATTGCTATGTTATTTTTATATTATTTGACTTTTAATAATGACAAGGGATTGGGACTCAGGTCCATCATTTTATAAGAGGGGTTCTTTCCATAATAAAATAGGAATGATATTACTTTGGGTCTTTATATGCTTAGCTTTGATTCAAATTTTTATATTGATTTTTAGTTGAATTATATTTCCATAATTCTTTAACATTACAGTACTGATTGCTTTATATAGTGTTTACTATAAATAAATTTAATTTGATTTAAATCTATCTAGGTTTTGAATTAATTATGATTCTTCTCAAAATTACTAATGCATCAGATGTAGTTGCCTCTAAAGCAGGTAAATTATTTGAGAAGATGACTCCAGAAATGATTGATCAAAAATTAGTGGAAAGTCAGGTTATTCAGCAGATGATCGATCAACTGCAATTAGAGGGGCTAGAAGGACAGATCTCAAGCGTCAAAGGGCTAGATGTTAGCGATGATACTTTGATAACTAAAGGTAGTTTTAAAATTAGGACTACGAAGACCTTTTAAAAAAAATTAAAGTATTTTCCTAATTTATTTAAAAAGAAAAGAAAAGAAAAAAAAAGAAATGCATGAGAAGCTATCTTTGATAGATTTTCTAGCATGTTTTGTCTTTTTGTGATTAAATTTTAACTTTAACTTTGTTGAAATTTTTCTTATAAAAACTTAATTATTTATTATTGAGAAGAGATATGCTTTTCACAGCCAATACTATCTATTCTTAACTCATATAAATCAAGGAATTACTTTGGGTTTTGGTGCCCCAAAAATAAGCAATGAAGAAGAGCGCTTAAGAGCTCTTGCTGAGTATAGGATTTTAGGTACTCAGCCTGAGCAATGTTATGACGACATAACGAAAATTGCCTCTTTAACTTGTGGAGCTCCTATTTCTTTAATGAGCTTGGTTGATACAGATAAGCAATGGTTTAAATCAATGTGTGGCTTTGAAACGAAAGAAACCTCAAGGGACGTTTCTTTTTGTGCTCATGCAATTGTTAGTCCAGAACCGTTGATTATTGAGGATGCTCTTTTAGATGAGCGATTTAAATCAAATCCTTTGGTGGTTAAAGAACCAAAAATTCGTTTGTATGCTGGATTCCCTTTGCAAACTCCAAATGATCAGCGAATAGGAACTCTCTGCGTGATCGATAGAAAGCCGGGACATTTGTCTGGTCAACAGCATCAAATTATGGAGGCATTATCTAGACAGGTTGTAACCTTATTGGAACTTCGTAAAAGATCTCTTCGTCTTCTTGATGCTCTTACCCATATGCATAAAACGGAGGGTATTTTAACGACATGTTCATATTGCAAAGAGGTCAGGGATGCTGATGGTGAGTGGCAGCATCTAGAAAAATACCTCTCAAAAATTGCAGATATTCGTTTCAGTCATGGGATTTGTGATTTATGTATGGAGAAGCACTTCCCTGATGTATTAGAAGTTTGGAGTGATGAAAAACTTAATTTAAATAGTAAAACAAACAAGTCAGAATGCAAAAAAAGTAGTTAGTTACCTAAAAATAAATTTGTTTGAGTTAATTCATTTCTAAACTTTTGATGAATATTGAATTCGTTTAAAGTTTATTTTATCAAAAAGTTTAAAATATGATTGGTTTTTTTGCGGCAATATCTGCAGTATTATCTTGGACTTTTGCTTGTTCTATTTGGCGTAGAGAATCTGAATACTTGCTACCTAGGCAAATCAATATTTATAAAAATGTTCTTGCTTCAATTTTCTTTTTGCCAGTTGTCTTAACGATAAGTTGGTTTTCTGATGTATTCTCCATTATTGTTTTGATGCTAAGTGGAATAGTAGGTATTTCTATTGGGGATACTTTATATATAAATTCTTTAAAAATCATAGGGACTAGAAAAACTCTTTCATTTGAAGCGTTAACACCAATAATTGCAACTACTTTAGGAACATTGAGTATCAATGAAATTTATCCTCAAAAAGTATGGATAGGATCTTTGATTGTTTCTTTTTCTTTATTAATGATTGTACGTCAAAATACATCCCAGAGAGAGGACTCTAGAGAAACAAATATTCTTGGAATCCTCTGCGCATTAGGGTCAGTCTTTTGTGCTGTTTTGGCAGCTTTAATGTCAAGAGTAATTTTAACAAACTCTACATTAACCCCTTTGGAAACTACTGAAATTAGACTTTTATCAGCATCAATATTTTTATTTTTAATTTTTAAAAAAGATTTTGTGAATCTTCTTAAAAATAGATCAATAACTAAACAAAATCATTCAAATTTAATTTTATCAACCTTAATTGGTACCAATTGTGGAATATTATTTCAACAGATAGTTTTTAAATTTTTACCTATTGGGGTTGGTTGGACTTTGTTGAGTCTTTCTCCTATTTGTGCACTTTTTATTTCACAAAAAGAGGGAGATCAAATAAATCAATTAACAATTTTTTATTCTTTTTTATCTTTTATTGGAGTTTCTATTGCTTTGATTTAGACCTCAAAGTAATCATTTTCTTGCCAATATTCATCTGGATCATCTTCGACGTCGGGTGGATCTTCTAGTTCTCCAGGTTTTTCACCGAGTAGGATGAGCAATCCTTCCAAATATCTCATTTCTGAAGGGTCATCAGATTTATCTAGCCGATTCTTGATTTCTTTGGAAACTTGAGGATCCCCTTGCTCAACAGCTTTTGTTAGTAAATAAATAGGATCGCTTTTGTGGTCTTCTATTTCTTTCATTTTAATTAGGAATTATTTAGGTAGGTTTGATTCTGTCTCTAATGTATTCAAGATAAATTTCTATCAGTAGTACCAGGATAGAAAAGAGTATTTTGATCAATATTAATTGCTGAAAACTGAATAGGTTCCCAAAATAAATCTCTTGTAATTAAAAAACGAATATCTTTCTCTTTTAAAAATTTCTCATTGACAAGTTCTTGCAGTACTTTTATCGGGATTTCTCCCCATTTACTGGAATTAGTTAACCAATTATCCATTTCCCAAACAGGTTCAGAATTTATTATTTGAAATCCAAAGGCTTTTTCTCTGTCTTCTGATATCTCAGAAAGGTACCAATCACCTACAACTCCATAAAGGTGACAATAAATCAAATCATCAACCGATCCTTTACTTTTGCCTGATATCGACTTCATCAACTTAGCTGTTGACTCTGGAACGAGAACTAGAGGATTTTGATTTTTTTCTGACAAAATAAGATACTTGTATAACCCTTCTTGAATTAGGGATTTAATTCTTAATTATATTTTTTTGAAAGTACATTTAGTTCTTTTCATTTTTTATGTAATAAACTTCCTTATATTTGACACTCATTGATCAGGTTCTGTTGCTTTGAGTGCTTGTAAAGCCATATTTATATGTGCTCCCATAGCCCCAAAGGCCATAAGAGATTTTGGATTTCTATTTTCAGTTAAAATTTTCTCTTCCTTATGCATCATGAGTAATATTTTTTGACTAGTTTCCATCCAGGTTTGAATTAAATCATTGAATTCTTGATTTTCATTGATTTGATCGTTCTTAGAGCTATTAATTGAAGATATATCTTTTTTGGCTTTGATCAAAAAGTCATTTAATTCTTTGTGACTAATAGCGTTTTGTGAGAATTGATTGTGGTTCAACTTATATATATAAAATCTGTATATAAATTATCATGCGTAAAATGGTTTCCAAGGGTGGATCCCCGACCAAATTAAATACAATTTTTAAAATATATCACTTGATATCTCTATACTTTTTAACTAGTTTTTTGAAATGATCTCCTCGTTCTTCGTAGTTTTGGTATTGATCAAAACTTGCACAGGCTGGTGACAATAGTATGCTTTTGGAATTTGTTTTTCTTGCCATATAAATAGATGCTATTGTGGCTTCTTCTAGATTTTGTTTGACAATTATTTCTCCTCTATAAGAAGACATTAATAATGCTTCCTTTAAATTATTTGCACTAAGTCCAAATAAAACTATCCCATTGGTAGATTGCTTTACTTGTTTCATCCACGGCAGATAATCTCCTTTCTTTTGTATACCACCAGCTAGTAAAACTATTGGATAGGGAATAGACCTTAAACCAGTTAGTGAAGAGTCGAAGTTAGTGGCTTTACTGTCGTTGTAAAAACTTAAATTGTTTACCTTTCCTAAATATTCTAATCTATGGGAGATTGATTTAAATGAATTTATAGATGAAGCTATTGATGAATGATCAAGACCTATTTCTCTGGCTGCTGCTGTTACAAGCAAGAGGTTTTGCAAATTATGTTTACCAGGTAACTTAAGTATAGAACTATGAAATAGTTGTTTTTGGTCTTCAATTATATAACCTTTTTGATCGATCCAGAATTTTGGATATTGAGCATAGAAGGACTGCTGTTTTGTTCCAACCCATATACCTTTGGGTAATTCTTTTCTTTTACTGGATAAATATTTATCATCAGAATTATAAATACGAATAGATGATTTTTCTAGTAAACTACGTTTTATTTTGAAATAAGTTTCCATATCATTATGTCTTTCTAAATGATCTGGTGTAAATGTTGTCCATATACCTATATTTGGTGCTACTTTTGGTGAGCTTTCAATTTGATAACTACTTAATTCTAGCACTAGCCAGTTTAATGCTTGGGAATTATTTTTCATACTTTCTAAAGCAATTTTGGATAAAGGTTTCCCAATATTTCCTCCCATATCAGTAATTAAATTATTAAATTTAAGAACATGATTAAGCATATTGGTGACAGTAGTTTTACCATTAGTTCCAGTTATACCAACAGATGGAATATGGTTTAATCTTTCCCATGCAAATTCTATTTCTCCATGAATATTGATATTTTTACATCTTAATTCTTTTAGAGCTATATGCTCCCAATCTATTCCTGGACTTACAGTAATTGAAGAAATTCTTTCTATCCAAGGCATGAAATTATTAATATGAAGTGGTTCCCCAAGTAAAATAACCTTGATTCCTTCTGATTTTAATTTATTAGATATATTTATTAGTTTTTCATTTGAATTATTCTCTAATACCAAAACGTTCTTCCCTTCTGATTTTAGTAGTTTTGCCGCACTTATCCCTGAGCTGCCAAGTCCAAGTACAATATGTATTTGATTTGATTGTTTTTGTTTTGGCAATTTAATTTAGTTTTTAATGTAAATAGTTTTTCTCGTAGGTAGGAAGCTCTTACCCTTGGGAAAATTTGATTGCATGCAATTTGAATACTCTCTAATATAAAATATTTTTATATTAGTATTGTTTTGATTTTTAAATAAAGATATTTTACTCATTAATGCTTGAAAACCTTCCTTTTTAGGATATGAAGTTTAAATTTTTTAAATTGATTTTAATAAGATTAAAAAACGTTAATAACTCTGGCTTATTCTTTAAAAGTTGTTTTAATGCAAAAGCACTTGCTTCTGTTTAATGGCTGCAAAAATTGAGGGGATTGAAATTTTAAAACAAAAAGAAATTCAAGGGCCAACGAATGTTGAGTATTCTCTAGAAGGTTTAGCAGATCAGAGCGAGAGTGAAATTACATGGATAAAACTTCATCAAATGTTTGATAAGTAAAGATTTTAAAAACTTTCTCCATTATTTTTTATTATTTAAATTTGTACGCCATCGGTTTTTGGTGAATGGGCGATACTGGAATCGAACCAGTGACTCCTACCGTGTCAAGGTAGTGCTCTACCTCTGAGCTAATCGCCCTAATAAATCAATTAGGACTTAAGTTTTAAGTACCTCAATGAAGTTAGCAGGCAATAGGACCTAATAATCATTGCCTTAGTAATTTGATTCTCCAACGCTCTTTTTTCGTTTTGTCGATATTTAAAACTTTAAGCGAACCTTTTTTCTCTAAATGAATAAGGTCTCCAATATTTACAGATTTGCTTGGCTGATTATTCAAAGCCCAGTTAAGTCGCAAATATCCTTTCTTGATTTGGCTGGTTATTTTTGACCTTGATAATCCAAAACCAGCAGAAGCTATTGCGTCAATCCTAGTAGATGCTTCAACAGTATTAATTACTTTCTCTGGCCTATTAAAAGGGACCTCCATTTCGCCTAAATCTAATGCCTGGATCGATATTTCAACTTCTCTTAGTTTTCCATTCTTTTGATTTAATGAATCGGCACATTTTTTCGAGCAAATAGCCTGAGCTCCTCTATCTCTGATTAACCAAATGTCTCCAATCTCATCTGCTTGCGCATGAAGTTCATGTAAGAGATTTCTAAAATCATTTTGTTCAGCTCTATCAAACAAGAAATTACCTTTAAGGTAAATACCCTTTATGGGAATATCGATAGAGGGATAGTTAATCTCTTCTTCTGATCGTAGGAAACATATTCTTTGACGTTCTGCTCGCGGGAATCCTCCCTCGAAAAGAAGACTAAGATCATTTAAGTTATTAAATTTATTTTTAACTTCCTCTATTAATTGTGCAGATACAAAAGGAGACCATACTAATTCTCTATGATTTAGGGCTTTTTCCGCCAAGTGAAGCAAAGTCTCTAACTCCTTACTAAAAGGACTTTGCGATAGAATCTTTTCTTTTGGAAGATGCATCAAAAGAGATAGAATTTTCTCATTTTATACATAAATAGTCTAACCTGTTTTTCTTCTATGTTCAGAAAACTCTAATATACAATCTTGGATCAAAACTATTAATATTATTAGTCAGTTTGTTTAAATATTATTTAACTTAGTACTATTCTTTGACTACAGTTATTATTTCAAGAGTGTCTGCTGTTCCTTTTAGAATTGCCCAAGGTGGTTCTATTTCTATGGGTAATTCTAGAATTAACAACCAAAAACCTTCTTCACTTTTTTTTCGAAGAGCTCTCAAATCATCAACTGTCTCTTGGCTAATGCCGCCAGCCGAAAAAAAACTTCCCAGCGCTCCTGAAATCATTCCAACTAGGCCACCTAAAAGCTTCTCTAATTGATTTGGGAATCCCATATCTGCAAATGTCTTCAGATCGGTCATTTGAGAAAAGCTTATACCTGCAATAAAACCAAAGGGTATTAACCATGTCGCTAATGTTTTTTGGCGATCCTTACGAGCAAGAGCTGGATTTAAAAGCTTGATATTACTAAAACTTGATTGATTGGCAAATACTTCTTCAGATTCTTTCGAATTTTGAGTCTCATGGTCCGATTTATTATCCAATGGTTCTACAAGATCGCAATTAAGGATAGGTGTTTGAGCCTCTCTCAATTTCAATAGCAACTCTTTTGCTGTTTTCTTTTCTTTTAGGATGATGACGTATGTGGACACTAATTAGCTCCTTGAAATGTTTGGATATTCAATCCTGCTCAACATAATTCTGGTCAGAGGCAAATAGATCACTAAAGTTCAGATCGGCACGTTTATCGCCTTTAATGACGAAAGTTCTTGTTTCTGATCCCATTGATCAAGCAGGTATAGATATTCTTACTCAGGTTGCTCAGGTTGACCAAAAAGTAGGTCTTTCAATAGATGAGTTAAAGAATATAATCTGTGATTATGACGGATTAATGATCCGTTCTGGCACTCAAGTTACCTCGGATGTGATTGCTGAGGCAAAGAAATTGAGAATTATTGGCAGAGCAGGGGTTGGCGTAGATAATGTTGATGTCCCAACCGCAACTAGGAAGGGGGTCTTAGTTGTTAATTCGCCAGGTGGAAACACTATTGCTGCCGCTGAGCATGCTCTGGCAATGATTCTTGCATTATCTAGAAATATTCCTCAAGCTCATGCAAGTATGTTTTCTGGAGGTTGGGATCGAAAGAAATATGTAGGAAATGAGCTTTATAAGAAAACTTTAGGAGTAGTTGGACTTGGCAAGATTGGATCTCATGTCGCAAAAGTTGCGAATGCGATGGGTATGGACGTCATTGGGTTTGATCCTTTTGTCTCTAGTGAAAGAGCTCAGCAAATGCAGGTTCGATTAAGTGAGCTTGATGAGTTGTTCAAAGAATCTGATTATGTAACTCTTCACCTTCCAAGGACCCCTGAAACAGAGAATTTAGTTGATATTGACCTTCTAAGAAAAATGAAACCAACTGCGAGATTGGTTAATTGTGCAAGGGGCGGGATTATTAATGAAAATGATTTAGCGCATGCATTAGAGGAAAATGTTATTCAAGGTGCTGCAATCGATGTTTATGCAAAAGAGCCTTTAGTTGAAAATTCTCCTCTACGTGCTGTAAAAAAAGGTTTGGTACTTACACCTCATCTAGGAGCTTCAACTGTTGAGGCTCAACAAAATGTGGCTATTGATGTTGCAGAACAAATTAGGGATGTTCTTTTAGGCCTACCTGCTCGCAGCGCCGTAAATATTCCAGGACTTAGTGCAGAGATAATGGATAGTCTTAAACCACATTTAAAACTTGCAGAGACATTAGGACTATTAGTTAGTCAAATTTCAGGGGGACAGATTCAAAAATTAGAAGTCCGTTTGCAAGGTGAATTCGCTCAACATCCATCTCAGCCTCTTGTTATTGCAACTTTGAAGGGATTACTCACCAGTGCATTGGGAGATAAAATTAATTATGTGAACGCTTCATTGGAAGCCAAAGGACGTGGTATTGATGTTGTTGAAATTAAGGATGAGTTGAGCCCAGAGTTTGCTCGAGGTTCTTTGCAGTTGGATAGCTTTAGCGACAAAGGTGGACATAGTGTCTCTGGGACTGTTTTTGGTGATGGGGATCTTGGTATTACAAGTATTGATGAGTACCCGATAAATTTTGTGCCAAGTAGGCATATGCTTTTTACAAGGCATAGGGATATGCCAGGAATAATTGGACAGATAGGTTCACTGCTTGGAAAACATAATGTGAATATTGCTTCAATGCAAGTAGGAAGAAGGATTGTTAGAGGTGAGGCGGTTATGGTTTTAAGTATCGATGATCCTATCCCATCTGAATTGTTGGATTCAATTCTTACAATGCAAGGAATAAACGAAGCTCATTCAGTGACTTTATAAATTGCTTGTTGAAAAAACTATAGATTTGCAAAACTCCCAGTTTCCTTGGTTGAGATTTGAGCAGGAATTTCCAGTTGAGTTAGAAGATTCTTTTTATTGGCTTTTTAGCAATTTAGAAATTCATAGATTTTCTTTTGAGCATGATCCAAATCAAAATACTACTCAAACCTTATTTATATGGCTTCCTTTGAATGAGTGGACAGTTGGTGAGCAAGAGAACCTAGTGCAATCACTAAGCTCGTTGGCAAAAACTTTTGACTTTACATTGCCTCCATGCAAATGGATTCAAGTAAAAGATGAAGATTGGAGCTTAAGTTGGAAAAAAAATTGGAAACCTGATCCAGTAGGAAAATCAATTTTAATTTTACCGGCGTGGTTAGATGTTCCTGAAAAATTTTTAGAACGAAAAATTATTCGTTTGGATCCTGGGAGCGCTTTTGGAACTGGTAGCCATCCTTCTACTAGGCTATGTATTGAAGCCATGGATGATAAGCCTCCAGTTGGTCTAGCAATTGCTGATATAGGTTGTGGAAGCGGAATACTATCTTTAGTTGCATTGAAGTTGGGAGCAAAGAGTACTTTCTCAGTCGATACTGATTCTTTGGCAATATCAGCCACCAAAATCAACTCTGCCTTAAATGATATTTCTGAAAATCTCTTAAATGTTTTTCTTGGCTCTATTGAAGAAGTTGAGGCGAATATGCCAAGAAAAAAAATTGATTTGGTGCTCTGCAATATTCTTGCACCTGTCATAAAATCAATAGGGCCAGGTTTCGAAAAAATTATTGGTCATAAAGGTAAAGTAATTTTATCTGGTTTATTAGTTGAGCAAATTGAAGAACTTCAAGAATTCTTTTTACCACTTGGTTGGAAAATTCTTGAAATCAAAATAAAGGATCAATGGGCCTTAATGGTTTTGACTTTATATTCACCTTGATTCAATAAATTCTAAATTTTCAGATTAAAAATCTTCATGACATCTTTTAAGATCACTTTTATTAATGAGTTAAGTGGTCTTAAAGAAATTATTGATATCCCAGATGATAAATATATTCTTGATGCTGCATGTGAACAAAATATTGAGCTTCCCTGCTCCTGTCGATCGGGTGCTTGTTCAACTTGTGTAGCTAAATTAGAAAAAGGAGCGGTTGATCAGCAGGATCAAAGTTTTTTGGACGATGATCAGATTAAAAAAGGTTATGTTTTGATTTGTGTTGCATATCCGATTTCAGATTGCACAATCAGAACCCATGCTGAAGACGAAATGTATTGATATTAATTTTTTCGCCAGATTTTTGTCGTTTTGCTTGCCAAATAGCTCCTTTCTCGCCAACCTCTGGTTTATGTGCTCATGGGCGCAAATAAAATTATTTAGGCCTTAATTGATTTCAGAAGTTTTGCCAACCAATAAAGTTCAAGGTCTTTTAGATCATGGTTCTATTCATTCAAGTATTGGAGGTCAATTTAGTTTTAGGGTTTTAGGACCATGTTGTCGTCTTTATGACCGTGAGGAATTACCTTGGCCTTGTTGCAGGCTCTCATGGCGAAGTAAAGAGCCTAGCTGGAGAAGAATTGGGAAAAGATTGGTTGCTGACATTGCTGCACAAAAATGTCCATCTTATTCAGTTGAGATTATCCAACCAGGAGTCAAACCAACAAAAACTATTCTGACTTTATTCTCTAGTCGTTTAGATACGAATATTCAGGAATGGTGGTACAGCAAGCATCCACGTTCTAGAGATAGCTCAAATATTGCGCCTCAAGTGACATGAGTTTAGAAAAATTGGAAACTCTTTTTGGATTTAAAGTGATGAAGATATGAAGCATTTCAGTCATATGTTCATACCATTTTTCAAATTTGAAGGATAATTGTAAGTAATTAAATTTCAACACAGGGATGAACTTCGACTATCACGCTGTTGCTTCTGCTGCTACTGCTGCTATTCCATTGGCTGCTGGAGCTGCTGGAGTTGGCTATTTTATATTGCGCCAAAAAGGCTTTGGATTTGGAACCTCACATTTGCTAGTCGGGTTGCCTATGTTTGCGGTTGGTGGCGCTGCAGCGGCTTTCTTTCTGATCACAAAGTAAAAAAAAGTAGTTATTAACCAATAAAAAAAGGGCCATTGGCCCTTTTTTTATTGGTTAATAAATTTTAGATAAATTTATGTACCTGGATTGAAACCTTGACCTTTGGTTGCAGGAACATATCCAGCAGCTGTAGTGCTACAACCAAGACTATCGGCTGTGTTCCCAGTAGCTACTTTGCATAGATTTTTTTGTTGACTTCTATCTAATACAGCATCAGTAAAGTCAGCACCATCAATGGTCGCACCATCAAAAATACTTTTTAGTAACTCTGCACCTGTGAGATTGACATTAGTAAGGTTTGCATTATCAAACCTTGTTGCATAGGCAATGACATTGGTCATGTTTGCGCCTGTTAAATCAGAGTTCTTCAAACTTGAGACACTGAAATAAGCCCCAGTGAAATTCGCCCCACCAAGATCTTTTCCTGATAAGTCGTATTTTACATACTCTGTATTTTGTAAGTCCTGACCAGCCAAGCTTGTATCTAAGGTCTCCACTGAAGAAGGGTCGCTGGGATACAGGGCACTTACAGAAAGAGGACTAATACTGAGACTTACAAGCACAGGTATTAAAACAAATAGTCTTGTAAGGGACCGTTTAAGAGAAGAAATAAGAGAGTCCATTAATAACGCCAGCGATTGACGGAAGCACCAAACTCGACCATTGTTTCATGTAGTGGCATTTCATAGGCAAAGGGATCAAGAACTGTTGCAGCATTTTTTTAGGTCAATTTGTAAAAAGTCTTTCGCCAACTGGGTATTTGGAAAAATTGCTTTTGCTTCATTAAGCAAATCATGAGGACTTGTTTCATTCCCAGGGGTATATCTCGGACTCAAATGAGTCAAAATTAATTGATTTACGTTCGCTTTTGCAGCAATTTGAGCTGCCATAGTGGCAGTTGAATGCCCACGTTGATAAGCCATTTCAGTTTCTTTATAAGCATAGGTAGCTTCATGAATTAATAGATCTGCTTCTCTAGAAATTTCAATTGCTGAGTCTGTATAAACAGTATCTGTGCAATAAACCATGCTAATCCCAGGTATAGAGGCACCGCAGAATTCTTTCCCAGAAAAAATACGTCCATCATCTAATCTCACCTCTTCTCCTCTTTTTAATGCTGCATATATAGGACCAGGAGGTATTTTTTGAGATTTTGCTTTGTCTATGTCGAATCTGCCTGGTCTGGATTTCTGATTTACTCTGTACGCAAAAGATGGAATTCGATGCTTGAGAGGAGCAGCTTTGACTTCTAAGTCTGAATCTTCAAATAATATTTCTTTTTGAAAGGCAGCATTCTCAACTTTATGAAATGTCAAAGAGTAAGCCAATCTGCTTGAACTGTTATATAAGCAAGCATCGATAAAATCTTTAAGAGGTGCTGGCCCATAAAGCTCAATACCAGAGCTGCTACCAGCCAAACCAATACTTGCTAAAAGTCCTGGTAGACCATAGATATGGTCCCCATGCATATGGGTTATGAAAATTTTTTTTATTTGAGATAATTTAAGATTGCTTCTGATGAACTGATGTTGTGTACCTTCGCCACAATCGAACAACCACAAATCTGATCTTTGAGGAGGTTTAAATACCATTGCTGATACGTTTCTTGTCAGAGTGGGAACCCCTGAACTTGTTCCTAGGAAAGTTATTTGCAAATTTTCTCCTTTTAATCAATGGTGCCATTCATAGCTTTGACCACTGGTAGATCATCTTTCTTATAGGCAGAATTAGTACCTAAATCCAATTTTTATTTTGAGCACATCACCTAAAAATAAGTCTGGATGGGTCATAATCTGTGTAGCCATATTATTCATTTCTCCATTAAAGGCGACTGCGGCCCAAGAGCCTATAATTCGCGTCTTAATAGGTCAAGAAAAGAAGGCAAGATTTAGAGCAGATGGTCTCAAATCTATTGTTGTTAAAGGGATATCTTCTAAACATAAAAGTATTAAATCTATAGATATTATCTTTAATAATGATAAAGTTAGATATTCTATCAATAACAATCTAAATTCATGGTTTGATTTGCCTGATAACTTTAATTTAATTCTTAAAAATAACGATAAACGTGGGATTTGGTATAACAATAGAAGATATGCGGGAGAATTAAGAATTTTATTAAATAATAAGAAATTGCAAATAATAAATAATTTAAAACTAGAGAAATATTTGCAAAGTGTTGTTGGTAGTGAAATGCCTAAAGAATTTCCACTCGCAGCACTTCAAGCTCAAGCAATTGCCGCTAGGACATATGCTTTAAAATTTTTAGAAAAAAATGAATTATTCGATATTCATTCTACTCAAGCTAGTCAAGTTTATTTAGGACTTGAAGCTGAAACAGCAATAATAAATAGGGCAGTTAAAAGTACAAATTCACTAGCTTTGTTTTATAAAAATAGACTTATAGAGGCAGTTTTTCATAGTAGTTCTGGTGGTATGACTGAAAACAGTGGTCAAGTCTGGAAGTATCAGTTGCCATATTTAAAGAGTGTTATTGACTATGATCAAAATAGTAAAAAATATAGATGGTCAAGAAAATTTACTTCTTTAGAATTGAATGCGATATTTCCTGAATTGGGCGGACTAAATGGTATCCAAATTTTAAAAAAAAGTAATAGTGATAGAGTCTTAGAGGTTAGACTTTATGGACCCAATGGTACTAAAAATATTTCTGGTAAAACTTTAAGAAAAAACCTTAAATTACTTAGTAATAAGTTTGAGCTAGAGTTAAAATTTAATAAAACTAGTCAACATAAATTCTTTAAAGAAATTAATTCTAATAATAAAAATAACTTTAATTTAGATAATACAGTAGTTTCTGATTTAGTACTTTATCCTCTTCCAAAAATCCCAATAGATTATTTTTTATTGGTAAAAGGTTATGGGGCTGGGCATGGAGTAGGTATGAGTCAATGGGGAGCGAAAGCAATGGCGGAAAAGGGGGCAAGTTTTCGAAATATCCTCAAACATTATTATACTGGAGTACAAATAAAAACCTATTAAAAATATAATTTAATTCACTTTTAATTATTATTAGTTTTTATATGGAATTATTTTTATCCAATTGCATTGAAAACAACTTTGGGTTTAATTGTTAAATCATCTTCTAAATTTGCTATACCTGCGATGTTCTCATCCTGATCAAATACTAGTATCATTTTATTATTATAGCTACCCTTTTTGGTTCCATACTTTCTTAACAAATTAAAACTTTCAATCTGTTTTTTATAGCTTATTTCTCTCCCTGTACGCCATCTTAAGATTTCTTCTTTAGAACTTAATTTAAAGGAAGAAAGATGGTCAAAAAATGTTTTTGGATTTAGTATCTTAGGCTTATTTTCTTCAGGATAAAATTCTAATTTCTCTGGAAGTAAAACTGCATGATGTTCATTAAAATTAAATGCTTTTGTACGCCTTAAACTTTTTAAATAAGCACCACATCCAATTTCATCTCCAATATCTCTGGCTAGTGATCTAATATATGTCCCTGTTGAGCAGTCTACTTCAACTATTAATTCCCCTTTATTTTGAGACCAGCTTAATAAATCTAATTTGTTTATATTAATTTTTTTAGGAGTTAAATTAAATTTTTCTCCTCTTCTTGCTTTCTTGTACGCCCTCTCTCCTTCAATGTGAACACTAGAAAATATAGGAGGCTTTTGTAATATCTCACCTCTAAAATTATTTAGTAGATCATTTAAATTAGTTTCGCTGATTAATGGCCAACTTGTTGATTGTATAACTTCTCCTTGTATATCATCAGTGAATGTAGAGGAGCCAAGTTGAATTATGCCTTTATAAGCTTTCGAACCTTGTAAATAGGAGATTAATCTTGTCGCATCTCCAATTGCTATAGGAAGGACTCCCGTTACTAATGGGTCAAGAGTTCCTGCATGTCCAACTTTTTTGATTCCAAATACTTTTCGAAGTCTATTTACGCAATCATGTGAAGTAAGCCCAGCAGGCTTATCAATTACAACAAATCCAAAAGGCTTTTCCAAAACTAATATTGCAGGTTGAAGCTTTTATAAAAAGATTGTTCAAGTAACCCTGAACATTTAAAGTTATAACTCAGTGCGTTCAGTGAGCCAAATAATATGAGCAATATGGATTTAAGTGTTTCTCGCTTCCTTGAAGATGGCTTTAATTTGAAAAATCACCTTACCAATTTTCTTCATATAAATAATGAGCAATTAGATCAAAGATTAATTAACGGTGTTGATGATTTGGCAGCATTGCACCCAGGTGCTTTTAATAAGAATGATGCTGATGATTTTTATGAAGAAAAAGTTGGTGATGCTCATTTAATAGACCTAGCATCATGGCATTTAAACAGTTCTAATTACATAGCTGATACTCTTCGACTACAACAACAATTTGCTTTTGGAAAAGTTTTGGATTTTGGAGGAGGTATTGGCACGCACGCTCTTGCTGCTTCATTGCTCCCTGATGTTGAACATGTATGGTTTATAGATCTTAATCCTCAAAATAGAAGTTTCGTAGAGCTAAGGGCGAAGCAATTAGGTATTGAGAATCAGATTTCAGTTCATAGAGATTTAGAAAGCGTATCAAATGTGATATTCGACTCTGTTATTTGCCTTGATGTGCTAGAACATCTTCCTGATCCATCAAAACAATTAGAGATTTTTTTGGAGAAACTTTCCCCTAAAGGGGTTGCTTTAATGAATTGGTATTTTTACAAAGGAAAAAATGGTGAATATCCTTTTCATTTTGATGATCCAGATATGATAAGAAAATTCTTCTTTACCCTACAAAAAAATTATCAAGAGGTCTTTCACCCGTTCTTAATTACTACTAGAGCTTATAAACCATTGACAAAAAAATTAAATTGATTTTGCAGCAGAAATATTAATTCTTTTTCTGTTTCTTAGGCCTCTGCGAATACTTTCAAAATGTACAGAACCATCAGTTAAAGCGAAAAGTGTGTCGTCTTTTCCCTTTCCCACATTAATTCCAGGAAGAATTGATGTTCCTCTTTGACGAATAAGAATAGATCCAGCTGTTACTTTTTCTCCACCATAGGCTTTCACACCAAGTCTTTTGGAGTTTGAATCTCTTCCATTTCTAGTTGATCCAGTGCCTTTCTTATGAGCCATGGGTTATGTAATTTTTTAATTAAAATCAATCAGATTCTACTTTACCAGTAGTAGTTTTGGAATCTTTCGATTTTTTTGATTTTGTTCCTATAGAAATTGATTGAACTAAAACTCGTGTGAGCTCCTGACGATGTCCATTTTTTCGTCTTGTTTTCTTCTTTGGCCTCATTTTATAGACAATTATTTTGGGACCTCTTCTATGTTCTAAGACTTTTATTTCTACTTTCGCATCTTTTATATAAGGTTTTCCAAGTTTTAAATCCTTGCCGTCACTAACTAAAAGAACTTTTTCTATTGTCAAAACATCATTGACTTCCGCTTGGCATCTATCTAAATCGTAGTAGCGGTTGGGTTGAAGCCAAAATTGTTTCCCCGAAGCTTCGACTATCGCGTAAGTTTCTTTTTTTTGAGTTTCCTTTTTTGGAGTTGATTTTTTATCAGCCATGATTATTGGTGACACGTTAAGGCTCGAAATAAGTTAAAGATGGAATTCTCCTCTTTTAATTTAAAAATCGATTTGGCCTTAATCGTAATCGAAAAACAAACTAACATTTTCGCTTTTTACGGCTTACTTAGTCAAGATTTAATTAAGGACAAATGTTCCTGTGATTTTTGGAGGTTTTTAAATGAGTGTAAGGAAGACATATATTCTCAAGCTTTATGTGGCTGGGAATACACCAAACTCAATGAGAGCTTTGAATACTTTGCGCGAAATCTTGGAAAGTGAATTCAAAGGGGTATATGCTCTTAAAGTAATTGATGTTTTAAAAAGTCCACAATTAGCCGAAGAAGATAAAATTCTTGCTACTCCAACGTTGGCCAAGATCCTACCTCCACCTGTCAGAAGAATAATTGGTGACCTTTCAGATAGAGAAAAGGTTTTAATTGGCTTAGACCTCTTATATGATGAATTATCTGATAAAGAAATGTTTTATTCTTCAGATAAATAACGGAGCTATTAAAACAAGAAGTAAATGAATTCTTAAGTCCACCCGAGAATTAACCATTCTTGATATTTGTTTATTATGTTTCTATATAAGAGCTTTTACGTTCTTTATTTAAAAAGATTCGAGTAACAATGCAGGTTCAAAAACTCCCTACAGGAATAGAGGGCTTTGATGATATTTGTCATGGAGGTTTGCCGAATGCGAGAAGCACTCTTGTAAGCGGAACATCTGGAACAGGTAAAACAGTTTTTTCTTTGCAATATCTTCATCATGGGATTTGTAATTTTGATGAACCTGGGGTCTTCGTTACTTTTGAAGAATCGCCCTTAGATATCATTAGAAATGCAGCAAGTTTTGGTTGGGACTTACAAGAATTAATTGATCAAAATAAACTTTTTATTTTAGATGCATCACCAGATCCAGATGGACAAGACGTTGCTGGAAGTTTTGATTTGTCAGGATTAATTGAGAGGATTAGTTATGCAATTAGAAAATTCAAAGCTAAGAGAGTTGCTATAGATTCTATGACCGCAGTTTTTCAACAATATGATGCCATTTATGTCGTTAGAAGAGAGATCTTCCGACTGATAGCAAGGCTTAAAGAAATAGGAGTTACTACTGTTATGACAACTGAAAGGATAGAGGAATATGGTCCAATTGCTAGATATGGAGTTGAAGAATTTGTTTCTGACAATGTTGTCATTTTGAGGAATGTGTTAGAGGCAGAGAAAAGAAGAAGAACTGTGGAAATCCTAAAATTAAGGGGTACTACACATATGAAGGGTGAATTCCCCTTCACTATGGGTGCTCATGGAATAGTTGCATTTCCTTTGGGTGCAATGAGATTAACTCAAAGATCATCAAATATTCGGATTAGTTCAGGTGTCCCCGATTTAGATGAAATGTGTGGAGGTGGGTATTTTCAAGATTCAATCATTCTTGCAACTGGTGCAACTGGTACTGGAAAAACAATGCTGGTTTCTAAGTTCGTTGAGGACGCTTATTTAAATAAGGAAAGAACAATACTTTTTGCTTATGAGGAATCAAGAGCACAACTGCTTCGTAATGCAACCAGCTGGGGGATTGACTTTGAAAAAATGGAAGCTGAAGGATTATTAAAGATTATTTGTGCATATCCAGAATCAACTGGGCTTGAAGACCATTTGCAAATCATTAAATCAGAGATTTGTGAATATAAACCCTCAAGAATGGCAATTGATTCTCTTTCTGCATTAGCTAGAGGTGTAAGTTTGAATGCATTTAGGCAATTCGTTATTGGTGTTACCGGCTATGCAAAACAGGAAGAAATAGCAGGATTCTTTACAAATACTGCGGAAGAATTTATGGGAAGTCACTCAATAACTGATTCCCATATATCAACAATAACTGATACTATTTTGCTTTTGCAATATGTAGAAATAAGAGGTGAAATGGCAAGAGCAATAAATGTCTTTAAAATGCGCGGATCCTGGCATGACAAAAGGATTCGCGAATATATTATTACTAATGATGGTCCTGAAATTAAAGACTCATTCTCTAATTTTGAGCAGATTTTCAGTGGAGCCCCTCATCGTATTAATAATGAAGATCAGATTCCAGGAGTATTCAAAAGCATTCAGTCAAATGAATAGTGGTTTCTATAAAACTAAAGAATTATCATTTTCTATCTCCCAGTTTTTTCTTGCAGACTTTAGTAATAACTGATCAGCATCAGAGTCTTCAAGTGGAAGTTCAAACCAAAAAGTCGTTCCAGTATTTGGTTCGCTAGCCATTCTTATTTCACTTCCGTGTTTATCAACGATACCCTTAACAATTGAAAGCCCTAGACCAGTTCCTACTTCTGTATGAACAGAGTCCTCTACTCTATAAAAACGTTCAAATATTCTTTGTTGATCGATATCTGAAATACCACACCCTGTATCAGAGACCTCTAATCTGATTTTAGGCATTGGAGATAGAATCTCACAATGAGGAGCTTTATTATCTGGATCAACTTGTGAGGCAACGCATATATCTGGCCAGGTATAAGCTTTTAAGTTAATTATCCCTCCATCATTACTGAATTTAAGCGCATTGCCTACAAGGTTATCTAAAACTTGAAGCAACATATCCCAGTTACCTAAAACAAACGGTAAGTTGTTTTCTAGGTTTAGTGTTAATTTAACATTTTTATCTTCGGCATTTAGTTTGTAATTTCTTAGGGTTTGCTCAATAGCTTCTTTTATATTTATTGGTTCTAATTGGATAGTTCTACCAGATTCTAATTTCGATAGGTCTAGAACATCATTAACTAATCTAGTAAGTCTATCTGTCTCTGAATTAGCTACACCTAAAAATTCTTTTTGCTCATCTTTTGTAAGCTGTTCTCCAAGATCATAAAGAGTTTCTACATAGCTTTTTATATTAAATAAAGGTGTCCTTAGCTCATGCGAAACATTACTAATAAATCTTTTTTGTGCTGCATTTAATTGAACTTCCCTAGTGAGATCTTGAACGGTAACTGCAATACCTTTAATGTTTTCACCAGTTGTATCCCTGACCGATTTTAAAACAATACGAAGTGTTCTTGGAGGTTCTTCAAGATTACAACGTAAGTCATCACTATCTCCAAAATTATTTAAAAGAGATGTTATGGGTGTTTCTAATTCTTTTATAAGTAAGTCAGGAAGTTGAGTTAATAACTTTTGCCCTTCAAGATTTCTTCCTTCCCAGCGAAACAGTCTTCTGGCAGTGGGATTAACTAAAACAATTTTACCTTCCTCGTCGAGAAGAAGAGCACCATCAGCCATAGTGGCTATAAGAGATTGTTGTTTAACTTGAGCAGCTTTTAATTCCTCAATATTCGCAGCATCATAGTCCTCTAATTTAGATGCCATTGCATTAAACCCATTTAAAAGCTCTCCTAGTTCCCCACTCATTGGGAGATCTACTCTTGATTTGAAATTACCTTTGGCAATTTCTCTGACTCCAATAACCAATTCTCTAATTGGTCTTGTGATTGTTAGAGCATTAAATACTGCTCCGATTATTACTAATACCCAAATTGAAATAAATACAGCAACAGTAATCTCTCTAGTTAATGCTGCTGTCGCAAGGGCTTTTTTATTAGGTGTTACTCCTAGAGCCAAGGTGCCCAAATATTCACCCTTCCAAAGCATTGGAACGAAAACGTCAGTTACTTGACCTTGAGGAGTTGAATGTTGTCTGATTAATGGAAATTGAGGTTGTTTCTTTAATTCATTAGGTAATTGCAGTTTTCTTGTAAGTTGTAAAGCGGCTTCGTCTTCTGGCTCTGAGTTTGTAGCACTTACAGGGATACCCAGTTTGACAAAACCATCTGGATCGGTGAAAAAAATGTACCTTAAATTTCTGCTTGAACGCCAGAACTTCTCAGCAACATTAAAAAGTTCTCTTTTTTGATTATTAGCTACTAACTCTGTAACATTTCCTGATAGTAATAATCCTAAATCTCTGGCATATCTTGTATCATTCATTCCTGCATCTTTTTGTATGCTACTTAAAGCAAAGAATGTAATAAGTGTCATTATAAAACTAACTACTAGCGTTCCAATTGCTAGTAACTTCGACCTTAGATTAAATCTAGACCACCATGAAGTTATTTTTCTGGATAATCTAGAAAACTCAAATAATTGCTCTTCATCTGGAGGCGAAAAATTATTATTTGAATTTGAATTTTGATTGTTCATTAACTAAACCTAAATTTTAAATATTTCTTATTTGGTAACCAATATCTTTGCGATAATGCATACCATCAAAGTTGATTTGATTTAAACTATCGTAGGCCAATTCGAAGGCACTTTCGAAGCTATCTTCTTGAGCAACTACCGAAAGCACTCGACCTCCTGTTGTAATTATATTGTTAAATTGATCTCTTGTGGTTCCAGCATGAAAAACTTGGAGTGAGGAATTTGATTGAAAATTTATATTTACTTGATCACCTTTTTGTGGCTTTTCAGGATATCCCTTTGATGCAGCAACTACACAAACACTGCACAAATTATTAAATGTTAGCTTTGGTGCCTTTTCTGCCTCACCACGAGCGCATGAAAAAAGTACAGATGCAAATTCTTCTCCCATTAATGGCATTAGTGCTTGACATTCTGGGTCGCCAAAGCGGCAATTAAATTCAATAACTTTTGGTCCAGATGTGGTAAGCATTAACCCTGCATAAATTACTCCGATATATTTGATTTTCCTTTTTATTAAACCTTTTAGTGTTGGGATAAGAATTAGTTCAGTTAATTCTTTCAAATCTTTTTCGTTAATTAAAGGTGCAGGTGCGTAAGCTCCCATTCCACCTGTATTTGGACCTTTGTCCCCTTCAAGCAACCTTTTGTGATCTTGTGCTGGAGGAAGAACAATTAATTTTTCTCCATCACATAGAGCAAAAATAGAGACCTCTGGTCCTTCAATTTTTTCTTCAAGAATTACTTTGTTCCCTGAAGACCCAAATTTTCCTGAAAAGACTTCTTCAATTGCATACTTAGATTCTTCAATTGTTTCACAAACAGTTACACCCTTACCTGCGGCAAGACCGTCAGCTTTGACAACAAGAGGTTGGTTGAAACTGTCGAGAATTTTTAGTGCGTCCTCTTTAGATTCTGTGGTCCAGTAATTGGCTGTAGGTATATTGTTTTCTATCATTAAAGTCTTTGCCCAGTCTTTACTTGCTTCTAATTGAGCACCTTCTTTGCAGGGACCAAAAACTGTTAATCCTGCTTCGCGCATTTTATTAGCTAATCCTTCAGCCAAAGGAATTTCAGGACCAATAATAATTAAATTAATTTGCAACCTAATACATTCAAAAATAATTGTTTCTTCCTCTTTAGATTCAAGTTCTAGGCAAATACATTTTTCGAAATTGGCGGTGCCTCCATTCCCAGGACAAACATATATTTGTTCAATAGAAATATTTTTCGATAATGCCCAAGCAATTGAGTTTTCTCTTCCACCACTTCCAACAATTAAAATCCTTTTTAATTGATTTATTCCAATGTCGTTTTGATTCTTTGCCATAGTTTTTTTCTTGCTATATTGAAAAAGAAGTTTAGAGGAACTTAAAATTAGCTTTTAATAGTTAATTAGTTCTGGGCCAATCAATTTTTGAATTGTTTGCTTTTTAGTTTTTAAATAAATTTGTTTTGATTGAGGTGATTTTTTAATCATTGTCTATTTATACTAATTTGATATGAGTGTCATTAATGAATCATATCCAAGGAAACCTTATTTATGAAGGTAAGGCAAAACGAGTTTTTGCTTGTGAAAACCCAGATAGGGTTTTGATAGAGTTCAAAAATGATGCTACAGCCTTTAACGCAAAAAAACGATCAGAGATTGAGGGTAAAGGTCGTTTGAATTGCAAAATTTCTGCAGCACTTTTTAAATTGCTTCAATTTAATGGAATCCCTACTCATTTCTTAAAACTTCATTCAGAAACATTTATGATCGCTGAAAAAATTAAAGTAATTCCTTTAGAGGTTGTTATTCGTAATATTGCTACTGGATCATTATGCAGAGAAACACCAATTGACCAAGGAACAATATTAATCCCTCCACTAATGGATTTATATTATAAAGATGATGAATTGGGGGATCCTATACTTACAGAAGGAAGACTAAAGTTGCTTGATTTGATAAGTGATATTCAGATGGAAGAAGTAAAAAAAATTACTAGACATGTTAATAGAATTTTAAAAGAATATTTTGATTCACTTGATCTCCTATTGGTTGATTTTAAATTAGAATTTGGAACTAATTCCTCAGGAAAAATTGTGGTGGCGGATGAAATAAGTCCAGATAATTGTAGGTTTTGGGATAAAAAAAATTCTGATCCTAAGGAACGTATCCTTGACAAAGACCGCTTTCGGCAAGATCTTGGAGGTGTGATAGACGCCTATGAGGAGATTTTGAAACGTATAGAAAAAGACTCCTCGAAGGCTACTTAAGCAAATTTTTCTCTATTAGTAATTCAGTCGTTTAAATGAAATTCGTTTGAAAACTATGTTCAAAAGACACGCCAACTCGAATACAAAATTAATAAGCAAAAGTTTATCTGCATTTGCTTTGACAATTCCTTTTATTAGTCTTTTAGGAGAAATAAAAGCATCTGGAATAGTCTCAGAAGAAAAAAAATTATTTTCTATTAATCAGCATAATGAAAACTCTCAATATAATAATCAGCTTAATGATAATGAATTGAATCGCATATTAGATAGAAGACTAATTGCTGAAGAAACGAATCAAGAAGATGAAAATAAAGCAACTGAAGAAAAAAGAGTATTAATATCAGAGATAATTATTCAAGGTCTTGAAGATCATCCTGAAAAAGAACTCTTGGAAGTTATTGCTTATGATGCAATGCTAATTAGACCTGGGAGTAAAGTTATAAGTGAGGAAGTAAAGAAAGACTTAGATCGTATTTACTCATCGGGTTTCTTCTCAGGTGCAAAAATTGAATCTTTGCAGACTGCCTCTGGAGTTAAACTTCTGATTAAAGTTGAACCAAATCCAATCTTAAATAGGATAAATATCTTGCCTGTTGAGAAAAAACTTTCAAATACAAAATTAGATAAGATTTTTAATAATGACTATGGTAAAACTTTAAATCTAAATACTCTTCAAATAAGGATAAAAGAAATCAAAGATTGGTATAATTCTAATGGCTACTCTTTGGCAAGGATATCTGGTCCAAGTCGTGTAACAAAAGATGGAATAGTTGAGCTTAATATTTTAGAAGGATATATTGCTGGAATTGAGATTAACTTTATTGATGAAGATGGAAATATAGAAGATGAAAAAGGTAGGTTAATAAAGGGGAAAACAAAAAAATGGGTAATTGAAAGAGAGTTGATTACTAAAGTAGGAGATATTTTTAATAGATCTAAATTAGAATCTGATATTAAAAGATTATATTCTACTTCACTTTTTAATGATGTAAAAGTTACTCTTAAACCTGTTAATTCTGAACCTGGAAAGATTATAGTTTTATTGGGTATAACCGAGCAAAGAACTGGATCTTTGACAGGAGGTCTTGGTTATAGTGGGGCTCAAGGTGTATTTGGTCAGATTGGATTACAGGAGTCTAATCTTGTTGGAAGGTCATGGTCATCCAATATGAATCTGACCTATGGAGAATATGGAGCACTCTTAAACCTTTCTTTATATGACCCCTGGATTAAAAATGATAAGCATAGAACATCCTTTAGAACTTCACTATATTTAAGTAGAGAAGTTCCTCAAGAGTTTAGGAGTCAAGATGGGGGAAGTATCCGTGGAGTTGCAGATAGATATGAGGCAGCTAATTCATCAATAAGTTATGACACTAATCAATCTCATAATTTAGATTTAAGTAACAATAATGTCTTAGTTGAAACTGGCCCATTTGCTAATCTTTCTTCAGCCAAGAAATTTGCACCTCAATTTAGCTGGTTTGATTATGAGGGTGATTCTATTGTCTTGGAGCGAACAGGCGGAGGTTTCTCTTTCGCAAGACCACTAAATGGAGGTCAGCCTCTAAAAAAGGTTCCTTGGAGTGTATTAGTAGGTGCAAACTTTCAGAAAGTTAAACCTATAGACTATGCAGGAGATAAAAGACCATACGGTGTAGCATCTACAAATTTTAAGGAAGGTAAAGTTCCTAAAAATGAAGTTATTTGTGTCGCATATAATTGCTCTACAGAAAATACACTTGTTAGTTTTAAAAGTGCTATTACTTATAATAATTTAGATAATTCAAGGAATCCGACTTCAGGGGATTATTTCAATATAGGTTCAGAACAATTTATTACTTTAGGAGAAGATTCTCCAACTTTTAATAGAACTAGAATCAGTTATTCACGTTTTTATCCTGTTAATTTGTTGAAGTTTCATAAGGGTTGTCGACCTAAGTCTGGTGAAAAAACTGATTGCCCCCAATCGATTGGTTTTCAAGCAAAAATTGGAACAATAGTTGGAGACCTGCCCCCTTACGAAGCATTTTGCTTGGGTGGGACTAGTTCTGTTAGAGGTTGGAGTTCTTGTGATCTAGGAGTTTCAAGAAATTATGGAGAAGCAACAGCGGAATATAGATTCCCTATTTGGCGATTGGTTTCTGGATCGTTATTTTTTGATGCAGGATCTGATTTTGGCTCCCAGTCGTATGTCCCTGGCAAGCCTGGCAAAATCCTTGAAAAGCCAGGATCAGGTTTTTCTGTAGGACCAGGAGCAGTCATTAATACTCCCGTTGGCCCCATTCGGATAGAGGCTGCTAGTCAGGATTTTAGTGGTCATTGGAGATATAACATTGGGATTGGTTGGAAGTTCTAGTGTTTTCTTTCCCCGATGATTATGAACAAGGTTGGACGCTTAGGAATGAAATTAAAAAAGAAGGTGTTGGATTACATTCAGGGTTAAAATGTAAAATCATACTTAAACCAATAGAATTACCAGGCTTTCATTTATCTTTTTCAGATGAACCAAATAAAGTTATTCCCATAGATATTTCGCAAGTAAGGAATACTCCTTTATGTACAACTCTTGTTTTGAATGAAAAAAAAGTAGCTACCGTAGAACACTTGTTGGCGTCACTAATTGGAGCAGGCTTGACTCATGCACTTATGGAAATAAATGGCAGTGAGATTCCCTTACTTGATGGTTCTGCTATTGGTTGGATCGAAGAGATTCAAAAGGTAGGAATGGTTAAATCCATAACACCTCCTAAACCAAGGCCAAAACTTAAATCTCCAATTTTTGTAAGCAAAGGAGAAAGTGTGATTTTTGCAATACCATCAAAAAAATTGAAATTAGTAGGTTTGATTGATTTCCCATACAAGGCAATTGGACAGCAAATGTTCTCTATTGAGCTGTCCCCAAATAATTTTGTTAAAGAAATTGCACCTGCACGAACTTTTGGCTTTCTTGATCAGTTAGAAGAATTAAAGAAAGCTGGTCTAATTAAAGGAGGAGCTCTTGAAAATGCGCTGGTTTGTAATGGTGATTCTTGGGTGAATCCACCCTTGAGATTTGCAAACGAACCAGTGCGTCATAAATTGCTTGACTTGATTGGAGATTTAGCTTTTGTTGGATTGCCGAAAGCGCAAATTTTTGTTTATAAAGGGTCTCACGCTCTTCATGCGGAATTTGCCTCTTCTCTTCAAAAGGTATTAACTTAATTAAATCTGATTTTGACTGACATCTCTCCTTCCGAACCACCTGTTTTAAATAGTGAGCAAATAATGGGGCTTTTGCCACATAGATATCCTTTTGCGCTTGTTGACAGAGTGATAGAACATGATCCAGGAAAAAAAGCTTTAGCTATAAAGAATGTCACTCTTAATGAGCCTCAATTTCAAGGCCATTTCCCTGAGAGACCCTTAATGCCTGGAGTCTTAATAGTTGAAGCAATGGCTCAGGTCGGTGGTTTGATTGTTTCACAAATGCCCGATCTTCCAAAAGGGCTGTTTGTTTTTGCTGGGATTGACGCAGTTAGGTTTAGACGACCAGTGGTTCCTGGAGATCAATTATTAATATCTTGCGAATTGATAAGCATTAAAAGGAAGAGATTTGGGAAGGTTAGGGGAGAAGCAAAAGTGGGTGAAAATTTGGTTTGTTCGGGAGATTTGATGTTCTCCCTTATGGATTGAAGTGATGAGTGAACTTGAATATTCTGAAAGCTTTAAACGAGATAACAAAGTTAATATTCATGACTTTGCAGATGTATCTCCTAAGGCTGAACTTGGGAAAGGTGTAAGTGTTGGTTCAGGGGCCGTTATCGGTCCAGATGTGATTGTTGGTCCAAATACTTGGATTGGACCAAATGTAATTATTGAGGGAAAAGTAAAAATAGGATCAAATAATAAAATTTTTCCAGGAGCATGTATTGGATTGGAACCCCAAGATTTAAAATATAAAGGAGACTCTACTGATGTGTTAATTGGAGATAATAATACTTTTAGGGAATGTGTAACTATTAATAGGGCTACCTTTAAAGGCGAGAAAACTATAGTTGGAGATCAAAATTTGTTAATGGCTTATTCACATTTAGGACATAATTGTGAAATTGGAAACAGTGTAGTCATAGCTAATAGTGTACAGATTGCAGGTCATGTTGTCGTTGAAGATCGAGCTGTTATAGGAGGTTGTTTGGGAATACATCAATTTGTTCATATTGGTTATTTAGCTATGATTGGAGGCATGACAAGAGTTGATAGAGATGTTCCTCCATATTGCTTAGCAGAAGGACATCCAGGAAGAATGCGGGGGCTAAATAAAGTTGGAATTAAAAGGAAGAGTATAGATAAAGAGAATAAAGAAGAATATATACAATTGAAAAAGGTTTGGAACTTACTATTTAAATCTGAAAATGTAATTTCTGATGGTTTAAAAATTGCAAGACAAGAGAATTTATACCAATCCTCCGAAAGATTATGTGGATTTATAGAACTCTCTATTGGTAAAGGTAGAAGGGGGCCAATGCCTTCTTTAATGGCAACTAAATAAAGAATGAAGTTGTTAATTAGTACTGGTGAAGTCTCTGGGGATTTGCAGGGAAGTTTATTAATAAAGGCTTTAAAGATTAATGCAGAAAAAAGAAAAATTGAATTAAAGATAATCGCTCTAGGTGGTGAGAGGATGAGGGAATCTGGAGCCCAATTAATATCTAATACTTCTTCAATAGGTGCAATTGGTTTTTTAGAAGCTCTTCCTTACGTCCTGCCAACTTTAAATGCACAATCGAAAATTGATAATTACCTAAGTTCTTCCCCTCCTGATGCCGTTGTTTTAATTGACTATATGGGGCCAAATATTCGACTAGGGTTAAAAGTTAAAAAAAAGTTCCCTAATATTCCAATAATTTATTATATTGCGCCTCAGGAATGGGCATGGAGATTAGGTGATTCGGGTACAACCGATTTGATTGGTTTTACAGATAAAATATTAGCTATCTTTGAAGCGGAAGCTAAGTTTTATTCGAATAAGGGAGGAAATGTAAAATTTGTTGGTCATCCAATGTTGGATTTTTATCAAAATATTCCTACTAAAGAAGAATCTTTTAAGAGAATAGGCTTAAAACCTGATCAAAAGCTTCTTCTTCTTATTCCTGCTTCTCGAAAACAAGAGCTTAAATATATTTTACCAACATTACTTAAAGCGGCTAAGCTTCTTCAAGAAAAGGACCCTTCTATTACTGTTTTAATACCTTCTGGTTTAAAAGAATTTGATAAATTATTAAATATTTCATTGAAAGAATATGGCGTATCTGGAAGGATTATTTTGTCGAATGAAGTTGATGATATAAAGCCATTTTTATTTTCAGCTGCTCATCTTGCTTTGACTAAGTCTGGTACGATAAATATGGAATTAGCTCTAAATTCAGTTCCACAAATAGTTGGATATAAAGTAAGTAGAGTTACTGCTATTTTGGCAAAATATTTATTGAGATTTAATGTTAAATATATTTCTCCAGTTAATCTTCTTTTAAATAAAATGTTAATACCAGAGTTCATTCAAGAGGACTTTAAAGCTGAAAGGATTTTTAATGCAGCATTAAGAATCCTTGAGGATACTTCGACTAAAGATGAGATAATGCTTGGCTATAAGAGATTAAAAGATAAATTAGGAAAGCCTGGAGTTACAGATAGAGCATCAAAGGATATTCTGGACTTATTAGTTAAATAATTCCTATGAATCAAATCTTCAGAAAACTTATAGTATTTTGCACGCTGATGCAACTTTTAATATTTTGTCCGCTGCAAGCATTTGCCGGAACAGAAGAAGCTATTTTTGCAGGAGGTTGTTTTTGGTGCCTAGAACATGATCTAGAGAAACTAGATGGAGTAGTTTCGGTAGAAAGTGGATATTCCGGAGGTGATTTAATTAATCCTACATATGAAAATCATAGTGGGCATCAAGAGGTTGTGAAAGTTAGTTTTGATTCAGATATTATTAGCTATAAAGAGTTACTTAAACAGTATTGGTTTAATATTGATCCATTTGATAGTAGGGGACAGTTTTGTGATAGAGGTGATTCATATAAGCCTGTTATCTTTACATCGAATCAAGAACAAGAGCGAGCTGCAAAAGAGAGTCAAGAAAATATTTCTGTTGGATTAAATATACCCTTAGACCAATTAAAAGTTGATATTCTTGATTCAAGAAACTTTTGGATAGCAGAGAAATATCACCAGGACTTTGCTGCTAAAAATCCACTTAAATATAATTTCTATAGAACAAGTTGTGGAAGAGATAATAGACTTAAAAAGGTATGGGGAGAATATAAATAGTAATCATTTACTTAATCCAAAGATCTTAAATATATATTTTTGATCTTTGGATTAAGTAAATATATTAATGCGCTCTGAGATTCAATTCTTTTATCCAGTTAACTAACATTCTTACTCCATACCCAGTTGCACCCTTTGGATTTATATCTCTATCTTTTTCAGTCCAACATGTACCTGCTATGTCAATGTGAGCCCATGGAATGCTTGAGTTCACAAATTCTTTAAGAAACAATGCAGCAGTAATTGATCCTCCTGGTCTAGGCCCTGTGTTTTGTAAATCGGCAATAGATGATTTAATTCCAGATTTGTATGAATCTTGCATAGGCATCCTCCAAATACCCTCTCCAGCTTTGCCTGCAGCTTTAGTTAATTGTTCAGAGAGCTGATCATCGTCAGTCCATAACCCAGCTATTTCATCTCCTAACGCAATCACGCAAGCTCCAGTAAGAGTCGCCAGATCAACTATGGCGTTAGGCTTGAGTTTGCATGAATACACCAAAGCATCAGCTAAAGTTAATCTTCCTTCTGCATCAGTATTGTTTACTTCAATGGTTTTTCCGTTCGATGCTTTGATGACATCTCCAGGATGCAATGCAGAACCGTTAATCATATTTTCGCAAGCAGCAACAATAAAATGAACCTCGGTGTTGCTTGGTTTTAGTTCTGCGATTGCTCTTGCTGCTCCAAGAACAGCAGCACTTCCTCCCATGTCGTACTTCATTTTTTCAATTTGAGAAGCACCTACTTTTAAGTTGTAGCCACCAGAGTCAAAAGTTAAACCTTTGCCGACTAATACGACTTTGTGTTTTGCGGTTTTTGGAGAATATTTTAAGTGTATAAAATTAGGTTCTAGATCTGATCCTTTAGCAACCGCTAAGTAGGCTCCCATTCCATGCTCTTCGCACTCTTTTTTGTCAAGAAGTTTTAGATCTAGATCATAATCAACGGCTAATTTTTCAGCCTCTTTCGCCATTTGATGTGGGGTAAGAATATTGGGGGGGGCTGAAACAAGCTCTCTTGCAAATTTAACTCCTTCGCAAATTGGATTTATTTCAGCAATGGCTGATTTAGTGATTTTGCTGTCCAAGCCTATAAATTCAACTTCATCAATTGGAGTAGTCTCTTTTGAGTCTGATTTGAATCTAAGATCTTTAATAGATGACAATCGAACTGCTTCTCCAACTGCGCATGCAGCTGAGGAAGGGTCAAATGCATCCCAGGGAAAAAATATTCCTAATTTTTTCTCATGACTTGAAACTTTACGAGTACAGATTGAAGCTGCCTTCCTTAGATCGTCAATTCGAAGAGTTTCGGCCTTGCCTAAGCCTACAAAAATTACTTTTTTTATTTTCCCTTCAATAAGCTCAATTGATAAATTCTGATTTTTTTTGCCTTCGAACTTTGAATCAATAAACCTTTGGTTTAAAAAAGTATCTTTTATAATTGTCTTAAATAAATTAATTTGGCTTTCTATTGTTCCCTCCAAAATCCCAGCAATAAGAACTGATCCTGACCATTCGTTAATTTTTTTGGAGACTGCTGAAATTTGCATTTAATTTTTATACTTGTATTTATGATAACAATTTTTACTAATTGATTTGAGAAGTAAATGGCGTTGCCCATATTTCCCTTGTCTCTTTATTAAATGGTGGAAGCCAAGTTTGAATAAGCTTTTGTTCTAATTTTCTTCTCTCCTTGGTTTTACTAGGAACATCAAGCCAAAAACGAATATTTATTTTGTTTGAGATATTTGCTTTATGAAGAGAATCGGAATAATTTGAAAGATAATTTTTACAGTCATGTACCCCTTTCCACCTTTTCTCTGCGGAAATTGTTTCTCCGATATATAAAATTATATTTTCATCTGAATCAATAATTTTATCCATTACAAAATAAACCGCAGGTCCCTCATGCATTGCTTTTGGCCATCTCCAAAAACTTAAAGGTAAAGGAGTAAGCTCAATTGGATTGAAAGATTCATTTAATTCTTCTGAACTAGATTCAAATAGTGAAGATTGATTTACATCTTTGTAACCGCTTTTAAAAATGGGAGATTGATGATTAACGATTTTTTCTTGCCATTCTAGAATTATTTTTTTGTCAATATATATATCTTGAAGATGATCTTTTGCTGAAAAATCTAAATCATTATTGTTAAATAAATTGTATTGCCGATTTAATTTTATCATTTTAAAAAGATTAAAATAAAAAAGAGATGTTGAATTAATATTTTTATTATGAAGTGCCCAAAATTTTATATTATTTTGGTTTAGAACACTTTGAGCTTAGCTTGTCAAGATCAAATTTAAAGTGTTTTTCTTTATTAGTAAGTTTTTATTTAACTTGAGTAAGAATTATATTTTTTTGGTGGTGTGGCTATTTACACTACCCATACAAATGTTTTTGCATGGAAATGGTCTAAACTTCATAAATGTTTCGATGTTATGATCAATGGAAGTCTTTGAATTCCAAATCGAGCTATTGATCTATCAACTTGGTTTAAGGATATGAGTTTTTTCGAGTCCGAAATTGTTCAGGAAGAGGCAAAAAAACTTTTCACTGATTATCAGAATCTGATGAAATTAGGATCTGATTATGGAAAATTTGATAGAGAAGGGAAAGTAATGTTTATTGATAGTATGGAGAGTTTAATGGAGAGGTATAAAGTATTTATGAAACGATTTGAACTTTCAGAAGATTTTCAGGCAAAAATGACTGTGGAACAGTTAAAGACTCAGTTGAGTCAATTTGGGATTACACCTGATCAAATGTTTGATCAGATGAATAAAACATTAGTACGAATGAAATCTGAATTAGATAAATGATTTTTAACCTTTTTAATGTTTAGACTATGTTAAATAAATTCAATGAATTACCTGAATGGGTCTCTAGAGGTTTAGATGATCTTTTCCCTTATGATAATTCCGAAGATTCAGATCAAAGCTTTCAAAAAAGATTAGAACTTGCATCTAAAGAAGAAAATCCTTTACGTGTAAAACTTGGAATTGATCCAACAGGAACTGATATTCACATAGGTCATAGTATTCTTTTTCGGAAATTAAGAGCTTTCCAAGATGCTGGACATACAGCAGTACTAATAATTGGAGATTTTACAGCAAGGATTGGAGACCCAACTGGAAAAAGTAAAACTAGAATTCAGCTTTCAAAAGATGAGGTTGAAGCAAATGCATTAAATTATCTTGAACAATTAGGCTTAGGTAAAGAACCCAAAGATTCATTACTTGATTTTTCAACTTCTAGTCGCTTAGAAATAAGAAGAAATAGTGAGTGGCTTGAAAATCTTAATTTGTCTAAAGTTATAGAACTTTTGTCAAATTCAACAGTTGGTCAAATGCTGGCTAAAGAAGATTTTAGTAATCGATATAAATCTGGCACTCCCATATCTCTTCATGAATTTCTGTATCCACTTCTTCAAGGATATGATTCAGTTGCAATCAATTCTGATTTAGAACTTGGTGGTACTGATCAGAAATTTAATATTGCTATGGGACGAGATCTGCAAAGAGCCTTTGGACAGAAACCCCAATTTGGAATGCTATTACCTATTTTAGTTGGGTTAGATGGGACACAAAAAATGAGTAAAAGCTTAGACAATATTGTAGGCATAAATGAAGATTCATTATCTATGTATTCAAAATTAGAAAAGGTTCCAGATAATTTAGTTTTTAGTTATTTAAATTTACTAACTAATGAAAACTTAAAAGAATTAAGTTCAAATCCAAGAGAGGTTCAAAAATTCATGGCTTTAAAAATAACATCTAATTTTAAAGGAATTGAAGCCGCCCAAAAAGCTCAAGCTAATTCTGAAAAATTAGTTTTAGGTACTCAAGATCCCCTTGAGGAAATACCAGAAGCCTCAATTTCAAATGTGAATTTTCCAGCTAAAGCATTTTATTTATTTAGTAAGATGGAAATGTGTTCAAGTAGCAGTGAAGCAAGAAGACAAATCCTTGGAGGAGGAGTAAGAATTGATGGTGAAAAAATTATGGATCCTAATCTAGAGTTTGATACACCAAATGATCTTATAGGAAAAATATTGCAAGTAGGAAAGAAAAAATTTCTTCGTGTTTCAAATTGATAGATTCTTATGAAAAATATTGATAATCCAAGTGAAAAAATAATTATTGCCTTAGATGGTATGGATAAGAACAATGTTTTAAATCTAATGGAAAAAATACCCGAAATTATATGGGTTAAAGTTGGCCTCGAGTTATTTGTTAGTGAAGGACTAGATGTATTGTCTATATTGAGAGATAAGGGGAAAAAAATATTTTTAGATCTTAAATTTCATGATATTCCTAATACAGTTGCTAGAGCATGTTTCGCAGCTTCACAAACTGGTGCAGAGTATATTTCTTTGCACACTTGCGCAGGTACAAATGCTCTTAAGATGGCCAATGAAGCTGCACTTGAGGGAGCCGCTAAAGTTAATTTAGAGCCACCAAAACTGTTAGGAATTACAATTCTGACTAGTTGGAATAGCGAAAGTTTTGCTAGTGATCTATTAATTAATCAATCAATTGATAAACGTGTTAAGCATCTAGCAGAGATTGCATTTAAGTCAGGCTTAGGAGGATGTGTATGCAGCCCTAGAGAGGTTCAATTTCTTCGTGAAGTATACCCTGAGACCTTTGAATTGGTAACTCCTGGAATACGGTCATTAGATTCAGATATCAACGATCAATCCAGGGTCTCTGATGCATCCGAAGCGATCAAGATGGGAGCTTCAAAATTAGTTATTGGCAGAGCAATCACTAAATCAAAAGATCCGGCTAATATGTTCAAAAGTTTTTGTAATAAAGTTGTTATTTAATTTCTTAGGTTTGCCCAATTCTTGGCTCTTTACCTTTCATTAGTCTGGCTATGTTTTCTCTATGTCTCCAAATCACTAAGAACATAGCTAGTATTGAGATTAATAAAAATGGCATAGAAATAATTGTATTATTGAAGCTTATAAACATCATTAAAGGTAGAGCTAATGCAGCACTAACACTAGCTAAAGATACTATTCTAAATATTGTGATAACCAAGAGAAAGACACCTAATGTTGCAAGCCCAACTTGCCATGAAAGTCCAAGAAATATTCCTAAACCTGTAGCGACAGCTTTACCTCCTCTCCAATTAAGCCAAACAGGCCATATATGACCGATTAGTGTTGAGAGACCAACTGCAACTTGCCATGAATCATTTAAAAGGAAATATTTTGCTAATAAAATAGATATTATTCCTTTGAAAACGTCTATTAAAAAAACTGTAATAGCGGCGCGTTTACCAATATGCCTTAATACATTTGTCGCTCCTGTAGATCCAGAACCTAATGAACGAATATCAACTCCTTTAGCAATTCTTCCAGCTAAATAACCACTAGGAAAAGATCCAAATAAATATCCTAAAAGTAGAATTAATAAATTCAAAATAAATTAAATAGCAATTTTTATATTAATTCATCTTCTTCAAAAATCTCATTAGGACTTCCCGCAAAAGCAAGCCAAATTGGAAATTGAAGAATTGGAACTTCTACATTTATCTCGGCTGCATCAATAATTATTAAAGGCAGCTCGCCTCTTTCTTCTAGTCTATCGGCTCTTTCAATTAATCCATCGGATCTTTCGAAAAGGACTATCCCGCTATTTGGTCCAAAATCCTCACGGTTAAGACCTAATGCATCTTGAAGGCATCTTCTCCACTCACCAAGACGTTCTGGTTGACTTGCAAGCACCAAAGTTTGAAATTGTTCTCCATATAACTCACCTAAAATTGCAATAATCCCTGCTGCTACCAATGCATTCTTTGATCTACTTCCTCTACTAGGTTGTGCGCCCCTTCCACCCATGCTAAAGAACCAATCTTCAAGCATTTCAATATCATTTCTTTCTAGACTCCTTCTTAGTTTCCATGGTTCTGCATAGAAATCGGGTTGTTCTAGAAATTGATTAAAACACCTTCTTATTAAATTTTCATCAGGTTTGAAAGTATCAGAAACTGCATGAATAATTTCTTGTTCTTTGGAAGGCTCTATTTTTTTATTTTCATCAAGGGGAGATGGTTTCACTATTACTGGTGGAACAATAAGCTCTAGTTGTTCGGCTGATTGGGCTAAGTCTTGAAGTGCTCCGGTTAAATATTCCTGAAAACCTTTAACCTTTCTGGCAATTGCGTCAGATTGACCTGAAAATGTGCTTTTTAGCTCAGTCTCGATTTGTACTTTCTTTTTTGTAAGTTCTTCTAATTCTTTCTCTAATCTCTCACGTGAAAGGTGAAGATCTTTAAGAGCAAGATTAATTAAAGACTGTGTTTGTTCATTAGATATTCTTTGATTCTTTTCTGTCATATTTTTGCTTCTTGATTTTGATTCTTTATCGAGAGGCTTTTGGGCTGCAAGTTTCTCTTTTGAGGAATTTTCTAAAGAAATTTTTTCTTCTGATTTTGGTTTGTCATGAGATAGATTTTCTTCGAATTCCATATTTCAAAAACTATAACTAAGTTTTAAATTTTTATAATTATACTTCTTTTTGTATTTCTAAATCCTTAACTCTTAACCTTAACTGTTCTCTTAAAGAGTTAACCTCAAAAAGTATGGGTAAAAGATGAGGGCTTGCTTCTTCTCTAAAGTAAAAAAAACCTGGCAATTGTGGCAAAATAATTCTCCAAGCTATCCAGTTCTTAAAAGGAAATCTTCTTAATTCATTTCCTAATTGCATAACGATTAAATCATCCTTAGTGAATTTCAATTTTAATGTGAAAGATTGGAGTAATAGAAAAAAACCAAAGCTGCAAATTATAATTGTAGGCCAGGGATGAAAAGGGGATATTAAAAATAATAAGCCTATTATTATTATGAAGATGGGTAAACGATAAGAAGGCGATAAAATCACACTATCTTTGTCAAGAGGATTCTCAGATGCCATATTTTTTAGCCAAAAAGAACTTGGGTGAGTAACACATCTACTAAAGATACGCATATTAGAGTCATGACTACTGCACCAGTAGTACTTGATCCTACTTCTTTTGGCCCACCTTTAGTGGTTAAGCCCCATCCACAAGCAATAATTGCTATCAAAAGACCAAATACTAACGCTTTAATTAGCATAAAAGGCAGATCAGAGGTGGCTAGCCATTCTCTTACTGAATTCCAAAAGATACTTGGTGGAATTTGATAGAGAATAGTACTACTGCTTTGACCGCTATATAAAGCAACAGTAAAGAAGAATAAGCATTGTATGGGCGCCATCAAAACCATTGCACAAATTCTTGGGACAACTAAATATTCAACTGGATCTGTTTGAAGCATTGTAATGGCATCAATTTGTTCGGTAACTTTCATAGTGCCTATTTGCGCAGCATAAGCAGTTGCAACTTTTCCAGTTAAAAGAGTTGCGGTAAGCAAGGGTGCTATCTCTCTCGCCATCCCAATAGCTAAAAGGCCGCCAACTTCAGAACCTAAACCTTGTTTACTTAATTCTGCTGCAACTTGAATATTAAAAACTGTCCCAGCAGCAATCCCCGTAATTAAAACTATTAAAAAACTTCCAGGTCCAGCCTCCATTAATTGGTCAATTAAGTCTGATTTGTTAATACGACCTTTAACTGTTGAAGTGATAGCTTGTCCGCCTATTAAAAGACTGGCCCCAAACCTTTTTATCCATCTAGGTGAATTCATAAATCAGACTTTTATTAATTTAATTTCATCTTTATCTTGCCAATCTCTAGTTATTAATAAGCCCCAATATACAAGAATAGATGGTATTAAACCCATGCAAATTCTTACAGTAAGTAATGCAGAGGCAGGCTGAGCAATGTCAATAATTTCCTGACATGCTCCTTCTTTGAATCCTGCAAAAGTAAGAAGGTATCCAAATAAACCTACACTTAGAGCAATGCCTAGTTTCTGGCATAAAACCATCCAAGCTGTATAAATTCCTGCAGCCTTATCTGGATCATGATCTATTGCATCTGGTAATAAGGACCAGGGTATTAAGTATGCTGTTGATGCGCCAAATCCAACAAATAAAATAGTTATAAATAAAACTAGCATTTTTATGAGGTCTATATTTAAATTGTTAATTGCAAAATTATTTGATAATGGAGGCAAGATCATTGCAATTAAGCAACCACTTATCCATATAATGCCCCCTCTTTTGAGGGCATTAATTCTTCCATATTTATTAGAAAAAAAACTCCAGACTTGTAATCCTAAAAGAGCACTTATTTGAAAAGGAATTATGATCCAAAAAGATATCCCTCTTGGTACATTCATCACTTGCTGTAGATATATTAATGAAACTGTTTGCATTAGTTGAAGTCCACACCAAAGCAGCAAATAAAGATATATAACTTTTATAAATATTTTATTACTTACAATACGTTTAAACTGATTATTTATTGGCTGTATTGTATTAATTGGCTTTCTCGCAATCTTTGCAAAAGGAGCTAGCCCCCAAGTAGAAAGCAGAGTTACCACCGTAACGATAGTTCCTGAGATTCTCCCCATCGTTAAGTAACCTTCATCCCCTTTTGTTAAAAACATTGCTCCTACAATCAAACCTGATAAAGAAGCTAGTATGGAGCCGGTAAATCTTGCAGCATTAAGTCTAGTTCTCACATTTTCATCTTCACTAAGTTCTGTTGATAATGCACCATAAGGAAGGTTGACAGATGTATAAGCTGTCATGAAAAGAATTGATGTGCAAATGTAATAAGCAGTTTTTTCTCTGATTGAGAAGTCATTGGGAATCCACCACATGGCGGCTAAAAAAATTCCCAAAGGTAATGATGCTCCAACCATCCAAGGTAATCTTGGCCCCCACCTAGATTGAGTATGGTCACTCATCCAGCCAATTAAAGGATCATTAATTGCATCCCAGAGTTTTATTATCATCAAAATAGAGCTAGCTATCCATGGGGGCAACCCAGCGGCACAGGTAAAGAAAGGAAATAGATAAAAGCCAAATTGAGCTGACGCCAGCCCTGTCCCTGAATCCCCCAGCCCATAAGACAGCATTAGCCTTATGCGATCTTTTTTTATCAGCCTATTGGAATTCGTCAATCTTTTTGAGAACAGGGGGGGTGAAAGGTAATAATGTATGTAGGCTATATGGGAATAATCCAGTTTTCTGGAAATATTCTTTTATTAGCGCGGGCGTAGTTTAGTGGTAAAACCTCAGCCTTCCAAGCTGATGATGCGGGTTCGATTCCCGCCGCCCGCTTATTTGTCTCCTCATAGCTTAATTTTTTTTGAATACTCACTTGCGACCATTAGCACAAGACTATTACTTTCAATTCGTATGTTTGATTGATTTGCTAGAGGTTTTTTAGAGATGCTTTTATTTTTTAAAAAAGAGGTATCAATAAACTTTTTCCATGGAGAAATTGGCTTTGGTAATTCAAAAAGCATTGCTTCTTTATAAGCATTAAAGCCAAGCCAGATTGCTGAGCCGTGATCACTTTTGTTAATGCTATATCCAATTGTGTGAGACCAGTCACCCCAGTCAGGTTTATTTACTTTAATCCCATGCCACTGAATCCAAAAATCAGAGTTGTTGATATTTGTACCATCCTGGCAAGAGTCATAGACAAATTCTGGACTAAAAAACTCTGGTAGTTGTTTCCGAAGAAAAATCAGTTTTATCACAAAATCTTTTAAGTCTTGATCCCAATTTTTATGGTTCCAAGTCATCCAACCAAGTTGGTTATCTTGACACCAGGAGTTGTTATTGCCTCCTTGGCTTCTTCCTATCTCATCACCCATTAAAATCATTGGTATTCCAGGAGATAAAAGAAGTGAAGAAAGCAGATTCCTTTGTTGTCTTTTCCTTAAATTATTTATTGCTTTATTTGTAGTAGGTCCTTCAACTCCATAATTAAAACTATTATTATGGTTCTCTCCATCTCTATTATTTTCTCCATTTGCAAAGTTATGTTTTTTATTAAAACTTACTAGATCTTTTAATGTGAATCCATCATGAGAAGTTATGAAATTAACACTAAATATATTCGCTAATTTATTATCTCGATAAAGGACTTTATTGCCTATTAATCTATCTTTTAGCGGCCATATTGTACTTTTTTCACCTTTCCAAAATCTTCTAACATCATCTCTAAAATGACCATTCCATGTTCTGAATTTTTTTGCAGGGAAATTACCTAATTTATAAAGGCCTCCGCAGTCCCAGGGTTCACTAATTAATTTAATATCACTAAGTTTAGGATCTGACTCAATTTCTTCAAAGAGAGGGGGCTCATCTAAAGGCATTAGATTTTCTCCTCTGCTCAAAGCAATACCTAAGTCAAAACGAAACCCGTCAACCCCAAGTTCTATTGCCCAACAGCGAAGGGACTCTAAGATTAGTTTCCTAACTAAAGGACGATTGGCAGCGATAGTATTTCCACATCCGCTTACATCTTGATAAGTTTCATCTTCATCCTGATGATAATAAACTTTGGGACCAAAATTTTTCCAGCTTATAATTGGACCATCTTGATTGCCCTCTGATGTGTGATTGTAAACAACATCAATTAATACTTCAAGTCCATTATCGTGGCAAACAGATACCAACTTCTTGAATTGTTCTCGAGCCTCTAATGGGTTTTGACCGTATACAAAACCTTGATGAGGTGTGAACCAATTAATAGGACTATAACCCCAATAGTTTTCTAATCCTTCTGGGGCATCTGAAGTGTCAAAGGCGAAAACAGGAAGAAGTTCAATACTTGTTATGCCAAGGCTTTTAAGATAAGGTATTTTCTCAATTAACCCTATAAAAGTGCCTTCTTTAGAATCGCTAACATTTGAATCTGGATTTTTAGTAAATCCACCAACATGTAATTCATAAATAATTGTTTTATTCCATGAATGTTTAGGTCTTGGATGAGATTTGAAATTGAAATTATCTCTATTTGTTACTACTCCTTTTAAAAAATGACTATATCCGTTAGTAAAGTTATCTTTTTGATTCCTTGTATATCTTTCCCAGCCTGTAATTGCTCGCGCGCATGGATCTAAAACAAGAAAACCCTCTTTTTCTGTATTCTTTTCGGTAAAAACTTTGTATCCGTATAAAGTCCCTTCAGTCAGCCCCTCAAGTTCAATGTGCCAATAATCTCCAGATCTGTTTTTTTGATCTAAAGATATTGTTTCAATTGGATAGTCGTCCTCTTCACTCTCAAATATCAGTAATTCTACATTTTTGGCATGTGGAGCTGCTAGTGAGAAATTAACCCCATCAGGAGTTACTGCGCTTCCCAGAGGCCATGCTGAACCAACATTTACTTTTCTCAATTTTTTTGTCCTTTAAATTACTAATCAAGCAACATCTACTCCAACTTAGTTGTTTAGTTTATTTTAACAAGTTATATAAAATGAAATCTCATTTTAAAAAAGAAACTTTTAGAATTTACTTTAAGCTTTGTTTTGAAAAAATCCTAAATCCTTTTTTCGCGAGCAGCTAATTATTTTTTGAGCAAAAGGAATAGCATTCTCAAAAAACTTAGAAAAATGTTTTTAGAGCTAAATTTTAGAGCATTTGCAAGCCATGGAATCAGAAAATGGGAGTTCTTGAGCTGAGAAAAAAAGATTGGATGTAAATTTTTCTGCTTTTTAGTGCGTTTATTATTTTGTAATACCAATAAATGTCCTGTTCTGCGTACCTTTGTTAATGCATACGAAATTGAATTGAATATTTATTTTTTGGTCAAAAAAAATAATTAATTGCAAAAGTCATACTTCTTCTGGGTAATAATTTGAAAAATCTATCTTTGTAAAAGCTTGCCATGACAGGCTTTTGCTTGGAAAATACAAAAGTTTTATTTTTTTAGGTGGTTCTCAAGAAAACTGAGAAAGATTTTTGAATCCAAAAAAAAATGCTCTTATTTTTTTTAGAAAGCTCACTGCCACAGGCCTTTGGGTTGCAGGCAAGTCATTTGCTCCATACGATTAGCAAGATTGAGTTTTTTGGAAACTAATTCCTCTATTGGTTTTCTTCCTCTTACTCCCTGCTACATACAATCTTTCCAATGAACAAAGCAGATCTTGTTAACCTGGTTGCAGCTCGTACAGAGCTAACTAAAACAGACGTTTCTCTGGTAGTAGATGCCGCCATAGATACAATTATTGATTCAGTAGTGGAGGGTAAGAAAGTCTCCATTCTTGGGTTTGGTTCTTTTGAACCACGCGATCGTTCTGCTCGTCAGGGTTTAAACCCAAAGACAGGAGAAAAGATAGCAATACCTGCTAAGCGAGTGCCTGCGTTTACAGCTGGAAAGTTATTTAAGGATCGTGTTCAGGGGTAATTTCTTAAAAAGCTAATTTTCTTATTAATTTTTGCTTCCTTAAAGGGACTCTTTTAAAAAATTGAGTCCTTTTTTTGTAAGCCATCATATTGTATCTAATAAATAAAAAAACCTTCTTTTATTAGCTTATAAATTGTTTTTTAATTACATATCAATATTAACTTTTTAAAGTCGAACTTTTTTATGTTTATTAATCCATTAAAAAATAATCAATTTTTATATATTATTCTTATAAGTTTATTCATACCTTTAATACCTGTTGCAGCCTTTGATTCTAGAGATTATCAATTTTTTGATCTGCTATTAAAGAGTTGTTATAAAGATACGAAATTTTGTAATAAGGCATTATTTATGATAAATTCTTATCAAAAAAGAGCAGTAATAGATAAAAAGTTTTCTTGTCAAACTAGATTGTTAGGCCTAGAAGCAAATGTAATAATGGCTATGAATTCTAATTTCAAAAAAAACGAGGTTAAAAGTATTATTCAAGCTATGAAGAAATATTGCTAGAGAGTACCGATAAACTGATAACATTATTATTGATTTTTGACTTGGTCAAAAACATAATGTGAAAAACTAGAACAAAAGAGGTTTTATTTGATTTATCTAAGTAAAATTAGGGCAAGAAATATAAAGATTTTTTTCTAACTAAGACAATGGGCTCCAAAGCTTCTAATTCCAAAAAAACTAAGGATAAGGCAATAAAGACTGATAAGGTCAAAGAAAACAAATTTAAGAAATCAAGCTCTAATGATCCAGACGTATTAGTTAATCTGCCAGCTGGCATGAAATATAAAGTCCCTGGAAAGCGTCAAAGGGTTATTATTGGTTCAATAGTAATTGGTTTGAATGTTTTATTAGTCATTAGTGTACTTATTTACTTTTATAGTCCTTCGTTCCAAGATTTTGTTTACAATTTTGGACGTAGCTAGTGGTTGAAAATTATTAATATTTTAATCAAATAAATTAGATGAATATTTGCTGAAAATAGGAAAATATTACTATCAAGGGGGAAATAAAGTAAAGTTTAACTAAGAATATTTTTTATAGTGCTATTTTTGAAGTCCTATAATTTAATCTTTTATTAGAGTCGTATAAGTAGTAATGCTACAAAAAAAAGGCCAGGATGAAAAAACAATAAAAGTTCCACAACAGAGAAAGACAACTCTTAAATGGGGAACCAATGGCGAGCTGTCATCTATAGATATGGTTCGAATATTAGATCGTTTGAATGATCAAGATTTAACTGAATGTGAAATACCTTTAGAGACTAAAAAAAAATCATAAATCCTTCTTTTATCTATGAAAATAGTTTATATTAGCTATAAATTGACTTCGATATAATGAAGTTTGCTATTGCTTTTTTATTTTTAATAGCTCTAATCTTAGGGATTCTTTACTTTTTTACAGGATACAAATCAGCTTTTGAAGCTGATCAACAATGTCATTACGAAATGAGGTTAAAATCTGTTGAATTAGATGACCTTGATTGTGATCATGACCTTGAAACAAATCAATGGCTTCTATATAGGAAGGGAATCAATAATGAACCTGCTCAAGTTATGCAACGTTATCGCTATTAATTGATAAATTTCTTATTTATTGTAGGGAATAAATATATAGCAGCTATTAATGAAATTATAGCTGTAATTATAAATGTTAAAAATTGTCCTGTCGATCCTGGAAGATATGTATTTTGAAGGAAATAAAAGTCAATTAGTGAACCAATCGTTCCCCAAAGGATTATCCAAGCTGAAACGTATGATATGCCTATTAATGTTTCTTTATTCATAGTTTTAAAAAAATTGGTTAAGTTAATGGAATAAATATAAGATATTTATTTGAATTCTAGTTAATTCCAAAGATTTTCTGGGTTGCCGGTTCTCCAGCAAAAGCAAGTTCGGTGAGTACTAGCATTAAGAAACCAATCATAGCTGCTCTGGCATTAACTAATTCAGCATTTTCATTAAAACCAAAAATTTGTTTTACTTCCTCCCCTTGATTGTTGATCCATTTAGGGGAAGAATTCAGACTTGGACTTTGCTTAATTTCTTCGGGATCAGACGTCGGCCCAGCTTTTTTTGACTTATCTGACTCTGAATAGCTATTTTGATTATTGATCTCTGAATCATTATTATCAGGCATTGGAATTTAGAATATATATAAATTAAATTATAGGCTATCTTTTTAAGATTTTGTTCCAATGCTTCTTCTTTCTGGTTTTCACCATTCGGTTTTGATTTTTTGAAAGTGAGTAAACCTCAATTTTATTTACAACAAAACCTAAAATTGAAAAAAAAGAATCAAAATAAATATTAATATGATAATGTTCATGCCTAGATAATATTTTTAAGAAATATATTAGCAATCCTTATTATAATAGATTAAAAAAAAATGAGTTTTTAATATATCTAAAAATTCTAATTTTTCTCTTATTAAGTTTTGTTTGACTATTGTTTTAGAACTTGTTTTTAGATCACTTCCTTGCTAAATAAATATTATATGGTTTTTATTAATGAATAGTGCTATTCCATTTATTATTTCTTTAGTTTCATTTTTCTTTGTTGCTATTGGACTTAGAGAGCTGATAAAAGAACTTAAGGTCTCATATAAAAGAAAGCTTGCTTGAGAATTATGTTATTAAAATTGACTTGGTTAATTCCTGGGCTACCAATTTTAGGCTCTATCTTTATAGCAATTCTTTTATTGAGTTTTACTAAAACAATGAATAGGCTTACAAAGCCAGTATCTTATTTTCTAATTATTTGTCTTGGTCTCTCGGAAATAATTAACTTTATTTTATTTAGAAATAATATATCAGGTCATAATGCCATTTTTGGAAGTGATTTTGAATTATTTGTTGATAGAGCATCTTTACTCTTTGCTGAATCGATTGGGTCGATTTTTTTATTGGTTATGCTTTTTTCAGTTGCTAAGTTACAAAGAAGAAATGGCTATGTTAGATACTTTATTTTCCTAGGTTTCTTAAGCGGATTTGTTTATACGATCTCCTTTAGTGGTAGTTTATTCCATACTTTTTATGATCCTTTAATATCATCTTTAGACAACATAGGCATATCTTTGTAGAGAAAATATTTGTTCACCTAAAGAACAAAATGAAAAATAATTTAGTTTGAATTATTTATGATTTAATTGGCTATTGTCAGATTATCTGAGTTGTAATAAGCTAAAAATAATTTTTAGGACTTAAGGTTTTTACTTTGAGTGTAAATTCACTTTTAAATCTTCCAAGCAATATTGCATTAGTGCATGAATGGTTTACTCCTAGATCTATGGGTGGGGCTGAAAATGTTGTTCAGGCAATTGATGATTTATTAACTGAAAAAGCAGTTCAGCCTCAACTTTTCTCTTTAGTCAATGAAGAGAATTTACTAAAAAGCAGTTGGTTATTTAATAGAAAAGTAAGAACTAGCTTTATCCAAAAATTACCATTCGGAATCTCACATGTTCAACAATATTTACCATTATTACCTTTTGCAATTGAACAACTCGATTTAGAAGGATATCCATTGGTTATAAGCAGCAGTCACCTAGTCGCTAAGGGTGTTTTGACTTCGCCTGATCAACTTCATATTAGTTATGTTCATACACCTGTTAGATATGCTTGGGATCAGATGAATATATATTTGAAAAGATCTTTTTTAGGCAGAATAGGTTTGGGGCCGTTAATTAGATGGCGATTACATACTTTGAGACAATGGGATCAATTAAGTAGCTCAAGAATAGATTATTTGCTTGCTAATTCTAATTTTACTGCAAAGAGAATATGGAAGTACTGGAGAAGGCGATCTAAGGTGCTTCATCCACCTGTCGACGTGAATCGGTTTGAATGGGATAAGCCTAGAGAGGACTTTTATCTAAGTGTATGCAGATTGGTTCCAAATAAAAGAGTTGACTTGCTTGTGAGAGCTTTTAATAGGCTTAAATTACCCCTTATAATTGTTGGAGATGGAGTCGAAAAAACATATTTGAAAAATCTTGCTGGTCCAACAGTTCAAATTCTTGGTTTCCAAAGTAAGAAAAAGATTGAGAATTTAATGAGCCAATGTAGAGCTTTTGTTTATGCTGGTATTGAAGATTTTGGAATTGCTCCCGTGGAGGCAATGGCTTCGGGAGCTCCTGTAATTGCTTATGGTAAGGGGGGAATTTTAGATACAGTTAAATGCATTAATTCCAAGGGAGACAAGGTTGCAACTGGTCTCTTGTTTTCATCTCAGACAGTAAAATCATTAGTGGATACGGTCGAATTTTTTAAGGAAAAACAACTTTGGAGAAATTTCAATTCTGAATTGATTAGAGATTGGGCTAATTCTTTTTCTCAAGATTCATTTAAATTAAGATTTGAGAGAACCGTAAATAAAGCTTGGAGTGAGCATATGAATTCTTGTGACATTGCTACTAGTGACCTTTATTCTTGATCAAGAAATACTAATTAAGTATCGTGTTATTTAGCTGCGGTCTTGAGCTTACTAACTCAATAATTTGTGCAAACTAATCCTAGAAAATCTTTATTAAGGTGGTCTGAATTTAGGAAAGGCTCCCCATCAATACCTTTTGAAGTAATTTCAAAAGAACCTTCTTCGTTGCTTGCTGTTGAAATAATAAGAAATCAGAGTAGATATGGACGCACGTTAAAAAGAGTAGGAGATGTTGTTTTTTCTTCGCTAGTTTTAACTATAGGTTCGCCAATATTTATTTTAATTGGAATATTAGTAAAGTTAAGCTCTCCAGGCTCTGTATTTTATATTCAAAAAAGAGTTGGGAGAAATTATAGGGAATTTGGATGCATTAAGTTTCGCACTATGTATAAAGATGCTGATGAGGTACTTCCAAATTTATTAGAGAAATATCCACTTATGAGAAAGGAGTTTGAAAAAGATTTTAAATTACGTCATGATCCAAGGATAACAAAATTAGGTAGATTTCTTAGACGATCAAGTCTTGATGAATTACCTCAATTTGTTAATGTTCTGAAAGGAGAAATGAGCGTTGTTGGACCAAGACCAATAGTTTTCAATGAGATTAATAAATATAGTCTTTTTATGGAAGAAGTGATATCTGTTAGGCCAGGTTTGACAGGCCTTTGGCAGGTTAGTGGTAGAAATAATCTTAGTTATAAGAAAAGGGTACAATTAGATTTGGTATATGCTAGAAATAGAAATTTTGTACTTGATTTAGAAATTATTATTCTTACATTAGGTGTATTACTTTTCCCGATGGATAGAGGTGCTTTTTGAATTTATCAACTAATAAATTTTAACATTAATGTAATACCTAAAATCCAAATTAATTGAAGCCTAAGTCTAAGATTGAGTATTCTTTTGATAGAACTTATACTTGCGATTGGATAAGAATTTGCAATTATAGATTTGGGTTTTTTTTTGCCTTTGTAATAGTTTACACCTCCCATTCTGACTCCGGCACAATGAGCAAATATTGATTCAGAAATTCCAGCATTGGGAGAATCATCAATCACACCATCTTTCCACGCATTCATGATGGTTTTAAAAATTGATTGTTTTGGTCTGCAGCAAAAAGGGAGTGTTATTAATACAATTCTTGTTGGAATCCATGTCATATAGTCATCTAGTTTTGCACCAATAAATCCAAGCCACCTTAAGTTACCTTTTTTATATCCGAGCATTGAATCAATAGTGCTAGACGCTTTGAATATCCAAGCCATTGCCAATGGCCCAGGCATTAATTGATTGAGTTGCCAGAAAATTGTTCCTATAAACATCCAAAATAATGGAGCAAAAATACCATCAACAGAATTTTCACTTGCAGTTTCAGCTAAAGCTCTTAGGATTTCATCTTTATCTAGATTTTCAACATCTCTGCCAACTATAAAACTTAGTTTTTCTCTTGCAGTATTAAGATCAAATAAGATATTCTTATTATTAATTATATCAATTATCTCTAAAATACTTTTACTTAAACTTTTTGAAGCAAGAGAACTACTTAAAATAAATGTAAATAATAAGGTGCTTAAAATAGGACTTTTTATCTCATAAAATAAAAATAATCTTTCTATTATCCACCCTGATATCCCACTTAAAAATATTACTATTAATGTAATTAATGCACCTCCTATATATAGTTTTGGGATGCTATTTTTTGCAATTCTTTCAACCAATTTTCTCAAAAAATCAATAGCAGCCCCCATGCATTCGACAGGATGAAGTAAAGATCTTGGATCACCTATTAAAAGATCAAAAATGACGGCAAATAAAATTAAGTTGATGATATCTCTTACTCTTTGAGCCAACTAAACATTGAGCGAAGTGTTTTACCTACCTTTTCTATTGGGAGTTGTGAATCTTTTTGGCGAATTCTTTTCATTTCAGGTTTCCCAGAGTCGCATTCTTTTACAAAGTTTTTAGCAAAAGTTCCATCTTGAATATCGGCAAGAATATTTTTCATCTCTTCTTTCGTTTCTTTGGTGATTAATCTTGGACCGCTTACATAATCTCCATATTCAGCTGTATTTGAAATTGAATCTCTCATTGCAGTAAGACCTCCTTTTACCATGAGATCAACTATTAATTTGACTTCATGTAAGCATTCAAAGTAGGCCAATTCAGGTTGATATCCTGCCTCTACAAGCGTTTCAAAACCTGCTTTGACTAACTCTGATAGACCTCCACATAAAACAGCTTGTTCTCCAAAAAGATCAGTCTCTGTTTCTTCTTTGAAATTTGTTTCTAGAATCCCAGCACGTGTTCCTCCAATCCCCTTTGCATAGGCCATTGCAAGGGATCTGGCGTTACCTGAGGCATCTTGTTCAATAGCAAATAAAGCAGGAACTCCTTGACCATTTTGATATTCCCATCTCACTGTGTGTCCAGGTCCTTTAGGAGCAATCATTACCACATCAACAAACTCAGGGGGCTTTATTAATTCAAAACGAATGTTAAAACCATGAGCAAAACTTAGTATTTTTCCTGGCTTTAAGTGAGGTGCTATCTCGTTGTTGTATACATCTTTTTGAAATTCATCAGGCAGAAGTATCATTATCCAATCTGCCTTCTCGGAAGCTTCTGCAACACTGAAAACTTCCAAACCATCAGAAGCTGCCTTGCTGGCTGATCTACTTCCTTCATAAAGTCCAACAACAACTTTGATGCCACTATCTTTTAAATTCAAGGCATGTGCATGCCCTTGAGATCCATAGCCAATAATTGCAACGGTTTTATTTTGAAGAAGACTTAAGTCTGCATCGGAGTCGTAAAAAAGTTTTGCCATCTGAGTGGGTATACCAGAACTGTATTAAGGCTGAGCTTACGAAATAGAGTGCTATTCAAACCACTTTCATTGATATATTTTTTTGACTATCAAGACAATGAGCTTAATAAAAGTAACAAGCTTTTCATATTAACTTTCATTTGGATGTGTTATCACTCGGTCTATTAGTCCATAATTTTTTGCTTCTTCTGCGCTTAAGAAATAATCACGATCAGTATCTTTTTCTATTTTTTCATATGTTTGTCCGGTCATCTCTGCCATGGATTTATTAAGCATCTCTTTTATCCTAAGGATTTCACGAGCTTCTATCTCAATATCGCTTGCTTGTCTCTGAGCAGTGCCACCAAGAGGCTGATGAATCATTATTCTGCTATGCGGAAGTGCGAGCCTTTTGCCTTTTGTCCCTGCAGATAGTAAAAAAGCACCCATTGAGGCCGCCAATCCAACACAGATGGTAACAAGGTCACTTTTTACATACTTCATGGTGTCATAGATCGCTAAACCAGCAGTTACAGAGCCTCCAGGACTATTGATATATAAATAAATAGGTTTACTACTGTCTTCAGAATCAAGGTAAAGCATTTGCGCTACGAGGCTATTTGCAATTCCATCATTGACTTCTTGGCCAAGAAACAGAATTCTTTCTGCACCAAGTCTTGTATATATATCAACCCATCTTTCGAATTGACTTCCTGGAAGACGGTATGGAACGCTTGGGGTACCTATTGGCATGGTTAATTAGGTTTGAATGGTTGGTGTTAAGGGTTGAAAATATTTTTATAAAATCATTTTGCTTATTTGGGTAAAACTTTTTCACTTGGTAAGTCTTTTCTACTTGTAAGAACTCGATCAATAACCCCATACTCAACTGCTTCGTGAGGGTTGAGATAGCTCATTCGATCTGAGTCCTTGGATAATTGATCTACTGACCTCCCAGTGTTTTGGCTAAGTATTTCAAGCATCGCTTTTTTATTGTGTATCACTTCCTTTGCTCTTATTTGTATGTCAGTTGCTTGACCTTGCGCCCCGCTCCTGGGCTGATGCAGGACAATTGAGGCATGGGGTAAAGCTGCTCGTTGCCCTTTCGTTCCAGCTGACAGAATTACTGCGGCTGTTCCCATTGCTTGTCCTATGCAAATTGTGTGCACTGGAGGTTTTACGTATCTAAGAGTGTCGCAAATCGCAAAAGCTTCAGTTTCAAATCCAACAGCATCGCCTGTGTACCAACTCGTTCCAGTTGAGTTTATATAGAAATAGATAGGTTTTTCTGAATTATCAAATTCCAGGAAGAGAAGTTGAGCAATAATTAGTTCGGTTACATCCATTCCCAGTTGCCTTTTGGCATCATCATCTGAAAATAGTGGCAAACCCAGATAAACTATCCTTTCTTTCAATAGAAGTGATGGTAAATCAGGAGGTGGAGTTCTCATTACAGCTGAATCGCCATAATACGGTGAAGATGCAGTCATATGAAGTTAAGTCTTCTTGGAATGGAGCCTAGCTAGATCTAGCCTTGAGATGCTTTTGTTGTTTCAAATTTGTTTGGTGGCTGATCATTGGAAGCTTTACTAAATACCATTCGCCCTGTCGGTGTTTGTAATGCTCCAGTCACAACAACTTCAATTCTTTTACCTATCCATTTGAGCCCCTCCTCAATAACTACCATTGTGCCATCTTCAAGATAGGCAATACCTTGCGAATTTTCCTTACCTTCTCTAACGACTTTCAAAGTTAACTTCTCACCAGGTTGGACTTCAGGTCTTACAGCAAGAACTAAATCACTTAGGTTTAGAACCTTTATTTCTTGTACTTGAGCCACTTGAGATAAGTTGTAATCAACAGTGATTAATATTCCTGATAGATCTGAAGTTAATTTTAAGAGAATTTCATCAGTGCCATCTCCTTCGTATTTTGTACTATTAACAACCAATCTTCTCCCGTAAATTTCTCTTAATTGGTTTAGTAATTTCAACCCTCGCCTCCCTTTCCCTCTTTTTTCGTTATTACTAGAGTCAGCTAACTTTTGTAGTTCATCAATAACTGATTGGGCTACAATCAATTGCCCTTCAATTAACCCAAACCTTAGAAGAGCTTGAATACGGCCATCAATTATTACACTAGTATCTAAAACTTTTGCACTGGCTGGTGTAAGAATTCCATCTGCCATTAGTAGAGATTCAGTGCTGTTTGGGTTGAAAAGACGTAAAACAGTTCGACCATGCACATCAGCAAGGTTATATCCAAGAACTCCAAAAAAAATGTTGCTAAGTACAGCAAAAATAGGCTTTACGAAAAATAATTCAGTTGGCAAAGGTAAAAGTAGTACAGGTACTAATAAAAGGGTTGCTATTACTAGCCCTAAAACTATGCCAACTGATCTACTAACTAGCAGATCAGTTGGCATAGTTCTTATCCTTTTAGTTAATTTATTTCTGAATTGCTGAAAAAGAAAAGCTATTAAAAGGCCCACAAGTGCTGTTAAACCTGATAAAGCAATTTTTAAATTTTTTAGATTAGTAATTTTATCTAAAGTTTCTTGAGGTAACCAATTCACCCCAATCCATCCAGTGATTGCACCTGAGATAAGGAATAAAACCAGAATTACTAAGTCTGCCATATATTTAGGTTATGCTTGCATCTCGTTTTTTACGAAAGCTTTATTTATTTTCAAAGATTTGAACTGCAAAAATGACCATTTATTTGGGTTTGTATATCTAGAGCTCGAATGGTAAAACCACCAAGAAGTGCTTATGTCCACATACCTTTTTGCCATAAAAGATGTTTCTACTGTGATTTTTCTATTATCCCTTTAGGTGATAGCGCTGAAGGTCCAGGGAGTCCAGGAATAACTTCCATTAACGCATATTTGGATTTACTTCATAGAGAAATTTCAATCGCCCCCAATGGACCCCCTTTATCAACAATATATTTGGGTGGTGGAACGCCTTCTTTGCTAAATAAAAATGAACTAGGTGATTTATTTGAGAACCTTCATACGAAATTTGGATTTCAGGATGGAGCCGAGATAACTATGGAGGTTGATCCAGCAACATTTTCTAAAAATAACCTCGAAGAATATTTAGAAATTGGAATTAATAGATTTAGCTTGGGTGGCCAGTCGTTTGATAACAAAACTTTGGTCTCAATAGGCAGGAAACATAGTCGATTGCAATTATTGGAGGCTTGTGAATGGGTAAATAGATTATTTAAAAAGGGAAAGTTAAGGAGCTGGAGTCTCGATTTGATTCAAAATCTACCAGGTTTAACTTTAACTAAATGGGTTAAAGAGTTAGAACAAGCAGTGCAAACGGAAGCCCCACATTTGTCGATTTATGATTTAAATATAGAGCCGGAGACGGTTTTTGGAAGAATGCACAAAAAAGGTAAGCTGAAAATCCCTATTGAATCTGAAGCTCAAAAAATAGATTTAGAAACCAATAAATACCTCACAAACATAGGTTATTCTCGATACGAGATCTCAAGCTATTCTCTGCCAGGCCATGCATCTCGACATAATCGCATGTATTGGAGTGGTTCTGGTTGGTGGGGTTTTGGGATGAGCGCAACAAGTTCTCCTTGGGGGGAGCGATTCTCTAGACCAAGAACAATTGCTGGTTATAAAAAATGGCTTGATCAACAAGAGAGTCAATTATTAGAGAAAACTTTATTTATTGAAGAATCCAGCCCAATGCCATTGGATGAACTTTTCATGATTGGTCTTAGGAGACGTGAAGGTTTTCATTTTGAGGAACTTGCTATGAATTTTGGATGGACTCAAAAAGAATGCTTTAAACACTCAAAATCACTTGAAAAATATTGGCTAAAGTTTTTTAATGATGGATACTTACTAAAAAAAAATGGTAGATATTTCCTGAGTAATCCTAATGGGATACAGATTAGCAATCAAATTTTGATTCAGATGTTTTTGTGGTGGGATTCTCTTGATATTGATTAGTTGATTCAATCCATTTTTTTAGAGCATCAATACAAAGTTCTCGACCTGCAAATAAAGGTTTTGCAAAAGGCGGCTGGTCGATTGAAAGGCCAAGAATATCAGCTGTAACTCTTACTTGCCCATCGCAATCACTCCCAGCACCAATGCCAATTACAGGTATGTTTAAATGTTTTTTTAATTTGCTCGCAATTTCGCCTGGAATGTGTTCTAGAACTATTGCAAAACATCCTGATTCTTGTAGAAGTTCTGAGTCTTTTAGGATTTTATCTTGACTATCTTTATCTCTTGCCTGAGCTTTATATCCAAGTTGATGAACTGATTGCGGAGTTAAACCAAGGTGTCCCATTACTGGAATTCCCATTCTTACAAGTCTTTCAATTACTTTTAAAGTCTCGGGTTCTGCTCCCTCAAGTTTTACTGCTGAAGCACAAGAATTTTTCAAAAGAGTACCAGCAGCTTCAACAGCCTTATCTTCTCCACATTGATAGCTAAGAAAAGGGAGATCACAAACTACTAGTGGCTGTTTTGAAAGTGGGTTGCAAAAACCTCTACATACTGCCTGAGTGTGATGAAGCATCTGATCTAGTGTTACTGGGAGGGTTGTTGCGTGTCCTAAAACAACCATTCCAAGTGAATCTCCCACAAGCACAACATCTGCTCCTGAGGCTTCGACTATTGAGGATGAAATTGCATCCCAAGCAGTTAACACAGTTAACTGCTTGCCTAACTTTTTAAAACGAATCAAATCTGTGGTTTGCATTTAATTCTTAATAACGTGGCTAGCTATTGCTAGAATATTGTTGACTCGGCCCCATGCGGCTGTGACGCCTAAACCTGGTCAGGACCGGAAGGTAGCAGCCATATGGGATGCTCAAAGCAGGCGTGGACTCCGGGTCACCTTAATCAAATTTAGATTGATAGTCTCAGCGATTTTGTCTTAGTCTTAAAAACTCAGGTATTGAAGCCCCTGATTCTCTAGTTTCAGATTGTTCATAAAGGGATTGTGGAGTAAGTCTTGATCTATTCCTTTCACTTGAATAAATTTGATTACTGTCAAATCCAGTGGCAATAACCGTTACCTGAATCTCGCCCTCTAGTCTTTCATCAACAACTGTTCCAACTATTATATTTGCTTCAGGATCTACAACGTCAGATATAACTTCAGAGGCAGATGTCATATCTTCTAGAGTCATATCTTTACCTCCGGTTATGTTTATTACACATCCTTTTGCTCCATCTATTCGAGCTGCTTCAAGGAGAGGACTATTAATTGCTGCTTGAGCAGCTTCTAGAGCTCTTGATCTGCCGGAACCCAATCCAATTCCTAAAAGTGCAGTTCCAGCCTCGGTCATTACAGACCTAACATCAGCAAAATCTACATTAACTAATCCTGGACAAGTAATTATGTCGCTTATTCCTTGGACTCCTTTCATTAAAACATCGTCAGCGCTTCTAAAGGCTTCTTGCAGAGGTGCTCCTGAAATTACATCTTTTAATCTATCGTTTGGTATGACAATTAAAGTATCTACATTTTCTGCAAGCCTTGCAATGCCTTCATCAGCTTGCCTTAAACGACGCTTCCCTTCAAAACTAAACGGTTTGGTGACAATTCCTACTGTTAAAGCACCACTCTCTTTGGCAACCTGAGCAACAACTGGGGCAGCACCTGTTCCAGTCCCTCCACCCATTCCAGCGGCAATAAAGACAAGATCTACACCTTCTAAAGCTTGTTGGAGATCCGCCCTCGATTCCTCTGCTGCCTTTTGTCCAATGCTTGGATTTCCGCCTGCTCCAAGCCCCCTGGTGAGGCTTTGTCCTAGCTGAACTCTATGAGTTGCAGATGATTGAATAAGAGCTTGAGCATCTGTATTGAGTACTCGGTATGTGACTCCATCAAGATCACTATTGATCATTCGGTTGACGGCATTACTCCCTCCACCCCCAACACCAATAACCTCAATACGTGCAGATTGACTTGGTAGGATTCCTTCATCCATGTTGAAGCCAGATTTGTTTCCAATTCCCATCACCATATTCAGGATTAGAACTCGTTTTTGGCATTATGAACATCATCTATGAATTCTGTTGGTTTATTGGTTTAAATTGATTAACAAATTAATTTCTAGGATTTTAAGAGAATTGACTTTAATTTTTTAAAATTTTTTTTGTAATCAAGTCATAGCAGGGTTTCTACAACTCTTTCTTCAGCGCTTTTTCGATTTTTAGTTCTGGTTTACTTGGATCGGTTAGGTCCACGACTTTTACATTTGTGTTGATTAAAAGATTTGGTAATGATTTTTGGAGTTGGTTAAGTTTGTTAATTTGCTCAATTAAACGATCAGTGTTAGAGCCTAAAAAAACAGAATTGAAGTGCTCAGTTTTGAGGATTATTTCTTGAAGTGGGGTTATTTCAATTTTTAGAAGAGGACTTTGAATATAAAATCTATTTTTTATTATTGAAAGGATTTCATTTTTCTTATTTATATTCCAATTTTCTATAGATAATTTTATTTTACTTTTTTTTGATTTATTCACAAACCGAAGTGGAATCCATGACCCTTCATTATCAATCATTCCTTTCTCAATGGTATTTGAAATAACTCTACTTGCAAGAGCGATTGGCTCTCTTTCTACAATGTTTATATTGATTTGAGGTGGGAAAAAATTACGACTTACTGAAACGTTTTTGATTGGAAATTTTTTTATCAAATAAGATTCAATTTCTTTTGGATTTAATTCCAACAGATTTTTTGGGTAAAAAATACTTGTAGTTTTTTTAATTTCATTTTTTGTTATTCCAGAAAGACCAGTTAGTTTAGTTTGTTCGAAATCTATTGGTTTCCAAGCCTGGTCTAAAAATATGAAAAAAAGAAAAATTGATGTACTTGAAAAAAAAAGTAATTGCCAAAGTTCAATTAGGAATTTTTTACGTTGAAAAATATTTGACTTTTTATTTTGTTTGCTTCTACCCCCCCCACTTGTATTTGATTTTAAATATCGCATCTTGCTTTAGACATGAGCTGATCCATCCATTGTCGAGCACGCTCAGCATCTGAAAAAGGTACATCTATTTCGTTTCCAGAACCAACAAGTCTAAGTCGACAACGGCCTTGAGATTCCTTTGTTAGAGGAGCTTCTCCTGAACTAAGAGCCATTAGTTCGACCATTTCTAATTGTTTAACTTCGAAAATTGCTTCTTCTTTGAAACTACCAGCTTCAAAGCTGCTCCAACATAACAATCCATCTTTTAATCGGGCAGCCCCTGTCCCATCAAGCTTTGCAAGCTCTGAATCTTTAGCCCAAATAAGATAGAGATTTTGCCGCCTTCTTTCTAGCCAGCCAAGAGCAGTTATAAGAATAAAAGCCATCAATAATGGCAACCAAAGTAGACCGTGAATCATTTTTGGGAAAAGAAATCAAAAAATGTCATGGCTAAATTTATTCTCTTGATGTTTCTATGAGACTAGCAACAAGTTTTTCTAGTTTTAATCCTGAAGCTTCCCATAACATCGGATACATGCTTGTGTTTGTGAAGCCTGGCATGGTATTAACTTCATTTATATAAATCTGTTGCGTGCTCTCTTGGTAAAAGAAATCGACTCTCGCCAAGCCATAAGCATTAATAGCTTTACATGCCTCGATAGCTAAATTTTGTATCTTATTGGTTATTTCTGTATTCAATTCAGCTGGGATAATTGTACTGCTTAGATTCTCATTATATTTGGACTCATATGTATACCAATCAGTTTGAAATTTAACTTCGCCAACAACTGAAGATTTCATTATTGACTTTCCTAATACTCCACATTCAAGTTCTCTCCCTTCAATATTTTTTTCTACAATAATTCTCTCATCGTATTTTGCCGCAATCTCTATTCCATTAATTAATTCTTGTTTTGAGTATACTTTAGTGATACCAATTGAAGATCCTAGGTTTGCTGGCTTTACAAAACATGGATACTTTATTGTATTTTCTATTTTTTCAAAAAAAGACATCATAAATAATTTAGTTGATAAATTCTCTTTGTGTAAATAAATATATGGAGCTTGAGGAAGACTAAAAGATTTAAATATTGATTTCATTGCTATTTTATCCATACCTAAAGATGAACCAAGAGTTCCTGATCCGACAAAAGGCTTTCCTGTTAATTTAAATAATCCCTGAATAACTCCATCTTCTCCATTTGGACCATGTAATGCGGGAAACCATATGTCAACTTTGTTGCTTTCTTTTGGCAAATTAGTAAGATTATTGATGTTATTTTTATTGCTTTTTATTGATCTAGTTAATTCTTTTCCTTCAAATAAAATTGACTTTGAGTATTCTGAATCCGCCCAAAAACCATTCTTGTCTATATAAATTGGATTTACAATAAAACGTTCAATATTGCAAGAATGAGATAAGGCTGCGTAAATAGTTTGAGCTGATTTGATAGAAACTTCATGTTCACTTGAGTAACCACCAAAAACTAGTCCTATAATTTGCTTTCTATTCGACATGTCTATTTGCTTCTCAATATTCTATAAACGAAGTTTATTGAATTAATCAACATTTATAACAAGCTTCCAGTTAGAGAGAATGGACGTATTTCATTGATTTTTATATTCACTATTTCTCCAGGTTGAGGTGATTTTCTATCAATTGAGGATTTTGGAAAAAATGTTAGTCGATTTGTTCTAGTCCTTCCTAGTAATTGGGAATTATCTTTAGAATTTATGCTCTCAACGAGTATTTCCTGTAAAGAATCTTTATACCTTAAGTTTCTTTTCTTTGCAGTCTTTTCTACTAAATTATTAATTTCTCTTAGGCGATCGATTTTTATTTTTTCAGGTAATTGATTAGGCCATAAGGCAGCAGGAGTGTTTGGCCTGGGAGAATAGGCCGCAGTATTGACCAAATCAAATTTAATATCCTCTATAAGTGATAGCGTCTCTTCGAATTCATCTATCGTCTCTCCCGGAAAAGCCACAATTGCATCAGAGGTAATTGACGACTCAGGCATTAATTGTTTTATATAATTTACAATTTCTTTATAGGTTTGAACTGTATACCCTCGACCCATATTTTTTAGTATTTTATTACTTCCACTTTGGACTGGGATATGAAAGTGTTCGCAAACCTTAGGAAGTTTTGCACATACATCTATTAATTCTTTCGTGAAATACCTAGGGTGACTTGTGGCAAACCTTATACGCTCTATTCCCTCAATATCATGAATATATTCTAATAAATATGAAAGTGTTAATTGCCCAGATTTATTGAATTCATAAGATTTAAAGTCTCTGCCATAAGCATCTATATTTTGCCCTAAAAGGGTTATTTCTTTGTATCCAATTCTCGCTAATTCTTCAATTTCCTGCTTGATAGCTTGCGGTGTTCGTGATTGTTCTTTACCTCTAACCGAGGGAACTACGCAATAAGTGCATCGCTCATTGCATCCATAAATAATGTTAACCCAGCCACAGATTGCGCTCTCTCTTCTTGCTGTCGCAATGTCTTCGTAAATATGCTGTTCATCAGTCGCTAAAACTTGGTGTCCGTTATCAACTTGATTAAGAAGAGTCTCCAGTCGATTTGCATGCTGAGGTCCCATAACAAGATCTACTTCAGGAACTCTTCTTAAAAGTGTTTCCCCTTCTTGTTGAGCTAAGCATCCTGCAATGATAATTTTTAAATTAGGATCTGATTTTTTCCTTATAGCTTGCCTTCCTAAATAGCTGTAAACTTTCTGCTCAGCATTATCACGAATAGTACATGTGTTGTAGAGAACTAAATCTGCCTTAAGTTCCTCTTCCGCAAGCTTATATCCCATTGTTTGCAAAATGCCTGACATTCTCTCTGAATCAGCCTTATTCATTTGACAACCGAAAGTGGTAATCCAGTAGCTTCCTCTATGGCTTTTAAAAGACTTGCTTTGTTTAGTAGGAGCTATGGTTGTTGTCATCGCAGATTAATTTTTTTCCTTGGGGAAAAAGATTTTTTGAGATTGTCCTAAAAAAATGTTCAAGGGCGAGCGAGGGGATTCGAACCCCCGAATAGCGGCGCCACAAGCCGCTGCCTTAACCACTTGGCGACGCCCGCCTTGTGCTTTTAATCTACCAATGATTTGTCATTTTGAAATTCCAAAATGATTTTGGTAAAAAAATTTAGCTTGTTAGTATTGTAGATAGTTCGGATTGAAATTATCACTTTTTATATCTTGATCAAAACGCAATTGACAGGTATGGAAGTTACTGTGTGTAGGCAGAACCCGTAATAGTAAAAGCTCGGGATTGATATTTATTCAAAAGTGAATTTCGCAAAAGATTTTGAATTGATTGCAAGTCCTCCAAAATCTGGGCGAGTAGATGTTCTTGTCCCAAGATGTTTAATTGGTAATGGACAGGATGTGTTAGGTACCTCAACTGATAAAGAAGGACTGTTGTCTGTTCAGGTTGAGTGGCGAGATGGATTTATTACATCAATTGGGGGCTTAAAAGAAACTTCAAAGGTTCCTGGGGAAATCCTTCTGCCAAGATTTGCAGAACCGCATGCACATTTAGATAAAGCATTTTCATGGTCACGTTCACCTAACTTGAGGGGTAGTTATCAAGAAGCTTTAGCAGCAAATCTCCGTGAATATGAATTGAGGTCCGAAGAAGAATTAATTTTCAGAGTTGAAAAGTGTCTCAATCTAGCTCTTGTTAATGGGATCAGGGCAATTAGATCTCACATAGATAGTTTTGGAAAAACAGCAATGAGAGATTGGGATCTGATAGAAAGTATTAGAACAAAATGGCAAGAGAAATGTTTTTTACAGTTTGTGGCTTTGGTTCCATTAGATTTTTGGCAAAGTTATGAAGGTGAGCGTTTAGCTCAAAGAGTTGCTCTAAATGGAGATCTCTTAGGCGGGGTAATAGCGCCTCCTTTCAATAAGAGGAAGACTTTTAAGTCCTTACTTCACTTAGTGCAACTGGCAAATAGACTTAATTGTGATATTGATCTTCATATTGATGAGGCTCAATTCTGCCAAGCTGGGGGATTGAAATTACTTCTAGAGGTATTAGGCCAAGTTAAAAATGAGATATCAATAACTTGTAGTCATCTAAGCAGTATGGGCTTGTTAAGAGAAAAAGAGATTTCATTTTTAGCGGACAAAATGGCTAAGAACGGATTAAAAGTTGTTGCTTTACCATTAACTAATGCTTGGCTTTTAGGAAGAAAAGATCGATCCACTTTAACGAAAAGACCTTTAGCACCAATTTATCAACTTCAAAAAGCTGGAGTCGATGTATCTGTAGGAGGAGATAATATAAATGATTCATGGTTCCCTTTATCTAATTTTGATCCTATAAATTTAATGTCGTTTTCCATGCCAATTGCTCATCTATCTCCATGGGACAGATTGGGCCTCTCTCCATTTACTTGGTCTCCAGCAGATTTACTTAGCCTTAAATGGGATGGCCTTTTTCAAAAGGGAAGCCCTGCAGATTTTATTTTGTTAGATTCAAATAGTTGGGTAAAAGCTTTGTCTGAAAGGCCTAAAAGAAGAGTAGTAGTTAATGGTGAATTCTTGAATGAATTATCTAAAAAAACAACATTCACAAATCATGAGTCATGAATAGTAAAGAGAAAATAGAGTTTCTATTAAGTGAACTAAAACAAGTATCTGATCTAGAGATCTTCCAAAAAACTAGTGATTTAAAAAGGTTCTCTAAAGATTTCTTTGATTATTCACCAATATTGATTAATGAATTGAAAGATTGTTTGGCTGACATAGTTGTTCGACCACTTTCCTTAGATGCCATTATTGATGTTGCTCGAATTTGTAATAAGTACTCAACTCCATTGACCCTTAGAGGGTCAGGAACAGGGAACTATGGGCAGAGTGTTCCTCTTGACGGTGGAGTGGTTATGGTTATGTCTGGTCTTAAGAAAATTAGAAATTTCGATTTTAAATCAGGTGAAATCACAGTTGAATCTGGTTGTTTGCTTAGAGATATCAATGATGAGTTGATTAAAAATGGCCGTCAATTACGGTTGCTTCCAAGTACATGGAGAAGCGCCTCTATTGGTGGATTTATTGCTGGTGGTTCAGGTGGAATAGGATCCGTTCGCTGGGGCTTCCTCAGAGATCCTGGGCATTTGCAGGCCTTAGAAGTAATAACGACTGAGGATTCCCCAAGAAAACTAGAATTGAACGCAAATACTTCTGAGGCATTGAACCATGCTTACGGAACCAACGGAATTATTACTGCGTTGACATTAACAACTGCTCCATATGTTGAATGGCAACAAATAGTTGTCGATTGTTTTGATTGGAATCAGTCTGTTGACTTGTTATGCAAATTTAATTGTGCTGCACTAGAGCTTTATTTGGGAACCTTATTAGAGAAAGAAATTGTTAATTGTCTTCCACATTGGTCTGGTAAGCCTTCAGGCAAACATAGGATTTTATTGTTGGTGTCGCCTGATGGTGTTAGCACCATTGAGCGACTTGCGAAATCAGCTGGTGCTGACTTTTATGACTTAGGTCCAGAAAATCTTAAGGCTGGGACAGGCCTTCGAGAGCTTTCTTGGAACCATACAACTTTACATATGCGTGGTATTGATCCTGATTGGACCTATTTGCAAATGCTTCTTCCTCAGCCTGAATCTGAAATGATGAGAAAATTGAAATCTGATTGGGGATCCAATCTTTTATGGCATTTGGAATGTGTTCGTCAAAATGGAGTTCAAAGGATAGCTTCACTCCCACTTGTTAAATGGCAAGGTGAAGAGTCTATGAATCAATTAATCAGTCAATGCAGAGATCTTGGTGCAGTGATTTTTAATCCGCATACAATCACTGTTGAAGATGGAGGTCTAGGTGTAATTGATTCTGATCAAGTGCAAGCTAAGAGTAACTTTGATCCAAAAGGGATTCTCAATCCAGGTAAACTCAAAGGGTGGAATATAAAAGGCAATTAATTTAATTGATCTATTAAACAATTTAACTTGTCAATATTTCCCTTTGAAAAAGATCACCTATTAAATATAGCGATCCTGAAATGATAGGTGGTGGAGAGGGCCATTTAGGTTGTTTTTTAAGTGCTGATAAAACATCTTCCACGCTAAGCGCTTCTTTGATTTGGTCTTTAAATTCAGGGCAAAAACTTAAAATTTGATCTTTAGACCAGCTCTGTTGGCCTGGGACAGGAACGATCCAAGCTAAATCTTTTTCTCTAATTAGCTTATGCAAAATGCCTATCATGTCTTTTCTATTTTGAATCCCTAGTATCCAAATAATTCCACTTTCTTGATCAGTCCATGTGTCTCTTTCAATTGATAATTGCTTAGCCGCATGAGGATTATGTGCACCATCAACAACTATGGGCATCCCTTGCCATTTTGTTGTTTGAAGTCTTCCAGGCCATTTAGCAAGAGATAAGCCTTCTCGAAGTTGTCCTTCAGAAATATTCCATCCAAGATTTCTTAAGGATTCAATAATCCCCTTGGCTACAGCTGCATTTTCTTTCTGTATTGCTCCTGATAGGCCGAGTTTCCAGTCTGATGGAATCGGATCTACCCAATGAATGACTGCTTGTTTCCTTTTAGCAGTCTCCTCGAAAACTCTTTTTACAATATTATGTTGAGCAGCTGTAATAACAGTGCTCTTTGTAGTTATTACAGCTGCTTTCTCAATAGCTACTTTTTCTAGGCTATTACCTAAGTATTCACAATGATCAAGCCCAATAGCTCCAAATGCAATAATAGGTCTATATTGATGCGCGGTTGTTGCATCTAGTCTGCCTCCTAGCCCTACTTCAAGGATAAGAAGTTCAACATCCTTTAAAGTAAAATATTTAAGTGCTATTGCTATGACACATTCAAAAGGAGTCAAGCTATATTTTTTAACAATTGGAGAAAGAGACAGGCTTAATGATTGAAATTCTTCTTTTGATATTGGAGTCTTGTTGATACAAATTCTCTCGACCCAATCAACTAAATGGGGAGAGGTGGTAACTCCGGTTTTGATATTTACTAAGCTAAGAACACTATTAGTAAAAGCGGCAATAGAGCCTTTCCCATTTGTTCCTGCTATGTGAATAGCAGGTGTTTTTTTACATGGATCTCCAATGGCATTAATAGCCAATGACATACGATCTATGCCCAGCTTCATATCTTTATATTCTTTGCTCTTGCTTTCAAAAATGGAATCTGATTGTGTTATGAAAGTTTCATCAGACATTTGTCTAGTCTCGATAAAAGCTCGTTGATTTCTTTTTTTGTAATAGTTAAAGGAGGGACTATCCTTAATACTTTTTCACCAGCTGATACTAGAAGTAGTTTTTCTTCTAAGGCGGATTTGACAATATCAAGAGATGTTATTTTGATATTGTCTTTTATAACGAGACCTTGAATAAGTCCAACGCCTCGATTGGAAATAAATATGTCTGAATATTTATTTGAAAGTTTAATTAATCCTTCTTTTAATTGAGTACCTCTCTCGGTAACTTTATTTAGGAGGTCTCTTTTTTGTATTTCTTTCCCAACAGTTAGAGCTGCTCTGCAAGCGAAAGGATTCCCTCCAAAAGTGCTGGCATGATCACCGGGCTGAAAGACATCAGCTAATTCATTAACCAATAGAGCTCCAATGGCATGACCTCCACCAAGCCCTTTGGCTAGTGTGAAAACATCAGGTTTAATACCTAGTTGTTCATATCCCCAAAGAGTACCTGTTCTTCCCATTCCAGTTTGGACTTCATCAAATATCAATAAAACATTGCTGTAGGTACATTTTTTTCTTAAGAGCTCAAAAAACGATTTTCTCCCAATATTTATACCTCCCTCACCTTGTATGGGTTCAATAAATACAGCTGCAATTTGTGGACCTGTTTTTTCTAAATCATCAAATAGATTTTCAAAAGATTCACTGTCGTTATAAGAAAAAAACTTAAATCCCTGAACCATTGGCTCGAAACCTTTGTGGTATTTTGGTTGCCCTGTAGCACTTACAGCTGCGAGTGTTCTTCCATGAAAGCTTTCCCTTGAGCAAAGAATGATTGGGTTGTCGATGTTACGTTCTTTATGTCCATATTTTCTTGCCAATTTAATTGCAGCTTCGTTTGCTTCAGCACCGCTATTGCAAAAAAAGACACTCTTGGCAAAACTTTGTGAAGTTAACCATTGAGATAGCTCTTCTTGCTCTGGTATCCCGTAAAGGTTAGATACATGTTGAAGTTTTCTTAATTGTTTTGATAGGGATTTGATTAATGCTTTATCACTATGGCCTAGTGAACAAGTTGCAATACCAGCCACAGCATCAAGATATTTCCGGCCTTTTTGGTCCCAAACCCATGAGCCTTTACCCTTGATGAGATCTAAGGGAAAACGATTGTAAGTTTTCATCAATGAAGTGGGAGCGGTCGGACTTGAACCGACAAACCCGAAGGTGCCGCATTTTGAGTGCGGTGCGTCTACCAATTCCACCACGCTCCCATTATTTTTTATTTTATGTTAAAACTAGCAAAAATATGAAACTAAGCTGCATTTTTTTGAGTATCAATATTGTCTTCACTAATTATTTTGTTAGAGAAAGAACTATGAGATGTTGTTTGATCAAATTTTCTAGCAATAATAGAACCTACACTAGTTAATTTTTCTTCCAATTTTTCATAACCTCTATCTAAGTGTTCAAGGCCAGTGAAAATACTATTTCCTTTGGCAGAGAGACATGCAAGGATAATGGCAGCAGAAGAACGTAAATCTCCTCCATTTACATTTGAACCTATAAGTTCTTTTACTCCTTTTATGTAAGCAGTATTGTTTTCTAGATAAATACAGGCCCCCATCTTATTTAGCTCCAAAACATGTTGCATTCTCTTCTCAAAAACTCTTTCTTTGATTTTGCTTGAACCTTTAGCTGTGGCCATTAATGACATAAATGGAGCCTGAAGATCAGTTGGAAAGCCAGGGAATGGACTTGTGGTTATGTCAACTCCTGATATTTCTCTTGGAATGATTTTTAAATGATGATTCCCATGATGAGATATTGAACAGCCACATTCTTGTAATTTTGAAATAACAGTGCTCAAATGATTTGGAATTACTGGACCAACGATGAGAGGCGATCGTGTTATTGCTGCAGCAATAAGAAAAGTTCCTGCTTCTATCCTGTCGGGGATAACACAATGAGAAGTCCCGCTTAAAGATTCCACTCCAATGATTGTGATTCTTTTCGTTCCAGCTCCAAAAATCTTTGCTCCCATTGAATTAAGCATCTTCGCGAGATCCTGGATCTCTGGTTCTCTAGCCGGGTTCGATATTGTTGTTTTGCCTAAAGCTAAGCAAGAAGCCATCAATATGGTTTCCGTCGCTCCAACACTGGGATATTTAAGAGTAATATTTGCTCCATGTAATCTTTTGTTTTTGGTTGAAACTTGAGCTTTTACAACATCATTTATAACTTCAACTTCCGCTCCTAAAGCTTTTAGACCATTGATATGTTCATCCACAGGTCTTGCTCCAATATTGCAACCACCAGGCAAAGGGATTTTTGCTTCTCCAAGTCTTGTAAGTAAGGGCCCAACACAGAAAAAACTTGCTCTCAAGCTATGAACTAGTTGATAGGGTAATTCAGCGTTATAAATGGACTCTGCATTAATCTCAATAGAATTATTTGTTTTAGTTAACTTTGCGCCCAAATTACAGAGAATCTCTGACATGACTTCAATGTCCGTAAGTTGTGGGACATTTTTAATTAGGAGTTTTTCTTTCGTAAGAATAGACGCAGCCATTAAAGCGAGCGAAGAATTTTTTGCCCCACTAACTTTTAAAACCCCACTAAGCGGACGCCCTCCTTTTACCTCCAGATGTGGCGGAATAATATTCCTTTTAATTGTCGCCACACTACTCATGTTGAAGCAAACTGCTTACCAAGCCATAATGCCAAGTGGATTTAAAATAGTCCAGTCAACCTTATTGAAAATTGATGGGTTCAAATTAAATATTGATAATGTTGAAAGTTTGAATAAAATTTCATTATAGTTTTGTTGAACTTAATAAGAAAATTAATTGTTTATCTCAATGAAAGAAACTTTTTTGCTTTTCAAAAATTAAATAATTTGAGGTTAGAAAATTAATAATTCATATTTGCCATTGATTACAAGTAAAAGAAACCCTTTGGTTAGAAAATTAAGGGGTCTTTTGAAAAAAACTGGACGTGAAGAGCATTCTTCTCTCTTGCTTGAGGGGTCTCATTTGTTAGAAGAGGCTTTGAAAACAAATTTTTTGCCAACAGAAATAATTGCAACTCCTGAATGGTGTGATGAGCATGAGGAAGTTTTAAAAAAAATAGCTTCCAGATCCGTATTAACCCTAGTAACTTCGAACGTTCTAGAAGCATCTTTGTCAACAGTGACACCTAATGGTGTAGCAGCAATATTTCCAATGTCAGGGTTGCCAAAACCGGGAAAAGCCCCAAAACACATTTTGGCTTTAGATAGAATTCAAGATCCAGGCAATTTGGGGAATTTATTCCGATCAGCCCTTGCTGGTGAATATGAAGTTATGTGGTTGGCTGCTGGAGCAGATCCCCTAAATCAAAAGGTTTTAAGATCCTCAGCTGGGTCAGTTCTTCATTTACCTTTTGAACGAATTGGAGATTCATCTTCATCAAGTATTGAAATACTTGTTTCAAAACTCAATATTGCAATTGATGATAATTACCAAGTAGTAGGAACAATTTCACCGAATAAAATTACTGATAAGGAAGTGAAACCTTATTGGGAATTAGACTGGGATCTCCCTACTGTATTGGTTCTTGGTAATGAAGGCTCAGGTGTTCATTCTTCAATTGAAGCCTGTTGTACAGACTTTGTTACGCTGCCTCATAGCTCATTAGTTGATTCACTAAATGTGGCATCTGCTGCAGTTCCTCTGTTGTTGGAGCGACAAAGAGTAAAAATGGTAAGGGTATCCAAAAAAAACCGTGAGTGAAATTTCTTTTGACTTTGACTTAATTGTTGTCGGAGCTGGATATGGAGGTTTTGATGCTGCTAAACATGCAGCAGAGGCTGGCATGAAAGTGGCGATTGTCGAATCAAGAGATATGGGCGGAACCTGTGTCAATAGAGGCTGTGTCCCCTCTAAAGCATTACTAGCAGCAAGTGGCAAAGTTCGTGAGCTTGCTAATGTTCCTCATCTTGCTGAATTTGGGATCCATTCCGCTCCTGTTAGATTTGAACGTAAAAAAATTGCCGAACATGCTAAAAACTTAGTTGAGACAATTAGAAAAAATCTAACCAAAACATTAGAAAGATCGGGAGTAGAGATACTTAGAGGAGAAGGACGTCTAGAAGGTAATCAAAAGGTCGGTTTAAGAGAAGCTAATGGAGTTGATAGAATTTTTTCCGCTAAAAATATTATCTTGGCTACAGGCTCAGACCCTTTTGTACCGCCTGGAATTGAAATTGATGGACGATCTGTTTTTACAAGTGATGAGGCTATTAATTTAGAATGGTTACCAAGATGGATTGCAATAATTGGTAGTGGCTATATAGGTTTGGAATTCGCTGATATTTATACCGCTTTAGGCTGTGAGGTAACCATGATTGAAGCTCTAGATAAAGTAATGCCTACTTTTGATCCAGATATCACGAAAATTGCTTCAAGAAACCTAATTGATAAAAGAGATATTGAAACTCGAGCTGGAGTATTCGCTACTAAAGTTAAGCCAGGTTGTCCCGTCGAGGTAGAGCTTACAGATGCAAAGAGTCGAGAAGTTATTGAGGAGTTACAAGTTGATGCTGTTCTAGTCGCAACAGGCAGAGTACCTTCGACTAAAAATCTAAATCTACAATCCGTTGGAGTTGAAACAACAAGAGGTTTTATTCCAATTGATGATCAGATGAGAGTATTGGTAAATGAACAACCAGTTCCTAATCTATGGGCAGTAGGAGATGTCACGGGTAAGTTGATGTTGGCTCATACTGCTGCAGCGCAAGGGAGTATTGCTGTAGAAAATATTTTAGGAAAAGCAATAGAAATTGACTATAGAAGTATTCCTGCAGCGACTTTTACTCACCCTGAGATAAGTTCCGTTGGACTTTCGGAAGAGGAAGCAAAAGATCTGGCGAAAAATGAGGGCTTTGAACTTGGAATCGTTAGAAGCTATTTTAAAGCGAACTCTAAGGCATTGGCTGAATTAGAAAGTGATGGAATTATGAAGTTGATTTTTAATAAAGAGACGGGAGAGGTCCTTGGTGCTCATATTTATGGGTTACATGCGGCTGATCTTATACAAGAGGTGTCTAATGCAATTTCAAGAAGACAACGAGTCAATGACCTTGCAAAAGAAATTCATACTCATCCAACATTAAGCGAAGTTGTTGAGGTTGCCTATAAACAGGCATCTTTACAAATTAAGAAGTAGTTAAATCAAAAGTTTATTTTTATAGATCATTAATTATTTAAATTATGGAAATCAGAAGAAGACCTCCTAACCCAAGTATAAAAGTCGCTAATTTAGAGTATGCAATCCCTCATCCAGACTCAAAACCAAAAAATATTTTGGAGGAAATTGTTTGGGAAAAACATATAGAAGTTGAGATTGCAAGAAAAAAAGTTTCGCTTGAAGATTTAAAAAAAAAGATTAAGGATTTACCAAAAACGAAAAATTTTATAGGTGCATTAACAAATAGTAAGTCGAAACCAGCACTAATCTCAGAAATAAAAAAAGCTAGTCCAAGTAAAGGGATAATTAGAGAAGACTTTGACGCGAGAATGATAGGAAAAATGTATCAAGAGGGGGGTGCTAACTGCATATCAGTGTTAACAGATAAAAAATTTTTTCAAGGTGGTTTTGATGTCTTAGTTGAAGTTAGAAAGGAAATTACAATACCTATCCTATGTAAGGATTTTATTCTTTATCCATATCAGCTTTATCAAGCAAGAGCTTCAGGAGCTGATGCGGCACTTTTGATAGCTGCAATCCTAACCGATTCTGATTTAAAATACCTATCGAAGGTCGCTGATCATTTGGGATTGACAATATTGGTAGAGGTTCATGACTCAGAAGAACTTGAACGAGTCCTAAATATTAATGTATTTAATTTAATAGGTATTAATAATAGAAATTTAAAGAGTTTTAAAACTGATCTCGAAGTTACAAGGGAATTGGCTAAGAAATATGTTGATCAAATTAAAGAAAAATCTATTACTTTGGTGAGTGAGTCAGGTCTATTTTCTCGAGAAGATTTGACTTTGGTTCATGGTTATGGGGCTGATGCTGTTTTGGTTGGTGAATCTCTTATGTCACAGGAAGATATATTGGGTGGAGTTAAAAAGTTAATTGGTAACTTATAAATTAAGGAAAAGATCTATATCAATCAATTAAATTTATTTAGGGAAAATTTTTTCTACTTTTCCAATGATTAAATCTAATTTAATTAAACCCAATTCTCTACTATCAATGCTTGCCGAAGAGTTATCTCCTCTTAAATCAAATTTATTTTGATAAATCCGATGAATTCTTTTAATGATTAACTTATTTTTTGTTTTTGGATGAGAGGCAATGACGATATCTCCTATTTCTAAGTCAATATTTTTTGGATTTAATTTTTTATATATTATTAAATCTCCCTCTTTGAGCGTTCCCTCCATAGAAGTACCGACAACACGTAAATGTTGTCGGTATCCGATTATTAAGGTAAATAAAGTAAATAAGTCTGGCTTTTGGAAAAGGCGTTTATCAGCTTGCTGTAACCCAGTTATCACTTCTACCTTTTGAAGACCAAAACATCGAGTGAATCTTTTGTACAGCTGATAACAATTCTTCTGCCTTGGTTTGATCAATATTTACCTTGCATGCACTACAAAGCTTTGCTGCTTTCCAAAAAGTTTCATGAAGATCTGGATATGTAGCTAAGTGTTCAGGTTTGAAGTAATCAGTCCAGAGGATCAAAAGTTCTTTTTTGGCCTTTTGTGATTCTTCTTCTTTAATCGCAACGAAGCGAGAAAAAGTATTGTTATAAGCTGAAACGGAAGCTTGATCGTTACCAGCTGGAGATAGGGCAATGAGTTTTTTTGTCATAGACAAAACTGCCTCAGCGGCAACTCTCGCAGAAGCAGGGTCGTATACACCGCAAGGTCCGTCACAGTGAGCGTGAACAGATTTGGCTGGTAGCTTGTTAAAGATTGATTCAAGTGTTTCGCTCAACATCTGAAAATAATTTGAGAACAATTTTTTTTACATTAATGGCGTTTGTTCACAAACGCCATAACTTTTTCTAGAGCTTTCTGAAAATTTTAAGAAATTCACTTAACACCCAATAATTCCACTTCAAAAGTTAAAACTGAATTAGAGGGTATTGGACCTATCCCTCTGCTGCCATATCCCAATTCTGGAGGGATGACTAATTTTCTTTTGCCTCCAACTTTCATTCCTGCTACGCCCTCATCCCAACCCTTTATCACCATCCCTGCACCTAAAGAAAATTCAAAAGGACCTCTTCCATAACTGCTATCAAATTCTTTCCCATCATCAAGAGTACCCTTGTAATTTACAGAGACACTTGTTCCTGGAGTAGCTTCTTGACCATCACCTAAAACTAATTCAGTAATTTTCAGCCCACTTGAAGTTACTTGAGATGCTCCTATTTCAGATCCTTCTAGAGGAACGTTACTTGCACTGGTGTTATCTGAAGCCATAGTAAAAAGTAATGGATTTGGGTCTTCTGGGTCTAATTCAAATGGATTAGTTACAGATTTGCTGGTTTTTGTGGATTGCCTTACATCCGCTTGGATTGTTTGGTCAATTTGTAAGGCATTCGTTGGAGTTGGCGAGATGATTTGGCTGATCACTGCAATCATCAAGCAGCTAAGGCAAACAGAAAAGCTAATTAAGATTTCTCTCACTGCATTTTTGAGTAGTCGGAAATATTCTTGCAGATTAATACCCAAATTACATCTATTTAAAAGATAACTAACCAGAGAGTATGAATTTTGTCGGTGTATATTTTATCTAAATTGGATTTATGAATAATATCTATTTTCTTTTTTTTCAAGCTTTTGCTGGTGGAGCTCTAGCAGGAATCTCTCTTAGTGAAGGCAATTATATATTCATGCTTTTGGGAATATCTTTACTTTGGCCTGCTAGTAAGAATCCATGGGGAGGCTTTTGTTGGGGTGCGATGGCTATTTTATGGAGTCATAACTGGCTGCTATCTTTGCATCCAATCAGTTGGGTAGGGATAAACTCTAATTTAAGCTTACCTATTACCATTTTTATATGGCTTTTTTGTGGAGCCTTTGGAGGGACTCTCGTTTTTATTTGGTCAGCTTTGAGTTGCTTTTTGGCTCCTAGAAGACTGCAGTTTTCTAAATTAGAAAATAAGTTTATTTATGCCGTCTTATTGTCAACAATATGGGGCCTAACTGAAGAAATATTATCTAGAGGCCCCTTGTTTTGGATGGGTGTAGGGCCAAGTTTATTACCACAAGATAGATATTTGGCTGGCTTAGCAAGATGGATAGGTTCGGGAGGATTGGCCTCAATTCATCTTTTAGTTGGATGGTGGATTTGGCAACTTTCAATTAGTTTTCAAGCTAGAAAAAAATTCAAGAAATTGATTATTCATGGCTTTGCTTATTTTTCGTTAGCTCATTTAATTGGATTTATCTTGTTGTTGGATTCTCCAACTGATTCGGCAGAGAAGGTTGCGATGTGGCAAACAAATATTCCAATAAGACAAAAATTTAGTCAGGAAGAAATAAATGCTTTGCCTTCAAAAGTAAAAAGTGCATTAACTGATGCTGTTGAAATGAATGCATCTTTTTTAATTGCTCCGGAGGGAACTTTGCCACTGGATAGATCAAAGATTCGAGATTTTCCTATTAAATTTCTATCTGGAGGTTTCAGGAAAATAAATGGTTCTCTACGAAGTTCACTATTAGTTTTTAATCCAGTTGAAGAGTCTTTTTCGGAAGTACTGGACAAATCTAGATTAGTCCCTCTAGGAGAATGGATTCCTACATTGCCAAGTTTTTTGCTAAGTGGTCTTTCTGCAGTAGGTGGAATTGAAAGTGGGAATCCATCAAGACTTCTTCATTGGGAGGGGCCATCTTTCGCAGGTTCTATTTGTTATGAATTGAGTAATGGTAAAGCAATAGCTAAAGCAGTAAATCAAGGGGCTAAATGGATCTTAGTGATTGCAAATTTAGATCCCTATCCTATATCTTTGCAGAGACAATTTTTATCTATTGCTCAATTAAGGAGTATTGAAACCTCAAAAAATTTAATATCTGTCGCTAATACCGGCCCGACATCTTTGATTAAAAGTAATGGGAAAATTGATACCCTTCTTAAGCCAAATAAAGAACTTGTCCAACTCGTTGACTTGGAATTAAATGGAAAGAAAACAGTATATACATTGATTACTGATTTACCTTTAATTTCAGTGATTTTTGTAAGTTTAATAGGTGTTTTGAGATTACGTAAGTATGATCAATATTAATACTCTTTCGAAATAAGTCCTCCTCCTAATACATAATCACCCTTGTAAAATACTGCTGCTTGCCCAGGCGTTATTGAAAACTGATCTTCTTCAAAATTAATTTGACATTTATAACAATAACTTTCTTGAGTACTATCAATAATTGGTGTTAACTTTGCTTTTACAGCTTTACTTCTATATCTAATTTGGACCTCAACTTCTATAGGTTTTTTAGGCGCTTCAATTGATACCCAATTTATTTCTTTGACAATACACTTTGACTTCCCAGAGTCTTCTCTTGGGGCAACAATTACTCTATTTAATGAGGCATCAATTTCAACTACATGTAAAGGAACTTCCCAAGCAATACCTAGTCCCTTTCTTTGTCCTATCGTGAAATGCTGAATTCCATTATGGGATCCTATAATTTTTCCGTTTTTAAGGACAACTTCTCCTTTCTTTGGGGGTAGATACTTATCAATAAATGCATTCATTGATCCGTAATGTTCAGCAAGACAAAGGTCTTGACTTTCTGGCTTTTCGGCGGTTTTTAATGAATGTTTATTAGCTTCGATTCGTGTGATCTCTTTAGTTAATTCTCCAAGAGGAAAAATAGTTTTTCCTAATATTTCTTGAGGGAGATCATATAAAAAATAGCTTTGATCTTTGTTGAGATCTTTGCCTCTTAAAAGCTTATGTCTTTTAATTCCATCACTCGGAAGATCATTTTTGTTGAAAGATTCATTTGAATATCTAATCCTTGCGTAATGCCCTGTAGCGATCTTTTCGATGGTTTTATGTTCCTCAACCCATTTCAGCATTTCTGAAAATTTAACTGATTTATTGCATCGAGAGCATGGCAAAGGGGTAATTCCTTCCTCGTATCCTTTTACGACATTATTGATGATTTCGTTTTGAAAGATTTCTTTTGAATCCACTATGTGATGCTTGATTCCAAGTTGTTCACATATCCCGGCAGCATCAATTAATCCATCTGAGCAGCAAGAGCCTTTCCCCTTCATTAGCCACAAAGTTAATCCTGCCACATCCCAGCCAGCTTCACAGAGAAGAGCAGCCGTTAAAGAGCTATCTACGCCTCCAGAAAGCCCGACAACAACAGAATGATTCCCAGAAAAATTTTTCAGTCTTTTTAATGTTGTTGCGACTGTTTCTTCTGAAGTCAAATGATTAATGACTTTTTTTGTTTCCCTTGTTTCCACATTCATGGGCATTGATAGTAGCTTCTCTTAAGCGGGTTTGGTTGCTTTTTGATTTTGAATTGGCCTCAATCTGATTCGGAACATTTGATGGTTTCTGCAGCGCAGATGCAAAACATAGAAAAAGAAATGTTTTCTATGGGTATGCCTGTTGAAGCTCTTATGGAAAAAGTAGGGATTGGTATCTCTTCATGGATACTAGACAGACAAGGATTGATTGAAAATGGTGCACTCGTTTTAGTAGGCCCAGGTCACAACGGAGGCGATGGACTTGTTGTCGCTAGAGAACTTTATATGGCAGGTGTTGATATCTCTATTTGGTGTCCATACCCATTGAAAAAAGAATTAACAAAAAAACATTTCGACTATGCAATGCAGATTGGGATTAAAAACCTTTTGCAAAAACCCGATTCGAATTCTGATTTATTATGGATTGAGGCTTTATTTGGATTAGGTCAATCAAGAATTCTTTCTGATGAAATAGGACACTTATTGAATAAGAAGAAGACATTTAGTCCTTATAAATTAATTAGTATTGATGTCCCTGCAGGATTGGACTCAGATAATGGGAATACCTTATCAAATTCATCATGCATAGCCTCATCTACATTATCTTTAGGCTTGTTTAAGTCTGGGTTGATTCAAGATTCAGCTATTGATTTTGTAGGTGATTTAGAGAGAGTAGATATCGGGATCCCAGATAAGATTTTGGCGGATCTCCCTAAAACCCAGCCATTAAGGATTTCTTTTTCAGATTTGTCAACTTTTGTTTGGCCCAAACCAAGTAAAAGTAAAAGTAAATACCAGAGAGGGAGAGTTCTGGTCGTTGCAGGAAGTGAGATATACAGGGGAGCAGCATCACTTGCTTTGAATGGAGCTTTAGCAAGTGGAACAGGTAGTGTTAGCGCTTTTTTGCCTAGTTCAGTTTCATCTTCTCTTTGGAGTACTCATCCTGAAGTCTTATTGCTTGGAGATTTAAAAACTTTTCAGAACGGTTCTGCAGATTGTTCCAAAGTCTTCAATGAAGTTGATTTAAGTAGGTTTGACTCGATTTTGCTTGGCCCAGGATTAGGAATTGCAGAAGAAAAAGAATTTTTTGGAGCTGATTTACAGGATTTCAAAGGCCTGCTAATTCTTGATGCTGATGCGATAAATCGTCTTTCGATAACTTCGAAGGGTTTTAAATGGCTAAATACTAGAAAAGGTCCCACCTGGCTTACCCCTCATTTAGATGAATTTAAGAGGCTATTTCCTTTTATTGATTATTCGAACCCATTGAAGGCTGGACTTGAGGCTTCAAAAATTTGTAGTTCTTCGATCTTATTGAAATGTGCTCATAGTGTTATTTCTGATCCAGAAGGGAAAACCTGGCAAATAGGACAAGTAAGTTCAAGTGTTGCAAGAACTGGCTTTGGCGATGTATTGGCTGGTTTCGTTTCAGGGATGGGAGCTTTTGGCCTGGCAACTAATAATCAAGTGGATACAAATTTGCTTGCTGCATCTGCATTGATGCATGCATATGCAGGTTCATCTTGCTCAAAAGGGAGTACAGCAAGTGCTATTTGCACTTTTCTTGGTGAATTAATAAAAAAAGAAAGTTCTTGAAATGTTTTGAAACAAACATTTAGAGGGCTCTAAATGGTCGATTTGGTGCCATTTGTTAACTAATCGTCAACAGAATCTGAAGCCTTCTTGAAACCCAGGGCTTTTTTACAATTTATGTAGGAAAGTCTTATCACTTTGAAGTACGGGGTCAAGAAACAATGGTTTCATCTGCACCCAAGCCTGCTGAATCACAAAAACGACGCAGCAGTGATCCAATTAGTTGGTATTTGTCTTCCATAGGAAGAGTTCCTCTCTTAACCCCTGCGGAAGAAATTGAACTTGGAAATCAGGTTCAAACGATGATGAATCTTACTGAAGATGGTCAAATAAAAGAAGATAACAAAGAATTTAATTCTCACCAGAGAAGATTGATTCGAATTGGAAGAAGAGCAAAGGAGAGAATGATGAAAGCCAATCTTCGATTAGTAGTCAGCGTTGCAAAAAAGTATCAAGGGAAAGGGCTTGAACTTCTCGATTTAGTTCAGGAAGGTTCTCTTGGTTTAGAAAGAGCCGTTGAAAAATTTGACCCAACTCGTGGTTATAAGTTCTCCACTTATGCTTTTTGGTGGATTAGGCAAAGCATGACTAGGGCGATTGCCTGCCAGTCAAGAACAATTCGTTTACCCGTTCATTTAAGTGAGAGATTAGCGACGATCAGAAAAGTTAGCTTGGATTTAGCTCATAAGCTAGGCGCAATGCCTAGCCGCCTTGAAATAGCCGAGGCAATGGAAATTGAGGTGGAAGAACTTGATTCAATTTTGAGGCAAGCTCTTACTACTAGTAGTCTTGATGCTCCAGTCAATGGCGATGAAGGGCGAAGTTTTTTAGGAGACTTAATAGCTGATGGTTCTGGAGAAGAACCACTAGATAAAGTTGAACAAAAAATTCATCAAGAGCAACTTGGAAGGTGGCTAAGTCATTTAAGCGAACAAGAGCAGCACGTTATTAGGCTGAGATTTGGTTTAGAAGGTAATGAAAGACATACTCTTGCAGAGATTGGAAGACTGCTCCAAGTTTCGCGTGAGAGGGTTAGACAAGTAGAGTTAAAAGCTTTAAGAAAGTTGAGAAACCTTACTAGAAAGCTGCCAAGTGGGATTTGAAAAATTTTATTTTTAATCTTCCGCCCAAATATATTTAGTCAGTTCACTAGGGTCAGGCTCTGGTGCATTTAGAGCAAATTCGACCGCATCATTAACCACTTGATCTATTTCTTTTTCGATATTTTTTAATTCTTCATCTGAGGCTAATCCGGAAGTTGTTAAATCATTTTTTAGTTTTTTTATTGGATCTCGTTTGGCCCAAAACTCTTTTTCTTTTTCTGATCTAAGCTCATCTGGATCAGCCAATGAATGGCCTCTAAATCTATAAGTTAGACATTCTATTAAGGTGGGACCGCCGCCAGCTCTTGCTCGCTCAACAGCTCTCTGAGCGGCACCCCTTACCGCTAAAACGTCCATTCCATCGATCTCTTCTCCTGGCATCCCAAATGCAGAAGCTTTTCTCCATATTTCTGTCTCACTAGTTGCTCTGTCATGAGCCATACCAATTGCCCATTTGTTATTTTCAACTACAAAGATGATCGGCAATTCCCATAATTGAGCCATATTTAAACATTCATAAAATTGACCAATGTTGCAGGTACCATCTCCGAAGAAGGCTGCAGTTACAGAATCGCTATTTTCTTTAAGAGCTTCTCTTTTATATTTGCTGCTGAAAGCTGCTCCTAGTGCAACTGGAATGCCTTCTCCAATAAATGCATAGCCACCTAGTAAATGATGTTCTTTTGAGAAGAGATGCATTGATCCTCCTCTGCCTTTACTACAACCTGTCTCTTTACCAAATAGCTCGCTCATTACTTCTTTAGCAGGTACTCCTGCACTCAGAGCATGTACATGATCTCTGTAGGTGCTGCAAAACCAGTCATGTTTGAGTTGCATTGCCCCAATAACACCTGTACTTATTGCTTCCTGTCCGTTGTAAAGATGAACAAATCCAAACATCTTTCCTCTGTAATACATTTCTGCGCATTTATCTTCAAATCGTCTTCCCAAAGTCATATCTTTGAAAAGATTTAAACCAATTTCTCTATTAATTTCGGCTGGTTTGGAATTGCCAAGATTACTTAGTCTGTCGGCGTGTTCCCTGTGCTGAATAGGGTCTTGGCTGGTTTGTTCTGAGTTTGGAGACATGACTTTGTTCATATTCACGTATCAATCCTTTTTAGACTTTAAGCGTCAATGGATGCAAAATGGTTAAAACCCCTTACGATGCCTAGAGCTTTTTTCTGATTACCTAGTAGCGATTGGAATTACCTATTGATCATTTTCGCTTATTGGGGGTTAGCCCTTCTGCAAATGCTGAAGAAGTCCTCAGGGCTTTTCAGTTAAGGCTAGATCGTCCTCCCAAGCAAGGATTTACTTATGAAGTTTTAGCTCAGAGATCTGAGTTGCTTAGACTTTCGGCTGATCTTCTATCTGACCCTAAACAGCGTCAATCTTACGAGCGTGCTCTTGTTGAGGGCTCTTCGGGCCTTGATTTATCTTCAAACCGAGAAGTTGCTGGTTTGCTTCTTCTTTGGGAATCAAACGCTTCTTTGCAGGCTTTTAAGCTTGCAAAGAAAGCATTGCAACCTCCTCAAGCTCCAGCTCTAGGCAGTGGTAGAGAGTCTGATTTGACATTAATAGCGGCTTTATCTTGCAGAGATGCCTCTATTGATGAGCAGACGGCTAGAAGGTATGCCTCAGGGGCTGATTTGCTCCAGGAAGGTATTCAATTGTTACAAAGGATGGGAAAGCTTCTAGAAGAAAGAAAAACTCTTGAAGCTGATTTAGAGACTTTACTTCCATACAGAATTCTAGATTTATTAAGTAGGGACCAAAAAGATGAAATATCTCATCAAGAAGGATTGAGATTCTTAGAAGATTTTGTTAACAGAAGGGGTGGATTAGAAGGAAAAAGAAATTCAGAAAAAATAGCAGGATTAAATCAAAACGATTTTGAGTTATTTTTCCTTCAAATTAGAAAATTTTTAACTGCAAAAGAACAGTCAAAACTTTTTATAAATTGGTATCGAAGAGGATCTGAGGATGCAGGATTTCTTGCTGCTTTTGCTTTGATAGCCTCTGGCTTCACCTATAGAAATCCAGAACTTTTACAAGAGGCTCGAAAATATCTTCGGAATATCAACATTAATGGTTTTGATTCCATGCCATTAATTGGATGTTTAGATCTCTTATTGGGAGATGTAAGACAAGCTGAATCACGTTTTAGAAGTAGCTCAGATGAGAAATTAAAAGACTGGTTAGATAATTATCCTGGTGAGACTTTGGCAGCCCTTTGTGACTACTGCAGAAATTGGTTGAGGAAAGATGTTTTAGTGGGATTTAGTGATGTTGAGACCCAAGCTGTAAATCTTGATGATTGGTTTACTACTAAAGAAGTTCAAGAATATGTAGATCACTTGGAAACAAAGAGTGCAATAGGTCTTGCAAAGGCTGGATTTTCATTTCTATCGTCTTTGGCCTCTGAACAGCAAATAGATAGTAATTCATCCAAAGATTCAGAATCAGGAGCTGATTTGGCAATGCCAGGAGGATCTTTGGATGCGAATATGAAAGAAAATGCTTTTAATGAAAGCTTAAAAAGTAAAGAAACTTTCTTAAAATCTAAATTAGCCCAAAAGATAATTAAAAAATATTATTCAGTGTCTGAGACTATAAAAAATGCAGATTTAAAATCTTTAATTTTAAAAAGACCAATTTATACAAGTGCTGCAGCATTTATTGGATTGTTTATTTTGGGCACAAGCTTAGGAATTCTCACGCAGAGAAGACCATCTGAAAATAAAAAACTCAATATTATTTCTAGTTCAGAAACTATTGAACAAGGAAATTTGAAAACTGATGCAAATAGATTAACTGAAAGACAAAATAATAATGAAAGAGAAAAAATAAAGAGGTTGCCTCTTATTTCGGATTCTCCAACAGATCAGGAAATTCAATTTCTAATTGAGGCTTGGTTAAAGGGAAAAGCAGATATTTTGAAAGGATCAGAAAGTGAAACTCTTGCTTTAGTTGCAAGACCTTCTTTGTTCAATCGAGTCATTGATCAAAGAAAGAAAGATAATTTACTAGGTGAAAGAGAAATTATTGATGCAAAGATAACCTTAATAAAGATTGTTCAAAGATCACTTAATAGAATCGCAGCAGATGTTGAATTAAACTATCAGGATAAAAGAATTAGTTCTTCAGGAGAGATTTTATCAGAAACTGTTATTCCTTCATTGAAAGTAAGATATATACTCGGTAAGAATAAAAATAATTGGCAAGTTGTTGATTATATTAGTGGAAATTAAAAAATAATTTTTACAATCAATTCTGTAGCTCTAAGAAAATGTTTGAGGAACTAACTAATCAATTTGAGGATGCTGTAAAAGCATTTAAAGGCGAAGCTAAGATTTCAGAGGAAAATGTTGATGAAGCACTAAAGCAAGTACGACGTGCTCTGTTAGAGGCAGATGTTAGTTTGTCTGTAGTAAAAGACTTTATTGAAGAAGTAAGAATCAAGGCCATTGGCACAGAAGTTGTTAGAGGTATAAACCCTGGTCAAAAATTTATTCAAGTGGTTCATGAGGAACTTGTGAATGTCATGGGAGGCGAGAATGATCCCTTGGCAAATGCAGAGGAAAAACCAACCGTTATTTTGATGGCTGGACTTCAAGGGGCGGGAAAGACTACAGCCACAGCAAAACTTGGATTGCTTCTCAAAGAAAAAAGTAAAAAGCCATTACTTGTTGCTGCGGATACATACAGACCAGCCGCTATTGATCAATTATCAACTTTAGGTAATCAAATTAATGTGGAGGTTTTTAATTTAGGTTCCGATTTGAAGCCAGAGGAAATTGCCAGAAAAGGTCTAGAAAAAGCGAAGGAAGAAGGTTTTGACACTGTTCTTGTTGACACTGCTGGTCGACTTCAAATCGATAAAGAAATGATGAGCGAAATGGTTCGTATTAAAGAGGCTGTTCAACCTGATGAAGTTTTATTGGTAGTTGATTCAATGATTGGCCAAGAGGCCGCAGACATTACAAGAAGTTTTCATGAAAAAGTTGGAATAACAGGAGCTGTGTTAACTAAACTTGATGGAGACTCGAGGGGAGGAGCTGCTCTTTCTATTAGAAAAATAAGTGGAAAACCAATCAAATTTATAGGTACTGGAGAAAAAGTTGAGGCATTACAGCCTTTTTATCCCGAGAGGATGGCAAGCAGAATCTTGGGAATGGGAGATGTTTTAACACTTGTAGAAAAAGCACAGAAAGAAGTTGAAATTGCTGATGCAGAAATCATGCAAAAGAAGCTTCAAGAGGCAACTTTTGATTTTTCAGATTTCGTCAAGCAGATGAGGATGATTAAACGAATGGGGTCCTTAGGGGGCTTGCTAAAAATGATTCCTGGGATGAACAAAATTGATGATGGAATGATTAAAAGTGGAGAAGATCAACTTAAAAAAATTGAAGCAATGATTGGTTCAATGACTTCTGATGAAAGGATTAAGCCTGAGTTACTGGCAGCACAACCCTCAAGACGACGAAGAGTTGCTAGTGGAAGCGGACATCAGCCAGCTGATGTTGATAAGGTTCTTGCAGATTTTCAGCGTATGCGAGGACTAATGAAGCAGATGTCTACTGGAGGAGGGCTTCCAGGTATGGAAGGAGGATTGCCAGGGATGGGCGGACTTACTGGTATGCCTTCATCAGGTCCTAATCCATATCAGTCAAGAAAAGGAAGAGGAGCACCTGGTTCCGCTCCACGAAGACATCGACCATTGAAGAAAAAGAAGGGTTTTGGTGATCTTTAGACATAACAAAAGCCGAAATTAAACATCTGTGGAGTATTATTTAAACGAAGAACCTTTGAGTTCAATCCACTTACAAATACATAGAAGATGATCAAGCTCCGCCTAAAGCGGTTTGGTAAAAAACGTGAAGCCAGTTTTCGTCTGGTTGCCTGTAATAGCACATCAAGGCGAGATGGCCGACCTCTACAAGAATTAGGTTTTTACAATCCAAGAACCAAAGAAACTAGATTAGATACTGAGGCCTTGAGAATTCGACTTGGGCAGGGTGCACAGCCTACAGATGCAGTAAGAACTCTATTAGAAAAAGGTGGTCTCCTTGAAAAGAAAATTCGACCAGCTGAAGTTTTAGGTAAGCAAAAGCAAGAAAAAGAAAGATCAGAAAAGAAAAAAGGTGATGTTGCATCAGAAACTTCGAAATAAGAAGTCTTGATGAATATCAAAAACTTTATGAAAATTTATGTCTGAAGCAACCACTAAAGGTCGCTTTTGTATAGATCTCCCTGATTCCGATGCCGCTACAGCTTTATCAGGGACTGGTCAGTCAACACTTCACAGATTGGAAACACTTACCGGAGCTTCTCTTTCTTTGAGAGGCTTAGAGCTTGAGATAAAAGGCAATTCTTATCAATTAGAGAGAGCGGCGGCAATTGTTGAATTGGTTAGACCAATCTGGCAAGAGGGACAAATTGTCTCAACCGTTGATCTTCAGGCAGCAGCTGGAGCTTTGGATAGTGGGAAAAGAAATGATCACGCGAAATCTACAAATCAAGTTTTGGCGAGAAGTCAAAGAGGAAATCTTTTAAGACCTAGAACAATTAGACAAAAAAATTATGTTGAAGCAATGGAAAAAAGCGATCTTACTTTTGCTTTAGGTCCTGCAGGAACAGGTAAGACATTCTTGGCAACTTTATTAGCTGTGAGAATGCTTACAGAGAGAAAAATTGAGAAAATTATTTTGACAAGACCTGCCGTTGAAGCTGGAGAAAGATTGGGTTTTTTGCCAGGAGACTTACAGCAAAAGGTAGATCCTTACTTAAGACCTTTATATGATTCTCTCCATTCTTTACTTGGACAAGAAAAAACTAATTTGCTCATAGAAAAAAACGTTATTGAAGTTGCTCCTTTGGCTTACATGCGGGGAAGGACTTTAGAAGAATCTTTTGTGATACTTGATGAAGCGCAAAATACAACAACAGCACAAATGAGAATGGTTCTTACCAGGTTAGGTGAGAGATCAAGAATGGTAGTAACAGGGGACGTAACCCAAATAGACTTGCCATTCGGACAAATGAGTGGACTCATTGAAGCAGCAGATTTACTCGAAAAGGTTGATGGAATTTCAGTTTGCAGACTTACCTCAGCAGATGTAGTAAGACATCCACTTGTTCAAAGCGTTGTTGATGCCTATGCAGAACTAGATAAAAAAAGACGATAGGGTGATCCGCATTCACATTCATGAAGACTTATTTTTTTTGTGTCAAAATAATAGTTATTAATTATCTGGTGCGTTATGCCAGCAAACAGCAATTTTCAACAAGCTATTCGTGAAGCACAATCAAGTGCACTTATCGGCCCAAATGTTGTTAATAAAGCCTTGCCTTATGTAGGCGGCGGAATGGCATTAACCGGATTAGGTGTATTGGGTGGACTTTCTTTACAAGCAACTAATAATCCTCTTTTTGGACCATTATTTATAGTTGCATTTATTGCAGAAATAGTCCTATTTTTCATGGCAAGCAGCGCTGCTAACAATGCTAATAATTCCAAAGCTCTCCCACTATTGACTGGGTTCAGCCTGCTAACTGGATTTACTTTGAGTGGGATTGTTGGATTAGCAATTCAAGTTGCAGGAATGGGTGCGATAGGAACAGCTGTATTTGCTACAGGAATCACTTTCGTGATCGCATCTTCTGTAGGTAGAAAAATGAGTGATAACGTCGGTCAAGCTTTGCAAGGCGCAGTGGGTCTTGGATTGCTTGGTTTGATTATTGCAATGCTATTCCAGTTTATTGGTGGTTTATTTGCTCCAGGGATGTTTGGAGGCAGTGGCTTTGAATTGATGATAGCTGGCTTTGGAACTGTACTTTTTGTTGCTATGTCTTTTGTAGATTTCTACACAATGCCAAGAAGATACAACGATGAACAGTATTTGGCTGGAGCTTTGGGAATGTACTTAACTTACATAAATTTATTTGTTTTTGTACTTCGTCTTATTATTGCTCTCCAAGGTGGTGGCAGAAGAGACTGAAATTAATACTTTAAACATAAAAAAAGAGCCGCAAGGCTCTTTTTTTATGTTGCAATTTCATAAATACTTTCTGAAATTGCATTGATTTGTTCATCGTTATACCCCCATTTATTAATAAACTCCAAGTCCGTTCCACTCCCTTTTGTCGCTTCTAGTAAAACATCAAGACGTTTTTTTACTTGAGTAGAATCTAACAACTTAAGCAATTCAATGCACCGAATTTTTATTCTTTCTGATTGGGTTTCCTGTGGATCTTTATTTTTTCGATGTGTAATTATCATCGCTGAACTCATGGCAAGATTCTTTACGATTAAGTCAATAACAATTTCTCCAGAACTTCTTAATTGAAAAATTAATGCATCAGGAAATCTATCCATTAAAGGGGAATCTATTGAGAGACTTACAACAAAAAATCCTCTTGCACCATCTACTGTTTTAATAAGCTCTCCAATGCGATCAGAAATAACTTCGTCACTTATTTCATCATTTTCCCAACTTTTGCACCAAATCATTGAAGCTTGCATAGCTTCTTTAAAAGTTGGTTTCTGCTCATTCATGGTTTTATTGCTCTTTTAGAGTAAGGCTATAGATAATCGTAGAAAAAGAAAATGTCTTTAGGAGATTTAAAGAATGAGGATTTTAAGTCAGGATTTATTGCATTAATAGGTAGACCCAATGTTGGTAAATCAACTTTCTTAAATAAATTTATAGGCGAGAAAATAGCAATTACATCACCCATCGCTCAAACCACTAGAAATCGATTAAAAGGAATACTAAGTAATGAAACATCTCAAATTATTTTTGTAGATACTCCTGGTATTCATAAACCCCATCATTTATTAGGTGAAAGACTTGTTCAGAGCGCCAAAAGTTCTATTGGAGAGGTAGATGCAGTTTTAGTTATTTTTGAAGCCAATCATTCTCCGGGTAGGGGTGATAAATTTATTTTGAATTTGATTAGAAATTTACAAATACCAGTGATTGTTGCCTTGAATAAGTGGGATCTTGTTAAGTTGAGTCAATTTAAAGAAAGGAAGAAAGAATATTTAGACTTTTTTGAAGGTACAAATTGGCCGGTTTTTTGTTGTAGTGCTCTTACAGGACAGGGATGTACTGAATTGATTAATGAAATAGAAGAAATACTACCTTTGGGACCTCAGTTGTATCCAAGTTATATGACTTGTGACCATCCTGAGAAGTTTTTAATGGCTGAATTTATAAGAGAACAAGTGTTAATCAATACACGCGAAGAGGTCCCTCATAGTGTTGCAGTATCTATTGATAAAATTGAAGATATCCCCTCGAAAAAAAAATCTAAAGAGAATTCAAGAACAGGAATTCTTGCAACTATTTGTGTTGAGAAAAGAAGTCAGAAAGGAATTTTAATTGGTAAAGGGGGAAGTATGTTGAAGAAAATTGGCCAGGAATCAAGACTTCAAATTCAAACTTTAATTAATGGAAATGTGTATTTAGAGTTGTTTGTTAAAGTTGTTCCTGACTGGAGAAGTAAATCTTCTAGGCTTAATGAGTTTGGTTATGAAGGGAGTTAATTCATATGAGTAAATTCAGATTCGATGTCGTAAGCCTTTTCCCAGAAGCCTTTAGAAATTTTTTTAATCATGGACTTATAAAAAAGGCATTTGAAGAGAAGATTGCATCAATTCATATACACAATCCTCGTGATCATGCAATAGATAATTATCGAAAAGTTGATGATGAACCATATGGTGGAGGCGCCGGCATGGTTTTGAAACCCGAACCTTTTTTTTCGATATTTGATCAAATTCCAAAGCTCAATAAAAAAAGAATACTTTTGATGACTCCACAAGGTAGAAAAATAGCTCAATCTGATTTGTCTAGATGGTCAAGAGAAGATCAACTCATATTGATATGTGGTAGCTATGAGGGGTTTGATGAAAGGATTAGGTCTCTGGCCGATGAGGAAATTTCAATTGGAGACTTTGTTCTTACCGGTGGAGAAATCCCTGCAATAACTGTGATTAATGGAGTAGTACGTCTTTTGCCTGGAACTTTAGGTAGTGCCGAATCATTGGAAGAAGAAAGTCATAATGATTTTCTTTTAGAGCATCCGCAGTACACACGACCTTCAGAATTCAAAGGCATGAAAGTTCCTGATGTACTACTAAGTGGTAACCATAAATTAATTAGAGAATGGAGGCAGAAGCAAAGAGAAATCAGAACTCAGGCCCGTAGACCTGATTTGTTCGAACTTTGGAGACTTGACCAATTATCATTCGATAAAAGAAGTTCATTTTTTAAAACAGAAGTGAGTTTGCGAATAGGCAACGGTTATGACATGCACAGATTGGTTCCTGGTCGCCCTTTGATACTTGGAGGCATAAAGTTAAATCATCCTGAAGGTTTAGGTCTTGATGGGCATAGTGATGCAGATGTTCTTACTCATGCAATTATGGATGCCATTTTAGGGGCATTATCTTTGGGTGATATTGGGAAGTACTTCCCTCCAGATGACCCGAAATGGAAAAATGCGGATAGTTTGATTCTTCTTGAAAAGGTAATGGAATTAATTGAGGAGAAAGGTTGGCAAATTCAAAATATTGATTCAGTTATTGTTGCTGAAAGACCAAAATTAAAACCTTACATTAACTTGATGAAGGAGAAAATATCTAAGAAAATAGGAGTTGAAATTGATGATGTAGGAGTTAAAGCAACTACAAATGAGAAATTAGGTGCTGAAGGAAGAGAGGAAGGTATATGTTGTCATGCAGTTGTTCTGATGAAAAGAAATGAAAATACATAGAAATAAAAACTTTACCGAAAAAATATGTAAGTTTCTTTTTCTTGGTTTGATTTTTCTTTCTACTATTTTTGGAAATGTCAAAAATATTCAAGCTGAGTCTTTATTGAAAGTGAATTTCCCAAAGGAATCTATTGTCGAGCACCTTAAGCTTGATGTACCGAAAAAATTTAAACATGCTTGGTTAAAAGCCGAACAAGGAAGTTGGGAGCCATGGTTGTTGAAACAAAATGGTTTTTTAGGACGCCAACTTTTTTGGGATCCAAAAAATGAAGAAGCAACTTTATTGATTGGTTGGGAGTCAAGAGCAGTTTGGAAAAACATCTCTCAGGTAGAAATAAATGATGTTCAGCAGGATTTCGAAATGATTGCCAGAGAGGAAACAGGAGCAACTAGTGGAAATCCTTTCCCGTTGATTTTTGAAGGGGAATTAAATCCAGAGTAAAAATGAATCAATCAATTATTGATTTTCAGAGGCGAAGTCGACTTGGTGTTATTGAAGCTATTTGGGGGGAGCATAAAACAATTGAACAAATTTCTGAAATATTGAAAAAATATCAATTTAAATCTGAAACTGCTTTGGTGACAAGACTTTCAAAAGATAAAGGAGAAAAACTTTTAGTTGAATTTCCTTCGGCAGAGTTTCATGAAATAGCTGGTTGTTTAACTATGGGAGAGTTTAAGGAATGTAATTCTTCAGAGGGAGAAGTAATCATCTTAACTGGAGGAACAAGTGATGTAGTAGTGGCCTCGGAAGCAGAAATAGCTTTAAATCTGCATGGAATAAAGACTAAATTGTTGATTGATGTTGGTGTCGCAGGACTTCACAGGCTTCTGGATAGGATAGAGGAAATAAAATCAGCAAAAGTAGTTATTGCGTGTGCTGGAATGGAGGGGGCTTTGCCTACGGTACTCGCTGGATTAATTCCGCAGCCAATTATTGGACTTCCAGTTTCAGTTGGATATGGGATTAGTGGTGGTGGTAAAACAGCTATGGAAGGAATGCTTGCTAGTTGTGCCCCAGGATTACTAGTAGTGAATATTGATAATGGCTATGGTGCAGCAATGGCTGCTATTAGAATTTTATCGGCTTAAACTTTATTTGAATCTATTTCTAGAACTTGTTCTAACCACAATTTCATCGAATTAGGTAGTAGTCCTCTCTCATAACGAAATATCGCTTCAGTAATAACCGGGGTGTTTATCCATTGAATAGTCTTGCGTCTCATTAAACTATCTTCTTTATCCTAAATTGAGCTATTTAATTTAGGAGCGCAAGGGGGTATTTATAGTTTTAAGATTCTTCGTCATATTTGCTACTAAGTCTTGTTAGCTCGTCACTATTGTTGCTCGATTCAACATCAAGAAGACGAGTGACTAATTCTGATAAATCTCTTTGAGCTAGCTCACCTGAGCTTTCCCATTTCATTGAACGAGGTTCTGGTTGCGAAGAAGCCGACACTTCTATTTTAAATAACTGTCATGGAATGCTAACTCGTATTTGTATATTTTTTGACTCTTCTTTACGTAAATAAGATGAAAAAAATATAAAGAAATTAGGTTTTTGGTCGCTTAGGACACTGACTTTATAAATGTTTAAGATTTGGGTATTGAGTTATTAGCTCTTCCTCTCTCAGTGTCTCTCCTTCTCCATCAGGCTGCCAGATAACTTCTAAAGCGATTAAGTCATTTGATGATATTGATCCTAAGAGTCTCAATGCCTCTGTGATTTGTTCGTTGTTTGCGGAGTTGTTTAGCCTTAAATCCTTTTTTGCTGCGACTAAAATCGTTATCGCGATGTATTCATTTGTTGAATCTGAATCACCAGGATTTGATTCTTTATTTGTTGATGTAGATATTTGACCGGAATAGTTTGATGTGAGTTCAGCTTTTAACTTGCTTCTTTCAGTTATTGAGATTCGATTAAATGTTGATTCTGCGGAGGCAAAAGGAACAGAGCCTGTTTCTACATTTGAATAGACCCATAATTCAGGCTTCCTTAGTAAGGAGAGTGTTGTGTCTTGAAGGACCCTTTGAAGACCAGATGAGGTTGAAGTATTGGAAGAGGAAGCAAGTTCCCTAAGCTTCATTTGAATCTCTTTTGCACTTGCAAGTAAACCAATCTGAAACTGTATTAAAGAAACTTTGGATGGGTTTGCCGATTGAGAAACTATTGAGTTATTGCTTGAGTTGAAAAAATTTGAAGAGTTTTTAAATGAATTAACAATCACACCAACGATTGACATAAGTATTAAAAACCCAAAAATCCCACCACCACCAAAGCCAAATATTGGTAATAAGAAAGGAAAACCAATACCACCTCCTCTGTATCCACTGCCATAGCCTCGAAAGTTATTGCCTCCATAGCCTCCGTAATTTTGGCTTCGTGGTGCCGGTGACTGAAAACTTCCACCACCGATACGTCCTCCACTGGCTGCTGACGCCGGGTTGGGATTAATAAATATAAAAGAGGAAATTATTGAAGAAATAACTAGAAAATAAAAAAAACGTTTTCTAATCAACCAATTAAAGCGAGTAAGTTTGAACACCTATTTATGACAGATTTAATTAACTGTAGGAGCCTCCACCAACAATTGTCACAACCTCTAAGCAATCATCATCTTTTACTTTTGTAGTTGTCCAAACTTTTGGGCTAATTATTTCTCCATTTAACTCAACTACAACTAATTGAGGTTTGTAACCTAAGTGTTCAAGTAAATCTTCCAGTGGAAAATCTTCATTAGAGTTGTCAATAGTTTTAATTTCACCGTTGATTTTTAATTTCATGTTAGAAATTGGAGAAGCTCTTGAGTTGTCTTGTGGGGATTAGTTGAATTAATGATTGCATCAGAAACGGCTATACGTAGATTATTTATATTGTTTAATTCATTGAAATTTGAGCTATTGATTCCCCCAATAGCAAAAGCTGGTAGGAGAGTTTCCTTTAATCCCTTTTTAAGGTAGTTAATTCCAATAGGATTTAGTTTCTTTTTTGTTTTTGAGGGAAATATCGGTCCTATGCCAATATAATCACAGCCGTCTACTTCGGCATTTTTTATGTCTTCAAGACAGTGTGTGCTTCGGCCAATAATCTTTTCAGCCCCTAAAAGTTCTCTTGCAATTTTTGGTGGTATGTCTTCTTGTCCTAAATGAATCCCATCAGCGTCAACAGCAAGTGCGATATCGATGCGATCATTGACTATAAATAGAGAACTAAATTTTTTACAAAGAGAGGCTAGGCATTTTGCTTGTAAAATTTTTTCCTTATCGTGTAAAAGTTTCTCTCTGTATTGGACTATTTTTACACCCGCTTTTAGAGCCTGAAGAACAATATCCTCGAGGTCTCTACTATTTTTAGTTATTAAATATAAGGAACAATCTTTTAGAGTTTGCCTTTTATTTATACCTTCAGTCATGTTAAGTACTTTTATCTCTATTGCATAAGTCTCGTATCTGATTTTGCTGGCGATTTCACAAAGCTTCGGATCTGTTATTCGAGTAAATTCTTCTATTACTCTCAAGGCTTCTTGAACCCTTGATGAGTTTGCAATGAATACAGCATATGGGGTGGACCTGACTTTTTGTAATGGATGTGAAACTCCCATGGCTGGGTCATTGGATGTGAGCCTTGCTTTTCGATAAATGTTGTGATGATGAACTCCTAACTGTTGTCTCCAATCTTTAATTTGAATTGAAAAATCACTTCTCTTCAGACCAAATCTGCACCAATCTTCCATAACTCGAAGCCCTTCTCTTGCTCGATCAAGGTTCGCGTCAATTAATTGTGCAATACGATTATCTGATGGAGGGGTGACAGACATTGATTTCATGTCATCCTTTATTAGATGGTATGTATTTAAATTTTATTGTGGAAAATAATTCTGAAAACAATATGAATGTGCTTATTTGGGGCGTGTTTTTGTTAGGAGGCATTGGCTTGTTTGTTGTATGGGGATTATCAAATGCTTATCCCTCAATTTCTTAAATCTAAAGGTTATTAATCAATATTTCTTTTGCCAACTTTGCATCTGAACTTATTTGTTTGCTCAGAGTTTCAATATTTTCAAACCTTTTTTGAAGTCTTATCCTTTGAATAGGTTCAATAATTAATTCTTTTTCTAATAGATCGATTTTTTTGTCTAGAAGGTGAACTTCTACTGCTGAAGAAGAATTTGGATCAATCGTAGGTTGAGGGCCAAGATTCATAACTGCATAGAAACGTTCTTTTTTATTTGCTATTGAAGCCCAGGCAGCATAAACACCCAAAGATGGAAGAAATTTTCGTCCATCTATTTTTAAATTTGCAGTTGGCCATCCAATTTTGTTACCTAAACCTTTACCTCTTTCTACAGTTCCTCTAAAGGTATAAGGACGGTTTAAAAGATATTTTGCATGCTGTAAATCTCCATCAGATAGTGCTTTTCTTATTCTGCTACTGCTCAATCGTCCGTTATGGTCCTCAAGAATAGGAATGATAGAAACTTTTATTCCTAGTGATGCTCCGATTTTTTTTAAAGTAAAAATGTCACCTTCTCTATTACGTCCAAATCGAAAATTTTCTCCAACTGCTATATGTTTCGCCTGAAGTGTTTTTACGAGAATTTCATTTACAAAGGTTTCAGCACTTTTAGATGCAAGTGTTTTATTAAATGGAACTAAAACTAATTGCTCTATTCCAAGTGGCTTAAGTAATAATGTCTTTTCACTGGGTAAGTCCAATCTTAACCTTGATTCTCCGAAGAGTACTTCACGTGGATGAGGCCAGAAACTGACTACTGTTGGAATCCCAATTGGTTCTTTTAAGATAGCTTTTATTACTTTTTTGTGACCCATATGAAGGCCATCGAAACTACCTAAAGCCAGTGCTGTAGGTAGCTTTGCATCTTTAGGGGCACAGAGAGGGATCAAGATAAGCGTGCAATTTTTGTGCTTTGATGGCAAGTTTGGTTTATCGCCTTATTCATCGTGATGGCAGATCAACGAGACTTTCAATTGCTTTCTTTGGGTTTGAGAAGAATTGGGTGGATTCGGTTTTGGATTCAAACAATTTTGGGTGTAGTGGTAGTGGGTGTTTTGTTGTTCAACAATGTTGGAAGTAGTTTAGCTAGAAACTCAGAGCGGGCATTGGGCTTAGGACCCGGTTTGTCACTTACGACATTGGCCTTTATCTTATTGCTATTTAGTCTTTGGCAAGGTTGGTTGATTGTAAAGACTGGAAGAGCCCTTGATAGTGAGGCTCGCCCAAGCAGAGGGGAAACAAGTCGATTGCTTAAGAGAGGTTTGATTGTCGATTTGGTTGGATTAGTGTTTTCTTCGGTAGGATATCAATCTTTGGCAGGCGCTTTATTTGTTCAGGCGTCAATGCAAGCCCCTGGTATTTCAATCGGGGCAGGAATGAGGGCAATGGAAAATTATCCAATTACTTCTTTAGAAATGCTCTCAGTATTAAGTAATACTCAAGTTTTGTTCGCTCACTTGATTGGGCTAATTTTTTCTCTGTGGTTATTACAGAGAATTTTTAGGAAAAACTAACTTCTATTCCAGCTTTGGCAAATTATTTAAATCTCCTCGCCAAAAAAGATCTGGTTGAATGGGTGTGAGCGAAGGGGAGCAAAAAGCTATTTGTGAAACATCACTTGGCCATTCTTTAGGACCTTCTCCGGCCGATTGAAGATCTTTGACGGCTTCTCCAGCCATCCAAAAGTAGGTATTCCCTCTTGGATCTACTCGACGGATGAATTGTTCCTCGTATTGTCTTATTGAAAGTCTTGTCCAAACTAAAGCCCCCATCTTTTTTTCATCACAAGGTGGAATATTTAAATTTAGTAAGAGATTTTTCGGCCAATGTTGATTAATTGCTTTTTCTGCAATATCTAAGGCGAGTTTCCCAGCAAAACTAAAACTTTTCCATTGAAAACTGGCAATGCTTACGGCTATAGAGGGAATTCCATCCAGAGTTCCCTCTAGTGCTGCCGCTACAGTTCCTGAGCAAAAAATATCAGTACCTAGATTAGGCCCATGATTAATTCCAGAAAGTATCAAATCAGGTTTTTGATCTAGAAGTTCATTAAGAGCGAGTTTTACGCAGTCGGCAGGAGTGCCACTACAGCCCCATGCTTTAATACCTTCTCCAAATAATTCATCTGCCCTTTCAGCTCTTATTGGAGAATGCAAAGTCAATCCATGCCCAGTTGCTGATCTTTCTTGATCTGGACAAACAACAGTTACTTCATGTCCTCTACTTGCTGCTGATGCAGCAAGTGTTCTTATCCCTTCTGCAAAAACTCCATCATCGTTACTTATTAAAATTCTCAATGGTTTCATTTTTTAGCTTTTGGTTATAGAACTGGGACTGATTGCCGATTAAGCTAGTAATTGCTATTGGAATTCATTGAGTTCAACATTTTCCCTAAAACAGCTCATTAATGAGCTTGAGATTTTGGAAAGCCAGGCTGCAAAAGAGATTGCAGCTGCTAAAAATTCTGAATCAATAGAGAAATTAAGGTTGGGTTTCCTTGGGAAAAAAGGAAAACTCTCAATTTTATTGGGAGAGATGAGAAATCTTTCTAATGATGAGAGACCTTTAATTGGTCAAAGAGCGAATGTTTTGAAAAGTCAACTGCAAGAATTAATAAAAGAAAAGCTTGAATATTTAAAAACTCAAGCACTTAATCAAATACTAATAAAAGAAACTATAGATGTCACAGCCCCTCCAACCGGAGTTTCTCAAGGAAACAGACACCCCTTAATAACAACTACTGAGGATATAATTGATCTTTTCTTAGGCCTTGGATATCAAGTTTCTGAAGGGCCTGAGATAGAGAATGATTACTACAATTTTGAGGCACTAAACATTCCATCTGACCATCCTGCAAGAGATATGCAAGATACTTTTTATTTGGGAGGTGAATACCTTTTAAGAACTCATACTTCGCCTGTTCAGATTCGTTCCCTTGAAAACAAAAAACCTCCTGTGAGAATTGTTTCTCCTGGCAGGGTTTATCGAAGAGATGCAGTTGATGCTACTCATTCTCCTGTTTTCCACCAGATTGAGGTCTTAGCAATCGATGAAAAGCTTGACTTTAGTCATTTAAGAGGAACAGTAATGGCTTTTTTAAAAGCGTTTTTTGGAGATCTTCCTATTCGATTCAGAGCTAGTTATTTTCCATTTACGGAGCCATCAGCAGAAGTTGATGTTCAATGGAGAGGTAAATGGTTAGAAGTTATGGGTTGCGGGATGGTAGATCCTGCTGTCCTAGAAGGATTAGGGATTGATCCAGAAAAATATAGTGGTTTTGCCGCTGGACTTGGGGTGGAAAGATTTTGCATGGTTCGTCATGGATTAGATGATATTAGAAAGTTATATACAAGTGATCTCAGATTTTTAGAACAATTTTAAAGTTAGATATTTTTGAATTAACTTTTAATTGTATTAAATAAATATTTATTGACGTTTAATTGCTAATATTGATTGATAGTTTGTGATGTATGATCGGTGCCCCGAGTAGGACTGATCGTTAATGACGGAAAAGAGCTTGCTGTTAAGACAGCAAGCTCTTTTCACAAGAAACTAGAAGAGTCTGGTTTTGATGTTGTCAGAGTTAGCAGCGCAGGAGGCTTATTAGGATTTACTAATCCTGATCAATACATGAGTTCACAAGGATACAACTCATGTATTCCAGATGGCTTTGATTCTTCAATTTTGTTTGCCGTTGTATTAGGTGGGGACGGGACTGTCTTATCTGCAGCAAGGCAAACTGCACCATTGGGCATCCCTATACTCACTGTAAATACAGGGCATTTAGGGTTTTTAGCAGAAGCTTATCTTTCAGATATTGATAAAATCTTTAAACATTTAATTGCAAGGCAATGGAATATTGAGGAGAGAACAAGCCTAGTAGTAAGTGTTATGAGAGGTGATCAATGTAGATGGGAAGCCCTTTGCCTAAATGAAATGGCATTACATAGAGAACCTATGACTAGCATGTGTCATTTTGAAATTTCTGTTGGGAGGCATGCACCTGTCGATATTTCTGCTGATGGTGTGATTCTGTCTACTCCTACTGGCTCAACGGCTTATTCACTCAGTGCTGGGGGGCCAGTAATTACTCCTGATTGTCCTGTTTTGCAGCTTACCCCTGTATCTCCTCACTCATTGGCATCAAGAGCTCTTGTCTTTAGTAATGAAGAGCCAGTTACAGTTTTTCCTGCTACACCTGAAAGATTAATGATGGTAGTTGACGGTAGTGCAGGCTGTTATGTATGGCCAGAGGATAGAGTTTTAATCAGAAAAAGTGATCATCCAGTCAAGTTCATTAGACTTTCAGATCATGAGTTCTTTCAAGTTCTAAGAAATAAATTGGGTTGGGGACTACCCCACGTTGCTAAACCTGATAAAACATAATGATTATTGAATTTCACCTTTCAAAATAAAAACAGGATTTAAAGGAGATAATCTTATATCATCTCCAATATTTATCCCCCGATATGATTGATGTTGGCTTATAGAAAATTTGTTAACTTTAGGCTTCAAAATTGATTCTAACTTTGACAAAGATTTTAACGAAATTAAAGGAATGATTAAAATACAGAAACCATTTATTTTCTTTAATACTTCTTGAATAATTAAATCTGATCTTGATCCACCGCCTCCTATAATCACTCTATCTGGATGTAAAAGATTATATGGGATTTTCTTTTCTTTAAATATATTTAATACTTCATCTTCAATTATTAAAGATGGACGAACATTAAGCCTTCTAGCATTTTCTTCAACAATATTTTTACTTCCAATCCTTTTATCAATGGACACTAGTTTTAAGTTTGGGGATATCCTTAATGCTTCTAAGCCTATACTCCCGACACCACTACCTATATCCCAAATTATTCCTTTTTTGGGAAGATTAAGCTCGGCAAGAAGTTGAACTCTAACTTCTCTTTTTGTCATCAAGCCAGGACAATCTTTATTTTGAAGGAAAACCGAATCATCAATTCCAAATAAGGGTAAATTTTTTGATTTTATTAGCGGCTTTCCTTTCTCAAAAAGAATAACAAGATGCAATGGATCTATATCAGTTGGTAAATCCTCAATTGAATTAATTTCTAAGATTCTTTCATTTTGATATCCAAGCCTTTCAAAAGTCCAAAATTCATATTTCCTCTCAAGCCCCAGTGTGATAAGCAATTCATAAACTTCTTTAGCCCCCCCTCTATATGAGTCAGTTAAAACAACTAGTGAGGAAGGAAGCTTTTTAATTGCTTTTTCAAATGGAAGAGGGTCTCGTCCATGAAGACTGATCCATTTTGTATTTTGCCAAGGTTTCCCAAGTCTGGAAAAAGCCAGTTGGAAAGATGTAACGGCAGGTTCAAAATAAAGTTTTGATAAAGGAATGTTTTGAATTAATAATCTACCAATTCCAAACCACAGAGGATCACCACCAGAAAAAATAATTGTTCTTTTCTCTTCCTTTTTTAATATATCCATAAATTCATTTAGTTTGTCAGTTGCAATGAATTCAAACTTATGATTTTTTATGTTTTTATCCTGCAACCAAGTTTTGAATGAATCTAAAATTCTTTTTGGACCAGCGATTCTCTCAGCTTTAAAAATTGAGTTTTTTTTAGCTTCAAAAAAACTTTCAATATTTGAAGTATCAATTCCTATTATGTGAATCTGCTTTGACTCATTAGGCATGGTTTAAATAAATGGACTTAGAAAAATTTCTTTTTTATAGCTTTACTATTTTTTCGATGAAAATCAACTAAAACTTCAATAGCTAGTTTGAAAGTTTTGTGAATCTTAAAAAAAATGAAGCCGATGAACACTTATCAAGAAGATCCCGACTCCATGAAATTTTGATAGCTTTGATCAAGCAACAAAAAGATTTAGAACTTATGGACGATGATGTTCAAATCTTTGAAAACTCTACTAATCATTTAGAAAAATATGCTCCTTCCAAAATAGTTGAACGTAATCAACGTATCATTAAGAAATACCAGTCACTCGTTCGCTCAGCAATAGCGTTGGATGCACTACTTGAATCAGAAGATTACGACATTAGTGATGGAAGGATTTCGTAATTTATTTCGTCTAATAATTTCTTTTCTTTTGATTTATTGTTGTTTTTTTACTAGCGTAACTAAAAGTTATGCAGACTCAAAATTCACTGTAGATAATCAGAAAAAAGAGATAAAAAGAAGCTTAGAGAGCCTCAAAGACTTGGATTACCAAACTTGGCAAATTATCGTCTATCCAAGTCCCAAAGAGGCTAAGAATTTAATTTTAAGAATTGTGGGTTATCCAGGATCATTAAGAATTGATCATCCAACTAACATGAAAGTTAACTCAGGTAGAAAGACTTGGGATCTGAAAGACATAACAAAAATCAATAAAATCAAAGCTGAAACCTTGAATGACTCTGCTGCAGAATTTGATCTAAGCACTTTGATTGCTGAGTTGGACAAAAATAGACCCCTAAGATTCAGATTGCCTGGCTTTATAAATGATTTACCTATCCCGCCATACTTGGTAAGTGAATGGAGATCATTGGCTGACTAAAAATGATTAATTTGCCTTGGAATCAAAAAATTTGGGTGCCTTGGATGAGACGCGCAATCCAACTGGCTTTGTTAGCTGAAGGGAATACTAGTCCTAACCCTCTTGTGGGAGCAATTGTTTTGGATGCTAATGGTAGGCTTGTTGGAGAGGGTTTTCATAGAAGAGCAGGGAAACCACATGCAGAAATAGAAGCACTTGCTCAAGCTAAAGATAAATCGGTTGATGGAACTATCGTTGTAACCTTAGAGCCCTGCTGCCATCAAGGTCTAACCCCTCCCTGTACTGAAGCAATAATAAAAGCAGGGTTAAAAAAAGTTGTTGTTGGGATGGTTGATCCTGATCCAAGAGTTTCAGGTAATGGAATTTCAAGATTAAGAGACTCTGGAATTGAAGTTATAGAGGGTGTTTTGACTCAAGAATGTGAATCCATTAATAGGGAATTTAGTTTTCGAGTTCGTCATGGTCGCCCTTGGGGAATTCTTAAATGGGCGATGAGCTTAGATGGAAGAATTGGCTTGCCCAATGGTTGCAGTAAGTGGATTTCAGATGTTCCTGCCAGGAATTCGGTTCATCAAATCAGATCTAAATGTGATGCAGTAATTGTTGGAGGAGGAACAGTTAGGAAAGATAATCCTCTTTTGACTTCAAGGGGAAAATCTAATCTTGAACCTTTAAGGGTCATTTTCTCAAGGTCATTGAATTTACCTAAATCAGCAAAACTTTGGGATACAAAAATTGCAAAGACAATAATTGCTTATGGACCAGCGGGGGATGAAGCTTTCTTTACTGATTTCCCAGATGGTCCAGAGAAATTGAGATTGAATACAAATGATCCAACCGAATTACTTATTGCGCTTGCGAAAAAAGGCTGTAATAAAATACTTTGGGAATGCGGCCCCCAATTAGCTACAAGTGCAATTGAGGCCAATTGTGTTCAGGAATTAGTGGTTTTTGTCGCCCCAAAACTCTTGGGAGGAAAGACTGCAATGAGCCCTCTGAATAGCTTTGGATTTGAATCAATAAGTTCTACCTACAAATTGCAACATTTTTTTTTAGATCGAAAAGGAGAAGATCTTTGTTGGAGACTACTTCTTTAGGGGGATAATTTTTTAGCATTAGATATTCGTTCGGATCTCCCTCCAGTTAAACAAGTCGATTTGGGATGAAAATTGTTTAACTTAGAGACAACTAAATATTTGCTAATGCCAATACGACAGGATGAAAATCAACCAAATAGACGTTTTGGAATAATTAATTTAGTTCTAATCGGTTTTGGAGCACTTCTACTCTTTAGTAGTTTTTTCCCAAGTCAAAATACACAAGTTCCAAGAGTTCCCTATTCCCTCTTTATTAACCAAGTAGATGACGGAGAAGTGAAACGAGCGTACATAACTCAAGATCAAATAAGATACGAACTTTCTACAGCAGAAGAAGGCGCCCCGTCAGTACTTGCAACAACTCCAATTTTTGATATGGAGTTACCTCAAAGATTGGAGAAAAAAGGGGTAGAATTTGCAGCTGCACCTCCTAAAAAGCCAAACATATTTACTACTATTCTTAGTTGGGTTGTACCACCTCTAATTTTTATACTTGTTTTGCAGTTTTTCGCTCGTAGAAGTATGGGTGGAGGGGGAGCTCAAGGTGCACTCAGTTTTACTAAAAGCAAGGCAAAAGTATATGTTCCTGATGATGAATCTAAAGTTACTTTCGAGGATGTTGCAGGAGTTGATGAAGCAAAAGATGAGCTTACTGAAATAGTTGATTTCCTCAAGAAGCCACAAAGATACACCGACATTGGCGCAAGAATTCCCAAAGGTGTTTTGCTAGTAGGCCCTCCTGGAACTGGTAAGACTCTCTTATCCAAAGCGGTAGCAGGTGAAGCTGAAGTACCTTTCTTTATCATTTCTGGCTCTGAATTTGTTGAACTATTCGTTGGTGCTGGTGCAGCAAGAGTAAGAGATTTGTTCGAGCAAGCTAAGAAAAAAGCTCCTTGCATAATTTTTATAGATGAACTTGATGCCATAGGTAAAAGTAGGTCAGGTTCAATGGGAGTTGTTGGTGGAAACGATGAGAGAGAACAAACTCTGAACCAACTTCTCACTGAAATGGATGGATTTGCTTCAACTGACAAACCAGTTATTGTCCTTGCTGCAACTAACCAACCTGAAGTCTTAGACGCAGCCTTACTACGTCCTGGCAGATTTGATAGACAGGTACTCGTCGATAGACCTGATTTATCTGGTAGAAAAACAATTTTGGAGATTTACACCAAAAAGGTAAAACTTTCTAATGAAATTGATTTAGAACGTATTGCACAGGCAACAAGTGGTTTTGCTGGGGCTGATTTGGCCAACATGGTAAATGAAGCAGCTCTTCTAGCTGCAAGAGGAAAAAGAACTTCAGTTGAACAAAAGGATCTTAATGAGGCAATTGAAAGAGTAGTAGCTGGATTGGAGAAAAAAAGTAGAGTTTTACAAGATGATGAGAAAAAGATCGTTGCTTATCATGAAGTAGGCCATGCAATAGTTGGACACTTAATGCCTGGAGGGAGCAAAGTTGCAAAAATATCAATAGTACCAAGGGGAATGAGTGCACTAGGTTATACTCTTCAATTACCTACTGAGGAAAGATTTTTAAATTCAAAAGAAGATTTACAAGGACAAATAGCTACTCTTCTAGGGGGTAGATCTGCAGAAGAAATAATTTTTGGAAAAATTACAACTGGAGCATCAAATGATCTTCAAAGAGCTACTGATTTAGCAGAGCAAATGGTTGGAACATATGGTATGAGTGATATTTTAGGACCATTGGCATATGACAAACAGGGAGGGGGACAATTCCTAGGGGGCAATAACAATCCAAGAAGAGAATTAAGTGATGCAACTGCCCAGGCCATTGATAAAGAAGTAAGAAGTTTGGTAGATGATGCGCATGAAAGTGCTTTAAACATTCTTAAGAATAATCTTTCATTATTGGAAGATATCTCTCAAAAAATCCTTGAGAAGGAAGTTATAGAGGGAGATGAGCTTAAAGAGATGTTATCGAGCAGTGTCATGCCTGAAAAAGTTTTAAATTAAAAAGACTTGACTTTTATATCCTTTATCCCCGATAAAGGATATTTGAGGCTTTCTTATGGCTTCAGCATCTATAGGGTTAGCTTCTAACTTAAGTACCCTCAATAACTCAAATTTTCTTTCTTCAGCTGATTTAAAAAACAATCAGATTCTCTCCTTATTTGAGTTGGCTAAACAGCTCAAAATAGGAAATAGAAGAATAGATCTTGGAAATAGAGTATTAGGTTTAATTTTTAAAAAAGCCTCCACAAGAACAAGAGTCAGTTTTCAAGTAGCAATGGCAAGACTTGGAGGTCAGACTGTAGATTTGAATCCTCAAGTTACACAACTGGGCAGGGGAGAACCTATTAAAGACACCGCAAGAGTTTTGAGTCGTTATTGTGATGCCCTCGCAATTCGAACTTTCTCTCAGGAAGAGCTCGATGAATATGCAGATTGGTCTACTATTCCAGTAATTAATGCTTTGACTGACCTTGAACATCCCTGTCAGGCATTAGCTGATTATCTAACTATTCAAGAAAAATTTGGGACTATCAAAGGGATAAATCTTACTTATATTGGGGATGGCAATAATGTCGCAAATTCATTGATGATATGTGGAACAATTTTGGGAGTTAATGTCACAATTTGCTCGCCAAAAGGTTTTGAAACTGATCCTGAAATTGTAGAAAAGGCGAAATCTCTTTCTGAATTCGGTTCGAAAATTTCTATTTGCAATTCCCCTACAAAGGCTGTCAAAAATGCTCAAGTTATTTACACGGATGTTTGGGCTTCAATGGGGCAAGAAGAAGAATATCTAAATAGAAAAGAAATTTTTGAAAAGTATAGAGTTGATAAGGAATTAGTTGCACTTGCCGATGAGCAAGTAATTCTTTTGCATTGTTTACCAGCGCATAGAGGTGAGGAAATTGCAGACGAGGTTTTGGAAAGCAAAAACAGTTGTGTTTTTGATCAAGCCGAGAATCGTCTACATATTCAGCAAGCATTGCTTGCTGCTCAACTAGGAGGACTTTAGGGTTGCTATAACGAGAGATATTAGGTACATATGTATTGGAGGACATATGTACTTGATTAATTCAAATGCCTGGAGAGGATTTAACAACAGCCCAGCAAGAGCTCTATGACTGGCTTGTGGATTTTATTGAAGATCAACACCATAGCCCTTCAATAAGGCAGATGATGCATGCTATGGGGTTGAGGTCTCCAGCACCGATACAAAGCCGTTTAAGACATTTGCAAGAAAAAGGTTGGATAAAATGGCAAGAGGGTCAGGCTAGAACGCTCCAATTAATTGAAGAAGGCATCTCTGGCGTGCCTGTTTTGGGTGCAATAGCTGCTGGTGGACTAGTTGAAACTTTTGATGATGTGCGCGAAACTCTTGATTTTAATTCAGTCCTACAGTTAAAAGGCCTTTTTGCTTTGACAGTAAATGGAGATTCAATGATTGATTCTTATATCGCAGATGGAGATATGGTCTTAATGGAACCTGTGAACGACCCTTCTCGCTTGAGGAATGGAACGGTAGTAAGTGCAATGGTCCCAGGCTTGGGAACTACTTTGAAACATTTTTTCCGTGATGGGAGCTTAGTCCGCTTGGAAGCCGCTAATACAGCTTATGAACCTATAGAAATCGATGCTGAACAAGTTCATGTTCAAGGAAAATTAGCTGCTGTGTGGAGGCAAACTTAAAATTATTTTTAAAACTAATTAAAAATTAGTGAGTTTTCTTGATTTCCAAGAGTTCAAAAAATATTTTCTATTTTTATCTTCGCGATAAACTAAATTATCTGCTGCAGTGAATGGATTTTAATTTAGCTGGAAAGGTTTTCTTAAAAGAACTCCTAACCCTTTTGCTTCTAAATAAATAACACCTTCTATATGAACTATTTGAAATGTCCAGTTTTTATTCCAATAAATGGTGAAAGGATTATGTATTAAACCAATATGTTTCTATATTATCTGTGAGTGCCTCAAAGTTAGCAAAATAAATTAATTAACTAATTTCTATTCTTATCTCAAAACTTATTTTCAACATAAATAATTGAAAGTGGTAATTAATTATTTATTTTATGAAAAAAATATCATGAACAACGTTCTTTTTGAAAATTCCTTAGGCAATGAAACTCTTGAAGTCTTAGGTTTTAAAACAATTGACGCGCTTGAAAAGGAATTGGAATTACTCACAAAAGAAGTTGAAGAAGACCAGAATGATTGCAGCTAGAGTGGCTAGATCGACTAGCCGGAGTCTATTAAGCAGTCTGAATTGTGTTTTCTTTTCAGCTTGAATTAATACCTTTATGGAAAGAATTTTCTAGAAGATTAAAGTTCAAAAAAAATAGTATTTTTGGATCTTTAGAGGTTGGTTTTCCACTTTTCCACAAAATTCATATTTTAAAAAAAATCTCAATAGGGAGCATGTCAATTGAATAAGTGGATTAATTACAAAAAGCATTAGCCCTCTCTAAAAACTAGTTACTGCAGCAGCTTTCAAGGATTAAGTATCTCTTGATACATAACGATGTGCTTGTCAAAATTCTCAGACAAAACTTTTTGTAATATGAGGAAAAGATAAAAATGTGGAAAAGCATCACAATGTATAACAAGTCTTTTAATAGGACTGATCACCTGAATTCCAAGGTTAATTATGAGCTTTTTAAAAAGGAGCCGTTCTTTTTTTTGATATGAATTTTTGTTATGAATAAAATATGTTTAGACCACTCTTTGAGAAATTATTAATTTTTTATCAAGTACAAGAATTATTTGACTTAATGGACGACCACCTTAAATCGGAAAAAAATTAGACTTCCTTTCGATGTAAATTGGAAAATAAGGGAGATTTTCTCTGAAGCTGCTTTATCAAGTTTTGATAATGAACAAGAAAAACGAATTTCTGATATTGATAAGAAAAGCTAGAGAGATTGTATTTGAGTCATTTTTTCTTCCTTCTTGCATGCAAATCTAAAATAAACATAACTAAATCATACTAATTTTTTAATTAAGTACTTGAGATCAGTTTCAAGGTTGTTTTATAAAATGGCTATAGAAAACCTATTTACTTCATTAGGATTGCTAGTTATTCTTGCAGAAAAAATACCTCTATTTTTTAAACTCAATTAATACTCCCCAAAACTATCAAAAGTTGCCTTTTAGAGATCCTAATTAAAAGTATCTATTCTTAAGTTATCTGCTATATTATTTAACTAAGCCTTCCTTAAGACTAGGTTTTGAAGGACAATAATTTAAGCCTTATCTCTATTACTCCTAGCAAATATTCATGATTAGAATCAATGAGTATATATGGAATGTAGAAAATGAAATAATGTCTTTATTTTGAATGGAGTTAAAAGGAAATGTAATAGTGTTTGCTTGAGAGACTTGTTTTTTTCTTCCGCATTCCTAGTAGAGCGCTCCATTCCTTTTTTCTCTTTTTTATTCTTGTAACTTTACTATTAATTCTAATCCTTGTTGATTCTTTATAAATGATTATTTGAATTCATAGACGGTTTACAAAAGTCGATTCTAATTCTCGTTCACTCTTTCTTAAATTAATTAGCAAAACTGATCCAACCAGTAATTATATATTTTGCACCTTCTCTTAAAATATTACCTCTTTCGAAAGTTCATGATCTTATAGATTTGATGAATTAGAGTCTTCTATTTCTTTCTTTATTTGACTTAATGCTGTTTCCCAATCTCCAGATAATGTCTGCCTGAAAAAGGTTTGACTTTCCAACCAATAACTTTTTAAATCATTATTACCATTAACCCAAAGACAATTACGCATAAGTAATATTTTGCTATCAATACCTAAGGCGCCTGCAAGTGCAAATATTATGTTTTCAATTGAAACTACCATATCGCAAGCATTTGTAAGGGCAGCCAGATCATCTATATTGTTAAAATTATCTACTTCTTTTAAATCAAAGATATCAATATCATATTTTATTTTCATTTTATTTATCTCTTCTTTAGTATCTCCATATTGTAGGTTTAAAAAGACTACATTTGGTGAATAAATTCCGGTTAAAAACTTTTCTAGAGATATCGATTTATTTTTATATGTTAGAGATTTAGAGATCCATGAGATACCAATAATTTTATTTTTTTTTGAATATTTTAGGATTTTATCTCTAAAAAGAATAGTTTTTCTTTCATTAACTTTAAGATATTTTTTTTTGCCTTTCTTAAAACTTTCTTTGTCATCTCGAAGGTATCTAATCACTGAACCCATTGCGATTTGGAAATCATATTTTTTTTCTTCTAAAATCTGATTTTTCTGTATATAAATGATTCGTTTATCGAACGATCTTTTAAACAATGGAATTAATCTTTCATCTACTTGAACTATTAGTTGATCAACTTTCTTTACTAATTCAGGTATCAAAGATGCAAATAATATCTCATCTCCAATACCTTGCTCTGCCCAAAGTAAAACTTTGCCCTTTTTTATTGGGCTCCATTCTGGTTTAGATTTGATAATTGGTTTTTTTGTTCCTATTCTCAACCTGGATTCATATCTATTCAAACCCTCTTTAAAATTATTTGTTTTCAGTAGAATCAAAGAGAGATTATGGTTTATCTCTTCATTCTTAGGATTGAGTTCAATTGCTTTGCGAGTAGATAATTCTGCTTCTTTTAATTTGCCTAGATCTTTAAATAAGACTCCTAGATTGGAATGAGCCTCTGCGTAATCAGGAGTAATTTCAATCGCTTTGAGATATGATAATTCTGCGTCTTTTGATTTACCGAGTTCTTTCAGTACATTCCCGAGATTGGTATGAGCCTCTGCGAAATCAGTTTTAATTTCAATTGCTTTGCGGTAAGAGAATTCTGCGTCTTTTAGTTTGCCAAGATCTCTCAATATGATTCCCAGATTGGAATGAGCCTTTGGATAATTAGGATTGATTTCAATAGCTTTGCGAGTGGAGATTTCTGCATCTTGTAATTTGCCAAGATCTTTCAATATATTACCTAGATTTAGATGAGCTTCTGGGTAATCAGGTTTGATATCAATTGCTTTGCGGTAAGAGAATTCTGCCTCTTGTAATTTGCCAAGATCTTTCAATACATTTCCTAGATTGTAATGAGCTTCTGGGTAATTAGGTTTGATATCAATTGCTTTGCGGTAAGCGAATTCTGCGTCTTTTGGTTTGCCAAGATCTCTCAATATGATTCCCAGATTGGAATACGCCTCAGCGAGATTAGGATTAAGTTCAATCGCTTTGCGAGTAGATTCCTCTGCTTGTTGTAAATTGCCAAGATCTCTCAAAATGCTTCCAAGGTTGGAATGAGCCTGAAAGAAATCAGGATTAAGTTCAATAGTTTTGCGTAGAGGTTGTTCAGCTTCTTGTAGTTTCTTCTGCCCAATGAGGATGGTTGATAGAAGGAAATGAGAATTAAAGAGATTGGGATTGAGTGCTATTGATTTACGGGAAGCAATTTCCGCTTCTTGAAGCTTCTTTTGTTCAAGTAGGATGTTGGCAAGAAGGAAATGAGATTTAAACAGATTGGGATTGAGATCTATGGATTTGTGGCAAGCAATTTCAGCCTCTTTTGTCTTTCCTAGTTGAACATAACCATTAGCTAGATTTCCCCAGGCAGGAGCTAATTGAGGGTCAGATTCAGTCGCTTTGATTAATAAAGATAATGCTTCTTGTTTATTATCTGTGTTGAGTTCAATGCTTCCTAGATTCGTTAAAGCTGGAGCGTAAGAACTATTAATGGCTATTGCTTTTTGATAATAGTTTTTAGCAGAACTTACATCCCCAACAGCTTGATAGGTATTACCTAGATCTTTAAAGACTTCATAATCATCAGGTTTAATATTTAGAGCTTTATTTAGATATAAACGAGCATCATCTATCTTTCTTGTAGCTAAAAAAGATTTTGCGATTAATTTGATAGCTTCTATTGAATTGCTATCAGTAGCTAATATTTGATTACAGATAACAATTGCTTCTTGATATTTATTTTGTTGAAAGAGCGATTGAGCTATATCTATATTTGCTTTCAAATCAAAAAGCCTAATATTTCTCAACTATATCAGGCTTCTATTTGATTTTTAAGGAGTTTTTTGTAAAACGAACTATTTGCTTATCAACTACTTGTTGAATCGCTTCTATCTCTTTGATCTGTTAAATCTCTTTCGGTGCGGTGCATATAAACTCACTCCATTCTCCGTTTCCTTAGCCTCTCCGTTTTTTTAGTGTTTGTAGATTTGCTTCCCAATCAATCGCTATCTGGAGTTTTCGTTAGCATATTAGTCATAATTAGCCATATCTTGCGAAGTTGTATAAATTAGTTTGTGTTTGAGTGTCTCAGCAATAGTTAAAGGAAATGGACTAAATTAAACGCCTTTTGAACATAAGCCAAATGTTTGTTTTGCAGAAAACTCGTCTCCTAAACTATAGCCTTTTGTTTGTATGGGAATATCTAGACACTTTAAATATTCAATAAGATGAATCATCTATTTATAGTTTTCTCATTATTAGATAGAATGAAATTATGTTTAGAATGTTTGTTCTTTCTTTTTCATGAAGAGTAATATTATAAATGTAGATTGTACATTGAGAGATGGGGGATATTATAACTATTGGAATTTTTCTTATGAGTTCGTAAAAAACTATCTACTTGCTTTAAGTGTTGCTAAAATTCATTATGTAGAACTTGGATTTAGATTATTAAACAATAAGGGCTTTAAGGGTGCATATGCATTTTGTAATGATGATTTTTTAAATAAACTTGATATTCCAGCTGGAATTAATGTTGCAATAATGATTAATGCTGATGATTTAATATCAGATAATCAGTTAAATAGTGAAACACTTAAAATGCTCGTACCTTTAGATTCAAAAAATTCTAAAGTAGATTTGTTAAGGATTGCATGTACAATTGATGATTTTGAAATCATAGCTCCTGCTTTTAAAATATTAAAAGAGAAAGGTTACAAAACAGCTGTAAATATAATGCAGATTTCTAAGATTAGAGAAAATAAATTTAAAAAAATCTCTATATTAGCTAATGAAAATGATGTTGATATAATTTATTTAGCTGATAGTTTTGGTTCCTTGATGCCTGATGAAATTGTAGACATTTTAAAATTTTTAAAAAGGTATTGGGGTGGTCAAATTGGATTTCATGCTCATGATAATAAAGGCTTTGCTTTGATAAATACTTTAAAAGCAATTGAACATGGAATTGTTTGGGTTGATAGTACTATTAATGGGATGGGTAGAGGAGCAGGTAATACTAAGACAGAGGAATTAGTATTATCGCTAGATAGATATAAGAGGAATAAATCAAATTTGATACCTCTTATGAAAATGATAAACAATGATTTTGCAAAACTCAAACAAAAATATCTTTGGGGAACTAATCCCTATTATTTTATGGCGGCAGACTGTTCTATTCATCCAACTTATATTCAAACTATTTTAACAGATGGTAGATTTAAAGAAGAGGATATTTTGTCTGTAATTAATTATTTAGAATGCGAGGATTCTACAAAATTTAGTTCTCATAAATTAGAGAGTTCTAAAAACTTCTACCATGGAAAACCTATTGGGACGTTTTCTCCAATTACAATATTAAATAATAAAGAAGTTTTGATTATTGGTTCAAGCAAGAATTTAGAGCTTCATAGAAATGCCCTTGAAGATTTTATTAGAAAACGAAAACCTATTGTTATTGCATTAAACGCATGCTCTCAAATTGATGATAGTTTGATTGATTATCGTATCGCATGCAATCCGATGAGATTAATGGCTGATTTAGATATATATTTAGGTTTAACTCAGCCTTTGATCACTCCTTTATCTATGCTTCCAAAATCTTTATCTCGTAAACTCAGAGGGATAAAGGTATTGGACTATGGCATTGGCATTTCAAGGGATGGATTTGAATTTAATAAGAGCTATGGAATAATTCCTAATCAATTGGTATTTGCATACGTTCTTTCATTTATTGCTAGTGGCAAAGCTAATAAGGCTTTTCTTTCTGGGTTTGAAGGTTATGGTTTGGGAGATATTCGAAATACAGAAATTAATGAATTGATTGATAAGTTCAAGCAGAGAGAAAATAATCTACGACTGATAGCGATTACTCCTAGTGAATATTCTGGATTAGAAAAAATTAGTATATATGGAATCTAGATAATGAGATCTTGCGTTATTATCCCAGCCAGGTATAAATCCTCAAGACTACCTGGCAAACCTTTGATAGACCTTCTTGGTAAGCCCATGATTATTTGGGTCGCAGAAATCGCCTCAAAAGCAGTAGGTATTTCAAATGTATTTATCGCGACTGATGACAAGAGGATTGCTAATACAGTAAATAAAAAAGGATATAAATATATAATGACTTCCAGCTCTTCTCTTACTGGAACTGATAGGGTTGCTGAGGCAAGTATTGATTTAAACTATGATATTTTTGTTAATGTTCAAGGTGATGAACCACTTGTTTCACCTAGAGATATTGTGAGATGTATAGATTATAAAATCCAATATACAAATCATATTATTAATTCCTATAATATTATCAGCAAAAATCAAGACCCTGCTAGTATAAATATACCCAAAGTGGTAATTAATAATTCTGAAGATTTGATTTATATATCAAGATCATTGATTCCCGGATTTAAAGATTTCAAATCAAAAGTAGGTTTATATTTAAAACAAGTTTGTATTTATGGATATAATAAAAAAGAATTATTTGATTTCCTTCAATTTGGTAGCAAAAGTAAGATAGAAGAATCTGAAGATATTGAGATTCTAAGATTTTTTGAATTAGGTTATCCTATAAAAATGTTTAAATCTCAGGGTAATAGTTTATCTGTTGATATCTTGGAAGATATTAAGGATGTAGAAAGAGAGCTGAAATTAAGAAATTGAGTATAAAAATTCAGGAATATAAATCAATTGTTTTTGATTGTGATGGGGTCATCCTAAACTCAAATAATATTAAAACAAGAGCTTTTGGAATAGTTTCTCATCCTTTTGGGGATAAAGCATCAGCCTCTCTGGAGAAGTACCATTTACAGAATGGAGGAGTGTCTAGATATGCAAAATTTGACTATTTTCTCAAATCTATTGTTCCTATTAATTGTAAAAAGAAGAAGGCCTTATATCTTAAGAAAATGCTGAAAGTATATGCAGAGGAAACTCAAAAGGGATTAATAGATTCAGAAATAACCTATGGTCTTGAATCTTTAAGACAAACAACTAAGGATGCGACATGGATGATAGTTTCTGGAGGAGATCAGGATCAATTGAATTTTGTTTTTAGAAAAAAGAAACTAATGCATTTATTTAATGGAGGTATTTTCGGAAGTCCAGATACAAAAAATACAATTCTTCAGAGGGAGTTGAAAAGCGGAGCTCTAAAACTTCCTGCTTTATTCTTAGGAGATACTGCTTTAGATCATCAAGTATCTGTTGCTAATGGTTTAGATTTTATTTTTGTAAGTAATTGGACTGAATTTAGATCTTATCAAGATTATTGCAATGCAAATTCTATTGATATTATTTCCAGGGTATATGAGTTAATAAATTAATTGCAATTGTCGATTGCCTTTTTTATTTGTCTTAGTGCCTCGCCCCATTCATTAGATGAACTTTGCTTGAAAAATTCTTGTGATGGGAACCAGTAGCTTTCTAAATTATTAACCCTATTGTAAAAAAGGCAGTTTTTTGTTAATAGTATTTTACTTTTAACACCAAGAGAACCTGCTAAAGAAAATATCATATTTTCAATTGATACAACGAGATCACAAGCATTTATTACTGAGGCAAGTCCATCAATATCATTAAAATTATTTACTTCAGTTATTTCAAAGATGTTTATACCATATTTTTCTTTTATACTTTTAATTTCTTCTTTTGTATCACCATATTGCAAACTTACAAAACATACATCATTTGAATATATTCCTAGAATGAATTCTTCAATACTTATCGATTTGTGTTTATTGATTTTTGAATCTGATTTCCATGAGATCCCTACAACTTTTTTGTATTTTTGATTGGTTAGCTTATGTCTGAAAAGATTTGTTTTTCTTGTATCTGATTTTAAATAAGATGTTTTTCCTTTTTTAAAACTTTCTTGGCTATTTCTTAGGAATTTTGGTAGTGAGCCAATTGCGATATGGTAATCATAATCTAATTCATTTATATGAGATTCTTTATTTACATAAATAATTTTCTTATCAAATGATCTTTTAAATAGAGGAATTAATCTTTTATCAACTTTTAGAATCAATTGATTTATATTTTTAGTAAATTCAGGTATTAGCGATGCAAAGAGAATCTCATCTCCTATTCCTTGCTCTGCCCAAATTAAAACTTTCCCATTATTTCCTTGTTTCCATTCAGGTTTAGATGTCTTCAACATTTTGTTTTTATTTTTGACTTTCCATCTCCATTCATATTGATTCCATCCCTCTTTAAATCGTTTTTTAGTTAGCAGAACCATGGAAAGATTAAGATGTGCTTCTGCAAGGTCTGGATCTATTGCAATTGCTTTTAGATGAGATGATTCTGCTTGATTTAATTTCCCTAGATCTCTAAGTATTGAACCTAAAGTGCAATGAGCAATTGCAAAATTAGGTTTAAGTTCAATTGCTTTTAGAAGTGATTTTTCAGCTTCTTGTAATTTTCCAAGATCTTTCAATATGTTTCCCAGACTGCAATAAGCCTCAGCGAAATTAGGATTAAGTTCAATTGCTTTGCGCTGAAATGATTCTGCTTCTTTTAATTTGTAAAGATCAAATAATATTATCCCAAGATTGTAATGAGAATTAGTTAAATAAGGTTTGATTTCAATCGCCTTTCGAAGTGATTTTTCAGCTTCATGCAACTTTCCAAGATCTTTTAATATGTTTCCAAGATTGGAATAAGCCTCAGCGAGATCAGGTTTAAGTTCAATTGCTTTCATTTGATAGGATTTTGCTTCATGTAACTTTCCAAGATCTTTTAATATGTTTCCAAGGTTGGAATAAGCCTCAGCAAAATCAGGTTTAAGTTCAATTGCTTTTTTTTGAAATATTTCTGCATCCGGCAATTTTCCTAGCTTTTTTAAAATAGATCCATAATTGGAAAAAACTCTGTAATCTTTATATCCATGCCCAATCAAATATTGATAACATTTTGCGGCTTCTGAAAGATTTCCTTGTGAATGAAATTTAAATGCTTTATTAACTATTTGTTTGTTAGAAGTTTTAGATGGAGGAGAGGACTTATAAAAAAAAGCTTCATTTACTTCTTTCAAAGAAAATGGAACTTGGAATGTTTTAACTTTATATCTATCTTTCTTTTTGTCAGTTCTTTTTTCAGTCACTTCTATTGATTTTATATAAGGAGTTAATAACGAAATTATATCTTGCTCTGAGGTTTTAACTTTAAATAAAGAAGACCACATTCAATTAGGTTTCGGAAAATTTTGTGCAAGTGGGAATAATTATTCTATATCTATCAAAAAATTGAGGGATTAGAAATCCATATCCTACTTTCTCTTCGCTAAAACTTTTTTTGTTTGCAGATTAAATAGTGAAGACTAGTCAAGCTATTTATATTATTTGTCCCGACTGGCTTCCTGGATGGAATTAAAACTACATGCTTATATGTTGGATTTAGGAAGATCAACTAAATAAGCAACTGAATTAAGAGCCGGTTTCTCTGCTGACTTGCTTTCTCAAGGTTATAGTTTCATCTTAGTAACGACCAGAGTGACCAAAGAATAAAAATTAAGTAGAAAACAAGCTCGCAGAAATACAGCGAAGCAATTGACTCGATTGTTCAAGCGTTAAAGAGATCAATGCTGAGCGGACTGATATGGTGTGAAAATATTCGTAAATCTTTAACAAGCGAATCAGAAAGGAGACATCAGTAAACAATTAAGTTGAGTTGATGCCTATTTAAAGCAAATAATTGCACTGGCTGAATTAGCTGCTGATAAGTAATCCAATAAAATAGATAGAATTACTATTAATAATAATAATTCTATCTATAAAAATTTTAGTTTTATACGATCAATTCTTCAAAGCCCACTTCCAAGTTTTAGTCAGACCAGCTTCTAAAGTTACTTGAGGATGGAAGTTTAAATGTTCTCTTGCTTTGTCAATTGATGGAAGTCTTCTTGTCGGTTCATCATCGGGATAATATTCTGGATATGAAGTTAATTTATAACTTAGATTTATATTTATTATTTTGCGAAATAATTTAACTAAATCTATCATTGATATCTCAGGCTTGTAATGACCAATATTATAAGTCTCACCATAAACGCCATTTCTAATAACTTTAATTATCCCATCAATTGCATCTGTATAATAACAAAAGGTTCTTGTCTGATTACCATTGCCATATATATTAATTGGTTGCGCTCTTAATGCAGATTTTATTAAATTTGGAATCATTCTATAGTCTGTTTCGATAGATATACCTGGCCCATAAATATTAAACGGCCTAATTATATTTGTACTTATATTATATTTTTTATTGTATATATAGCACAAAGTCTCTCCAAGTCTTTTGCTTTCGTCGTAACAAGATCTTGACCCTTGACATGAAACATTTCCTTTATATTCTTCTTTTGTAGGGATATTTTCTGGTGATGGATTACCATAAATTTCGGATGAAGAGAAGAAGATAAATCTTGCATTCCAGTCTTTACATTTTTCTAGTAATTTCCGTGTAACTGTTGTACCTATGTCTACTGTCTCAAGAGGATATCTATTATAGTAGAAAGGACTAGCTAGACTAGCCAAGTGAATTACAGTATCAAAATCTTGTAGTTGATTGAAGTCAAATTTTATTAAATCAGCTTCGATAAAGTTATATTTAGAATTTCTTTTATCAATATTTGATTTATTAGAACTAATGAAATTATCTATACCTGTGATATTAGTAATCGAATCGAATTGATTTGAATTGATAATTTTAGATAAAATATGTGTCCCTAGGAAACCATTTGAGCCTGTCAGAAGAACTTTTTTCATCATATAACAATCGGTTGAGAAAGATTTAGTAATCAATTTGGCATAAGCTCAAAAGCTATGAATGTTGAGCGGTACCATTCTTATGGAAAAAAAGTTTTTCTACAGCCAGTTTAACTATTTCTGAGAGTTGTAGTTTCTTATTGGATTTAAGTTTTCTCACGCTTAATAGGCCTCTCTTGGCACGTTTGACAAATAAATGGAAGGGGGAATATTTCCTCAGCATACTGGCACGTAATTTTTTTGCTGCATCACTCTGGATCACGGTTTCAATAGAATAGTTACGAACAATGCCTTCTTTGCTTCCTGAAGTTGCTTTGCGTAGTGACAATTCTGCATCTTTAAATTTTTCTATATCCATTAATATGATTCCTAGGTTTAAATGAGCCTCTGCAAAATCAGGCTTAAGTGAAATAGCTTTACGAGTAGATAGCTCTGCGTCTGTTAATTTGCCAAAACTTTTTAAAATTAAACTATAATTTGAAAAAACTCTGTGCTCTTCAAAGCCTGGATTAATCAGAAGTTGATAATACTTTGCTGCTGTTGAAATATTTCCTTGTATAAGATATTTTCATGCTTGTTTAAATAATTTTTCTGTAGATATTTTAGGAGTTATTTTATTAGTAATAATTGTATTTCTGTAATTAATTCTAAAGTTGATGGCACTTGAAATGTTTCCACTTTCTTTCTTTCTTTCTTTTTATCGTTTTGTCCTCTACTCACGTTTATTTTTATATTTAGGATCTATTGATTCCTATTATAACCTATTGCTTGTAAATCATTTGTTAATAATCTAGAGAACATTGATCTGCAAACAACGTCCACAAATGACTACAAAATTAATCGTTCGTTTTGAAAAAGGATTACTAAAAGGAGTAAAAAAAAATTGATGACTGCCAATGCTGCATCTGTAATGGAACTCATAAATTTGTGTGATATCGGACGTGAAGTATAATTATTAAGTTGCTTGAGATTGATTGCAATCATTTTCATATCAACGATTTGGGGCCATAGCTCAGCTGGTAGAGCACCTGCATGGCATGCAGGGGGTCAGCGGTTCGAGTCCGCTTGGCTCCATACTTAAAACCTTCTGAGGTGAAAAGGATTAGAGCTCTTTCTCAGAGGTCTTAAAACCTGTCTCAAATAAATTTAGTGCAAAAATTAGTGCATTTACATAGATGAATAATTTCCATCAGACAGTCAAAGATAATTTATTAGAGTCTCTCTCAACTGAAACATGGAAGGATGATGTTAATCATTTAAATACTGCTCTCAGGTATTTAGCTAAATGGAGAAGCTCTTTACTAACTAATACCTATATTGATCATGAAGGTTTAAAAGTTTTTCAAGGTCCATTTAAAGGTATGAACTTTTTAGAAAAATGCTCTGAGGGTTGTCATCTTGCAAAGCTTTTAGGTACCTATGAGCAACCATTACATATTTATTTAGAGAAGATAATTTCCTCTAACTATAAATTAATTTTTAACATTGGTTCCGCAGAGGGATATTATTCTGTAGGACTTGCTATGCGTTCCAAAAAGAGTAAGATTTTGTCTTTTGATATAAATGAAGAGGCTCAAAAAACCCTTAAACATTTAGCTATTAAAAATGGTGTTGAAGATTCAATTAAAATAGAATCAGAGTTCAACCCTTCAATTCTTAAAGATTACAAACATACTAGAACTCTTCTAATATGTGATGTAGAAGGCGATGAGAAAAAGCTATTAGATATTAATAAATTTTCTGAACTTAAAGAAATTGATATCCTTGTAGAGTCGCATGAATGTTTAGTACCAGGAATGACGGAGGAATTGATAAATCGTTTTTCATCTTCTCATCAAATTACTCTCATTGAGGATGACGGACAAAGGCGACTGAATAGTTCCCCGAAATGGTTCTTGGAACTTGATCACTTAGATCAACTGCTTTCGATTTGGGAGTGGCGAAGTGGAGAGACTCCTTGGCTATTCATGCAGGCATTAAATAATAATTAAATATTTTTTAAAAGTAAATTGATTGCAGATAAAAGTGTTAGGCCCTTAAGGCTCTTAACTATACGAACTTGATTTTAGGCAAGAGTTTTTAAGGGGTTAGCTTTCAATCTATAACTAGGATATTCAGGAATTTTTGAGCTTCATGGCATGCAGGGGGTCAGCGATTCAAGTCCGCTTGTCTCCATTAGTTTTTCTCATTCACAGCAATAGATTTCAGGGATTTTGCGGTAAAGCGTGAATAATATGATATTGCCTGATATAGCTATTATGCGCTCATTTTCAGTTCTTTAATTCAATGCTGAAACAGTGGTCTGAATTATTCATGAAGCTATAAAAATATCATAGTAATAAATGTAAGCAAAATGGAGTTTTGCTACTTCTAACTATTTATAATAATTTAAATTTTGAAGAGGAAACTTTAAGTGGAAATATTAAAGATAGAATATTTATAACTTCTATGTTTGAAAAGATAGAAGGCTTATCATCAACTTTTAGCTAAGATGTCAAAAATTTATTCTATTCAAAATCATTTGAAGAATTTATCTCATTTAAAAATTAATAAGCAGAAAATTAATATAATCGATAATGATCTTGCTAGAAATAATAAGAAGTTCAATCCTAGTAAAGGATGGATGGAAATTAACTCAGAAATAATTGATCCTAGAGAAAAGATTCAACCAAAAATAGAGAATTTGCTTTACTCATATTGTGGTTATGCCAAGAAAGAGATAACTGAAATAGATATTTTTTGGTACAGATCTTTTCTTGAAGATATTGATTTATTAGAGATTGCCAAGGATATTTTTAATAAGGAAGGATCATATAAAAAGTTAACAGTCTCCGATCTTGCCTTTTTTATGGACCTTAATCTGATCTATTCATTTATAGATCAAAGTAAAGGGGCCTTAAAAGTTATCGAGGTTGGAGGAGGTTACGGAAGACTTGCCGAAATTTTTCAGCATACAATACCTGGAAAAATAAAATATTTTTTAATTGATGCAGTACCCATTTCTCTATTTCTGGCTTATGAATATCTAAATATTGCACTACCAAATCATAAAATTGGATCTTTCTATGAAAATCAAAATTTAATGGATCTAGATTTAGATATATATATATTACCTTCATGGCGGAGTGATTTACTACCAAGAGAGTATTTTGATCTTGCTATTAATATACAAAGTATGCAGGAAATGGATAAACATCATATTGATTTTTATATGGAATTATTTGATAAAACATTGATAACAGATGAGGGATTAATCTATTTATGTAATCGTAGAGATCATATTTATAAGGGTAGATGGGACTTCCCGAAAAACTGGGCCTGCCTCCAAAAACAGAAATCACCTAGATCGTGGATAAGAGAGATGCCATCAGAATTATTCGAGAAAAGATCAAGAGACTTTAGCAAGTCACAATTATTAGCCAATAATCTTTATTTAAGATCTTTGAATAGATCAGACGAAAAGCAACTTCAGGAAGCAAAGTTGAGAGGCTTTAACCCCTATTGATTTTGTTATGTTAGTGTTAACTTTTAATTAAAAAAAGAATGATATAAAATCAAATTGATTTAATCATTTATAATTTTAAAGTTATAAATAATTCAATCAGAAAGGATTAGAAGAAAATCTCAATAAAATTTTACTGGGTAATCTTGAAAATTATAATGCATGCTGACTTCTTGGTCTCTTATTTATGGACTTAAGTATAAAGATATATCTATCAATATCAGTCTGTTCGCAGTGGATTGAATGGCACTATATCTAGGGTTATCAGATATAGTGCTCAATTATGCGCGCTTTACTTTGTGTAAGGTGCTTTTAAGGGGTTAGCTTTCAATCTATAACTAGGATATTCAGGAATTTTTGAGCTTCATGGCATGCAGGGGGTCAGCGGTTCAAGTCCGCTTGGCTCCATTAGTTTTTCTCAGTCACAGCAAATGATGTCAGGGATTTTGCGGTAAAGCGTGAATAATATGATATTGCCTGATATGGCTATTATGCGCTCAGTTGTGCTCTCTTTGAATTGCGGAAGGTACTTGTAAGGGGTTGTTTTTAATCTATCTATGTATGGTTTTTATTAACATAAAAGTAATTAATTGCTCAGTTTTTAAAGTTACTAATAAGATCGGTAAATCAAAATCTTATTAATTTATCTAATGAATTAATTAAAACATTTTGATGAGAAGATTTCTTTTAATTCTTTTAGATGAAAAGTTAACCCATTTGCTATTTTTGGATTTCCTATATAGTGAGAATCTCCAACATTGAAAAATAAGATATCATCTACTATTGCACTTTTATTTCTCAAGCATAAGAATGGCTGCCAGAGAAATAGTGGTTCTAGGTAGCACATATTGCTTTCCTCAAGACTTGATAATAACCATTCAAATAGAATAGATAACCTTTTTGAAGTGTTCACTCTAAACTTCTTTTCATCCCAAGCTTGATCCAATCTAATAGGAAAATTAATTAAGTCATCAATTGCTTCAAATTCCTCTTGAAAAAGAGATAATATCAATAGAGAGTGATTTAAATCATTTCTCATTAAACCATTCCAGTAATATACTCCATAATCATTATTTAATTCATTTGAAAAATAAATAAAATCTTTTTTAAGATGTGTAGGTAGATAGTTTATTTTCAGATAGGGGATTTGAAATGGATAATCATTATGAAATGGTTTGATTATATTTCCGAAATTAACTAATTCAAATTTATTAAATTTATCTTGAGGAATTATTTTTTGACCATATATATTTTTATGTTTGGAATGAAATCTATTCATAATGATTTTTTCTTTGATTCCTGATTGATTTTGTGGTCTTAACTTTCCACCAGTAGCATCGATAATAATTTCTGGTTTTGGTATATCCTTCTTGAGTTGGCAAATACTTATTCCTTTTTTATTGATTGCTCTTAATAATGAATACTCTAAATTTCTTATATCAATACCAATATAATTATTTAAGCCAATTTGTTGTAGAATCTTTAGATCTTTTTGTTCCAGAATGGGCTCTAATAAATCTAACTTTATAGAAGTAAGCCATCTTCTTGAAAATGGTTTCAGCTGTTTTGAAGTTAAATCTATTCTAGTTTCATAGATAGAAATATCATTATTAGGGTACAACTTATTCAGCCATAATGCAGTGGCCATACCAATAGGTCCACAACCAAATATTGCTATTTTAGAATCTTGCATAGGTTTAATATTTAGATTAGTACTTTTATTTCTTTTTTCTAATTCCAATAATTCAGATTTCAAGCCCCTAGGTTCATATTTATATTCATAATTTTTTTTCTTTCTGTTATTTCTTATATTTGAAAAATATTGACTATCATAATTTAAGGCATAATTCCAACCTAAAAAGGGATTACTAATATCAACATTTTTTTCAATAAAAAGATCCTTTAAGCATTGCTTAATTAAATCCATTCTCTTTGCTTGTAAAGCTTCTAACTTGACTAATTTAACATCCTGTTTGTTTCACAACAAGTATGTTTTTTTATAAGTTTAATATATACTAGGGTTGTATAAAATTTGAATTAATATCCTATGGATGTTAAGTGGAACTTTTTACTTTCTGAGTTTCGTAGATTAGGTGGAATAGCAGAAAACGTATGTCAAAAGGAAGGCGAATTTGGCAGAGGAATTTTTTCTATTAATCCAAAGCTTGGATCTAGAATTTATACTCCATCCAATCTTTTGGTAAAGAAATCAGATATTTATTTGGAAAATAATAAATTAAGAATAAAAAAAGATAGGGAATATAGTAAAGAAATTAGTGATTTCTTTAACTATTATCAAGACAATTTTTCATGGGGTTATGGTGGTAAAGATATAACAGAGTCTTTTGAAAAAGAATTATATTGTTTACCTTATGATTTAAAGAAATTACTTAAAAAGTATAATTTAATAAATTTAGAAGAACGACATAAAGGTAAATTTACCGAGGTTGTTAAAAATCAGTTTTTAAATGCTAGAGCAGTCAGATTTGGGAATTTTTCTGTTATAGCACCTATTTGGGATCTTGTAAATCATGAAGTTAATGCCTATCCATATGAAAAGTCTTTTTTGGGTCTAAGTACTCCTAAATATAAACCTAAAGCTTCAGAGTTGACCTTTTTTTACGGATTTATGAGTCCTATACAGCGTGTTTTTAATTATGGATTTTTCTGTAAAGAAACCATAGTATTTTCTATGCCCTTTTCTTTGAATATAAATGATTCAGGAATTAAACTTATTTGTAAGGGATTTGATTTGAAGGATGATAAGATAATTTATGAGACTAATGAATCTGAAGTTATTATTAATGGCTTGCCAATTGCAGCTATTAAGAGACCATCATTTATTAAAACTTATTTTGATAAATTATTAGATTTTATTAATGTAGAAGATGTTTATGAGGACCTTTTTTCTAATATAATAAGTTTGAATTATACTAAGCGTAAGGAAATTCTTGATCAATTTAAATTAATTAACAATTACTCATCTTGTAATATAATTAGAGCAATTACTTACGAAATGGATTCTATTTCATAAGTATGGTTTAATGCATACAAACCTTTTATTGACCATGGCCTCACCCTAAGTACATTTTCTATAGATGACATCGCATTTTTATTATCACCATTACGTCTATAAATTATTGCCAAGAAGTAATAAGCCTCAGGAAAATTATTTTTTAGTTCAATAGCTTTTCTAATAGATATTTCTGCTTTTTGATAATTTTCTAAATCTATATAAATGTTACCTAGATTTAAATGGGCATCTGCACAATCAGGCTGAAGTTCTATTGCTTTACGAGTAGATAACTCCGCTTCTTGCGATTTACCAAGATCCATGAATATTTTGCCAAGATTTAAATAAGCGATTGCCAGATTAGGATTTAGTTCAATTGCTTTACGAGTAGCTAATTCTGCACTGTGATAATTTTCTTGATCTATGAGCATTTTTCCCAGATTTAAATGAGAATCTGCACAATCAGGTTTAAGTTCAATTGCTTTACGAGTAGCTAATTCCGCATCTCGAATTTTGCCTAGAATGATTAATATTTTCCCCAGATTTAAATGAGCATTAGCATAGTTAGGTTTAAGTTCAATTGCTTTACGAGTAGCTAATTCTGCAGCATGTAATTTACCAAGATCAGTCAATATTGATCCCAGATTTAAATGAGCATTAGCATAGTTAGGTTTAAGTTCAATTGCTTTACGAGTAGCTAATTCTGCAGCATGCAATTTACCAAGATCAGTCAAAATTGATCCTAGATTTAGATGAGCATTAGCATAGTTAGGTTTAAGTTCAATTGCTTTACGAGTAGCTAACTCTGCTGAATATGGATTACCTTGGTTTTGCAATATTGCACCGTAATTAGAATAAACTCTATGGTCTAAGAATCCTTCATCTATAAATTGTTTATAACATTTTGCTGCTTCTAAAATATTGCCTTCTGAATGAAATTTTAATGCTTGAGTTAATATTTCTTCTTTAGTTATTTTCTTTCTTGTATTTGTTTTGATGTTAATGCTTTCTTTAAAATCTTCTGTAGAAAAAATAACTGGAAATGTTTTCACGTTGTTTAATATCTTTATTTTGATTCACTATCCTTTTCTATATAATAGTTTTTAAATTCATTAATACCTTTTTGACCCGAAAGGCTAATGGGATAACCACACTCCTCTACGACTGAGATAGCGATTTCTTCTGCAAGTAATTCTTTATTAATATTTTTCATCTCTTTTCTTTTCTTAAAAACTTGGTTATTTTCTGCTATTGAAAAGTTCATAGCACTTTCTTTTGAGAGCCCAAAGGCAATAGAATTACAAAATTTCTTTGTGTAGGATTTAGATACTTTCTTGATAAAACTAGATGAATCAAATTCTGAGGCGTAAACTGTCTGTGCCTTAAAAATAAATTTCGTCGTAAAAAAAATAAGACTAAACAAAAATATTCTATAAAAAACTTTTTTTACTATCTTCCTCATGAAATTATCTCAACGATTCTAAATTAGTCAATTTAATACTATCTGGCGAATTATTAAACAAATTTTAACAGCTGATATTCAACCTGTATGCTTATTAAATAACCTTTATAGCTACATTGCTTATAATTGTCTTTTCCTTTTTTCTAGTTTGAATTCTATAAATCAACCTATTCAATATCAACCTATTCAATAGATTGGATAATCTAATTTTTTTACTCCCAGCGTTCTGTCCTCACCTTGAGCAATGATACCTGCTAATGTGTAAATTGATTCAAAAGAAAATGTGATTGGATCGGGTTTCCCCTCTGACTTATTGCAATCTGCATCAATTGCTTATATTCATTATTTAAGCTTCATGTTATGTTTTGGAGCTTTGATTTATGAAAGGATATCATTGAAGCCTGATCCCAACAGGCAAGAAGCTATTTCTATGGTTTTGGCAGATATTGTTTATGGAATAGCTGGAATAGCCCTTTTGATAAGTGGTATCTTTAGGGTTATCAAGTTTGGCCAAGGAGCTGAGTTTTACACTCAAAACCCTATTTTTTGGACAAAAATAGTAGTTTTTGCGCTTGTTGGATCACTATCACTTTATCCAACAATTACATATGTGCTCTGGGCAGTACCTTTAAGTAAAGGGGAACTTCCAAGTGTCACTAAGAATTTAGTTTCTAGATTAAGAGTAATAATTAATATTGAACTGATAGGTTTTGCCTCAATTCCATTGTTGGCAAGCCTGATGGCAAGAGGATTTGGCTTGGCTTGAAAAAATAGGTGAAAACTAACTAATAATCAATTGTTTAGGATTAAAAGTGACTATAATTTAAACCTTTCATCTTAATAAGTAAAAAAGGCTTTTCATAAGATAATATTTGTACAATTTATTTTTTCCTGCTCCCTTTAAAACGCAGGCAAGCCTATTTGAATAACAGCATAAAAGTTATCAGTAATAATTTAAAATTATTCTAATCGTAAACTAATATATTATATTTTAATATATAAATTATAATATATTATTCTTGGTTTTATTTTTGATCTTAGATATAAATATTATTTCTATTTATCTTATTAAAGATTACAATGTAAAACTTAAATTTATCATTTTATTATTGAATAATCTCCTCTTTTACTTTAGGTAGATGATTTAGTAGACCAATTGATTGCTTTGATCTGAATAGTTTAAGTGAAGGAAACCAATAGCAATATTTGTTGTCTACGCCATATCTCCAAGGATGGGATCCACTGACTAATGTTTTGCACTCAACACCAATGGCTCCAGAAAGATTTACAGTTATATTAGCTATAGAAACAACTTCGTCACAGGCTTTAATTAAAGAACATAGAGCATCTAAATTATTGAAAGTATCAATATCTTTTCGTTGATGAATGGTTATATTATATTTAGATTTAATAAAGTTAATTTCATTATCAACATCTCCATATTGAAGACAAACAAAATATAGATTAGGAGAAAATATTCCTAAAATCAGTTGTTCAAGAGTTAATGATTTATCGATTACATTAGCTTTTATTGACTTCCAAGAAATACCTATTATTTTTTTATTTGAGATTCTTTTTAAATCAAATCTTAATTGATCGGTCTTTTCCTTATTTGTCGCTAATTTTAGTGGTTTAGATGTATTGAAACTAGCATGAGAATTTCTAAGGAATTTTGGCAATGTACCCATTGATATATGATAATCATAGTGTTCGGCATCTATGTGGACTCCTCTCTCATAATATTTAATTTGATCTCCAAATGTTCTTTTAAATAGCGGAATAAGTCTTTTGTCTATCTGAAGTATTAGATTGTCAATTTGATCTAGTAAATCAGGAATTAAGGAGCAGAATAAAACTTCATCTCCTAATCCTTGCTCAGGCCATAATAAAAGTCTTCCTCTGCAACCTGGACGCCATTCTGGACGAATTGTATCAAGTTTTTTGCCAATATTTGAACCTTTTTTTGCCCATCTCCAATCGTATTCTTGCCAACCCTCCTTGAATCTTTGCTGTTTTAAATATAAGTGCCCAAGAGTACTATGAGCATCTGCATAGTTAGGATTAATTTTTAAAGCTGTTTTTAGTGACTCTTCTGCTTCTATGTATTGAGAGGTATCTTTTAATATTGCGCCTAGGGTACTGTGAGCTAATGCAAACTTAGGATTTAGCTCAATTGCTTTACGGACAGATATTTCTGCTTCTTTTAAATTATGTTCACGCAAAATAGATCCGAGATTACAATAAGCAGTAGAGTAATAAGGGTTTAATTTAATAGCCTTGCGAATGCATTGTTCTGCATCCTTTAGTCTTCCAAGATCTTTTAAAACAGTCCCAAGATTATTATGAGCCAATGCAAGATTAGGTTTTAATTCAATAGCTTTACGAATAGATTGTTCTGCATCATTGAGTTTCCCTAGATCTTTTAATATTATCCCTAGATTGATATAAGCTTCTACGCTATTTGGATGAGTCTTAATTCCTTTGCGAATCAATTTTTCAGCTTCTAGTAGTTTACCTTCTGAATGTAATTTAAAAGCTTTAGTAATTATCTCTTTTATATTTAATTCATCTTGTGGATTATTGGATATATTAACTTCAGTTTTTATTTCTCCCATAGAGATAGGAATTGTAAATGTAGTAATTTTAGTTTTTTTCTTTTTATCTTTTCTTGATTCTTTCATTCTTTCTTAGGAATAAAGAGACTCTTAAATGATTCTATTTCTAATTGCTTATTATAACGATATATTGAACCTCTAAAAGAAACTGAAGACAGAATAACTGGAAAATTCAACAATAGTTTAAGTAAGGCTTGAAAATGGACATAAATCATAACTAAAAAAAATTCTGCTAATATCAGGTCTTAAAGCTAAAATAATAAATGGCAAGTAAAAAATTTATAATTGCAATCCCAGCAAGGATGGAATCTAAACGACTACCTGGCAAAGTTTTAGAACGCATAGGAGACCAGACAATGATTTCTCGGGTTATAAATACCTGTTGCAATACGCCAAATATTGAAAAAACAATTCTATGTACTGATAATCAAAAAATAGCAAACGAGGGAGATATATTCCCTGTAGAAGTTATTCTTAAGTCTGGTAATTTTACTTCTGGGACTGATAGGATATTTAACTCCATTGATGAGATCCTGTTGAAATTATCTTTGCCTAAGCAGTTCTCTTTAAAAGATATTTATATTATCAATATTCAGGCTGATCAACCTTTTATAAAAAAAGATATTATTTTAAATTTTATAAAACATATCACTATGATGGATAGCCCAGAAATCCTAACTTCTTATTACACTAAAGAATATTCTACAGTTCAAAGTTGTAGAGATGTAGTCAAATTAGTTATTTCATCTAAAAACAAACGTGTTTTATACTTTAGTAGATCAGATATTCCTTTTATATGCTCTAATAACAATAAAAGTAATGAAGAGTTAGTACCTTTAACTGCCAAATGTCATATAGGGGTGTATGCCTACAGACTTGATATTTTAAAAACCTGGGGTTCTCTTCCGAAAAGTAAATTAGAAGAATATGAATCACTAGAGCAATTGAAATGGCTAGATTCTGATATTCCTATCTATGCCTTTGAATATCCTAATGAGGTGATTTCTATTGATAATAAATCTGAATTAGAAAATGTAATAAGTGGTCTTGGGAAAATAATTAATCAAAATTAAAATAGTATGTTCATATTATTTTAAGACCTCTTTTTAAAATACTATGCATAGTAACAAAACCTATTATCTCTCCATTATTAGTTACTCCAAGATTATTTATCGCCTTAGGTAAATTCCTTTCCATTTTGTCTAATGCATCAATTGCTAAAGTTCCTTTGTCTATTATTTTAGGATTTTTAGTATAAATATCTTTAGCTACTATTTTATCCCATTCAGAAGATGGATAAATTGAAAGAGCTCGTCTTAGATCTCCATCAGTAATCAAGCCTACAACCCTTTTGATATCATTTTTTACCCATGCGAAACCCACATTTTCTTTATTTACTAAAGATGAAGTTATCGTGATTATAATTGATTTAATATTGGAGTTATAAGAAACACAAGGAAGATCAGAAAGATTAAACATTATATCATCAACTGTCAATGTTAATCTTTTGCCTATAGAGCCAGCAGGGTGATTTAGTGCAAAAACTTTATCATTTATCCCCCTTGATATAGACCATTGTGCCGCCAAAGCATCACCGATAGCTAAAGATAAAGTTGTACTTGTAGTCGGAGCAAGATCTAACGGGCATGACTCTCTATCAACATAGCAATTAAGATGTATATTTGATATTTTTGATAAAGTCGAATTAGATTCTCCTGTTATTGATATTATCTGTCTTACTTTTTTATTTATATGGGGCAACAGTTCTAGTATTTCTGCTGTTTCTCCACTGTTAGACAAAAATATTGCTGTATCATTACGCATTGCAATACCTAAATCTCCATGAAGAGCATCGGTAGGGTTTAAAAATAACGCTGGAAAACCTAATGAAGTGAAAGTTGAAGCAATCTTTCTCGCAACAATCCCACTTTTACCTACACCTGACAACAATAACTTACCGTGTTTTTCAAATGTTTTATTTAAGGCAATCAGAGCTTGATCGCAAACTTCCTTATTTAAATTTTCAGCAGCTTTACGGATTGCTTGGCTTTCATGCAGAAGACATTCTTTCATTATAAATTTCTTTTCCAAAATAAATTTATCCAATGCGCAAAAAATAAATTAATTTATAGCATAAAAGATCCTGTATGAAAAATATTGTTATATTATATAAAACAATAGAACTGACTAATAATAAAACGATGCAAATCTAAAACTCATGAATTCAATCATTAATTCTTCCTCAAATTAGCATAATAAATAATCTTATTTTTTTATAATTTGAATATAAATAATGTACTGAATTTGCTAAGGTTTTAATAAAGCTTAAAGGAAAAGAAAGACTCTGAAATATATGAACAGTGGAAATTGTATAATAATATGCTATCTTAAAATAAACTTGAGAAAATGTTTGATATAAGGACCAAATTAAAACTCTCCGATTTTGAAATTTCTAATACATCTTCTTTTGTATTAATTGGCGGAATAAATGTCATAGAAACTCAAGATATTGTTTTTTCTGTAGCATCTCATTTGAAAAATGTATGTGATAAATTACAAATACCACTTATATTTAAGGCTTCATACGATAAAGCTAATCGTTCATCATTTCATTCATATAGAGGACCAGGTATTAATAAAGGTTTAGAAATTTTAAAAGAAGTAAAACAAACTTTTAATATTCCCATATTAACTGATGTTCATTCACCAGAAGAAGCCTATCTTGCTGCCAAGATTTGTGATGTTATTCAATTACCTGCTTTTTTAGGAAGACAAACTGATCTTATCTCAGCGATGGCATCAACTAATGCGATAATAAATATTAAGAAGCCGCAATTTATGAGTCCTTACCAAATGGTTAATTTAGTTAAAAAATTTATTGAGAGCGGTAATAACAAACTTATAATATGTGAAAGGGGTTCTGTCTTTGGTTATGATAATTTAATAGTAGATATGCTCGGGTTTGGTGTGATAAAAAAGATCTGCAATGATATTCCAATCATATTTGACGTTACCCATTCATTACAATGTAGAGATAAAGAAGCAACCGAGTCAGGAGGCAGAAGAGCCCAACTATTTGAATTGGCAAAGGCTGCTACTTCTTTAGGTTTATCAGGTCTCTTTCTTGAAACACATCCAGATCCTGATACTGCAAAGTGTGATGGACCTAGTGCTTTACCATTGAAAGATGTAGAACTAGTTCTAAAGCAATTAAAGGATTTGGATACATTAATTAAATCATTCCAAAAGATAAATATCATTTAATTGTATATTTAAATTTTGAAGATAGTTTTAAAAATGTATTTGAAGATTCTTCAAAGAAATTATATTTACTTTTAAAATATCTATAAATTCTATGATAGCATTTATAAATGCCTGATTCTCTAATTCCTATATTTATTGGCTATGACTATAGAGAAAGAGCTGCAACTAATGTTTTAATAGATAGTCTGTATCAGAAAAGTTCCGCACCACTTTCAATCACACCATTAGTAAACGCTCAACTAATTAAAAAAAAGTATTATTTTCGAAATAGAGACCCTAAGCAATCTACAGATTTTTCATTCACCCGCTTCTTAGTTCCTTTCTTAATGGATTTTAATGGATGGGCTATTTTCATGGATTGCGACATGCTATGTAAAAGTGACATTAAACGTTTGTGGGATCTCAAAGACGATAAATATTCGGTCATGTGTGTGAAACATGAACACAATCCATCCGAAAATTTTAAATTTCAAGGAGAAGTGCAGACAGCCTATCCTAAAAAAAATTGGAGCTCATTAATACTCTTCAATTGTGCTGCATGCACACACCTTTCGATTGAATATGTAAATTCTGCTTCGGGATTGGATTTACATCGTTTCAATTGGCTAGATGATGAAAAAAAAATTGGTGAGATCCACAGCAGCTGGAATCACCTTATTTTAGATAAGAAGACACCCAATTCTTCTATTGATATTTGTCATTGGACTCTAGGCGGGCCTTGGTTTAAGGAACAACGCGAGCCTTTAGGTATTCTTGATAGTGAATGGTTCAAGGCTAGAGATGATTCAATTGAGCTTTGGGATTGAGAAAAGGATACTGTGCTCAAAGAAGAACTTTAAAAGAAGATTTAATTTTTCACTAATTTTTCATGAGCTTACGTTAATAGCTATTTATCACAATTAATAGCAAAAACCAGTTCTAGATTTATCTTGTTGATCTATTGAGTTTGTAAATGAATATGCTTATAAAGCTAAAGATAAAAAAACTATAAGTTAATAATCCTAGAAAAGGAACTGAAATAGTTTAACTTTAGGAACTTCAAAGTTATCATAATTAATGTTCACATGTTATAAGATGATTTATGTCTAAGACTCTTGAAAATCCTGTTTTATAGCCTTGTTCAAAATGAGAGAATTTATTTTTGTAAGCTCAATGAACCAAAGACTATATTTAGATTATGGAGAACGATTTATAAGGGAATTTCTTCAAAATAAAAGCAATGAAATTTTTTTAAATATTGTTTTCGAGGATGGTATTCCTAATGGCTTGGCTCTCCTTCCAGGACTAAACTGTTTAGAAATAAAGGATTCCAACCATCCAAGATTTAAAAGTTTATTTGGCAAATTATATGAAGCAAACGGCTATAAGCTATTGCAACAGAAGCTGCCTAATGGAAAGATTGAGACTAAGCTTTTCCATGACTTCCGGTTTGATGCTATTCGCTTTTCTTTTAAAATTTTTTCCTTGATTCTGTCGAAAAAGAAAGATAAAAGTTCACTACCTTTTGCCTGGATAGATGCAGATGTTAGGTGTCTGAAAAACTTTTCATCGCAGGATATTTATCCTTTTATGCCAGAGAGAAATCAACTCATGAGCTACTTAGGACGAGATAATTTCCCTTCCCCCTATCCTTATTCTGAGACAGGATTTCTAGGCTTTAATTCGGAACATCCACAAATAGATCCATTCCTAAGAAGAATGGAAGATATGTATCTGACCGGAGAATTTTTCACACAAAAACAATGGACTGACTCATGGTTATGGGATTATGTTAGGCAGGAGTACGAGCAAAAAGGTCTTCTCTTCAAAAACATTTCAGGAGAATTTTCGCATACTGATCACCCATTTATTAATACTGGGCTAGGTCAGTTTTTTGATCATTTAAAAGGACCTAAAAGGAAAAAATTGGGGGCATCATTTGCCAAAGATTATATCGAAAAGAATGAATCGAGTGAAAGATAGAATTTTTAACTTTTTAACAATTACTTAAATATAAACATATCTAAATAAGACGTTTTAAATAAAATACTTTATTTTTAAAGATAGTAATGATAATTTTGAAATCGCTAATTTTCATACTTCTATATGATCTGAACTAAATCAGTAGAAGCATTCATTAATCACCTCTTGATTACAATATATCTTTTAATTATTCGAACAAAATCAATATTTTGCTTCTCATGATTATTTAAGCAAAATATTTAAGACTTATTTCAAACATAACAGATAAAAGTTGTTCTGCTGCCATTAATTTCTCCTATGATATCAATCTGTGAAAAATACCTATTGAGTGCTTTATTAAATAGGCTTTTTGTATAAGCATCCTTTTTAACCCTTCCAATCATATTTGTCCATTTAATCGCTTTCTGATCAGTTTCATCAGGAAATTCTATAATTGCACATTTACGAGTTAATCGGCGAATCTTTTTTACAATATCATTAAGGTCTCCAAAATTTTCAGTTCGATGATAAATATGATGAATAAGTCCCATCAAAATAACAACATCAGCTTTTTCCTCTACTTGCTCAAATTTTTTACAAATAAATGTAATTTTAGATTTCACCTCTAATAATTTTGTGATTTTTCTGCATATATCTATATAGTCATTATTATAATCAATTCCTATAACTTCAGGGACTCTAAATTCCAAAGAAGAAGTAAAAGAATGCATCCCTAAATTGGAACCTAAATCAAGAACAGATGATATTCTAAATTTATTGCAACAGTGATTCAGTGCTGTTTTAACAATATCATATTTTTTCTTAGAGCTCCATAATCCAGATCCTCCTTTATCTATAGGCAATACGATATTATTTATAATTTTATATGACTGGTATCCATTAACTGTGATTTGATCTTTTTCCTTTTTTACAATTTGAACATCAGCGGGCTCATGCAAAAAGTCATTGTTCTTTTCAAGTCTAGAAATGCACCAATCCTTAATATAATTCCAACCTTCTTGTGTCTTAAGGTCTGAATTTAGAATATGACTTTGAATCCCACTAAGATAAGAGCCATTGAGTAATTTAGCTGCAAATGCCGCTATCTTTTTAAGATCATTGCTACTACAGACTTGGCTTATTGAGGGCAATGGATCTTTAAAACGTTTACCTAAAGCTATATAGTTGAGATGTAAAAGTAACTGACATTGCGCAAAGAGGTTATTAAAAAAGAGAAGATTCTGTCTCCTTTCTTTTATATTTGGAACTTCTAGTGGATTAATAAATAGAAATCCATTCCCCCCAAAATCAACTAATAAAAGTTCTTCATTATTATACATATAGTTAATATGTCTATCGAACCCATGATCCCAATAAATAAGGTTGATTTTAATTAATTCAATTTGCAAGTCGCATAGATCGATCAAGAAATTTAAATACTTATAAGGACTAGTATTAACTTCTTGAAGAGGTAAATAAGGTCTTACTAAAATTTGATCATCAATTATATCTGGATAAATAAGATTAGACTTGGTGGACTCTAATTCTAAAATTACTTGTTTAGTTACATCCAAATACTGCTTGGCATATTGTTTAAGCACTTTACACACAAAAAGATTATCATCTTTGATTGCTTTAAAAGTAACTCCATCTTTTCCAGATCCAAGTATCTCTAATCCTCTAAAACCGTACTTGTCTAATACCTTTGAGTTATCGGTAAAAGAGCTTATTCCGTTTATCTTTCTAGCTTCCTCAAAAGAATCCATATTAATAAGATGATTGACAGATTTACTTCTTTGTTTATTTAATGATATAGGTTTAATTGATTTTAATCTATGATTTTTAGTTAATTTTGAATTTAGTTAATGTTATCTGTTCTTAAATAATGATTTCTAATATAAACAAACTTTACACCCCTACATATATAACCAAAATAAAAAATAACTACTTCATTGTTGATTGTTGGCATCATAGGATATTATATTCGGCAAATATGAATAAATGGAGAGTTTTAGATCAGGAAATTTCTGGTCCACACTCCATAGTTTCTAATGGTGAGATATATATTGCGGAAGACACAGGGAAAAATGCAATTAGAATCTACAGAGAAATTCATGGTAAGGGTTTATGCTTGAAACAAATAATCACTTCTATAGGTATACGTCCTCACAGATCAATCTATTGCTCTAAAACCGATACTTTCTACATCATTTCTTCTCTAGATCAAACAATATTTTCTTTAGGTTATAATCAAGGAAAGGTATTTATAAAAAGCGCCCAATTAATTCCAGAGCTTCAAGGTCAATATTGTCGTTCAATAACTATTTGGGGTGACTTGATTTACTTTATTGGTAATTATAAAATTGTTATATATAAATTGTGTAGGAATAGCTTAACTTTTATATCAACTATTAACTTAAATCGCTTATATATTCGACCCAATGATCTGTATTTTTTCTCTAATCAATCAGCAATCCTTACATGTACACCAAAAAAAGCTTTTCTATTCAAAAATTTATCAGAAATAGAGAATGGAACTGCGACTGATATATCTTCAGAATTCTTAGGCACTCCATATTATCTATCATATTTCGATGACAAAATTTGGATCCCAGAGATAAATCAATATTCTCGAATTTGTAGTTTTGATATTGTCAAAGATAAAATATCATTTCCTAGCAGAAAAGTTTATTTTAATTCAGGGCCTCCATCTCCTCCATCAATATTAAGAAAAAATGAATACCCACTTTAGCTTGTATACTAAGCGATTATTTTTGTGATAGAATTTAATTTACTTAAAAGTTATAAATAAAATAAATTTTAGCTATTCTTCCTTTCTTATATAAATTGACTAATTAAATTGTAAAAATCTTAATCTATTGTTATGAAGATTTAACTGTTAAAAATAATTTAATATATTTTTTTAATTGTCGCAGAAGCAACAAATTCCGCCTTTTCACGAACCCTTGGAGGGCCGTGGTTTAAGGAGCAAAGGGAGCCTCTATCTATTCTTGATAGTGAATGGTTCAAGGCTAGAGATGATTCAATTGAGCTTTGGGATTGAGAAAAGGATACTTACTGTGCTCAAAGAAGAACTTGTATAAGAAGATTTGGCTAGAAGGGTGACTGCGATGGCAATGGACTCGAACAAGGAATGCAAAAAAAAATATGTACAGCTTGTTAAAAATAAAAACTTGGTATAAATTTGTGTGGATTAATATAAAATGTAAATCTTTAAGAGATTAAATATGGTTCAGAAGGATAATTTACATGGCTTATTTGATGAAACTCATTATACTTCAATATTTGGAAAATCATACATAGCAGAAATTGGAGATATAAGATGCATTTATACAGTAAATAATGGGAAGATTGTTACTGGTCCAGGGGCAAGTTTTGGTGGCATCTCTTTCTCTAATAAATTGATCAAACCTCCAAGATTTAATAAATTGCGAGTTTCTTTTATTGAGTTAAAGGAATATCTATTTACAAAACACAAAGATATATCATCAATTACTATTAGACTCGCCCCAGATATTTATTATCCATTAGAATTATCTTCTGCATTAAGATCTTCCCTTGAACTTTCAGGCGCAATATCTGTAGGTGAAGTTAATTATATTATTAGTAAAAATAGTTTGAAACCTAAATCTAGTGTTTTAAGAAATAGTAAGAAAGCATTTCGAGCTGGCTATATAATAAAACCAATTAATGCAAGTCAATGTTTTGATTTTCTAGCTAAGGTTAAAAGAGATAAAGGATATAAATTTGGGTATACAAAAGAAAAATTAATTAGACAAGTAGAAAGATTTCCTGAAAAGGTTTTCCTAAGTGGTAGCTTTTGCTCTGAAGAGATACTTCGTACTGCAATAATAGAAGTAAGACTTAATAATATATCGTTGCTTGTTTCATGGGATCAAGATGAATTCTCTAGGCAGTATTCAGCTATAGATCAACTACTTTTGAATAGAATAGAAAATGGATTTAAGCTTAATATGAACTATATTGACTTGGGCACAGTAACAATTGCTAGGGAGATTAATGAAGGTTTAATCAGACATAAAGAAAACTTCGGAGCCTTTCCAGTACTTAGAAATACATTTGTCTTTAGGCCATAAGTGGAAAAATTATTTATAGCTACCTCATTCGATAAGAGATCTAATTTAATACAAAGAATTACAGATTTAGGGATAGTTGAAAATGTGATTACGACTAAAAAAGAACTTTGCAAATTGAAAAGTAAAAATATTCTTTTACTTTCATGGAAATATATATTATCGGAGAAAATACTTTCTAATCAAAAACTTGTATTGAACCTGCATAATTCACTTCTTCCTAAATATAGAGGAAGGCATGCATTTACATGGGCAATGATTAATGGTGAAAAAAAATCAGGTTTTACATTGCATAAAGTTATAAGAGAAATAGATGCAGGTCCTATATATGGCCAATGTGAGGTTGAAATAGATGATAATGATGATATTAATAATCTATTTGCTAAGGCTCATTTGGTCGTTGAAGAATGGTTGCCTAATATTCTTTTAAGAGTTTTATCTAATAAGATTAAACCTGTACATCAAGATAGTACTAAAGCAACTTATTTCCATAAAAGAACATTATGTGATATGGAATTGAATATTAATTCGTCTAGCTTAGATGTTTATAATTTCATAAGAGCACATACTCCTCCTTACACTAAAGGTGCTTATATTGTACTTGAAAAAAGAAAAGTTTTTCTTAAGTCTGTAAGGAACATTAATCCGCTTAATAATTCCCATGATAAAAATATTTTTATTGAAAATAATAGATTAATACTTAACTGCAAAGATGCACAAGTCACTATAGAAATTTCTGAAGTTGATTAAATGTTATTTAGTATTTATCAAATTATTGATCTGCTAGTTCTTTTAATCTACTTGTTTTAAGGCATTATAATTGTCTAATTAGATTTGATTATTTATATTTTCAGCTTGGTTTAGAATATTCAATCTATCGTCTAATGCTTTTAAAAATATCTTACTTTTATCAAGAGTTTTCATGAAATTATTTGTTTTCTTTTTATAATCTTCGAGCAATATGGAATCATTGATTAAGTTTATAACAAGAGATTCGAGATCCCTTTCTTCACTTTTTATTGTTTCTGGCAATCTATAATTAATTAAAGATCCTAGATACTTATCTTTCTTTGTAATAACCGGTATTTTTTTAGCCATAAGTTCTAAAACCGAATATCCAGAGTGAAGTGGAAAAGTATCTACACCAAGATCAAGACAGTGACTAAAAATATTTACGTTTACAGTTCCCAAAACAATCGCTCTACCTTCTTTAATGTATCTCTTTAATCTTTTATTTACAGTATCCTGATTATTAGGCCCCGCTAGAAGTATCTTAATTCGTTCATCTTTATTTAGTAATCTGCAAAGAAATTCAAGGAAGGGTTCTGTATATTTCTCCATTCGGTTAAATGCTCCAATCACAAAATCATGCTTTTTAATTCCTAATTTAGCTTTGGCTTGTTCAACTAATTTAAAATCAATATTAGGAGCCAAAATATCAAGACTAATCCATACTGGAATATCAAAAAAGTCTTTCTTTGATCTTCCTTCATGTTTTGAATCTATATCTGTCATTAAACCTATAGAGTCATACCAAGGTAGATTATAAAAAGTTTGTGATAAATAAATAGTAGGAATTTTTGAGTTTAAAATAGCCAATACAGAGGGTAAATCAAATACAGATTCTGTTAAAATAACCTTAGGTTCAGCTAATTTGAGAATTTCGATTACTGATATTAAATTCACTTCTAAATTTGCTTTAAATAGTACACTTATCTTAAGTTTCGTATATTTTTTCTTTAAACCCATGAATTGTTCATCTGAACTCCAAAGTACAATTATCCAAACATTTTCGCCACGTGAAAGTAAAGCTTCTGCATAGGTGTAAATTGATTTGCCAGGTGCATATACCCCATTCGCTGTAGCCCTTCTGCAAATAAATACGTAATCTTTACCTATTGGAATACTGTCTAGTAAGGCAGAAAATTTTGTCCCTTTTTTATTAACCCATCTTTGGAAAGGTATTGCAATGTTGGAATAAATCTGGTTTTGAACATCAATATAATTATTCTTTGAAAGTGTATAGCAGAAAAGATAAAAATTACTGGCAAATCTTGTACCGTTGTTTAGATCAAAATAAGGAAGGAATTCATCAAATTTTACAATTATTTGGTCTTTTATTGATTGAAAAGATTGATTTCTTTTGTGTGACCTAAAGTACCGACTTAAAATTTCACCAACTTTCTGCGCATCGGTAGACGTTATGTGAGCTTCTTTTGAAATATCTAACATTTCTTTTATATCAGTTTCCAATGAATAGACCATTTTCTTCTGAATTTATTTGTTTTAAATTCTAACCCTTTTGAGCGCCTCTATAAGGAGTAGTTGGACAGCAAAAGTGTCATAGGTGACTTACATTTTTTTGAACACTTACTACCTATTTTTGTATAAACTCTCATCGCATCTTGACCAGTTCGCGGTTTCGGAGTCTTCTGCAAAGTTTCCAGTAAATTATTATGTCGGCTGTTTATGTCTTTAAGAGTTGTGCTTCTCCGATCGGACTTGCTTTCAAGGTAGGAATGAATCCTTCAAAGCTTGCTAATTTTCAGAGCTTGAATCGACCTGATTTATGGGTGCAAATAGCAGTTTTTGCCTCATTTAGAGATAGATTTCTCTCGTATACAAGCCGTTTTAAGTCCTCTATTGTCTTCAAAATCTGGGTCTGATTGGCTGCTTTCCACTCAATATCCAACATGCAAGTCGATTTTTGATTACTTGGCCCTAAACCTTCCTGAATCCTCATCGTTATTTGGTTTTCCTCTCATCCCTCGGGCGCAGAAGTGAACACGGCGAAGAAAATCAGCATCTTTCTCCGAGTTTTTAAATTATGCGCATGTTAGCAATATTTAGCCATATCTGCTCCATAGCAAGCTATGGAGCAGATCTTAGTGTAATTACTGTAATCTCCTGGTATCACATGGGTTTGACTACGCTCCCTGCTGGATTCGAACCAGCGGCCCACTGCTTAGAAGGCAGTTGCTCTATCCAGCTGAGCTAAGGGAGCCAGAGGAGATCTTCAAGGGAAAACGATAATGATGCTTTGCCTTGAAAAATCAACTCTTCAAGATTACATACTGACATAGCTCGCAACAAGCAGAATTAAGGAGACCAACAACTGATTGGCTAAAATTTTTTTGAAAAGGACTCTTCACAAATGATATGTGCATAAAATTTGTGCTCTAAGAAATGAGTTTTTGTAAATCTTTTAGTGATATTTGACTATTTTGTTGAGCATCTGATTTTTATGTGAGTTTTTTGTAGGTTGAGACTTTTTTTAACTACTTCTGTTGTTTAGGTCTTATCTTGGAAAAGTAGAAACGATAGAAATGATTTCAAGAAGGTTGACAAAGAATCAAAGAGCCGAAATTCTCGAGGCATATAGGGCTGGAGAAAATACTAATGTCATAGCTGAAAAATATAGTTGTACTTCTAATACTGTAAATAGAACAGTTAAAAACTTATTATCAGATAGTGAATATATACTTTTAAAGGAAAAAAGATCAAAAATTAGCAATAAAAATGGTGGAATGGTTGTTAATTCAACGATAAAAGATCAAAAAGTAGATGTAGAACAAAAAAAATCTTTAAATTCAACAAAGGATAGTATAACTCAAAATGATTTAACGGAAAAATTAAACGAAGATTATTACAGTAACGAGAATAACAATATAGATTCTTTAGCGGTTGAAGATGAAGATAATTTCTCATTAGATAATCATGATTATAAAAAACAAGATATAAATAAAAGTAATCAAAATGAAGAAAACAAAATAGAAATAATAGCCCCTTTAATTTCTGGCTTTGATTTTGATGAAGAGAGAAAAATATCAGATTTTGAGGTTCTTAATTATGAAAGTCTTCCTGAAAGTGTTTATATGATTGTGGATAAAAAAGTTGAACTTGAGTTACAACCTATTTCTGCTTTGCCTGAATGGAGCTTCTTACCTGAAAATGAATTACAAAGAAATGCGATTTTATTATTTGCTAATCAGCGAACTGCTAAGAGAAGTTGTTCAAAAAATCAAAGAGTTATTAAAATACCAAATACAGGTATTTTTAAAATTTCTAAACCATATTTAATTTCAAAAGGTATTACAAGGTTAATTCTTGAAGATTCAATAATTGCTTTAGATGATTAGGCTTATAAAATTTATTTTTAATCATTATTTTTAATCATCATTACTGAAGTTAAACCTCCAGTAATTATTCCTAAAGTAAATGAACTACCAATCAAGAAACCAATTGGAAGAGCTACAGTTTTATTTATGAAAAGATCTAAACTATATCTTTTTTCTAGGTTTTGGGACCCAAGGCAGAGAAAGAAAATTAATAATATTGCACTAGCAATATTAAGAGTTAAAAGTTGAAGTCTAAAAAACATTAACGAAAACTTTTATTGATATATACTTTTAATTAGCTTTAAGCGAAAAAGTTTATTTGTCAAGTCTCTTATGTAATTTGGAATAAAGCCATTTTTTTTCAAAACCTGTTTCTTCTGCAACTTTTCTTGCTGCGATATTAGATCTCTCTCCTTGCTTTATTAATATATTTAGTTTATTTAATGCTTCTAATTCACTTATTTTGTTCTTTTGCTTATTATTATTTCCTCCCAGAACAATTGTAAATTCTCCCTTTGGCTTGTTGATAATAAAATATGCTAGTACCTTTTCTATCGTATTTCCAATTGATTCTTCGTATCTTTTTGTAAGTTCTCTAGCGACTTGAATAGGTCGGTCTTTCCCACATGCAATTGATAAATCTTCTAACAGTTTTATTAACTGATGGGGCGATTCATAGATTATTGTCGTTCTGTTTTCTTTCGCAATATCTTCTAGACGTTTTTTCCTAATATTTAGTTTTTTGGGAAGAAATCCTTCAAAGCAAAATCTTTGAGAAGGTAAGCCACTTATTACTAATGCTGTTGTCGCTGCGCAGGGACCAGGTATACAAATCACATTATGGCTCTTTGACTTCGCAGCATAAACAAGCTCTTCGCCAGGGTCATTGATCCCTGGTAAACCAGCATCACTAATAAGAGCAATACTCCCATTGTCTTTTAAAATTTCTAATAATTGAGATTGCCGACTTTTGAAATTATGTTTGTGATAACTAAGAAGAGGTACATTAGAGTCTATTGTTTTCAATAGTTTTCCACTTCTTCGAGTATCTTCGCAGGCTATGAGTGATACATTATTTAAAATGTTTTTTGCCCTAGGAGACAGATCACCTAAGTTTCCAATTGGGGTCCCAACTATATAAAGAGTCCCTGGGCAAGGTTCAGATTTTTCTTGTTGAGATTGGTGATTATTACTTGAATCCATTATGTCAATTGATCCTGTTGTACCCAAAGAGGTCGAATTAAAGACTTTATTGGATGAGCTTAGAAAGCTGAGCTGGGCTGCTGCTGATGTTTTGATGGCATATGCTCGTGGAGAAAAACCTCCTTATGGATTCCCAAAATCTTTAACTGTAGAAGAAGGTGGAGATGGACCTGTTTCAGCAGCTGACACGGCGGTTAATAAATTATTGATCTCTGGTTTAAAGGATAATCTTTCTTTTAAAGAATGGGATATTTTAAGTGAAGAAAATTCTAAGGAAAAAACTTTTCAGGAAGATCAATACATAAGTGATTGGTGTTGGATTCTCGATCCACTTGATGGAACAAAAGACTTTCTTCAAGGCTCTGAAAACTATGCGGTTCATATTGCTTTGGTTCATAAAAGAAAACCAAAAATAGGGGTAGTTTTAATTCCAGAAAAGAATGAGCTATGGTTTGGAATCATTGGAAGTGGCACATGGTATGAAAATCGTAATGGCTCTAAAAAGGATGTTTGTTTTAGTAAAAGGCTAGATATTTCCGAAATGGTTCTTGTCTCAAGCAAAAATCATCAACAAACAAAACTTTTAAATCTTTTATCAACTTTGTGCTTTGCTGAAACTAAACAAATAGGAAGTGTTGGATGCAAAGTCGCATCAATTTTGAGGGGAGAAGCAGATGTTTATATCTCTTTATCTGGTAAAACTTCTCCAAAAGATTGGGATATGGCCGCACCACATGCGATTATTGAGGCCGCTGGTGGGGTTTTTTCTCATGCAGATGGAAGGAAATTGATCTATAAAAATCCCAACTATTCCCAGTCAGGTTGCTTGATAGCAAGCCATGGAAAATCCCATGAGAAGATTTGTCAAAAAGCTATGGAGTTCTTCTCTAAAGAAAAGGAATCTGAATATAAAGTTTGATTGTTAGGTGAGCGGGGCTACCGGAGTAGGGGTTGGCTCGGGATAATTATTCATCCCTCCATTTTGAGGAACTCCTCTTAAAGTTAAATTAATACGGCCACGATTATCTATTTCTCTGACTCTGACAGTCACTTGGTCCCCGACTTTTACAACATCTTCAACTTTTTCAACCCTTGCTTCTGATAATTGAGAAATATGGATCATTCCTTCTTTGCCAGGAAGAATTTCGACAAATGCGCCAATCGGAATAATTCTAGTTATTGAGCCTGAGAATATTTCTCCTTCATGTACCTTTCTTGTTAAGCCTTCAATAATTCTCTGTGCCTCCTCTGCTGCCGCTCCATCATGTGAAGCAATAGTTACTATTCCTCCATCTTCTATATCAATCTTTGTGTTAGTTCTTTCTGTAATTCCTTTTATTGTTCTTCCTCCAGGTCCTATGACGGTACCAATTAATTCTGGGTCTATTCTAAAACTTAATAGTCTTGGAGCATGAGGTGAAAGATTATCTTTTGGTGTCTCAATTGCCTCTAACATTTTTCCTAAAATGTGAGTCCTAGCAGGAAGTGCTTGATTAATGGCTTCACCAATTGTCTCAATTGGAAGACCAGTTATTTTCATATCCATTTGCAAGGCTGTAATTCCTTTTTCTGTACCGGCAACTTTAAAATCCATATCTCCAAGAAAGTCTTCAATTCCTTGAATATCAGTTAAAATTTTCACTTCTTTTCCTTCTTTAATTAAGCCCATCGCTGCTCCACCTACAGGAGCTTTCAAAGGTACGCCTGCATCCATAAGTGCTAAGGTGCTTCCACATACTGAAGCCATTGATGTTGAGCCATTTGAACTGAGTACTTCACTAACAACTCTTAAAACATAGGGAAAAGTATCTTTTGCTGGCAGAACTGGCATTAAAGCTCTTTCTGCTAATGCTCCATGACCAACTTCTCTTCTACCAGGAGTTCTCATTGGACGAGTTTCTCCTACAGAGTAAGGAGGGAAGTTGTAGTGATGAATGTAGGTCTTATCTGTACTTGGATTTAAATCGTCCATTTCTTGAGCATCGCTAGGAGTTCCTAATGTTGCTGTAGAAAGAACTTGAGTTAAACCTCTTTGAAATAAAGCTGATCCATGTACTCTGTTAGGTAAAACGGCGGCAGCGGCATCAATTTCTCTGACTTCATTTAATTCTCTTCCGTCGACTCTTTTACCGTCATTAATTATTTGATCTCTCATTAATTTTTTGGTTAAAGCTTTAAAGCTATTTTCTAGTAGCTTGCTATTTGTCGAAACAGATTTTTTAACAGCATTATCATCTTTTAGTCCATCTATTTTTGATGAAATATTGGTCTTTATTTCTTCAATCTTATTATCTCTTTCTTTTTTTGTTTGCTCGAAATTTTTTAGAATCTCACTAATTGATTTTGTACAATTTTTATCTAAGTAGTTCGAAATTGTGTCATCAACTTTAGGCGCATCAGGCATTTCTTGTTTTATACCTGATTCTTTTAAAACTTCCTTCTGTGCATTAATTAATTCAGTAATAGCTTCATAGCCAAAATCAATTGCTTCAATAACATCTTGTTCTGATAGTTGATTAGCTCCAGCTTCAACCATAACTACGCCATCTGGAGTCCCTGCTACTACCAAATCAAGATCACCTCTTTCTATTTCTCGATAACTTGGATTAAGAACAAAATCATCTCCCAAAAGTCCAACTCGAACAGCAGCCATTGGGCCTTGGAAAGGTATACCAGCTATTAATGTTGCCATAGAAGCTCCGGTAACAGCTAGGACATCTGCTGGAACTCTTTCATCTAAGGAAAGGCATGTTGCAACTATTTGTATGTCGTCTCTCATCCAACCAGGGAAAAGAGGTCTCATTGGACGATCAATAAGTCTTGAAATTAAAGTTGCTCTTTCAGGAGGGCGTCCTTCACGACGCATAAAGCTTCCTGGAATCCTTCCTGCTGCATAGAGCCTTTCTTCGTAATCACACATTAAAGGTAGGAAATCAACTCCCTCTCGACCTGTCGATTGTGTTGCTGTTACAAGAACGGAGGTATCCCCACATTCAATTAATACTGAACCACCAGCTTGTGGAGCAAATCTCCCTGTAGTGAGCTTTATCTCTCTACCATCGAAGGAAACGGATTTTGTCTGACCTTGCACGTTACTTTATAGCTTTTTGTCTTTAGACATTCTTACACTTAATGGGACTAATTGAGTAAAAATTTTGATAGATTTGTTTGTTAGAGGAAATATTTACCGCAATTACTAAAACGAAAAAACTTAAAAAAAGTGGGAGAATTAATATTTCCCACTTTTTGGACTAATTGAAAATCTATTAGTATTACCAACTTGATTTTACAACTCCAGGTAATTCTCCATTATGAGCTCTAGCTCTAAGTTGATTTCTGCAGAGGCCAAAATCTCTATAAACACCTCTTGGTTTTCCAGTTGCCCAACAACGATTTCTTATTCTATTAGGTGCACAATTTCTAGGTAAAGCTTGAATTTTTCTATGAATTTCTAATCTTTCCATAGGATCTTTTGCTGATCTGAAGGCATCAATCAGAGTTTTACGCTTAGCTGCGTATCTTTCTACGAGTTTTTTGCGCTTTACATCTCGCGCTATCATTGACTTTTTGGCCATTCAGGAGCTTATTTGACTTATTTGGCTAACATTTTAACTCCTGGCATGATTGTTTTTAGACATTACATAGAATTTATTTTTAAAACATTTTTGGAACCAAACAATGTTTTCAGTATAAGGATAGTTATCTGTTAACAAATTGTTGAACTAAAGAGAGTTGAGTTGTATCACGAATTATCAAAACAACACTAAGGCCGACAAGTAAAACAAAGCCTGATTGCATAAAAGCTAATTGAATGTTTTCAGGCACTGGTTTTCCACGGATACTCTCTAAAATAAGAAGAAGAAGTTGTCCTCCATCAAGTAGTGGTAGTGGTAATGAGTTAAGTACTGCAAGATTAATTGAAACTAGGGCAGAAAAAAGTACAAGTCCTGATCCACCTTGTTCTGAAAGCTGTGCACCAATCTCTACGATTTTTACTGGTCCACTTAATTGTTGTGCAGTAGAAGAAAAATTAGTGATTAAACTTTTATAACCAATAACTGTTCGACTTAGTAATTCATAAAATTGTGAATTTGAGCTATTAATGATTTCACTAACATTTTTAGCTTTAGATACCTTATTTGGAAGATTTGGTTGTAATTGAGCTCCTATTCTGCCATTGCCTTCATTATCAGCCGGAGTTATGGAAATTGTAGTGCTTTCATTTTCATTAAATCTTTCAAAAAGTAATTCTTTCCCTGAGGAAGCTTGGATAATATTAACTAGATTCATGATTCCTTCTTTACCGCTACCTAAAGATTGACCATTAACACTCATTATTCGATCACCAGTAACTAATCCCGACTGAAAGGCAGGTTCATCAGGCTGAATACCCGTGATTATTACCCCTGGCTCAGGTTGATTGGGAATCCCTACAAAGCTTGCTTGTCCAATAAGTACTATCCAAGCCAATAGTAAATTTGCTATTACTCCTGCTGAAATAACAATTGCTCTTTGGTGTATCGGTCTATTTTTTAAAAGATCTGGGTCATTGGGTTTAACTAATGAATCTGTTTCTTCATCAGGAAAGGAGACGAATCCCCCTAAAGGAAGAGTTCTAATTGAATATGTAATTCCATTTATTTCCTTTTTTAAAAGAGCTGGCCCAAAACCAATTGAAAACCCACTTACTTTGATTTTCTGAAGTATGGCAGCTAAAAAATGACCAGCCTCATGAAAAAAAATTAGAAGGCCAAGTACAGCAATAGATAAAAGAACGTTCATTAATTAGATTTTGATTAGGTTATTCTGGCTTTAATTTGTTTGAACCGAAGTAAGGTATTAAGGCTTTTGGCAAATTGATACTTCCATCAGATTGTTGACCATTTTCCAAAATCGCAGCCATAGTGCGACCTATCGCTAGACCACTTCCATTTAGGGTGTGCAAAAGCATATTTTTTTTATTTTTATCTTTTGTTCGTATTGATGAGCGTCTGGCTTGAAAATCTCCACAATTGCTGCAACTTGATATTTCTCTAAAGGCATTCGCTCCAGGAAGCCAAACCTCAAGGTCATAAGTTTTTTTTGCAGAGAAACCTAAATCCCCAGTGCACAACTGAATTACTCTGTATGGGAGTTCTAGTTCTCTTAGCACAGATTCTGCATCAGAAGTTATTAGCTCTAAGGCTTCTTCCGATTTCTCTGGTTCAACATACCAATAAAGTTCAACTTTATTGAATTGATGAAGTCTAATCAAACCTCTGGTATCTCTACCGTAACTTCCTGCTTCTCTTCTAAAACAAGGGCTATATGCTACATATTTCAATGGAAGTAAATCTTGAGGAATAATCTCACCTCTATGAAGTGATGTAAGTGGAACCTCAGCAGTAGGTGTCAGCCATAAATCATCTTCTGCACATCGAAAACTTTCTTCTGCAAATTTTGGTAGTTGTCCAGATCCAGTAAGACTAGCTGTGTTTACAAGAGCTGGGGGAAGGACTTCTAAATATCCTTTCTTAACATGCAAATCAAGCATGAAATTTATAAGAGATCTTTCAAGTTTTGCAGCTTGGTTGAAAAGGGTTACAAATCGACTTTTGGCTATTACTGATGATCTTTCACTATCCCAGAGGTTTAATTGATTAGCAATTTCCCAATGCTCTTTTAAATTATTGCCTGAAATAGGGTTCCCCCATTTTCTTATTTCCTTATTATCTTTTTCGCTTTTACCTTTAAGAGAATCCTTTCCTGGAAGGTTTGGTAAGCAAAGGATTTGTTCATTTAATTTATTTGAAATTGATTTTTCTTCTTCTTCAATAACCCCAACTTGTTTTTTGATTTGATTGCCTCTAATGCGAAGATTTGAAATCTCCTCAGAATCTTGCGAAAAACCTTGCTTTATCTTTTGTCCAACCTCTTTTCCAATTGAATTCCCCTGAGCTTGTAAAGAATTTCTCTTTTCTTCAAGCTCTTTAAGATCTTTGCAGAATTTTTGAAGAGGTCTTAGATCAACATCCATGCCTCTTGATTTAAGCCCTTCTGCAATTAAATTAGGATTGTCTCTTAGCAGTCTCTGGTCTATCACTATCTAAATATGGAAGTGCATTTAGCCTAATCGCTAATAGTTCCTTAAATAATCTCGCTTGTTAATTTCTTTTAAATCAGGGACTTTTTTTGATTAATTAAAATAAAAATAACAAGAAAATTCTAAAAAAGTTTTGGAGATGAAGCTCTTGCTCTTCCACTCGAAGCCCATTCTCTTAGAGATTCAAGTTGTTCTTTTGCAGTTCTTGAAAGAGGAACTAGTTGACTTGTAGCGAGAATTAAATCACCTTCAAGCAGCTCTCTTTTCTCTGCAAATGCAAAGTACATTGCCTCTATGACGGTTTGTTCTAATTCTGCGCCAGAGAATCCCTCCGTTCTATCTACAACAGCATTTAAATCAATTTTTAAATTAGGTCTACGTTTCTGAAGATGAAGTTCAAGAATGCTATGTCTTTCATTTCTAGAGGGTAATTCCAGCATAAAGATTTCATCAAATCTTCCTTTTCTAAGAAGCTCGGCAGGAAGCTTATCTATTCCATTTGCAGTGGCTACAAGAAAAACAGAAGAGGTTTTCTCTGACATCCAAGTAAGAATATTTGCAAGAACTCTTTGACTGGTTCCTCCGTCACTTCTACCATCTCCGCCAAAAGCTTTATCAATTTCGTCAATCCATAAAATACATGGTGCCATGGCTTCGGCTCTTTGAATGGTCTCTCTTGTTCGCGCTTCACTAGCTCCTACTAAGCCAGCAAATAATCTCCCTACATCAAGTCTTAGCAAGGGCATAGACCAGCTATTCGCTATCGCTTTGGCTACCAGAGTTTTCCCTGTCCCTTGAGGACCAACTAATAAAACCCCTTTCGGTAAAGGTAATCCAAAATCTTTTGCTTCTTCAGAGAATGCTTGTTTCCTTTGCTTCAACCAATCTTTTAATATTTGTAAACCCCCAACGTCATTTGGCGACTTATTTGTTTTGCAATATTCCAGTACTTCGCTACGAGCAATAGATTGGCGTTTCTCTTCAAGGACCTCTATTAAATCTTCTTTACCAATTTGGCCTCTTTGAGCAAGAGCTCTAGCAGCTACTTTCCGGATCCTTGATTCACTTAGCCCCCCACATGCATTAGTAAGTTCCTTTAGGACGTTTTCGTCTAATTGAGAATTACTAGCTTCGGCAATATTTGATAAAAGTGTCTTGATCTCATTTTCATTAGGCAAGGGAAGATCAATAATCGTTAGGTCTTCTTCTAGGTCATTTGAGGGGCTCCATAATCCAGAACTGATAATTATTGAATGAGGCTTTGAGCGAAGATGAATAGTTAAATTTTTTAGCATTCGTAGAATGCCTGGATCTTCACAGAAATGGTGAAAATCTTTTAAAAGAAGAATGGTTGGAGAACTCTCATCTAGTTTTTTAAGCCATTCAAGAATGGCCATTGGCTGCCTAGAACCAAGATTATTGGAATTAAGAACATTACTAATTCCATCTATGTAATCCCATGTAGCAAGTCTTCTTGGGGCAAGCCTTTTAGACGCGTTTTTTAATAGAGTTTCAACTCTTTCTTCTTCATTACTTCTTATCCAAATAATAGGAGTTCTCGCTCGAATTAGTAGATCAAGTTGTTCGTCCCAATTAGACATCAGTTATGGATTTGTTTCTATTTTAGGCTGGATTTAAATAATAAGTTCCTCTTAAAATTATTTATTACTTTTTGGTTCAAAGGGTAATCTATCTGTATCGCTTATTACTTCTGAAGCGACAGAAATAGAAGCTTTATCTTGCTGGTTAAGTTGATCGTCAAGTATTTTTTGTAAATTGTCTGGTAAGGCTTCTCTACTAAGCAGAAATGTTTGTAATCCTTGGAAAATATTTGCAATGACCATATAAAGCAAAACACCAGCAGGCAAAGGGAAGAATAAAAACATTCCAGTAATCATTACTGGAGTGATTTTATTTGCAGTTGATTGTTGTTTGTTGACTGGCATTCCCCTTCCAGAGAGCACCTGAGAGATGACAAGTGTTAAGCCGAAGCCTGCTACCAGAATGGCAATATCCCAATGAATTGCTCCATCTACATAAAAACCAACATTTCCTAATGCTTTTATGAACAAGAAGCCGCTTTTGGCTGCTAAACCAGGGATCTTCGCTTCTACAGTCGCATCACCAGTATTAATTGCATTTACAGTCCCGTCAGATGAGACTTTGACTATGTCGTCCCCTTTCGTGACTTTCCATGAAGGAGAAAACTTCGATCCATTTTCATATTTCTGTAATTCGTTGACATATGAATTTCCGCTCAAAGTTTGCAAATTGATTTTAACTGAATCACCTGAACCAATTTTTGTACCCCCTGGAAGAGATGCAATAACTGGAAAGTGATTTTTTTCAGTTATAAATATGGAATGTTTGGCCGTCTTAAAAGGTTTTGGTTCAATTGCTGCTATTTGGTCCGATGGCAGAACTTTGATGTTGACAAGATAAGGAACATCAGCAAAAGGTGAACCTCTCAAAGTTGCAAATAGCGCAAATAAAATAGGCATTTGGACCAGTAGAGGAAGGCAACCAGCTAAAGGGCTACCGAATTCACCCATTAATTTTCCTAATTCTTCCTGTTGTTTTTGAGGATTGCTTGCGTAGCGGCTTTTGATCTCAGCCTGTCTTTTTTGCATGACAGGTTGCGCTATTTTCATTCTTCTTGCGCTTCTAATGGATCCAGCGCTAAGAGGGAAAAGTGCTAAGCGGATAACTATGGTTAATGCGACAATCGCTAGTCCATAACTTGGAACTAATCCGTAGAAAAAATCTAGGATCGGGATAAGTAGATTGTCGGAGATGTACCCGATCACGGTTTTTAATGTAGAAAGTTTGAGGTTGTTAGGCCAGTTTGCCTTAGAAGATGTGTTCTTGTCTCACATATTTCTAAGGGCTCATTGGTTTGAAAACCCCTGAACATCTTTATCGGACTTGTTGGAGGGTGATTTTTCTATTTTTTCAAGAATGTAAGATTCTGTTTCTCGAAAGTTTGGAAGTGATCTCATTTCGAGGCGAGCTCCATCTTTTAGGACTAGAACCATATCACCGTAAGACCCTAATCCTCTTGGGATAGCTCTGATCTCAGCAATTTGACTATACACAACTTGTGTTTTATCCCTTCCTAGCCAGCCACCAGTAACTGATATTCTACGTGTCGTTATTTTGTATCTAACCCATAAGGCTCTAACCAAGGCTCCAAAAGTAAAGGGTAAACCTATAAGAGTTATCCCAGCCATCAAATTTATTATCAGGTCACCGTTGGCAGGACCACCTTCGTAAAAAATCTTTTCATTTGGATTAACTGTCATTTTGTTATTCCAGCCTTAATAAGTAGTTTGTCACATTCTTTAAGCAAATTGCTTTCGGTATTTTTCATACAAGAAGGTTTTAATGAAATAAAGGCCCATATTTCCTCCTTAAACGCCATTTTAGAAAGTCTGTATGACAAATGTTGGTGGAATAACCGTCGAAGCTTATTTCTGGTAACTGATTTTTTGCTTACTTTATTACTTATTGATATGGCACATTTTATCGGGGGCCTGATCTTTGAGTTGATTCCTTTGACTTGAAGTTTTGTATTTGCGTTTGTAACTCTAAGAACCATTGAGGGACCGTAGAACCTTGCGCCCTCCTTATAGATGAAGTCAAAACATCTATGACCTTTGAGTCTCATATGTTTTGGCAAAACCATTAGAAGAAACTTTTATTGTAAGTATCTTTAATTGAAACCTTTTTTAGACAGTTAAACGAGCTCTTCCTCGTTTTCTACGAGTTCTTAAGACTCTTCTTCCAGTATGAGATCTCATTCTCACTCTGAAACCAGAAACTCTTTTCCTTTTTCTGCTAGTTCCTCCAAAAGTCCTTTTTGTCATTTCTATTTATTCTCGTATTGGATTAGATATAAAGGTTAATTTATCAGTTCACTGTACGTCTACGTTCCAAGTCCCTAAATATGTTGAGATAGGAATTTCATCAGTATTTTGAGATAGCGCTCTGAATTGAAACATGCCTCTTTTTCTAGGATTGAAGATTTTCATTTCTACAGCGTAATTATCCTTGTTGAATGGAATTGGGTTTTCTGGGAGAATTTCAATAATAGTCTGTTTATCATTAATTGAAATTAGAGAAGGAATGTTTTCTAAGCAACGAGTCCTTGCTGTGTAACCACCAACTTTTACCTTACAGAGGTTTAATTTTTTTGTCTTGATTTTTGCTTCAAAGTAATCAGGCACAACAATAGTCAATTTTTCAATATCTTCTTTTCTTTCCTTACCTCTGAGGAAGAAGTAATAAGTCGATCTTTCATTCCTTTCAGAGGAGGATTGATAATATTTAAGTCTTTTATATCCAGGCTCAGGATCCCATTGGTATTCAAAGAACCCTGGGGATGCAAAAGATTGAGGCGCTAAAATAGAAGACCCTGTTCCAAATAAAAAAGCTGAAAATCCAATAAAAAAACTTTTTTTGAAGGTTGATAAAAATTTCTTCGTGAACATAACTTGAATTTTTTAGGAATATTAATCACTTGAATATTTTCAAGTGCATTTGCATGATATTTAATGAATATAAGCGTTTGTTGGAACAAAATCTGGATTTATCGGTCAGGACGTAAATTTTTTGCTTTACCAAGATAAGGATTTTGGGGCGTTTGTTCGTTAGGTAAATAAACGTAAGCGAGTAGACGTATACATTGAGATAAGTCGTCTTTAACAAACATTTGCTGGCAGTCTAAAAGTGCGATTTTTTCCCAACCTGTTTTTTTTCTGGCGATAGAAGCGGGGAAACAAGCATCTAAGTCTGAGGTTACTGAGAAAGTAATAGAAATAATTTGATCTGGGACCAAATTATTTCTAGAGACTAATTCAATTAGCAATTCCTCTACGGCCGAAGTGATTGACTCAACAGAATTGTTTTCACAAGTCGTTGCTCCCCTCAATGCACAAAGAAAAGTTAATTCATTTTGAAAATTCATGGCTTATAGAGCCAAAGAATTTGTCCATTTCCCTCCAACTCTACGTTTAATGCATTTAAAAGATTGTGAATTAATTTCCCTCCAGGTAAAAACCCTAATAATTTCTTTTTGGTTTTGCCAAAAGTTATAGGTTTTGTTTTTTCATCTAGGTTCGCAATTTTTATAGCAAGCAATTTTGCATCATTTTCATCACCAATTTCATCCACTAGTCCAAATTCTTTGGCTTGCTCTCCTGTAAAAACTCTTCCATCGGCAAAACTCTTCACAACTTCTGGGGTTAAATTTCTTCCTTTTGAAACAGCCAAAACAAATTGTTCGTAACTGCTATCAATCAAAGATTGCAAGAGCGCTCTCTCTTCGTTTGATAAAGCGCGATCGGGGGAAAGAATGTCTTTATAAATTCCACTTTTTACAGTCTCGAATTTAATACCAACCTTTTCTAATAACTTAGATAGGTTGTTGCCTCTTAAAATCACACCAATAGATCCTGTTATTGTACCTGGATTGGCAACAATCTTTTCAGCACCTACCCCTATATAGACCCCACCTGAGGCTGAGATATTGCCAAAACTGGCTACAACATGACAACCTTTTTCTCTTAGCCTAAGGAGAGCACTATGAATTTCTTGGCTATCACCAACTGTTCCTCCAGGGCTATCAATGCGAAGTAACAGGGCTGGAAACTCTCTTTCCTCAATTTGTTTTAATGCTTTTAGAACATTTTTTCGAGTTTCTGAATTGATAGGACCTTCAATACAGATTCGCGCCATCCTTTTTTTGGATTTTCGTCTTAAGGGCCAAATCATTCAAATTATGCATAACTTTATTGATCTTAAAAAGGAGATTGCTTTCTGACCTTATGTTTGTCATTTGGAATTGGTTTTTGATGATTTTGCCGTTCGCTCTTTGGGGAACCTCAATGGCGGCTATGGCACCTTTGGTTAATGCAGCAGGGCCTGAGATTGTAGCCTCACTAAGGCTTTTGCCTGCAGGTCTAGTAGTTTTAGCGTCAATACCTTTCTTGAAAAGGAGTTGGAATATTTCAAAAGATGATTTGGTGTGGTTTTTAGTATTTACTTTGATTGACGCAACTCTTTTTCAGATTTTTTTGGCTAAAGGGTTAATGGAAACTGGAGCAGGATTGGGTTCTGTTCTTATCGATTCCCAACCTTTGATGGTTGCTTTATTGGCAAGAATTTTGTTTGGAGATGCAATAAATCCAATTGGATGGCTTGGATTGGTGCTTGGCTTGGTCGGCATAATTTGTCTTGGAGTCCCTACTGAGCTGCTAGGAAATTGGTTTTTGCTTGGCAAATTTGAATCAGGAAGTAATTTTTTAAGCCATGGAGAAGTATGGATGATATGCGCAGCAACTTCGATGGCTTTAGGAACGGTACTTATTCGATTTGCTTGCAGAAACAGTGATCCTGTTGCCGTAACAGGATGGCACATGGTTTTAGGAAGTGTTCCTCTTCTCGTTTGGCATGTGTTCGATAAAAATTGGCCTTTAGTTCCAGATTGGTCTGCTTTTGAATGGACTTTGATGTCTTATTCAAGTTTGTTTGGCAGTGCACTGGCCTATGGCTTATTTTTTTGGTTTGCAAGTCGCAAAGAATTAACAAGTTTTAGTACCCTTGCATTTTTAACACCTGTTTTTGCCTTGATAACTGGCGGAATATGGTTGGGCGAGAGACTTTTCCTCCTTCAATGGATTGGAGTGGCTTTAGTTTTAATTTCAGTACTATTTGTAAGTCAGAGGAGAAGATTTTGGGGGGATAAAAGCAAAAATGAATTAATAAAAGAGGCTTAATTTAAGTGATTAATAAGAAATTAAAACTTATTCTTGTAAGCACACCTATTGGTTATCTGGGCAGTGGCAAAGGTGGAGGAGTTGAACTTACTATTGTTTCTCTCATAAAAGGATTAATTTCATTAGGTCATAAAATTATTTTAATTGCACCAAAAGGATCAAAATTACCTTTTGAAAGTGAATTACTTGAAATAAGATTAATAGATGGAATTGATCAACCTAGTTGGCAACATCAGAAGAGAACAGATCCAGTTTTAATTCCCTCTAATAGTGTTTTACCAAAGTTATGGGAAGATGTAATTGAAATAGCAAATGAATCCGATGCAGTTATTAATTTTGCATATGATTGGCTTCCATTATGGTTAACAAAAATTCAAGCAATTAAAATATTTCACTTAATTAGTATGGGCGCTGAATCAATAATAATGAAAGAATCTATTAGTGAAATAAGTCAGTTATTTCCTTTTCAGTTTGCTTTTCATACTAAAAGACAATCTAAAGATTATTGCTTAAAAAACGATCCAATTATTGTCGGTAATGGTTTTGATATCGAAAATTATTCATTCAATGAAAATGAGAACGGACCATTAGGTTGGGCTGGAAGAATTGCCCCAGAGAAAGGTTTAGAAGATGCAGTGAAAGTTGCGAATAATTTAGGAGAAAAATTGTTAGTTTGGGGACTTATAGAAGATAAAGAATATGCATCAAAAATTGAAAATATTTTCACAAAAGAAATTATTGAGTGGAGAGGATTTCTTCCAACGATTAAATTTCAGGAACAATTAGGACGATGTAGAGCGTTGATCAATACCCCTAAATGGAATGAAGCCTACGGTAACGTTATTGTTGAGGCGATGGCATGTGGTGTTCCTGTAATTGCTTACGACCTTGGAGGACCTGGGGAATTGATCGAAGATGGATTCAATGGATTTTTGGTTAAGCCGAATGATATTGAAGGATTGATAAAAGCAACAAAATCAATCTCAGAAATTAAAAGAAAAAATTGCAGGGATTGGTTTGAAAAAAAAGCCACTGACAAAGTCTTTGCCCAAAGAGTGGAGAATTGGCTTAATAAAGGCTTAAATATAAAAATCTCTGCAGACTTTCAAGATTAATTGAAAAGTTTAACGAATTCTTTTTCCCCAACATTTAAACAAAGAAGACGTGGTCTTCTTTGTATTTTATTTCTTGGATTATTAATTTTTGTTTGGCAATTAGGGTCAACAGGTTTAGTTGATGAAACCCCACCTTTGTTTGCGGCAGCCAGTAGAGCAATGGCAGAAACAGGTGATTGGTTGACTCCACAAGTAAATGGATTACCTCGATTTGATAAGCCCCCTTTGGTTTATTGGTTAATGGGACTGGGATTTTCAATGCCAGGAAATATTTCTTGGGATCCTTTAGGTACCTGGGCTGCCAGAATTCCTTCTGCATTATCGACAATTCTTTTAATGCTTGTTTTAGGGGACACAATGATGAAATATCCCCAAGAAGAAAATAATTTCAATAGGAGAACAGCAGTTGTTACTGCGCTGGTATTTGCTCTATCGCCTTTGGTAATAATTTGGGGAAGAATTGCTGTTAGTGATGCACTACTTTGCAGCACTCTAGGCATTTGCTTACTTCTTAAATGGAGAAGATTCGCTAATCCAGAAGGAGAAGTTTGGTGGTTGTCTTGGATTTTTTTGTCATTAGCAGTTCTAACTAAAGGTCCTGTTGCCTTGGTTTTATCAGCATTAACAATTTTATTTTTTGCCTTTTTTCAAAATAATTTCCTTGAAATTTTAAAAATATTTAGAGTAATACCAGGACTTTTTATTGTTTTTATTATTAGTTTCCCTTGGTATTTAATTGAATTATTAATAGAGGGAAAACCATTTTTAGATAGTTTTTTTGGATATCATAATCTTCAAAGATTTACCTCAGTAGTAAATTCCCATGGGGAGCCATGGTGGTTTTTTTTAATAGTATTATGCATAGCTTCTTTGCCTTTTACGCCATTTTTATTGATAAGCATTTGGAAGAATTTTTGCAATATATCTAAATGGTCTACAAGGCTTATTAAAAAACCAGAGAAGTCGTTATTTGAGTTTTCATTTTTTTGGTTGATTGCTGTATTTGTCTTCTTTACTATTTCAGCGACAAAGCTGCCAAGCTATTGGCTTCCTGCTACTCCTGCGGCATCAGTTTTAATATCACTTTCCTTAAGCAGTAATGTTAAAGAGGAATTTTTAAAATCTTTGGCTTGGAAATTTACAATATTTTTGTCAATAGTCTTTTCCATAGTTTTTTTCTCTTCAAAACTATGGATTAAGCTTCTTAAAGATCCCGAGATACCCAATTTCTCTGAAGAATTAACCAATAGCTTTTTAATTGAAAAGGCTGGAATTATTTTTCTTTTAATGGCTGTTTTTGGAATTATATTTTCTTCTAGGAAAATATATGGAAAACTATTGATTTTTCAAATCCCTATATTTTTATCTCATTTTTTGATTGTTTTACCAACTTTTGATTTGGCAGATAGGTTAAGACAACTACCCCTAAGAAAAGCCTCAGAATTGCTTTTAAATTCTAAAAATAGAAACGAGCCTTTAGTAATGGTAGGAGCTATGAAACCCTCAATTCATTTTTATACCAATCAGGTTATTGTTTTTGAAGGTCGATCCCAAAATGCATTGGTAAATGTTTCAGATCGACTTAAAAATGAAAAACGAAGAGGGTGGAAAGGAAAACCTATATACGGAACCAATGGCTCAGAAACTACTCTTCTAGTTATTGATAAAAGATCAGTGGAAAAATCTTATTGGCAAGGACTTAATCCAAAAGTATTAGGTAATTTCGGTGTATATAGCGTTTGGAGACTTGATAGAGAAAATCTTGAAAGACGTGCTAATTCTTTGAAAAGAGATGGTGTTATTTCTACTTGGAAAAATCCTAGACCGGAAAGATTTTAAAAAATCATCAAATATCTATTGGATCGAATTTATTAAATCTTGCTTGCTACATTTTTCTGGGATGATAACAATGTCTAAATCATCCTGAAGCCTTTCTAAATCAATTACTGAGTCTTCAGTAATTGAGCTAATTAAATCCTCAAGACTTGTACCCATATCATTTGCCATCTCTATCAACATACGCAAAGTCTCATCTTTTAAAGAGAGATTTACGTTTATAGAAACGTTTTTATCTGGGCAATTGTTCGAGTTCATAAAGAAAACATTAAGATATTGCCGGACTGTTTGGGGGTTTTTTTTAAATAGCTTTAGAAAATGATTTTTTAGGGATATTTTTGATCTCATCAAAAATGTGCAAAAAAAATCTTCCTAAGTAATTACTTAGGAAGATTTAACTATTTTAATTTTTGTTTAAGGCTTAAAACATTTCGCCTTTTAGTTTCTCAGCCCATCCTGAAAGCCTTTCATCAGTCATGTCTGATTCGCTGTCTTCGTCAAGAGGTAATCCGCAGAATTCTTCTCCAACTACGCTTTTGGACTCATCAAAAGTGTAATCAGACTTAGAAGTGTATCCAACCATTGAAGCACCTGCTTGCTGGAAGTATCTATGAAGTTCTTCCATAGCATCGCAATAGTTTTCGGTATAAGTAGAAGAATCTCCTAAACCAAAAATTGCAACTTTCTTACCATTGAGATCTAGTTCTCCAATGTCTTCAAGGATTGAGTCCCAAGCAGTTCCTGATCTTTCAGAGTCAGCACCTGTGTTCCATGTAGGGATGCCACAAATAACCCCATCATGTCCAGCTAATTCACTAAGGTCATCGACGTCTGAAATATCCTTTGGACCTTCAGCAGAGTCAAGTAAGCCGTGCAGCCTTTCCGCTATATCTTCGGTTTTACCTGTTGTTGTAGCGAAGTAGATTCCTACAGTCATGGAGCAATTTAAAATCAAGAATATTTTAAAGCAGCTTTGCACATTTAGAGTGAATTTGGTTTTTTTTAAATTTTCTTGTCTATTCAATATTGATTTTTGATACATAAACAAGTCAATATTTGTTGCTCTTCTCTCTTGGAAACTAATTTCCAAGATTATTTTTCGTGTCAATGAAGATTTTTCAATTCAGCTCTCAAAAGGGTTTTTAAGGAAAACTCTTGAAAAGTATACGAACTAAAAATCAATTGTTGTCTATTTTGACTTGCCTTGGGACAAAAAATGAAAAAATTATTCAAAAATGCACTTATTAAAGATCTTTATCTGAAAACATTTGTATTCGTTTTATTAAAGTTTATTTGGTACCAAGAAAATTTAAATTTTGCTGAATAGTTCTGTTTTTGTCAATTTATAAGTTTGGTCCCATCATTCCGAATCCACTTTGAAGTCCAAAGCAAATTATTACAAAAGTACTAATAGCCAACCCAATTAAAACAGAAGTGTAAAGCCTATTAACTCCATAACCAGCTTCAACAGGATTGAAATCAGCAACTACAAAAGATTTTTTGCTGTATTTCCCTCTATCGTTAAGACCTATCGCTCCTATTGCTGATTGAGGGGTAAGAGTACCTCCTTCGTCATTAAGGAACCAAGGCTTTTTGGGACTATTGTTATCAGTGATCGACTGAAATTCGGAGATTCCTGAAGTTACAGCAGAAGCGCCTTTAATTCGACTTGAATCTTCTCTGAAAAATCTTGGAAACATATATGTATGCCATAGGCCGATCACTCCAGCCCAAGCAATCATGCTTACGCCAGCTAATCCGAAGAGAATTTCTTTAAAACCGAATTCCATAAATTTAACCAATTAATTTACGCCTTTTAAGGCAATGATTCCACCATATCAGAAGTAAAGCGAGTGAACTTATGGAGTTATCAAAGCTTCTAAAATCGGCCCAATTTGTTACAGAATTCATACGGTCAATCAATCAATCAGCCTTTTTGGCTCTCATATGCCAAGATTTATTGGATAAATATATAGATGGATGATCAACCTCAAATTACTCTTGGTACTAACCCCAGTCATTTTTTCAGTTGCCTTTACTGATTATTGGTTGAGAAGATGGGGAGTATTTGTCTGGGATAATGGTCCTACTATTCAGAACCAGCAAGTTTGGGAAGATACAGCGATCGTTGCAGATAAAGGAAGACCAGGAGATGGATACCCTGTATTTACTGTTAGAACTTTGGCAGTGAATGCATTAGGAATTCCAACAGTTTTTTTCCTTGGTGCAATTTTTGCTATGCAATTTATCCGCCGTGGAGTAATAAACGCATAAATAAAAATAAAAATAAAATTAAAAGGTCTTAACTTTTGGTGGGCCTTTTTTTTTATGGAATAAAAAGAGATATTTAAATTTCTATTGATAATTTTTAAATTATATATTTCTTTAATCAAAAGCAACTTAGAAAGCTTATAATCTGGTAAGAAAAAAGTTTGTTATGGAAAGTCAAGAATCAAATCTGAATGAAAATAATAGCTCAACAGCTGTTTTAGAAAATAATGAAGCTGATATTGTTTCGGTGGATATTGAACCCAAAAACGTTAATGAAAAAGAGCTATTTCCAACAGATCAAGATTTAATATCATCTATTATTGAGGATGCTTTTCCAAAGGATAAAGCTAATCAGCAATTAGGTATTCCTCAATCTGATACTTTTGCATTTGCAAGTAGGATATTTTTCTTATGGGTATGGCCCATAGTTTTTCATAACAAAGTCAGAAATCTAATTAATAATTTGAATTTTGCACAGCCTTACTCCGATCCTGGAGAAAGTACATACACAGTTAAAGATACAGAAACTGTTTACACAATGACTAAAGATGCATTTGCAGGGGAAGGAGGAATGAAATTTATGGGGATTAGATTTATGTCTATTTGGGTTTTCCCCGTAGCAATAACTGGAGCAGTTATGGAATTTTTATTCGTAGGACCACTTATGGGCACTAATCCATTTGGTTGATCTCTAGGTCAAATATTTATTTTATTTATATTGGGTAGTGATAATTAATTGTTTTTTCAGACGTTTCTGAAAGGGAAAAACGGAGTAACTTTTTTTGTAGGGTTGCTACTAGCAATAGCTTTACCTCTTATGTACATAAATAAACCAAGAGTGATTATCATTACAGGAGGATGTAACGCTAGAGATCTGCCAATTAGTTGTAGTTCTTCTCCTGACATTTAATTAATTTAATTCTTTGATAACTATAGCGTCTAACGGAGCTCAATAAAAAATATTTAATATATATAAAACAAATTCATTATTCCTTCCTTTTTCTATAAGTGATTTTTAAAATTAAAATTGAAAAATTAAAAATAAAGGTAACAACATTCGCAACTATGATTGGAGTTGAATGTATTTTTAACCCGTAAAAAATCCAGCAAATAAGACCTATTAAAAATAGAATCAACATTATTAATGATACATCCTCTGCTGATTTTGTTTGCCATGTTTTATATAATTGAGGTAGAAAAGCAATTGTAGTGAGAAAAGCAGCTAAAAAACCAAATAAATCTATATAATTTAATTGACTCATTATTTTTTATAAAAATGGATATGGATCAAAACTATATAATAATTTATTATATAGTTCTATCTTGCATTAATACTATCAAAAACTTATGAGCGATCAGTCTGATTTCAATGAAGAGCTTTTTAAGGATAAATTGGAAACTTTATTAGATGAAGAAAATGAGATTAAAAAATGGAATGAAGGCCTATTAATAAAATCACTTATACTTTTGCCAATCATAATTTTTATAGTAGGTTTATTTATTGTGAATAGATCAGAAAGCTTTACAGATATATTATTTTTATTTCTTTACCCTCTAGCCCTAATCTCGATAGGCTTGATACTTCTGTTTGTTATGAGAAGTAAATTACATTAGAAGATATTAATGGATTTTTTTACTTTAAATCTTTGTTTTCATGTAGCCAATAAGGTAGTCCCAATGTAAGCTATTAGTAATTAAACATTAATAACCAATGGCAGGCGGACCATTATTACAACTTTGGGAAAACCTACTACCATTTGCTAAGGACCTAAGAATTCGCTTTGCAATTGCAATGCTAGGAAATGTACTAGCAATATTATTTATTTTCTCCTTATGTAAAATGTTTATTCCAGGATTAGAAGATCAACTATTTAATTGATTTTCTGACCCAGAATTGATACATTTCTCTAAAAGAATTAGGATTTAGTTTTTCAAATTTATCCCATAATTCTAAATCTTTTAAAGAGTCTTTATCTTTATTATCTCTCTGATATTTATCTTTTATATCTTTTGAAAGAGTAAAACCTAGAAATTCAAAATCGGATACTTTTAACATATTTTTGATTTCAATTAGAGAGTAACATTTTTCGTGACTATGAAAGCAGAGATCTCTACACATTGAGGTTGAGTAGAAATCTGACCAATTAGTTATTGTATTTAACTGTTTTATTTCCCCATTAAGAACATCATTTCGGAAGTTTCTTATTCCATCAATATTTGGTTTAATATCTTTTTCTTTAATTAGCTCTCTCGCTTTTAATATTTCTTCTCTTGCGTACTTGCTATACAAGCCTAACTTTAAAAAACCTTTTGGTTCTAATGCATCAAATAAATTTGACAATGCTTTAGTAGCATCATTCATATGGTGAAGAACACCTGAACATTCTATTAAATCAAATCGTTTATTTAGTGATCTCAATTCAAGCAAATCCATTTCTAAAAAATCTACATTTTTTAATCCATATTCATCGACCTTTCTCTTTGCATATGAGATACTTGAATTGCTTAAATCGATTGCTGTTATTTTACAATTATTGTAGCGAGAAGCTTCAATTATTTGAATTCCGGTTCCACAACCAGCTATAAGTACATTTATTCTTTGATTGTTTAATTTAGTTGAATTTGATTTAATAGAATTTGGATAAATCTCAGAATTAATAACTGATAAAAAGTTTAATTTATTTTCTCTAGCATATGAATTATATCTCCATCTAGGATATGGATTTAATTCATACTGATTTTTTACTTCTTTAGATATAGAATCTTTTATAGTTCCTATATTTTTAATTCCTTTTGAAATCTGTTTTTCATAATTTAACTCTTTAAATTGTAAATTAAGTAGATTATTGAATGCCTGATTATTTGAGCTATAAGCATTTAAATTAATTATTTCGCCATTTATTGATGATAGAGATTTGTAGCATGAGATTATTGCTAATTTATAGTCTTGATTCTTATTACTCTTTATTGTTTTCGTAAGTTCTTTTAGCTTCTCCTTTTCTTCTGAGGATATATAATAGACATACTCATTTAAGAAGCATTGAGATCCAAGCCCTATAGTAAATTCAAGAATAGTACTACTTATTTTATCTTTATCTGAATAATTTATAAGAATATTCTTACGTATATTCCCTAAAACCTTTTCCCATAATGGAGAGCAAAATATTAGTAGTGAAAGTGCTTTTACCAACTCCTTGTCCTTAATAAGAATATTAAATTCATTATTCTCATACAATTCTGATCCTAAAATAGATAATTTCTCTAATATTTCTTTGGAGATAAGACTGTTTATATTCCCAAATAGTTCTCGATGAGAAATATCTTTTCTATCTAATATCTTTTTAAGTAATTCCCTATTATCTTTTTCTGATATGTTTTGTAATTCACCTTTTTTCATCAATTCACTTATAAGTTGATAACTTAACTCATTATCTTTATTTAAAAGAAGTTCTTTCTTTGCAAGTAAGAGTGATTTTTTATAATCACCTATTTGGTTGTATATTGAAGCAAGATTTAAATAACAGTTCTTTAGTGTATTATCTAGATCTATTGCCATGCTTGTATGTAATATTGCCTTTTTCATCTCATTTTTCTCTCTGTAACACGCACCTAGATTCAAATGAGCGACAGCTGATTTAGTATCTATTTCTAATGCTTTCAAATAATATTCCTCTGCTTCATTATATTTATTAGAATCTTTATATAATAGTCCAAGATTGATATATGCATCAATGTAATTATTATCTAGTTCGATTGCTTTCTCAAGAGATAATTGAGACTCGACATATTTATTTATACTTTTAAATATTAACCCTCTAATACAATATCCATTTGGTAGGCTTGGTTTTAAATTAATTGCATCATTAACCACTGATTCTGCTTTCTCGAAATCATTCAACTTATAAAATAAAAAAGATAAATTTAATTTCGAGAAGATATGATTTGGAAAATATTCTATGCATCTTTCATATAATTTAATCGCTTTTTTGTCTTCTTTTTTTTTCTCACATATTAGTGCATAATTAGAAAATATATCTGCATCATAATATCCATTTTTTATAAAAGTTAAGTATCCTTTTTCTGCCTCATCTAGATCGCCTTTTATATGATTTCTAATCGATTTTTCTTTGAGTTCTTTTTCTGAAAGCCTTTGGAGCTTTTTAGAGAATGCTTTAGTCTCCTTTTTCTTTTGCCCGAATCCACCCAATTTTTTTTGCTTAAGTAACTCTATTATACTTAAATATAAATTCTTATTATTTCACCGTAATAAATGTACAATTTTTAATTTATAGTTGGTTAGTATTAATACTAGTATTTAATTTAAAACCTTTTTAAAATTTTTTCTACAAAAAGACTTTTTTTTTTATATAATATTTAGATATTCTTTTACTAACCAATGCCTTTAAAGTTGGGTGATCAAATACCTGATTTTTCACTGTCTGATCAACTAGGTGTTAAAAGGACAAATAAGCAAGCAAAAGGTAGGCCACTAGTTTTATTTTTTTATCCCAAAGATGATACTCCAGGTTGCACCGCTGAGAATTGTGGCTTTAGAGATAAATATGACCTTTTTAAATTATTTGGAGCCGAAGTCTGGGGAGTAAGTGGTGATGATGAAGCAAGCCATCGATCTTTTGCAGATAAAAATAAACTTCCATTCCCTTTGCTCTGCGATACAGATAATTCTTTGAGGAGAGCTTTTGGAGTTCCTAAAGTACTTGGTTTACTTGATGGTCGAGTTACTTATATTGTTGATGCAGATGGTGTAATTAGGCATATATTTAACGACCTTTTAAATGGACCTGCTCATGTTAATGAAGCATTAAGAGTATTAGGCGAGATAAGAAAGTAACTTTTTTATTATTATAAAAGAATAAATTTCAAGTTTTACTCAAGACTGTAATTTCTCTACGACTGTTTTTGAGGAAATTTTTGGAACATCATTCAACCCATTTGCATCAAACCAAGAGGCAGTCGCCCAATCAAATCCTTTCCCAAAAGTATTATCAGGTGAAACAATATACCAATGGCAAGCTGTATCAGGAACATCTACAGCGCATTTTGACCAATTATTGCTCCATTGAGGTACTTGGACCCATAGGAGTGTCGAGAAAACCAAGGAAAAAAGTGAGGGGAGCATTTTCTTAAGGTTTTATTCATATTAGTGCTTTTTTGTTTTGAACGAGGATTTGGTGAAAAATATAAGCTAATCCAATCAATAAATATAAGTTATACTAAATTTTTTACCTTTCATTTTTTAGATACCTTAAGCACAAAACTTCTTGCTTCTGATCTTGTTCTTGAGAATTTATAATCCATTCTTTGAATTCTTGATAAAGAACCGATCTATCTGTTCTATTTATTTCGGTCATCCTAATGAGGACGCAATTAATAGTGACTAGTATAATTTCTTCAACTGAAGGTTCATTTTTCAATTTTAACAAATAAATAACTACCCCAATTTAGTTATTTATTTTCACCTCCGAGACTTTTCAGGGTATAATTTTATATTCAATTTATTAATCTAAATTAAATATAGATAATCTTTAAGATTTTAATCTTTTTTATTAAATATTATTTGCAGAACTTTTATTATTCAATAATATTAATCTCTTTTTCTATGAAAAAGGAAAGTACTAATAAATCAATTCATGCTTGGTTTGAAGATATTTGGGAGGAGATTGAGACTCAATTTTATGGAATAATAGGAGCAATATTTTTCTTTTTTATATTTTATTTATTTTTTCAACCTGATTGGATGAATCCATTAATTGAATTTTTTTTAAATAATAAAAATTCTCTAATAGCATTAACTGAATAACTGAAAATACTGAGGGCGAAAATAAAGTTTTAAGTTTGTTAGTTAAGTTCTAAACTTTTTTCTTTAGCCACTAACTCTATAAATTTCCATACCAGTGCATGTTTATAGTCGTCCTTGTTAGGACAAGCTGAGACTACATCTTGCCATGAGAATTCATCTTGTTCTTGAATGCCTTTTATCGGGGATCCAAAATCTCTTGCAAGATTAGAAAGAAAAGAATATCCAAGTTTTTCTGAAATGTATTGAATAATCTCATCAGAATAACTCATATAGAGTAAAAGAGTGTCAGCTTGATGGTTATGTCTAGTGCACGCTCCATTGGAACATCCACTATTCGCAATCTCTTGGCAAGCTTTTTGGTCATAAGTTTCTTTGATTATTTCAACTAATGTTTCCATTAGATTATCCCAATACCCCAATGTTATAGCTAATAAAAATGTGATTCACGTAATTTAGCCAAAGAAAAGCAAGATAGATCCAATAACCAGTTAGTGTCTTCTTTTAGTAGATGTAGAAAAGTGTTGTTAATGTTTTAGGATAGTTTTTGTTTTTTGTTGGAAGATGAAAAATTTATAATAGTTATATACCTTTTTTAATAATAAGAGAATCTCCTTTAATTTAGCTTAAAATTTAATCAACTTTTTGTTTAAATCTTGATTTAATTGTTTGATGAAAATAATTTTTAGTCAACAAACATTGAATATAACCATTTTACTAAACCTCCTATTACTGGAAGATTTCCAAATGTACCTGAACAAAAATCAAAATAATCTCTATGCTCTTTAACCTTCCCTTCTTTATCGAATATTAATCTTGTTGTACCGTCGTATAAAAATTCTAGACCTTTTATTTTTAATCCCATAGTCCATTCAATAAAAGCAATATTCCCATTTATTGCAATTGAATGTGATTCTAAATAAATATCATCACATCTCTTTATTAATCCGTCTTGGGCTTTGATATAAGCATCAATTCCATTCTTTTCTTGGGTAGGATCTATGAACTTAACTGTTTTATTGTACAAGACTTCCCATTCTTCTCTAGTAGGAGCTTTCTCTCCATAGGATAAATTGAAAAACTTTTTTAATTTTTCCTCTTTGATGAGCATGTGATTTGTTGTTGGTTTTTTTAATCTAGATTATTTAAATAGACATCGTGTTTTGACCATTTGGTGTTGAAAGCAAAGAAATGGCTTAGATTTAAGTTCTATTTATATAGAACATATGAACATCAAAAACATTCTTATATCTATTGGTGTTATTGGCATAGGAATAATTCTCTATAAATTCCTGATGGGATTTGTCCTCCCAATTGCTTTGTTTGTTTCTCTTGGGTATATTCTGAAATTTTTGCTCAAGGGTTCTGAATCAGATTCTGGAGAGGAGATTTCTCAAATTCTAAAAAACAGAGGCAAGCCTAATTCATTGGAAAACATTGTAGAGATTAAACCTATTCAAGTAGAGAAAATTACAGAAGAAGAAAAAACTAAGGAAGAAGAAAAAACTACGGAAGATGAAAAAATTACGGAAGAAGAAGAAATTACGGAAGAAGAAGAAATTACGGAAGAAGAAGAAACTACGGAAGAAGAAGAAACTACGGAAGAAGAAGAAACTACGGAAAAAGAAGAAACTACGGAAGAAGAAGAAACTACGGAAGAAGAAGAAACTACGGAAAAAGAAGAAACTACGGAAGAAGAAGAAACTACGGAAGAAGAAGAAACTACGGAAGAAGAAAAAACTACAGAAGAAGAAAAACTTTGAATTAATAAAATATTGTAGAAGAAGAGAAATCTAATAAAGAAGAAAAATTTTTCTTATAGAGTAAAATTGTTTATATTTAATTATTTCTAATATCAATTAAATGGATTCAAATTCTAAAAACAGTTTTTGGGACAATAAGCCATATTGGTGCCAACCTTGGTCAATCATTAGTTTTGGGGCATTGGTGATAATTTTTAGTTTTATGTTATTTAATAATTTTATTTTTACCTCAATCGTAAGTTTTTTTGTTATTATCTGGTGGATAGTATTTTTAATACTTACTCCGAACTTGTATAAAGGAATATCGAAAAAAGAATAATCTTAATTAAGATTTTTTTTGTTTTCGTGAAAATTGTTTTAATATTAATAATTCAAATTATAAGTATTAAAAACTAAAATATTTTACATAAAACTTTAGTTTTCTTCTCCTTTAAACATTTTTTAAATCAAAGAGTATCCCTATATATTGCATTATCAGATAACACTAATTTTAATACTTGATTCTTTGAAAGAAACTTTTTTAATCTACCTTAAATGGAAACATCACTATATCCTCCTGAAAACCGCTTTCTTGTTGTCCAATAAAACTCAACTAACTCTCTTGTTGAGCTTGTTATGAGAACTTCTCTTCCTACAACTTGTCTTTTTGAAAGCTTTTGGCTCATGGCCGATTCCCAACTTGATGTACTAGAAGAATTCATTAGATAATAAAGAAATTTATCGAGTTCAATATGTGAAGAATTTGCTTTGGAAATCTTGCTAATCAAGAATGAGCGGTGAATTCATTTTTTGATAGGGCAAAATAATTCGGTAAAAGACATTCTCACTTAGAGACCCCATTAATAGTACATTTGTATTGCTAAAATGTCAATTAATTTTTCGAGCAAGATTATAATAAAAATACTAAGAAATCATAATACTTTTAATATTAGATATAATTTGGTTATGATTTTAATAGATTAGGCTTGATTGGCTAAATAAATAGAATTAATTCAAAATTTATTTTTAAATGTATATTTATCAATTACTAATATTTCTTGTTCTGAAAAATCGCTTGCAGATATACAATTAATCCATTCTCTATATTCTTGTGCAATTGCTAATTGATCTCCTGGATTAACTTCTATTGTCCTTCTTAAGATATGAGAGAGACCTTTTACTAATATATCTTCAATAATTTTTTTATCCTCTTTCATTAAATCTATTCATTTAATTTAAACTAACGTTTATTTATCATTTGTACAGTACCAAGTTATTTAATTACGATATAATAAATTTATAAAATTTAAAACAGTATATATAAATAGAAATTCCTTAATTATTAAAAAAATAATTTAGATACTATACTTTTCCAAACATTTTTCTTTTTGATATATATTTCATTATATTTATTTGTTATATCTCAAACTTCTTACTATTTTCTATGTGTTAAAAAAATTAATTGTACACCTTACATATACTCTATTGTAAATAACTTTTTAATTACCTAATTTTATTTAAAATATTATTATTCTATGCAGTATTGCGTTCTTCATCATTCTCTATAGAAGGTATAAAACCTAATTCTTCGACTTGTTCCACTAAACTGAGTTTTTTAATCTTATTTTTTAGTTTACACACGTTATCTTTTGTTCTTATTGATCTATCTATCTTAATTAGTTTTTTATTTACCTGTTTGTTTTCTTTTGATTTAATAAATAGATACCTGGAATTGTCACTCATTATAGATAGTGAAAGCAAAATACCGAGAAATACTAAAATTATTTTATGAATTATAAAATATGAAATAACTAGCGTGAAAGATAAATATTTTATAGTATTTTCTATTTTATAATTATTCATTTTTATGCAGCATCTTTATGTTCATATTTTTGTTGTCTATCTAGTAATATTAGATCATATGAAGATTGAATTTGGTTATTATAGTCAAGTGTATCTATCATTTTTGCTATTATATCTTTGCTTTTCTTCCATTTTATACTAGATCTTTTAGCTAAAGTAGGTAATGAAACTTCTCTTTCATTCTCCACCCTTTTAAATTGTAGATGCTTGTCCTTAACTTCTTTTATGCTGTTAAAGTCTTTTTTTGCAGCATCTTTATTTGTAGTATCTCTTGATCTGGTTATTGCCATTAATTCTGGATGACATCTGATGACCTGTATCATGCGGCAGACCTCTCTTTATTGTTATCTACTTCTCGAGATCTTATTCTTATTCTTTTTTTATATGCATTTATATAGTGAACATCATAAGAACCTAATCCCTCTACCTCTCGATTGTATAAATGGTTAAAACCATTTCTAGATGTTGAATTCTTGCCCATAATTATTTAGAGTATTTGTATAAAGATTGGTTTTTACTTAAATGTTCAATTGGTAAATACTCTTTCTTGGGCTTATATTTTGCTAGTAATTCTTTTATTATCCCGTGATTGAAATCTTTATTATTCTCTTCAGGCTTGGTTTTTTTCTTTAAGGTCTCTGGGATTGAATTAGTTTTTTTCATTTTAATTAATTAGAAATAAATAATTTGTTTAATCTATTTATACCTATTATGTAACTATGTTTTCTCTATTGGCTAGTAATTTGCTGAGCTTTTTGTTTTCATCCTGCAGATTATTGATTATCTTCTTATACATTTCAATCTTTTCTTTCAAGGAATTGATTTTCTCGTTTTCATTCTTTAAGGAGTATGCTTTTGACTTCTTTTTTGTACCCCTTACAAGATCTCTTACCGCGGCTTCTGTCATCCTTTCGCCACTTTCTACTGCTTGAAAAACTTTTTGACGCTCTTTGTCGGTAACACCTTTGCTCCCCATTAATGCTAGAGACCTAGGCGTTAATGATGCAAGAAGGTTATCGTCAATGTCGGATCCTCCTAGCCAGTTTGTGTAGGCGCTAACGAGATCTACTGCAAATCTCTCGGAACAGTTTATTGCTCCCGACTTCAAGAAAGCTCTCCAGTTTCCTGGTTTAATATTGCTTTTTATGTCTGAAAGATTTGCGGCCACAGCTCTTAGCGACTGTCCCACGCAGCTTAGTTCCTCGTTTATCTCAACTACTGATTCTTTTACGTAGTCGACCTGAGCAGGCACCAGCCCCTTGGTTACTTCGTTATTAAGGCTGATACTTGCTAGATCGATTACCTCGGTCGGAGACAGGTCCATAAGGTTTGCAAATACTTGCTAAATATACGCCTTGTGACGATTCGGAACAAGTGATACAGGCGTACTAGCGTTTGGTGTATTTATAAAGTTAACTTTATTTTGATTATTAACTTTATGCCAGCCCAAAACATGACAAATTTTTATTATATTAAATACAATTGAAGGTTTATATGGTATTCTTACGTTTTATAGAATATATCGATTCAACTACATTCAATATTTGTAGAATGACGCGTAATTATTGTAAAATAATAGATCAATTTTTATGATTCGAGCTAATATTGTTTTTCAGAAAGCCAATTTTTCTAGCATTCAATCTATATTACTTTATAAGTATTTTTACTTATTTTGGTCGGTTTGATTGGCTCAGTAGGCTTGATCGCTCATTAAGGGTTGTATTGACTAAGCCTATTCGGTTTTGGTGGATTTGGATCAGTAGTTACTTTATTCAATCTCTTGCCCTGTTAGGTCAATAATAGCAATTGTTATTAATGGTTGTATTGCATAAATGTAAGATATTTAGGCAAAATTTTGGCGGAAGGTTTATTTTATTATTATATATTCTTTTCAATCGTTCTAATTTAAAATGGAAGTCCGAAATATATCTCCTCCCGTTCATGGCTTCTTATTTGTAAAGTTGGAGCAAAATATTATCAATCATCTTTGGAAGATTATTGATATTGCAAAAAACAATAACATAAGTTTTAAGAATAAATTAGCAGGCAATATTTCACAGAGTCTTTTGCTTGATGATTTAGATTCTGTTTTCTACAATTCTGTTTGTGCACCCTTAGTTCAAACATATCGTGAAAACAATTTTAATAAACGCGATCCTGTACATCAAAATGCATTATTGGGAGCTAATACTACATTAGTGTTAAATGAATTCTGGGTTAACTTTCAATATAAGACAGAATTTAATCCTTATCATGATCATACTGGAGTATACTCTTTTGCTATTTGGTTGAAGATTCCTTACGACTGGGAGGAACAATGTAAGTTAACCCAATTTAGTGAAATAGATAAGGGCAACATAAAAGCTGGCCAATTTCAGTTTGAATATACTGATTCATTAGGTGGAATTAGTACATATGGCTTTCGATTGTCATCCAAGCTTGAGGGAACTATGCTTTTTTTTCCAGCAAAGTTAAGACATTGTGTATATCCTTTTTATGAGATAGATGATCCAAGAATTTCAATTGCAGGGAACTTAACCTATCAACCTAATTAAGATTACTTTAATTTTTTATGTATATTTAAATAGAGGTCATCTTCAGGTCTATATTACAGTTAAATAAGATTTTTATACACTATTTATAATAATGATCAATTGTCTATTCAGAATGAATAACAATAATTTTCCTTAATTATAGATGAATATAATAACCAGAAAACCACATGTAACACCTTACTTGGAAACAAAACTAGATCAGGAGATTATTGATTATCTTTGGAGGCTAATCAAAATCGCAGGAATGGATATAATCAATAATAAAAAAAAATTAGCTGGTAATATATCAAAAAGTTATTTGCTAAAAGATATTGATAACTTTTTTCTTAAAAATGTTTGCTTTCCTTTAATTAAACATTTTCGTGATAATAATTTTGGTAATGATCCTGATTCTTTGAAATTATCATTAGACGATGGAATTAGGACAAGTTTTGTTTTGAATAGCTTATGGGTTAATTATCAATACAAGAATGAATTTAATCCTTATCATGACCATGGTGCTATATATTCTTTTGCTATATGGTTAAAGATTCCATATAACAGTTTGGAACAGCAAAAACTTCCGGTATTTAATGATATGGATGATAAAAATAAGAAAGCCGGAGACTTTGAATTTGAGTATAATGATTCACTTGGAGGCATTAAGAATATTTCATATAAATTATCTAGTAATTTTGAGGGCACAATGCTTTTTTTTCCAGCAAAATTAAGACATTGTGTGTATCCTTTTTATTTAACTGAAGAACCAAGAATTTCAATAGCTGGTAATTTAAATTTTGTCCTACTTGATTGAACTTTAAAATGTTTGAATAAGACAGTTTTTGTTTCCTGCTTTTTCAAATAAGTGTATATTCATTAGATGCATTTTTTTAATTCAATCTTGCGTAAAGCGAGAATAATCTAATTCTATGTATTTTCAGGACATAATTTCAAGCCTAAATAATTTTTGGAGTGAAAAAGGTTGCTTACTGCTTCAGCCATACGATCTAGAAAAAGGTGCTGGAACAATGAGTCCTCACTCTTTCTTGAGAGCAATAGGTCCTGAACCTTGGGCTGTTGCTTATCCAGAGCCCTGCAGAAGACCAACTGATGGAAGGTATGGAGACAATCCAAATAGAGCTCAGCATTATTTTCAATATCAGGTTCTTATTAAGCCTTCTTTAGATGGAATACAAGAAATTTATTTGTCTTCGCTCAAGGCTTTAGGCATTTCAGCTAAAGATCATGATATTAGATTCGTTGAAGACAATTGGGAGTCACCAACTTTAGGGGCTTGGGGAGTGGGTTGGGAAGTTTGGCTTGATGGTATGGAAGTTACTCAATTTACCTATTTTCAACAATGTGGTGGTCTTGATTGCAAACCTGTCTCCATTGAGATCACTTATGGTTTAGAGAGATTGGCAATGTATTTGCAAAATGTTGAAAGTATTTGGAATCTTTCCTGGAATAAAAAAAATAAATATGGTGATATCTGGCTTCCTTTTGAAAAAGGTCAATGTAAATATAATTTTGAAGAATCAAATTCAGACAATTTGAAGAAGCTTTTTGAAATATACGAAGAAGAGGCTAAGCAGTTAATAGCTAAAAAGCTACCTGCTCCTTGTCTTGACTATGTTTTGAAATGTAGCCACACGTTTAATTTATTAGAAGCAAGAGGAGTTATTTCTGTTACGGAAAGAACAAAGATTATTGCAAGAATTAGATCTTTAGCTCGAAATTCTGCTGAGGCTTGGTTGGAAGAAAGAGAGGCTCTTGGCTTTCCTCTTTGTGCTAAGAATTGATTAACACCTAGTAATATTTTTTGTTTTTTAGATAATAAAAAGTCCGAATAATATATTTGTTTGTATAAAAAGATACCTGCTTGAGCTAGAGGCCTGGAATGTTTAATTGAATACACTATTGTGTGGAGGAAATATTTGTGTGAGGACACAATGAAGCTTTTTCAGCGTTTGCTGGTAGCTCCTGCTGCTTTGGGCCTAATGGCTCCATTAGCTGCAAATGCCGATGTTACTCCGGTATCTAACGATTCAGATCTAACATCTGAAGTTATGCAAGCTCGTGTTGATGGCGTAGAAGCTCAACTCGGCGAAATCATGGCTGGTCAGTTCTCTTCATCTACAAAGATGAGCGGAAAGGCTGCTTTCATCACTGGTTATGTTGATGATGATGCAGAGACTGATACAGACGAGATCACTATGGAATATATGTATCAGTTAAATCTGAATACAAGTTTCACTGGTGAAGACAATCTTTACACACGTATCAAGACAGGTAACGTAAGCGACCATTTCAAAGACAAAGGACAAAATACATATTTGTCTGCTGCTAACGGTAATGGTGGCACTCTTAAAGTCGATAAGCTTTGGTACCAGTTCCCTGTTGGTGACAACCTTCAAGTTTGGGTTGGCCCTAGGATCGAGAACTACTACATGCTAGCTAGTGCTCCATCAATCTATAAGCCAGTTACTAAGCAGTTTGCTTTAGGTGGTAATGGTTCAGCTTATGGATCAAGCACAAGCCCTGGTTTTGGCGCTGCTTGGACTCAGTCAGTTGAAGATCCTATGGATCCAAGATTTGCTCTAAGTATCAACTACACAGCTAAAGATGGTGCTTCATCATCTAAAGGTTTTGGTGATGACTCAAGAGATTTCTTGTTGACCAAAATCGAGTATGGTTCTCCAACATGGCAAGTTTCTCTTGCTGCAGCATACAAAGATGGTAATTCAGGATCTAATGGATACGATGGTTATTACCATTCTTCATTAGCCAGCTCTGCCTCTGGTGAAATGACTGCTTATGGCGTAAGGGCTTACTGGAAGCCAGATTCAACTGGTGCTGTTCCTTCTATTCAGGTTGGTTACGATACTGCTTCTTTTGACGAAGCTAAAGCAGGTGAGGCTGAAGAGACTGAAGGTTGGATGATTGGTCTTTCATGGAAAGATTTATTCATCGATGGCAACAGTGCAGGTGTAGCTATTGGTTCTGAATTGGCTGCTACTGAAATCAAAGGTGGTGGAACTGATCCATCAGAAGATAATTCAGTTTGGGAAGCATATTACACTTTCAAAGTTAATGATGGTGTGAGTGTGACTCCAGCAATCTTTGGTAGCACTGATGTTTCAGGAGCTGACAAAGATGTTAATGGTGCAGTTCTTCTAACTGAATTCAGATTCTAAATTTTTAAATTAGAACATATAAAAACGCTCCGAAAGGAGCGTTTTTTTTTATTTATTCGCATTAAAAAAGCCCGTTTATCGGGCTTTTTATTTATAAATTTAAAAAACTTTTACCAGCAATTTTCTCCCTCTCCAATAGGAATGCAAATATCTGCTTTTTTTGCTTTATCAGCAGCTTTTTGCGCAGCTTCATCTAGCTTTCCATCTTCATCTGCTTCTTGATCAGTTGTCCATTCCTTTGTGCCACCCATGTCACCATGTTTATTTCCAGCGATTGAATGATCTGGAATGATTGCGGTTGTAGCTAATGCCGCTGTTGCTGCTAGGAAAATTCCTACAGGACTTTTTTTAGGCATATGTAGTTAGGTTTGTATATATTTTGATTGTTTGAGTCTATCAATGAAAGTTCATTTTTTACTTTGTTTAGTATAAAGAATTTTTCTTAATCTCCAAGTCTTCTTAGGAGATTGCTATACGCCTGGAAAATTAAATCTAATTCGTCTGACCTTCCATGCTTAGCAAGTAAACCTTTTGCCCCTGCATCTAGTCCGAATAAGAAATTCCTTTCTTCGTTGCTTTGTACATAACTTTGTATCCAACCTACGCAAACATAACGTTCTCCCTTCTCTACCTGAGAAACTGAATGAAGCTTTGTACTTGGATAGACAATCATTTCTCCTGCAGAAAGTTTTATTTTCTTAGTTTCGTTAATTGTTTGTATGCAAAGATTACCTCCTTCATAACTTTCAGGCTCATTTAAAAATAATGTAAAAGACAAATCACTTCTTCCAGATGGCATATATGGATTATCAACATGCATTCCATACCCATTTCCTGGGAGTGATTTCGTAAACATGACACCATGAATAAGACTTGGAAGAGTAAAGCTTTTTATAAGAGGATTTGAGATTATTTTTGTGACAACAAGTTCTTTAATCTCTTTAGAGATTTTTGAGCTTTTATCTAGTTGAAAATTATTTTTTATTTTTGCGGCAAGTCTACCAGCAGTTTTTTTACCATCTTGCCAGGAAGAATTATCTGCTTTTAGTTTTTTTGTTATTTCAAGTGCTTCTGATTTATCAAGAAGAGAATGAGTTAAATATTCCATCTTTGTAATTAGAGATTAATAATCATCCTAAAGTATAAAGAAAATAACAATTTATACTAAGATACGTATAAACTTTGCGAAAGGATATTCATTCCACTTTTATTGTTTAATCTGTCAAAAGATTTAAAAACTTCTTTAATAGTTTAATGAATTTAATTAAACGTCTATTTACTTCAGTAATAGCAGGAACTCTGTTAGTCTCTTCAGGTTTAAATAATGTAAAGGCCTCTGAAAGAGAAGTAAGGATTTATTCAGGCAGGCATTACAACACTGATAAGCAAATATACAAGAAATTTGCAGAGGAAACTGGGATAAAAATTCGATTAATTGAGGCTACAGGTATTTCACTAGTTGAAAGATTAAAAAGGGAAGGTGCAAATTCCAAAGCCGATGTAATTCTTCTAGTTGATGCGGCTCGAATTAGTAATGCTGCAAAAAGTGGTCTTCTTCAGTCATATCGATCGAATGAATTAGATAAAAATGTTCCTGTCGAATATAGAGATCCTCAAGCAAGGTGGTATGGCTTAACTAGAAGGGTTAGGGTTATGGTCGCTAATCCAAAGAAAGTTGATATAGATTCAATCAAAGATTATTCAGATCTTTCTAACCCTGCTTTGGAGGGTCTAGTTTGTGTCAGAAAAAGGAGCAGTCCATACAATCAATCTTTAGTTGCTAATCAAATTGTTAACAAAGGAGAAGCGAAAACTAAAAAATGGTTAAAAGGTATGATTTCGAATATTTCTCAGCCTTTTTTCCCTGGTGATATTGGAGTAATAAGAGCTGTAGCTCAGGGTAAGTGTGGTGTTGGGATAGTAAATCACTACTATGTTTCAAGGATGCTTGCTGGAGTTAATGGTAGAAAAGATCAAAAGTTGGCTAAAAAAGTAAAAGTTCTTACTCCTAATCCTGCTCATGTAAATGTCAGTGCAGGTGGAATTGCTAGATATGCTGAAAATAAAGAAGAAGCTATTCAACTCTTGGAGTATCTTGCTTCTCCTGATGGGAGTGGTGGTTTAGCCGGTCCAACATTTGAACATCCATTAGTTGGTTTTAATAGAACGGATGAGGTCTCACAGTTTGGAGAATTCACTCCTGATGGTGTCACCATTGATCAATTAGGAGCAAATAATAAAAAAGCAATCAACCTTATGAGAAAGGCAGGTTGGGATTAAGAATTAAATTTTTAATTCTGATTATTAACATTAGAAAATACAAGATTGATTTAAACTTACATTAAGGGAGAGGTGGCTGAGTGGTCGAAAGCGAACGACTCGAAATCGTTTGATAGCTAAAACTATCCGTGGGTTCGAATCCCACCCTCTCCGTATTTTTTTGTTCAAGCATTTTATACAACTCCTAGTTTGTTGATAAAACGCTTTGATAGTTGTTTTAATGCTTATTTTTATTAATAAACTCCTTTACAGTCAATTAATTGCAAATCCAGATTAATCTATTAATACTAGTAATTAAATTTAAACAATTATACTTTTAAGATAATAAATTTTTATATTATGTAAATACACTCTGAACTAATGGCAAAAAGAACTGATCTGCTTCTTAAAGATTATTTTCGCGGTATAAAAAAACTTGAGAGTGCTCCAACGCTTTCTCTAATCTCTCTTGTTATTAGTATGTTGTTTGTGTCCAAAGTTTATCAATATTTTATTATAAATGCACTTTACCTTGTAAATGTTTCATTCTTTGCCTTGATAGCAAAAGATTGTTGGGAGAAGAGGAAAGGAAACATTATTCCGCTTATTGCTATTGTCATTAGTATTTTGCTTGTTCTTACGCCTGCAATCGATATGCTTAAAGTTGCAAATATGTTTAGTTGAGATAGTTTCTCTAAAGAAAAAGATTTGATGCATATTGGGTGAGATTTTTATTGGATCTTTTCTCGAGAACTAAAAAAGTTGTTGGATTTTGTTGTTGGATTTTTAGAAATGTTGTTGGATGAATTCGGGTATTGTTGGATTTCTTTGAATCGATTGCTATGACTTTCATTTTATTGATCGAGATTGGTCTTTTTTGAAAGAGAGAAAATGTTGTTGGATATGTTGTTGGATTTTTGACCCGATTTCTAATTTTTGTTCCTCTTTATGCCCTCACCGTCCCTCCTGAACACAAATCGAAGACCACCCTCTCCGCATACATAAAACAAATAGTGTTGCCATAAGGTGCCATCTTGTTCTATCAGTTGACTTTTGCTCGTCATTTTTAGTGACATGTCGAAATAGGTCCTTTTATCTGGACATCTACCCTCTCTGTATCAATTAGAACTTGCTTATCTCTTACATATTTTCTTAAAGACTTTCAAGCTGAATTTTCTGAAATGTGCTTAATATGAAGAAGAGAAAGAATTGATTTGAAAAAATTCGATGAGTCTTCATCCTTTTATGATGAAGCAATTAACTTGATTGATTTAAATGATTTTGAGGGTGCTATTAAATCTATTAAAAGAAATATTGATAGTCTTCAAAAACAAGACGATTTTGCTTTAGCCTATTTGAATTGTGGCTTTTTAAATGACAAACTTGGTGATAATCTATCTGCTATAGATGACTTCTCAAAGTCAATTTTTTTTGAAGCTAAAATAGATATTATTAATCAAAGGTCTAAAGACATAGCATATAGTGGAAGAAGTAATTCTAGATATAAAACTGGAGATTTTGAAGGAGCAATAGAGGATAAAAGGAAAGCAAAAAAAATAAGATTATTGGAAATTGATAAGTATAAGGAAATCGATAATAATAAAATAGATTATAAAAATATTTTGTTGGGTACTTTTCAAGAAAAAGATTTAGAGCCTAAATACATTGCTTTGATTAAAGTCTCATCTATACGAAAAAGAAAATATGACTTAATTGCAGATTACAAAAAAGTAATTAGTAGTGAAAGGAAAGAGGAGATAATAAATAAATTAGAAATTATAAGTGAATCAAAGTATAATATTGGCGACTATAAAGGTTCTATTAAAGCTATTAGAAGAGCAGAGAAATATTATTGATTGTTTAACAAGTTGGATATATTTTTTATTACCAAAAAGGATCACTAAAAAATTCAACATTAAGTTCCTTTTTATCTTGAACTGTGGCAATACATGCACGTACCACTTCTCCATTAACTTCAATTTCGCAAGCCCCGCAGCTTCCTCCTAGGCATCCAGTAGGTATATCGATATTTGCATCATATGCAGCTTTTAGCCAATCAACTCCCGCAGAGCAATAGCTTGATTTATTGTCAGGCCAATTTATTTTTACATTTTTCATTGTTTAAGTTATTTGATTAAAACGTCTATATTGATATTTTTTTCGAATGCATCGGTTAGTAAATCTAACAAGTTCTCTCTTTTATTATGATTATTCTCTGCATTAGTATTTTTTTTATTTAATCCCTTTAGCTCTCTTATTTTATTTATCCATTCCGTTCTCCATTCATCATTTTCAAAGATTCCGTGTAAGTAAGTTCCTCCAATAAAGCTTTTATCTTTTTTCTCAATTACCCACCCTAAGGTACTGTTTTTAGATAGTGAAATAATATCAGGATTTTTATTATTGATCAAATTACTTTTTCCATAATGCATCTCAAACCCTTTTACAATTTGTGAGTTTGGCCATGAAACTTTTTCTTCTCTTTGTGATGTTTGTTTGGTTTCTCCAAAGGTTGTTTTGATTGGAAGCAGATTCATTCCAAAATTTGAAAATGAGCTTATTTCATTAATACTTTCCTTCTTATGAGGGTCATCTAATGATTTCCCTAGCATTTGTAATCCTCCGCATATACCAAAAATATTTCCTCCATTTTTGGCAAAATCTTTTATTTGATTACTCAATCCGGTTTTATTAAGACTCTCTAAATCTTTAATTGTTTGTTTGCTTCCTGGAATTATTAATACGTCTGGTTTGCCTAGGTTTTGGCCTGGTTCAATCCATCTCATTTGAATACTTGAATCACCAAAGAAAGGATCTAGATCAGAAAAATTACTAATTCTAGGTAATTTTATTACTGCTATTTCTATTTCTGCACTTTTAGTTATTATATTTCTTTCAAGTAGATCAAGAGAATCTTCAGGTGGGAAAATCTCTTTAAGCCAAGGTAATATTCCTAAAACTGGGATTCCTGTTTCTTTCTCTATCCATGTAACTCCTGTTTTAAATAATTCAGTATCACCACGAAACCTATTGATAATTATTCCTTTAATCAATCTTTTTTCTTCGGGTTGCATTAAAGCAATTGTTCCAATTATTTGAGCAAAAACACCTCCTCTTTCAATATCAGCTACTAAAATACAATTTGCATTTAAGAATTTTGCTAATTTCAAATTTGTAAGATCTTTATACTGCAGATTAACCTCTACAGGACTTCCTGCTCCCTCAAGAACAAGTCTTCCATTTTTTTCATTATTTAATAATTTTTTTAGTCCTTTTTTAATAGCTTCCCATCCTGAATCGAACCAATCTTCGTAATAATCGATCGCTTTACTAGTGCCCACACTTTTGCCAAGATGAATCACTTCACTTGTACAATCCCCCTTTGGTTTTAGAAGAACAGGATTCATTTCAGCACTTGGCTCTAAGCCTGCAGACCAAGATTGAAGAGCTTGAGAATAAGCCATCTCTCTTCCTTGAGTATCAACCCAAGCGTTATTGCTCATATTTTGGCCCTTAAAAGGTATTGGCTGTTCTCCTTTTCTTTTTAAAGATCGACAAATAGCAGTAGCTATAAGTGTTTTACCTGCACCACTAGAGGTTCCTAAAATCATTAATGGAGTACGATTGGGTTTTATGTTCATCTTGCTGATAATTGATATTTTAGGCATGCAATTAGTTTTTTTATAAGGGATGTTTTTTTAGTAAATAAATCTGGACAGCTTTCTAAGACTTTTCTTCCTATTGGTGTAATACGAACTTTTGAAGTAAGCCCTTGGCCATCAACTTCCCTTCTTAAAACTCCTATTTTGATTAATTTAAGAAATTCATTCTCTATAAATAAAGTACTATTGATAAACATAAATTCTCTGCTCAAATATTTTGATTTATTCACAGAAACATTATGAGCATTGAGGCTCCCTTTTTGAAGACTTTGAAAAAGAAATAAGTTAAAGGGACAATTCCTTATCCCTTGCCTTGCTCTTCTAAAGATTTTTTGGTCAATCAGCAACATTTAACTAAATCGATTTATTTTTAAATGGAAGATCAATAATGATCGATAAGTATTAAAAAAATTACTTTTCTATGTTTGTGCTTGCCTCTGCATCCAAAGCACGTCAAAAATTGCTTGATCAAATAGCTCTGAAACACAAAGTCATTGTAAGTGATTTTGATGAGACACAGCTTGAAGAATTAGATCCAATATTAAAAGTCAAATTATTGGCTAAGGGGAAAGCTAATGCTGCATTAAAGAAGTTGATGAAAGAAAATCAAACTTTTAATAATTTTCAAGCTTTATTAGCTTGTGATTCTTTGTTTGAGTTTGAGGGGGAAATTTTCGAGAAGCCAATTGATAAAGAGCAATTGATAGCCAGATGGCAAAGGATGTCAGGTAAATCAGGATTTTTGCATACAGGACATTATTTGATTTCGTTAGAGAACTCTCAATCTGATATGAAAAGTATTTCAATAAATCAAAGTTGTGCAGGGGTTGTAACCTCAAAAATTGAATTTATGACTTTATCAAATATTGAAATTATCAAATACGCTTCAACTTTGGAACCTTACAATTGTGCAGGAGGATTTGCGATTGAAGGTTACGGAGGATTATTTATAAAAAAAATAGATGGATGTTTTAGTAATGTTATTGGACTTAGCTTGCCTTGGTTAAAAACTAATTTAGAAAAATTTGGTTTATTTAATTTTTTTTGAGATAGATAAAAAATAATAAGATCAAATATTTTTAGGCATAAAAAAAGTCCTCTATTAAGAGGACTTTTTTTATTTATTGAGGAATCTAATCTAGATCAGGCATTGAAAGAGCAGGCTCTTGTGAACGACTGATACCTTTCTCAAATCCAGCTGCAGCGGCTCTGGCGCGTCCAGCATGCCAAAGATGACCTACAAAAGTAAACCAACCAAGGAAGAACTGTGCACCTGCAAGCCATTGACGCAAATTAACAAAGTTAACTGCGTTAGGCTCGGTAATGATTCCACCAACAGAGTTGATAGAAGCGTTAGGAGCATGTGTCATATATTCAGCAGCACGGCGCACTTGCCAAGGCTGAATATCATTTTGAATTTTCTCAAGACTTAGTCCATTTGGTCCTCTAAGTGGCTCAAGCCATGGTCCTCGGAAATCCCAAAAACGCATTGTTTCTCCACCAAAGATGATTTCACCAGTAGGAGAACGCATTAGGTATTTACCTAAACCAGTTGGTCCCATTGTTGAACCCACATTTGCTCCAATTCGTTGGTCGCGAACTAGGAATGTAAAACTTTGGGCCTGAGAGGCTTCAGCGTTTGTTGGACCGTAGAACTCAGAAGGATAAGCAGTGTTATTGAACCAGATAAAACATGAAGCAACAAAACTTGCTACACAGATTCCACCTAATGCATAGCTTAGAAGTCCTTCACCATTCCAGATAAAGGCTCTTCTAGCCCACCCGTAAGGTTGAGTGAAGATATGGAAAAGTCCACCAATTATTTCAATTACACCCAGGTAAACATGTCCTCCGACAATATCTTCCATTGAGTTAACACCTACCATCCAACCACCACCACCCCAAGGGGTTGATAGTAAATATCCGAAGATAATCCTTGGATCAAGTGTTGGATTGATCAACCTAACTTCTCCTCCACCAGGAGCCCAAGTGTCGTATGCACCACCTATATACATCCAGTTAATGGACCATAGAAGAGCTCCAACACCTAAAACAACCAAATGAAAACCAAGAATATTGGTCATTTGATTTTTGTCTCTCCAGTCGGTTGAGAAGAAAGGAAAATCTTCTTCTAACTTTTCTGGACCAGCAAGGGAGTGAAAAACACCTCCAAAGCCAAGAATTCCAGATGCGACTAGGTGAATAACACCTGCGATGAAGAATGGCCAAACATCAGTTACTTCTCCACCAGGACCTATTCCGTAACCAAACATGGCCACGTGAGGCATACAAATTAAGCCTTGCTCCCACATGGGTTTGTCCATGGTGAAATGACTTACTTCGAAAAGCATCATCGCGCCAGCCCAGAACACAATTAGTCCTGCATGAGCAATGTGAGCACCTAAAAGTCTTCCAGAAAGGTTGATTAGCCTTGCATTTCCTACATACCAGGCATAACCAGTCTCTTCGAGACTTTGATTAGGAGCATTGAGTAAACTATTAAAGGGCGTTTCCACGTGGGAGTACCTCCTCAGGGAATACAAAGTTTTCGTGTGGCTGGTCTACAGAAGACATCCATGCACGCATACCTTCATTTAGAAGGATATTTTTAGTGTAAAAAGTTTCGAATTCAGGATCTTCAGCAGCTCTGATTTCTTGGCTAACAAAGTCGTAAGCGCGAAGATTTAGAGCTAATCCAACAATTCCAATTGATGCAGCCCACATACCTGTTACTGGTACAAAGAGCATCAAGAAGTGAAGGAAACGCTTATTTGAGAAAGCAATACCGAAAATCTGACTCCAGAAACGGTTTGCCGTAATAAAAGAATAGGTTTCTTCTTCTTGAACAGGGTCGAAACCTCTGAAAGTTGAACTCTGAGTTTTACCGTCAGAGTACTGACTGGAATCTTCATAAAGGGTGTTTTGTACTGTTGCGCCATGAATTGCACAAAGTAGAGCACCACCAAGAATTCCTGCTACACCCATCATGTGGAATGGATTAAGCGTAATGTTGTGGAATCCTTGAATAAAGAGGATGAATCGGAATATTGCTGCAACTCCAAAAGAAGGAGCGAAGAACCAACTGTGCTGTCCTAGAGGGTAAATAAGGAAGCAAGCAGTAAATACTGCAATAACTGCTGAAAAAGCAAGTGCGTTATAAGGTCGGATACCTACTAGTCTTGCAATTTCGAACTGACGAAGCATGAAGCCAATAAGACTAAATGCACCGTGTAGAGCAACGAAATTCCATAGGCCACCAAGTTGGAACCAACGTGTTAAATCGCCTTGTGCTTCTGGTCCCCAAAGGAATAGAAGACTATGACCCATGGCATCGCCAGGAGTACTAACAGCGGCAGTGAGGAAATTGCATCCCTCAAGATAAGAGCTGGCTACACCATGGGTGTACCAGGAAGAAACGAAGGTTGTACCTGTGAACCATCCACCAATAGCTAAGAAAGCTGTAGGGAAGAGAAGTAGTCCAGACCAACCAACAAATACGAATCGGTCGCGCTTTAACCAGTCATCGAGGGCGTCAAACCAACCTCGTTCTGTTGCGCTTCCAACAGCGATCGTCATGGGAGGAGCGTTGCTGAGCTTTTGTATACGTGGGAGACTTTAACAACGATGACGGGGTTTGTGGGTAAATCTTTAACCTGATGAAATCCCTTGTATTGAAATGAGATAAAAAGAGTGTTTTTTATTGCCAGTTAGTAATTCTCAAAAACTTAGTCCCTATAATGATTTGAAAGGGATGTTCTTCCCCTTTTTATGAGATTATGTCAACTGAATCCAAATTAAGTCAATCAGAAAAAGAGTTATCTGATGCGGTTTTAGAACAGAAAATTAAAGGTTCGCGTAAGCTTTCGAACTATTTAGTTGCTGCAATGCTGAGTATTGGAGGAGTTGGTTTTTTGTTGGCTTCGGTTTCAAGTTATTTTGGTAGAGATTTTTTGCCACTAGGAAATCCCTCTACTTTGATTTTTGTTCCTCAGGGATTGGTTATGGGGCTGTACGGTGTCGCCGCTTTTTTCTTAGCTCTTTATTTTTGGAGATTAATTAGTATTGATTATGGTTCTGGGGTAAATAGATTCGACAAAAATAAAGGAGTATTATCCTTATCCAGAAGAGGGTTATTAAAAAACATCGAGATTGAAATTCCTATTGATGAAATTAAAGCTGTCAAATTAGAGGTTAGAGAAGGTTTTAATCCAAGAAGACGAGTCTCTTTGAGAATTAAAGGTAGGAAGGATTTACCCATATCTAGAGTTGGATCTCCTAAACCTTTATTAGATTTGGAAACCGAAGGTGCTGAAATCGCCAGATTTTTAGGGGTAAACCTTGAAGGAATCTAAAAGGAAAAACACAATATTTAAGTCGTTTAATAAATCAATTTTAATTTATAGATTTTATCAGCCATTTTTTATCTTTTTATTTATAAATTTGATATTGGTAACTGGATGTACTTCTTCAAAGAAAAATGAAAATATAAATATATGTTCCTCTACAAAACTTCCTTGCTTGTCTTCGACTGAATATGTTTCGATGATTACCAATAAAGGAATTATAAAATTAGAGCTTTATGGTAAATCAGCTCCAATAACTGTTGGGAATTTTATTGATTTTGTTGAAAGAGGTTTATATGATAAAACTTTTTTTAATAGAGTGATTAGAGACCCTTACCCCTATATAATTAGAGGAGGAGATAACAATTTGAAAAAAGGTGAAAATAATTTTATAGATATTCAAACGGGAAAAGTTAGATATATACCATTGGAAATAAAACTAAAAACAAATAGTTCACCAACATATGGAAAAGAAATAGATATTTCTAGTCTAAAAAATAATATTGAACTTAAACATAAAAGAGCTTATTTATCCATGGCTAGATCAAAAACAATTAATTCTGCCAGTTCTCAGTTTTATATTTCTCTAAAATCTTTGCCAGAACTTGATGGAAGGTTTGCTGTCTTTGGTAAGGTAATTAGCGGTATGGATGTAGTTGATTCAATAAGAGAAGAAGACTTTATAATCGAAGCAAAAAAATTATAATTTGCTTAGAAAAATTTTATTTTTTTGTTTTTAGCATTTCGGTGTTGACTCCTGAGGCTCTCTTAAGTGCAACTTTACCTGTCCTAGCTATTTCTAAAATTCCATAAGGTTTCAATAGATTTTCTAAAGCAACAAGTTTGCCTGGGTCTCCAACTACTTCAAGTGTCATTGCATTATCTGAAACGTCAACAACTTTTGCCCTAAATACTTGTACTAAATCTAAGATTTTACCTCTGTTTTCCGAGGATGCAGATACTTTCAAAAGCATTAACTCTCTTTCAACGGCCGGTAAAGTTGTTAAATCAAGAACTTCCAAAACATTTATTAATTTGTTTAGTTGTTTTGTCATTTGTTGAAGTGTTGATTCATCCCCCTGTACAACCATTGTTAATCTTGATATGCCTTTGGCTTCTGCAGGGCCTACAGCCAAACTATCAATATTGAATCCTCTTCGTGCAAAAAGGCCTGCAATCCTACTTAATGCACCAGACTCATCTTCTACTAAAACTGAAAGGGTGTGTTTCATATTTGTTAGTTAGAAGTTTTTAAGTTCTTCAGCCATGAAAGAACAATTTGATTGAAAAGCTTTGGTAACTCATCGTGTAAACAATGACCAGCATCATTAATGACTGCCAATTTAAGCCAAGGATGGAGCTTTAGTACTTTTTTTGCTAAAAATATTGGTATCAATTTATCCTTATTGCCCCAAATCAACAAAATTGGTGGACGATTAGGTAAATTTCTAATCTTTTCTATGATCAATGGACCTTTTGTTGAATTTGGTCTATTACTCATTCCAATACACATTGCTCTAAGCGCCTGGGGGGCATTAGGTCTTCTAGCAGGAGCTGTAACTATCCTTTTTAATACGTTGTCCTTGAAAATTGAATGAAAGTAGGCACTTTGTAGCGCAAAAGTAATTAATTCAGTTTTTGAAATTAAATTTACTAAAGGTTTTAGCGGTAATAAATGAAAAAATAGCTTAATTAGAAACTTTTTTATTTTTATGAGCCATCTGGGCAAAAAAAGTTTAATTTTAGTAATAGATACTGGTTCCGGGAGTGGAGCTGCAATTAATGTTTTTATTAATTCTGGTCTAATAGAGAGGGTCGTTAATGCAGTTAAAGCTCCTAGAGAATTTCCAATTAATACAGCTTTCCCGTTGATTTTTATTTTTACTACCTCATCAAGAAAAGCAGCTAATTGATTTGCCCAAAATTGATTATCTAAATGGTTTATTTTACCTTTGATGTTTTGTTCTGATTTACCAAACCCTATCAAATCTATTCCATAAACTCTAAAACCTTCAGATGCAAATTTCTCAGCATTATTTCTCCAGTGATCGCAGCTAGCGCCAAAACCATGAATTAGAACAATGGGAGGATTTGATTCCTCTCCAGTTACTCTGAAGTGAACCAGAAGATCTTTATAAAACCAATTCTTTGATTCACCCCAATCAGCGGATCCAGTTAAAGGAGCTTCATTCGTAATATTTGATTGCATTTCATCAAAAACAAACTCCGACTTTCTATTTGAGCCTTTTAAAGACATTTTATTTTAAAAATTCATTCATGAGTTTTGAATGTTATCTCAATGTTAGGGCTTTAGGTTTTAATAGTAGATGAGTTAAATTATCTGAATGGCAAAAGAAATTTTTGGAATCGCTGCAGTCTTTTGGGTTTTAATTCCCGTTGGACTCCTAGGAGGAGTTCTTCTTTTGAAACTCCAAGGAGATTAGTTTCCACAATTGATAGTCTTCCCATTTAGGCTTCACTCTTTTAATGAATTCAACTATGCAAGTTCTGGTGATTGGTGGCACAGGGACTCTTGGGCGCCAAATAGCCAAAAACGCCATAGACGCTGGACATAAAGTCCGCTGCATGGTTAGAAAACCAAAAGCTGCTTCCTTTCTTCAAGAGTGGGGCTGTGAATTAACTCGTGGCAACTTAGTAAACAAAGGAGATATTGAATATGCTCTTGATGGAGTAGATGCAGTTATTGATGCGGCAACAAGTAGACCTGATGATCCACTGAGCGTATATGAAATAGATTGGGATGGAAAATTAAATTTGTATAACGCTTGTGAAGGAAAAAATGTTAAAAGAGTAGTTTTTTTATCCTTACTAGCTGCAGAAAAATATAGAAAAATACCCTTAATGGATATCAAATTTTGTACTGAAGAGCTATTGGTCAATTCATCTTTGGATTACACCATTTTGCAAGGGGTAGCTTTTATGCAAGGAGTAATAGGTCAATTTGCTATTCCTATTTTAAATAATGAACCTGTTTGGATAAGTGGAAATCCCACAGATATTGCTTATATGAACACTCAAGATATTGCTAGATTTGCAGTAGCCGCTTTAGATAGGCCTCAAACTATAAAAAAAAGATTCCCAATTGTTGGTCCTAAAGCATGGAGTGCGAAAGAATTGGTCAATATATGTGAGAAATTCAGTGAAAAAAGAGCAAGGGTATTAAAAGTTTCGCCAACAGTAATTTCAATTGCACAATCAGTTGTTTCGTTTTTTGAGCCAACCTTAAATGTTGCAGAGAGGCTTGCTTTCTCTGAATTAAGCGGAAGCGGAGGGAAGTTGGATGCCCCTATGGAAGATACTTATGCTGCTTTTGGTCTTAATCCAGCTGATTCTTCGACAATGGAGGGCTACATAAAAGAGTATTATGATGTTATTTTAAAAAGACTTAAAGACATAGGTGTTGATCTGGATATTGAAGAGAAAAAGAAATTCCCAATTTAGACAGTTGCAAAAAAATAGTTGATATGTACTATTAGGGAAACTTTCTTTCCCTATGTCTGTTAGTCAAATTAAGAACCTAAATAGAAGATTGGAAAATCTTTCTAGAGAAGCTTCTTCAGAGCTAAATAAGTTATGTGGCAATGAATTATGGAAAAGTATTGGATTTGAAGCTTTTGATGGTTTAGCTGATTCAGAATTAAGAGCGTCTGCAAATTATTATTATGGACAATTTCAAACTGCAAGAGAGCTACAAGACGTTTTTAGTTAAATATACAATTATTGGAAATTAATGACTTTTTTAGAATACAATTGTTTTAGTTATTTATTAGAACAAAAAACACATGATTGAAACATCCGGCGTTATTGAAAAAGAGCAAGGCAATGGATTCTATCTTGTAACTCTTGAACAACCCGCTGGACATCAATGCTTGTGTAGGGCAGCCGGGAAATTAACAAAATTTCGAATAAAATTACTAGCAGGAGATAAAGTTCTTGTTGAAATCAGTCCTTATGATTTAACACGTGGTAGGATTACATATAGAGAAAGAAACGTAGGTCCAGGAGGAGGAAGGCAAGGAGGGAATAGACCAGGTGGGCCAAGGAAAAGATAAATCTTTAATCTTAAATTAGTTGATCTAATGCGGATTTATATTCACTTCTGGCTTTAACTCCTTTCCATTGTTTTTTTAGTTCTTTATTTTTAAAAAGATGGACTGTTGGAGTTCCACTCACCTCAGCTTGTTTGGCAATATCTTGATCGGTTTCGATATCAATTTCAACACCTATAGCTTTACCTTTTGATTCGTTAAGGACTCTTTGAAGCTGAGGCTTGAGTATATGACAAGGACCACAACTACTTGATGTGTAAATTACGAATAGAGGCTTTTTGGTTTCATGGTACAACTTTCTTAATGCATAGCTTCCCTTTTGCCATACCTTCTCGGGGTCGAAATTTCCCTCATTGCTAGTCTCTAAAGTTTTTGTTGTTTCAGCTATTGAGGGCTCTAATTCATCTCGCTTGATAAGAGTTGTAAGACTATTTTGTGCTAGCCATCTTTCAGCAGCCAGAGCTGCTTTGCAACCGCTGCCTGCCGCTGTAATACCTTGACGCCATTCGGAATCAGCAACATCTCCCGCTGCATAAACACCTTCTAATGATGTTTCTGGCCTCCCAGGTTTTGTTGATAAATAGCCTTTAGAATCAGTGGTTAATTGATTATTAAATAGAGATGTGTTTGGAGTATGGCCTATTGCATAAAAAAGGCCTTTTACCAAAATCTCATCCTGCTGATTAGTATCTTTTCTTTTAATCTTTAACTTTTCAAGCCACTCATTGCCAAGAACATCTAAAAGTTCAGTTTCCCAATGAATAGTTATGTTTGAGTTTGCCTTGACTCGATCGGCCATTGCTGCAGAAGCTTTTAACTTGTTAGATCTGACTAATAAATGCACATGGCTTCCGTATTTAGTTAGATATTCAGCTTCTTCACAAGCCGAGTCTCCCCCTCCAACAACTGCAAGCTCTTCTTCTCTAAATTGAGGAGTAGCGCCATCACAAATGGCGCAGGCACTAATACCTTTACTCCAGAATAATTTTTCGTTTTTTAGCCCTAGCCTATTGGCACTAGCTCCTGTGGAAATAATTAAAGAATTTGATTTAACTTTTCTAGTAGTTGTATTGATAGTAAACGGTCTTTTACTTAGATCTATTGAAATTGCATCTTCTTCGATTAATTTTGTACCCCATCTCACGGCTTGAGCTTTTATTAAATCCATTAATTCTGGGCCCTGAACACCATTTGGGAAGCCAGGAAAATTTTCAACAAATGTTGTTGTCATCAATTGACCTCCGGGGATTCCTCCCTGCTGAAAGCCTGTAATGAGCAATGGTTGTAGATTTGCTCTTGCTGCGTAAATAGCAGCTGTGTACCCAGCTGGTCCAGAACCAACTATTACTATATTTTCAGTTTTTAATTCTTTTATCTTTCCTTTCATTCCTTTGAAGAAGTAATGACTTACACGATATAAGAAAAAAACTTCAATTTGTATTTATAAGAGAAAAAGAGGAATATTTTCAAATCTATTATTATTTCGAATTAAAGCTCAAGTAGTTCATCTGCGTCAAAATTTTCTCTTTGAAAATCAGGAACTTTTAGTGTTGAAGCTTTTACCCCCTCAGGGTAAGTATTTATACAAGTAATCCATTCGCAAAATTCCTGGCTAATAGCATAGCTATCTTCATACCTTTCCACACTATCAAGTAAAGCTATTCTGCTAGCGGCCCAGCAGCTTGCGATGCTGATTCTCTTTTTAAAAGAAGCATTCATTGATTATTCCCCAACGAAGCTACCTTGACATGCCAATGGGAGGTTAACTTGTGTTTTTTGGTACAAGTTAGCGTTTTGTCTGGAAAACGAAATTATCGCTTAAGATTTTAGATTTCCTTAATATTTAGAACTGAAAAATGTATTGAACTAATTTTGGAATCTAATGAATAGAATTAATTATTATGTGCAGTTGCTAAATCTAATTTAGCAACTGCACATAATTTATACTGCCTCTGTATGGTTTATTAAGAGCTTTTCTACATCATTTATACCCTCGATAGCAGCGTTTTTGGCTAATTCAAAGTCTCCATTTGCCTCTTCTTCCAATGCTTTTGCGATTTTATTTGTCAACTCTTCTTTCTTGCCTTCGATCATTACTATTATTTCATTTTCTATTACTTTTCTGACAGCTTTTGATGGTAATTTATCATCCTTTGCTTCTGCAAATGTACCTTGTACAAGTTCTTGGATAAATAAGCGATGAACTTCGCTGCTCCTTAAAAAACTTTCAGTGGCGTTGATGATTCCCTCAACCAAAGCTTCGTCTGGTTCGGATTCTTTGTTTGCAAGCTTGAATTCCCAGTCAAGATGTTTTCTTTGCCATCCAGAGGAATGCAGGCTTGGCATGACTGTCTGAGAAAAAGTATCAACAGACATTTCGTAAATTCGTTCAGCTAAACGTTCGCACCATTCTTTCCCATGACTTTGTAGATTTTTTTGCATGGCAGTTCTTGGGACTGCATGCCCACCGTGATGGCTATGACATACACCATCGGGACATTCGATCGCGGTGAGACTCATTTTTTCTTGATCGATAACATTTTCTCATTTCCTTCATAGCCAAGAAAAACTATTAGGAAAACCTTTCTTAACTAAAAATGCTGGTATTCAAACGTTTCCTCTCCTAATCTTAAGGAGCATATTCTTTTTACTTTGGTTAGTTTCTTAATACCCTTCGAATCAGCTTTAGGGGAAACACGCGTTTCAGCTACTCCAGAGACTGTTAAAAAGTTTTTGGATTTAGGCTGTAAAATATTTTTTGAAAAAGGTGCAGGAGAGGCTGCTGGTTTTTTAGATAATACTTATGTTGATGCTGGCGCTGAATTGGTTGAAAAGGAAAATAATGAAGTAAAAAAAATTGTTGATATTGTTCTTTGTGTTCAGCCTCCTGACAAAAAATTTCTTTCACATTTAAAACCTGGCTCTCTCCTTGTTGGCTTATTAGATCCATATGGGAATAATTTATTAGCCGAAACGTTAAGATCTCAAAAAATCTCTGCAATGTCTTTGGAGTTGCTTCCAAGAATTAGTAGAGCGCAGTCATCAGATGCATTATCTTCACAAGCAAATATAGCTGGATACAAGTCTGTACTTTTAGCTGCTAGTGCGCTTGATCGATATTTTCCAATGTTAATGACTGCTGCTGGTACTATTCAGCCTTCAAAAGTTGTTGTTTTAGGCGCTGGGGTGGCAGGACTTCAAGCTATTGCAACTGCAAAAAGACTAGGTGCTGTGGTTTATGTGAGTGATATTCGAGAAGCAGTAAAGGAGCAAGTTGAATCACTAGGAGCAAGATTTATTGAGCTTCCAAAGACTGATGAAACTCCATCAGAGTCGGGCGGATATGCAAAACAAGTTTCTGATGAATTTCTGATTGCACAAAGAAAAGAATTGGCAATTCAATTATCTGAAGCTGATGTGGCAATTTGTACTGCTCAGGTGCCTGGTAAAAAAGCTCCCAAACTTATTGATGAAAATATGTTGGATAATATGCGTCCTGGTTCGGTAGTGATTGATCTTGCTGTGCTTAGTGGTGGTAATTGTGCATGTTCAAAACCAGGAGAAACTATTGTTAGAAAAGGGGTAAAGATTGTTGGTGCTTCTAATCTCCCTTGCTCAATACCAAATCATGCAAGTTCTTTATATTCGAGAAATTTATTGTCTCTTCTTCAGCCAATGTTTAAAGAGGGTAAGTTTTTAATTGATAACGATGATGAGCTTATTGCTGGTTCTTTGATTAGTAAGGATGGAGTAATACTCAAATCAGAGATTATTGAGAATGGAGGAACTAGGTCATGAGTTTTTTTAGTGAGGCTCTTTGGGTGCTTCTCCTTGGAAGCCTTTTGGGATTAGAGCTCATAGGAAAAGTCCCTCCAACTTTGCACACTCCACTAATGAGTGGGGCTAATGCAATTTCAGGCATCACGATGCTTGCAGCTTTAACTTTAATAATAAAATCCGGAGACAATTTACCTTTACTAATAATTGGATCAATATCTCTTGGATTTGCTTTGTTTAATGTGATTGGTGGCTTCCTTGTTACAGACAGGATGCTTGCAATGTTTAGTCGTAAAAAAACTCGTAAATAGGATTCTCTCTTATGACTTTTATTGCTCCCGTTAAGTTTGCTATTGATCTGCTGGCAGTTTTATTGCTTGCTTTAGGTATCAAAGGCCTTTCAAAAGTTAGATCAGCAAGAGAGGCGAATAGGCTTGCCGCCATTGCAATGATATTGGCTGCTTTTGGAGTATTGCTTAACTCTCAAGGAACCACAGGCATTTCTATTAACTCTTGGATTTGGATAATTTGTGGAACTTTAATCGGAGGCCTTTTAGGTGCCTTAACTGCTAAAAGGGTTCCAATGACTGCGATGCCTGAGATAGTAGCTTTGTTTAACGGTTGTGGAGGGATGTCATCCTTATTGGTGGCACTTGGTGTGGCTTTGTTCCCAACGACAGACGGCTCAGATGATGTAGTCGGTGAACTTATTAGAAATTTCTCAATAGTCGTTTCACTTTTTGTTGGATCCATTACATTCTCTGGATCAATTGTGGCAATGGCAAAGCTTCAAGGTTGGCTATCTACACCTTCTTGGACACAAAGCAAAGCTAGGCATTTTTTCAATATTCTTTGTGCTGTTATTGCTTTGATAGGTGGAATTTATCTTTCAATCGATGGACAAAATGGTCTTTTTCTTATTGTAATTGCCTCATCTTTGCTGGGTATTGGAGTGACTCTTCCTATTGGAGGAGCCGATATGCCAGTAGTCATATCCTTGCTAAATAGCTACTCAGGAGTTGCAGCAGCAGCGGCAGGATTTGTTGTCGGTAGTCAACTCTTGATTGTCGCCGGTGCAATGGTTGGAGCTGCTGGATTAATACTTACTCAAGTGATGTGTGATGGCATGAACAGATCTTTAGTTTCTGTATTATTTGGGGGTGCACTTGGCGCTAGTTTTGTTACTTCAGGAGGTGGAGGGGGAGAGTATACAAATATTACTAGTTGCAGCCCAGAAGAATGTGCACTTACTCTTGAGGCGGCAGAGAGAGTGGTGATTGTTCCTGGTTATGGTCTTGCTGTAGCTCAAGCTCAGCACACACTAAGGGAGGTCACCAGAGTCTTAGAAAACGCCGACATTGAAGTCACATATGCTATTCATCCTGTTGCAGGAAGAATGCCTGGACATATGAACGTTCTGTTGGCCGAAGCAGATGTTCCTTATGAGCAATTAAAAGAAATGGATGTAATAAATCCTGAATTTCCCGCCACGGATGTTGTATTAGTTTTAGGAGCGAATGATGTGGTCAACCCTCAGGCCAAGAATGATCAGACTTCACCTTTGTATGGAATGCCAGTTTTAGACGTTCAAGAAGCTAGAACTGTATTTGTTGTTAAAAGAGGAATGAGTGCTGGATATTCAGGAATAAAAAATGACCTTTTTGATTTGCAAAATACCTCTATGGTCTTTGGAGATGCAAAAAAGGTTCTTGGAGATCTTTTATTGGAATTAAAGGAGCTTGGAGTTGGAAGTAAAGGATAATTTAAAAAAAGAAGATTTACTTTCAGATTTAGGAATAAGCCCTTTTAAAGAGCGTCTCCCATGGATCGGTCCTGACCTTCAGACACTAAGAGATACCTTTGCCTCAGATGAATTGCCTGATGCCTATTCATCTGAGATTCGTATAAAGGTCCCACCTCTCAAAAGTAGAAAGACAGGAGGAGGCTTCTTGGTTGCCTACTTGGATAAGCCATCAAGTGTATCGAGCATTAATGGTTTAGTTCTACTTTTGCATGGTCTTGGTGGTTCTACTCGCAGAAGAGGTTTGACCAGAATGGCGAGTGCTTTGGTGCAATCAAATTTCGCTGTTTTGAAGCTTAATCTGAGAGGTTCAGATCCTTGTAGGGATTTTGTTGATGGCACTTATGCGGCTGAATGCAATAGTGATTTGATTCCTGTATTAAGGCGAGCTAGAGAGATTTCATACCAGTTAACTGAAGACTATCAATCTTCAAAAAATATTCCTGTCTTTGGAGCTGGGATCTCTTTGGGTGGAACTATTCTTTTGAATGCTTGCATGAGTGATGAGTCTTTATTAGATGGATTGGTATGTATAAGTAGTCCTTTGGATTTGAATGAGTGTAGTTCTTCTATTGAAAGACCAAGAAATTTTATTTATCAAAAATGGTTGTTAAATCGTTTAATTAGGCAAACTTTAGAAGATCCTTTTGGGATAGAAGAAAGAGAAAAGAATGCATTATTAATAAATAAAAAGGATAAAGAAACAAAAATAAATGATATTAGATCTTTTGATAATTTAATAACTGCTCCAAGGTGGGGATATAAAGATGTTGGAGAATATTATGCAAAAGCATCTCCTTTTTTCTCTCTTATAGAAAATAAAAAATCTCTTCCTAAAACATTATTTATTCAATCCAAAGATGATCCTTGGGTTCCTTTTTTAGCTGCTGAAAAACTAATGGAAAACATGAAATTTTCTAATAATCAAATAGCTAATCAATTTATTTTTACTCAGAAAGGAGGACATAATGGATTTCATGGGGTTCAAGGTTGTTGGGGGGATCAAGTTGTTTCTAAATGGTTTTTATCTTTGAAAACTATTTAATCTAAAACTACATTCTTGTAATATTTCTTTCTGAATAATCAAAGACTTCTTCTCTAGCCCAGCTGTCAATTTCAAGAATTTCACTGAGGCTTGGATTTAGATTTAGGTCGTATTTATGTTTCTCGCAAATCGCCTCAATTACTTTTGGAATATCGATAAATTTAAACCTTTCTTCTAGAAATAGTTCTACTGCTTTTTCATTAGCGGCATTAAGCACTGCTGGCATTGTGCCCCCTAATTTTCCTGCGCTGTAAGCAAGTTCCATACATGGATACTTTTTAGTATCTGGTTCTTTAAAAGTTAAATTGCCAATTTCAGTAAGCTTTAATCTTGGCCACGGTGTTTTAAGTCGACCAGGCCAACTTAAACAATACAAAATAGGGAGTTTCATATCTGGCCATCCCAATTGAGCTAAAACTGATGAATCATCCAATTCAACCATTGAGTGAATGATGCTTTGTGGATGGATAATGATTTCGATTTGGTCATATGAAAGACCAAAAAGATAATGCGCTTCAATGACTTCGAGTCCCTTATTCATAAGGGTTGCAGAATCTACAGTTATTTTCTTTCCCATGCTCCAATTAGGATGGCTAGTCGCATCCTCGACAGTTGCTTTCACTAAATCTTCTGCTTTCCAATCTCTAAATGCTCCTCCTGATGCAGTTAATTGTATGGATTTAAATCCTGGAGTAGGCACTCCAGTTGAGAGTCTTGCATTATCAGCCCATGGCGTTCCTTGTAGACATTGAAATATCGCTGAGTGTTCAGAATCCGCAGGCAAGAGCCTACTTCCACTTTTTTTTAAAGCAGGAATGACAACTGGTCCTGCTGCAATCAAAGTTTCTTTATTTGCCAGAGCTAGGTCCTTCCCTGCTTCAATAGCGGCAAGTGTTGGAAGGAGGCCAGCACAGCCAACTATTCCAGTTACAACAAGATCTGCACTTCCCCAAGCTGCTGCAGTATTAAGTCCTTCGGCTCCCGCCATCAATAAGGGCTTCTTGAATATTTTTGAATCTTCATTGAGACTATTTATTCGCCTAGACAGTTCTGGCAAAAAAGACTCATCGGCTAGTGAAACGACTTCAGGTTGATGCGTTTCAATTTGTTTGATTACTAAATCAATATTCTTTCCTGCTGTTAGTGCAACAATTTTGAATTGATCAGGAAACTCTTCTGCAATTTGAAGGGTTTGAGTTCCAATAGATCCTGTTGAGCCTAAAACGCTTATGGCTTTCACATTGTGAAGTCAAGTATGACCAGTCTCCCATTTAAAGGTATAACCCAGTTATATATTTACCAGTTTCTTCTCGATTTTAATAGAGATTTATTATGCAAGAAAGGGAACAATGGCGATCAGGACTGGGATTCGCACTCGCCGCAGCCGGTAGTGCTGTAGGCCTTGGTAATCTTTGGGGCTTTGCTTATAGGTCATCTCAAGGAGGTGGACTTGCTTTTCTTATCCTTTATGTATTGGTTGTTTTAGTTGTATGCCTACCTGTTTTAGTTGCAGAGATGGTCTTGGGGAGAAGCACTGCAAGTAGTCCTTTCCTTGCTCCAATCAAAGCTGCTGGAGAGAATTGGAAGCCTCTAGGTTGGTTATTTGCAATAGCTTCTTGTGGAATTCTTTCTTATTATGCAGTGATAATGGGATGGACAATTGATACTTTCTTCCATTCCTTATTTATTGGTCTACCCTCAGATATGACTGAGGCGGGAGAATTTTTTGGTAAAATTAGTAGTGGCAATAGTGTATTTGTAGGTCAAATAATCAGCTTATTGTTAACTGCTTTTGTTGTTGTTGCAGGCGTTCGTGGAGGTATAGAAAAACTAACAAAATGGGCAATGCCATTTTTATTTGGACTCCTTTTGTTTTTAGCTATATGGGCTGCAACTTTATCTGGGGCATGGGAAGGATATACATCCTTTTTACTTAAATGGGATTCATCTCAACTTTTTGATAAAAACACAATAAGTAATGCATTTAAACAGGCTTTCTTTTCTTTAAGTTTGGGTATTGGAATTATGGTTGCCTATTCTTCATATCTAAATCGTAAAAATCATCTTCCTAAAGAAGCTTTGAGAGTTGCAACTTTGGATACTGCTGTGGGGTTACTTGCCGGGCTGATTACATTCCCTGTCGTTATGAGTTTTGGTTTGAAAGATGTTATCAGTGAATCAACTGTTGGGACTTTATTTATTGCTCTTCCAACTGGATTTGCAAATCTTGGATTGTTTGGGAGATTGATTGCTGCCGTTTTCTTCGGATTGGCCTTTATAGCTGCTATTACCTCTTCTATTTCATTAATGGAAGTACCAGTATCTTCTTTAATGGACAGGTTGAATTGGAGTAGAAAGAAGGCCGTTTGGACTTCAACATTATTGATCTTCTTGATTGGAATACCGTCTGCTATTTCTACAGACTTTTTAGGCAAGTCTGATGCAATCTGTAATACACTCTTGATATTAGGTGGTCTTCTAATTTCAATTCTTTTGGGTTGGATTGTTCCAAATCGTTATGATGAGGATCTATCAAATTCTAATGCTAATTTGAGAGTTAGAAGATATCTAAAGTTTATGTTGCGCTGGGTGTCTCCACCAGTTATTGCTATAGGACTTTATTTAACAGTCTTATCTACAATAGAAACATTTGCTTAGTCTCAAAGTCGTTTCCATTCAGTAACTCCTTTAGGCTTATCAATTAAATCAATTCCAATATTTTTCAAATCAGCTCTTATTTTATCAGCAAGTAAAAAGTCTTTATTTGCTTTTGCTAAGGATCTATTCTTGATAAGTTCTTCAACTTTATTAGTGTCAAGTTCAGCATTGTTTTTTGGTTTTTCTGGATTTAAATTTACTTTTAAGCCCAAAACTCCTGCTAACTCAGAGAGTAATTCCCATTTATTAAAAACTTGATTTAAAATATCTTCGTCAACTTCATTGATATCTGTTCCTTTTAATAAATTTAGGCACTTTCTAATAGGTTGAGACAATTCAAAAAGTATAGATAAAGCTCCAGATGTGTTTAGGTCGTCATCCATGTAGTTTTCAAAGTCTGATAATAATTTAAATGAGTCTTTATCAAGTTTAATGTTGGCAGATCTTTTTATCGGTTTATCTATGTTGATTTCGTTTTTAGCTTGATCTTTAATTTTATAAATATAACCAAAAGACAGGCAATTATTTAATCTTTCCCATCCCTTTGAAGCAGCTTTTAGCGCTTCTTCAGTAAAATCTAGGGGCTTACGGTAATTAGTTTGTAACACAAAAAATCTCAAAGTCATAGGTGAAATACCTTCATCTAATAAAGACCTAATGGTTGTGAAATTCCCTAGTGATTTGCTCATCTTTTCACCTCCCACATTAACCATTCCATTGTGAAGCCAGTATTTTGCTAGCTCTTTCCCATTACAGGCTTCAGATTGAGCTATTTCATTCTCATGATGAGGAAATATCAGGTCTGATCCACCAAGGTGAATATCAATACTTTCTCCTAATTCTTGTTTAACCATTGCTGAACACTCAATATGCCAACCTGGTCTGCCGTCTCCCCATGGCGAAGAGTAACTAACCTCACCTGATTTGGACTTTTTCCAGAGAGCAAAATCAAGCGAGTTATTTTTACTTTCTTTTTGATTTGTTTTTAATCTTCCTGCTGCATTATCTATCTGATTCTCAATTTCTCTTCCACTAAGTTTCCCATAATTTTTATGTTTATCTACTGAAAAATAAACATCACCATTTGATGAGTAAGCTACTTTTTTTTGTTCTAATTCTTCTATGAAATTAATAATTTGATGGAGGCATTTTGTTGCTCTCGGCATGCTACTTGGTCTGAGAATGGAAAGAGTATCCATGTCTTTATGAAATTCATCAATATTCCTTTCACTTAATTCATCAGTAGAACATCCTTCTTTAGTTGCTCGATTAATAATCTTGTCATCAATATCAGTGAAGTTTTGTACAAATTTAACTTCAAATCCTTTCCAAATTAAAAACCGTCTTAATACATCCCAATTAAGATAACTTCTTGCATGACCAAGATGACATAGATCATAAACAGTTACACCACAACAATAAATTTTAACTTGATTAGGATTTATAGAAATAAAATCCTCTTTCTTTTTGGATAAGGTGTTTGTGAATTTTAGGGACAATTTCTTAAATAAAAATGTGAGAAATTATTGAATTTGTCAGCAACTATTTTGCCTCCATCCAATTTACTCCAACGCCAGTTTCAACGATTAGAGGGACACTAAGTTTTAAGGCATTTTCCATAGTGTTTTGGACAAGGAGTTTTGTTTCCTCCAAATCTTTGGGATCAACTTCTAGCACGAGTTCATCATGCACTTGAAGTAGAATTTTCGCTGCCAATCCAGTCTTTCTTAAAGCTGAATGCAATTGAATCATTGCTAGCTTAATTATGTCTGCACTTGAGCCTTGAATAGGTGCGTTTGCTGCGGCTCTTAATTGTTGTGCTTCCATCCCTGCTCTTCTGGCGGTAGTTAAATCAATTTCATTTGGTGGAGTTCCCAGAAGTCTTCCAAGTCCATTTTTATTGAAATGAAAATAACGTCTTCTCCCTAGCAATGTTTCAACAAACCCTTGGCTTAGGGCAAGTCTCTCTTGAAATTCTAAAAATTTAAAAACGGCTGGATAACGTTCTTTGAATTTACTTAAAAAATATTTTGCTTCTATTAATGAAACTCCCGTTGATCTTGCAAACCTTTGAGCCCCCATCCCATAAATAACCCCAAAATTTATTGTTTTTCCTATTCTTCTTTCATCGGCGTCAATGGTATCTTTTTCAAATAAAATTTTCGCTGTTAAAGAGTGGACATCTTCATTTTTTAAATAAGCATTTTTTAGTACTTCTTCACCTGAAAGATGTGTGAGTATACGAAGTTCAATTTGTGAATAGTCTGCGCTTAGAAGTTTCCAATCTTTTTGCGGAAGAAAAGCTTTTCTTATTCGTCTACTAAATTCAGTTCTGACAGGGATATTTTGGAGATTTGGATTGCTGCTACTTAATCTTCCAGTAGCGGTTACGGCTTGATTGAAATCTGTATGTACTCTTCCCGTTTCTTTTTCAATAAGCTGAGGTAAAGCATCTACATAAGTATTGAGCAACTTGCTTATAGTGCGATGTTCAATGATCATTTTTACTATTGGATGGTCTGATTCCATCTTTTCCAATACACCTGCATCTGTACTCCATCCTGTTTTTGTTTTTCTTGATTTCTTTCTATCTAAATCAAGTTTCTCAAAAAGTAATTCACCTAATTGTTTAGGTGATGAAAGGTTGAACTCACTTCCTGCAATCTTATACACTTCTTCCTCAATAGTATTTAATTTTGTTGTTAACTCTAAAGATAAATCTTTTAGATAAGGTACATCAATAATGATTCCTGTGGATTCGATTTCTGCTAAAACCTGCTCAAGTGGTTGTTCAACTTCTTTGAGTAAGTTTAATAATTTTTTACTTTTTTCTTTTAATCTATTAATATATATGATTGCTAATTTTCTTGTTAAATAAACGTCCATCCCGCAGTACATACTCGCAGACTTAATATCCACATAAGAGAAGTCTTCTCCTTTTTTGACAACATCAGAAAAACTTTTGGGCTTAAATCCAAATTCTCTATAAGCAATTTCCTCTAAACTATGTTTAAGAGTTGTATCACATACATAATCTGCAAGTAAAGTATCAATTACAACGCCATTTAATATAATTCCGTGTCTTAGTAAAATCAGTCTGTCATATTTTGCATTTTGTAGGGTTTTGGGATTTTCATTGCTAGAGAACCAATCCTGAAGTGCAAAGATAACTTCTTCAATCTTTAATTGATTTATTTGATTAACTTCTATTAAATCAGCTTCTTTATTTTGATGTCCTATTGGTATATAAACTATATTTTTTAACGATTCACCGAAACAAAATCCTAAGCCAACAAGTTCAGCTTTAAACGGATTCAAATTGGTTGTTTCGGTATCAATGGCTATTGGTTTTGTCGCATCAGTATGTTTCATTATTTGTGCAACAAAATTATTAAGTTCTTCTAGATTGTCTATAATCTTAGGCTCTATCTGAGGAATCTCTTTTGTTTCATTAAGCCTATTAAGTTCAGTATTTTCGATCTTATGAGGAACTAACTTTTTATCTTTTAATGAGAGCTTATTATCTTGTTTTGGTAAGCCTTCTTTGGAAAATAGAGCTTTAAAAGTTGAAACTTGTTTTAATAAACTATATAATTCAAGTTTTTCAAGATTTTCAGTTAGTTTTGATTCGTTAATACCTTCTAAGTTATGTTCTATTTTTGGACTTATAGGAATCTTAATTAATATTTCTGCAAGTTTTCTTGAGAGATATGCATTATCTTTGTCTGCTTTTAGCTTTAATCTTACGGCTCCTTTTATTGCGCCTCGCTTGGCTTTTTCGCCCTCTTTCTCAAGCTCGTGGAGTGATTTATAAACTCCATCGAGATCATTGTTTTCGTTTAAAAGATTTATAGCTGTTTTTGGACCAACTCCTTTGACACCAGGAATATTGTCTGAGCTATCACCAGTTAAGGCTTTAAGATCAATAACTTTATTAGGATTTACTCCAAGTTTCTCTCTTACTCCTTCTTCATTAATCAGTTTAGGATTCCCACTTTTTGCGTAAGGACCTCCACCCATATACAAGACTGCTATATCTCTTGCATCATCTACTAATTGAAATAAGTCTCTATCTCCAGAGAGGATTCTTACACTCCATCCTTTTTCAGCTGCATCATTAGCAAGTGTCCCTAAGACATCATCAGCCTCATATCCAGGGGCTTTGCATATGGATAGATTCAGACTTTCTTTGAGAATCCCTTCAAGCTGATCTAAATCTTGAAAAAATATATCTGGTGCTACATCTCGATTGGCTTTGTAGTTTGGATCTTCCTTGTGGCGAAATGTGGGCTCAGCAGTATCAAAAGCAATTGTTATCCCTTTAGGTTCGATAGATTTGCAATTATCTAAAAGGCTTTTTAGAAAACCATAGGTAACACTTGTAGGAAACCCGTCTTTTGTCGTAAGACCTCCTTCACCTCCTTTGCTAAAAGCATAAAAACTTCTAAAAGCTAAAGAATGGCCATCAATCAATAATAAAGTTGGCTTTTTTATTTCTTTCATGAAACATTCATGATGAGATTAATCTATTAATTTTTTCTTTTTTTAGCCCAAGGAGGAAGATCAATAAAAACTTTCTCTCCTGGTTCTAATCCAGATATTATTGCAGTCTTACTACCGCTACTTGTCCCTAATTCAACTTTTTTAAATGTTGGTTGATTGTTATTTCCAACTACAAGAACTCCAGCTTTGCCGTCTTCCGTAACTATTGCTACAGTTGGAATAAGCGTACTTATTTTGGTTGCTCCTGTTTCAAAGTTAATATCAGAAGTCATTCCTAGCCTTAAGTCTTCGGGCTTATTCGGTAACAACAACGTAACTTCAAATGAAGTTACGTTGTTGTTTTTGATTGCACTTGGAGAGATTTTGGAAACAAATGCTTTAAAACGCTTATCAGGAAAAGCATCAACTCTAATAGTTGCTTCTTGATCTGTTTTGATTCTTCCAATATCACTTTCAGGAACTTTCGCTACTATTTCAAGACCTTGAGAAAGTTTGACTATTGATGAGCTTGTTGCCCCCCCCTCTCTTGATGAAGAAGCGGAAGTGGTAGGCGTTACGAATGCACCAGGCACAGCATATCTGCTTGTTATTACTCCTTTAAATGGTGCTCTTATTTTTAGCTCATTCTCTTCGACTTCTATTTGTTTAAATTTAGCTTCGCTTCTTAAAAATCTATTTTTATATTCTTCATACTCTTCTGCACTTATAGCACCTTCATCAAAGAGCATCTTCCTTCTGAGATAACTCGCTTTTTGAGTCTCATAATTAGCTTTTATTTCGTCAATTCTAAATTCCAAGTCTCCGAAATCCATTTTTGCAATTAAATCTCCTTTCTTAACCTGATCTCCTTCCTCTACGAAAATTTCATCAAGGATCCCTTGTCTTTTTGGGCTTACATTGACGCTTTTATTTGCTTTTAATTCGCCACTTGCTGTTATCAAACCAGGCAAACTGCCGCTTTCAGCTGAAATAGTAAATTCAGTTATGTCTTTGTTGGATCCATTTCCTTGTGAAAGTTTAAAACTAATTCCACCTACACTTAATACCGAAAGTGCGATGATGACTATAATTTTTTTCTTTTTAAAGTTTTTCCAAATCATTTTGTGCAAATCAAGTTCTCAAGAGTTTTAGAGGTTTTTATGATGTAAAGAAAAAGCTTAAAAACTTTCCTTTGGAGATTTATAACTATATTTTCGCTGTTAAAGGGCACTATTGGGTTTAATTTAGTCAAATTAATCAGCTGGCGTCTTTCAAAGACCCATTTAAATGCTTAAGGCCGGAATTGTTGGACTGCCAAATGTTGGAAAGTCTACATTGTTTAATGCTCTTGTCGCGAATGCTCAAGCTCAAGCAGCAAACTTTCCTTTTTGTACGATTGAACCCAATGTAGGCTCTGTATCAGTGCCAGATCAACGTTTGAATTTGCTTGGTGAACTAAGTAAGAGTAACCAAATCATTCCAACTAGAATAGAGTTTGTTGATATTGCCGGTCTTGTTAAGGGAGCAAGTAAAGGTGAGGGGCTTGGTAATAAATTCTTAGCCAATATAAGGGAGGTGGATGCAATAGTTCATGTGATTAGGTGCTTTGACGATGATGATGTTATTCATGTTTCTGGATCAGTAGACCCATCAAGAGATATTGAGATAATAAATTTAGAATTGGCATTATCTGATTTAAATCAGATAGAAAAACGTAGAACTAGATTAAAAAAACAAATAAGTAATAATAAGGAAGCAAAGTTAGAAGATGAGGTGTTGGAAAAATTAAGCGAAGCCCTAGAAAATGAAAATGCAGTTAGGAGTCTTTCATTAAGTGATGAAGAAAAAAAATTAATTAAACCCTTAGGCTTATTAACGGAAAAACCAATTATTTATGCAACTAATCTTGGTGAAGATGAACTTGCGAAGGGTAATTCCTTTTCAGAAGAAGTAAATACACTGGCAACAAAAGAAGGTTCTGAATGTGTGAAGATTTCAGCTCAAGTTGAAGCAGAGTTGATTGAATTGGGAGAGGAGGAGAGAGATGATTATTTAAATGGCTTAGGAGTTGAAGAAGGAGGTTTAATTAGTCTTATTAAAGCAACATATAGACTGCTGGGTTTAAGCACATATTTCACTACTGGAGAAAAAGAAACAAAAGCTTGGACTATTTCTGATGGGATGACAGCTCCTCAAGCCGCTGGAGTTATTCATACGGATTTTGAAAAGGGATTTATTCGAGCTCAAACAATTTCATATAAAAAACTACTTGAAGCAGGATCTTTGTCGGAAGCTAGAAACAAAGGTTGGCTAAGAAGTGAAGGAAAAGAATATGTAGTGAATGAGGGAGATGTGATGGAGTTTTTATTCAACGTCTAGCAGACTAGTCATACCAAGGGTTCTCAAATATCATGTTAGAACAAATTCTAACTTTTGTTCTAACATTTTTCTTGGTTTCTAGGTATATATGACTATATCGACAACTATTGTTGAGACGATTGAGACAGTTTAATAAGTTGCTTTGTCAGTAATAATCTTCAGTAGCTATTTCAAGAGAAAGAATCAATCATGCAAGTATTAGACGTTTCATTTATTTGATTCTTGGCCTTCTCTTTCTTATCCATAAATACCATGTAAGCCAAAGTGGTGGTCCGAAAATGAATAAAATCAAGATGGCAGGTAAAGCCCAATCCCACACTGTAGGTATTTGGGACACCTTGCGACAGAAGGTCCCAAAAATTGTGAATGAGCAATTTTTAGCCATTTGATTGAAGCCCCAAGCCATCAACCCAGCGAAAGAAATTGAGACTGATATCAGTACCCAAGCAAGAGAAATAATCAAATTTGCAACCAATCGAGCAAATTTATTTCTTCTAAGAAATAGTCGAAAATTATTGATTAAATTAGGTTTTTGAGAGAGATTACTCTCCAATTCGAGATCGTATCTTTTCGTGTATTTTCGATTTTGATCTTGAGCACGACTCCTCTCTAACCCAGGGTCATATCCTTTAGCTTTTTTACGATCTTGAGCACGACTCCTTTCCAAGCCAGGATCGTATCCATTCGCTTTTTGGGGATCTTGAGAATTACTACTCATTCCCAACCTCTTTATCAATTAATGATTTGAGCTCTTTTTGGGAATACATTTTTTTATATCGAGCTATTTTTTAATTAATAGTTTGATTCAATATGTCTAGCTGACACTAAATTGTCTAGTTTTATAAATAGCTGGAATAACCAAGAAGAAAAAAGAATGAGGTCGACCCTCGTGATTGTCTCAATTTTGTCTCTTGGCGTTAATTTGAGATTGTTCTAACTTGTTCTAACAAATTGGCGATTTGGTCTAACACGGATTTTTGCTTGTAATCAACTGGTATAACTTGTCTGCATGGAGTTTTTATTCAACGTGTAAGCGTCCAGTTTTAGCAAATGTTCTCAAAGGTTAGAAGAGGTTCTATTCTAACTTCTTCGTGTTTGGGTCTAAGCTTTTACTCTGACTTTTTGAGACGAAAAAGTTGGGTTTTGAGAAATAAATGTTTCATTGAGTAGGTTGAAAATCTTTTCAAATTGTGATTTATATTTGTTTCAATTAATCCAACCCTGATGTCAACAGAAATTATCTAGAGCTTATATGCTTTTTGAAAGAGATCTCAAAAAAAGACTATCTGTTTTTATTATCGAATGAAAATCAACTTGAAAGTTTAAGAAAGCTATAGTAATACTAAAATTTTATTAATTTAATGAATATGGAATATGGAAAAATTAACTAAGGAAGGACCAGAAGACAGACAATTTTCTGGAATAAGAATATTCACAGTTCCAAATTCTTTAGATGAAACTAAAGAAAATATTTCTATTAGTACTATTGGACAAGTAAAACCATCTAAAAAAGAAATAGTTAATCAAGCTATAAAGTACCATTTACAAGGAAATATTTTACAAGCAAGAAAACATTATCAATATGTTATTGAATTAGGTTTTAATGATCCCATTGTTTTTTCTAATTATGGACTGATACTTAGAGATCAAGGAAAAACAAAGGAATCAGAATACCTATTGCGTAAGGCAATTGAACTTAAACCTGATTTCGCAGCTCCATATTCTAATTTAGGGGAAATGTTAATTAGTCTTGATAGATTTAGTGAAGCAGAAAGACTATTACGTAATGCAATAATTCTTAATCCTAATAACATACAGTCACTTAATAATTTAGCTATTTTACTGTTGAATAAGGGTGAAAATGATTTAGCGCTAAAATATTTTTATCGATGTGTAGAGTTAACTAGAGTGAAAAGGAGTGAAAAATCTAACGATTATAGGTTCCTCAAGATTAGTAAAGCAAAAATAGATCATGATATTGAACAATTTGAATATTTAGCATCGCAGAATTGTGTAACTAAAAATTTTAATGAACTTGCTACTATTTACAAAAGAGTTGACGCTGAAATTAGTTGGCCATCTGAAACAAAATTAATTGATTTAACTGGTAAATATCTAACACTTCTAAAAGATAGTTATAATCGTTTAATACATAAAGTTGAGGTGACAAGAATTGAGAAGGGAGCTGTTAATAGTAATTTAGATTTCGAAAGAATTACCAATGATTATTTTGAACATGAGTTTGGGTTAACTTGTATTGATAATTTCTTAACAACTGAAGCTTTAGAATCTCTCAGAAAATTTTTTCTTGGAAGTACAATTTGGTTTGACGTAAAAGGCGGAGGGTACTTAGGAGCTTATCTTAATGAAGGTTTAGCCAATCCACTTATTCTTCAAATAGCAGAAGAGCTAAGAAGGAAATTTCCAGAAATTTTGCAGTCTTATCCCATAAAACAAATTTGGGCATTTAAGTATGACAGTCGTGCAATGAGAGAGACTTCTTTATTAGGCGGAACTGGTGTTCACGCGGATCAAGCTGCTGTAAATTTAAATTTTTGGATTACTTCGAATGAAGCTAATTTAAATCCTGATTCAGGGGGTATTATTGTTTACGAAGTTGAGGCACCAAAGGAATGGGAATTTAATACCTACAATCAAGATGGGAAAAAAATGAAGGCTCACCTAAAAAAAAGGAATGGGAATAAAAAAATTTTTCCTCATAAATCGAATCGGGCAGTTTTGTTTAATTCAAATTTGTTTCATGAAACTGATACCTATGAATTTAAAGAAGGATATGAAAATCGTCGAATTAACGTCACTATGCTTTTTGGCAATAGAAATTGATAAGGCTTCTCTAAGAGATTTTCTAGAATTTCGCTATAAACAAATTAGATATTTAAAGTGATTTACGATGGGATTTATTTTTTAATTTATGATGTTTTAACTTGCTTTTAGTTTGAATGACTTTAAAAACTGTGATCAGAGAGAGTCATAGTTAGGATTGATTTTTCAGATCGCAATCCATATCTGAAAATATTTGACTTTAATTTGTTCTAACTTTCTTAAGTCTATTCTAACTTACTTATAATCCTGTTTTTCGCTGTAATCGCTCGCTTTCACTTGTCCGATATAAGCTTTATGCAACTTCTGGGAATTTATTCGTGCCAAGGTTCTTGTAATAATTCTTTCCTAAAGGATTTGGAAGACAGCTCAAACTAAGGTACTCGTCGTGTTTAGCAGGCATCAAAAATTGTCTAGCTTTTCTATTTTTTTATAGTTTAAGGAAAAAAATAAAGCAAAATTAATTTTACACACTGCAATTTTATATTTATTCTGATTTAGTAAGCCTTTATTTAAGAGATTTTGTCCTTATTTTCTTATTGGTCAAAGCTATATCAATATCACCTAGATTTAATTAGAAAACTCTTCTTGGTCCAAAGTGATTGTTTTCAGCTTTTGCATGAGGTGCAAAGATTAATTCACCATTTACGATAGGAAATAATAATCGTCTCATTTTTGTTCAGCACTCGCTTTTATATCGATACTAGAAACGAAAGTTGGCATAGTGATATAAGATATATAAGCTAGTTTTAGAGGTTCATATTAAGTACTAGCATGAATAGGATGGGTGAGAGTGAGCTAGAAAAAAGCATGGTTAATGAAATAACTACTTTCCCAGTTGAATTTTCTTTAGAAGAACTGGCAGAGAATATTTCTTTTTATAGTAATAGCGTCATCAAACTATCTAAAGAACAAATAGTTAGTCAGGGAATTAAATTTCATTCAAAAGGAAATATTTTTGAAGCAGCAAAGTATTATCAATTATTTATTGATAGAGGTTATTCTGATCCACAAATTTTTTCTAATTTTGCAGTTATTAAAAATCAATTTGGTGAGAGAAATAAAGCAATTGAGTTATTAAAGAAATCTATTCGATTATTTCCATATAATAGTGAGTCTTATTCTAACTTAAGTATCTTATTAAAAGATTGTGGTAAATTAGCTGAAGCAGAAATATATGCGCGCAAAGCTATTGAATTAAAACCAGATTTCGGAATAGCCTATTCTAATTTGGGAATAATATTAAAAGATCTTGGGAAATTTAAAGAAGCAAAGTTTTATTCAATTAAAGCTCTTGAGCTGGATTCAAATATTATCAAAGCGAAATTAAATATGGAGGCTATTGCTAAGAAAGGTGTACCTGAATGGCATTTATCAATGATGAATGATGTTGAACGAAACAATAAATATATGGAGGCAATAAAACTTGCTGTTAAAGAAAATGAATATGTATTAGATATTGGCACTGGGTCTGGATTGCTTTCTATGATGGCTATAGATGCTGGAGCAAAAAAGGTAATAACATGCGAAGTCTCTCAGCCAATAGCTGAGGCTGCAAAAAATATAATTCAAAAAAATGGTTTCTTGCATAAAATAAAAGTAATAAATAAAAATTCGAAAAATTTAGTTATTGGAAATGATCTCCCTCGAAAAGCTGATTTGATAATCTCTGAAATTCTTTCATCCGAATTTGTTGGAGAACAAATCTTATCAACCATATCTGATGCTAATGAAAGATTACTTAAAGAAAATGGCAGGATGATACCTGAATCGGGAATCATTAAATGTGCTTTATTGAAATGTAATAAAGATATAGAAAATAAGGTTCGTGTTGGGAGAGTAAATGGGTATGATTTGTCTGAATTTAATAATATTACAGGGAACAAGTTTAATCTACCCAATTCTTCTTTTATACCTTCATTTCTAAGTCAACCTGAAATTGCTTTTTGTTTTGATTTCTATCAAAATGATATTTTAAAAAAACAAAATAAAATACTTCAAATTAAAGCAACGGATAGTGGAGTTTGTATAGGAATAATAACTTGGTTTAAGTTAAATCTTTATAATGATATATCTTTAGAGAATGATAAAAGTCAGAATTCTCACTGGCTAAAACCAATATATACTTTCAATACTCCATTAGAGATATCAAAAGGTCAAATTATAAAAATTAATGCTTATTTAACTGAAGATAATGTATGGTTTGATTTGGCTGATTAAGGTAGAGAATTTTCTAATTTGATCTTCAGCGGAAGAATTTTCAAAAAAGAAAATAATTTAAGTATGAGTATGCTGTAGCTCTTGCTTTCGTTTTGTGTTATGTAGAAAAACTTTTTAGAAATTATCTACAATTATCATTTCATAAGTCAAAAATTAAACTCTAAAGAAATCAGAGTCTTAAGAGGTTAGATTGATACTAATCGTTTTTAGTAATCTTTCCCCTCATAATAAGCTTATAAATAAATCCTATCAAGCTTGCGCTGAATCGACCAAATGGATTTGAGAGTGATAAGCACTTATCAAGGTAATTAATTTCCTCATTCCTATAATTTATTAAACTAGTTTCTCCGCGTTGAATTAGAGTCCTTATGACAATTTTATGCATATGGTTATATATAGGATATGTATTATTATATCTCAAATAATATTCTAGATCATGCAGCTTTTTAGTACTATGATTTAGAGTTTTATTATAAAAAAGCTTTAATGATTCTGAGTATAAAAACATAACTAGCTTGGATGAAATTTTTTATATAATTGATTTTCAGATAATTCTATTCCAAAACAAACTACGTTATCGAAGTCTCCATTAGAATGCATGTCTGTCATATAATTCTTTATTTCTGATTCATCAATGTCTAATCCAAAACTTGAAGAGTATTCTTTTAATGTCTTCATTGCTCCTGTATGATCAAATAAGAATTGCTCACAAATTTCTGATAATACTTCACTCTTTAAATCTTTAATCATTTTTTTAAATTGATTAATATTACTCATTAGTTTAAAGTCGAAGTTATTTTATTATTAATTGAGATAATAAAAAGTTGCAAAGCAATTATCACTACCTAAGGTAATAAGATAGGTGCTATTGATGAAACATATGAGACATTTTCATGTTCTATTAGATATGTGTATCTGGAGGTATTTGTGTGTTTAGATTGTAATTTAGAATCCAATCACGAATATTCATTCATACGTTGAAAAAGTAATGTTAAATAAAGTAAATAATCTATTCACTTTTATAAGGGGTAAGCCAGCAACCTTTAAAGCAGCTACTCCAAAGCAATCGCAGTATTAAAAAGTTTCATATTTTATTCTTTATCAAGTCGTATTGACTTGCATGTCTTGCATATATGGGTACATACCCATTTTAGCTAGCTGTTCTTGAATATTTAGTTTTCCTTTGGATAATTCAGCGATCTTTCTTCCCTTTCTATCTTCTGATAAGCAGCTAATGCTTATTTTTTAATCAGGAAGAAGTATTCAGTCGTCGTTAATATTAAATCTAATAACTTTTATTTTTAGCCTAATTATTAAATTTACTACCCAAACTATTTTTGCTAGCATATTCGTTGCTATCATTAGTTTTTTATATTTAAATTTTCTATGAATATTAGCCACAAACTAAGATTTATAATCTCTACCTCAATAATTTTGATTTTTTCTTTTTATGGATTGCCTAGAAAAACAATAGCTGGTACACATAAGGCAATCTGTTCTTTTTACACTGATTATAATCCTTGTAGGGTTACTATTTCAGATACACATATTGAGGCTAATCTTCCTACTGATTATTTATATGTTGACAAAACAAATTTTCTTGACTTAAAGGTTTATGAAGATCTTGGAAAATCCTCAAATATAGTTGTAGGAACGGTTTCTACACTTCTTTTAGGACCTGTAGGATTGCTAGGATTTTTGGTAACAAAGAAATCAGGAACCATTGATTATGGTGTATCTTTTAAGAACAGCAGAGGTCGCAAGAAAACGGCTTTTATTAGATTCAAAAATATGAAAGCGGCAGCAAAAATGGGAGAAGAGTTGCCTATCCTTTTAGAAAATATTGCAGGAGATTGATATTATCTACCTCTAATTTTTTAAAAGTTTTAATATATTTTATTTCGACTTCATTATTAATACATGCTGTTGTATCCTTTTGCTAAATTTAAATTTTATCAAGTGAATACTCCCAGAAAAGCTATCTCTTTGGCATTGTCTTTTGGATTTATACCTTTTATGTTTGGTTGCTCAACTAGTACTACTACTAAAGTTGTTGAGAGAGATCCCTGTGAAGCAGAAGCATCTGAAGTTATTTTAAAGGCCAAAGCAATTAGTGAAGGTTCAAAGGAGACGCTAAGAGGTATTAGGTATCACACCAAAAGGAAAGTTGTATTGATGCCAGTAACAAGTGCATCAGGTTCTGCGGCATCTCCTTATGGAGTTCCTATCCCTGGAGCAGGTGCTGATCTTTCAGGTTTTGCTACTGAGATCATGAATCAATCATTTAGGAATGAAGGGATAAAAACAGTTGCTTGGTTTAAGGTATCTAAAAAATTAAAAGAATTATTGGCCAGTCAGAACAATAGCCAGCAACAGATGATGATGAATATGTATCGCCAACAAGGTTCCATAGTGAATGATGAAAATTTAAATGAAGTTATTCAAGTTGCTAAAGATTTTTCTGCTTGTTACGTTGTAAGACCTGTTATCTTGAAATCTTCTAATACTAGTAATACAAAGACCTCATATAATCCTGTAGGCCTTGCTTTAGGTTTTGGTGGTTTGGCAGGCTCCACGAAAACAACAAGTAATGCTGAGATTGACCTGAAAATTGATATTATTAGTACAAGAGAAGAAGATATTATTGCTTCAAAAACCTTTTCTGGAAGAAGTGCTTTAGTTAGTAAAGATAGGGCAAATGTATTAGATGGCATTACAGGATCAAGTATCTTTAGTGGTGGATCGCAAACTGATCAAACTAGAATTGCATTTTATGACACTATCGATAAGATAGTTGAATTTTTAGAAGACAAAATGCTGTAAAATTTAAATTTAATAAATTAATTATTTATTCATGAAAAATAAACTGATTTCTGCAATTTTTTTTGCATTAAATCTAATTATGATTCCCAATATGAAATCTGCTGAGGAGTATTTAGATTTACAATGCCTTTCAGATATAAATACAAAATATCCTTGTAATGTTAGTTTTTATAATAGATTCATGAAGCTTAATTTCCCTAGTTCTGGAAGATCAAATAAAATTAGATATTCGAATATAGTCCATTGGAATTATTCTGACTCAAGCTTAAGAAAAATGAATGCAGCTCTTGCTGCTAGAATAGGGATTGTTGGATTATTATTTACTAAAATTGAACATCAACATATATTTACTATCGTTTATAAAGATGAATTTGATGATAGAAAAGTTGCAATACTTGATTTTGACAATAAAGAATATGTTTTGCCTATTAAAGCGGCATTATCTGAAGTAACAGAAGTGGAATAGTCTTATAATCAAATTTTTTTAATTATAAGAAATAAAATCATATTTTGAGATGTATTATTTTTAAGGACATTCCATCACTATATAGATCTAAAGAATAATAATCTTAAAAAACTCTTCAACTTTTTGTGGTTTGGTCTTATATAAAAAGTTATTGATTTTACTTTTAGATGTATTCAGCTGAGAGTAGTTTATAAAGTTTCTCGATCGTTTAGTTGATTTTTATATTTCTCTTTTTTTTTAATTCCTTGTGAAGATGAATTTTACTTTTTGCTGGTTTAGAGAATCTTAAATTATTTAATTTTTTTTTTTAGTTATTTATTATTTGTTTGCCTTTTTGTCAGTCAAAATCGAATTAGACTAGAGTTTAAAGTTTAGGTGTATGATTTGTATATTAACGATTATATCAATGAGTGTAGAAAAAATTGCTGGTAATGAAAATATGAACAATAAAGTCAATGAAATAATGACATTTCCAGTTCCTTATACTTTAAAAGAGATTAAAGAAAAAATTATCAATGTTAATTCTGAATCTAAGCCTTCCAAAGATCAAATTATTAATCAAGCATTAAGGTCTCATTCTCAGGGAAATATTTCTGAAGCATCGAAATATTATCAACATTTTATCAATGTAGGATTTATTGATTATAGGGTTTTTTGTAACTATGGGTCAATTTTAAGAAGTCTTGGCAAGCTAAAAGAAGCTGAATTATTACTTCGCAAGGCAATTAAACTAAAGCCTGATTTTGCAAGTGCTTATTATAATCTAGGAAATGTATTAAAAGAGCTTGGCAATTTAAAAGATGCAGAAATGGCGCATCGTAAAGCTATTAAATTTAATCCTAACTATGCAGAGGCATATTCTAATTTAGGGAATATATTGAAAAATCTTGGCCAATTAAAAGATGCAGAAAAGTGTTACCTTAAAGCAATAGAACTTAAACCTGATTTTGCTAAAGCACATGGAAGCTTAGGTTTGATTTTTCTCGAAAAAAGTGAATTTGATTTATCCTTAAAACATTTTTCTGAAAGTGCATTGTTACTTAGTGCGCAAACAAATCACAAATCTGCTGAAAACAGGTTTAAAAGAATTAGTTACGCAAAAATCCAACATGATATTGAGCAATTTGAGTACTTAGCATCAATAGGCATCAAGCCTAAAAAGTTTATAGATCTTGCAACTCTTTATAGGAAAATTGCTGAAGAAGTTAATTGGCCATCTGAAACTGAATTAATTGTTTTAAGTAATGAACAACAAAATTATATAAAAGATACTTACAACCGTTTGTTACATGTTATGGAGGCCCCGAGAATAAAAGATGGTGCGGTTAACAAATCCTTAAATGTTGATGAGATTACTAATAATTACTATGAACATGATTTTGGATTAACTTATATTGATGATTTTTTATCCTTAGAAGCAATAGATTCACTTCGTAATTTCTTACTTGGTAGTACAATCTGGTTTAATATTAGACATAATGGATATCTTGGGGCCTTTTTGGGAGATGGATTTTCTAATCCTTTAATTATTCAAATAGCAGATGAACTAAGACAAAGATTTCCACTAATATTTAAGGATTATCCTATAAATCATATATGGGCTTTCAAATATGATAGCCGTGCTAAAGATGCTAATTCATCTCTCAAAGGTATTAATGCTCATGCTGACTTTGCAGCAGTCAATGTGAATTTTTGGATTACTCCAAGGGAAGCTAATTTAAATCCAAATTCTGGTGGCTTAATTATTTATGATGTCGAAGCCCCAAAAGAATGGGATTTTAAAACTTATAATAATGATCAGCAAAAAATTCAAGAGGAACTAAAAAAGAGTAAAGGAAATATAAAAGTTATTCCTCATAACGAAAATCGTGCTGTTATCTTCAATTCTAATTTATTTCATCAAACTGATACCTATCACTTTAAAGAAGGGTATGAGAATCGTAGGATTAATGTGACTATTTTGTTTGGGCGAAGAAGTTAATGATAGTTATTTTTTTTTAATTCTACTTTCTCCTTATGTTCGTCTGATTGTTCAATAGTATACTTTTTAGTTCTCAAACTATTTTTTCTTTGGAATTAAAATTTTATCTAGTAAGAATGACGTTTGGATGGTTTTTTCCTAAAGAATTCTTATAAACACGTTACCTAAGCAGATGTTTGGCATTAAGGTTTTAGGATAGTTCTTTAAATAATATGTCTTTCTAATGACAATGTTTTTCTATTTTCTAGATTTTTAGAAAAAATCTCAGAATCTACTAAGTGTAAAGAGAGGGAGGTTTACCAGTCGGAGGTTTTTAGAGTTTTTTTATCGATTAAAAAGCCATTCATGTGAATTTAACTTTTTAGAGTGATTCCTGACAATAAGCTTGTCTTAATGACTGCCAGGTCAATATTATTCAAAAAGTAGTAAAGTTTCCTTTATAAGGTACTAGCTATGGAAAGGATGGAGAAAACTGGCGCAAAACAACAAGGAATGAATCAAATTAATAAAGTAAATACATTCTTGGTTCCATCTGCTGTAGAAGAAATTAATAATAATACTATTATCTCAAATATTCCCTCAGAATTATCCAAAGATCAAATTATTAATCAAGCATTAAGGTCTCATTCTCAAGGAAATATTTCTGAAGCATCAAAATATTATCAACATTTTATCAATCAAGGATTCAGTGATCACAGGATTTTTTGTAATTATGGAGCAATTTTAAAAAGTCTTGGCAAGTTACAGAAAGCTGAAAAATTAATTCGCAAGGCCATCAAACTAAAGCCTGATTTTGCAAGTGCTTATTATAACCTAGGTAATATATTAAAAGATATTGGTAATTTTAAAGACGCAGAGATAGCCCATCGTAAAGCTATTGAAATTAACCCTAACTATGCAAATTCATACTGTAATTTAGGCAATATATTAAAAAATCTTGACCAATTTAACGATGCAGAGAAATGTTACCTTAGAGCAATAGAACTTAAACCTGACTTTGTAGATGCTGCCTGGAACTTATACTTATTATCAAATAATATTAACCAAGCAGAGGAGAGATTGAAGCAATGTTTAATAATCGATAAGAGCTATATAAAAGCTGAACTTCATCTTAGCGCACTTAAATTATATCAAGGTGACAAATCAATATTTAAAAAGTTATTAGATTCGAATTATTCAGATCATCCTATTATTAGAACTATTAAATGGGCTTTAAGTTTTCCTAAACTACCAAAAATCTTTTTTCAACGCCGCTCTTTTTATGATGCATTGATTGATCAAAGTATAAAAGAAAGACCTTTTTATGAGTTTGGAGTTTATAAAGGTTATTCTTTTAAATATTTAATTAAAACCTTCAAAAAAGGGTATGGTTTTGATACATTTGAAGGCTTACCAGAAAAATGGAACGATTTCGAAAAGGGCGCATTTTCGACAAAAGGAATCATTCCAAAAATTGATGGCGGAATATTCATCTCAGGTCTATTTGAAAATACTCTACCAAAGTTCTTCTCTGAATCTCGACCAGTAGCATCAATTATTAATTTTGATGCTGATCTCTATTCTTCTACTCTTTGCGCATTGAATTATTCTAAATCAATTATAGATAAAGATACTATTTTAATATTTGATGAATTTATTATTCACCCTAATTGGGAAAAAGATGAATATAAAGCCTTGAATAAATTTTGCGCAGAAAATAATTTAAGTTATGAAGTTTTGGGTGTTTCTTATATCACTTATCAAACAGCAGTTAAACTAATAGGTATTTAATTTATAAAAAATGAAAGATAGTAATAATCAATTCCCTAAAATAAAAACATACCCAATTCAACTGTCTTCAAAAGAAATTAAGAAAAATAATTTTAATTATAATATAAAATCTAAACTTTCTAAAGAGCAAATCCTTAATCAAGCCTTTAATTTTCACTCAGAAGGAAATATACCAGAAGCAATAAAATTCTATAAGCTTTATCTCTCTAAAGGTTTTATAGATCATAGGGCCTTTTCTAATTATGGAGTAATTTTAAAAGGTTTAGGTCAATTAAAAGAAGCAGAGTTACTACTACTAAAGGCAACAGAATATAGGCCTGATTTTGCAGATGGTCACTCGAATTTGGGTAATATATATAGAGATCTTGGTAAATTAGATGAGGCTGAATTATCACTACGTAAAGCAATTGATCTAAAATCTGATTTACCAGATATTCATTATAATCTAGGTAATATATTAAAGGATCTTGGGAAATTAAAAGAAGCTGAAGTCTCTACACGTAAAGCAATTGAACTTAATCCTGATTTTGCATTAGCTCATTACAATCTTGGTTCTATATTAAATGATCTCAGTCAATTTAACGAAGCAGTGAAAGAATGGATGAAATCAATTGAATTAGACCCTAACTTAACAAGTGCTTTTGAGCAATTAGGTAGACGTTTTTATCTTGATAAAAAATATGATTTAGCAATAAAATATCTCCGTCGAGATAACTCTGATAACTGTCAAAGTTTATATCTTGGTTGTTTGTTATGTCTTGATAAAAAAAGAGAGTTTGAGCAGAAATATAAAGAGCTTTCTTCAAGGAAAATCTGTAATGCTGATATGAGTGGCATTATTGAACACTCCAAAATTATTTATGAAAATAATTTTGATTCGTATTTTTGCAATGATGCAATTCAGTATGTAATGGTAGAGAAAATAAATGAAGTCTTATTTAACGAGAAAGATTTCAACCAACTCATTTCCTATATAAAAAGTGATGAATTATTAACTAAACCTCAACCACTTATTCATCAAGCCTCGCAAAGTACAGGGAACTTATTTTTATTAGACTATCCATTTATTAAGTCACTAAAAAATGCCCTGGAAGTTTCTATTGAACTTTACAAAGAGAGATTTAAAAATAACGAAGAAGGTTTCATCAAAAATTGGCCTACAAATTATACTCTTCGATCATGGATACTTTCTATGAAAACTGGAGGTTTTATAAAACCTCATAATCATAGATATGGATGGATTACAGGAAGTTTTTACCTTAATGTTCCCAAAAGTAATATCAATGATAATTCGGGAAATATTTCTTTTAGCTATCAAGGTCCTGAATATCCGACAAAAGGAAAAAAATTCAATTCAACAATTAAAAAAATAGAAACCAGAGATATTTGTATATTCCCTTCATCTTTATTCCATCATACTATTCCGTTTAAAAGTTCAGAAGAGCGGATATGTTTAGTCTTTGATTTAGCAAAAAAATAAAAGAAATCATTCTTGATTTTATAAGTTATCAACTAATCAGCTGAATATTTAACTAAATTATATTTTTATTCTTGTACTTCTGCTTAAATATATAAAGTTTAACTAATTCCTCTATAAAATAAAAAAAGCTGCAAAAATGCAGCTTTTTTTGACTTGTAAATTTGTAAAATTAAATCTAATCAAATCAAAATCATTAGACTTTATTTTAACCAAAAAGAGCTGAAGCCACACCAGCGACGGCAATTACTATTCCACCCCATTTTATGACAGGCTGACCCTTGTCATAGGTATTTGAGACAAGAATTGCAGCGAGAAGGATCTCAACAAGGTTCTCATTAATCATGAGTCGAAGTCATAAAGTATTGTTTGTTACTGTTTCTAGCTTATCTTTTGTCTATGGGCAACAAATATTAAGTATAAAATTGAGTTCATAAGATCTATAGATGGAAAATATTCCTTTTAAGCTAAGGGGAAAAACAAAAAAGCAAAAAAAAAGCCCTCAAGAAGAGGGCTTTAAAAAAATCAAGTTAAAGACTTAACCGATTGCAGGTGCAACAAGAGCTACAGAAGTAGACTCAGCAGCTGCTAGGTCAAGTGGGAAGTTGTGAGCATTACGCTCGTGCATTACTTCCATTCCAAGGTTTGCACGGTTAAGTACGTCACCCCAGGTTGGTACAACCTTTCCTGAAGTATCAACTACAGATTGGTTGAAGTTGAAGCCGTTCAAGTTGAACGCCATGGTGCAGATGCCCATAGATGTCAACCAAACACAAATTACTGGCCATGAAGCCAAGAAGAAGTGAAGGCTACGGCTGTTGTTGAAGCTTGCATATTGGAAGATCAAACGACCGAAGTAGCCATGAGCTGCAACGATGTTGTATGTCTCTTCTTCTTGTCCAAACTTGTAACCGTAGTTCTGTGAATCAAGTCCTGTGGTCTCACGGATAAGTGATGAAGTAACCAAAGAACCGTGCATTGCAGAGAACAAAGCACCACCGAACATACCTGCTACACCAGCCATATGGAATGGGTGCATCAAGATGTTGTGCTCAGCCTGGAAAACGAACATGAAGTTGAATGTTCCAGAGATTCCTAGAGGCATACCATCAGAGAATGAACCCTGACCGAATGGGTAAACAAGGAATACAGCGAAAGCTGCTGATACAGGAGCTGAGTAAGCAACACAGATCCATGGGCGCATACCTAAACGGTATGAAAGCTCCCACTGACGTCCCATGTATGCAGAGATACCAATAAGGAAGTGGAAGATTACAAGCTGGTAAGGGCCACCGTTATATAGCCACTCATCAAGAGTTGCTGCTTCCCAGATTGGGTAGAAGTGAAGGCCGATAGCGTTACTTGAAGGAACAACAGCACCAGAAATGATGTTGTTTCCATACATAAATGAACCAGCTACTGGCTCACGGATACCGTCGATATCAACTGGAGGAGCAGCGATAAATGCAACGATAAAACAAGTTGTTGCCGCAAGAAGACAAGGGATCATCAATACACCGAACCAACCGACATAGATACGGTTGTTGGTAGAAGTAACCCACTCGCAGAATTGTGGCCAACCTTTGAGCAACGAAGAACGCTGCTGCTGAATGGTGGTCATGAATAAGAACGTTTAGTTTTGCCTAAAGGCAATAAATAAGATCAGAATAAACCTGACACTCAAAATTTAGCTTGTTAATGAGATATCTTGGATCGGTTAACTCGCCATAATTTGGTAAATAGAAATTAGTAAATCTTTTGTTGAGAATAAAAATTTCTTATTCGATTAGTTATTAGACGATTCTAGTAATTTTTGATAAGAATCAATGATCATAAAAAATCAAATCAATTGGATTAAGCTTTTAATCTTTTATTTGTTTGAGTTTTTTACTTATTTGATTTATGGAACTGTTAACATGAAAAGTTGTTGCTTAAATTTGGTTTAGTCTGATTGATTTTGAATCAAGCATTGCATACTATTTAATTAATCCATTTTTATAAGTGTATTTAAATATACTTTTATCTCTTAAAATAATTATTAATGTTTTCTTGTATTTTTAGCTACCTGGTTAATCGTTAATTTGATTCATATTCTAATTAGTTAGTTCGAGGTTGATATGTTTAATGATTATCAGCCTAAAAAGGGATATGATGAATATTTTTCTTCTGATGGCTTTTTGCCAAGAACATCCCTAGAGCCTTTACTTTCTTCCTTAGGTGAAATGGGATTAGACCAGTTGAATACTAGCCATGAAATTGCAAGGAAACTTCTACTTAGGCATTGAGCAATTTTTCGTTTAAACGATTGTGGTAATAAAGGATCTGAGAGGATGGTTACCTAATGGACAGCATGATCTTGCAGCCATCAAAATCGCCCAAGAGGCTTTAGCAGGAATAAATAATAATGTTTTGGATTTTTTATATCAATTAATTGAATTAATTAAAGATAGAGTTAAATATCCGCCAAGACATCTTGGACCTGCATGGACTTCAAGAAGGACTCTTAGCGAGAGAGTTGGTTCTTGTAGAGATTTAGCAATATTGTTAATGGAAACTTGTAGATGTGTTGGTATACCAAGTCGTTTTGTTAGCGAATATCAATTTATGGACCAACCTACTGATAAATATGAACTTCATTCATGGACAGAGGTTTTTATCCCTGTTTTTGGATGGAGAGGTTTTGATCCAAGTGGATGTGGGCTTATTAAGCATAATTATGTTGCTTTGGCTTCTTCTTCTAAATCTGAACTAGTAGCACCAGTAAGAGGGAGTTGCGTTGGACCCTCTAATTTATAAAGTGAATTAAAATAGAATATCGAGATTAATTGAATTGAGAATATGTTTACTATTTAAACTATTTCTACTAGTTAAAATAGTAAACATATTCATGGTTCGAAAAGAATGTTTTTTTCTTATATATAATATTGTTATTATTAAAGAAATGACTATAGTTAGCCAAGTCAGGTTTCTGATTAAATGACTAAAAGTCAATTTAATATAAAGATCTCAAAAGACTTATTGATTAAAGTTAAGCGGCAGGCAATGATGTCTGGTAAAAGTCTAACTGAACATATTACCGATTTAATTAGTAATTCCCTATCTAATAGTGACATCCAAAATAATCATTTAGATTCTGTTGATAAAATTAAGCAATTGGAAGAAAGGCTATTGTCTCTAGAATCAATAGTAAGGAATAGGGAATACGTAAGTGAAAAGTTAAAACCATTTACTAATTTAGAAGCCCTTAATTGTACAAAATTCATGAGAGGTGTCTTTTATAAAGAATTAGAAAAACGAAATTTTGATAATAAATCTCAGGCGTTTGAGGATTTTCTTCAGTCTGTAAATGTTTTTGAAGAATTAAATAAGTCTATTTCTGATCGATTGAAAGAAATAATGCTTAGCGAGGATCCCTCTCCTTGGACTGGAAAAGAACTTAATGAATTAACTGGTGAGGATAAATGTAATTGTTCAATTCGAAAAGGCTTAATTGATTGGACTGGGAAAACAGAATGTCCTTCACAACAAGAGATATGTGATAAAGGAGAAGAATTACTTCCTTTGTTTTGACAGAATATCAAACATTTTTTATCAGCTTTTCGCTTATCTCCCACAATTTTTTTCTTGACGTCTGATTTAATGCTCTTGGAGCATTTCTACATATTTTTGGGAAACCTCGAAAGTTAAACTTAGGCCCGTATTGTTCACCTCCTTTAGCGCTAGCTGAAGTAGCAGCAGTTATTTGAGGCAAAGCACCCATTTTTGCGCTTTGAAACATGGGATCCATCAATTTATAAGCAAGTTCTTCTTGCCATGATTGATTTGCCTCAACTGACTTTGGCTGTAAATTTGTACGTGCAAATCCTGGATGGGCAAGTAGTGAAGATGTTTGTGAATTCCTTTCTTTAAGTATTGAATTCAGTTCCAAACCAAACATTACATTTGCAAGCTTGCTCTGTGCATAAGAAGCCCAACGATCATATTTAAGATTTCCTTGTAGATCGTCCCATTTAATTCTTCCAAAATATTGGACTCCCGAGGTTACAGTGACAACCCTTGAATTATTTTTTTCTTCAAGCATGGGTAATAATTCCAACGTTAAACTCATGTGAGCAAGATGATTAACAGCAAATTGTATTTCGTAGCCCTGTTTGCTATAAGTCTTTGGAGGAGCCATTATTCCAGCATTGTTTATTAAAACATCTAGGTAATTAAAATTATTTTTTATAAAAGCAGAAACTTTTTCAACATTTTCTAAATCAGATAAATCTAATTCAACTAGCTCAATCTTCCCAGAAAAATTAAATTTCAAAAGTTCTTTTTTTGCTTTCTCTCCTTTGGATATGTCTCTACAACACATGATTACTGTTCCCCCCTTTTCTAAAAGGAATTTTGATGTTTCATAACCAAGACCGCTATTTGCTCCTGTGATTAAGAATATTTTGCCCACTTGTCTCTTGATTTCACTTAATCTAACCATGATTGTTTAGGAACAATATCTACTATAAGTACGATTTTATTTATTTGTGGTAAATGAGGTTTATTATATTTGCATTAATTTAATATGATATGATTTTAAATGTTATTAAGTCTACAAAATGAAGTTTTAAATTTATAAAATCCTGAATTTGCATAATTCCAATATGTAAGATCTTCCTCTCTAAATATGTAATTAACAATAGTTTGATTTTTATTAGCAAATTTATTTATTGAATCAAGATTATGTCCAACTCCTGGATATATAACATCGATATACCTTTGATCAAACAATAATATTTCTAATTCATTTGATTTGATTACTTCTGAGTTTGGGATTAATTTATTTATCTTGTAAATTAAATCTTCTTTGAATTGCCTTACTTTTTGACTTGGTTTAAGCCTATCATTAATTAATAAAGTATTCAATATATAAACTTTTGAGTATGAATTAAATAGCTTATATCTATTAATAATATACATATCATTATCAAACATTATTAGGATATTGCTTTTGGGGTAATTTCTTTGAACTGGCAATTTGTTTGGATGATGATGAGTATTTTTGATGATATTTATTTTTTTCGATATGTTGATAGGAGTCTTTCTGAATCGATCAACTGTATATTTGTCAATGTTTTCTTTAGATGCTAGATAAGGCTTTTTATTTGTGTGCAAGCCAGCCACCCATCTCCAGCTGAGAGTGTTTGATGAAGCATCCCCATCAAGAAGATTACTCATGAAAAACCTTGCCCCTAGTTGCCATGGAAGTCCCAGCGTGAAAATCCAAATACTTGCAAACCACATCCTTGCGTGATTGTGTAAATAATTATTTTCTCTAAGCTCCTCTATCCATTTATCAAAACAATCTATACCTGTCTTACCATCTATCGCAAAACTAATTAAGTTAGAATTGGTTGAAGTTTCTTTAAAATTTATATAATCAAACCATATTGATTGGTGATTTTCAAGGTAACCCTTCCAATAGATTCTCCAGAGTATTTCATCAGTGTACTTTTTTGTCTTATCAAATTTTTTTAATTTTTTAATTATGTCGTATTCGTAAAGGATTCTATGAGATGTGTATTTAGAAATTAGAGAAACATTAGTTCTGTTTTCGATTCCGTAATCGTAATTTCTTAGTTTGTGGTATGAAGCAAGGTTATTAATAATAAAATTGTCTAATATATTATTAGCCTCTTTAAAAATATTCATTTTTTATTGTTTTCTCATTGGATTTTCTTTAATGCTTTTATAGCCTCTTTTATATGTGCTGGACCATTTAAAAGGTCTTCAAATATGTGTTTAATTACTCCTTTGGAATTTATTATATAGGTTACTCTTCCTTCAATCAATCCTAGTTTTTTTGGCACTCCAAATTGCTTTCTAAGAATGTTATTTTCGTCGCAAAGTAATGGATACTGAAGTTTATTTTTATTTGCAAACCCAAGATGACTTTGGCTGCTACCATTACTTATTCCCCACACTTCAGCCCCTAAAATTTTAAAAAGATCATATTTGTCGCGAAAGCCACAAGCTTCGATGGTGCAACCTGGGGTATCGTCTTTTGGATAAAAAAACAAAACCAGAGACTTGTTTAGTTTATTTGGTGTTCTGATAATTCCATTTTGATCTTTCAAAGAAAAAAGTGGAATCTTATCACCAATTTTCAGCTTCACTCTGTCAAATAAAAAATTGATTATAATAAAATCTTTTGTTTTTGAGAGCTCTACTTTGGCGTAAAAACAACACCTAGGCAAAAATAATAGGAATTGATTCTTCTCATTATCTAGTTTTTAGTTGTTAAGTTAGTTTAGAAATAAACTCATTAGCCTTACGTCTGTGATTCATTTTTTTATTAGCATCCATTTTTTCTAGATTTCTTAATATCATAGATAATCGGAATTGATCCTTGAACTTATTTTTATAGTCATCAATAAATGTCCAAAAAAGACTATCCCAAGTTGAGCACCAATCATCAGATTTATAGTTAGACATTTTTCGAATATAATTAGATCCTGAAATATATGGTTTAGTTGTAAATAGTCCTCCATCTGAAAATTGACTCATTCCATAAACATTTGGAACCATAACCCAATCATATGAATCTATGAATAATTCCATAAACCATTTATATACTTGATTTGGATGGAATCTGCATAAAAGCATTAAATTTCCAACTATCATTAATCTTTCTATATGATGCGCATATCCGGTTTCTAGAATATTTTTTATTGAGTTATCTAGAGGCCTTATTCCTGTTTGACCAGTGTAAAAACTCGATGGTATTGGTTTATCCTCAAAATTCCAGAAGTTTCCATTTCTGAGCTCTAAGCTATTTCGTTTATACATTAATAGGATAAATTCACGCCAGCCAATAATTTGTCTAATAAAGCCTTCGTAGGAATTTATACTAATATTATTTGATTTATAAAAATCCCAAGATTTATCTATTACTTGTTTTGGAGTGAGCAAACCTGAATTAATTAATGGAGAAAGAACACTATGCCAAAGTGTCCTTTGATTTGAATGTATTACATCTTCATAATCGCCAAATAAATTAAATCTTTCAACAAAGAAATTTTCTAACCATTCTTCAGAATCTTCATGAGAAATTGGATAATTAAATTTTTCCGTGCTTCCAAAATAGTCCTTATAATTATTAGCAACTTCTTTCTTAGCTTTATCTATGAAATTGTTTGCTTTTAAAGTTGGGAGTCTTGGAATTTTAATTGAATTTGGAAGCTTCTTTCTATTCATTTTGTCATAACTCCAACTGCCCCCAGTTGGGGAACCATCTTTTTCAATAAGAATATTTAGCTTTTGTCTTTGTAACTTATAGAATTTCTGCATTCCATGAATTTTCTTTTGATTGAGGATTTCATCAGATATATCTTTACAAGTGATAAACATATCATTTTTTCTTATTTCCAACTTTATATTATTTCTCAAGGAGAAATCATTAATTCTATTTTTTAGAGACCAATCAAATGCTTCATATGTAATAAAATAATTAAAACCTTTTTCTGCAAGGGATTTGAGATTGTCTTCAGTTTTTGTTTCTCTTTTATGCTTTATATAAATCACATTAAAGCCACGACTTTTTAGATCTTCTTCGTAAGAATCCATTGTTGCTTTGTGAAAAATTATTTTTTGACGATGAAATTTTTGTCGCCATTGAGAATCACAACCAAAAAATAAGCTGTCTTGTATTAATGCAATATGTCTGACATCAGAAAATTGTTTTTTTATTTTGAATAATTGATTTGGAAAAATCAGGAATATTTTTCTCATCTTACTTTACTAATAAATTTGTTACTTCTCAGAAAACCCTTAAGAAGTAAATTTAAAATAACTGGAATCTTTTTAAAGTGCGAAAAATTAATCAATATAATTATTTTTGATTTTTTCTTCTTCTACATCTTTCTGAGCAGTAAATGACATTTTCCCAATCTTTAGCCCATTTCTTTCTCCATTGAAAATCTCTTAGGCAAGTTGGACAATTTTTTATTAATTTGATTTTCACTTTTGGTTTGGTGACTTGAACCTTGTTATCTGATCAGAGAATCCATGCTTTGATTTCCTTCCAGAAACTCTTTTTCTCCACATTTTAAAAGAAGATGTTTTTAAATTTGAGCGCATTAACTTAATAACTTCTTTCTCTTTGAGGTTGAATTGAAATTCGATAGCTTCAAAAGGTGTTCTGTCCTCCCAGGCCATTTCGACAATGCGATCAATCTCATTAGATTTTAGATTTTTTGGTATGATATTTAAAATTTTTTTTATTATTTTAACTGTAATTTCTATCGCTGTATGTACGTTAATCCCTAATATTTATTGGGATTTATGAAAAGACATTTTCAATCAATTTGTTTTGGATGCATTAAAAGAATTATTTGTTCTCGCACTTAGGATTGATTTTTGTTATGACAGATTTGTTGATGGGAATTGAAGTCGAAGTTTTTTTTCTGTCAACACTGGAAGAGCGCTTGCGCTCTTCCAGTAATTAAAGACTTAAGATTGTACTTAAGCAGAACTTATCTTTTTTCATTGTTTAAAATGTAAAACTTATCCAATCTATGTTTTTGTATTTTTAACTACTAATCTGATTGTTAAGTTTTACTTATGCCCACGTATAAAATGATATTAAATTATTAATCATAGGCTTTTTCTTTTGGTTTTATATAGTTAAAAAGTCTACTAACTTGTAATCTATAAAATATATATACCCCCCTAATTTCATATGCAAACCTATGGAAATCCAGATGTCACCTACGGGTGGTGGGCTGGTAATTCTAGGGTTACTAACCGTGCTGGAAAGTTTATTGCAGCTCATGCAGGTCATACTGGCCTGATTTCATTTGCGGCGGGAGCTAGCACTCTTTGGGAGTTGGCCAGGTTTGATCCTTCTATCGCTATGGGGCATCAAAGTTCTATCTTTCTTGCTCATCTTGCATCTATTGGAATTGGATTTGATGATGCAGGCGTTTGGACTGGAGCTAATGTTGCTTCAGTAGCAATAGTTCATATTATTGCTTCGCTTGTATATGCAGGTGGAGCTCTTTCTCACTCTCTTCTCTTTGATGGAGATTTGGCTGATGGGCCAGGACCTACTACACAAAAATTCAAGCTTGAATGGGACAATCCTGATAACTTGACATTCATTCTTGGTCACCATCTTATTTTCTTTGGTGTTGCCTGTATTGCTTTTGTTGAATGGGCAAGAGTTCACGGAATTTACGACCCTGCCATAGGAGCAGTTCGACAAGTTGAGTACAACCTTAATTTGACCAATATATGGAATCATCAGTTTGATTTCTTGGCCATTGATAATCTTGAAGATGTTTTGGGAGGCCATGCTTTCCTAGCATTTGTTGAAATTACAGGGGGCGCATTCCATATAGCTACAAAACAGGTTGGGGAATACACAGAATTCAAAGGTAAGAATATCCTTTCTGCTGAAGCTGTACTCTCTTTCTCTTTGGCCGGTATTGGTTGGATGGCTATAGTCGCAGCTTTCTGGTGCGCAACCAATACAACTGTTTATCCCGAGGCTTGGTATGGAGAGCCTTTGGCTTTGAAGTTTGGTATATCTCCCTATTGGATTGACACGGTAGATGTAAGTGATAGCACTGCATTTGCTGGTCACACCACACGAGCTGCATTAACTAATGTCCATTATTATTTTGGATTTTTCTTTTTACAAGGTCATTTGTGGCATGCAATCCGAGCATTAGGCTTTGACTTCAGGAGAGTTACAAATGCTGTTGCGAGCTTGGATACCGCAAAAGTTACGCTTAACGGCTAATTCATTTAATTAACCGATACTTCACATAAAGCCTCGTAATTTTTACGGGGCTTTTATTTGTTTAAAAAATTGATTTACCTAACAAAGATTCTCCAATCCAATTTTTAGGTGCTTTTTAAGGAAAAACAATGAATAATCAAAGCTTGATTATTCATTGTTTTTGTTCATTAAATAAAGACCTTTTACGATTTCAAGCAAATTTATTGCACTAAATGTAAGGTAGGTCGAATTTCGACTTCAATTTCCTCAACTATGCAGACCTACGGAAACCCAGACGTCACCTACGGGTGGTGGGTTGGTAATTCTGTCGTAACAAATAAGTCAAGCCGATTTATCGGCTCGCATGTTGCTCATACAGGATTGATTTGTTTCGCAGCGGGTGCAAACACACTTTGGGAGCTCGCTAGATACAACCCAGATATACCAATGGGTCATCAAGGAATGGTTAGCATTCCGCATCTTGCTTCTATTGGTATTGGTTTTGATCCAACTGGAACAGTGTTCGATGGAACATCAATTGCTTTTATTGGTGTATTCCATTTAATTTGCTCAATGGTTTATGCAGGGGCTGGGCTTTTGCATTCACTTCTTTTTAGTGAAGACACTCAAAATAGTTCAGGTTTGTGGGCAGATGATCGTCCTGAGCATCGCCAGGCATCCAGATACAAACTTGAATGGGATAACCCAGATAATCAAACTTTTATTCTTGGGCATCATTTGATTTTCTTTGGTGTTGCATGTATTTGGTTTGTTGAATGGGCAAGGATTCACGGAATTTATGACCCAGTCTTAGGGGCTGTTCGACAAGTTGAGTACAACCTCAATTTGACTAATATATGGAATCATCAGTTTGATTTCTTGTCTATTGACAGTCTTGAGGATGTAATGGGAGGTCATGCTTTCCTAGCATTTGTTGAAATCACAGGTGGTGCTTTCCATATCGCTACTAAGCAGGTTGGAGAATACACAGAATTCAAAGGAAAGAATATTCTTTCTGCTGAAGCAGTTCTCTCATGGTCTCTTGCTGGTATTGGTTGGATGGCAATTATTGCCGCTTTCTGGTGCGCAACCAATACAACTGTTTACCCTGAGGCTTGGTATGGAGAAACATTAGCCCTTAAGTTTGGGATCTCTCCGTATTGGATTGATACTGCTGACATGACTGGTGTTGTTAGTGGCCATACTTCAAGAGCATGGCTTGCAAATGTGCATTACTATCTTGGTTTCTTCTTTATTCAAGGACACCTATGGCATGCAATACGTGCTTTAGGATTTGATTTTAAAAAGGTTACTGATGCGATTAGTAATCTTGATGGAGCAAGAGTTACTCTTACTGATTGATTATCTGAGTCTTTCAGCATAAAAAAAGAGTCTCGTTTTTTGACGAGACTCTTTTTTATGAAAAAAATTAAAGGGGGCTGAACTTTATTTAGTTTTTGTAGTTTTCAGGCTTAGCCCAAGGATCGATTCTTTTTGAATCATCAGAATAGTAGAAGAATTGAGACGCTCCAAAGACTGCTCCAAGTCCACAAAGAGCTGCGACTATATTAAATCCACCGGATGGTTTGATTAAACCAATATCTGATGGGTGTGGAAGTTGAGTGGCAAAATCAAGAAGGTGAGAAAAATCAATCATTGAGTAAAAAAATTGTTTTTATAGTTAACCCAGGTGGCCACTATGCCAAACCCGTGTTTGAGGATATTACATTAATTTGAGAACCAACAATGAAAAACAAATTTTTCTTAGTCATTTAAAACCCTTTTGGACGAGATTTTTTCTCTGCGGGGAAATCATTATTAGCGTTATCTTTGAACTTGGACTTTTTTTTAAGAAGATAAAAAACTATTGCTAATAGTGAAACGCCAAGCAGAACAAACCAAATTATTGTCGCAAAATACGGAAGTCCATGTAGGTCTTGTAATTCAAGTTGTAAAGCAGATTTCATTTTTTATATTTAAATTTTTCTTGAGTATTTCCATGAAAACCTAGTTTAGTTGGGGTTTAAGCGAATTTGAAGAAAAAAAACTTTACTACTTCTTTATACGCCTTATGAATATTGGTAGTTTTTGAATTCACCTGCCTGTAAGGTGTGATCACCGTATTACGCCAAAATTCTTAAATCATGCAGACCTACGGAAACCCGGATGTCACCTATGGTTGGTGGGCTGGAAATGCTGGGGTTACAAACAAATCAGGTAAATTCATTGCTGCGCACATTGCTCATACTGGCTTAATAGCCTTTGCAGCAGGTGGAAGTACCCTTTGGGAACTTGCAAGATACAATCCTGATATTCCAATGGGACATCAGAGTTCTATCTTTCTTGCTCATTTAGCTTCAATTGGTATCGGCTTTGATGAAGCTGGTGCTTGGACAGGAGCAGGTGTCGCTTCCATAGCCATCGTGCATTTGGTTCTATCAATGGTTTATGGAGCCGGTGGCTTATTGCATTCAGTGCTATTCGTAGGCGATATGCAAGATTCCGAGGTTCCTCAAGCTAGAAAGTTTAAGCTTGAATGGGATAACCCAGATAATCAGACTTTTATACTTGGTCACCATTTACTTTTCTTTGGTGTTGCATGTATTTGGTTCGTTGAATGGGCCAGAATTCATGGAATTTATGACCCAGCATTAGGAGCTGTTCGACAAGTTGAGTACAACCTTAACCTGACCAATATTTGGAATCATCAATTTGATTTCTTGGCTATCGATAGCCTTGAAGATGTTCTAGGTGGCCATGCTTTCTTGGCTTTCTTAGAAATCACTGGTGGTGCTTTCCATATCGCTACCAAGCAAGTTGGAGAATATACAAAGTTCAAAGGAGCGGGTCTTCTTTCTGCTGAAGCAATTCTTTCTTTCTCCTGCGCAGGACTTGGTTGGATGGCAGTTGTTGCAGCTTTCTGGTGTGCACAGAACACTACTGTTTACCCAGAAGCTTGGTACGGGGAAGCATTGATCTTGAAGTTTGGTATTGCACCTTATTGGATAGATAGTGTTGATCTTTCAGGAGGTCCAGCTTTCTTTGGTCATACCACTAGAGCTGCTCTAGCAAATGTTCATTATTACTTTGGATTTTTCTTCCTTCAAGGTCATTTGTGGCATGCTTTAAGAGCAATGGGATTTGATTTTAAGAAAGTGCTAAAAGAGCCTCTTCCTGCTCAGCTTTACTGATTGTCTTAAAAAAATTGATTTTATAAAGAGAGGATTTAATCCTCTCTTTTTTTTTGTTTCTTTTTTTGTATAAAAATTTTTTTCTTTTGGTGTATTTAATTCTTGAGAAGCATTGATTTGATAAAGCTAATAAGAATTGACGTCCCTTTTATATCTGGAAAAAAGAATTTCAAACATAACGACCTTTAACTATTCTGCACATATCAATTGAACAGAGTGTAATCTGCACCCATATTTCCCTGATTCGCTTAGAAATTATGCAGAGCTATGGAAATCCAGACGTTACTTACGAGTGGTGGGCTGGTAATTCTGTGGTCACAAGTCGTTCTGGTCGATTTATCGCCTCCCATATTGGGCATACAGGCTTGATCGCATTCGCGGCTGGAGGAAGTACCCTTTGGGAACTTGCTCGCTACAACCCAGAAATCCCTATGGGGCATCAAAGCTCCTTATTCTTGGGGCATCTTGCCGCCTTTGGCATAGGTTTTGACGAGGCTGGAGCTTGGACTGGTGTTGGTGTTGCAGCCGTAGCCATTGTTCACTTGGTTTTGTCAATGGTTTACGGGGGTGGTGCTTTATTGCATGCAGTTTATTTTGAGGCTGATGTTGCAGACAGCGAAGTTCCAAGAGCTAGAAAGTTTAAATTGGAATGGAATAATCCAGATAATCAGACGTTTATCCTGGGCCATCATTTATTTTTCTTTGGAATGGCTTGTATAGCCTTTGTTGAATGGGCAAGAATTCATGGCATATATGATCCAGCTATTGGTGCAGTAAGACAGGTTAATTACAATCTAGATTTGACGATGATATGGAGTCGTCAATTTGATTTCATCGGAATTGATAGTCTCGAAGATGTAATGGGTGGCCATGCATTTCTTGCTTTTGCAGAATTGACCGGCGCAACTATTCATATGGTTGCAGGTTCAACTCAATGGGAAGACAAGAGACTTGGTGAATGGAGTAAGTACAAAGGAGCTGAATTGCTATCCGCTGAGGCTGTTCTTTCATGGTCTCTTGCCGGTATTGGTTGGATGGCAATTGTTGCAGCTTTCTGGGCTGCTACCAATACAACCGTTTATCCAATTGAGTGGTTTGGTGAGCCTTTGAAGTTACAGTTCTCAGTTGCACCTTATTGGATAGATACAGCTGATAGCACTGGCATAACAGCTTTCTTTGGTCATACAACGAGAGCTGCTTTAGTTAATGTTCATTATTACTTTGGATTTTTCTTCTTACAGGGTCATTTCTGGCATGCTTTACGTGCTTTAGGATTCGACTTTAAGAAGGTTTCCGAAGCAATTGGTAATACTGAAGGCGCAACAGTCAGGGTTGAAGGCGCTGGATTCAATGGAAGAGCTCCAAGATAGATTAAAAAAAAAACAAAAATATCCCTCCCTTTAGGAGGGTATTTTTTTGCCTTTTTTTCTTGTAAAAAGAGATTATTTTGTAAAAAATGAGAGAGACCTATAAAGACCTCTAACTATTCTGGTAAAAACAATTCTAAAAAGTGTAAGGTACCCAAAATTTCGACTTTAATTCCTTAATTATGCAGACCTACGGAAACCCAGACGTCACCTACGGGTGGTGGGTTGGCAATTCTGTGGTGACCAATCGCGCTGGTCGATTCATCGGGTCACATATCGGACACACAGGCCTAATTTGCTTTGCAGCAGGTGGAAGTACCCTGTGGGAGCTTGCGCGTTACAACCCAGAAATACCAATGGGACATCAAAGTTCCATTTTTCTTGCACATCTTGCCTCTCTTGGACTTGGCTTTGATGAAGCTGGAGTCTGGACTGGAGCTGGCGTAGCAACAATTGCTATCTTCCATTTGATTTTCTCAGCTGTATATGGAACTGCTGGATTAGCTCATTCACTCTTATTTGATCCGGACCTGAAAGATGGTCCCATCCCTACCACTAGGAAATTCAAATTAGAGTGGGACAACCCAGATAATTTGACTTTCATTCTTGGACATCATTTGATTTTCTTTGGTGTTGCAAATATTTGGTTCGTAGAGTGGGCAAGATGGCATGGAATTTATGACCCAGCCATAGGTGAAATCAGAACAATCTTCCCTGGATATGGTGATTTTGGAATGGTTTACGGGCATCAGTTCGACTTCCTAACCATTGACAGTCTTGAAGAAGTAATGAGCGGACATGCATTTTTAGCATTTGTTCAAATAAGTGGTGGTGCCTGGCACATAGCTACAAAACAACTAGGCGAATACACTGAATTCAAAGGTAAAGGATTGCTTTCAGCAGAAGCAGTTCTTTCATGGTCTCTTGCTGGTATTGGCTGGATGGCAATTGTTGCTGCATTCTGGTGTGCACAAAATACAACTGTTTATCCAATTGATTGGTATGGAGAGCCTTTGGCTTTGAAATTTGGAATTTCTCCTTATTGGGTAGACACAGGGGATGTCTCAGATAGCACTGCGTTTTTAGGCCATACAACTAGAGCAGCATTGTCAAATGTTCATTATTACTTTGGGTTTTTCTTTATTCAAGGTCACATTTGGCATGCTCTTAGAGCCATGGGCTTTGACTTCCGTCGTGTGGTTGGATCAGTAGCTTCTCTCGCAACAACTGAGAGTTAGTAGATTCAATCTCAAATTTCAATCAAAAAGCCTCATCAAATTTGATGAGGCTTTTTATTGGAAAAAAATATTTAATTAAAAATTACTCCGTTTTTATATCAATATTCTTTTCATAAATTGAATCTTCAGAAGGTTTCTCTATTTCGCTGGTTGGGAAGATCTCAGGTTCAGTAATTACTTCAGGTTCAGAGATAGCTTCAGTCTCAGGGGTTACTTCAGGCTCAGAGATAGCTTCAGTCTCAGGGGTTACTTCAGGCTCAGAGATAGCTTCAGTCTCAGGGGTTACTTCAGGCTCAGAGATAGCTTCAGTCTCAGGGGTTACTTCAGGCTCAGAGATAGCTTCAGTCTCAGGGGTTACTTCAGGCTCAGAGATAGCTTCAGTCTCAGGGGTTACTTCAGGCTCAGAGATAGCTTCAGTCTCAGGGGTTACTTCAGGCTCAGAGATAGCTTCAGTCTCAGGGGTTACTTCAGGCTCAGGGATTACTTCAGGTTCAGAGATAGCTTCAGGCTCAGCGGTTAATTCAGTTCCCGCGATTGCTCCAGGTTTCGACTCTATTGATTCATCTTTCAGTTGAGTTGGGTCTTGATCTAATTTTGCTTGAATTAGTTCTTTAATTACCAAAAAAAGCTTTTTGAAATTTGAGAAGAGTTCTTTAAAATTTTCGTATATTTCTTTGAGAATGGTTTTAATCTCTTGAGCTTTCTCCCCTTTGTTGAAGAAAAGTAAGGCGGAAACAAGTAAAACTGAGAATAATATGAAAATAAATAGTGGACCCATTTTTTTTATCAGTTAGATATCATTAAGATCGCTCTTATTTTTGATGCTAACAAGTGTTTATTTACATTGACCAACGAATATAGCTTTTCCTTCTTAAATTTAAACCCTTATAGGTATTGAAATTTTTTATGAATACGGTCAAACTCACTATTTTTTTTGATGGGGAATGCCCCTTATGTAAAAGAGAGGTTGATTTTTTGGAATCAAGAAATCAAAAGGGATATCTAAGATTTATTGACATTAATAGTTCTGATTTTTATTTAGATTTTAAATACGGTTTTAATTATAAACAGGCGATGGAGAGAATCCATGCTTTAAAAAGTGATGGTTCATTAATTAAGGATATTAAAGTTTTTCAAGAGGCTTATAGTTTGATTGGTTTAGGTTGGATTTATGCTCCTACAAAAATCCCTATTTTTGATAAATTTATTGAGTCTATTTATGGGATATGGGCAAAATATAGATTAAAACTAACTTTCCGACCTTCTATTGAAAAGTTATGTGCGGAAAAGGGTTGTGAACTCTCTTAGTTATATGAATAGTTAGTTAATTTAATTTAAATATTTTTAGCATTAATTAAAAAAAATAATAAATTTATTATCCAAATGTTGAACCATTGAAACCCCAATTTGAGGCTTTAACGTCGAAAAATTCTATATAGATCCTATTTGTATTTATATTGGTTTTAGATGCAATTAACTCGCACAAAGACTTGCTCATCGAGGAAGGGTTTAGTGAGCCAATTGATTTAACCTTTATAAAACAGCACGGCTCATCGGACCCAGCAAATGTCATCTTGGAATCTCTTTGGATCATCGTCATTACGTAATTTTCAGGTTTTTTGGTTAAATTAGCGACCATTTTTGAAATATCTTTTTGGAGTAAATCTTCATTTTCTACAAAACTTTTGGAGGAAGTGTTGATTTGAATGAATGGCATAAGAGAATCAATTTTTTACAGATTTTAATTCTCTATTGGTAGGTTGATTTTTAAAAACATAGAAAGATTCAAGCACCGTGAATCAAAAGTTATCAATCGAAATATTTTTCAAATCTTAAAAAAATAGAAAGATCACGTTAATTTTTCAGTTAGGGCCTCATTTCTTTTTGTTTTCTAGTAACTTGGTTTGGTCTTTTTCAGAAAAATGAATCAGAATTTACAAGCGATAGCACAAGAAACTGCAGAAGTTAATACTTCAAATGATCAAACCTTTTTACTGGGAGGAGCTTTGCTGATTTTTAATTTATTTGTAATGTTATTTGTGGGCTTTTATTGGATGAATCCTGTTATGCATGAATTTATTTCTGGTAAACCTCTTTTGTAATAGTCTTGAAAGTCCTAATACATTAAATTGTCTTATCAATGTACATATTTCACTTAAAGAAGATGGATAATTGCTTTAAACAGATGGATTTTCATTTTTAATCATGAATTTTGATCGATTTACCTTCAAAATAATCAATTTAGCATTGAGTTTATTAGTTATATTTTTTGGGATAAATCCAGTTTTTGCTGGAGCAAATGTTGCTACAAAAGGAATTGGTGATGAAGTTCCAAGCTATGTCCGCTCTGACATAACTGGTTTTAACTTTCACGGAGAGGATCTGCACTTATCTTCGATAGCAGGTGCAGTAGCAAGGGATGCTGATTTTAGTGATGTTGACCTTCATGGAACAACATTAACTTTGTCAGATTTAAAAGGTTCCAATCTTAATGGGATTGATCTTACAGATACTCTTTCAGATCGAGTTAATTTTCAGAAAACTGATCTTAGAAATGCAGTTTTGGTTAATATGATTGCTTCTGGTAGCAGTTTTGCAGGCGCTAAAATTGATGGAGCTGATTTTACTTTTGCAATTCTTGATAGCGAAGATCAGAGGAACCTTTGTAAAATTGCAGACGGAGTTAATCCAATAACAGGGGTCTCTACAAGGGAAAGTCTTGAATGTGTAGGAGAAAAAGATTCATATAAACCAGCAATGCCAGCAACTTAGTCTTTTGAATATCTAAACTGTTTTGTTATGAAAAATATAAATTAGTTGCAATTCTGTTTTTTTTGGGTTTCTTGAGAAAAGAGACTTATGTTGTTTTGAAATTTTTTTGGCCTCATCGCACTGATCCAAAAGGGTTTTCTATTGAAAATCTTGCTCTTAAATATCAAAAAAAACTTTCTCAGTTATCTTCTGGTGAAATCTCAAATCAAGTATTTAATGACGCCAATTCTAAACCCTTGATGGAGGATAGAGAGAATGAAGTGTTAGCTCATCTTTCTATCAAAAAAGGCCATTGGGCTAATAGAGATTTTTCAGAGTATAAGCAGGCTGCTTAATGTTCAATCTTTTGAGGAACTTTCTTTTTGCGCTGTATGTTTTTGGTAAGAGGAATTGTTGATAAAATAAACGAGATGACAAATAATACAGTAATACTTACAAGGCTCCAAAATGTCAGGTTAGATAATTCCAATTCTCCAAAAGAGACCATTAGGTATAAATACAATTTAAATTAACCAATTTTACAAGTGGATTTTAGCAATAATTTGATTTTATTAATTTCCTTCTTTTAGAGTATTTTAAGGTTTACACATAAATTTTTTTGCCATCATCACTTAGTTTATATATTCCTCCCTTTGGCCCTAAAAATAGCATCTGTCCATTTACCTTTGATTTACCAAACTTGCTTAGTCTTGCCCTATGAATATCTGCTTTTTCTCTTAATTCATTTTCTGAATACCATGTGCCTAAAGGGATATTCTTATAAGGATCAAGTAAAAGAGAATTATTAAATTCCTCAGATATTCTTTTTCTACGAACATTTATATTTTTGAACCTTTGCTTAAATCTCTCTATTAAAGTTTTACGATTGGATAATCCTTTTCTTTTTTTTACGGTTAAAAATATGTACATAGAAATTATTGCTAAAAATATTGGAATTAGTTTCACTACGCTTAATTTACTTCTATTGCAATTAAAGCAACTTAAAAGAAATAAAGCTAGTTAGTTTAAAATCTGAGATTAAATATTTTATTTTAATATTTTATTTTCTTTTTATTATTAAATCGAAACCTAGGTCAGTTTTCTTGGAAAGTATCTCTTTTTTAAAAATACCCTTTTTAAAAAAACTGACAATAATCATTATTGATTCAAGAAAAAGAGTAATTATTGAAAATAAGACGATTATGAAATTATCTATAACTGAATTATTAGTTTCTATTGAAGATTTGTTTATATTTTTTTCTTGCATTTTAGTAAGGTCCGTAATGTGTTGAGCACTCAGCTCCATAATATGCACCTATGTTAATCGCTAGATCTAAATCCAGTTTTGCTGAAAGAGCAGTAGTAACTGCTCCAGCAAAACAGTCGCCACATCCATAGCTATCAATTTCTTTTGAGCTTGGTTTCGTTGATTTATACCTTTGTCTTTTAGGATAAACAATACCCCCTGACTTCCCCTCTGTAGCTATGTATATATTTGGTTTTGGGGATAGCTCTTCGTAATTTATTCTTTCACCAGGATCAAGGCCGCTGCCGATTAAAGCATTTATCTTGACATTTGAAAATGTTAGTGTTTTTTTCCCAGTTCGTGGCGTAGCCGCAAGAAATTTAGCTTTTCTGGCAAGTCTTAAACCTTCTTCATCAGTAGCGGTCACAAAAATACCATCGTAATTTTTCATATCACTCCAAGGGAGATCGTCTGCTGCATTGGGTTGTAATCGTTGTCCAATAACAGTAATTGCTCTCTCACCATCTTTGCTAATTAAGCTAATGCCTTTTCTTGTGGGCTTTTCGCGCCATGCTACTTTTAAATTTAAACCAAGTCTAGTTAGCCTTTCGTAGCATTTTTCACCATAATCATCTTTTCCCAATGATGTTATCAAGTCAACAGGACCATTTGTTATTCTAGCCATTTGCACAGCGGCTACCGCAGCGCCTCCTGCAGCTTCCTCAAAGGAATCTTTTGCATGTGAAATTTGACCAGCCAATGGAAGCTGATCAACTTTTAAGAATGTTACCCATTCAATGTGACCAATAACAGCTAATTTAAGTTTTGGCAGCTTAAATATTTTTCTAGGTGAGTAATTTTGCATTCTTAATAAACGATCTTTCCTTTAATATAGTTTGTTGATTTAATTGGTAAATCTAAAAAGTATTTTATTCATAAAATAAGAAGAATACCAAATTGTTCTGATATATTATTTTGTATTAAATTAAAACTTTACTATGATAAAACAAATTAACTGGTTTAAATGGGCTTACTTGTTATTGGCTTTGCTTGGGGCTATATTGCCCACTCTAGCTAATATCGAATTTGCTAAAAGTTATGGTCCCTCTTTTGACATACAATTATTTATAGAATTAGCTAATAATAATCCAGCTTCTCAGTCCTTATCTAGAGATCTTTTTATTGGCTCTACAGCAATCTTGGTTTGGATAATTTCCGAATCGAATAGATTAGAGATGAAAAATTTATGGATTGTAATCTTAGCTACATTTACAATTGCTTTCGCTTTTTCTGCACCTCTATTTTTATTCTTAAGAGAATTAAGAATTGAAGAATTGAATAGAGATAAAATAAATTTAAATATTTGATATTATTTATTTGATCCTTTTACAAATAGGAATTAAAAATATACAAACAAAACTAACTATTAACCATAATTGAAAAGCTGTATCGTATTTATCAATTAATTTCCCAGCCATCCAAGGAATACTTAGGGCGCTAATGCCAAAACACTGCGAATATAAGGCTATTGCAGAGCCACGATATTTTATTGGACAAGATTTTATAATTGCGTCTGATGCAGAAGGGAGGAATATACATAAAGCGATTGTTAGTGGAAAAAAGGCTATAAGTATTAACAAATATCCATTTAGTAGGAAACTAGAAAGTAATAGTAAAACAAATCCAATTAGTAAGGATATTAAGCATATTCTGAATTTATAGGATGATTTTTTATTCCTTAAGATATAACCAACGGGCCATTGAAAAATTGCAAGTAAAATAAGTTTAATTGTAACAAGTGTGGCTACTTTTTGCTCTATTAGTGGCGGTCTTGCTATTCCACCATTTACCAAGTCTAATGGAAGAATACTTTGTAATAAAGTCATTACCCCTGTTACAAAAAGAGTTATTGATAATAAAGGAATTAAATCTATTATCCATTTTATACTATTCAATTGCAAAGACTTTTTAAATATATTTTTTATAAGAATTTCCTCCTTTATTTGTATATCCTTTCTTACTATCTTTAGTTTATTCATAAGAATAAAAAATATATATATCATGCAAACAAAATCTATGAAATATATTACTCTCGTGAATTCTATAAATGTTCCAATTGTCCCTAATAAAACTCCTATAGTAATTCCAATTGCATCAGCACTTCTTGCAAGTGCATAACCTTCACTTGATTTGATTGTATTTTCACAATTGGATGGGACTGCTAATTCTACAGAAGGCCAATAAACCCCAGCTGCAGCTCCTAAGAAAAACTGTCCAGAAAGATAATCAAAATAATTTTGAGAAAAAAAGAGGATAAAATCAGACAATGTCGCAACTAAGCAAGCAATTTTAATTGCTTCCCTATAGCTAAAGTTTTTATCAAGGAAATAGCCTGTGCCAAATCTTGTAGTTATTCCAGCTAATGCTGCAGTTGTGATCCCACTTCCAATTTGTTCAGCTGTAAAACCTAAACTATTAAAAATTATTGGACTTAAATACAATACCCCGCCTGCACCTATCGCTGTCCACAATCGAGCCTTTATGATTACTCTTAGGGAAACAGGGAATCTCTCCCAATAATTTCTAAAATTAGAAGTTGAGACTAAATTCATTTATCAAAAAATTAGTTGTTCTTGGGACAGTTGGAAGCTTATTAGCTCCTAACTTCATCTATACAAGACTTCAAGCTGCAGAAAGATTTGAAATTCATTTTGATGGAATGTCTCTTCCAATATCTATCAAAGAATTGATTGACTGGAGTAATGGTGAGGAGCAAGCAAATTCAGAATTAGCCAGCTGGCTTAATTTACTTGGATTTAAGGAAAGGAAGGGTTTGGCAAAGTTTTTAAATACCCCCTTAGTAAGAGATAAAAGTATGGCTAGACAAATTTTGAGAAGTTGGTCGGGTCGAAAATTACTTGATGAAGTTAGTGATCTAATTCTTATGGATGAAGATAGTTCTGGTGAAAGTGTCCTTGATACTCTTGAAAATCTTTTAAATAAAAAAGATGAGGTGACAACCCTTGACCTTCTTAATTCACTTGCAGTGAAAGCAATTCATATTGATTTGGATGGATGGATTGAAGTAGCTAATAATTGGAGGAGTGAATTAAAAAAACAACAAAAACTAATCTCTGATTTGGTTTCACTTAATGAGATTTCAAGCCCGAGAGAGGAAAGAAAAATCTCTAAGTTTGAGATCAAAGAGACTGAGTATGAGTTGATTCCATTACTTGTTTCGCATCGAAACGAGCCTTTAAAGTTAGAAGTATGGAACCCTTCTTTAAGAGAAAAAACTAGAAAAAATTGGGTTTTGTTTATGCCAGGCTTGGGTGGCGACCCTAACCATTTTAGTTGGCTTGCAAGAAGTCTTAGTCATAATGGTTGGCCTGTTGTTGTTCTCGATCATCCAGGTAGTGATTCATCTTCACTAGAAGCTTTATTAAAAGGAAAACATCCTCTTCCAGGTGCTGAAGTTATTCCTGATCGTTTGAAAGATTTACATAGTGCTCTTCAAGCGAAAAAGATAGGCAAGATTGATATTTCAGCAGATAATGTGATCTTGATGGGACATTCTTTAGGATCTCTCACCGCTATTTTGGCTTCGGGCGCAAAAATAGATGATCAACTTGAAAATAGATGTCAGAAGGTACTTGATAATCTTTCTCTTACGAATTTATCTTCACTTTTACAATGTCAGCTCGCAGATATTAATTTGCCAAATAGAAAAAATATTGAAAATCTTTCAGCTATTGTTGGTATGAATAGCTTTGGTAGTTTTTTGTGGCAAAAGAATTTAAATAATCAAATTAATGTCCCTCTTTTCCTAACAGGAGGAACTTTTGATTTGGTTACACCATCTATTAGTGAGCAGTTAGGATTATTTCTATCTATAAGTTCAAGCCAATTGAGCAGAGTTCTTTTAATTGAAGGAGCAAGTCATTTTTCTCCTATTAGAGTTGAGGGACAGATAAATCAGGCAGAAGGAAAGGATTTATTTAATCTAGGAGAATCAATTGTGGGTTATCATCCTCTTTCCGTTCAGAGCCTATTGGCTTTTGAGATAATAACCTTCTTAGAAATACTTGAAGAAAAAAAATCAATTCCTTCAAAAACCAATTTAACGAAGGGTGAGCTTAAGTTTCATATTTTGGATAAGTCTTTAATAGAAAAACTTATAAAAGTTCAGTAGCTGACTCTTGGATCAATGTATGCAATAGCGATATCAATTCCAACACTAATCATGACAACAATGCTTGATATGGTAACAACTATACCTTGCACTACAGGATAGTCTCTTTGGTTGATAGCCTCTTGAAGGCCTAGAGCAATGCCAGGCCATGAAAATGTTATTTCAATTAACAGTGCTCCACCAATTAAAGAAGAAACAGTTAACCCCGTAATTGTCAATATTGGTAGAAGTGTATTTGGTAAAGCATGATTAATTAATATTCTAGACTCTTTGATTCCTCTGCTTTTTGCAGCATCGATATAATCTTTTTTTAAGATTTCTTCTAAATTTAATTTTAGGGAGCGACTAAATATTCCACTTAATAATATTCCTAGAGTGAAGGAAGGTAATATTAAATGTTTAATAGAACTAAAAAGCATGTCAATGTTTTTATTTAAAATACTATCTAAAATTAAAAACCCAGTTACTGAAGTAGGAGCTATTAAACCAGGTGGTACTCTTCCACCAATAGGGAACCAGCCTAGCAATACAGCGAAAATTATTTGAAATAACATAGCCGCCCAAAAGGGAGGAAGAGCATATGTGCCAATTCCAAAAATCCTTCCAATAAAATCTATCTTTCCCTCTGGTTTAACTGCTCCTAAAAAACCAATTAAATAACCAATTAAAGATGCTATTAATATTGCAAATATTGCTAGTTCAATACTTGCAGGAAGTGCTTTAGAAATAATTACTTTTACAGGTTCTTGAGTGTTTAGTGAAATTCCTAAATTTCCATGCATTAAATTACTTAAGTAATCAATATATTGATTACTTAAAGGTTTATCCAATCCAAGTTTAATTCTTAGAGTCTCACGTGCTAATTCATTCGCTCGAGTTCCTAGAATTGCATCTACCGGGTCACCTGGTGCAATTCTCAATAATATAAATACTAAGCTTGAAATGATCCAAAGCATAATTGGTAAAAGAGCTAATCTCGATAAGATATATTTACAAAGTTCCTTATTAGTTGACAAAATTAATCTCTCTTTAATTTTTTAAGAATGATTAATCCATTGCTTGTGAATTCTGGTTCACTGATATCTGTTAATGACCAAGCTTTAGGCTTGACTAGCCAAACTGGTAAGTAGGAATTTCCCAGCGCTGCAAATTGTTCAACTTTTATTAAAGTATTTAATCTATTTACACCTTCTAATTGTTCGCTTCTCTCCAAAAGTTCTTGTACTTGTTTATTGCCCCAAAAACTACCACTGAAAACAGCTTCTCCTTTAAGACAAGTATGATTCTGTATTTTAGTACAACTTAATAAGGGAGTTAAGTATGCTTCTGGGTCAGGATATGCTCCAGTCCAATCTAATACGACTGCTTCAAAAGAACCTTCTGAAAGTTGTTTGTAAACTGTTGTTGATTCTACCCCATTTAGCTTGATTTTTATACAATCAGATAAATCTCTTTTTATTTGATCTTTCCATGTAAGAGCAAGTAACTTATCTGCAGGAACATTAGATCTAAATGTTAATGGAATGCTAAGAATATTGTTTTCACAGTAGCCTTCCTTCTTTAATAAATATCTTGCCTGATTAGGATTATATTTTGGCCATGGCCAAAATTCTTTTTTATGTAAATGTGGTGGCACTATTGATCTTAATGGCTCTCTAGTACCAAAACTAACTTGCTTACTAATTAAGTCTCTATCAATTGTATATGATAAAGCTTCTCTAATCTTTTTATTTTCGAAGGGCAATGTGTTACTTTTCAAAGTGATAAATCCAATTTCTATGGGTTTCCCTTCTCCTGATTTAAGTCTTTTATTTGTTACCATATTATTTAATGATATACGCTGTATATCATCTATCGAATTTGAAATTAGAACATCAACTTCTTTCGTTTTAATTGCATTAAAAAGGGTACTAGAATTGCTATAGTTTATAAAGTCTATTCCTTTATTTAGAGGTTTTTTACCCCAATAATTATTGAAAGGTTTGATTACTTGCTGATTAGAACTGAAATTTTCTAAATAATATGGCCCAGTACCTATAAAACTTTTATTATTAAATTTATCTTTGTATTTTGAATATGAATTAGGAGATACAGGTGTAAGATTGACTGATGTTAAAAGACTTTTTATAGAACTAGATGGCTTTTTTAATTTTATTCTTAGTAGAAATTCTTCTTTGACTTCAATATCATCAATTTTCTCATTTAACAGGTAATTTAATGTACCTATTTTCATGAAACGATTTAGGCTAAACATCATAGCCTTAGCATTGAAAATACTTCCATCATGAAAAGAAATATTTTCTCTTAGTGGAATATCTATAAATAATCCATTTTGACTTATTTCTGGTAAATCTTTAGCTAGATTTGGAGAAAGATTTCCTTCATTATTTATTTTGTATAAAGTATCTCCAAGAGCACTTAATATTTGTAATGTTCTAAGAGTATTTGCTTGAGCAGGATCAAGGGATTCGATTTTTCCTGCACTTGCTACAATAATATTTTCTCTTTTCTTCACCTGAACGCAGGATGACTGCAAAATCAAGAAGAAAATACTTGATAATTTTATAATATTTTTTAAATTACTTATTTTTAACATTCGGATATATTTCTAAAAAAATTATTTTTATTAGCTAAAAACTTATTGATTTGGATTTATTTGTTTAATTGATATCTCGAAAACCGGTGATCCATTTGGATTGAGGGGCCATTCTCTAACCCAGCATTTTTCGTACGCATTATCTATCCCTAATACCTGAAAAAGTTCTTCTTGATTCTTTAGATAAACACAATCTCCTTGGTTAATATTATTTTCAATTTCTTTTCTAGCCTTTTTAATTATGGTTTTAGAAGAATTCATGGCTTTGTTTCGAAAAGAAATTTAAAGTAATAATTTCTTTTTACTTAATTACATAATTAGCAACTTAATTTGAATTTGACTAGTTTTCGTTAGCTAAAGGCAACCCATTGATGCTGCAATTCTTTTTACTTGTTGCAAATTTCTAATATCACAAAGAGCCTCTTCTAGGAGACCTTGCTTAATTCTGTGAGTAATAACTACTATTTCGGCTTCACAATTACTTGCATCAAATTGCACAATTGATTCAATTGATATTTTTTTCTCTCCAAAAATCGTTCCGATTTGTCCAATTACTCCAGGGGTATCTTCTGCAATTACTCTGATGTAATTTTTTTTAGTTATTTCATTCTCTAGAGCAACGTGGCAATTTCTCCAGCCTTTCGCTGACAAAAGAGGATCTAAGTTAAGGCTCCTGTCTTCGCTCATTGCCTGAATACCAGCAATATTTAGTATGTCGGCAACAACGGCTGAGGCAGTTGGACCGGATCCTGCTCCTGGCCCGAAAAACATTACTTGGCCAATAGGACTTCCTTCTACAAGGATGGCATTATTAACTCCATGAACTCCTGCTAATGGATTTTCTTCGGGTACCAAAGTTGGCTCAACCCAAATAGATAGAGGCTGACTATTTTTATTTGCTGATTGAGATTTGTCCTTCTCTGATATTGCCAAAAGCTTAATTCCATAACCTAATTTTCTAGCGTAATTAACGTCTATAGCTTCTAGGTTATTTATTCCAGTGGTTGGTATTTTAGCTCGATCAATTGCTCCACCAAAGGCAAGACCACTTAGAATTGCAATCTTATCAGCTGCATCTGATCCTTCTACATCAGCGGCTGGATCACTTTCTGCGTATCCAAGCTCTTGAGCATCTTTTAAAACATCTTCGTAATTAACTCCTTCTTTATCCATTCTTGAGAGAATGTAATTAGTTGTTCCATTAATTATTCCGCTTACTTTGGTTATCTGATTCCCTCCAAGAGATTGCTTTAAAGGCTCAATAATTGGAATTCCTCCTCCTACTGCTGCTTCTATAAGTACATAAACTCCAGCAGCCTTTGCTTCATTTGCTATCTCCTCTCCATACCTTGCGATTACTGATTTATTTGCCGTTACAACAGATTTACCTGATCTTATTGCTTGGATGATTAATGATTTTGCTGGCTCAATGCCACCCATCACTTCAACAACTATTTGAATATTAGGGTTATTTACTATCTCAATTGGGTTTGTAGTGAGAATCGAATTTGGGAAGGATATGTCTCTTTGTTTTTGGAGATTTTTTACTGCAACAGATACTAGTTCAAGTTCTCCAACTAATGGATGCCTATCATTTGGGCTGTTTATGATATTTGCCACACCCTGACCAACTGTACCTAAGCCAATTAAACCAATACCAATTTTTTTCATTTTTAATTAGGCGATAATTTTTTGAAAACTCTATTTATTTAGTATCAGAGCTTATTGAGGAGAGATTTTTTGCTTGGGCTTTCATTTTTAAGAAAATGTTGAGAAAACCATTTGCTCTTGATGGTGTCAAGCTTTTGCTTAGTCCTGTCATCTCAATGAACTTTTCATCTACTGAGAGTACTTCAAAAGGGGTGAGATCATTTAACCCTTTCACGAGAAAAGCCAGCAATCCTTTTGTTATGAGAGCGTCTGAATACCCTTTCCATTGAATCTTCCCATTTTGTAGTACTCCAAGAACATATACCTCTGATATGCATCCTTTTACTTTTGTCGTTTCAAGGTGAAGATCTTCAGGTAAAATTGGCAAACTTTTAGCTAGCCATAAAATATATTCATACCGCCTTTTGGGATCTGAAGTTGATTGCAGACGCTCTATAAGATTATCTAATGAATCACTTCCATAAGTATTAATGAAAGATTTCTCTTTGATTTTAGTCACCTCTTCAGATCAAATATTTGATTTATCTTAGACTCTAGCTAATTATTTAGTTGGTTCTAATTGATGTAGACCATTTTCGCTGATCCAACCGTTAAATGGCAAGTCCCATTCGTCTCTAGGTAAAGGTTTTTTAGATATGCAATTACTACTAATAACAACAAATGATGGTATTGAAATCCATAAATCTTTTTGACGAAGACGATCAAAGTAACCTCCACCGTAACCTAATCTGTATCCTTCTTCATCGATAGCTATTGCCGGTATAAATAGAAATGAAATATCACTGGGTTTTATAGCATTTTCTCCAGTTGGTGCAGGAATTCCATTTGAATCAGGCTTTAGTTTATTGTCTGACCAATGATGATAGCTTATACCTTTGATTTTGGAACTAGATGGTAAGGCAGTTTTATGTTTACTGATTCCTTTAATAAATCTTATATCCACTTCACCTTTTAATGGCCAATAAATCCCTATATATTTATTTTCGTGATGATATCTCTTTAGAAGAATTTGTAATGATGATTTGACATTGGACTTTATTTTTTCATGAGTTAAAGATGAATTAGAGCAACGGATTGAAGTATATTCATGTCTTTTAATCTCCTTTCTAAATTTATTATTTTCCTGCATTTTTATATAAATTGTTATATTTTTAAATAGATTAACTATTGAAGATATATTCCGGTGAGAGCAATTGCCAGAGCATCTGCAGCGTCGTCAGGTTTTGGCGGAGAAGTAATATTGAGTTCTTCCATTACTGATTGAAGTACCTCCTGTTTATCTGAATGTCCATAACCTGTCACAGCAAGTTTTATTTGCATTGGTGGAAATTCTTTTATTGAAAGATTGTGCTTACCTAACGTCATCATTATTACTCCACGAGCTTGAACAACGCTTATTGTGGTACTTGATCGATAGAAGAAAAATTTTTCTACTGCTGCTGAATCTGGATCCCATTTACTTATAATTTCCCCTAAATCATTTGATATTTCTAAAAGCCTTTTTTCTTCTCTTAGCGTTGATTTTGTTTCGATAATTCCGCAATCAAGCATGGTTTTCTTTCCTTCTACTACATCAATAATCCCATAACCTACTCTTGCAAGACCTGGATCTATTCCAATTATTCTCACTTAATTTATTGTAGATAATTCAAATTCAGATAGATCATCAGTCTCACTTCTTTCGAATACTTTGCAAAAAGCTTTTATGACTCTATCTCCAGAATCAACTTGTTCTAGAGGGTCCTTCCGAAGTCTATGTCTTAATGCTGTAGAGACAACACGAGCAATATCCTCTTCTGTGACCTCATTTCTCCCCTCAAATGCTGCAAGGGCTCTGGCGGCTCGATTCGTCACAATGTCACCTCTAAGCCCGTCAACGTCTAATTCACCACAAACAGCTGATATTTTTAGTCTCAGATCCTCATCGATAGTGACTTCGCTAAGTAAATTTTGAGCAGCAACAACTTTGTTTTGAAGGGAATCTTGATTTCCTTGAACTGAGTTGCTAAAAGTTTCAGGATTATTATCAAAGGCTGTTCTTTGATCAACAACCTGAACGCGAAGTTTTGCGTCTCTTACAGTTCTTACTTCTACGCTCATTCCAAAGCGATCAAGTAACTGAGGCCTTAATTCCCCTTCCTCAGGGTTGCCTGATCCAATCAATACAAAACGTGCAGGATGGCGAATAGAAATTCCCTCACGTTCAACTGTATTCCATCCTGAAGCAGCAGAGTCAAGAAGAACGTCAACAAGGTGATCATCTAATAAGTTCACCTCGTCAACATAGAGCAAGCCTCTATTAGCTTTTGCTAAAAGACCTGGCTCAAAAGCTCTAACACCTTCACTAAGAGCCTTTTCAATATCAATAGTTCCACAAAGTCTGTCCTCAGTGGCTCCCAAAGGAAGATCAACCATTGGTACTTGTTTCTCGCTTTTTTGAATATCACTGCCACTCTCTATTCTCTCTCTGACATCATTGCTTTGAAGGTCTGGATCATTAAGCGAGCTGTTATAGGGATCACCTTCAACGACTTCAATGGCAGGCAGAAGATCCGCAAGTGCTCTTATTGTTGTTGATTTTCCAGTACCTCTATCTCCCATTATCATCACGCCACCAATTCTCGGGTCAATAACATTTAAAAGAAGCGCTAGCTTCATTTCTTCTTGTCCAATCACTGCTGTGAATGGAAAAACTCTGCGTTTTCTAGTTGAACTCACTTTCTTATTACTGGTTACAAGATTGTTTCATAAGCAGGTCTCTTTCGATTCATAAAGTCCAAAAAAAAAATGATAATGAAAAGCAACCCTTTTATAAAGTCCCTAAAAAATCTACTTAGGATTACTTGATTTTCGCTCTTGCATTAAAAAAGGGGTCAACTCGGCAGATAAATTTCTTATCAACTCAGGTGACCTTGGGTCGTTAAATGGACCTTTGACAATGAAAGATGCAAAAGCCCTTGAGTTGTCGGGAGTTTGAATTAGTGCAGTATCAGCATATGAGATCCCAATGTCACCAGTTTTATTTTGAACTGAATAGCCTTTTAGTGAAAGATGGTAATCAATGTCTTTAGTTTCTTTGCCTAGTCCTCTCAAAATTCCAGAAGGAATTAAAGTATTAGTCTTTGACTTTTGCATAATTTCTCTGAAAATATCTCTGGAAATAACATTAAGTAAATAGCCACTATCTACAAGTGCTATTGCTAAAGATAGATCTTCCGTAGTTGTAAAATTTGTTCCACTTAGATCAGGAAGCAAGTTATTAATTTGTGTATTTTTTAGCCCGATTTCTTTTAATTTTTGATTAATAATTTTTAATCCTCCTATTCTTTTTATTAGTAAATTAGTTGCTGTATTATCACTAACTCTAATCATTTCAGTAGCTACTTCGAAAATAGGAAATTCTTCACCAATTTCTTGATAAGCCATCCAACCTGCTCCGCCTCCAATAGTATCTTCTGTAAGAGGAAGTTTCTCATCCCAATATATTTCTCCTCTATCTAACATTTTCAGTAAAACAATTAAAATTGGGACTTTAATACTACTTGCTGCAGGTAATTTGATATCAGATTTTATTTCCGCATATTGTTTATTATCTAAGGATATGAAAAAACAACTAACATCAAGATCTGGATTTTTTGAAATAAGATATTCCCACTTGCTAGATAGTTCTTTCAGTCTTTCAAATCTTTTTATCTTATTAGCATGAAATAATAACAAGTCTGATTTTTTAGTAAGTAATTCTTTATCAATGGACCTTCTTGATTTGCCGGATATATTTATTGTTCTATTTATTTTATTACTATGATAAATTGGACCAATAATTCGTAGCGTACTACCAAGTAAAACTGATAAGCTTATGCTTGTTAAAAATATATTCGTTATTACTTTGAGATAAATTTTCACTTTATAGATCAAATAATATAAATTTTTTCTAATCTATTGTAGCTTTTTATTTTAATTAATCATTTTTATTTTTAATTGCCCATCTTGTTTGACTTATTATCCCTCGTATTAAGGCAACTTCATCATCGTTTATTTCTGCTCGCAAAAGTAATTTTTTGATTTTGTTAATTTTAGCTTTATACGTATTTTTCATCAAGAAACCTATATCAAGTAATAGATCACCAGCATCATTAATGCAATCTTCTAATTTAATTATGTTTGCAGGTCTACGTGTTGTCTTATTAGGTTTTAGCAAATCAAGATCATTAAATTGATGAAGAATAATTGCTACTGCATGTGAAAGATTTAGTGATGGATAATTTTTATTTGTGTTAAGACTAATTACTTTATTTGCCTTTAAAAGCTCTTCATTTGATAGCCCTCGACTTTCTCTCCCGAACACTAAAGCTATTTTTTCGCCTGTTTTTGATTCAAGTGCCCAATAAAGTGCGTCTTTATTTGATGCAAGAGGAATTTCTCCATGATCTTTTCTCCCGCAAGTAGCAATAATTCTTGAGCAGTCCGAAAGTGCTGAGTTTAGATCTTTATATATTTTTGCCTCTTCTAGTATTTTTAATCCTCTGACAGCCATCCTTTTTGCTTCTTCAGCTAGATAATCACATTTCGGAGAAACTAACCTTAATTCATTTACTTGAAAGTTTTCGCATAGTCTTGCAACGCTTCCTACATTGAGTTCTCCTGCAGGCTCAACTAGTACTATCTTTAGATTCTTGTTTGTCTCCACCATTAATTTAACGAATGCATATATGCCAAGAGATCAGCCATTGATTTGGGCTCAATTTCAAAGCTTGGCATTGGTGGCGTTAAACCTCGAATAACTTGATTAATAATCTTTTTATCACTTAATTCTTCTGTCACTTCATGAAGGTCTGGCCCTACAAACCCTTGAGCGGAAATTCCATGGCAACCAACACAATTGATTTTGAATAATTTGCTTCCAGATAAAGCCTCACCTTGAATCGATAAAGTTTCAGTTATGAAAGGATCTTTTTTAAAGCTTCCTATTGACCACAGAAAGCTGAGCAAGAGAAAAGTTGCAAGGGATAAGAAAAAGATTCGCCAAGAGCTAATCTTTTGTTTCTGATTTATTAATGCTTTTGATGACGGAGTATTCACTAATACCTCTTTGACATGAAAGAATTGTTCCTAGAGTTTATGAAAAATGCGTTCAAATGATTGAGCCACTCCTATGTGGGATTGTTCTTGGACTAATTCCAATAACATTATTAGGTCTTTTTGTTAGTGCATGGAATCAGTATCGTCGAAGCAGTTCAATGCCTGACTGGGAGTAAGAATAAGAAGAGAAGTGTTTCCATAAAATTTCTCTTTATTTAATTCCCATCCATTATGTATTCTTGGTAGTGACCTTGACGAGCATTCGCAGATTAATGTTGATGTTTTTTTAATCCATTGCTTCGACAGTAAAAGTTCTTGAGATATTTCATACAATTCGGAGTTGTATGGAGGATCAAGAAAAATAAAATCAAACCTTTGTTCAGAATTTGGAGAATCTTTAACAAATTCTATTTTTTTATTTTTTGGCCCCTTTTTTAGAAATGAGATAATTTCTATGCATTTGACTTCAATATGAAAAGGATGGCCTAGTGCATTCGATATGTTTGTAAGGTTTTTTTTGCATATTTGAGCTGTGGATCTTTGCTTTTCAATTGCAAGGATTCTTTTTACGCCTTTTTGAAGAACCTCACATGCCATTGCCCCACTTCCACTACAAAGATCTAACCAACTCGCTTCTTTTAGCTTGTTCCCGAAAATATTAATTATGGCCTCTCTTACTTTTGAGGTAGTAGGTCTTGTATCTTGATTTAACGGACTTTCTATCCTTTGTCCTGAAATAAGTTTTAGTTTTCCTTTCAAATCAATAATTAGTTTTTTTCAACCAATTAATCCAATTGAAAATAAGTTTCTGGCCTGCAATTCCAGATTTTTCAGGATGAAACTGACATGCTCCAGTATTTTTATGCCAAACAATTGATGTAACTTCACTTTTACCAAATTTTGTTGTGGCTACGATATTTTTTGGTTCTAAAGGACATGCTGAAAATGAGTGCACGAAATACATCCAATTAGAATCAGGATGATTTTCTAAGATAGGACATTCATTTTTTTTGTTTATGGGAGACCAACCTATATGAGGAATTCTTTCATTTTTTTCTTCGGGTAATCTACGAATATTCCCTTTAATAAGTCCTAAACCTTCTAAATTTCCTTCTTCACTTCTCTCGAATAAAAGCTGTAATCCCAAACAAATCCCAAGAAGAGGCTTGCCATCATTTACCCAATTAATTATTGAAGGAATTAAATCTGTATTTCTTAAATTGGTCATCGCTGGATCAAAAGCTCCTACTCCAGGGAGAATTAAAGCATCACAAGATTTGAGGGTTTTTTTATCACAAACAAAATTCAACGGCTGATTAAGCCTTTTAAAAGCTTGCTGTACTGAAAAAAGATTACCCATCCCATAATCTATTAATCCAATTTTTGTCATTGGACTTACTTAGGAACCATTTGATTGATCTTTAAAACTAAATTGGATTATTTGAAATTAAAGATGTTTGGAAATTGTTCCAGATAGGGTCGCTTTCGGAACTGCTCCGACAACAGTATCTACTTTTTGCCCGCCTTTAAAAATCATTAGAGTCGGAATACTTCTAATTCCATACTGACTTGCAACATTAGGGTTCTCATCAGTGTTTAATTTAAAAACTTTTATTTTCCCTTCGAAATCTTTTGAGATTTCTTCAACAATTGGTGCAACCATTCTGCAAGGGCCACACCAAGGCGCCCAAAAATCAACCAAAACTGGTACGTCGCTCTGGAGGACTTCTTGTTCGAAGGAGGAATCAGTTACGGCAGAAGCTGTGGACATACCTTGAAGTCTTAAGAACTAGATCATAACAATTGTATTTTGCCAATTAAAAGGTTTCCTGCCATTTTTAAACGAAGTTTGTATATTTTTTCGTATTAATTGAATAAGAAAAACCCGACCAAGTCGGGCATTTTTGTGTGTGAGGAGTGCAAGAGCATAGGCTCTCACTACCCGATTCTAGCCCGTGGATTTAATTCTGAAATCTTTCAGTATCTTTATTTACCCATTCCAAGTTGTTGTGCTTTTTGGTACACCTTGCCTTCTGTTAACAAAGAAGGAGCAACAACCACTTCAACTTTCTGCATTTCTTTGATATTTGTTGCTCCAAGAGTTCCCATAGATGTTTTGAGTGCCCCCAATAAATTGTGAGTTCCATCATCCAGAATTGCTGGGCCACAAATAATGCTTTCCAAACTTCCTGTCGTGCCAACTTTAATCCTTGTGCCTCTTGGAAGGACAGGACTTGGAGTTGCCATGCCCCAATGAAAACCCTTGCCAGGAGCTTCCTGAGATCTTGCTATCGGGGAACCAATCATTACTGAGTCGGCTCCACAAGCTATACATTTGCAAATATCACCACCCGTAATAATTCCGCCATCAGCAATGATTGGAACATATTTACCGGTTTCTTTTTGAAAGTCCTCCCTTGCGGCAGAGCAATCAGAAATCGCAGTTGCTTGAGGGATTCCAACTCCTAGTACTCCTCTAGATGTACATGCTGCTCCAGGCCCTATACCAACCATCACAGCTGCGGCTCCTGCTCTCATTAACTTCAAAGAAACTTCATAGGTAACGCAATTACCTACCGCAACAGGAATACCAATATTTTCACAAAGGTCATAAAGGTCAAGATTTTCATTCCCTTCTTTTCCAAGATGTTCTGTAGAAACAACAGTTGCCTGAAGAAAAAACAAGTCCGCTCCTGAATCTTTAATCAAATCTCTAAATTTAATTGCAGCTACTGGTGTTCCACTTACAGCCGCAATCCCTCCACTTTCTTTTATTTCTCTAATTCTTTTTAAAATTAATTTTTCTTTTACTGGTTGTTTATAAATTTCTTGCATTAAAGGAACAAAATCTTTGTTTCCGGTTGATCGGATTTTCTTTAAAACTTCCTCAGGATCTTCATATCTCGTCTGAACCCCTTCAAGATTTAAAACACCTAGTGCACCTATCTTTGACAAGGCTATTGCCATATTTACATCGACCACACCATCCATGGCACTGGCTATAATTGGAATATTTCTTTCAATTCCTCCAATAGCCCAATTGGTTTTAGTGATTTCAGGGTCAACTGTTCTTATGCCTGGGACCAATGCAATTTCATCGATTCCGTAGGCTCTGCGAACAGTTTTGGTGCGTCCTAGTTGAATATTCACACATAAATTTAATAAGTTCTCGTCAAACTACCAACTGAAGGGCCAAATTGAGCAAATGTTGGGAATAGATAATCAAGATTTTGTGTTTTTTTTCGATTGAGACTCTCAAGAAAATATGCCCTTATGAAAAATATTTCTTGCTTTTGTTATTTGTGAGCTGATTTGAGGTGATTTACTTTCATATATATGGTTATTTACTTTAAAAGGTTTCTTAATGCTGAGATGTTCTTATAATTGGTAAAACCCTTTTACATGGCTGATCCATTGGGACCTAATAGCGCTGGTCCCGGGGAATCCGATGATCGGATCATCCAGACTGACTTGAGAAACGAAATGTCGCGTTCCTATCTGGAATACGCGATGAGTGTAATTGTTGGTAGAGCTTTGCCTGATTCGAGAGATGGACTTAAACCAGTTCATCGAAGAATTCTCTATGCAATGTACGAATTAGGTCTAACTAGTGATAGGCCATACAGGAAATGTGCACGTGTGGTTGGAGAGGTTTTAGGTAAATACCATCCCCATGGCGATACAGCTGTATATGACGCTTTGGTAAGGATGGCTCAAGATTTCTCAATGCAAATGCCTTTGATTGATGGGCATGGGAATTTTGGATCTGTTGATAATGATCCACCTGCAGCGATGAGGTATACAGAATCCCGATTGAAATCTTTAACGACTGACAGCTTGCTTGAAGATATTGAATCTGAAACTGTTGATTTTGCAGATAATTTTGATGGATCTCAACAAGAACCAACTGTCTTGCCTGCAAGAATTCCTCAGTTGTTATTAAATGGCTCTTCAGGAATAGCTGTAGGTATGGCAACAAACATACCTCCCCATAATCTGGTTGAATTAATAGATGGGTTGATGGCTATAATTTCTAATCCTGAATTGGAAGAAAAAGAGTTAATGAATATAATCAAAGGACCAGATTTTCCTACTGGTGGTCAGATACTTGGTCGTAGTGGAATTAGGGAAACATATCTTTCTGGTAGAGGTTCCATAACAATGCGTGGTGTTGCTGAAATAGAAACAATTGCAAATCCAGGAAGACCTGATAGAGATGCAGTGATAATTACTGAACTTCCGTATCAAACAAACAAGGCAGCGTTGATAGAGAGAATAGCTGATATGGTAAATGACAAAAAACTTGAAGGAATTGCAGATATTAGGGATGAAAGCGATAGAGATGGAATGAGAATTGTTGTTGAACTAAGAAGAGATTCATACCCTCAAGTTGTTTTAAATAATTTATTTAAACTCACACCTTTGCAAACAAATTTTAGTGCTAATATGCTCTCATTGGTTAATGGTGAGCCTGTCATATTATCACTTAAAAAAATGTTACAAGTGTTTTTAGATTTTAGGGTAGAAACTATTGAAAAAAGAACTAAATATCTTTTGAAAAAGGCAGAAAATAGAGATCATATATTATTAGGTTTGTTATTGGCTCTTAATCAGCTTGATGAAATTATTAGACTTATTAGAGCTGCTTCTGATTCTGCCACTGCCAAGAATAAATTACAAGAACTTCATGGCTTAACAGAAATTCAATCTGATGCAATCTTGCAGATGCAGTTGAGAAGACTTACCGCCTTAGAGGCAGATAAAATAAAACTTGAGCATGAGGAATTGGTTAAAAAAATAATAGATTTAAAAGATATTTTAAATAGGAAAGAAAGGGTATTTGAGTTAACTAAAATAGAGTTAAATGAACTTAAAGAGAAATATGATTTTCCTAGAAGAACAAAAATTCTTGATCTTGGAGGAGGGCTGGAGGATATTGATTTAATTGCAAACGAAAGATCAGTAGTTTTGTTGACTGAGACTGGTTACTTAAAAAGGATGCCTGTTAACGAATTTGAGGCAACAAGTCGAGGAACCAGAGGAAAAGCAGGAACTCGAAGCCAAGGAGAGGAAGAAGTTAAGAAATTTATAAGCTGTAACGATCACGATAGCCTCCTTTTGTTTAGTGATAGAGGTGTCGCTTATGCGCTTCCCGCTTACAGAGTTCCCCAATGTAGTAGAACTGCAAAAGGTACGCCTATTGTTCAATTGCTCCCGATACCACGAGAAGAGGCTATTACTTCTTTGCTCTCAGTAAGTTCTTTTGATGATGAAAACTATTTGTTGATGCTTACAAGAGGTGGATTCATAAAAAGGACACCTCTCTCGGCTTTCAGTAAAATCAGAGCAAACGGATTAATTGCAATAGGTTTGGAGGATGGTGATGCGTTGACTTGGGTTCGTTTGGCTGAAGCTGGCGATAGTGTTTTGATTGGCTCAAAAAATGGAATGACGATACATTTTAGATTAAATGATTCAGAATTACGTTCTTTAGGTAGAACTGCAAGAGGAGTTAGGTCAATGAATTTGAAGTCGGGCGATTCTCTTGTAAGCATGGATGTTTTGTCGACTGAGTTAGCAGATCATGTCGATAAAAGTGAAGAAGAGGAACTCGAAGATGAATCATCAGTATCAAATGGCCCTTGGGTCCTTGTCGCATCTGCAAGTGGTTTAGGTAAAAGAGTTCCTGTTACTCAATTTCGATTGCAAAAAAGAGCAGGCATGGGCTTAAGAGCAATAAAATTTAGAAAAGATGGAGATGAACTTGTTGGATTAAGGGTTTTAGGTAAAGGAGAAGAATTATTATTAGTAAGTGAAAAAGGAGTCATCGTTAGAACCAGTGCAGATAAAATTTCTCAACAATCAAGAGCTGCAACTGGTGTAAGAATTCAGAAACTTGATGAAGGCGACAAATTATCTGAGGTGGTTTTAGTTCCTCCAGAACAAATTAGTGATGAAGAGATAAAAGAATCATTTTCAACTAAACAACCTATAAATACTGATCCAATGACAGAAAATTGAAATATCTTAAATGTGCTGATGTTTTAGTTATGGGAGCAGGGCCTGCTGCTCTTTGCATCACTTCTGAATTAGTTCAGCAAGGACTTGATGTTCAGGCAATAGCTTCAAATTCCCCTTTAGAACCTTGGCCCAATACTTATGGAATCTGGGCTTCTGAACTTGAGTCTCTAAATATGCAGGAACTTTTGAAATATAGGTGGAAAGATACTGTTAGTTTTTTTGGTGATGGATTAAGTAATGACGGCAATCTTTGTACAAATCACTCACTTGATTATGGACTTTTTAATTTAGATAATTTTCAGAATGCACTACTTGAGAAATGTGATGGACTTTCTTGGCAAGTTGAGACAGTAAAAGAAATAAATTTCCGCGAAAAAGAAACTGTAGTCATTTGTGCTTCTGGAAAAAAATATCACGCCAGACTTGTAATTGATGCTAGTGGTCACAAAACCCCTTTTATAAAGAGGCCAGAGCATGATGAGATTGCTAAACAGGCTGCTTATGGAGTTGTAGGGAAATTTAGTTCCGCACCTGTTGAGCAAAATCGTTTTGTACTAATGGATTTTAGGCCAGACCATTTGAATTCAGATCAATTGAACGAGCCACCCTCTTTTCTTTATGCAATGGACTTGGGAGATGGAAGTTTTTTTGTTGAGGAAACATCCTTGGCTTGTTCACCTCCGGTTTCATTTGAAACATTAAAAGCAAGATTGAATTCGAGATTATTAAGTAGAGGAATTCAAATTGAGGAAATAATCCATGAAGAACATTGTCTTTTTCCAATGAATTTGCCATTGCCTTATAGAAACCAGCCTCTTTTGGCATTTGGTGGCTCGGCAAGTATGGTGCACCCAGCATCTGGATATATGGTTGGGAGCCTTTTGAGAAGAGCTCCTTCATTGGCAAAGGAGGTGGCAAAAATAATAAAAAAGGATCCACTTATTCCTACATCACAGATAGCTAGAAGAGGATGGCAAACCCTTTGGACAAATGAATTAGTACAAAGACATCGTCTCTATCAGTTTGGGCTTCAACGACTAATGAGTTTTGATGAGTCTCTGTTAAGAATCTTTTTTGATACCTTTTTTAAATTACCCAAAAAAGACTGGTATGGATATTTAACTAATACTCTCCCTTTGCCACGTCTCTTTATTGTTATGCTCAAATTATTTTCTATTGCACCATTAAGAGTTAGATTTGGGATGCTTGGCTTAATAATTAAAAAAGAGAGGTAGAATTTAAATTTTCTTTTTCCAATCTATAGGAGAAATTAGAGGGAATATACAGTCCTCTTTTTCAATCTCTTCTAAGGCAGTTGGCTCAATAATTTTATTATCTTTAATTGAATTAATTAACATCCAAAATCTCTTTATATGCAAATTTATTCTTTCTCTTGCTAGCTCGGTCGTTGTACCTGCTTTGAGAATGAAACTCCAATCTGAAGATTGACACAAAAGAAGTTCTCTTCCAGCTTGTTTAATAATTTTGATATTTGATTCTTTTTGTATACCCTTTGAACAAATATTTACCATTTCTCTTCCAGCTTTACTCCATTCATGAACAATCCATGCGTTTGACTCATTTAACCAGTAGTTATGAAAACCGCCTTGTCCCCAACTTGATGGGGATGGATTGCATAATTGTATTTGAGTTTTTATTTGAAGAGCCTCTTTTAAAGTGATTAATTTAATACCTAACTTGCCAGACTTGATAAATAATTGTGAGAGAAATTGGGGCCCTTCAAACCACCAATGTCCAAAAAGTTCTGCATCAAAAGGAGCTATTAATAAAGGATCTATTCGCATTGATTCTTCAAGTTTTATAAGTTGTTTTTTTCTACTAATTAGGTAATTCTCTGCATCTTTCTCAATACTTAATTGTGCAACTTCAGGGTCATACTGTTTTTTGTTTTCTAAGGATGTATGTTTTGATGTTATTCTAAATAGCTTAATTCCAAGTGGTCTTTTTTCATTAAGTCCTATCTTCTTGAGTTCTTTGATTGATAAATCCCAGCCTAAATCTCTATGGAATTCTCTGTAATTTGGATTACCTGGATATCCATCACTTGCAGACCAGACTGGAAGAGTTGATTCACTATCTCTACCAAAAAAAGCTACTCCTTTCCTAGTGCATATAGGGGCATATAATCCATATCTAGGCCTTGGATCTGCATTTAATAAGCCATGACCGTCTAGAACAGCATATCTAAGACCTGATTCAGCCATGATTTCATCTAAGCCTTCGTAATAGGCACATTCCGGTAACCAAATACCTAAAGGTGAATTTTTGAAAAGGCGCTGATGTTCTCTTACAGCAGTCTTTAATTGCGCCCTTACAGTTTCAGGGTTTTCTCTTAAAAGTGGAAGATAACCATGAGTAGCTGCACAAGTGAGAATATCAATTACTTCTGATGTTTGTAATTTCTCAAACCTACCAATTAAATCTCCTCTGCACTTTTGCCAACTTGCCAGTTGATGTTTTAAATGATCCGTTAGGTGAATCGCTGCTTTTATATTTTCTGTTTTCGATGAGTTGAGAACCTCAAGCCTTATTTCTACCCATTTTTTAAAGCGAGTTTTTAATACTTCGTCTTCCAAAAGGGAAAGTAAAGTAGGAGAAAGCCCAATAGTTATTTTAGGTTCTTGATTGTTTGATCTAGAGGCATCTTCAAGTACTTTTAGAAGTGGTAGGTAACATTCCACAAGGGCTTGAAAGAACCAATCTTCCTCTAGAGAGCCTGGCTCTTCCGATCTGACATAAGGTAGATGAGCATGTAGGACTATGGCGAGATTGCCTTTAGTCATTAAAACTTCCACATAGTTGGATTTGTTCCTTGAATACTTATACTCTTTAGTCGCTCGAGAAAAGATCAACTTTAAGTAATATCCTAAATCTAGTAAAATTAGGCAATAAAAATAATTAAATTTTAATTTATTACTTTGATTCTTTTAATTTGAATTAGGTTGTAAGGATTTATTTTTTACTATTTCAAAAATTAAAAGTATAAAACTATGAACTAAGTAATTATAAACTTAATAGTTTTGGTGAAAATTTGATTTATTTATACTATAATTTAATTTAATTCTTAATAGATCTTGAAAAGGTCTAAAAATTTTATATATTTTATCTTATGGCCAAGGATCCAGGCCGAGTTTTGATTTTCGACACAACATTAAGGGATGGAGAACAATCCCCTGGTGCAAGTCTTAATTTAGAAGAAAAGTTAGCGATAGCTCAACAATTGGCAAGGTTGGGTGTCGATGTTATTGAGGCAGGATTTCCTTTCGCAAGTCCTGGTGATTTTGCAGCAGTTCAGAAAATAGCTGAGCAAGTAGGAGGAGAGGAAGGTCCTATTATTTGTGGATTATCAAGGGCCTCGAAAACAGATATTAAGGCTTGTGCAGATGCAATTTCTCCAGCTCCAAAGAAAAGAATTCATACCTTTATTGCAACAAGTGATATACATCTCGAACATAAGTTGAGGAAATCTAGAAAAGAAGTTCTTGATATTGTCCCTGAGATGGTTTCCTATGCCAAAGGTTTTGTTGACGACGTCGAATTCTCATGCGAAGACGCTGCAAGAAGTGATTTGGATTTTTTGTATGAAATAATTGAATTAGCCATATCTTCAGGTGCTAATACGATTAATATTCCAGATACAGTTGGTTACACTACACCATCTGAATTTGGAGATTTGATATTAAATATCAATAAAAATGTTCCAAATATAAATGAAGCAGTTCTCTCTGTTCATGGGCATAACGACTTAGGACTTGCCGTAGCAAATTTCCTTGAAGCTGTTAAGAATGGAGCTAGACAGCTTGAATGCACTATTAATGGGATAGGAGAAAGAGCAGGCAATGCCGCTTTAGAGGAATTGATAATGGCTCTTCATGTAAGAAGGTCATATTTTAATCCGTTTTTTGGAAGGTCTTCTGAATCTCCAACTCCTTTAACAGCAGTAAGAACAGAGGAAATAACAAAGACCTCTCGTTTGGTCTCAAATCTAACTGGTATGGTCGTTCAACCAAACAAAGCAATTGTTGGAGCGAATGCTTTTGCCCATGAATCTGGCATCCATCAAGATGGTGTACTAAAAAATAGGCTTACCTATGAAATTATTGATGCAAAAACGATTGGGTTATCTGACAATAAAATTTCGTTAGGAAAATTGAGTGGTAGGAGCGCAGTTCGAGCAAGGTTAGAGGATCTAGGATATGACTTAAATAGAGAAGATCTAAATGATGCTTTCGCTAGATTCAAAGATCTAGCTGATAGAAAAAGAGAGATAACAGATCGTGATTTAGAAGCAATTGTAAGCGAACAAGTTCAACTTCCAGAAGCTTTGTTCCAATTGAAATTGGTCCAAGTCAGTTGTGGAACATCTTTAGTTCCTACTGCAACAGTGACAGTGGTTGGAGAAGAAGGTGAGGAAATGACAGCTGTCTCATCAGGCACAGGACCTGTTGATGCCGTGGTAAGGGCATTGGATTCTCTAACTGAAGAACCAAATGAGTTGATTGAATTCTCTGTAAAATCTGTTACTGAAGGAATAGATGCTTTGGGAGAAGTAACTATACGAATAAGAAGAGACGGAAATCTCTTCTCTGGACATTCTGCTGACACTGATGTAGTTGTTGCCGCTGCTCAAGCTTATATAAATGCTCTTAATAGGTTGGTGGCTTCCGAGGGAAGGAATTCTATTCATCCACAACATGAGCTCGCTCAGGTTGAAGAAAAAGGAGTCTGAAGCGTTCCGTAAATATTTTTTGAAAAGTTCACCAAGGATCTAATTAAAAGATTAATATTTAGTGTGACGATTTGATATGTGCACATAAATGAGTTTAAAAAGAAACCTTTATCGACTGACCGGACTAGATGGATCTCCTCATCATGTCCTTGATGCTCCTTATGAAAGTATTGATGCTGCACTATTGGCAGCAAAGGTTTGGTGTGATGGGCAAGGGTTAACTTGCACGATTCAAGATCGAGGTATTGGCGTAGAAGTGCTTACAGGGAATGGAACTTGGAGAACGGTTTGTTATCCCTCTAATTGTTTACAAACTTCTCCCGCATAAAATAAATTATTAACAATAATCTTTATGATTTTTTTTCAGAGAATATTTTTTTAAAAATGGGTTCAGGAATGCGCGGCTACTGGACGCTCACTTGGTTTGGTTTGATCTCGAATACACTTGCAATTCCTTTTATTGCTTTTGTTGTTGGATCTGGACCTCCTCTTCAAGCAGTCAATATTACTATCGCAATAAGTCTTGCTTGGCCCGCCGCTGTTACGGGAATTGTTGCATCAGCAGGTCTCTTTGCACAAAGAGGTTGGGGTGTAATCTTATCAATAGTTGCTTTGTCTATGACCCTATCTGGAACTTTGCCTTATGGAATAATTAGACTAATTAGAGTTAATGATTTTTTTGGTATTAGCGGATTATCGCTTTTTATTGCCTTGCTTAATTTATTAGCTTTGCTTTATTGGTGTAGAAGGGGGCATAGAAGAATTAGGCTTTAAGTAAATAATTTAAAAATTAGATTTTTACCTTGAATTAAAGCTTGGGTATTTTAATCGTCTATGACGCATTCTTCTCCATACAGAAACAAATGCCCTAAGGATTATTTCTATTTCTGCTCTGGTCAAACTACTTTCATTTAATTGGCCGTCAATCTGACGAGATTGAATTATTTTTCTAACTGTTTTGCATGCATCACTATCAGAGGAAGAAGCATCTAGAGATCTCAATGCTGCCTCACAGCCATCTGCAAGCATTAGAATTCCAGTTTCTTTTGAATGAGGAATAGGTCCTTTATACCTGAAACGTTTTTCAGAGGCAGAAGGATCAGTCTCTCTTGCTTTGTGAAGGAAATACCCCATTTTTAATGTGCCTTGATGCTCTGGAATAAAATCAGCGATTGCTGATGGAAGACGATATCTTCTTGCAAGCTTTAATCCCTCATCCACATGGGCTTGAAGAATATCTGCGCTTTTGTATGGGTTTTTAATTTCTTCATGTGGGTTTATTCCATCTTGTTGGTTTTCAATAAACCAATTTGGGGCATGTAGTTTTCCTACGTCATGGTAAAGAGCTCCAGTTCTTATTAAGTCAACATCGGCTCCTATTACTCTTGCACCTTCCTCTGCGAGACTTAGAATTGTTAAAGTATGCTCAAAGGTACCTGGTGCTTCTCTAGATAAACGTCTAAGTAAAGGACGCTCTTGATCAGCCAGCTCCATTAATCTTGCTCTAGTAAGTAAACCAAATGTATTCTCCAAAATAGGAATAATTAGTATTGTTACCATTAGCATTGTACTTATTATAAGTGCTTCATTAAAAAGAAAATTAGGGTCATAAGGTAAGCCATTAAATTCTATATTTTTTTCATTTATTATTTGATTAAAGATAAACCATTGTCCTAATAAAGCCCCAAAAGGTATAAAAATAGCTATTTGAAGAACTTGAGCTCTGCTTCTCATCTTTCTGCCTAAAAATGCAACAAAAGAACCAGCTATACAAGCAATTATTAATCTAATATCACCAAATAAATCAAGAGATGTTGGCCAAATTAGACTTGCCGCGGCCATCCAGGCTAATGATGTCGTTGTACCTATACCTTGAGACAGAAGTAGTGTAGGAGGTAATATTAATTGCAATGGACTTGCTAGTGGCCCCAGCCAATCTTTAGATAATTGAACTACAAATAATAAAGTTAAAGAAAGCAAACCATGTCTAGCTTCAAGCCTTGGTTTTTCTCTTCTCATGATCATAAGAAGTAAACCACAACATCCCAAAGCCTCAGAAAAAGTTATCAGCCATTTTATTGGTCTGGGACTTCTACTGACTTTGTTGAAATGCTCTAAAATATCAAACTCTTGAGAACTTATTAACTGTCCTTTTTTTGTGATTTGGCTTCCTTTCTTGACTTTTATTTTATTAATATTCTCTTGATTAATTAAATTCTCAACTAAAATATTTGTTTTTGATAAATCAACTTTTAAATTATTTTTTTGATAAAAACTAGTAGCTAAAACTTTTGTACCTAATGTTCTATTAGGAGAATCTTTTGATCCTAAATCTATTAATTGTTGTGATGATGCTTCATTTAGTTGATCAAGTGCAAGTGTACTAATAATTCCTTGAGCAAGCATTTTTCTTGAAGCTTTTTTTACTTCTTTCTCCCAAGCTTTCCATTCACTATCGGAAGTTTTGATTAGCCAGTCTCTTTCTGAGATTGTTAGTTTTATCGTATCTAAGCTTTCTCTCAGGCTAGGATCTTTTGAAGTTTGTAATTGTTTGATTTGTTGTATGACTAATCTTTCTAAATTATCTGATTGATTTTTATCAATAACTTGAACAAAAACTTCTTTTAGTCCTTTTTCCTTTTCCTTTAAAGCCTGTGTATCTATTACTGTCGCGTTTCTCGGTGCTATTACGTTAAATGGTGCAAGATCTCCCGGTTTAAGATCGGGAACAGCAAGTAACTTATAACTTGAAAATATTGCTACTAATAGACAGACCATTAGCAGACCTAACTTGTCAGTTGATGACCAGCGAAGTATTGGACGCCTGGGAGATTGACTACCCAACCAAATTCTCCAAATTCTTTTTGGACTGGGTAATTTAGCCACAGACTTTTTCACCTATGCCTAACGCTGTGTTTGAAAATTTCAAAAATTGAAATTGAACTCATTTTATTTATGACGAACATTTTAGATGGGAAAAAACTTGCTCAAGAAATTGAGCACATACTTCAACAGACTATCGAATCTGGATTGAAAATTGCGAAACGTTCGCCTGGACTCGCTGTCATAAGGGTCGGGAACGATCCTGCCAGTGGAGTTTATGTCAATTACAAAGAAAAAGCATGCGATCGAATAGGTGTTAGAAGTTTTGCAAAGCACTTAAAAGAAGATATTTCATCGGAAGAACTTGTAGAAATAATCAAAAATTTGAATCTGGAAAAGAATGTTGATGGGATTTTATTACAACTTCCATTACCGTCGCATCTTGATGAAGCTTCCTTGCTTAGCAGTATTGATCCTGATAAAGATGCGGACGGATTACACCCTTTGAATCTTGGAAAATTGATAAAAGGTGAAAAGGGACCAAGATCATGTACACCAGCTGGAGTGATGGCTTTGCTAAAGCGCAATCAAATTAAAATCGAAGGTAAAAGAGCAGTAGTAGTTGGAAGGAGCATCCTTGTTGGCAAGCCAATGGCTTTAATGCTTGAAGCTGCAAATGCTACTGTTACGGTTGCTCATTCGAGAACTAAAGATTTATCTTCTTTGACTAGAGAGGCCGACGTACTTGTAGTAGCAGCTGGAAAGCCTCATTTAATAGGAAAAAATCACGTTAGCGATAATTGTGTTGTTGTCGATGTTGGCATACATAGATTGCCCAATGAGCGGCAAAATTTTCAAGGCAGTACAAAAACTAAACTTTGTGGAGATGTAAAGATATTTGAAATCGAAGACAAAGTTGCGGCTTTTTCTCCAGTTCCTGGCGGTGTAGGCCCTATGACAGTAACGATGCTTCTAGCAAATACGGTTGATAGGTGGCAGAAACATTGTGGATTACCTTTAACTATTAGTCATTTACTTCCATGAATCACAATGTCCTGAGAGAATTGAGAAGAATCGATTTTATGCATGCAGGAAGCAATCGCTTCTTTTAACTTCGCGGAGTATCTAGAGAAATCTAGAACTCTCGTTGAAGATGCGCTAGATGCGTCTTTGGGCCCTGAAAAGCCAGAGAAATTAAGAGAATCTATGCGCTATTCCCTTTTGGCTGGGGGAAAAAGATTAAGGCCGATACTTTGTTTAGCTGCTTGCGAACTTGCTGGAGGTGAGGTCAAAAAAGCCCTACCTACAGCAGTGGCTATCGAAATGATTCACACAATGTCTCTTATCCATGATGACTTGCCTTCAATGGATAATGACGATCTTCGTAGAGGAAGGCCTACGAACCATAAAGTTTACGGTGAGGCTGTAGCAATACTTGCTGGAGACGCACTCTTGACCAGAGCTTTTGAGATGGTATCAATTCGCTCAGAGGGAGTGCCATCAGAAAGACTTTTGAAAGTAGTTGGTGAACTTTCATTAGTTGCAGGAGCACCTGGATTGGTAGGTGGCCAAGTTGTTGATCTTGATTGTGAGGGAAAAGAGGTTGATTTAGAAACTTTAGAATATATTCATCTTCACAAAACAGGAGCTCTTTTAAAGGCATGTGTCACTTGCGGAGCATTAATTGGTGGAGCTGATGAAAAGCTTTTGGATGCATTGTCTGTCTACGCAAAAGGAATTGGATTAGCTTTTCAAATAATTGATGATATTCTTGATGTCACTGCAAGCAGCGAAATACTAGGAAAAACTGCAGGAAAAGATCTAATTGCAGATAAAACTACATATCCAAAATTACTAGGTCTGGATGAATCAAGAAAAAGAGCAGATAATTTAGTTGCTCAAGCAAAAAATGCCCTTGTTCCTTGGCCTGAGAAATCAAAACCTTTACTTGCTTTGGCTGATTACATTACCAATAGAGATAGATGAATATTAATCAAATTTCTGAGACTCATTTTGTTTACATTCTTGATAATGCTGTGTTGGCGTGGGCTTTAATTGCATGCGGCCTTGCTCAATTTTCTAAACTATTATTTGAATTAATTGTTAAGCAAAGGTGGCGTCCATCTGTGCTTGTAGAAACAGGGGGGATGCCTTCAAGCCATTCTGCCTTAGTAACAGGAACAGCGGCAGGAGTCGGACTGCAGAATGGTTTTGATGATCCTTTATTTGCTTTGGCTTCAACAATCGCATTTATTGTGATGTATGACGCTTCTGGAATAAGAAGATCGGCAGGTTTAACAGCAGCAAAAGTTAATCAGATTTCAAAAAAAGATTCTAATAAATCATCTTCCGAGTCTACTTTAAAGGAAACTTTGGGGCATACAAAAATAGAAGTTTTAGTAGGAAGTCTTCTTGGCCCTACTGTCGCTTTGCCAGGAATTTTATTTTTTGGATCTCCTTTGCATCTTTTGCAAATAATGGGATTAGTATCTGTGTGAAAGAACTAAAAACTAATGAAGATAGTTGTGTTTTAACTAGTGATCAAGAAAAATCTCTTGAATTATTTTGTGAATGGTTGAATACTCCATATTCTTTTAAACCTTTTGTATTGAATGGTTTTGCAGGTAGCGGAAAAACATATTTATCGATGAAATTTTTAAAAAAGGTTGATGAAGCTAGACTCTGTTGGACTGTAGTTGCCCCTACTCATAAAGCTGTAGGAGTTTTAAGAGAGGGGTTGAGGAATGAATCTATTCAACCCACCTGGTTCCCCTCAACTATTCATCGTTTGCTTCGACTTAAGTTAAAAAGACAGGCGGATGTTGAAATATGCGAAAAAACAGATCAAACCGAGAACTCTCTGGAGAATTTAGGACTTGTCTTAATTGATGAAGCCTCAATGATTGATTCCAAATTATTGGAGATAACACTTGAATGCGCTAGATGTAATTCGACTCGTTTAGTTTTTGTCGGAGATCCAGCTCAACTTCCACCAGTTGGAGAGAGTCATAGCTCAGTTTTTCTGATGAAAAGATCTGTAAATACCGAACTTAAGGAAGTTGTTCGCCATCAGGGCCCTGTTCTCAAATTGGCAAAGATTATTAGAGAAGGACAAATACCTTGTTATCAACCACCAATAATACCAATTATTAATACTAAGAAAGGAAGTGTAGGAATATTAGATAGAAATAATTGGCTGGAAAAAGCAAAGTCATCATTACGTTTATCTTCATTGGAAGATGATCATGATAGAGCTAGATTTTTATGTTACACCAATCGAATTGTTGATAACTTAGTTCCTCATGCAAGAAGAGCTATTCATGGTGATATGGCCGATCAATATCAAGTCTTACCCGGTGAGATCTTGATTAGTCGTAAGGCTGTAATGGCTAATGCATCATTAAATGAAAATGAGATAGGCGAAGAACCAGATATTTTGATTAGTTCTAACAGAGAAATGATTGTGAATGATGTAATTCCAAATAGTTTTGATTTAGCTTCTTTAGGAAATCAACAAGACTTTGAATATTCTTTACCTATTATTGAGTCTCAGATAGCCAAAGTTACATGCGACCAAAAAGAATTTTCTTTGAGATTACAACCTAAAATAGGATCTAAATCTCGTATTGATTTAGACCTTATTTTGAATCAACTTAGTAATCAGGCAAGAGAGAAAGGAAAGAAAAATAATTCTTCAATATGGAAACTTTTCTTTTTTATTAGGGATTCATTTGCTTCTTTAGGTCCTGCTTCTGTTCTTACAATTCATAGAAGTCAAGGAAGTACTTTTGGAGAAGTTTTCATATCTTCAGATGTTTTTTGGCCTAGAGACCTTGAATTTAGAAGAAGGCTTGTTTACGTTGCAGTAAGCCGAGCAAGTAGAGGAGTATGGATTGTTGGTGATAGTAAAAATAAAGAAAATAAAGATCTATTAAATAAATTATTAATAGAGTAGGTTCTATAAATCCATTTTTATTAACTAATTTTTTTAAGCATATTCTATGATACTTCTTTTCCAATTATCTAGAATTTTAGGTGAACTTGCCCAATGAAGATGAACCCAGCTTGCATGAATTAAATGATTACAAAAACCTTCATTTTTTATTTTTATATTCCATCCACTTAGATCCCATAATGGATTAATTCCTGAATTATATTTTTCAGTAATTATTTCCCAACGATGAAATTCATGTCCTATTAGTATATTCCCAGGAGATGTAATAGGACTTTTATTTTTACTTATAGCTTTTCTATAACCTATCTTTAAATTGCCTTTTTTAGCCTTAAAGGGCAGTACACCAGACATTTTATGCTCCCTTCCTTCTAAATCAAATATACTTTTTCCTAAAAGCATCATTCCTCCGCATTCAGCATATATTGGAAAATTTTTTGCAAAAACCTTTACTGATTTTAAGCTGATTTTTGAATTACTCAATTGTTTTGCATGTTGCTCAGGAAAACCACCTGGGATTATTAATCCCTTTGCTTCCTTTGGGATGTTTTCGTTCTGAAGAGGTTTCCAAGTAATAGTTGGCATTCCATTACTTTCTAATAATTCTTTCGTTTCCTGATACCTAAAATGGAAAGCTTCATCTTCAGCTATTGCAATGGGGTGAAGAAAACCTGACTCGTGCTTTGGTGAAAAATTAATTTTAGTTTCTATGGATTTAGGTGATAATAAAAGCTTTTGAAAACTTTCAATATCTAAATGATTTTTCGCTATTGATGCCCACTTTTTTATTTTAAGTTCTAGATCTAGGATCTCATGAACTGGCGCCAACCCAAGATGTCTAGTTGGAAGATTCAAGTCTTTGCATTCAGGTAGACACCCTAATGATTTTATATTTATTTGATTTAGAACTTCTAATAAAATTTTTTCATGTCTAGTAGTTTGAACATTATTTAGAACAACTCCTGCAATATTTAATTTCTTATCATGTTCTTTAAAACCTTTTAGCAATGCTGCCAATGAAGCAGCCTTCCCCCTGGCATCAATAATAAGAACTATTGGCAAGCTTAAAACTTTTGCCAAATCAGCTGTGCTGCCTTTTGAGCTACTACCAATACCATCAAATAATCCCATTACTCCTTCAACTAAAGAAAAATCAGTTAATCCTCCAAAGTGATTAAAACTTTCTTGTACCCATTTTTCACCGGAGAGGATTAAATCAAGATTTCTACAAGCTTTTTCTGAAACGGCAGAAAGTTGTTGAGGATCTAAATAATCAGGACCAACTTTAAAGGTTTGAACTGTTTTGCTTATACTTTTTAACCATGAAATTAAAAGAAGACTTAAAAGTGTTTTTCCACTATTACTCGAAGTAGCAGAAATTATGCATGCCATTTAGAGAAGGTCTTTATTCGGATTGATTAATTAAATTAAGCATTTTATTCGCTATTGGTGTTGCACTTGCAAGCAAAGGACTTGTACTCCCTCTGCTGCTTGAGAGTAAACGAGCAACATCATTCTCCAGAGAACTTTTTTGAATAGGAACTACTTGCTCTATAAGTTCCATTCTTGCCATGCCCCCGGCTTCTAATCTCATACATTCCCCAGATTCTGAGGCGAGAATTACACAAATATCGTTTTTTTGTTTTTTATTAGCTCTTGCAATTAATCTTAGACCTACTATTTGACCTGGATTAATACTTGGCTTTCCTATTGGAAGAGAAGTTAAAGTAACCTCAACAAATGTCTTGTCAGGACGAATAAAATTTACTTTTAAAAGTTCTTTTTTTGAAGATACACAGTTATGAAGTTTCCAGTTGAGTCGATCGGCAATCCATGCAGCAAGCAATAGCCCCTGAACTGATTGAGATCCTTCAATATCGATATCTATTTTTTCTAAATTCTCAAGAGCACTTCTTCTTTGCAGTGGGTCAAATACCATCGCTAATGTCTCTCTCCATCCTCTTAAACGAAGCCAATTTAGATCGTTTACGGCTTGTCCAGATTTAATCCTTTGAAGTAATAAATTTAAGCAATCTTTTGGCTCCCCTAATGCAGTGTCAATAATTAGTCGTCGATTTGGTAAAGCAAGAGCCTGAAGAAATTCCGGAGCCTCGTCAATTTTTCCATTCCACCATAGCCAAGATGGAAGTTCATCAGGTACAAGAGTCTCTACTATTTCAAGTCCATCATTTATTGCAGTTTTATTTCCTCTCAAAACAATAACGTCGCCACATGCTGTTTTCCCTCCGCCTTCTTCAGGAATAGGGCAATATGCAGCTACTAAAGTTTCTAAATTTTTTTCTTTTTCAATTGTTGGTGCAATTGTTATTAATCTTCGTGGTTGTAGATTACTAATTGAGGTGTCGATGTGTTGCCCCCTAAGGTCTTCAACCTCACAAGTTGATTCTTCGTTACTTATTAAAGATTGAACTTTAAAATCTAGTGGTGAAGTGCTATTAGGAAGATCTCCTTCTAAAATAATTTTTCTTGCAGCTTCTATAAGATCAATTCGTTGACTTCCAATTATTGGTCCTGATAACTTTCCACTTCTAACTAGTTTTTGTTCAATCCATGCTGGTTGCCAGATAATTAAACAAAATGTATTAGCTCCTTTATCTCCTCTCTGATCATGCGACCAGAGTTGATCTAGGTAAGTGGGGATTTCAGCTGGTGGGAGTTGAAGAGGTGTTTGTAATGTTAATTGAGGAGACATCTAATTAGATTTAAATTAAGGACTAAGATTAAGATTTAATTTCTTTAGGGTCGTCTCCACAGAAGTTGATCTCTACCAATAAGTAAATCTGATTCAGTTGGACCCCATGTTCTTGATTCATATGGGTAAACAGGTAATTCCCATGGAGAGTCTTCAATCATTTCTAGGAGAGGAGTATATAAACGCCAAGCAGCCTCGACTTCATCACTTCTAGTAAACAATGTTGGATCTCCAAGCATTGCATCTGCAAGAAGTCTTACATAACCTTCATCTGAAGGCTCACCAAAGGATTCGTCATAGGAAAATTCCATATTTACAGGTCTACTTCTCATGCCAGAACCTGGTGATTTCACCTCAAAACTAAATTCAGCTCCCTCGTTGGGTTGAATCCTGAGAATTAGTTGGTTAGAAGTTGGACATCCTCCTGCTGCATCAAAAAGATGAACTGGAGCTTCTCTGAAAGTTAAAACTACTTCACTAAGTCTTTTGGCCAACCGTTTACCTGTCCTTACATAAAAAGGGACTCCTTGCCATCTCCAATTATCTATGAAGAGCTTCATGGCTACATATGTTTCGGTTGTGCTATTTGGATTTACTCCTGGTTCTTCTCTATATCCACGTAGTGGATATTCACTACTACCTCCCTTTGAATATTGTCCTCTAACACAGCATTCCCATGGTTTCTCTTCATTAGCGAGCTTGGCAGCTTGAAGTACTTTTGCTTTTTCATTCCTTATTGCTTCTGGATCAAAATGTCCAGGTGGTTCCATTGCTGTTAGAGCAAGCATCTGAGTAAGATGGTTTTGAACCATGTCTCTGAGGGCTCCTGAAGATTCGTAATAGCCAGCTCGATCTTCGACTCCAACTGTTTCGGAACTAGTAATTTGAACGCTGGAAATGTAATTTCTATTCCAGATAGGTTCAAAAATTGTGTTAGCAAATCTAAGAACAAGAATGTTTTGGACTGTTTCTTTGCCTAGATAATGATCTATCCGAAATATCTGACTTTCTTGCGCACAGCCTTGAACGAGAGAATTAAGTGACTGTGCACTATTGAAGTCTCTTCCAAAAGGTTTTTCAATTACTACTCTACTTCTTTTAGGATCTTTCAATAATCCTGCAGCAGCTAAAGCTCTGCAACCACTTCCATAGAACTTGGGAGATACTGAAAGGTAAAAAGTTCGGTTGCCGTGAGTTGCTTGCAATTTATCTATTATTTCCAGTCTTTCTCCAAGTTTTACTAGGTGATCTGGTTGTTGGAGATCTACCGGTTCATAGAAAAGATTTTGCGAGAATAATTCCCATTCTTTTGGACTTTCTTTTATCTGAGATGAAAGAGCATCTTCCATTTTTGTTTTAAATATTTCATCAGTCCAAGGTCTTCTTGCGCAGCCTAAAACTGCAAACTCGCTGGGTAATCTTCTTTGTTTAAAGAGTTCAAATAACGCAGGCACAAGTTTTCTATGTGTTAGATCCCCTGATGCCCCGAAAATAATAAGACATTGAGGAGGTACTACTCGCTCTTGCCGTAGTCCAATTCTTAATGGGTTTGTTACTGGTATGCTCATTAATACTTTCCTTGACAATCAAGTGAGAAATATTGAATCAAATAGCCATTAATCATTTCACCATTTTTAGTAGTGGAATGATTAAAAGTTAAATTGATTTTATTGATTGAATATAGAAAAAAATTACTAAATGTAATTAATAATTATGGCTTTCCAGACTTTTTTATTTGTTTAGTAGGTCTCAGCATGCCATCTACCAGCTTTTCTAAGTTTAGGTCTAAGTTCGGACCAATCTAATCCCTTTGCAGCCGCTGCGGTAGTCATTGCCTCATCTATTCCTGGCTCCATTCCTTTTAATCCACATAGGTAAATATGAGTTTTTGGATTCTCAATCATATTGAAAATTTCTTCAGCATGTTCAAGGACTCTGTCTTGAATATACATTCTGCCTCCTTTTGTATTTTGCTGTTCTCTACTAATTGCTTTTGTATATCTAAGATTTTCAGGGAATTTTGATTTGTAGTGCTCAAAATCAGCATCATAAAGCAAGTTTGCTGTTTTAGGTGCTCCCATAAATAACCAAGCTTTACCTTTGAAATTCCACTTATGTTTTTCTATTTCAGTGGGTTCGAACATCCTTCTTAAATAAGCTCTCATTGGTGCGATGCCAGTGCCGGTGGCTAGCATTATGATGTTTGAATCTTCTTCTTCTGGAAGGAGCATTTCCTTCCCTACAGGCCCGCTAATTTTTACTTTGTCCCCAGGTGATAAGTTGCATAAATATGTTGAGCAAACTCCATTAATTGTTTCACCATCTTTTTCATATTGAAGTTGGCGAACGCATAATGAGAGTGTATTTCCTGCGAAGTTGTCACCATATCTTGTACTTGCAATTGAATAAAGTCTTGCTCTGTGAGGCTTCCCCTTAGCATCTTCACCTGCCGCAAGTATTCCACAACTTTGACCTTCAACATATTTGAATTCTGGATCACCCCCAGATAGATCAAAAGTTATGTGTTGAACTTTTCCTATGGCTCCTTCTTTAAGTACTGAATAGTTTTCAGTCACTATTCCTGTAAAAGGTGCCTTTGGCTTATAAGTATTTACTGGTACATCTGCATGAGGTTTATTTGCAGGAGCGGCTTTTGCAGGGGCAGCTTTTGCAGGGGCAGCTTTTGCAGGGGCAGCTTTTGCAGGGGCAGCTTTTGCAGGGGCAGCTTTTGCAGGGGCAGCTTTTGCAGGGGCGGCTTTTGCAGCGGGACTAGCTTGAACTTTTTCGCTTAAAGCGTTTTTACCAGTTCGCAAAATCGCACCAAATGAATATTGCCTACGTATTAAATAGAAAAAACCAATGATGATAGGAATATGTGCAAGACCACCAAGAACTACCTTTGTCTCTGAGTAAGCCATAAAAACTTAAATTAGAAGCTGAGATTACCAAGAAGAGGTTACTTTTAGCTGTTTTATTATGATATTACTAATTTGTTGGTTCACCTTTTGAGACCGTCACATGATCATTTGCACTCCTAAATCGATTTATTTCACTAGTTTTTAAAGAATTAAATGCTTTGTGTTGTCTGAATATTATTTTTCTTCTTCTTTATGATTTTTGTGTAAGGCTTCAAAAAAAACTTTAAAAAATTTTATTTTCAATAATTTTCAATAAAAGTTATATAAAAGTTACTAAAAAAACAATATTGATCTTGTTTGAAAAATTTTTAAAAAATTAATTAAATATTTTTTATAGCCCCAAGGGGATTCGAACCCCTGTCGCCTCCGTGAAAGGGAGGTGTCCTAGGCCTCTAGACGATGGGGCCAGATAAGGTGATCAATCACTAATAGTTGATCAATCACAAATGAAAGTTACGGGTCCGCCTTGCCACTCGTCAAGACTTCTTGATCCTTCTTTTGACCTCGCCACACAGGAACGGTGAAATAGAAACAGGCACCTTCTCCTGGTTTGGAAACGACCCAGATCTTTCCTCCATGTACTTCAACAATTCTTCTACAAACTGAAAGACCAATGCCAAAGCCTATTGTCTCCTGAGAAGTTTGTGGAAGTCTCACTCTATCCACAAATATTCTTTGTTGTTCTTCTGGTGGAATCCCAGGCCCATTATCGCGAACAATTACTTCAACCCATTGATTTGTTCTGTGAAGCATTGTTATAAAAATTTCACCTTCGTCTTCTGAAAATTTCAAAGCATTTTCTATGAGGTTTAATAAAACTTGCATCATTCTTCTTTGATCTGCGAAAACAGAAGGTAAATCTGAGGGGATATCTGTATTGATTTTTATTTTTTGATTAAGCCAAAGTTTCTCAAGCTCGAGAATTGCTTCTGCAGCAATATTTGCAAGATCAATTTTTTGAGGATTGAACAAAGTTTCCCAACGAGTACTCCCGACTTCTAATAAGTCCTTAGAAAGTAATTCAATTTCTTCTAGCCTTCTCTTAAGTACTTCTTGAAATTTGCTCATACTTATTTGACCTAGTTTTTGGCTTTGAAGAGCTAAACCAGCCGCTGTTAAAGGGGTTCTCAATTCATGAGCAACCATTCTTAGGAGACTTTCTTGAGAATGTATTTTATTAGTAAGTGTTTCGTTTTCTTGTCGCAGTACTAGAAGGTCATCCTCTAGGAGAAGTTCTTTTTGTGTTTGTTTTGATTCAAATGTTTTAGGTCTAAGGCTTACACCAATACCTTTTATTAATCCCTCATGCTGCCATCTTGGAAGCCAAGTTTTAACTTGTTCAAGAATTGAACTTCCCGCAAAAATTTGTTGAGGTGATGGTTCTAATTTTATTAAAGCAGGAATTGCAACTAATCTGTATAACTCTAGTAGTTCAGGGTTTTCAGTAGGGTCTGATAATTCAAGAGTCACAATAAACCCACAATCTTCACTTTCTAAGTAATCAATTAACGAACGAACATCTCCCCTTGAGAGATGTTGGCGAGAGGCCAAAAGCAACAGTTTTAACTGCCGTCTATCGTTAGCTTCGGCACTATTCACAGTGTCGAGCAATCTAAATAATTACGCATACCTTAAGGTAATGAGACTCATTTTAGGTATTAGCTAATAATTAAGTGAATACTTTTAAATCTATCCGTTCCAGGTAAATGGCTGTTTCTTATTCATCTGGTAGGGAAAGAGCTGTAAACTCTTCCGTTGGTATTGATAGACTTAGAATTGACTATGATAGTAATTTGAGGCGATGGTTTGCTCGAAATATTGGCTTGTGGCATTCTAGAAGACAATACTTTTTTGATAAAGAAAAGGCTATTAATTTGGAAATGTATATCAATGTATCTAAATTAATTAAAAGAGATTCTGAATTTGAAAGCTATCGATTTAATTGGTGGTGTGAAGATGAAAAAGATTTTTTTGTTAAAAGACCAACTTATAAAAGCGAAGGAGAAATTACTGCTCATCTTCAAGGTCATCAACTAATTCGAGATTGTTCTTATTTATCTGATTCTTCAGGGATATCAAATATAAGACAAGTTGATGAGCACGAACTGATTTTTGAGTCTAATTATGATGACTGGCATATTTTAGAACATACACGCTTAATAGATCAGGATAAACTAAGATCAAGAACTATTTATAGTTGGTTCAAAGATAATTTAAAGATAGTTGAAAATCATCATGAGATAAGGATTAAGAATCCCAACTGAAGTGCTTAATAAATTTATTAGAATGCTCTTTAATAGAATATTATGTTTAAAATTTGCAAGTACTAAATTTTTAATAGATTTTTTACTGCATCAAATGTTTACGGACTAAAATCACTTGAGAAAAATGACAAAATCTCCAAGTAGAAAATTCTTTGCAATGTTTATTTTTCTTGCTTCAATACTTTTGTCAAGTTGCAATAGTTCTATAAAGTCAGAATCTAATCCAAGTGAAATAAGCTCTAATAAAAATGAGATTAAGTTCATTCCTGCAAGTGGAGAAGAAATGAATTTTTACAGGCAAATAGGTATCAGTTATTTCTGTCTTGCAAGGCAAGCTAAAGTTGACTTTCCTAAATCAATTTCAATAGCTTCAAATAATTTTGCATTAATAATTTCAAAAAAGCATGGTGGTCTAATAAAAGAAATAGGAGATGAAAAATTAACAAATGAGCAAATTTATCAAGGATCTTATCTACAACTCATTGAAGGTGCTATTCAACTTTGTCCGGACCAAGTACCTCAGAAAGATAAGGATAAATTCTTAAAAGCTGTAGAACAATTAAATAAAAAGAAATAAATTTCATTTTAGTTAATACAAAAATTGTTTGATATGTCTACTCAAAAACTTATTAAACTATCAGACTATGTTGAATATCCTTTTCTTATTTCTAGTATATATTTAGATATTAATATTTGCAAGCAATATGTTGTTGTACAATCTTCAATGATAATCAAACCTAAGTTAAAAGAACCCTCTAAACTTTTTCTGAAGGGCAATAAAATTAAATTATTATCAATATCAATAAACGAAAATGAATTGAAAGCAGATGAATATAAACTTACTGAAAATGAATTAGTGATTTATAGCTACCCATTTTCAGAATTTCAATTAAAAATAAAATCTCAAATAGATCCTTTTAATAATACATCTTTAGAAGGATTATATTTAAGTTCTGGAATGTTAACGACACAATGTGAAGCCGAGGGATTTAGAAATATCTGTTATCATCCTGATAGGCCAGATGTCCTTAGTAAGTATACAGTAAGGATAGAGGCTGATTTACATTTATATCCAATATTATTATCAAATGGTAATAAGAAATTCTCAGGTAAAGTAAAAAATAATAGCAATAGACATGAGATTATATGGGAAGATCCTTTTCCTAAGCCTTGTTATTTATTTGCTTTAGTAGCTGGTAAACTTAATCAAGTATCTGATAAATATATTACAAATACTGGTCGATCAATTGATATTAACATATACGTTGAATGTGGCGATGAAAAATATACAAAACATGCTATAAATTCTTTAAAGAAAGCAATGAAATGGGATGAAGATAAATATGGACTTGAATATGATTTAGATGAATATAAAATTGTTGCTGTAAGACATTTTAATATGGGTGCAATGGAAAATAAGGGACTAAATATTTTTAACTCAAAGTTAGTCTTGGCTGATTCGAAGACAGCAACCGATTTAGAATTGGAGAGAATTGAAAGTGTAATAGCACATGAGTATTTTCATAACTGGACTGGAAATAGAATTACATGTCGAGATTGGTTTCAGCTTTCTTTGAAAGAAGGTTTGACTGTTTTTAGAGATCAATCTTTCACCTCAGATCTCCATGGTTATGGATTAAAAAGAATAGAGGATGTTTCATTTTTGAGGAATTTTCAATTCACTGAGGATAAAGGACCTACCTCACACGCTGTTAAACCTAAAGAATATGTATCTATTGATAATTTTTATACTACTACTATCTATGAGAAAGGTGCTGAATTAATAAGAATGCTTCAATTAATATTGGGTAAAGAAAAATTTATGAAAGGTATTAATGTTTATATTAATACCTTTGATGGCAAAGCGGCAACCACGGAAGATTTCATCAATTCAATAATCAAAGGGGCTTGTCTTGATAAAAAATATTCTAGTTTTGATGTTGATAAATTTCAGAATTGGTATTATAAATCAGGTACACCTAAAGTTTATATAAATCAAAACTGGGATCCAAATAATTCGATCTTAGATATTTCTTTTGAGCAGCAATTAGATAGTAATAATACTAATGAAAATGTTGAAATGGTTATCCCAATTCTTTATTCTTGTTATAGTAGTGAGAACGTGGAAAAACCATTTATTGAAGATAAATTATTTGTCTTAGATAAGAATAAAGATAATTTGAAAATCAAAGTTTTATCTAGTGGTAAAACCCCCCCTATTGTATCATTTTTTCGAGGGTTCTCCTCTCCTGTTATTTGGCAATCTGATCTATCTATTGATGACTATTTATTTCTTTTGCGAAATGATAATGATTATTTTACAAGGTGGGACTCTGGTCAATTTTTGATGCGTGAAATTATTAAACTTAGGATCAATAAGCAGGCTAATAATGAATTAGAAGTTAAGTTTATAGATGCGTTTAAAAAGTCTATAAAATATTTAGAAATAAATGATCCTTTCTTCTTGGCAACTCTTTTAACATTACCCGGCTTGTCAGAATTGGAGTCTTTGTTTGCGAAAGTAAATCCAATATCGGTCTACAAGGAGTCTTTAAACTTTAAAATTGCAATTGCTTCGAACACTCTTCAGGATTTAAGTATATTGTGTGAGAATTTAGTTTTAAATATTGATCAAGAATGGCCAATGGGTAAAGGAGAAAGAAAATTATTAGGAACTATATGGTCTTATTTAACGCTTACTGGAGATGAAAAAGTAAGAAGAAATTGCGTTAACTCAATTTGTAATTCCTCAATGACCATAGCAAGATCTGCCCTCGAAGCGTTAAAGCCACTTGATAGCTCTGAGACCGAAGAAGCTTCTAATTTGTTTTATGAACTTTGGCAAGATAATCCTGTCGTTTTAGACTCGTGGTTTGGTTATGAAGCCTCAAGACCGAGCAAGAATGGAATTTTTGCTATTGAAAAATTATTATCTCATTCTAAATTTGATTGGAAAGCTCCAAATGCAATACGAGCTGTTTTAGGAGGTTTTGCTAAAAATATTCAATCTTTTCATTCTAAGGACGGAGAAGGTTATTTATTTATGGCTAAAAAATTAATAGAGGTAGATAAAATTAATCCCATTACTGCTTCTAGAATGGTTAAAGTCTTCAGTAAATGGAAAACTTACATAGAGCAAAATAAGGTAGGAATGCATAAAGCAATTTTAGAAATAAATAAAGCAAATTTATCCTCAAACACTAGAGAAGTTGTTGAACTTATATTGAAGTGATTTATCTGAACATTGAGCTGACAGAACTTTCTTCGTGAATTCTCCAAATAGCTTCACCTAGCATATTAGCGACTGATAAAACCTTCAATTGGGAGAAATGGAGTTCCTTGGGTACTGGAATACTATTAGTTACGATAACTTGTTCAAATAAACCTTGTTTTGAAAGTCTCTCATAAGAAGGTGGAGAAAATACAGCATGAGATGCACATGCGATGACTTTTTTTGCTCCTTCTTTTCTTAGTAATTCAGCTCCTGCGCAAATAGTTCCACCCGTATCAATCATGTCATCGATTAATATTGCAGTTTTTCCAGAGACTTCTCCAATAACCGTGAGGCTCTCAGCAACATTATGACCTGATCGCCTTTTATCAATAATGGCCAAAGGTGAATCTTTCATTTGTTTAGCAAAAGCCCTTGCTCTGGCAACTCCTCCCACATCAGGAGAGACGACTACGATCTCTTCAAACTCCATTGTTGATAGATGATCCACTAAAACAGGAGAACCGTATATGTGGTCACAAGGGATGTCAAAATAACCTTGTATTTGAGCTGAATGTAAGTCCATCGCGAGAACACGATCAACCCCTGATTTAACTAAAATATTTGCGGTTAGTTTTGCTGTTATTGACTCTCTACCTGCCGTCTTTCTGTCTGCTCTGGCATAACCAAAGTAAGGAATTACTGCTGTAATTTGTCTGGCAGAGGCTCTTTTGCAAGCATCAACCATAATCATCAGCTCCATTAAACTATCATTAACTGGAGCGCAAGTTGGTTGGATTAGGAAAACATCGCATCCTCTTATTGATTGTTGAATTTGGACATATAACTCTCCATCTGCAAACTTTTTGGACACAAGAGGGACATTTGTAATGCCCATGTAAGAAGCAATCTCTTTTGCTAGCTCAGTATTAGATGTCCCACTTATTAATCTGAGCCTATTAGTGTCATGGGTGAGACTAGTATTTTCAGGATGTGCTGCAGTGATAAAACTGGTCACGGTTCCACCGCAAGCAAGAAATTATATTTACCAATCTACAGTTATGTTCGTTACATGATCATGAAAAAGCTTTTTTTACTTATTTCTCAAGTGGGCTCATTTTTTGAGAAAAGAAGAAGGAAACCTTTCCCTGTCTGCTTTTTTGGGTATCAGATGAGAAGAATTTTATTCTGAAGAGTTTCCTTTTGAAAACTTTAATCATATTTTTTCTTGTATTAAATTAACCCTTTTGTAGGAGCATTTTGCTCCAAAATACACAGGCTTAAAGAGTTTTCTTGAAGTATTTGGAGATAGACCTCAATCTCTGAGTGATTTCGGTTAAATAAATTTACCTTATTAGAAAAACATAGATTGGTTTTGATTATAAGAAATCATAATAAGAATGCCCACCCTAAAAAAGGGTGCTTTAAAGGGGAGAGGAAATGAAGAGTGAGAAAAATCGAGCTGAAATTTCCCTTCTATGAATGATTTCTATCATGATCTAATGTAAGCATTTCAAAAACAATATAAACAATGTGAAGAAAAATATATATGAATAGTTTTTAAGAAATTGTCCTCCTTTTTTTTATGAAAAAATATCTATAATTTAACTAATAGTTTTTAATTTTTGTATTATAATTAGATCTTTTTTTTATTTCATTTGATTTTTCTTATAGACTAAATTAGATAATCTATACTTATTTCAACTTTTCTAGTTTTATAAATGGTTTTTTATAAAATTCTCCTTTCAATATCCCTACACTATAAATTGAATTTAGATGATATTAAACTAAATTATTTTTTATTTGTTTTGGATTTTAATTTTGAATTTAGTAAAAACTAGCTTTATTTGTATTTCTTTTCTATTTTTTAGAAATAACACTAAGTAAAAATTGGAAAGAAATTCAGGGATCCTTCTTCATCCAACCTCCTTACCTGATACTCCTGTTTGCGGTACTTTCGGCAAACCTGCTCGAGTTTGGTTAAATAACCTTGCGAATTCTAGAGTTGGGGTTTGGCAATTTCTACCTCTTGCACCTCCTGACTCATTAGGTTCTCCATATAGCTCGCCATCAAGCTTCGCCTTTAATCCATGGTTTCTAGATGAAAATGATTTAATAAGAGATGGTTTTTTAGGTAATAATCCAGAAATCTTTTCTTCTAATTCTAAGGAATGTAAAAAGAGCGTTGAATTTAAATTAGCTGATTTGAAAGTTAAATCTTTAAGGTCTTGTTTAGTTGCTAATTGGGAAAAACAAAATACCACTATCAAGGAAGAGTTTGAATCATGGACTAAAAGACAATTTTGGTTACATGATCATTCAATATTTATGGAACTAAGGATTCAGAACAATTTTATTCCATGGTGGGAATGGCCAGAGAAATTTGCAGTTTGCGATAAGAAAGTACTAGCTAATTGGAAAAAAGATAACCAAAAAGAATTATTAGGACATAATTTGGTCCAATGGCATTTAGATAAACAGTGGACATCAATAAGAAAGTTGGCAAAGAGTTTAGGGATTTTTTTATTTGGAGATGTTCCTTTTTATGTTTCTAAAGACAGTGCAGATGTATGGAGCAATCGATCATTATTTTCTATTTTAACTAATTCAGACACATATCTTCAAAGTGGGGTACCACCTGATTATTTTTCTGAGACTGGTCAACTTTGGGGAAATCCCGTCTATCGTTGGAGCAGGCATAAAGCTAACAGTTACAGATGGTGGAGAAAGAGAATTCGGAGGCACCTAGAGCAGGCGGATTTCCTACGGCTTGATCATTTTCGAGCACTTGAAGCTTTTTGGGCCATTCCTGGCAAAGATCAAACAGCTGAGAATGGATTTTGGTTACCTTCGCCCGGTAAAGAGATTCTTGGTTTATTAAAAAAAGATTGCGGTGGTCAACTTCCCTTGGTTGCAGAAGATTTAGGTCTAATCAATTCAAGTGTTGAAAAATTACGAGATGATTATGAATTAGCCGGTATGAAGATACTTCAATTTGCGTTTGATGGTAATTCGGATAATCCCTATTTACCGGAGAATATTAAAGATGAAAATTGGATTACCTATACAGGAACTCACGACAATTCAACTTCGCTCGGTTGGTGGAAAGATATGGATCAAGAAAGAAAAGAAATTATTAAAAATCGAATTCTTGATTGTGAGAACTTTTCTTCTTGGGAATTGATTCGTTTAGGCATGGAGACTAAAGCAAAATTATTTATTGCTCCAATGCAAGATTTATTAAACCTTGATGATTGTGCTCGATTAAATAAACCTGGTACAACAGAAAATAATTGGTCATGGAGATTAACTCAAAATGAGCTACATATTAAAGAAGCTTTAAAAAAATATGGAAATTTAGCTGAAAAATATCAAAGATGAATACTTTGTTTGATTTTGATTGGTATCTCTTTTTTAATTTTCTAAATTTATATCATTTACCATAATTGGTTCAGTAGAAGTGCTGTGTATCTTTAGAAGATATTTTTGTTGACTATTAAGAGCTAGTATTGATAAAAGCATAAATATAAAATACAACAAACTTCCAATGCGACTGTTAAGAAAATTGATATTTATAAAATTAAACTTAAATCTAGATATACTTTTTTTTATATTAACTTTTGGTGTTAATAGTCCATTTAGACTTCCACTCTCTAAATTAAGCTCGATCTCAAGTATTTTAACCATTGAATTTAAATAGGTTGTCTCAGGTAGATATTTTTCCCATCCATTTTCAATCGCTATTAATACATTTCTAGAAATCTTTGTCTTCTTAGCTAACTCTTCTAATGAGATATCAAATTTTTTTCTTTGAGATTTAAATAAGTTAATTGCATCTAAGAATTCATTATTAATTTCTTTGCTATCTTTTCGGTCTGAAACTTTTTTTGAAGTTCTTTTAAAAGGAAAATTTAAAGCCATAACATAAAAATTACTTTCTAGTTAAGAATAGAAATCCATTCTTTAGTCTTAAGCTCGCGCCATTTCCCTTCTTCTAATCCATTTAATTTTATGTTTGAAATAGCTATTCTTTGAAGATCTTGAACTGGATGACCAATAAGATTAGCTATTTTACGGATTTGACGATTACGTCCTTCTTTTAAAATAATTTTAAGAAGAGTCTTTTTCTTCATTTTTTCTTTCACTTCTATAGTTGCTGGTATTGTCATTTTGCCATCAAGTGAAATTCCGTTTCTCCAATTATCTAATATTGGTTGACTTGGATTGCCGCTTACCCAAACCAGATAGGTTTTTGTATGTAAGAACTTTGGATGAGTAAGTCTTAGAGTTAAGTCTCCATTATTGGTCAATAGAATTGCTCCTCTACTATCTGAATCTAGGCGACCTACTGGATGGATGCCATTCCGTAAATTTTGTGGGATTAAACTTAAAATGGTTTTTCTTCCACGATTATCCTGGCAGCTTGATATGACTCCTAGAGGTTTATTTAATAGGAAAACTTTATTATTTAGCTTTTTAGGTAAGTCTTTACCATCGACTAAAATCTGATCTGAGTAAGGATCTGCTTTCTCTCCAATAATGGCTTTTCTCCCATTTAAAGTAACCCTTCCTTGTTTTATAAGTAAATCAGCTTTTCGTCTAGATAAAAGACCAGATTCAGATATTATTTTTTGTAATCTGATAAGTGTCATTATATCTAAATTATATTTTTAATTAAAATATTTATCCAATTTTAAAGAAAGGCTAAAGATACTATTTTTTTTAGAAATAATCATCTATTTCCTTTACAGTTCCTTTTTCTACTTGGATTAATAGATCTTTTATAGCTTTCCACATGCTTACCCCAAAAAGTATTGAGATTATTGACGAAAATATTAGAGATTTTATTATTGAGAAGTTTATTATACTTAATGCGCTTACGAAAATAATTGTGAGGCCCGTAAAGAATGAGAACCAACTTGATATCGTTCTGGAGTTTTCTAGCGGAGTAGGAGGTATCTTTTTTGAAGTCCATTTATTTAATTTAGATTTCATTATATCTGCAAATATTAAACCAGACATCAGACAAATGAATGCTCCACAGGAAAGCCAAAACAATGGATCTTCAATTGGCTTGATTTGTTGATAATCTGCAATAAAACCCTCAACACTTTGAATGTCTATATCATTAGTTTTTACACTGATAAATGTGATTATATCTTTAATATTATTGTTAATCATATTTTTATTATGTCTTTAAAATAGTGTTATTATATTTTAAAATAATCAACTATGCAACTTGTGTATTATTTTGTTTTATGAGCCCGGACGCGATTTTGAAAGGATTAAATGTTTTTCTTACTAATTTAACTAATTGCTTCATATCTTTCGTATCTATTCTCTCATCTTTGATAATACTCATTAATAAACTCTTCCTTATTAAGGATCCTCTAGAACTAGTTAGAAGTTTTAGACCTGCTCCTGCTACTGGAATCAATTCTTTTGCAGGTGTAGTTGAATCTTGAACGAGAACATCAAATAAATTTTCTACTCTCTCAACTCTTATATGACCATTTTGATCAAATATTACATCTAATAATATGTTTAACATTTCGTTCGTATCTGAAGTGAGTAATCTTTTCGCTACATAAGGATAGGCTAGATCAATTATTTTAAAATTTGGATCTAATCTTAAAGCAAGTCCCTCTTGACTAATTACGGCTCTGATTATTAGAGCAAATCTTGCTGGAACTCTAAAAGGATAATCAAACATTAATTCTGAAAATTTATTAGTAATTTCTTTGAAATTAAAAGATGCAACATCTTTACCAATTGCACTACCAAGTACTTCCCTTAAAACTGGAATTAGAGGTTTTAGATCTTGGTCTTTGTTTAAGAATCCAAGCTTTTGGAAATCTCTTGCTACAGATTGAAAATCGTTGTTAATTAAGTGAACAATCGCCCCAGTAAGAGTTAATCTGTCTTCTTCTGATATTGAGTCCATCATTCCAAAATCAACATAAGCTATATTTCCAAGATCACCTTTAGATCCATTTAGGGCAAACATATTCCCTGGATGAGGATCTGCGTGAAAGTATCCAAATTCTAATAATTGCTGAATCCCACTGATTACCCCCGTCCTAATTATTTGTGAAGGATTTAAATTGTTTATAATTAATTCATTTCTATCTTTTAACTTTGTGCCATCAACCCAACTTGTTGTTAATACTTTTACTGATGATAGATGTCTTTCTACTTTTGGTATCGTTACTGATTGATTATTGTGAAAAAGGTTGGAAAATTTTTCAGCATTATTTGCTTCTTTTTTGTAATCAACTTCATCAAATAAACTTCTTCCAAATTCATCTATTATTTCACCTAATCCAAATCCAAGATTTAAAGGAAGTATTGGAGCACTAAGAACACCAAGTATTTTTATAATTACAATGTCTCTTCTAATATTGAAGATTAGAAGTGGTCTTTGAACTTTTACTGCTACCCAATAGTTTTTGGATAGTCTTGCTTTATACACTTGGCCAAGACTAGCCGATGCTATTGGTGCGGATGGAAATTCTTCAAAAAGTTCAGTTGCTGGTTTCCCAAGTTCACTTTTTATAATTTCCATTGCTTTTTCATGGGGGAATGCAGGTAAGTTGTCCTGTAAGTTTGTTAATTCCTCCAACCAATCTTTTCTTATTAGATCTGGCCTAGTCGATAGTGCTTGGCCTACTTTTATAAAGCAGGGACCAAGTCCAATAAGTGTTTTTAGCAGAAACTTAGCTAGATTCTTTTGTGTCTTATCATCATTACTTGAGCCTTGAAAAATTAGTCTTGCTAAAAGCAGAGATATTGCACCAACAATCTGAATGAATCTAGGTACCAATACCCATGGCCTTGATATTAGCCAGATTAAATCTCTTTTGAAATCGTATTTCATTTACCCATCATAAGTTCTCTTAGCTAATGCTCTAAGACGTTCTCTTGATTTGCTTACTGAAAAATTTAACTACATTGAGTCTAGGAAATCATTTTATGCTATGGGGCTTATTACCTTACTTTCTGGTAGCCAAAGCGAAAATCTTTTCTTGCCCGCCCATGGTAGAGGAAAAGCTCTTCCTGAAAATCTTAGAAAACTACTACGGCTGAAGCCTGGAATTTGGGATTTGCCTGAACTTTTTGAAATTGGCGGCCCATTGATAGGAGAAGGAGCAATAGCTGAAAGTCAAAAATCTTCTGCTTTTGAAGTGGGCGTAGATAGATGTTGGTATGGAGTAAACGGTGCAACGGGTTTACTTCAAAGTTCATTACTTGCGTTAGCTCAACCTGGTCAGGCTGTACTTATGCCCAGGAATATTCATAAAAGTTGCCTCCAAGCATGTTTCCTTGGAGGTTTAACACCAATACTTTTTGACGTTCCTTTTCTTTCTGATCGTGGCCATGCTTATGTTTTTGATAGAAATTGGCTGCAAAGGGTTTTTAGAAAAGTAAAAGATTTAGAAGAGGACTTAGCCGCAGTAGTTTTGGTTAATCCTACATATCAAGGTTATTCTGCTGATATCGAATCTTTGATCAATGAAATTCATTCTAATTCGTTACCCGTATTAATTGATGAGGCACATGGTTCATATTTGATAAGTCAAGTTAGACCCGATTTGCCCAAGTCAGCTCTCTCCTTCGGTGCAGATCTTGTTGTTCATTCTCTTCATAAATCGGCACCAGGATTAGTACAATCTGCTGTTTTGTGGTCGCAAGGTGACAAAGTTGATCCGTTTAAAATTGAGAGAAGTATTGAATTGCTGCAAACTTCAAGTCCAAGTTCCTTGTTGCTAGCATCCTGCGAAAGCTCAATAAAAGAACTTATTGAATCGAAAGGCCAAAAGAAAATAAGAAATCGTTTAGAAGAGGCTGAGGCTTTCTCAGAATTTTTGACTAGCCATGGGGTCCCTCTTCTTGAAAACCAAGATCCATTGAGAATTATCCTCCACACTTCCAAATTAGGTTTGACAGGTATCGAAGTTGATAAAAAATTCATACAAAAGGGAATTATTGGTGAATTGGCAGAACCAGGGACATTAACTTTTTGCCTTGGATTTTCTTCTCACAAAGGATTGGCAAAAAAATTCATAACAATTTGGGAAAAAATTCTTCAGTCACCTTTTAGCCATCAAAAAGTTTCATCATTTACGAGACCACCCTTTAGTATCGTTTCTAAGCCATATAGATCATTTTCTTCTTCTTGGAGATCTAATTTTGAGAAGGTGAATCTGAAGGAATCGATAGGAAGAATTTCTGTTGAGATGGTTTGCCCTTATCCTCCTGGTATACCTTTATTAATTCCTGGTGAGATTTTGGACGAGGCGCGAGTTGATTGGTTAATAGATCAAAGAAGCTTTTGGCCAGAGCAAATTCCTGATTTTGTTAGAGTTGTTTCTTGAACAATAGTTTCTAATTATCAGTTATAATGAAATATATTATTAAGAACCCATTTGGAGTATGTTTTATAAAAGAAAACTATATTTTCTAATCTGATTTAATGTTTTTAGCTGTTTCAAAAAAAAGATTATTAAGTGGACTTTTGGTTGGTATTTTCGGGATTTTAGTTGTCTCTTTGGGAAGTTGGTGGTTCTCTATCTCAATAAGTTTAATTGTGCATTTAGCTCTTCTCGAGTTTTTTCGTATGGCTGAATTTACTGGTATAAGACCAGCTACTAAGACAACTTTAGTTGCTTGTCAAATATTACTCTTCTTCACTCAATTATCCTCTCATGGATATCTATCTATTGAAATATCAGATGCAATCTTGCCATTATCAGGAGCTGCTATTTGTGGTTGGTTATTGCTTCAACCTGTCACAGGTTCAATAGCAGATGTCGCAGCATCAATATTCGGATTGTTTTATTTAGGATTTTTGCCTAGTCATTGGATCAAATTAAGAAATCTTTTGGAGTCTGATTTGACAAATAGTGTTAACTTAGTTCCTGCTGAATGGTCGCCATCTTTTACCTTTGGGATGTTAATTACTTTTGCGACTTGTTTAATGATAGTTGGATTTGATATTGGCTCTTTTTTTGTAGGTAAGAAATTTGGCAATCATTCATTATCACCAATTTCACCCTCAAAAACCATCGAGGGTGTTTTTGGAGGGTTATTATTTTCTGTCTTGATTGGAGCGTCTTGGGGCTATCTATTAAAATGGAAATTTGGCATATTTATTGGTTTTTTTATTGGTATTTTGGTCGCTTTGTTCTCTTTGGTTGGAGACTTGACTGAATCAATGATGAAGAGAAATGCGGGATTAAAAGACTCAGGCAATTTTTTGCCAGGTCATGGAGGAATTCTTGATAGAATAGATAGTTATTTATTTACACCTGCTATAGTTTTTTATATAGTAATTCTATTGTCTCCCTTAATAATTTCCTAAACTAATTAAAGCTAACAAGCGAATTAGCAGAAATAATAATTATATTATTTTTTATATTAATATTTTTAACTTTAACTTTATCCTCAAGGGGGATTTTAATAGATTTATTGTTTTTTGGGCTTTCTAAATAAATCTTATTGTTTATTACTTTTATATTAATTCTAACTGCTTCGTTAGGATGATTTGTTATTTGCTTTGTTATTTGCGTTGTTATTATTGTTATTTTGTCATTTCTTATTTTTAAATCTTCCAATTTAGAGTTGATTAGTAATTTTTTACTAATAATTTCTTCTAGCCAACTCCAATGATCAGAAAGTAAAATTTTCTTTAGTGAATTTTCAGATATTGATATCTTAAATTGAACTATTAAATTATTTTTGAAGCTTAATTCTTTATTGGTTAATTTGAAAATAATTTTAACTTCATTAGCTTCTAATTCAATTTCATCAAATAATAGATCTTGATAATTTATATCCTTAGCTTTAATATAAAACTTTTTTATGAAACCCTTTAAAATATCAACTGGTCCTGCCGTAATATCTATTGTAAGTTGACCAATTTTTTTACACTGCTTTTTGAGTAAGATTTTTATGCCATTTTCTAATAAATTTGAAAAAAGTCCTTTTTTTTTATTCAGATTAGGTGGCATTTAGTTATTTAAATTTTTCCCAAGTTTCAGTAACTAATTTTGGTTCTTCTAGATGAGGTAGATGTCCAGAATTTGCAGCTATTTGTATGTTTGATTGATAGATCTTGTTTGTTTCTTTCTTTTCATTATTTGAAATAATCCTATCGTACTTTCCTAAAATGATTTTGATTGGTTGAGTTGGTTTTGGACGTCCGCAATCAGATACCCCTCCTTCTGCAGCAAACTCTGCTAGAGAAGATTGCCAACCAGGAACCTTTAAATGTAGTGAAGCAATTTGCTCTTCTGCAGGACCAACACTTTTTCCTGGATCTGCAAAGGCCTGTCTGCATAATCCTTTGCGGACAAAAGGTTGGCTAAGGAAATAGGCTCCGAAATGATTTAAAGGCCATGGTATTTTTGGATTTTTACCTGCTATACCTGCGGGTGATAAGAGAAGCAACTTATTGATCTTTTTTGGGTTTTGTCTCGCAAGTTCAAGTGCTAAAGCTCCCCCCATTGAGGCACCTATGATCCCTATGGGTTGATCCTTTGAAAAATAATCCAGAACAGAATTCAAATGTTTCATTAAATATTTAAACCCATATTTGTTACCACTGGACCTAGGACAAAATCCAAAACCATACAAATCCGGAATGATTAATTTATTTTTCTTTTTTAAAAAAGGTGCTAGACGCCTATATTCTAGAAAGCAACTATCAAAGCCATGTAAAAGAAGGACTTTCTTTCCTGTACCTGTAAAAACTGTTGGAAATAAATCTGATCTATTTTGTGAAACCTCGTCTAACTTTATCCACTTTAGATCTTCAAAAAGTCTAATTGCTTGTTTATCAATAATTTTATCTTTTATAGTTTTGATGTATGCTTTGGATGCATTTGTTTGGTTGGTAGTATTAATTTTTTCTTGAATCAAAGTTCTTAAAAATTACTTTAGAGTTAGGTTGGAAATTGTTGAGATGGATTGAAAACTTTGAATAGCTTCTAGTAGGTTTTTTTCACTTATCGGAAAGGGTAATCGATGTATGTCCGAATCAACTTTACAAGCAAATCTGCAAGCTTGAAATAGTTCGGTTGAAGATCCATTTTTTAGAGATATAGATTCAAGAGAAATAGGAAGATTTAATTGCGAGAAAAAATCAATAAGCTGTGACTTTGCTTGTCTTGGTAATTGACTATTTGAATGTGCCTCTTCTAAATGCAATTGTACGAGAGTACCAAATCCAACAAGTTCCCCATGAAGTGGTTTATTTTTATATGTAAGTTGAGTTAATCCATTATGTATTGGATGAGCAGCGGCTGTTCTGCATCTTGCGCCTCCTAGCCCTCCAATTATTCCAGCCGTCAAAGCGCAGCCTTCTGCAACCGTTTCCCATGAATTGCTTAGTGGATCTTTGAATGCCTTGTATCCATTAATAAATAATTGATCTCTTAAAACCCTAGCCATCTGAACTGCTTGTTGAACAAAGCCATCCTCGCTCTGACTACTTGTTAAGGATGATTCATACCATTTTGCAACTGCGTCAGCAATACCACTAGCAAGTGTTCGTGGTGGTGCGGTTCTGACAATTGTGTGATCAAAGATCAATAAGTTTGGACATCTTTTTAAAGTTACGTCTCTAAGAAATTTTCCCTCAGGTGTGTAAATATTCGATAACGCAGTCCATCCAGCGCAGGTAGAAGCGCTTAAAGGAACGGTGATGCAATTAATGCAAAGTAATTCAGCTATTAATTTCCCTGCATCAAGAACTTTCCCTCCTCCAGCAGCAATAATCGAATCGCAATTATTATTTTTTGAGAATTGAGATGCATTTTTGATATCTAATTCACAGCAATCGTTCGCTAATTCATAAGATTTCGCTTGAATACCTTTGGCTAAAAGATCATTTTTTAATGAAGATCTTAATTCTTTTGTTGAGTTACTTCGACCTATTATTAAAGGTCTTTTGGTTAATTTATTTATAATCTCAAATGACTTAAGCCAAGCTTCTTTACCTCTAATTACGTTTAATGGTGAAATGCTGTGAATATTTAATGTCATATAGATTACTATTTCACTTTGGGAAGTTAAACAGCAGCGCTTGCTAATTCTGGCGTGGAACTATCTTTACCGAGATGTTTGACAATTACTTTTTTGCTTTCGTCTATGTCAACCTCAGCTTTGTCTCCATCTTTGATCCTGCCAGATAAAACTTCCTCAGCGAGGCTATCTTCTAATAACCTCATCACCGCTCTTCTTAGAGGGCGAGCTCCGTATGAAGGATTGTAGCCTTCTTCAACTAATCTTTCTTTAAAATCGTCAGATACAGTTAAGGATATTCCTTTTTCTTTTATTCTTAAAAATACTTCTTTGAGCATAATTTCGGCTATGTCCTTTACTTCTTCTCTTGATAGCTGTCTGAAAACAATTATTTCATCTAACCTATTAAGAAATTCTGGACGGAAATATTGTTTAAGTTCTTCATTAACTAATGATTTTATTCGATTGTATTGTGTATCTTCTAAACTTTCACCAGAAAATTCAAAGCCAAGTCCACCACCACCTTTTTCTATTACTTTAGATCCAATATTGGAAGTCATTATTATTAATGTATTTTTGAAATCAACAGTTCTTCCTTTGGAATCAGTTAACCTTCCTTCCTCAAGTAATTGAAGAAGAAGATTAAAAACATCTGGATGAGCTTTTTCTATTTCATCGAACAAAACAACCGTATAAGGTCTTCTTCTAACGGCCTCAGTGAGTTGCCCACCTTCATTGAATCCAACATACCCAGGAGGGGAGCCTATTAATTTACTCACAGTATGCCTTTCCATAAATTCAGACATATCGAGTCGTATCATTGCTTCTTCACTACCAAAGAAATAGGCAGCTAAAGCTTTAGTCAATTCAGTTTTACCTACTCCAGTTGGGCCAGAAAATATAAAACTAGCAATGGGTCTATTTGGATTCTTAAGACCAACTCTTGCTCTCCTGATTGCCTTTGAAACAGCTTTAACAGCTTCATCTTGACCTATTAATCTTTGATGTAATGTTTCTTCCATATTTAATAGCTTGACTGATTCACTTTCGGTTAATTTCTGTACAGGAACACCTGTCCATGAAGCTACAATATGAGCAATATCTTCTTCATTGACTATAGGTTGGGAATCTTTAAATTCATCAGATTTAGGGACAACTTTATCTGTACTCTCTTTGTTTGAATCTTGACTGTCATTAGCAACAGGATCTGGATTTAAAGAGGTTTGTTGTCTTATATTTTGTAAAAGATTTTTAATTTTATCTCTAAGCTCAACTTCTTTCTCTCTAAGTTCACCAGCTTGAGTAAAGTTTTGATCTCTTATTGCTTCTTCTTTATTCTTTTGCACTATTCGTAATTCTTTATCGACTTCTTTTGCTTCAGGAGGCAATTTTGAGTTTAGTAATCTGACTCTACTGCCTGCTTCGTCTATGAGGTCTATCGCTTTATCAGGTAAGAATCTATCGGAAATATATCTGTCTCCAAGATTCGCAGCAGCATCCAATGCTTCATCTGTAATTTTTAATCGGTGATGTTGCTCGTATCTTTCTCTTAATCCTCTGAGAATTTCAATTGTATCTTTTATAGAAGGTTCGCCAATCATTACAGGCTGGAATCTTCTTTCTAATGCAGCATCTCTTTCGATATGCTTTCGATATTCATCTAGAGTTGTAGCTCCAATGCATTGAAGTTCACCTCTTGCTAAAGCAGGTTTTAAAATATTTGCAGCATCAATAGCACCTTCAGCAGCTCCTGCTCCAATCAATGTATGAACTTCATCAATTACTAAAATTACATTTCCAGCAGATTTGATTTCTTCCATTATCTTCTTCAATCTTTCTTCAAATTCACCCCTGTATTTTGTGCCAGCTACAAGTAGGCCAATATCAAGTGTTAAAACCCTTTTCTCTTCAAGTATGTCAGGTATGTTGCCTTGTTGAATTCTTTGAGCAAGGCCCTCGGCTATGGCTGTTTTTCCTACTCCTGGTTCTCCAATTAAAACCGGATTGTTTTTAGTTCTTCTACCCAATATTTGTATTACACGGTCTATTTCTTCATGCCTCCCTACAACTGGATCTAGCTTAGACTCACTGGCTAATTTGGTTAGATTTGTACCAAATTCATCAAGAGTCGCAGTTTTGACTGATCCTTTAGAAGATCCTGAACCAGTTGTAACCTCTGCAGTTTCTCCAAGCATGCGAACAACTTGTGTTCTGACTTTAGTTAAATCAACACCTAAATTTTCTAGAACTCTTGCAGCTACTCCTTCCCCTTCTCTAATAAGACCTAGTAGGAGATGTTCTGTTCCAATATAGTTATGACCTAATTGACGAGCCTCTTCTAATGAAAGTTCAAGAACTCTTTTAGCTCTTGGGGTGAAAGGTATCTCAACAGCAACGAAACCCGAACCTCTGCCAATTATTTTTTCAACTTCTACTCTTGAATCTTTCAGATTGACTCCCATTGATTTAAGAACTTTGGCAGCGACGCCAGTACCTTCTCCTATAAGACCCAAAAGGATTTGTTCGGTTCCAACAAAGTTATGCCCTAGGCGCCTTGCCTCTTCCTGAGCAAGCATGATCACTTTTATTGCCTTTTCTGTAAACCTCTCAAACATTTAGCTTTGACCTTTAACTATTTAATCTAATTTATCAGGGTTAAGTGTGAAATGTGTACGGTTAGGTTTTTTTTTATAAAGGGTAAATATTAAATGTTCATTGAAAAATAATTTAAGGTAATAATTGATGCAAAACAGTAAATTTGTTTGTTTTTGTTTCGGTAAACCGTACTTAATTATTTCTTGTATGATTTTTATTTAATTGTTTTTTAAAAATAAGGGCATCATTTCCATCTTTATAAAAATTGTGTCTATTACCTATGATTTTAAAACCCATGGAATTGTAAAAAGCTTTTGCTGGCTCATTAGTGTCTTTAACCTCTAAATATATCTGATTTGTTAGAAGTGAGTTTGTACGTTTGATTAAATCTGATAAAAGTAATTTGCCTAGTCCTTTTCTTTGAAATGATGGATGAATAGCTATGGAGGTTATTTGAATTTCGTCCATTACCAACCAAGCAGAGCATAAGCCTAGTAGTTTTTGATTTTCAATGTCCATGACTCCAATGCAAATTCTTTGTGAGTCAGTTAGTTCTCTTTCCCATTGAGTTTTTGTCCAAAGACCTTTTAATGATTTCTTGTCTAAGTCGATACAAGCATTTAAATGCACTAATCCAAGTTGAATTGTTGTTAGGTTCATATCGAATTTTTAATTGATTCATCCCTCTTTCTTTAAAAAGAATACTAATTTGTTGATTGATCTCTAGATTGTATAAAAATTTAAGTAGAAATTTTCCATGTTTGGCTTAAAAGCTTACGAACCCAATAGGGATATTAATAGTCCAAATCGAAATATAGCTCCTGTTTCTACAGAAATTAGTGAGACTGAAGAGTTATTAGTAGGGGGTTGTCAATTAAGTGAACTTGCAAAAAAATATGGTACACCTCTTTATGTTTTTGATGAATTGTCACTAAGAACTGCATGTAAAACTTACATTAGTTCTTTAAAAAAACATTATCCAGGAGACTCACTTCCTTTATATGCTTCAAAAGCTAATAGTTCTTTAGCAATTTGCTCATTAATAGCATCTGAAGGCTTTGGACTTGATGCAGTTTCAGAAGGAGAATTACTGACTGCTTTAAAAGGAGGCGTAAAAGGGGAGAATATTGTTTTTCATGGAAATAATAAATCTCAGGATGAATTGAATTTTGCTTATAAAAACAATGTGACTATTGTTTTAGATAACAATCACGATATTGAGCTATTAAAAAAAATTGTTTCTGCAAAAAAAACAGCAAAGTTAATGTTGAGGTTTACTCCAGGAATCGAGTGTCATACTCATGAATATATAAGGACTGGCCATTTAGATAGCAAATTTGGTTTTGACCCTGATGAAGTTAAGTTAGTTTTAGAAGAATTAAAGAGGTATGAGTGGGCAAATTTAACTGGTTTACATGCACATATTGGGTCTCAGATTTTTGAAGTTCAGCCGCATGTTGATCTTGCTGGCGTTATGGCAGATACTTTAAAACTTGCTAGAGAAATAGGCCATCCTATTAGTGATTTAAATTTAGGAGGAGGCCTTGGGATTAAATATGTTCAAGAAGATAATCCACCCTCAATTGAAAAATGGGTTGAGGTGATTTCTTGCGCTGTTGTTAATGCCTGTAGAGAGAGGAATCTTGATTTGCCAAGATTAATGTGTGAACCTGGAAGATCTCTCGTCGCTAATTCTGGACTTACCATTTACAAAATCGGAGCTAAAAAAGTTGTTCCAGGAATTCGAACTTATTTTTCGGTCGATGGAGGAATGAGTGATAATCCTCGTCCAATAACTTACCAATCTCTCTATAGTGCCTGCCTCGTAGATAAAGCATTGAATACTAATGCTGAAAAAGTAACTATCGCAGGCAAACACTGTGAGTCAGGAGATATCTTATTGAAAGATTTTTATCTTTCGTCTTGCGAAAGTGGTGATTTTCTTGCTGTATTCGGCACTGGAGCATATAACTATTCAATGAGTTCTAACTACAACAGAATTCCTAGACCTGCAACAGTCATGGTTGGGGAAGGATGGGTTGAGTTGATCCAAAAGAGGGAGCTTCCTGAAGATCTTTTGCAATTAGATGTATTACCTGATCGCTTTATTACCAAGAATTAGGTAAGTTTAAATAACGTTGGGGTGTAGGAGTGAATTTTTGGTGGCTTATAAACTTGCGTGTCCTCCTTGATGTCTTGTTTGCTTCTTCTCTTGGAGTTCTTCTTTTTACAAGAGTTAAAGAACAGAGGACATTATGGCTTTTAAGAGGGTATCTCTTTTTGGTTTCATTAGCGTGGTTCGTTCAGCGGTTTGCAAATTTACCAATTACTTCAAAACTTGTTGATGCTTTGGTTTTAGCTTGCTCGTTATCTTTGGCAATTTTATGGCAGGGAGAGCTAAGAAGATTAATGGAATTATTAGGGACTGGAAGATTAGCCGTGATTCTTGGTAATACTCAAAAAGAATTTAGGGCAAGTTCGAATACTTTCGCACAATTAACTGAAGCGGCAGGTCGTTTATCTCAAAATAGAAAAGGGGCATTAATAGTTGTTGATATGGGAAGTGACTTACGCCCTGAAGATTTCCTTTTCCCTGGTGTTCCAATTGATGCCCAATTATCTTCTGAATTATTGTTAAATCTTTTTGCTGCAGATACCCCTCTTCATGATGGGGCAGTTTTGGTCAAGGGAAATAGAATTATTTCAGCAGGGGTAATCTTGCCTCTTTCCCGACAGGGCATTAGTAGGTACGGAACTAGACACTTAGCTGCTCTTGGGATAACTGAACGATTTGATCGATGTATTTGTGTGGTTGTTTCAGAAGAATCAGGTACTTTATCTTTAGCTAGTCAAGGACGTCTCGAGAGACCTATTACAAGCAGTCGATTGCTTGATCTTTTGAAAGAATTATTAGATCCTTCAACTTCCTCTTCATCTAAGTCCACTGGTATTAATTCTTCATTGAAAACGTCTTTCACTAATATTGACCCTAAAGTTGCTCAATCTAGAGTTAATCTTGAGAAAATCAACGACAGCAAGGAGTCTTTGAATTGACTTACCCTTCTGTGATCAGTACTGATAATTCTAGAGAGGTATCACCATTACCTAAAGAATTGGATCGTCTTAAGTTGCCTGATCACATCGCGGTGATTATGGATGGAAATGGAAGGTGGGCAAAAGCAAAGGGTTTGCCAAGATCAATAGGACATACCGCTGGAGTTGAGTCTCTAAAAACAACTTTAAATTTATGTGGTAATTGGGGAATAGGAGCGTTAACTGTTTATGCATTTTCAACTGAAAATTGGTCTAGACCCAGTGAAGAAGTAAATTTTTTAATGACTCTTTTTGAAAGTGTTCTTAAGCGAGAATTGACTAATTTAAAACTTGAAGAAGTCAAAATTAATTTCTTAGGGGACCTTGATCCATTACCAAATGCATTAAAAGACTTGATAAAGGAGTCGGTTGAATCAACTTCCAATAATAAAGGAATTCATTTTAATGTTTGTACAAATTATGGAGGACGAAGAGAATTAGTTCGTGCTGCCCAAAAACTTGCTGAACGCTCCGTAAGAGGAGAGCTAGACCCTTCTTTGATAGATGAAAATGTATTTGCTTCTGAATTATTTACAGCTAGTGAGGTGGATCCAGATTTACTCATTAGAACTAGTGGTGAAAAAAGAATAAGTAATTTTCTTTTATGGCAATTAGCTTATGCTGAGATCCATGTCACAGACGTATTGTGGCCGGATTTTAACGCCGATACTCTTGCTAAGGCTCTACTTGACTATCAATCTAGAAGAAGGAGATTTGGAGGTGTATAACTAAAACAATTGAATATCTTGAGTTCTGTGATTTTTTATAGATTATCAGCTAAAACTAAATAGCATTTAAATTTTTTATATTCAAATTCTTTTATGACTCTAATTAATCCTAATATTCAGAAATCTAATAAATTCACTTTAAAAGATGAATCATATTTAGATTTTAGTACCATAAAGGGTGGAGACATTAGACATGATTGGTCTTTAGAGGAAGTTAAAGAGATTCTTGATTTGCCATTAATGGATTTGTTATGGAGAGCTCAAATAGTTCATAGGTCGTACAACCCAGGTTACAAAGTTCAACTTGCATCTCTTTTAAGTGTAAAGACAGGCGGATGTTCAGAAGACTGTGCGTATTGTCCCCAATCTGTACACAATAAAACAAGCGTTCAAGCTGACCCTGTACTTCAAGTTGAATCAGTTCTCGATAGGGCAAGAGCGGCTAAAAATGCAGGAGCGGATAGATTTTGTATGGGTTGGGCTTGGCGTGAGATCAAAGACGGAAACGCATTCGATTCAATGCTTCAAATGGTCAGAGGTGTTAGAGAACTTGGACTTGAGGCGTGTGTCACAGCTGGAATGATTACTGATTCTCAAGCCTCTAGATTGGCAGAAGCAGGTTTAACAGCTTATAACCATAATTTAGATACTAGTCCTGAGCATTATTCCAATATCATTTCAACAAGAACATATCAAGATCGACTTGAAACATTGAGAAGAGTACGCATGGCAGGAATTACAGTGTGCTGCGGTGGGATTATTGGTATGGGCGAATCTGTATCCGATAGAGCATCTTTACTTAAAGTTTTAGCAACTTTAGATCCTCATCCTGAGAGTGTACCTATCAATGCCTTAGTGGCAGTGGAGGGGACACCAATGGAGGATTTGTCTTCTATTGATCCATTAGAGATGGTTCGCATGGTTGCGACAGCAAGGATTATTATGCCTAAAAGTCGAATAAGACTTAGCGCAGGAAGACAACAATTAGGTAGGGAGGCTCAGATACTATGCCTACAATCGGGAGCTGATTCTATATTTTATGGAGATACACTTTTGACTACAAGCAATCCGGAAGTAGAGGCAGACCGTAAGCTTTTAACGGATGCTGGAATTACGGCCAATTTCTCTCAATAAAAAAGTAGGTATGAAAACAGAAGATAGCCTAATGAAATCCAAATATAAAGTTGCTGCGTTTTACAATTTTATATCGATTATTGATCAAGAAATTCTTTTAATCAAAGAAGAATTAACGAATTTAGCAACGAATCAAGAAATAAAAGGAACTATTTTACTAGCTTCTGAAGGTGTCAACGGAACGGTTTGTGGAACTGAAAATGGGATAGTTCAATTCATTGAAACATTAGAGAAACTTTTAAAGGTATCGGAGATTAATGTCAAATATAGTTGGAGTGAGAAACAGGCTTTTCGCCGCTTTAAAGCTCGTAAGAAAAAAGAAATCGTCACGCTTGGGCTAAAACAAATTAATCCTAATAAAGCTGTTGGTAAATATATAAAAGCTTGTGAATGGAATGATTTTTTAGAAGATCCTGATAGTGTTGTTATTGATACTCGTAATGAGTATGAAATAAAAATTGGAAATTTTGCAGGTGCTCTAAATCCTCACACAAGCTCATTTCGTGAATTCCCGGAATGGGTGCAAAAGCATTTAAAACCGTTAATCGAAGAGAATCCCTCTTTAAAAATAGGGATGTATTGTACGGGTGGTATAAGATGCGAAAAAGCTACCTCTTATTTGCTAGAAGAAGGTTTTTCCGCCGTATATCATCTTCAGGGTGGAATACTAAAATATTTGGAAGATGTTCCCTCTGAGAATAGTTTATGGAAAGGTGAATGCTTTGTTTTTGATCAACGTGTCTCTTTAGATCATGAACTATTACCCGGTTCACATCGGATGTGTCATGCTTGTGGGCTACCGATCTCTCCGGAGGACTTGAAAAAACCAACGTATATCAAAGGCTTGCAATGCGAGGCTTGTGTTGACAAATTTACAGATAGTGATAGAGCAAGATTTGCGGAAAGACAACGTCAAATTGATGAAATAATGAAACGTCTACCTGAAAATTCCATATGGCCATCTTCATGACTAAACCTAATTTAATACAATTAGAAAAAGAAGCCTCTGATAGGGGTTTGTTGCTGCGAATACAAGTTAGGAGACCTCTCAATATTTGGTCGTTTAAGTTAGTTGTTGGCGAAATAACCAGTAATAATAAAATTCAGTTGTTGGGTGAAATGAAAGGATGGGCCTATCAAAATACGAATGGTCTTCAGCTTGATACGATGAAGGTTGGTAAGAACGTCACTTCTAAAGTAGGTGATTTAATCTGGGTTGCAACTATGGCCTGGGCTTTAGAGGAGACTCCATGTCGTAGCGCGAGATTATTGGCTATTTATGATGAAAACAATCAGCATGAAATCTTGCAACGTTATTTTCGGAGGCGTGGATTTAATACTGTGCGTAAAGTTGGATCATCTCCCTTGGATTTGCCTTTGAGACTTGTTTGGGGAGGTGCAGGAGCGTTTATGGTAGGTAATTGCGAGAAAGTATTTGAAAGAAGTTATCGGAGTTGGTCGGAGTAGCAAAAACTTTTTTAAGAAGACTAATTTAATGTGTCATTCGCATGGTAACTGCTTCTTACTAAAGGACCGCTATTTACTTTTTTAAAACCTAGTCTCTTTGCTATTTCAGCAAAATCATTGAATTTTGTTGGTGACCAATAATGAGAAACTGGAATGTGAGCAAGTGAAGGTCGTAAATATTGACCGACAGTCAAATATTGACAATCGACTTCTCTAAGGTCTTTAAGGGTTTGAATTATTTCATGGAATTTTTCTCCCAGTCCAAGCATTATTCCTGATTTTGTAGGAATCTTTGGATCAATTTCTCTGGCGAATTTGAGAAGGTTTAGTGAATGTTCGTATGTAGCGCCTCTCCTGACTTCTCTTTGAAGTCTCTTTACTGTTTCAAGATTATGGTTGAAGCAAATAGGATGAGCTGAGAGAACTAGCCTAAGTCGCTCCCTTTGCTTTTCGACATTGTCCTTATTGTTGCCGCCCCAGAAATCTGGTGTTAGCACCTCTATTGCGACACCAGGATTCAATGATCTAATTGCATCCATTGTTGTCGTGAATAGACTTGCACCGTGATCTGGTAAATCATCTCTTGCGACTGCGGTTAGTACCACATATTTAAGATTCAAAATTTGAACAGCATTTGCTACTTTTTCTGCTTCAAAAATATTTACTTTTTCGGGCGACTTCCCTTTCTCTACCTGGCAAAAGGCACAGCTCCTTGTACATATTGAACCACCTAGTAAAAAAGTAGCCGTACCAGCGGCATAACATTCACCTCTGTTTGGGCATCTACCTTCCTCACAAATCGTATGTAATCTATTTTCTTTTACGAGCTTTTGAACTTTTTCCAGTTGAGTTGCGTTCCCTATGGATGGCTTGATCCAATTAGGTAAACGCTCTTCCGGCGGGAAGCTACTATATTTTGTTGTTTTTCTTGTTGTTGTTGTCATATGTTTGATGATTAATCAAAGTCTCTACGACCTTCTAAAGCACGCGAAAGTGTTACCTCATCGGCATATTCCAACTCACTTCCAACAGGAAGTCCATAAGCAATGCGAGTGACTTTTGTGAACGGTTTTAGTAATCTACCCACATAAAGGCTAGTGGTATCCCCCTCAATACTGGGTGTTAGGGCAAGGATGACTTCTTTGATATTATTTTTATCGACTCTTTTGATAAGGCTTGATATTTCAAGCATTTCTGGCCCAATCCCATCCATCGGAGAAATTAACCCCCCAATCACATGATAAAGACCTTTGTACTCTCTAGTGCGCTCAAGGGCAAGCAAATCTCTTGACTCAGAAACAACGCAAATGAGTTCTTGATTTCTTTGCTTATTTAAACAAATTTCGCATTGCTCTCCAGCAGTTAAATGAAAGCACGTCTTACATTGACCTACTTGACATTTCGCATTAACCAGAGCTTCTGAAAACAATCTTATTTTTTCATCTGGCTGGCGCAAAAGATGTAGAGCTAATCTTTGAGCTGTTCTGGGGCCGATACCAGGCAATTGCTCAAACTGATCAATTAATTTTGATAATGGTTTAGTGAAGCCGCTCAGAGTTCAGAAGCAATTAACTTGAATTTAGTCAGAGTTTTATCTAGGTTGCACTAATTTAAAGAAGATTACCGTCAGTTAAATTGGAAATGTATCAAAATAGTGATGCTTGAGTCTCCAAAATGATCAAATTTTTTCGAACATCTTTTAAATCTCTTTTGGCTATAGCGTTGGTCTTGACGCTCGGAGCTTGCTCTACGGGGGTATCCGCAGGGTTGGAACCTTTTAAAAGTCAAGATGGAAGATATGGTTTTCTTTTCCCAACAGGATGGACGAGAGTGGCTGTCGATAATGGGCCAGAGGTTGTTTACCATGATTTGATCAACTCTGATGAAACTCTCAGTCTTGTTATTTCTAAATTGGAAAACGAAGTGGATTTAGATGATTTGGGTGGAGCGGATGCTGTAGGGGAAAGACTTTTTGGTGAAAAAAATAGTGATAATCCTATTCAATTAATTGATGCTTCGGAGAGGGAAGTTGATCAACGAAAATTCTATGATCTTGAATACTTTGTTGACTTAGCAGGAAACAGTAGGCACGAAATAGCCACTGTTGTCGTGGAAAGAGGTTATTTGTACACACTCGCTGCTAGCACTAGTGAACAACGCTGGTCAAAAATGCAAGATACTTTTAAAAGAGTAGTTAGTTCTTTTACTTTTTTCATATAATTTAAATATTATTTTCACCAGCTTGGATTTTCCAAAGGTAGTAATAAAAATCTTTATTTTTTAGAAGAGAATTATGTGTTCCCTTTTCGATAATTTTACCTTTATCTAAAACTATAATTTCGTCAGCATCTATTACTGTACTTAAACGATGTGCAATAACAATTGTTGTACAACTATTTGTTATCTTCTTAAGAGACCTTTGAATAGCTGCTTCAGTTTCATTATCTACAGATGCTGTTGCCTCATCTAATATTAATATTGGGGCGTTTTTTAAGATTGCCCTTGCGATAGCAATTCTTTGTCTTTGTCCACCAGATAACTTTTGTCCTCTTTCTCCCACTATTGTTTTTAGCCCTTCTGGCAATTGACTAATAAATTCAGTTGCTTCGGCAATGTCAGCAGCATTTTTAATTTTTGATTTAGCAGTATTTTGTGATCCATAAGAAATATTTTCTTCAATTGTGCCTTGGAATAAATATGTTTCTTGGCTTACTAATGCAATACATCGTCGTAGGCTTTTCAAATCCAATGATTCAATTGATTTCCCATCAATTTCTATTGAACCTTCACTGATTTTATACAGCCTTAATAATAGTTTTACAAGTGTACTTTTGCCAGAACCGGTAGCACCTACAATGCCTATTTTCTTGCCAGGACTAATATCTAAATTAAAGTTTTTGATGATTTGGGATCGACCTTGATATGTGAAATCAATATTTTTAAATTTTATTCCACCTTGAATATTATTAGGATCTAATTTGATTTTTCCAGTTCTAATTTTTATTGGAGTATCTATTAAATCTAAAACTCTATTTGTTGAAGCCATTGATCTTTGATAATCATCCAAAATATGTCCTAATGTCGTTAAGGGCCATAATAATCTTTGAGTAATAAATACTAAAAAACTATAAGTTCCCACTGGCATTAATCCTTTCCAGGTTTGGAAGCCTCCAGCAATTAATATTGCAAGGAATGCAAATAGTATTGCGAATCTAATTAATGGGATAAATGCCGCTGATAGCTTAATTGCCTTTCTATTACTTTCTTGATATAAATTGCTATCTAATCTTAATCTTTCAAGTTCCCAATCCTCAGTAGCAAAACTTTTAATAGTAACCATTCCACTGAGGTTATTGTTAAGTCTTGAGGCAAGATCTCCAGCTCTATCTCTGACCTCACGGTAACGAGGAGCTAGGTTCTTCTGAAAATTAATCGAACCCCAAAGAATAAATGGAATAGGAATGAATGCAAGCAATGCAATACCGGGAGCTAATAAAATCATTGCCCCACCAACGATAAAAACAGTAATTATTAATTGAATAATTTTATTAGCTCCTTCATCCAAGAATCTTTCTAGTTGATTGATATCGTCATTCAGTACAGTCATAAGCCTTCCTGTATTATCTGATTCGAAGAATGTCATCTCTAATTTTTGTAAATGGCCATATGCTTTGATTCTTAAATAGTGCTGTGCCTTCTGAGCTAAATTTCTCCACATTAATCCATATAAATATTCAAAGAATGATTCTGCTGTCCATATCAAAAATGAAATTATTGCAAGTGCGATTAATTGATCTGGGACACTAATAAAGCCTATTGAACTAAGCCATGAACTTTCTTGTCTGACTACCACATCTACTGATATACCAATTAGAACAGGTGGTGCAAGATCAAAAAATTTATTTAATATAGAGCAAATAATCGCCGAATATATTAGAGGCTTTTGACTTTTAAGATTACTCAAAAGTCTTATTAATGGTTTATTGGATTTTGGATTTTTCATTATATGAGGATTCCTTTTTATTTAGAGATTGAACTTCTCTGCAGCTTTATCTCTACAGTAAATTCGTGAGTTTTTTATTGAAGATCCAGCCTTAAACTTCTTCGAAAAACATTCACATGTATAATGACTAATTTGATCCAACCTCTTTTTATTCTTAATATTAAGTTTTGCTTTTAATGTGGCAATACAGAATTTATTAATCAGACTATTTTTATGCTCAGCTTGAATTTTTAGAGGTACACCTATATTTAAGATAATTAATGGAATTGTGCTTTTGACTATTAATTTGCCAAACATTTTTTTAATTTTTAATCAGTCCTGTTTATTTGTAATTCTCTATTCATTACCTTTACTTTTTTTAAAGCTTGAAAAACATTCTCGGGCATTTGTTTTGGTAAATCCACAAGACTGTAATTTTCAAATATTCTTATTCTGCCAATCATCCTTCCCTTTAAGCCAGCCTCGTTTGCGATCGCTCCAACTAAATTTCCCGGTTTAACTCTATCTCGGTGGCCAACTTCAACTCTAAATCTCTCCATTTCATCCTCAAGCCTGTTGTTATCAAAATCTCCCCTGCGTCGTTGTTTGAATTTGTTATCTCTTCGATCAATCCTTGAGTTTCTTTGAGATGATTGCTTGATCCATTCTTCACTTCCATGCTCAAGAAGTGAGTTAAAACCAACAGCTAAATTTAAAGCTGCTAGTGTTAAGTCTTTTGGATCTATTTCTAATTCATTTTCAATTTTTTTAATTAATTCTTTTAAAATATCTGTTTCTATTGGATTATCCCTCTCTGATGAAGCCGCTTTTAATAATTTTTCTTGTAGCTTCTTAATTCGGTTGCTGTTTATAAGTTCATTGTCTGGTATCTCCATCTTTTCAATTGGTTGTCCTACAGCTCTTTCAAGATTACTTAAAAAAGATCTTTCTCTAGGATTAACAAATAGAATTGCCTCACCATTTCTTCCTGCACGTCCAGTTCTGCCAATTCTATGAACATAAGCTTCTCGGTCAAAGGGCATATCGTAATTAATTACTAAACCAATTCGATCGACATCGAGGCCTCTTGCAGCGACATCTGTAGCTACTAGAATATTTATAGAACCCTGTCTTAATCTTTCAACAGTTCTTTCCCTTTGATTTTGAGGAATATCTCCATTTAAAACAGCTACATTATATCCATATGATTCTAATTTTTCAGCTACTACAATTGTAATTGCTTTTGTTCTAGCAAATATTATTACTCCTTCTTCAGAAACAGCTTCAAGTACTCTTTGAAGTGCATTAATTTTATAAACATTTTGTACGCTTATATACCTTTGCCTGATAAGCCTTTCCTTCAATTCAGTTGCTTTTATAGTTATTTCCGCAGGACTATTTAAATATTTTTTTGATAATCTTCTTATCTCAGATGGCATCGTAGCTGAGAATAAAACCAGTTGTCTCTCCTCTGGCAATTGTTCTAAAATCCATTCAACATCATCAATGAATCCCATTCTTAACATTTCATCAGCTTCATCTAGCACTAAACAACTCAAATGACTAGTATTTAGAGTCTTTTGGCGCATATGATCCATGACTCGCCCAGGAGTCCCCACAACTACATCAACTCCCCTCCTAAGAGTGTTTATTTGATTTCGGAAATCAGAGCCTCCATATATTGCGAGTACTTTGAAATGCGGATGTCCTGCGGAATATGTTCGAAATGATTCGGCCACTTGCATAGCCAACTCGCGAGTTGGAGCTAGAACTAAAACTTGTGGATGTCCAACATTCTTTTTCAGTCTTTCAAGGATTGGCAATGCAAATGCTGCTGTTTTACCTGTACCTGTTTGAGCTTGTCCAACTAGATCTCTACCAAGAAGTAATTCAGGAATTGCAGCTTTTTGAATCGGAGTGGGTGATGAGTAGCCTTTATCAGAGATTGTTTGAATTAGTTCTTCACTAAAGTTAAATTCAGAAAATCCATTTTCTGAATTTTGATCACATTCATCCAATATTGCCTCAGAAGATTCATTGAGAACATCTTGTTCTACTGGACATGAAGAATCCTCATGTAGATTTTTATTTGTCATCTAATAATGGTTGCCTTTTTGTCCTTCAAATTAGGCAGGCAACTTCCGATCGGTGTATAACCGTGCTTTGCTGACTCGCCTTGTTAAAGGGATATAAGATTAATTTTATCATCTCAAAAATCCTTTTAGGAAAAAGTTGACCACATCTTTAAAAGTCTTCTTCTTTATTTGTAAACACCAGTAATTGTTTTTTTGCACGAGTTATTGCTGTGTAAAGCATTCTTTTTTCATAATCATCAGAATAATATTTTTTGAGTGTATTCTCTTCTAAATCTTTTGAGGTATTTGGCCAAAGTAAAAGAACTTGATCAGCTTCACTCCCCTGTGCTTTATGGATTGTCATTGCATATGCCGCATCATACTTATTTAATCTAGATGGGTTTATTAATCGAGTTACTAGTTTTTGTTCCTCAGAAAAAACATTAAATAAAAAACGTCTTTTCTCGCTATTGCCAATAATTATCCCTACGTCTCCATTGGCTAAACCTATTTCAGGTTGATTACTTTTTGCCATGATTGGTGTTCCCTCCCCCCACCTGTATACTTCATCCTCAAATCTCTTCCCTAATAGGAACTCGTGGATTTTTTTTACACCCCAGGGTCCATATCTTTGCGGACAAAGTATAAGAAGATTATCTATGAATTTAAAGAGTTTTATTATCTCAACCGAATGTGGTACCTCTATGATGCTTGATTGCCATGCTTCAGTAGGAATATGATTGATACAATTTGCTGTTAACTTTTTAAGCTTCTTTCTGTAGTTGAAAAGAGTTCTTACTACGGGATCTGGAATAGTTTTTAGGGATGAAAGGTACTGACGTGTATTTGATGAATCTTCACTCTTTGAAAGCCGTTGCCAAAAGGCATCTACGCCTTTATCTTTTAGGGTTTTTCTTAAAATAGCTATATCTCCTTTGTTTCGGTATGATTTTGTAAGTTTGATAGAGTTTGATTGAAAGTTAGTTTTCGTTTCTTTCTCTATCAAAATTTGCCATATACCACCACTTCCTATTGGTAATAATTGGTCAGGATCACCTACTAAGATTATTTGACATGATTTTGTTAATGCATCGAACAATCCATTAATGGTTGATAAGTCAACCATTGACATTTCATCTACAACTATAAGATCTACATTTAATAGACGTTGAGAATTTCTTTTGAAGCCATTTGGTCCTGCTTCCAACCATTTATGTAATGTTTTAGAAGGAATATTAGAAAGCTTATCCTTTAAAGGATCTTCAAAATCTTCGATACCTGCCTGAATAGTATCTTTTAGTTTTTTTGCGGCTTTCCCTGTTGGAGCAGCCATTGCAATATCAAGAGTTGGATTTCTTGTTAGTGCTTGTAAAAGCATTTGAAGAATGGTACTAGTCTTGCCAGTGCCTGGCCCACCACTTAATAAGATGATTTGTTCACTTTTAACAAGGTTAATAGCTTTTATTTGTTGATTATTTAGATGCTCTAAATTCTTAGCATCAATTCGAATAGGTAATTCTTTTGAGAAATGATCAATAGAATGATTCCTTACGAGAATTTTATCAATGGTCTCAACTATCTCATTATGTGATCTACGCCAACTTATCAAATCCCCATTTATGACTACTGGGGAGCGATCTCCTTTTGTCCAGCCACTCTCTAATAACGCTTTCATATGAGAGCTGGGCCAACCTTTATATTTAAGTTCTAGATTTTTAGGAATTTCCTTCATATCTACATAAATATCACCTCTTGATAATCCATCCATTAATACATTTACGACATCAATTAAAGCTTCGTTAAACTCTATAGGTGGGAAATAGCGAATAAGAGTAGCTAATAATGATTTATTTAAATCAGTTGAAAATTTTTTTTTCAAAGGCTCTCTCATTATTGTTGTCTTTTGATTAATAAATCTAATTTTTTAATTCTTTCAATAGGAGCAGGTTCGACGATTAAGCCTGGAGTCCTTTGATGAAGATTTTTTTCTTCTAAATCCACTTTATCTGGGAGTCCTCTCAAAAACACATAAATGTAACCCCCAAGATGTTTTTGAGGTGAATAATTAGGGAGCCTCCAATTTAAAAATCTATGTAAAGCAAGTAAATATATATGGGCTTGTAGTGGATAGTGATGATGGTACATTTCCTCATCCATTCTGGAAATTGAATAATTTGATGGACCACAAGAAGAATCATCCTCTTTTGATAGAGAACTTCCTATCCAATTACTTTTCCAATCTAAAACCCACCATTTAGCAATTTCTTGATTTGAGTTATCTGCAAACACTTGGTCTATAGATCCGGTTAGGAATCCGCTGCTATAGATATTTAGATTCATCAGTTTATTTATATAGTCTGAGCCATATTTATTTTGGTCATCTTCTCTAAATATTGATGATAATTCGAGAGTATTAATTGGATTAGCGTCATGACAAATTGGAATATCAAATTTTAATTCTTTAATGGAGCTTTTAGAATTTAAATTTTTCATTTTAAATTTACCTAAAGGACCTCCTAAAGGGATATTTGCAATTCTATTTAATAAAATATTAATTGGTTCAGCAAATGAATTACTTATATTAACTTTATTTAATTCTTCATTTATTATAGTTAAAACTTTTAGTTTATTTTCAATATCATTTAAATCTATTCTTTCAAGTATTTTATGTAGACAAGTCCCTGCTATAGGGCCTCGAGGAAAATTACCAATAGGACTTTCTTTTGACCATATCTTCTCGCCCGCTATGTCAATACTTTGTTCTTTCTCTAAAAATACCTGATCAATTTCTTGGGGAGATATATCCTCAATTTCATCTTTAAATGCATGATCTTCATTTAACTCATCTGATAAGTCTTCCAGAGTCAATTCGTTATTTTTTTGTGTTATCCATCTTGAAAAACTATACCTTCCCCAACTATTTTCGAATTGATGCTTAGGAATTGCTCCAAGTGATAATTTGACTTCACTTTTAGGTTGAGTCCATGTTTTATTAGTTTCAAAAGCTTTTATATCTTGAATATCAACTTTTAGTTCCCTTTTCTGAAATGATTTTTCCATCATTTCTTTTGTATGGTCTTCTATATTTAGATTTATTGATTCAGATCCAAATAAAAATCCTGAAAGAGGGTTCCCTTCTTGAGCAGCAGCCTTTGCCCACAGGACTATTAATTGTTTTTTAGCTCTTGTAAAAGCAACGTAAGCTAATCGCTCTGCTTCATTTAATGATTCTTTTCTAATGAAATCTTGATATGAACTGTATTTTTTATACCATTTATACTTTTTAGAAATTAATAGATTTTGATTATCTTTCCATAAATGATTTTTTTTATCTGGAGGCTTTTGCCACAAGTATGGACAAATCACCATTTTAAATTGAAGTCCTTTACTCTTGTGAATTGTAATTATATTTATGGAGCTGTTACTAATGGCACTATTAGGTTGATATTCTTCAGGTATGGGCTCAATGGGCTGGAACCGTTGACTACTCAGCCATTGTGATGCTCTTAAAGGATTAAATTTCTGTCGATGGATCTGCTCGTCTACTAACTGAGAGCATTGGTAAAGATCACCTAATAAAGTTCCTCTATGAGAAAGATCAGCTATTGATTTCCCTTCAAGAAATTTTGATAAGCAGCCTAATAATCCAATCTTTGGAAATGATTTTGCAAGTTCATAGAACTTCGATGATAATGAATCAAAATCTCCATTAATTTTTGATTCAACAAGTTTTTCCTTTTCCCATTGCATCAGCTCAGAACAAGCTAGTAGGGCAAGTTTTTGTTGGTTATATGGACTGACGATACAGTTAAGGAAGATCTGTAGGATTTGAGCACCCTCTCTAGTAAATATATTTTCATTACTTAGGAGTTGTGAAGGAATTTTTATTTTTGATAAATAGCAATGGATATTTTTAGCTTGATCGTGTCTATTGACTAGTATGCAAATATCTGAGGGATTTAAATCTTTGGTATTATTGCTTAATAATTCTAACAAATAATATCCAATAACTTTAGGAATTTTATCCTCTATTTTACTTTTTGATTCTAATTGCATTTTTGGTATGTTTTCTTTTTGATGATTGCCTATTAGATTTATTATCTTAAATGGTTCTTTTATTCCATTCAGTCTTAGTTGATCTTCTTGTGAACATGGATTAAGTTCTTGGATTGAGAGTTTTGATCTTATTAAACCATCATGAAATAATTTATTGAGTATTAAAATTAGAGGCTTTGTACTTCTATAATTTGCATTCATTATATGAATTTGAGCACAATCTTTTCTGGCTTTCATATATGTATTTAAGCTTCCACCTCTGAAACTATAGATTGCTTGCTTTGGATCTCCAATCATTAGTAATAGATGTGTTGATTGGTTTCCAAAGGCTTCTTTTAGTAATCTTAACTGGACGGGATCAGTATCTTGGAACTCATCAATTAGTGCTACTTTATATCTAAGTTTTAGATTTTTATAGACATTATCAGGCTTAACTTCATTGTTGATCCCAGTATTATTTCGTTTTTTTGGATCTAACAATTTAAGTAGGTCAGAATAATTTATCAAACCCTTTTTAGATTTTCTTTTTTCAAGCTCTCTCTTAGACCATAGTAAAGCATGTTCCCAAACGAATTCCCCTGGGCTATCATATAAATCTCCAATAATATCAAGAATTGACTTCAGTTCTTTTGAACAATAATCAATGTTGTATTTCATATTTAATTGGTAAATATTTTTAGGATGAAAATATTTATTTATAAGGGTTTGATTTTGAATATCTTCATATGATGGACGCGTTATCTCTGTATATTCTTCAACCCAGTTACTTAAAAGCTCAAAACGATTTTTTCTTGGCTTGGATGAGTATGGCTTTGTCTCTTTAATACCCTTAGATCTTAGATCCTTCGCAATTTCTATGAAGCGATTTTCAAGCTTCTGGCCCTTTTCTTTCCATAAAGTCGTAAACTCTATCCATAATGATTTAATATAGTTGTTTAATTGGTTTGAAAGACCTTCATCTATTTTTAAGTTATTAAATGTTTGCTTGAAAATATTACTTGGATCATTATCCAATGTATTAAGAACTTGAATTAAATTCTTACGATTGAAATTGGTTTTAAATATTCCTTTTAATTCTGAAATATCTATTTCTAATATTTCTTTATTCCAATATTCTTCCACAATTTCATTTATTAGTGATTCTGAATCTTTTTTGATTGTTGGATTTAAATTATATCCGTTCTCAATAGCCTCTCTACGAAGTGTCTTGCTACAAAAACCATGGATTGTTGTTATGTCTGCATTATCAATTCTCTCTAATGCTTCTAATATCAGGGAAGAGATATATAGAGCTCTTTCTTTAGATGTTATATTTAATTCGACCCATTCATTTAATACATTATCTATTTTATATGGTTCCACGCTTTCATTTTTTGATTCAATTATTTTTAATGCTAAAATTAATCTTTCAATAATTCTTGCTTTGATTTCTGATGCTGTTGCTTCTGTAAAACTAACAACTAGTATTTCATTTATTGAATATTCCTTTTCAGTCAATAACCTTAAGACAAGGTGAGAAAGGGAGAATGTTTTCCCTGTTCCAGCACTTGCTTCTATAAGACGCATACCATTGTTTAAAGGATATTTATTCGCTTGAAATAATTCTATATTAGTCATATTTTAAATAGGTAAAATTATAAATGAAGTATTAAGCCTTATACAATCTTTTATGCCTTGATTTTGGTGTTTTAAATTGTATACCATTAACATTTTATGATCTCCAATCTAAATATTTTATTTGTTTTATTATAGCTGGTACTTTCTTGATATATTTTTTATATTCAGGAAATTTAATTTTAAGCCTTTCTTCTTCTTTTAATGCTTTTATTTTTAAAATATAAGCTAATGATATTAGTAGATATAGATGAATTAGACTAACTAACAAAATACATATGCCTAATGAAATAAATAATAATCCCATATAAATGGGGTGTCGGACATATTGGTATGAATTATTTTTTATCAGACTTGATCCATTCATTGGATAAGGCAGGGGTGTAAGATTTTCTTTTAAATCTATGCATGCTTTAATGACAATGAATAAACCTAGAATTGAAATCGTTAACCCTAGGATTATACAAAAAATATTTATTGGAAATGGTATATATTTTATTTTGGGGTATTGAGGTGTTAAATGTAGGAGGATTACAAATATTTGAGAAAATAAGTACCACTCTCCTTTTGAATTATTAAATAGCCCCTGCTTGCTAAATCCCCATTTTGATATGAGAGTTTTAATTTTTTTAAAGATGTTATTTTTATTTAGTTTCATTTTAGTTGCTTTATTAGTTGGTGTTTTTTAGTAGTGGTTCATAGAGACTCATTAATACATCATTAAATGATTCAACTTCTAAAAGAGTAGCGGCTTTGCATTTTTTGCCAAAGCAAAGTTCCATTGTTAGAGTTTCTCTTTCTCCTTGCATATATAAATCACCTTCCCATCTCTTTTTAAATAAATCTTGCTCATTCTTATTTTTATCTTTTGTCGCAAGGGCATACGCCATACCACTTTCTGGTGGTATGGGCCAACAATTATTTCTTCCTTCGGCTGCTAATTGATGTATTTGTCTTAGCGTTTCAGTGGCTTTTTTTGTATTTATTGGTGATATTTCCTTGCTCACCTCGAAATTTATTTTTTTGCGATTGTTTATTTTTTTAGAAATTATAAGTGTTTTATATTTAAATGAACTATTAGCAGATAAATATAAATGATTTAGCCAACCATTCATAAGAGTTTTATATTTTAAACTCCCAACTTCAATCTGTATTAAATTCTTACCTCCAAAGTAAAATTCACCCTCTAACTCTTCCATCTCAATACTCTTTTTTGTGATTTGCCCTGTAGCGTATATTGCGGATATTAAATTATTCCATCGCTCCTCAAGAAGATCCTCTTCTATTAATCCAGACCCTTTTGGAGGGAAAACACCTTTACCAGAATAGGCCTCTTTCCAGTAGTTTAAATTATTTTTTGTATCGTTATTATTACTAAGATCACTATTTTCTAGTCGATGTTTAAGGAGTTTATATCTTTCTAATTCTGAAAGCTCGAGTAAATCATCGTCTTTAATAAGATTGACAAATTCTTTTGATTGGATTTCATTTTCTTTTAACCATGTTATTTGTGGATTGAGTAACCATTCTTTAGTTTTCTCGAAGGAATAAGATCTTAATTCGTTTACGTTTATTTCTTTCCAATTTATTGGTAATGCTAATGAGACATTTTTAGTAGGTAATGTTTTTTCAATCCATTCTCTAGCTTCAAGATTCTTCCTATCGCAACTTAAAATTTGTGGATTTTCCGTTTTTATAAAGTTGAAATGATCAAGAGGATTTGTTGGTGGCTCAATGAGAATCTCAGGAAAGGTATTGGCTCCTAATTTGATTTTTAAGTAATTCAACCATTGTTGAATGGGGCTTGGAGGTTCAAGATCTTCGCCTGTCTTTTCATCTTTGGAATTCCAAGAAACTAAAAGATTTTGACGAGTTGAGATTAAGGCTTCTAACAATGAATAGCGGTCTTTGTCATATTGGTTAGGGTCTCCAAGTTCTCTTTTTCTTTCTAGGAGATTAAAACTTCTTCTATTATCTATTCTTGGAAAAGTTCTACTTTCTAGTCCCATGATGATAATGATTTGATGAGGGATTGCTCTCATGGGTTCTAAGGCACTGATCGTAATTTTTCCTGTCCTATGACCAAATTTGCCATTTGTAGAATTTAATGCCTTTGTGATAATGTCTTTGACTACTAGACAATCAACTTCTAGTTCACAATTATTTGTTATATCCCCCCAGTTATTGACAATAGTTAGTAGTTGTTGCTCTTCCCAAGCCCATTCCCCACCATCACCAAATAAATCCTTTACTAGCGATATAACTATTTTTACCCATTCTTTACATGAATGTTTAATTCGAATAGTATCGATATAATTGCATAGCTTTGAAAGCATACCCCAAGCTTTTATAAACTGTGTATTTGAAATATTTTCTGAATAAGGGGAGATATTTCTTATTCCATTAATTGAATCATCTGGTAAAACAAGACCAAGTAGACATCTTTCTAGACACCAACATAGGGTATGAGTTTCTTCTCCATATCTTTCTGAAGAATCAAGCCCCCAAGTAAAGCCAGCGGATTGAAGGCTTTTGATTATGTCACTCACCTCGTCAATACTTAAACGCTGTTGAGCTTGTAATGCTGGATTAGTTAATAAGTTTTCAAAAATTGATGCGGTTAGACGAGATGCAGAAATTTCTAACAAGTTTAATACAAAATGTATTAAACCTATTTTATCTTCTTGACTTCTATGTGTGATCACCCAAGGTAGTTGACAAGTATTGTGATCTATATTGTTAAATACTGAGGCAATTGCTGGCGCATAGCTATCAATATGTGGTGTCATTATTAGAATGTCTCTAGGTTGAAGTTTTTTATCATTGCTCAAGAGCTGTAATATATGGTCCCGTATTAATTCCACTTGCCGATATTTTCCTGGCGATTTAAGGAAAAGAAGTGATTTATCGGATTTTTCTTTAGTTAGAATACTTTCACTTTTTGTGAATAATAATTCTTGTTGTAGTTGTTCTAATAAATTTGGTTGCGTTCCTTTATTAGTGGCGATATCTGCTGTAAGGGAAAAAATATCTTCCTCATGTTTATTTCCCAATTGATATTCACCACTCCCCTCTAGCAACTGTTGAAATTCAGCCCCCATCCTTCCAAGGAAGGCTTCGAGTCTAGGAGATTCTAGTAACCAGTGTCTGTCAGGAGGAGTATTCCATGTGTTTCTAAATTGCATTCTTCTTGCTTCAAATCTTTGCCAAAGATCATTACAAGGGGAAATTATATAAATTTTTATATTACTTACTTTTGAAAATGCTTGAATTAAATCTATTTGCAATGGTGCTAGACTACTAAGTCCAAAGATGTATAAATTTTTTGGATAATCTAGTATAGAAATATCATCTTTTTTTAAATATTTAATAGCTTTATCGACTTGTATGCAGAACGGATCTTTGTTTATCTTCTTATATAATAAATTAAATAAAATTTCTTGCCAAAGGAAATTTTCATTAGCACTTATTTCTCTAGAAGTTTTATTTCCTTTCTTGCTTAACCATTGCTTGATAATTTCAGGTCTATAAAGTATATAATCATCAAATATCTCTGCAATATTGTTTGCTAGATCCCATAAATTTAGATCAATTTGATCATTTTCATTATCGCTTATTTTCAGACTGGACCGAATGATCTGTGCTTCTTCTTCTTTCATTAATTCTGGTAATAATTCTAAAATATTCCAAACAAGATGATTCTTTTCCCATGGATCTTTTTCATTAGGATCAATACCAATAATTCTCTTGACTAACCTTTTTAAATATGTCCCAGGAAATGGGTATTTAACCAATGCATTGATATTATTAATTATTGAAAGTTTTTCACTAAGCCATCTGCTTGATGGCCATGTACTTACGATAATATTAACTTCTTCAGTTATTTCAGGTGGATTTAATCGGAGTTCCTGCCCCAGTATTTCTGCTAACCATTCAGCTTTATTACTTCGATAAATTGTTAGCAAGGGTCAAAATGCGATTTAAAGATATTTTTAAAGTAAGAAGTTATCTTTTCTTGGATTGATAATTAGGCTTTTCATTTCTCTTACTGCTTGAGAAAGACCTACGGAAAGTGCTCTAGAAATAATTGTATGGCCTATATTTAATTCTTCAATACCTTCAATAGATGCAATCGGTTCAACGTTTTGATATGTCAATCCATGCCCTGCGTTTACTCTCAAACCATAGGATTTTGCTTTAGCTGTACTCTCTTTAAGAATGAATAATTCCAAATCTTTAGCCTTGTTTTTTGTGATTGCATATTTACCTGTGTGCAGTTCAATCCAGGAAGCCTTTACTTCAGCACAATTTTCTAATTGAGCTTGGACTGGATCAACAAAAAGACTAACTGGAATATCTTCGTCTGAAAGACGTTGGATTATTTCCTTTAATTTGTTTTTGTGATTAATGACATCGAGTCCTCCTTCTGTAGTGACCTCTTCCCTTTTTTCAGGAACTAATGTAACCATATCTGGCTTGAGATTAAGTGCTATTGAAGTCATTTCTTCAGTTGCAGCCATTTCTAGATTTAGTCGAGTGTGCACAGTCTCTTTTAGAAGATTTAAATCTCTATCTTGAATATGCCTTCTATCTTCTCTTAGATGAACAGTTATACCGTCAGCACCACCTAATTCCGCTAAAAGAACCATTTTTACTGGATCAGGTTCGAATGTCTTACGAGCTTCTCGAACATTTGCTATGTGATCAATGTTTACGCCAAGACTTGCCATTGGAATTAAAAATATACTTCAATTGTATTCATCAAAAGCAAAATAAGTTTTAGCCGCTGAAGTAACTGCCCAGTAGGAAGGTAAATAATATAGCCTTCGGCGTTAACTTCATTACAAAGTGATCAAAGAGGGATTCCTTGCCTCTTCTTCAGAGAGAAAAAAAAATATGTCTTGGGGTTGACCCTTTTTGGAGTCGATTGGCCATGGTGGCGACTCAGGATATTGCTTTGAATAATTTTTTTAGAAGAAGAATTGTTATTGGTGGAAAAAATTTACCTTTAAAAGGTGCTGTTGTTCTCGCTCCTACTCATAGATCTAGATGGGATGCTTTGATGCTTACCATGGCAGCTGGTAGAAGGATTACTAATAGAGATTGTCGATATATGGTTACTCGGTCAGAAATGAGAGGGTTACAAGGGTGGTTTTTAAACAGGTTGGGTTGTTTTCCCATAGACCAAGGAAGACCATCTTTGATTACTCTTAGATTTGCTGTGGATTTGTTGGTATCTTGTCAGCAATTGGTTGTATTTCCAGAAGGTAAGATAAATAGACTTAGTGAACCTGTAAAACTTAAAAGAGGATTAATTCGCCTAGCTCAATTAGCTTCCAATAAAGGTTTAGACATAAATATAGTCCCAGTCGGTTTGGCTTATAGCGAAGTTATTCCCAAGTTTCGTGGATCAGCATCTATTTGTTTCTCCGAACCAATAACTATTTCTAAAGGTTTTAAGCAACCTACAAATGATTTTAATATTCAACTTTCTGAAAGAATGCGTTCTGCTGAGCAATCGGCTTTGTTAGCTGTTGGTCGAAGATAATATTATTATGGTAATTCCATCCTTTGCAGTCACGTTGAAATTTATTTTTGTCTAATTCTTCCTAATCTCTTATTTGAACATGATCACAGTCAAAGAAGTTACTCTCCTAATTAAGCAATCAATTCCAGACGCACAAATTGATGTAAAAGATTTAGGAGGTGGGGATCACCTTGAGGTAAATGTTGTTTCTGCAGAATTCTCAGGCTTATCTCTTGTTCAACAACATCAACTTGTTTATGGTGCTTTAAAAAATGAATTGAAAACCGAAACAATTCATGCTTTGGCCTTGAAAACTTCAGCTCCTCACTAAATTTTACGTCATGGATTCCAACACTCGTTCAAAAATTGAACTTTTAATTAATTCAAAACCAATATTTGTTTTTATGAAAGGAAATAAGTTGATGCCTCAATGTGGTTTCTCTAACAATGTTGTTCAAATTCTTAATTCATTGGGAATAAGCTTTGATACTTTTGATGTGCTTTCAGATATGGAAATTCGAGAGGGTATTAAAGAATATTCAAATTGGCCGACGATACCCCAGGTTTATGTGAAAGGAGAATTTATTGGGGGCTCAGATATTTTGATAAGCATGTACAACACTGGTGAATTGAAAGAAAAACTTGAAATAGCCTTAGCTTCATAACCTGTTACTAAGCTGTGACTTTTTTTATTTTTGCCTAGGGTTCCTGTTGAAAAAAAAGGTTATTAATGTCACCGTCAGGACCAATAAAGCTCGATGGATCCATGATCCATCTATCAATTAATGCCTCTAATTTTTCTTGATCTCGAGAGCCTAACCTCTTGCAATTCCTGAGAGAATGTAAATACCCATCTGCATAGATTCTTAGTTCAGATGGACTGTGGTATCGACTTGTTAGCTCTTGGCAGGCATCACAAATTGATTGGAAGTGTTTGATTGTTTCTGGAGCATCAAAAGATGTCATGGTTTGCTAAGACACTGACTATTCTTGGTAGTCAGCGAACAGTTTGCTTTAATATTTCATCTAGTCTAAGGGTCTACTTTTCTGACTTGTGACATTAATACCTGCAGATCAGCTTGCTACTGAGCAAATCCGTGGATCCTCATCAGGTTCTTCTCCTATGCAAGCGACCACACAATCTCCCTCCAAGGTACTTGTGGTTGAGCCACATCCTACGCTCAGAACTGTTTTAGTTCAGAGGCTAAGGCAAGATGGCCAACTTGCCGCGGCAGTTGGTTCTGCTGAGGAGGCTGTTGATCTTTGTCGAGATCAATCACCAGATTTATTAGTTAGCGCTGAGTTATTAGAAAAAAGCTCAGCGTTGAGACTTGCGGAACAATTGGGTTGTTCGGTGATTGTTCTTACTGCAAGAACAGGAGTTGAACCCGTTGTGGGCCTTTTAGATGATGGGGCTGATGATGTTTTGAGAAAACCTTTTGGTCTAGAAGAATTAGCTGCTAGATGCAGGACTTTGTTGAAAAGAGGAAGAATTGGTTTGCAGGAACGTGTCGCTGTAGGACCATTAGAAGTTCACCTTCTTCTAAGGCAGGTCACTCTGAGAGAGAAACCTGTAGAACTTAGTCCTAGGGAATTTGCCTTGCTCTGTGCTTTGTTGATGCCTCCAGGCATGGTTAGAAGCCGGCATGAACTATTAAGGATGGCCTGGCCTCCATTTAGTGGTGGACCTCGTTCAGTTGATACTCAGGTTTTGACCCTTAGACGAAAATTAGAACAAGCGGGTCTTGGAGATGGTGGAGGAATTACAACTGTTCGTCAACAGGGGTATAGGTTTAGTCTTGATAACTTACCTTCTTAACTTTATTGATTTTTTTATTTGTTATTCAGGAAGTTCCCATTTGTTAATCCCAAGCTTTGCTCCTATTTTGTGAGCACAGGCATAGCCGCTAAAAGCCACTGCATTTAATCCTTGACCGGGGAAAGAAGAATCTCCAACACAGTAGAGTCCTTTAATCTTTGTAGTATTAAATGGCATAGGAAGAAGACCAGGTAATCTCATTGAAGGTATTGGCCCATAACTGCCTTTGTTTCTAGCAAGAAATCTTTTATGTGTTCGTGGACTACCTATTTCTTTGTGTAAAATATTTTGACTAAGGTTTGGAAATAATTTTTCTAACTTAGATATAAGTTTATCTCCATCTTCTTTTTTCTTATCAAGATATTCTTTGTTGCTCAACCCCTCCCAACAATCTATTGAAGAAGGAGTAAAGGCATGAACAATATGGTTATCTGAAGGTGCTAATGATGGATCCAATAGAGTGGGGATTGATAGAAAAGTAACTCCTTGTTCATCTTCCATTTCTTCCCATGTATCGAGAAGCAAGTGATGGCAATGTGTATTGGAGGGAATTGAGTCTTTACTTACTCCCAAATGAAGAGATAAAAACGAAGGAGAAGGGATGTATCTATTTTTCCATTTTGTCTCGGCTGTTGGAGTTTTATCTTGTTCAACAAGTGGATCATTGATTCCTTGGCCACCAAATGTATCCCATCTTGTGGCATTAGAGACTATTGTTTTACCAAAAATTTCTTCACCATTTTCTAATGAAACACCTATTGCCTTACCGTTCTCAAAAATTATTTTTTTTACTTTAGCTTTATATCTAATTTCACCTTTGAAATTTTCAATTCCTTGCACTAACTTTTCTGCAATTATCCCAACACCTCCTCTTGGATAGTTAATACCTCCATAATGTCTATCAGAAAAGACCATACCTGCATTTATCATAGGTGTTAAATCGGCGGGCATGACTGACCAGCAAAAACATTCAATATCTATAAATTTTAAAAGTGCGGGATCTTTGATATGTCGTCTAGCAACGTCTCCGGCATTAACTGGTAACCATCTTGCGAGTCCTAGGCATGATAAGGGTGATTTGAAAAAAACTTTCATTAAATATCCCGGGTCCTCTATTGAAAGTAAAGGCATCGAATTTAGACAATTAAATACATCCCAACATGTTTCGTAGAAATGATTTATTCCTTTTTTTTCATGGGGAAATAAATCAATTAGTTTAGTAATGAATTTTTGATAATCTCTATCAACGCTAATTTCTAATTGACCAGGTAGATGATATGCCAATTGTGTTGGGTCAGGAACCGTTTCACATTCTTGGCCAACATCTTTGAGAGCTCGTGTTAGTAAATTGGTGTACCCCTTTTTACCAAAGCCAAAGATCATAGATGCTCCGACATCAAACGTAAATCCTTTTCTTTTAAATGAACCACCACTTCCACCAGGAATTTTGTACTGTTCCAGTACAAGAACTTTTGCACCCTTGCTTGCTAGTTGACTTGCAGTCACTAATCCACCAAGACCTGAACCAATAACTATCGAATCCCAGTTGCAAGAAGCTTTAGTTTTATTTGTTAATTGAGTCATGATTTTAAAGAAATTTTTTAATTGGACGGTTGAGTAGATTTTTTATCTTTTAATGCTTCTCTTAACTTATTTATTTGACTCAAAGCTCTAATTCTATATTCTTTGTATCTTTCACGTTTGTTGCGAACTCTATTCTCGAGTTCAGGCAGTAATCCGAAATTGGCTGGCATAGGTTGAAAGTGTTTTTTATTTTGAACTCGTAAGCTTGCTTGACTATTACTGACAAAGTTTGTCAATGCCCCAATCATGGTAGACGATGGCAAAGTAATTGTATTTAATCCCTTTGCTAAAAGTGCTGCGTTAGTTCCTGCTAACCAGCCTCCAGCTATAGCCGCAGCATATCCCTCTGTACCAGTGAGCTGTCCAGCTGCAAATAAAGTTTTTCTTTTAATGAACTGAAGTGTTGGCTCTAAAAGCTTTGGGGATTCAAGAAAAGTATTTCTATGCATTACTCCCAAGCGAATAAATTCTGCATTCGACAAGCCAGGAATCGTTCTGAATACACGTTTTTGCTCGCCCCATTTTAAATTTGTTTGAAAACCAACGAGATTCCATAGTTGACCTGCTTTATCCTCTTGTCTTAATTGAACGACAGCATGAGCTCTTTTAACCCTTCGGAGACTTTTGTCGTTTACATCTCCCCATCTTGGATCCCAAATGCCTATTGGCTTTAATGGGCCATAACGCATAGTCTCTAGGCCTCTTTTCGCAAGCTCTTCTATGGGAAGGCAGCCTTCAAAAAAAAGAGCTGATTCTTTTTCAAAATCCTTTAGTTCAGCTTGTTCAGCGTTGATTAAAGCAGAGTGGAATTTTAAATATGACTCTTCATTCATCGGGCAATTAACGTAATCAGCATCGCCTTTGTCGTATCTACTAGCCCGAAAAGCTGTTGAAAAATCAATACTTTCCCCAGTAATTATTGGACTAGCGGCATCAAAAAAATGACATTCATTTTCTCCTGTGAATTCTTTGATGTCTTCGGCTAGCGATTCGCTTGTTAAAGGACCTGTAGCCAAAATTGTAATTTGTTGAGCATTTGGTAGGCACGGACATTCATCTCTAATGATTCTTATTAAAGGATGAGAGGAAAGTTCATTTGTGATTGATAGGCTGAATTGACTTCTGTCTACTGCAAGTGCCCCTCCAGCAGGGACAGAGTGCTGATCAGCTTTTGCGATGACAATAGATTTTAAATTTCTTAATTCTTCTTGTAAAAGTCCTGCCGCTCTATCACTACTAAGCGCTCCAAAGCTATTACTGCATACTAATTCAGCGAATTCGGGTGAGTGGTGAGCTGGAGACTTCTTCTTTGGTCGCATTTCAAAGAGAGTTACTTTGATTCCAGCATTGGCTATTTGCCATGCTGCTTCTGAACCTGCGAGACCAGCGCCTATTACGGTTACCGAGGGATCTTCTGTCAAACTGTCGTGATCTTCTTTTTAAAAGCTTAATTAAATAATATTCTTATGTCCCTCAACTATTTATTAAGACTTCAAAAGTATTTAAAAAATCAATGAGGAAGGGAAATAAATATATTTAAATTGTTTTTTAGTCCTCAAAAAGGAACATTAAGGCCATTAATGCTTCTACAACGTGATATTTTTCATATTGGACCATTACTATTGTGTATTGGGGGGGTCGCTAGCTCAGTGGTAGAGCATCCGGCTTTTAACCGGCTGGTCCTGAGTTCGAATCTCAGGCGACCCATTTTGTTTAAGACAATTTTTAGATAACTTGAAGTGATGTCCACTTCTGAAAATTTGAAGAATTATTTTTTTGGGATCCTTTTGCCTTTCACTTTTACATCAGCAAACGCTGGGTTAAATATGTTTACTAATTTGATTTTCGTTGAAGATTGGCTTATCGAGAGGAAGGTTGATTTGGTTAACAATGAGACAAAATGCAGAGCCTCAATACCTTCGCATGCAAATTGGTTTGGATCTCGGGTAAGACTTGGTCCAAATAATGAATTGATAAAACCTATCTGGATATCTGTTAAGGCTGATCAAGTTATTGATTCAAAATTAATTAAGATTAAACAACTTCTTGATGATTGCAGGTCAGGCCTTCTTTTCCTTCCTGAAAACCATGAGTAAATAACTAATGTGTTGATGAGAATATAAATACTTTCTAAAAAGATAATTTTTTGCTGAATTAAAAATATAGAAATTCACTTATCATGAAGAAACTTACTGTAGGAGCAGCAATTGCGTTAAACATATCTTTGTATATTTGGGCCTTAATGGACATGCCCATTAGATTTTAATCATTTTTTTTATTGATTGTAATAATAAAAAAGCTCAGGGTTTAAAATAATAATTTTTTAGTTTTTGTATTTTTAAGCACTTTTTTAACTTTCATTTTTTTTTGCATTCTCAATCTTTTTTTTTTACCTAAAGCGGTTAGGGTCTTTAAGAGGTGAAAACCTCTTTGTTTTATGGAAATGGGGGTATGGTTAAGAAATCTTCTTCAATTACAAAATCCAATTCTAATTGGTTATGGAGGTGGGCAGAACCTGAAAGTGAACTCTCAGTAATCCCTAAATCAAAAACCAAACGTTTAGCTCAACAGGCAAAGTTAGCAAATGTTGATGCTGAGAGAGCGGTTAGTCGTGCATACCAAATTGAATTATCTAGAACAAAGGCAATCGGAGAGGCGATGTTTAAGTCTGGCAAAGCATTAAGGTTTACACTATCTAGCTCTGGAAGGCAATTCATCCTAAGAACGCAGGCAGCACGAAGGCAATTTGAGCCTGGTTTTAGGAATAAAAAATAATACTCAGATACAATAAAAGCCCTATCAAAAAAAAAATGCAGCTTTATATAGTTACTTGGAAATTCGAATCATCTGAGGATCAAAATTATTCATCCGAAGCCTTTGTAGATTATGTCGAAAGTGGAAAATCTGAGGATCTTGCTGATGGCTATGAGAGAATTGCATTGGCCCATACACCTCAAGATGGAACAGGAGTGATCATTTGCAGAGCTTCAAGTGCATCAACTTTATTTAAGGTTTTTGGACCCTGGAGAGATAAATATGGAATGACTTGGGAGTATAAACCTGCCTTAACTACTGAGGAGTTTGTTAGCTTAATAAAAGAAAAATAGATATAAATTTCTGTATTTCTTATATTTGACTTATATAAAAAATAAATTTCTGTCTAAAAAAACATCAAGATAGTGTTGCTCAACTTAGTATCTTAAATTATCTGTAAATTTAATGATATCTCATTTTTTCTTTGCTTTGACTGCTAGTGAAATGGGCCTCAGTCCTTCTATACTAGCCTTAATAGTAATTTCATCTATCGTTTTTATTGTTGGCTTCGCAAAAAGCTCAAGAGAGAATGAATACAAAAAATTGATGGATTCATTTATTGAAAGGAAAGAGGAATCTGATTGATTTATTCATATTAGTAAGAAGATCTTCTTACTAATATGAATTCTCTTATCTAATAAGGCAGGATGGTAAAAGCGTATTTTTGAAATTGAAAAATTTATTAGCAAAGGAGAGAATTGTCTCGCCCTCTCGAGATATTCTTGCCGGACTTGTGGTCGCATTCGCAATGATTCCAGAAGCTATAGCTTTTTCTGGAATTGCAGGAGTTGATCCAAGAGTTGGATTGTTTGGTGCTTTTTTGCTTTCTGTATCCCTCGCAATATTTGGGGGCAGAATGGCCATGATCACCTCGGTAACTGGTTCAACTGCTCTTTTGATGACTGGCATTGTTCAACAAGGTGAAAATATTAGCCCTGGTCTTGGTCTTCAATATCTTTTGGCTGCTGGATTGCTTACGGGAGTTCTTCAGATTGCTTGGGGGTATTTAAGACTTGCACATCAGATGAGATTTGTGCCTCAACCTGTTATGGATGGCTTTGTGAATGGTTTGGCTATACTAATCTTATTTGCTCAATTGCCTCATTTGGGGATTGACTTGGCGCATTCTGCGAAAGTAGTTACTGCAACTCAAGTACCTGCCGTTTGGGGATTGACTATACTTACTTTATTGATTATTTATTTGCTTCCAAAAGTTACCAAGATTTTGCCTTCAGCATTGGTTGCAATTTTTCTTTGTTCCGCAATTTCAATAGGTTTTAAATTAAACGTACCAACTGTATCTAATCTTGGAATTCTTCCAAATGGATTACCTGGCTTTGGCTTTCCAAAAGTACCTTTTAATTTTGAAACACTTGGTTTAATTCTGCCCACATCTTTAGCCATTTCTCTGGTAGGTCTTATGGAGACATTTCTTACTCAAGATATTCTTGATGATTTGACTGATCAAAGTACAAACAAGAATGTTGAGGCCAGAGGGCAAGGTATCGGGAATATTGTTAGTTCTCTTTTTGGAGGTATGGCTGGATGTGCTTTAGTTGGGCAATCGGTCATGAATGTGGGCTATGGGGGAAGAACGAGACTTTCAACATTAAGTTCAGGAGTTTGTTTAATAGCAATGATTCTTGCGGCTAAAGATTGGGTGAATCAAATCCCAATGGCAACATTGGTGGGTGTGATGATAATGATTGCAATTAATACTGCCAATTGGATCTCAATAAAAGAGATAAGCCGTATCCCTAGAAGTGATAGTTCAGTTATGATTTTAACTGTATTTGTAACTGTTATTACTCATAATCTAGCCTTGGGTCTTCTTGCTGGTGTAGGACTTGCCGCAATACTATTTAGTAGAAAGGTCGCAAAAGTGATTAAGGTTGAGTCATCTTTAAATGGTGAAGACCATAGGATATATAAGGTTAAAGGACAGTTATTCTTTGTAAGCAGTATTTATTTTAGGCAAGGATTTGAGCTACACGAACATCCTAGGAAAATTACAATTGATATGGCCGAAGCTCATATTTGGGATCAAAGTGGTGTAACTGTCCTTGATCAAGTAATCAGAAGAATAAAATTAGGGGGAACTGAAGTTGAGGTGATTAATCTAAATGATGAAAGCTTGAATTTATTTTCTCGAATAGGACAAGCCACTGAAGCTGGAGGACGAGGAGGAGAATTTAAATCAGCTCATTAAGTTTGAATGAGCTTTTATTTGAAATTCTTGCAAATTTTTTTAAGAGTTTGTATTAGCGGCTTATAAGGATTCATTTCCATTTGATGTGAATTTGTAAATTTGTTACAAGTGAATGTATAAGCCAGAGCTGTAACTAATCAAGCTTCATTTCTAATAGTCATACAACATATAAGTTTTTCTTATGTGTTGTATGACTTCCTTCGCTACGGATGATAATTAATTTAAGCTTTCAAATTAGATTTTCTGAATTCTGGGATTGGCTTTTTGCGTTTTTTTTAAGTAATCTGAAAGTAGAAAAAACAAAATACATTAAGCGTCTTCACACTTAATGTATTTTGTTTTTTTAAGTAATTTAATTTGATAGATTTTTAAATTTAAAACCTATCTTTAATTTAGGAAATTTAGCTAATAGATTTTTCTACTGGCTATCTTCCTAACCTTCAGAATCAAATTTAGAAAGATTTGGCCCTGCAATTACACCAACTAGTCCAAAAAGAACAAGTGATACAACACCGACAATTGTCGCCGAGAGGCTTCCCCCTCCCAAAGCAAAGGTTAAGAATGGCAAATGAAGCATTTTTTTTTAGATGCAGGTATATATATAAACCTAAAATTGCCCAAATTTAATGAAGTTGTAGCACCTTGATAAATTCAGACACTTTTTAAAGGCTTTAGAAAGAATTAAGCGCTGGGAAAATTGTTTGGAAAAATAGTATCCATTTCGTCTTGGATTGCATTGGTTTCCCCCTTTAGCCAGTCTTTAACACCATTAGGCTTTACCTTCTGAGCATTCCGAGCTGCAAAGATAATTACATGAAAGGGGATGACGATAGCGAAGAAATAGAAATGAAGTAGATATAAATCCCACGGGATTCCCTGGTAACCATAGTCGGGAAAAAATATTGCAGTAAGAAAAGGAAGCACCATGGTTGTTCGAATTTTTTACTTTATCAATCATTATCCATAAAGCATGGATTCGCTCGATAAGGTGAGATATTTTAACTTCTAGAAATGCTATGGATTTTGCAAATGCTGTTGCGCGTTACATTCTTCTTATAATTAAAATCTAGAGTTGACTAAGAAAACGGAATTGATAGCACCTGTTAGCTGAACAAATATTTTGTTTAATTAATTAGCCCCTCGATTAATTTTACAAGCCTAAAACTAAAATAGATACTAACGATTACCCAAATGGGAAAAATAATATTCCAAGCTTTTTCATGTTTTAGAAGAATAATCTTATCTAAAACATATGCTCCAGAAACGGGAATCGATATTAAGATGGTCATTTTTAAAAAAACCTTAATGAAGGCTAGTGCTGCTATTGGGTTTATAAGCCATGCTATTAATATTCCACTTAGCAAGTAACCCCCATATTGACCTAGCTTCTTTATCATCATTGAACTCAGTCTATTGAAATAGAGTACATCACTATATCTTCAAAAATAGTCTTACTGCTAAAAGATATTTATGTCAGGATTCCTTATCATGTTGAAACTAATAGTTGATATTATTTTTATGAATAATTTACAATATTTAATTCTCTAGAAATTAGAATACAAATAAAAGTTTAATATTCATAGGTTCTAATGCTTCTATTTAAATCATAATTTATTTATTTAGTTATTTTTTGGTTTTAGGATATAGTCTTTCAATAGCTTCAGATTGAAGTTTTTTCTTTTTCTTTATTTTATTTATTTGGTTATACCTTCTAACAACAATTCCAGGGATGAACCAAACCACTGTTATAACTGCAAATATAAAAATAGGATTATTTATAGTCATATCAAGTAAAGTGTTTTTTATTAAAATGAAAGGTATATTTTGAATTAATAAAAATATGTAAAACATTTAAATGATTAGACCTATTGTGATTTTAAATTAGTATTTCTCATTTGAGTTCTTAATTTGTTATGTTGACATATAAACTTATTGATTCTTTAGTCTTCTTCCTTGGACTGATCATCTAAATAGATTTTTGATTGATCAGCAATCATTTGTAGATAGTTTTCATTTGCATCAGAGCTTTTAATTAATCTTGAGTTATTATATTTTATATTTATATCTTTTCCAGACCATGCAGTCTGATCCTTCAAAAGATTTCTTTTTGCATAGTGAAAAAACTTTCTTACAATGAATGAAATCACTATTATTATAATAGTTAATAAAAGAAATATTTTCATTTTAAAACGTTTGGTTTTTTAATTATAACTTCTTATCAAGATTTTATTTGATAGATGAAAAAAAAATATATAAACTTATTATAGATCGTTATCTTATTTCATGCCTTTTAAACCCCAGTTTCTACTCTTTCATCTTTAATGTTTATAAATTATTTTAAAATTTGCTATCTCTTTACTTATTTGCTAAAGATATATTTATAATTGGGTTCTTGAAATGTTTCCTTGGCTAAATTTTAGCAGAATCACATATATATTATCTAACTTGCTTGTTATGCCAGCCATAGTTATTCCCAATTTTGACTTTTTAGCTAATCTCTCTTTTTTAATTTCGGTCTTTTTCCTTAAAAGTAATATATTTCTAATATTGCTGCTATGTGCTTTGTTTATTATTAAAAACAATTCAAACTATCGATTTAATGTATTAATAAAACTGAAAGGTGAGGAAAACTCAAAGTCAGATCATGAATGTGTTTATTTATATGCTTGGTGTACCTTATTAAGGTATTTGTTAATTGGAATAGCAGGTAATCAAATTTTTTTATATTTAACATAAATTTTTGCTTTAATCTATTTTTTAAAGAGATTTAAAAATTTTCTTTTTTCATTTTTTTTAGGTGGACTAATCATTCCTGTATCTGAGTTAAGTCTTCTTTTAATATCTTTAATTATTTTAGGTCGTTCCATTTCGTTAACATCAGGGTCCAATGAGGTAAACCAATTCTTTAAATCCCAGGATTGCTGACCATTTTTATCTACCTCAACCTTTACGAAACCCTCTTGGCCAGAAAAGTAATAATTTCCTTCAGGAAGTTGTTCAAAATCAAACTCCCCATCTTTTTTAGTGTTAATGTATCCCAATTGATTTTGAAGATGCTCAACTATTCATACTCTATATCTATTATTAAAATCAAGTGGCCGTAGGTATTTTTCACTTAACTCTTTGCTTCTGGCTGTTTAAATTTGATTTTAGTTTTAATATATTTCCTCATACTACTATTACCTAAATATTTAGGAATTATAATGTTTAGTTGCTTTTATCTTTTTAAGTGTGAATGATTAATAAAACAATTAAAATCTATGTGCCCTTTTAGTAAAGAATTTTCTCTTCTAGCAAAAACTTTTGAGTACTCCGACTACCTTGAAGATTCAGATTGGAAGTTTCAAAAATATAATTTGGTAAATGCTTCTGGATATTCGGACCTTTTAGAAGACACTGAGTGGGGGACAAGGTCTGATGATTTAACTATTGCCTGAAAGACTTTAATTAAATATTTATTGTGTTTATTCAGCGATAGTTAATTTTGAAATGAATTCTTTGCTTATCCATTCTAGTTCATGATCTTCATCTGGGCTTCTTCCTAGGATAATCAATGGTATACGAATTTCATTATTTTCAATAAGCTTTCTGTATCCGATTATTAGTTCAGCGTATTTTTTAAATGTCCATCCATTGTTCCCTTTTGATACCCATTCAGAAGTGTTTCTAAGAGAACGATGAAAATCTTCAATGCCAAATTCATTCCAACATTCTTGAATAGCGAGTAATTGATCATGACCTTCCTTGAGTAATTGTTGATATTGAATTATTTCTGGAGCTTCTTGAGAGTTGTCTGGCTTAAGTTCTTTAGCTAAATCATATAAGGCAACTTTTTTAAGATTGAACCAATCTCTATCAAAAAGATATACTGGAAAATTCAATGACCATCTATGTCCACGTAAGTTTTTGTATGTTTTATTAAATTCATTCATATGTTTTTGGAGAAACTTATATTGTTTTTTCATAGACACCTCTACTTATTTAGTTACGTTTGTTTGTAATTTGTGGTTTTTACAATTAAGTCTAGCCTTGTAAGTTTAATGTCAAATATTTGATCTATCAAGTATATTATCTATTGATTCGTTTTTTGTATTAATGAATAAGAATAATAAGCGTCCTGCTTGGATGAACTGGGTTTACCTAGTAATATTTTTATACTCTTCTTATTTCTTATTTAATTATTGGTCTGTAATTTTAGCAAAATAAGGAGATATTCATTTTAGAAAATCTTTTTTAAAATCATATTTTGTCATTAACTTTTAACTAATTTGTAAATGGGTTATAAGAAATTGTATTTTTCTGATATGGAAATTTGTGATTAAAAAATCATCCAGCAAAAACAGGCAAGCCTAATGTTGCTGTGCTTATTAAAGCGCCTGCAAAAATTAGAAAGGGTAAAAGTGGATACTTTTCAATCATTGGTTTTGGAAGTTTGAAATCTTATAGGTAATTATACCATACTAGGTATTTATACCCCAGCCAGGGCTGAAAATGGTCATTATTGTCTGTTCGTTCATGTGAGGAGTAGTGCGCTTTTTTACATCTTCTATTGCTTTTTTGTAGTATCTATACTTTCTTTGATGGTCGCTAATGATCTTGATTACTCGCCAATTATCTATAGGAAATCTCTTCTTTACTGCGTTGGCAAGTTTATTTTCGGTATGATCTAAATTTGTTTTTTTTAATTTGTACTCGATATTCATCCATTCAAATAGATTTTCTAATTCGCATGTAAGTTCTCCATTTTCTATCCATTTCTCTATGTATTGTTCGTCGCCTGGCTCAATTACGAAGCATTTCTCTGGTGAGGGCAATTTGACTTCATGCAAAAGCTTAGCAAAATTTGATATTAGTTTCACTTCTCTCTCTATGAAATGAGTATTCTAGAATTATGTAAGATTTTCTTTCTTTCCGTGAAAAACATTGAAGATATTGCCTATTATTTTAAATCTAACTCAATGAACCTATAATTTTTTCATATAAAAAAATTTATATGGAAAGAAGGCAGTTTAAAATCAAATAAAAAAACTGCCTTCAATTCGCTCACTTAAAGAACTCGAAAGATTTCTCTCGATTGTGTTCTTCATCTTCTATGATTAACACTTTTTTAATCATTAAGTCACTAGTTATTTATTCTCATTTAATCATTAAAAATATCTGTCCTTAATCCCTCTTTTAATAGATCATCATTGTTAATTTTTGATTTCACTTACATAAAAAATTATTATGGACTTGTATATTGTTTATTCGATTTGATTCACTTCTTGTTGTAAATAATTACCTGATAAATAAATACCTGTTAATTATAAAGCAGTGTTAGATATATTAAGTATTCATAAATAGTTAAGTTAAGTTAAACCGAATTAAAAATTGATTTTTGTACCCAAAAATTGTTTATTTAAAAAATATTTGACAACATTAGTTAATTTAATGTCAAATACTAAAACAGCACTTGCTTTCTGAGAAGATCTCGCAGAGAGATGCCAACGTATAAAAAAGAGCACTAATTAAAAATAAAAAAAGTAATGATTATATCAAGCCTAAGTTTCCAGCTGTAAAACCAACGGCGCAAAAGAATGCAAATTCAGCTAAATCTCTGCATCCTGGCGGGATTGCGTTTAAAACAACGTTAATTCTTTGAGCCATTTGACCTTGTACTCTCAGGTGAAAAAAGAAAGATAATACAAATTTTTATAAGTTGGGGCCTGTTTTATTGCGTCAAACCGTACTTTTATAATTTCTACTTATTTGTGGTTGTTCTAAAAAGTCACTTTTAGAATCTTGAACGTTAGAAAGTGAATATTTTAAAAATATTTTTTTGAATTTACTTAATTGCCTCTTGTAATTAATAGGTTTTGGAAACTAGTTCGCTAACTAAAAATTCGACCCCTGATTTGATCGATAGATGGACCTCTTTTCCTCTCTTCTTTTGTTAAAGGAATCCAGTTCCAGTCGGAACTTACGGTAAGAAGGTAGCCTACGAGGACATGCCAAGACAATATTAAGAAGGGGTGATCTATATGAGGAGACACAATAAATTTAAAATCTAAAAACAATCTAACGAATAGGAATAATTTTTACGAGTTGGTATTTAAAAATAAAGTGCAAATATCGCGCAAAACCGCCCCAGAGGAAAAGCTCCATTGGTTTACATTTCTTCATCATGGATGTAATATTGCTTAATAAAGAAAAATCTGGCTAGGTCTCCTAAGCGGAAAAGTTTAACGGTTGGCAGGCAATGCTTATTTGCTTGCAGCTATTTGTGCATATGCTACTAAATGTCAGGTTATTCCATTTATTTGTTAAATTAATACTAAATAATTAGGCCTAAATAATTTTCCGCATTTTATATTTCTAGAATAATCCATTTTTACTTTTTCAATTATCAACCGAAGTTTTTGAAATATTTTTTTGTCTAATTTATCTTACTTACACCATAGTCTTAATTAAACAACAAAACCATATAGATAAGTATAAATATTGTAAAAAGTGCTAATACTACAGCAATTACTGTTTTATTAATGAATTTGCATGTTGATATATTTCTGTGTATTCAGTAACGACTCGTACATTATTTACCCAAGAATCAATTCATTTTTTTAGAATAATTTATTTTTAATTGATTGAATATTGTTATAGGTGTTAAATTTATTTTTGTTAGGCATATAGTGTGTAGAAGTTAAATTTATTTATAGTAGCAAGTGGTTCGAGAATTATTTTTATTTACTGGTAAGTAATGACATCTTTAGCCTTAACTTTTGTGGTAGAGAGAAGTTTTTAGCTCAACTTGCTTGGATTTTAATTCTTACTGAGAAATGGTTTAGCTCTAAAAAAAATTTTTTGATACTTATAGCTGCGATTACTAGATAGAAAAGTTTCTAATTATGGTATCTAAAATTTTTGAGTCAAACTTTTAGGATTTATTTTCTCTTCTCAGCTATAAGGGTCTACAATCTTAGATGGCGGGGCGTGGCGCAGCTTGGTAGCGCGGGTGCTTTGGGAGCACTAGGTCGCAGGTTCGAATCCTGTCGCCCCGATCAGTCAGAGACAGGTTTCCCAGCCTGTCTTTTTTAATGCGAATAATTTTGTGTGCAAAATGTGTGCAAGAGTCTCAGTATTTGAGCCGATTTTTAGGTTGCAGAGGATTTATGCACACTTATTTATGGGGTGGTTTCAATGCAATTGCATATATGCAGGCACTAGATGTAGTATGTAGCTATCGTTAAGAGCGTGAGGGTATCTCTCACCCACCTTGAGTTTTTGCTCGGGTCCCCTACAAGGGGGAGAAAAATTTCTCCATAAGTAGGAATTGATTCAGTTTTTACTTCCCCTTTGGTTAAAGACCAAGATTCTTAGTCAAACAAGAATTGCAAGATGGGAGCGCAACTGAAAACTTCCTTTTTCTCTTATGGGAAATCGTCGCCGTAAGTATGCGCTCAAGAGGGCTAGAGAAGTTCGCTTTTCTGGCAAAACAGTTTGTGCTTCAAAAAAAGTCTCCAAAGAGAAAATTTTGTTGTCAATTTTTATTGAAGACTTAAAGCAACGTCTTCATAAGGAGAACGCTTCAAACATTATCAAGGCTGCTGTGACTGGGAAATTTCCCCAATATCCGCAGGGTGATTTGAGTAAAAAGTATTCAAAAGCGACTGTTGCTCTCATGAAGGAAAAGGGTCTTATTAAGGAGCACCCTCAATGCAACCAAATAGATCAAATCAAAAAGAAGGTAGATGGAGAAAAATACAAGATGCCGTCAATTCTTCAGGAATATCTGCATCGCAACTCAGAAAATTAAAAGCCGAGGAAAGTTTTACTCCTGGAATTGAATATTGTTATTTGACTGGTAAGAAAGGCGGTCCAGTGGGATGGGATCTGGAAGCAATAGAAAACTGGCAAATTAAACAGTCTCAATTAATTGCTGATGCACCAACCAAAGCAGCTAGCGAGATAGAAACTTTCGCTTCAATGGGAGGTGGATAATGGATCTCCGAGATTATGGTTATGTTGAGCTTCCTAGTTCGAAGGAAGAAGAATTGGAATGGCGGCGAAAGGAAGAGGAAAGACTTTTAGCAGAAGAAAAAAAAATTGGTAGACCTTTGACATCTCCTCTCCGTGAATTATCGAATCAAAAGAAATCAATCCAAATTAAAAAATTAAGAGGGGGGGACTTAGTAGGAAAAAGAATTTGGCTGGTTGATCAGTTCGTTGCTCTTGGCGCTGTTGTCCTTTTGGCTGCTGAAAAAGGAGCTGGTAAAACCGCGCTATTGCTTCGCTTGATTGAAGCTGTTTGTAAAGGTGGATTATTTATGAATCAACTCTCTACAAAGAAAGGAAAGGTATTACTTATTCAATGTGATGAACCAGAAGAGGATACATATACGAAATTAAGGCGTATGGGTTTACCTGATGGGATATGTGATGTTGTTTGGCTTGATGAAACCCTTGATCTGAATTTCTTACAAGAACAAATAGATACAGGAGACTATCAATTAATAATCCTAGACAGTGCAACAAAAGGTCTTGCATCTGACAACTGCGAAGTCACTGATACAGGTTTCACTAGAAAGCTGTACAAGATTGGGAAAATGTTTGCAAAAGCGAAAGTTAGTGCAATTATCACTACTCACTTAAATCAACCGATAGATAAAAAAGAAAGACAAACGGTAACCGCTCATGATGTTGCAGGACTTTCAACAATTGGGAATGCAATTAGTGACCTTTGGGGGCTCGTAAGAGTTCCACAAACACAAGATAAATTTCGCTTAATTTGTCTTGGTAAAAGAAATTGCTTAATTAATACACGTTGGGAAATTGACGGTAATGAAGAAGATTATTCCTTTGATTTAGTTAAAGTTGGTGTTAATGACTTATTACCAACTGAACGTAAAAAGTTAAGGGACAGAATTAGTGATTATCTAAAGGAAGCAGGTTGTTATTGCCACCCACGATCAATTGCTGTAGGGCTATTACCAATAAGTGAAGAAGAGACAGTAAGACGTTATCTTGCTGAAATGTATTCAGAAGGTTTGGTTAAACGAAAAAAGATTCATGTTGATGTTGGTAGACCAAAGTATGAATATGTAATTGAATGACTTTTCCTACTAAAACCCCACCGCCTTAATAATTCATCAATATAGTGAGAATTTTTTAATCTTTCTTTCCCTTAAACTATATCGATCAAAATTCGATTTAAAAACATGACAATAACTACTAGAGCAGAAAGGAAACGTAGACGTCTAGATGCCCTCGCAAAATTAAATACTGGTTGGGGGGTGGGTGATACTATCAACTATCTAGTGAAGGACTACGAAATCACACGTAGAAGCGCAAATCTGGATGTCGCGTGGGCAAGTACTGAACTTTGCAAGAACTTCGATAAGACTGAAAATACTGATATGTTGGCTTGGCTTTTGACACAGATTCAACGTGTAGCTGTTAAGTCTGAGGAAGATAAACAGTATGGGGCTGCTGTTGGTTGCTATCGATTGATCTATGATTTAATTTTTAAAGACATGAAAAAAAGACAATCCACGTCTACTTTTCATGGCAACTGCAAAAGGTGATTATTGATCTCATTAGGTATTGGACTGCGACTGGACAATATTGACTGGGTTCCAATTGCGAATGTCAGCCAGATGAGACAGCAAAAACATTGCAAATAGGTTAGCCAGTCTCAAAAACTGGATGCGTAACTGTCGTACAAACAGTTATTCATCGCTTTTTTGAGGTTTTCTTGAAAAGTTAATTCTTCCTAGCTATATCCTCTTCAGCAAATATTCCCTTTGAATAAGCTTTAGGCAAAAGCAAGTCGTCAGCCAATTCATTAAGCATTTCTAAACTGAGGCAATCAATAGAGCCATATGACTTAGCCATTTCAATAGAAGCTCTCAGGATTGCTTCTTTACCATTATCACTCAAGTAAGGAGAAACTGATCTTGCTACTTCTTTAGTTGAATGATCACTATGTTTAACTCTTTGAATAGCTTCCATGAGTATATCTTTCTCAAGCATTATGTTTGTAAGCCGATGGAAACAAGTAATTATTCCACCTAAATCAATTTCTTCAATGTTTTTATTAGATATTGCGACATTAACAATAATATCCAAGGTGGCAGATAAATATAAAGTTTTCATTTCTTCTGCTTGTTTTTCTGGATCATGATCTAGGACTGATTTCTTAAAAGTAGATTTACATGAGCAACACTCAACGTATTCCCCTAAATCAGCAGTAGGAAAAATCCTAATAAAATAAAGAGTAAAATACTGTTTGGCATTCTTAAGTTCATATTGTCTATAACCATCACATTCAGGGCAATAAAATCTACCCATTTCTGTTGTACGAGCTTTGCTCCGACTTCCCCAAATGATCATTGAACTAATCCTTTTAATATGACTCTTTCACTTAGTTCTTGACTTAATCAAATGATTCCTAATCAAGAAAAAGTAAGACATTAATAGATCGTTGATAATGGCTTGTAGATATAAAATCTTTATTTAGCTGTCTAAAATTATTTTTCTTCTTATAGAGATATATTCGTCTTCAGTAACCACCTTTCTATCAAGTAATTCCTTTGCTTTCGCTAATCTTTGCTCAGTTTCAGCCTTTGAGCCTTTACCAATATGCCATCCAATATAGGTAAAGAAAAACGCACCAAATAAAACATAATAGGTCATAAGAAAAAATAGTTGAGAGATAGCTCTTTGTACATCGTTATTGTTCTGGTTCTTTGTATGTGATTCTTGTTTTTATTTGGAAGAGACATCATCGCTAGAAAAAACTTCAATATTTGGAATCATCTTGAATTAGCTGGAATAAGGAAGCTAAAAATATTTTGTCCTGGCTGCCTTTCAGTTAAGTGGTGATTGGAGTCTGATTCAGTGGTAATTTCTTAATAAAAAAAAATTATTAGTATTCTCTAGTTAGATTTAAACATAAGTAAGTAAAACTATTAATGATTGAAGCCTATAAAAGATTTTGGACACGTGCTTTTGACTTCAGGGGTAGATCAAGTAGGTCAGACTATTGGTGGGCTTGTCTTGCGTACTACTTAGTTGGTTTATGTTTTACGGCACTAGCAGGATTAATAGAATCCCTGACGTTCTTATCTGCGATCTATAGCCTTGCTGCAATAATTCCAGGTATATCTATTGCAATTCGTCGCATTAGGGATATGGGTAAGTCTTGGCAATGGATTTTTATTACTCTTATTCCAATAATTGGAGCAATTTGGATCCTTATTATTTTGTGTCGACCATCTGTACCAATGGTATGAGAGTTGATTCCTAATTAATTAACTTGATTTTTCAGAAAAGCTTTACTTTATTAATAGCTTTATTAATACCTGTTGGATTTGATGGTGGTTTAATTGCCTATTCATCTGAAACAATTGCAGAGGAGAACAAAGGAATTATTCCCAATGAAATAGACTTATTAGTTGATGAAGCTAATAAAGCTGAAAAAGCTGGTTTATATGAAAAAGCAATTTTTTATAGAAAAAAGCTTGTTTTACTTGCGGAAGACTATTGGGGACGTGATCATCCGTCCACAGCTTCACTTCTCAATATCATAGCTATTTTATATACAAAACAACATCTTTATGGTGATGCTATACCTATTTTTGAGGAGACATTAAAGATTTATGAAAATGCTTTAGGACCTGACCATTTAGATACCAACCTTAGCCGCTCAGGGCTGGCTTGGACTTATTCTAGGCTAGGCATCTACACAAAAGCTATTCCTCTTTTCCAACAGGCTTTACGAATTAATGAGAGAGCTCTTGGGATAGATCATATAGATACAATTTCAACACTTGAAAGTTTGGCTGTTATTCATTCGGGGCAAGGAGAATATCAAAAAACTGAATTATTATTAAAACGTATTTTGAATATCAAAGTAAAGAAATATGGACTGAACCATGAAAAAACAGCTTTAATTATGGGGCAATTATGTCTGAATTATAAGGATCAAGCTGACTACATGAAGGCTGAGAGACTCTGCCTCCAATCTCAAAAGATACTTGAGGAATCTTTAGGTTCAAAGAATGAAAGTACTTTATTATCTAAAAATAATCTTGGTTTAGTTTATTTAGATCAAGGGCTTCTAGATAAAGCTGAATCTCTCTTTAATAATATTATTTCACTCTCTGAGGAGTCTTTAAAAACTAATCCTCACAATGCTGTTTATGCCATGGCCAATCTTGCCACGGTTTACTGGGAGAAAGGATTATTTTATAAAGCTCAAACTCTTTTTGAAAACACAATCGAAATATTTAAAAAAGAGTTTGGTCCAAGTAATCCAGTAATAGCATCAAATTTATATAGCCTAGGATTAATTTATTTAGCGCAAGGACTATATGATAAAGCTGAGGATATTTTCTCAAAAGCTTTAATTATTCAAAAAAATTCTATAGGAGACCAGCATCCTGATACAGCTTTGACTTTAATGTCTCTCAGTCTTGTATATGGCGAGAAAGATTTATTAGATAAAGCTGAGGATTTCAATAAGCGTGCTTTAAATATAAATCAAAAAGTACTTTCATCTAATCATCCAAACATAGCTAATAATCTACAAAATTTAGCTGTTATATACAGTAAGAAAAATATGTATTCAAAAGCAGAGAATTTATATCTACGTGCTTTAGCTATTGTTGAAGATTCACTACCTCCTGATAGTCCAAGTATAGCTGATATTACTACTAATCTAGCATCCTTATATAATAATAAGGAACTCTATGAGAAAGCCTTACCTCTTTATCGTCGTTCAATTAATATTTATAGGAATAACCCTGGTCCCAATAGCTCAAAAATGAGCTTTGCCCTTTATAATTTGGGTTCGTTCTATGCACAACAAAGGATTTTTCAAAAGGCAGTATCTGCATATCGTCAAAGTCAGAAAATTGACCTGACCTTAATTCAACGAGAAATACCTTTTCTTCCTTTATCCAAGCGTAAATCTTTTCTCGAATCATTAGGTCATAGTCATACACCTGATGAGATTTTTTCAGATGCAATCTTTGATAAATCAATTGCAAAAATTGCCCTTTTTTCAAGGCTAAATTGGCAAGGTTTACTTGAGGAAATTGAGAAACGTCAGACAAAACTTTCGACTCTTTCAGGACCAAAAAAAATACCTATAAATAGGCTTCGAGAGATAACTCAAAGACTTGCATCTAAAACTATTAACAAAAATCAACGTAATATTCTTATAGATCAACAAGAGAAGTTAGAGCGTAAAATTTACAGCGTTCTGCCTGAGCTTGAACCAAGGGTAGTTGAGTTATCAGATATTGCAAAATCTATCCCTCTAAATTCAGTGTTAATAGAATATCAGCGTTATCAACCAATAGATAGATCTAATAAATATGATGAGCAAAATAGCGAAGCAGCTTATCTAGCATTTATTCTGAAACCCAATCTAGAAATAAAAGTTGTTGATTTAGGAAATGCTATATCAATAGATAAAGCAATTAAAAAAGCTTTAATTGCATCTGAGAAGCAGAAACAAGATGCTAAAGAATTGTGGGATAAAGTTAGTGCCTTAATTATTAAGCCATTAAATAAGAGTATTGATGATGCAAAAACTTTATTTATTTCACCTGATGCAGAACTCAATCGAATCCCTTTTGCAGCTTTAAGTTCCTATGACGACGATCTTCTTTTGGGAGAAACCGTTAACTTACGATTATTGACAACTGGTCGTGAATTACTTGTCCTTGCAAATGGTTCAACGGCAATTACTTCTAATCCTTTAGTTGTAGCCAATCCAACTTTTGATTTTGAAAAAGAAAGTTCTATTAAAACAGAGATTGAACTTGTTATATCTCAAGAACGTTCTAGTGATTTAGGTTTACGCATTTGGCAACCACTTCCTGGAACGGCCAAAGAAGGAAGAGTTGTTTCAACAATTATTAATGCTCAGTTTTTTTCAAAAGAGAATGCTACAGCACTTTTATTACAGCAACATACTGCTCCTAAAGTTGTACATATTGCTAGCCATGCTTTTTATCAGCAGAATAATCAGCAGGTTGCAAATCCCCTTCTAAGAAGTGGAATTGTTTTAGCTGGTGCGAATCAACCAGATTCCAATCCAGACGATGACGGTTATTTAACTGCTTTAGAAGTTGCCAAATTAGATTGGCAAGGTACTGAGATGGTTGTGATTTCTGGATGTGAATCAGGTCAAGGAGATATTCAATCAGGTGAGGGGGTTTATGGACTTAAGCGCGCAATAGCAGTTGCAGGAGCAAGGTCTAGTTTGTTGTCTTTATGGAAGGTGGATGATCGTGCAACGGCAGCTTTTATGACTAGCTTCTATAAGAAATTGAAAGATGGAGATGGACGAGCCGATGCTTTAGCTGCTACTCAAAAAGAATTTAGAAATCACAGTATTCCTGGCTGGAGGCATCCTTATGTCTGGGCTGCCTTCCAATTAAGTGGTGATTGGAGACCGATTGATTTTTGATTTTGGAATCACTATTAAATAATAAAACCATAAGAGGATGTAATTGAGTTAATTCAATGACTACCTTTAAATTATTGATCGCATCCATTATTTCATTTGTGCCTTTTCTCGGCATATCGTCCGCTTCTTATGCAGGCACTTGTATTGAAACCTCTCCTGGAGTTAATAAGTGTTGGTCAAGCAATGGCCGCTCTTCAACCACAATAGAGACATCCCCAGGTGTTTTTAAGCATTACGGCCGTGATTCTGAAGGTAATTACACGAGTGAGACCTATATTCAGTGGTGAATTAGAATGGAAAAATAATGATTATCAAGCTCAGAAATGTATAGAAAAATCCTTGCAGGATTAATTGCATTGAGTGTGATGCCAGTAAGTGCCTCAGCTAATACAAATCTTTTTCAGAAGGTGAAAAATGCAAAAATCAACTCAGTGATTGAAAAAACTACTGGCTATCTTTTAAGAAAATGGACTTCAAATGATGAAATTACGCTTCTGCCACCTCAAGTAATTCCAATTGCAGCTGGTACTACGGTCTATGGAGTCTGTGGTTCTTATATGTCCGGTGATGATATAGGTGGAAGTTCATATTGCCCTAGAACTAACACAATATTTCTGGTCCCAGAACAGCTTCGAGGTTTTGTAGAAGAATTTGGTCCATCAACTACTGCATATGTCGTTGCACATGAATTTGGTCATGCTATACAGACTGCTTATAAGGTTCGCTTACCTAATCCTCAAATGGAATTACAAGCAGATTGTATGGCAGGAGTAATGATTGATGAAGGTAGTGAAGAACTTGGTATTACAAGAGAAGATACGATAGCTATCTCAAAAGTTGCTTATTCTATTGGTGATCCTACCCATGGAACTGGCGAACAACGTGCCTATGCACTTGCTGTCGGAATGGGCGTTATAGAGGGATCATGCGAAGCGAATCATATGTCTCTTCTTGCAGAAGGGAAAATTGATACTTCAAGCTTTTCTAACACTAGATCTCTTTCTGAAAACGTTAATCTGAATAAAACACCTTATCCAAGGACAATACTTGGCTCAATTGGACTAGCGAAGTAACAAAGGTCTATAAATCTATGTTGTAGTAATACTCATAATCTTTTTTTCTATTTGTTAAAGATTGAAAACCAGTTGGCTTACTATCAAGACTTTTTAAAACTATTTCATTAATTCTTTTGCAGCCTCCTACTTTATCAATGAAATTGTCAGTATCTTTACCCCAACTTTTTCTTTGCATTAAATTATAAATTTGATATGGTTCAAGACCATGTTCATCTTTTACCCAACTAACAATGTATTCGAAAGCTTGCTTGTCAGTTATATAACCATATTCAGCGCCACAATAATTAACTGCAGAAGCATAGACAACTGATTGATAGGGCGTTAAATCTTTTGCAGCTTTTGCCGATTGATTCTCTAGTAGAAAGAAACTTAAAAATATACTTGAAAGAGCAAGGAACTTTTTCATTGATTGGATAGACATTGTATATATGCTAGTTCGATGAATTAATCGTGCTTAAAGAAGTTTACGATTATGAATTTAGCTTGATCCGATCCATCTAAGACTTTCCTTTGCTGGTCAGATCTTTCTACCTTTACTAATGATCATATTGATTCATCTGCTCTTTAATAAAGTAATGCTCTTGGGTATTTTTATGCCTGAATCGATATTTGCATCCTCTCTCTAAATTGCATTTCCATTTACCTGAAAGATTGATTAAAGAATCGACTTTGTATCTCCTGCAGGTTTCGAAATCGATTAAAGGGTGAGAATGGAATCAGCTTTTGGTAGCCGGAACTAATAGAGGTCGTAAACGGGGCTTACCCCCACTATTCCTTAATCTATGCACTAATTCTTAAAAGTCCTCAACACATATTTAACCCCGACGTGAGTCGGGTTTTTTTTGGAATCATTTTTTTTAATTCAGAACAAGTAGATGTTGTCATTCAAGATTTCAAAAATGAATCCTGGTTATTTTTTTTTAGGATTACTTCTAGTAACATTCGTTTGGCAAATAGTTGCTCAATCTTTAGGACCAGTTGTTGGAGGTTGGCTTTACGGTTTACAAGTAGAGAACCTAAAAAAGTCGGGACATACATATAGCAGTGAGGAAGAACTTCAAGAATGGAGAGAACGAGCTATTTCCAGTTCAATGAATTGGGGTCTCATACTCCTTGCTGTTTTATGCGGTGGTTGTGCAGGAGCTTTTGGTTTCCCTCTGATTGGATTTAGCAGGAGCATCAACCCATGGAGTTGGGTGCGAATGATTGCGCTGTGTGGCTCTAGTTGGCTTGTTCTTTCAATCATCCATCCTGGAATGCTCTAAAGCATGTGGAAATTATTATCAAAAATTAGTAGAGGCAATCTTCATTACTTTTTGCGCTGGTTCTTAGTAGGTGTTTTCATTCGCTCTAGTTAAATAATCTTCAGCTCTAATTTATTGGATTGAAGATAACTCCAAATTTACAGGAATTGGTTTGGCCTCTATTTCCAAGCACAACAAAATTTACTTCTAACCACATTCTTAAACCTTAAAGACAAATCTATCTCATGACATTAAACAACACTTCTCTTGAGTTAACGTCAACAACAAAAATTCTATCCGGACTCTTTGAACAAATAGAAAGTAGGTCTTTAGGAACTTCTGTTTCAGGCTTACCCGTAAACTTCTATGACTTTGATGCAATGACTCAAGGTCTACAACGAGGCGATTTGATTGTTCTTGGGGGAAGACCAGCGATGGGGAAGACTTCGCTAGCACTAAACATCGGTAAGAATATTGCTCAAATTCATAAGCTTCCTGTATGCATCTTTACTTTGGAGATGAGTATAGAACAACTGACATATCGACTTCTTTCAATGGAGGTTGGTATTGAAACATCAAGATTAAGAACTGGACGATTACAAGATGATGAATGGCCATACTTAGGGGAAGCTATTGAAAGTCTTGGCCAACTTCCAATTTTCATAACAGATAACAGCAAGATCACCGTTATTGAGATGATTGCCAAGTGCCAAGAAATTAAAGAGCAAAAAAAGAGTGAATTAGGTTTAGTAGTAATTGATTATTTACAATTTATGGACGGGATTCAATATTCATCGAGAGATGAAGAACTCTCTAAGATTCTGATTCAACTAAAAGAGATGGCAAAACTCTTACAAGTGCCAGTAATTGTTTTATCTCAATTGAATCGATCTGTTGAGTACAGAAGGAATAAACGTCCAATGCTTAGTGATCTCAGAGAGACAGAATCTCTAGAAAGTCACGCTGATTTAGTCACGATGATTTATAGAGATGAGTACTACAACCCTGAAACAGTAGATAGAGGTATAACTGAGCTCATTACTTGCAAACATAGAAACGGTCCACTAGGAACAGTTAAATTACTTTTTGAACCACAATTTACAAGATTTAGAAATTTAGAATTAAACTAATAAATATTCCAATTAATTGTTCTCAAGTTGTCGAGTCCATATAGCGAGTTATGCATGCTAGATGTTGCCACTAACGGCATAGGTAAGAAACAATTTAAGTTCTCTTCTGAATCGTTAAGGGAACATATTCAACTTGAAGAAACTTCATCTAATAGTGATCGATCACTATGGCAAATTTGTCGAACGCAGAAAGAGGAAACAGAAACTTTACTTTCCCTTAGATGCAGAGTAAGTCACCCTCTTTTAGAAAAGGTCAGAATACTATTTAACCAATTTAAAGATAGATATGAACTTGACTTGAGAGATATGCTGATTTGCGTTCTTGATGATACTGGAGATCTTTTTTTACGACTTCCAAAAAAGAAAGAAGATGGAAGAATTGAAACTGTTCGAAAAACGTTTTGTTGGCAAACTCTTAAAGAACTTTCCAGTAATCAGATTAAACCTTTTAGTGCAGATGTAATTTACAGCTTTGACCCGGATCTATCAGGTCTGTCTACATGGACAAAAAATAAAGTTCAAGCAAATATAGAACTCAAAACATATTTAAGAGGCTGTGGAATTTTATTAATCAGTCCTTGGGCCTTAATTGCTGATAGCACTCCTACACGAGTCAAGAAAGCCTGGGAACGTTGCGGTGATGGGAATTTTGTAATTAAAGATATTGAATCACTGCATAACTCTTATTTAATCCAATACAAACAAGCGAAAGAGCTTTATAAAAAATCTACAGGTAAAAATTCAGGATGGGTACCAGATTCCAGTTTCTTATCCTCACTTAAACCCCCACAAAAAGATAGGAATGGATTATTAGCTATCGATAAAGCAATACGTCAATATCTTGCAGGCACAAGTTTTACCCGTCAATTTGAAGAAGGAGAAGAATCACAAATTGAGAATCCATACAGGGATAATGAGGAAGACTCAAGTACAGAACTTATTAAATTAATTCAACAATCACTTAAACGCTCAGCCATACCAAATGTAAAAAATGTAATTAACGCAGATAGAGCTAAGTGGGATAAAGACCCTAGCCGTAAGTTAGCCTGGGAACTTTATTCTCAAGGCTTAAGTCAAAGGGATATTGCAAGTAGATGTGAACATAAACAAGCTTGGGTTAGTAAATTACTTTCCGAGAAAACTCTTTCACAGAATATTGCACAAGAAGCGGCAGTCGAATTAATTCGACGTCCAGAATTTCAACCTGTGAGAAAAGATCCACTAAGAGTTGATCGAATGATCGAACAACTACGGAATTATTTATTTTCGTCAGAACAAGAAGAAAAAGTACCACTTCTTCGTCAAATCATTCATGAAGTTTTGAACCAATGATTGAAAACACTTCATCACCTGAAGAGATGGAAGCATTCCCGATTCCTGAAGGAGCAGTCCTTCTAGACTCTGGTGAAGGCCTGACATTACGAGAATTAGCAATAGCTGCCTTACAGAAAATCATTAATGACCGAGAACTTACTCTTCCACTCGGCCCTGAATTAGATCTAAATAATCCAAAGCGACTTCTTATCTTAAATCGATTTGCTATTCAAGTTGTAACAGCAGGAATAACTACAGATGAAATTTCTATTCCTCTAGAAAATTGGTTTCGAGCTGGCGCTGCACCACAAATTCTTTTGGTGGCACAAATTGATGAGGAAAATAATGTTGTTTCTTTCCCTGGAGTTCTTACGGGCGAGGAGTTTAAACAACTATTTTCTGATCAATTAAATAATCAAAAAGAAGTTTCTCTCTCGGTAAATGAATTTAAAGGAGGAGTTGATCGTTTATTGAGCTTTGTTCGATTACTTGAGCCGTCTGCAATAACTCGAGAGGGATTTACAAATAAAGCTGATTGGTCATGGGAACCAATTACGAAAAGAATCAAGTCATCACTTTCTATTGCAGCTGTTGGAGTTGCCGCGATCGTTCTTGGTCCTCAAATCTTTAAGCCAAGATTACTAGGTGGTGTTGCAATGTTGTCAGGTGATCCGATTGAAATAACTACTTATACACGGAGTTATCAAGGTTTAGTAAAAGGGAGCGATCAAGAAGAACCTTCAATAACAGCCTGCTTGCTATCCCCAGCTTTTGTGAAAGATAAAGAAAACTCAAATGCAATCTCATTATTATCAATTGATAAACCATTGATTTTTTCAATGGATCCTTTAAATGAGATCAAGATTTCTCGTAATGGGAATATACTTTGGAGTCAAAGTGCAACTATTGAAAAACGTATACGAGGGTCAATTCCATGGCCTATTGCACCAATAAAAGCAGGAGAGAAACTAGTTTTTAGTATTAGGCCAAAAGGAGCTTCTTTTGGTGAAGAAGCAAAGATAATTTTGCAAGCCAAGTCAGATGATGAATTTCAAAAATTAGATAATATTATTGATTCACTTGGAGACAGTAAATCGCGATGGATCAAAATCATTAATCAAAATCTTGAGAAAGATAAAAGCCTTGCTCTGACTCTATTGTTCTCAGATCAAGCACCTAAATCAAAGGTATTAGATCAGGCAAGATCAGTTGTACTTGAGAAAGAAGGTTGCTTAAAACCTAGATAACTAAATAAATGAGACGATTAGCTCTGACATTAGCTTTATTACTGCCATTTGCTATTGATGGTGTCTTATTAGCTGAAGTTATTCCTGAAGGTCTTGTTGTTCAGAAGAAAGAAGAATTAGGTTTGGATGATATTAATCGGTTAAGTAAAGAGTTAGATCAGGCCTATACGACTGGCTTGTATCAAAAAGCAATAAATCTTGCGGAGCAGGTACTTGTTATTACCCAAAAGGCTCTCGGTTCAGAACATCCATCGACAGCAACCAGCCTTGATAACTTGGCGATGCTTTATGAGGCCAAAGGTCTATATAGCAAAGCAGAACCACTCTATATACAGGCTCTAGCTATTAGAGAGAAAGTATTAGGACCAGATCATCCAGATACGGCATTCAGCTCGAATAACTTGGCTTCGCTTTATGTTGAGCAAGGTTTATATAGCGAAGCAGAACCGCTGTATACACGAGCCTTAGCGATTAATGAAAAGGTTTTTGGACTAGAACATCCAGATACGGGAATGTACTTGAACAATTTAGCTCGGCTTTATATGTGGCAAGGTTTATATAGCAAAGCAGAACCGCTGTATACACGAGCCTTAGCGATTGCTGAAAAGGTTTTCGGACCAGAACATCGAGTTACAGCAGTAAGCCTTGGTAACTTGGCTATACTTTATAGGCAGCAAGGTTTATATAGCAAAGCAGAATCATTATATTTACGAGCCTTAGCGATTAATGAAAAGGTTCTTGGACTAGAACATCCAGATACTGCAGTGTCCTTGAACAATTTAGCTAAGTTTTATGACATCCAAGGTCTGAATATAAAAGCAGAACCGCTGTATAAGCGAACCTTAGCGATTGCTGAAAAGGTTCTCGGACCAGAACATCCAGATATGACAACCGCCCGTAATAACTTGGCTCTGCTTTATATGAAGCAAGGTCTGCATATTAAAGCAGAACCGCTTTTTAAAAGAGGCTTAAAAACACACTTTATCTTTATCCAAAGAGAAGCACCTTATTTGCCTATTGCTGAGAGACAATCTTTTCTTGATCTTCACCCATCTTCTTTTTATTTCTCATCGACAGTAGCTTTAAAAACAAAAACAGGATTGAGGCTGGCACTATTTTCAAGGCTTAATCGACAAGGACTTTTAGAGGAAATAGAAAGACGTCAATCACAACTTGCTAATTTATCGGGACCGCAACAAGTAATTGCTCGTGAATTACGCCAAGTTACCCAACAAATTTCATTAAAAGATCTTAAACAAGAGCAACGAAAAAGGTTAAGTAAACGCCAAAAAGAACTTGAACGAAAACTTTACCGCTTGCTCCCTGAACTAAGGCCTCGGATTGTCTCAGTCGATCAAGTTGCTAAAAAAATCCCTCATGGCGCAGTTTTACTTGAATATCAGCGTTATCAATCTCTTGATGCCAAAAAATCAGACCATGAGAAATTTGGAGAATCACGTTATTTATCTTTTATCCTTAAGCCTAATGGAGAGCTGGATACTATTGATTTAGGTCTCGCAGAGCCAATAGAAAAAAAAATTCAACAAGCATCAAGATCTTCAGAAGAAGGTTTGGGAGATGCACAACAACTCTGGAATGAAGTAGGTGATTTAGTTGTTAAACCGTTGAGAGAAGTGATGGGTGATGCGGAAATTTTATTCATTTCTCCTGATGCTGAACTCAACCGTATTCCATTTGCTGCACTCAGCTCTCATAAAGGTGATGATTTACTTGGAGAAGCTGTCAATATACGTCTACTAACAACCGGGCGAGAATTACTTTATCTCGCTAAAGCATCAAAAGCAACTAAACAAAAACCACTTGTTATTGCTAATCCAGCTTTTGATTTGATCAAAACCTACTCACCTGAAAAAACATCTGATCTAATTGCTGGCAATACATCTCAACAACGTTCAGGCGATCTAGCTTCTTTCAATTGGAGTCCATTACCTGGAACAGCGAAAGAAGGGAAAGAAATTGCCCAACTCACGAAAGCTCAACTGTTAACCAAGAACAAAGCAACAGCATTGGCTATTCAAGAGCAAGATGCTCCCAAGGTTCTACATATCGCAAGCCATGCTTATTTCTTACCAGATCAAGAAACAGGAGAGAACCCATTACTTAGAAGTGGCATTGTTTTAGCTGGTGCTAATGACCCAGAATCCAACCCTAATGATGATGGATACTTAACAGCTTTAGAAGTGACAAAACTTGATTGGCAAGGCACAGAGTTAGCAGTCATCTCTGGCTGTGAATCAGGTAAAGGTGATATTCAATCAGGGGAAGGTGTTTATGGACTTAAGCGCGCAATAGCAGTTGCAGGAGCAAGGTCTAGTTTGTTGTCTTTATGGAAGGTGGATGATCGTGCAACGGCTGCTTTTATGACTAGTTTCTATAAAAAATTGAAGGATGGAGAAGGACGAGCAGATGCTTTAGCTGCGACTCAAAAAGAATTTATAAGTCATCCTATTCCAGGCTGGAGACATCCTTATGTTTGGGCTGCCTTCCAATTAAGTGGTGATTGGAGACCGATTAAATGGTAAGACGTATTAATCGATTGGCTTCAATTGGAACAGCTTTATTAATACCCGTTATGTTTGAAAGTGGTTTGATTGTAAATTCGCTTGAGATTGATTCGGAAGTTTTAATTGCTGAAGAAAAAGTTAAACCCTATGAAACTTTTTTAAATCGTGGCAGGAAGAAATTAAAAGATCATGATTATTTAGGAGCTATTAAGGATTTCACTAAGGCTATTGATATAGATGCAAATGATTGGAGGTCATATCACAATAGAGCACTTAGTAAAGAGGGTCTAAAAGACAATATAGGTGCGATTTCAGATTATTCAAAAGCGATAGATTTTAATTCTCAACCATGGTCACTAAGCTTCTATGGTCGTGCAATTAATAAACAGCAAATAGGCAATATCGAAGGAGCAATTTCTGATTATTCAATGGCTATTGATCTTGGTTTGCCTATTGAAAATAAGTCAATGGCATACTATTTTCGTGCAGTTTTAAAAGATAAAAAAGAAGATTCAGCAGGAGCAATTAATGATTACACAAAAGCTATTGAATTTGGTTTAAATAAAAAATTGAGCGTATTTGCATATTTCTTTCGTGGGTTTCATAAAAATATTTTAAGTGATTTCCCTGGAGCTATTGAAGATTTTTCAAAGGTAATTAAATTTGATCTAGACGATTTGCAGATTAAATCAGAGGCATATCATAATCGTGGCCTGGCCAAATCAAAACTAGGTGAATTTAAGAGTGCGATAGAGGACTTCGACAAAGCATTAGAATTAAACCCAAAAAACGAATCGACAAAAGATTTTCGGCGTCTTGCCAATAAAGAACGAAAAATACAGTCAAATTCAAAAATAATTGCAATAAATAAGAAAGTGAAGGTCGCTAAAGAAAAGAATGATTATCTAGAAGTTATTCGTCTTATGAAATTAATTATAGAAACAGGAGAAAGTGACATTGTTGGTTCATACCCTTATTATGAGATTGCTTATAATTATGACAAATTAGAAGATTATAATAATGCGATTAAATTTTATCGAAAGGCTATATCAATAGAAGAATTGAAGTCCGGTAATGATTCTATTAAAGTCGCAAATTATTTAACTGCTTTAGCACACACATTTAATAAAGGGGAAGTCTCTCCTAGCAAGAATGACTTTAATGAAGTAGAGAGAATTAGGTATCGAGTAGTCGAAATTACAAAATCTAAATTAGGTTTGAGTCATATTGAAACAGCCGCAAGTTATCAAAATCTAGCTGCTTTGTTTTCTGGTAAAGGAGATTTTAATGAATCTATTAAGCTTAGAAAAGTTGCCTTAGAGATAGCTGAGAGAGTAGATGATAATGATGATTGGTATGAACCTATTCCTATTTATAGAGCCTTTTTATACTCTCAAATTGCTACTGATTATCATCGCTTAGGAGATCATAGAAATGGCAAAAGTAACACTATAAAAGCTTATAATATTAGGAAAAGTCTGCTTGATGAAGATAGCCCTCTTCTTGCAGATAGTTATTTTTCGTTAGGCATTAATTCATTTTATTCTTTCGATTTTAAAGAGGCAAAAAATTTCTTTAATGATGCCCAAAGAATCTATAAAATAGATAGAAAAGAGTATAAATTTGAGCTTGACTTTATCAAACAAATGAAAAAGATAATATCTGCACTTGAAAAGTTATCATCAAATAAAGATAGTCAGATAGCTAACAATATTTTAATTGATCAGATTCCGGAAGATGATCCTGAAGCAACTTTAAAATTACAAGTAAATGGTTCAATGCTGCAGATGGTCGGCTCTTTCGAAGCATCTATAACAGCTTTTGAAAAAGCAAAAAAAATTCATAATAGAATGCGCGGTTCCAATAATTTTGATATGGCTTCTATATATAAGTCTCTTGGTTTGAGCTATCTAATGGTTGATGACTTATTAAACGCAGAGAAAAATTTGTTAGCAGCAATTGAAATTTATAAATCATTAATGCTCGACTCAATTATTTCTCAAGACCTGATTGGGCTTTATGACTATTTAGCTTTACTGTATGCATTAAAAGAATCGCCTGAAGAAACAAAGAAATTTCTTGAAAAAGCTATTGATGGTTCTGTTTTGTACATACAGGAGCAGGCACAGCATTTGCCAATTGATCAACGTTTAAATTTCTCGAAGGCTATATCTGGTTCTTATTTAGCTTCATTTGCTGGAATTGGGTTTTTACCTAATGGCGAGGAACTAGCACTGAAAGCAAGGTTGAATAGACAAGGACTCTTAGAAGAAATTGAGAAATATCAATCTAGGCTTCCTCTATTAGATAAATCACAAAGGGATAAGGTTGCAGAGCTAAATGCTTTAAATATTCAATTCTCAGATCGATCTATAGGAATTGATGAGCGAAATGAAATCAGAGCTAAAAAACAAAGAATTGAAGAGGAACTTTTTTTGCAGCTACCTGAACTAAAGCCTCAAATTGTAGAGGTAGGTCAAATTGCAAATTCTTTACCGAAGAACTCTTTATTGATTGAGTTCCAAAAATTTCGACCTTTTCAGAAACAAGTTGAAGATGGTCAATTTTATGGAGAACCTAAATACTTAGCATTAGTACTGAGACCCAATCGTCAAATAGTCAGTATTGATTTAGGTTTTGCCAAATCAATTGAAGAAAAAATCAACAAGGCTTCAGTTGCTTCAGAAAAACAATTACCTAATGCATTGAGTTTATGGGGCGAGGTAGGAGAACTGCTCATTCAACCCTTAGCAATAGCTACTCAAGGTGCAGATACTTGGTTCGTTTCACCTGATGCTGAAATAAATCGTATACCTTTTGCAGCACTAAGAAATCCTAGAGGTGACGGATTACTCGGAGAAGGTATCAATCTAAGGTTGATTACAACTGGACGTTCATTGCTAAAACTAATTAAAGACTCAGGAAACTCTGATAAAGAGTCACTTGTATTTGCCAATCCAAGCTTTAGTTTAGAAAAGAAATTATCTACTAAAAATCAGAATAGAGATATTATTGTAGATCAGAAAAGATCAAGTGAAGTTGGACAACGTAATTGGATAGCTTTACCTGGAACAGCCAATGAAGGAAAGCAAATTTCTCAACTAATTAATGCAAAGTTGTATACAAAAGAAGAGGCAACTTCTCTTTCAATTCAACAATCCATATCGCCACAAACCGTTCATATTGCTACTCATGCGGCTTTTGAGGCTAATCAAAACCAAGAAAATAAGATCTCTACATTCAGTCTGGATTCATCTAATCCTCTACAAATAAAATTTGAAGGAGAAAATCCATTACTAAGAAGCTACATCGTTTTAGCTGGTGCTAATGAACCAGAGTCCAATCCAAAAGATGATGGTTATTTAACAGCACAGGAAATAACTCAGTTAGATTGGGAGGGAACGGAGATGGTTGTTATCTCGGGGTGTGAGTCAGGTAAAGGTGATATTCAATCAGGCGAAGGTGTTTATGGACTTAAACGAGCTATTGCTGTTGCCGGTGCAAGATCAAGTTTGTTGTCGTTATGGAAAGTAGATGATCGAGCAACGGCTGCTTTTATGACTAGTTTCTATAAAAAATTAAAAGCAGGAGAAGGACGAGCAGATGCTTTAGCTTCTACTCAAAAGGAATTTAGAAATCATCCTATTCCGGGCTGGCGGCATCCTTATGTCTGGGCTGCCTTTCAGTTAAGTGGTGACTGGAGGCCGATTGATTGGTGATTTTGGAATCACCTTTATGTAGTCAGAACTAGGAAATGGTGTAACGGGGGATACCCCACAATTAACTTTCAAAACAAATGACAAATTCACCTCATACCCTTGGTGTTGTCGATCAAAAAGGGAAAAAATGGTATAGAGCAAAAGCATTTATTGCAGCTAGCTTTCTTTCTCTATCAGGGTTAGCTTTCATGTTACCTCAACCTGCCGCTGCTTCATGCTATGGCACTGGTTATTATCGTCGTTGTGACGGGCGTGGCGGTCCAAATGCAACTTATTCATCTAGAGGTAGTAATGGAAGGACTACGTATTACAGAAGTGGTAATCCCTACAAAAGACAGACATATAAAACTTATTACAGATAAATTGCCTGTATAAACATAGTTGACTTAGCCCAGATTTTTCTGGGCTTTGCTTTATCTCACATTTTTTAGTTTTCTTGTCGTAAGTAAAGTTTCTATGCCGCTTCTGCCTAGTTTGCTTTGGCGTATAAATCAGTCATTCTTTCGTTATAAAAAGTGGATGATGCTGCAACGGCAGATTTTATGAAAAAGTTCTATCAAAATCTAAAAGCAGGAGAAAGACGAGCAGATGCTTTGGCTGCTACGCAATAAGAATTTAGAAAATATTCAATACCTAGTTCGCGACATCCTTACTTTTGAGGGCTTTTCAGATCAGTGGTGACTGGAGGCCGATTGATTGGTGATTTTGGAATCACCTTGAAATATCTAGAACTAATAAAAAATGTAATTGCTATTTTTTTACTATGAAGCCAATTAAACTATTGTTTGCGACCAGTATTTCATTTGTCGGATTAATTGGTATGACTTCTGTTTCCCATGCTGGATATAGTTGTTCTTCAACTTCATCGGGGACAACTTTTTGCTCAGGATCAATTAATGGCGTAAGCGTAAATGCAACTAGTAATACAACTTCTAGTGGAACCACCTTTACACATGGAAGTATTGGGGGCGAAAGGTTTTCTCAAACTTGTTCTACGGCTTCTTCGGGAATCACTTTTTGTAATTGATAATGAATTTAATTAATTTAGAGCATACCAATCTGATGGAGTTTTTCATTTCCGCTTAGCAGTTTTAACTTCATTCTCTTTGGCGTATAAATCAGTAGTCAAATCAGGTGTAAACCTTGCATAATTCTGGAGGTGTACTTCGACTGTGTGCCCCATGGCTAAGGCGATATTTGCGATAGGGAATCCTGCAGCGTGAGATTGTTTTGCGTAGCGATGTCTAAATGAATAAGGTTTTAGAACCTCTTTTTTTGTTGCGTTAACAACTTCTTTTAATTGCTTCCAATACTTGCGCCTCTTTAAAAATGTTCCAAGTGCTTCACCACCTTTTCCTTCTTGTCCTAGGGGTGGAAGTTTTTCACCTATCGATAATCGTTTCTGTAAGTTCCAATCAATTGGATTCCCGTCTAAATTTTTAACGAATAGAGCATGTAATTTCCTTGGTGCTGTTCTATGACCTTTTTCCCTACCCTTAGATTTTTGATAGGTAGTCCATAATTCTTTTCCCTTAATCCCTTTTTTGATTGTTAGGTGACGAAGCTCCTCAGGTCTTAACCCATAGACGGCACATAGTTGAATTGCAAATTTCCAAGCATTGTAAGTTTCTTCTTCTCTTGCTGTTCTTCCATTCGGAATTAAATCTAGTAATTCAATAATTTCTTGATCGTCTATTGCATAACCTATGTCAATTGGATTTTTGGTCTCCGGAATTTGTTCAGGTGGTGCGTAAGCAGCTATTAATTTTTCTCTTAAGACTGCCCAATCAAGAAAACCTTTTAGAGCACGTCTGGCAATTTGCCTGGATCTTGTCCCTTGTTCCCATTGGATAAGCGATTGCATCATTAATGATTCACCGTCCTGAGGTTTCCCTTTGGACCTATTCATTAATGTTCCAGCCTTCGTTAAGACGGGGATATAACTTTTCTTCCAGGTGGCTTCACTTGCATTAGGGACAAACTGCCTATAGCTCTCAACTAATTCCTCCCAGTTGATTTGATGCTTTGAACTTGATGCTTCTGTAACTGTTGCGGCTTTAGAGAGCGTTTTACTTCCTTTGGCTTTTACAAAGTTTTTGAATATTTCTTCGATTCGTCTAAGTGCTTTTGATGTTTCTTTCTTATCAAAGTCAAAGGGCAACATTAAAGATTGAGCTTTTCCTCCAGTAGGCCGATATTGCAAACGCATCCTTCCTCGACAATCAAGAACTTTAAATTGCCCTGCTGTTGATTGGCTTATCTGATCCCTGAACAATTGAACCCAGTTTTCTTTTCGAGTAATGAATGGCAAGGAGCACTTGGTCACTAATTAATTAGATTGTGTGCAAAATGTGTGCAAAAGTCAACATCTGTGGCTGTCTCTGAGAATCTGTGATCGCGTATCTTTAAACAATAACTGCCTTTACGACTGAGATTCTTGTCAGTGCGGTTATAAGACCAAGTGCTTTGGGAGCACTAGGTCGCAGGTTCGAATCCTGTCGCCCCGATCAGTGATAGCAACGGTTACCAGCCGTTGCTTTTTTGATGGAAAAATTAAATGCACTCAAAAGATCTTTCGGCCTTGGTTGAAAAGCTAGATAGGGCCTACAGATCGGGTAATGCTCAATTAGCTGACAAGCAATTTGATCAATTAGAAAATAGTCTTAGGGAAATAGATCCTCAGAACTCATATTTCCAGCAGAAAATGAAGTTGCTTAGTTTGGATAATTCTTGTTTTAGTGAATGGTGGTCTAAGTTTGCCAACGGTGAAACGATGATTGTTCAACCTAAATTTGATGGTTGTGCTTTGGGGCTTCGATACCAATCTGGAACCTTAGTAGCAGCCTTCACTAGAAGTGGAAAAGATGTTACCGAGGCCGCTAGGACAATTTGCAATCTTCCCTTAGAACTTCCAGAGGATGGAATTGCAGTTTCAGAAGAACCACTTGAGATTCGTGGAGAACTTTATGCACCGAACCTGTCTAGAACTAAATCTCAAGCTTTAGCCGCTGGACATTTAAGAAAGAAAAATCCAAATGGTGCTGGTCTTGGTTTTGTGGCTTATGAAATTCTTGGAAGTACTGAAAATGAAATTGATGATATTAAACGTCTAGAAAATTGGTTCTTTGAAATTCCTCCAACTAATAGAACAGCAGAACCTAGGCAAGTGAAGCGATGGCACAAAGAATGGTTGGCTGGTGAATTATTTGAGAACCTTCCTTGTGATGGATTAGTCGTCAAGATCAACTCAGGTGAAGTTAAGCGAAAGCTTGGTGTAAATTCAAAAACACCAAATTGGGCTTTAGCTTTGAAATGAATCCTATAAATGCTTTCAAGAAATGGTTATTAAATATCTTGGTGCCTTACATAGAAGGAATGCCATACCTCGAAGGCACTAACAAGAAAAAGAAGGATTTATCTCAAGAGCCAAGATTTAGAGACTTATTTAAGAAAAGAAAAAGCACCTTAATCGTTGGGGTCTTAGTCTTCTGTTTAATAGTATTTGGAATTGGCAAAAGCTTTCGTTTCGTCACTGGACTAATAGCATTAAGCCCATTTGTTGTCATATTTTGGAGTTCATTTGGTGAACAAATAATGGGTATCTTTAAATTTAAAAAGAATAAATAATGAACCGCTTCTTCATTAAACCATTCAAAAAACCATCTAGAGGTAGACGTCTCAATATAAAACGTGTCATCTTCTTTCCATTAATCGTCTATGCAGCCTATTTATTACTCGATAGTTTTATGCCTTTGTTTATGATTGGCTTTGTATATTTGGATGCTATATAACTGGACTGGTAAAAGGAGGCTTTGCCCTAACTAATGGTCTTTTCTCCCCTGTCTATTTACTACAGACGCATGTATCTAATAGTACTTTGTAGAATATCTTTTCTTATTCTTTTGCTATGAATTGTCTCAGTTTTTTAGATTAGGTTTGTTTATTAAGGATAGATATAATAATAAGATTATTTTATTTTATTCAAATGATTTTAGCTTTAACGTCTTCCGAGCTAGGAGTCAATAGCTTCACCATTAATCTCATCCTTCTTACGGCTATTGTTGTTTTATTAGCTTTGCCAACTTTCTTTCTTTTTAAGTCAAGTCAGGGCAAATCAGCTGTTTCTCAAAAAACAGATGCGGAAAAAACAGAGGTTGAAAACATAGAACCTGAAAAAATAGAACCTGAAAAAGTAGAATCTAAATAAATCCTGTGTAAGAACTAAATAATAGGTTCTTTCTGGGCTAATCATCGTAGGTCATCGAAAGGTTTGTTTGTTGTTTAGCGTCGACCTCTCAAAGTTGTAGACATTTTGAGACTTCCAAGGTTTGATTAATACAACATTAGAAAACGATTCAAACGCTAGAGAAAGCTGGAAGAACAAAAGATAAAAATGACTGATCCAAGTCAGACCAAGTTATAAACCTTTAATAGCTTTTACATCGAGTTGAAGTCGTAGCTCCATTTCTCTAGTTGCAAGTTTTCTTTCGTTACTCATAATTCGAACGCCTACCCATGCGAGTCCTAAACCAATTGCAGCTGGGAATCCTATGGTTGTGATCTTTGCGAGGTTGTTCATTGATTTTTATCGGTATCAATAAGAAGCATCTCTTTCTCTAGAGGACTTTCCTCAATGTTATCTTCATCTATAGAAACGTACAGTGATTCTCCTCCTATTTGTTTGATCTGAAAGACCCAATTTTTTTACTATTGCTTGAGATTGTTAAATAAGTTTTTATATGGATAATTCTTAAAAATGAACCCTTTATTCCTAACCAGGAGGAGGTCAACAATGAAAGTCGAGGTTTCTTGTTTCATTGGAGGGATGGATATCAAAGAAATTGTTCATGTAGATAAATTTGAAGATGCCGAAAAAGCAGCAAAGTCTAGAAATAAATTTTGCAGACAAGTCAGCCGAAAAGTATTGATGGAATAAATGAAAAGTGAAGAATTAGGCAGCATCATCGTTGATTTGACGTTCTATTAATTGCCAACCGTCCGATTGAAGCTCATGCCATGTTTTTAGTGCATTTTTATATTCCAATCTTCTTGTGTTTTTCAATTTGGTAGGTATTCCTTCTTCTGTACAGTGCCAGAGTTGAGTCATCACGCTTGGATAATTCATGAGTGATTTCGGATCGCGAATAAAAAACATACATAAGTCTCTGGTTGGAGAGACTAGCCAGCCTGTCGGAATTGGCAATGATTCTCTGATTAATTGATTCATATAATTGAAGTCTGATTAAAATTCAATTCCTCTAGAGATTCTGATAATAAAAGTCAAGCAAGGGAATACGAATTAGAGCTAAAAAATAATCTTTTCAATGGTACTTTCATTGCTAGTAGGTGTAGCGTAAAATCAGATAAAACCAAATCACTTTTTTTAATAGTAAGTAAAAAAATAGCAAGAATTAAATCAATGTCTAATTGATTTGAATTGAAAAAACTATTTCATAGTATTTCTGTAATTGTCAAGTTAGTAGACCTAAGGAAGTTAATTATATATGGAATGAGTCTTGATAAGTATTTATTTTATAAGCCTGCTTCAAATGGGTTTTGATCATTTCTACCTGAATCTTATGAATAAATTTTGGCTGCCTTCTTGCTATAAAAGTTGAAGTATAAGTAAAAAATATCACAAATAAAAGTATAATTGAGAAGCAGTAATATAAAACTAATGGCATTGAAATAAAGTTTATTCTTATGAATTTTTTTGAAAATTATATTACTTGAATAATTTGAAACGGATTGAAGAATTAAGCGGTGTGTATAGAGAGAACTTATTTTAAGTAAAAAGGCTACAAAATAATATCTATTGAAATTACAATTATGTTTAAAAAAGAGATAATATCCGATTAGCAGGAACTTAAAAAATTAAAAAGATATTGGTATGTTCTTTTATTGTAATAGGGCTTCTTTCAAGTCAAACCTATATTCCGATGATGAGAAACAAAGGTTTTTGATTTGATTGTCTCAAAGCTCAAATTAATGAAATGATAAAAAACTCTGACTTACTCATTGATGCATTTCAGCCATTTTTTAACATAGAATTGTAATTAAAGTAATTAATATACCTTTCGAATGAACATCAATATAAATATTTAAATCCCCGCGAGTAAGGAATTTAAAAATCAATATATATATATATATAACTCTTAATTATAAATGACATGTTTCCATTAATAGCTATTTCAGCATTTTTTATCTTAGGCATAGCATTCTTTGTTATTGGTAAGGATGACTTCGGAATTAAAAAAGTAAAAGAAGTTTCTAATGATACTTCTGTCAAAAGAAAGGAGGTTGTAAATCCAGAGTTAGCTCCAAACGATGAGTCAATAGAAAAGAAGAAGGAACTAGTAAGTGCAGAAAGTTCATCTGAGATTGACTCAGGTAGTAATACTTCTGATTAAATCGTGACTAAATCTCAACTTGCATACCTTTCAGGATTAACCTTTGTCTCTATTGGCTTAATACCAACTGCAAGAAGCATTTTTTCTGTTGAGTTGTTTAATGATGCTCCTATTTTCTTTTTGGCAGGAGGGATATGGTTACTATTGATAATTGTTTTCTTATATTCCTCGAAGGAGTCCCAACGACAATTCCCAACAAGAGGAAATAGTTAGACTTTATTTAAGTCTATGGTAGTTTTAATCACTAAGGATTGAGCAGATCACCAAGTTAATTTTTTATTTTTTAGAGCCAACTCTCTAAGTGATAGAAGCCTTAGCTTAAGCAGATATATCTTTCTTCTTTCAAATTGTTTTAAAAAAGATAATTCATTTTTTATTCGTAACCTTTTTTATTAGTACCTTCGAAATATGGAACTAAAAAATTTAGTAATCATTTTTTGAGAGAATTTATAGGATTCATTCTTCTTATAAAATCAGTCCTCTCTAGTAAAAATCTTATATTGGCATAGACCATCAAATAATTTATGAGCTCTTGGCTTGCCGGTTCTAACTGGTCTAATCTTATCAAGAATTGAAGCATTGCAAATAATCCAGAAACTTCCTGGCTCAAGATTACATGCTTCACAAATATGCAAATTTGCTATTGATGGAGTTAGTAATTCACTAATAGTATTCATTGTTTTAATATGCTCTCTCTCTAAAAAATCAATTTCTTCCTCGGAGAGTTTTCCTGTGCCACAATAGTCTTCAATAATAGCTTTAAAGTTAAAAGACATATGTTTAGTTGTTACACTTCAAGGCTGTTCCATACTTACTTTTGGATTGTCCAGTGGATCATCTGTTAGAGCTGCTACACAATTTTTTTTTGGAGTTTTAAATTGCTCATGCATGTGACAATTTTCCAAGCAATTTAAATATCTATCTTGGGCTGATTTCATTTTATAAATAAATTTCAGCTAAATTAATCCTTAATACTTAGTATTATTTGTTTAATTTGTATTTTTTTAAATTAATTAATATCATTGTAAAATTTGATTAATATTATCTGACTTAAAAGTACAATTATCGGGTAGATATTAAAATTTATGATTTAAATACTTTGTAATACAGGAATCAATTTGCCTCCATCAAAATCATCATCATCATCATCATTTAAAAACCTCATTCCAAAATCCCATCCTAAAAATCCTAATAATGCAAAAAATAGGATTTTCAAAAGTAGTCCTTGGAAAATATATGAACCTAGTCCAATGATAATTCCAAAAATGATTATTAATATTTTCAAGAGCTTTATTAAAAATGAAAATATAACAAAAATACTTTATGCTTTATATCAGAAATTCTATATATGTATTAATTTATTTGACATTTGGATCTTTAAAAATCACACAGAACACTTCGTCATGTTAATTCGTTTTAACTTTTTGAGATAATTTTAGATGTTAATGGTGTGTCTATAAAAGCATAGCTAAAAGCTAATACAAAGAAAGCTAATAAAGCACTTAAAAATAAGTAGAAAATAAAAATACCAGTAATTGAACTAACATGTAAAAAATCGGCCGCCTTTAGAAGTTCATTTTCAGTAAAGCCCATAGAAAGTTTAAATAATTACTTTTAATGATGTTCTAGTAATAAAATCTAAGTGTAATAAATAAATCTTTTGCAAGCATAGGAAAATATATTTAAATCATTCATTTATTACAATTATATTAGAAATATTAAAAAGCTACGCGCCTTAAACGTAGCTTTAGTTGACTTTGGTGTGCGTCCTACTAAAGACCAAAGCATCATTATTCAAGCAGAAAAAATACTTAAGATCTAGGTATAATCTTATTTTTTTAGATAAAATTTAATGGCTTATTTAGTAAAAATACGTGTACAATAAGAATACATTAGATACAGTTTTTAGTTAATAATATTTACTATATGGAGGTTCGTATAAGTTTGCATATTAGTGAACGAGATAACCATCCATTTGATACATAGAATTGTTTAAAAAATTATTTCTTGGAAACTAATTTTTAGGCATAAATAAAAAAGAGGTTAATTTCTTATGGAATCGCAACTAAGGAAAAGTATTCTATTCGATGTACTTGATGGAATCCCTCCTACAGGAAATGAAAGTAAAGCGGTGATGAATTATAGAAAAGAAATTGAACAAAGTCATTTAACCTTGGAGGAAGAAGCGATGAGACTAGGCATAAGTAGAGATGTAATTGAGTTCACTGAGGATTTCAGATAGATGTCTAGACAATCTCCTACAGAAGTTGAACTTCTTGAAATATGTGACTACTTAGAAAAAGTCTTAAGAGATGGATCTAGAAGCTCTATAACCTCAGTACTTGAATTGCTCAGTAGAGATGATTGCCCATATACACCAATGCTTAAGGCAAAAGGAATTATCCAGTAGGACAAAGTAAATCAAACTCAACAATCTCTATATCTAGCTATAACTGTCATATCTATTAACCCTAGTTTTGTATCTAATGCCTAGATAAATAACATCACAGGTTACAATATTGTGATACAAAGCCCTGCTATCAAGAATGTAATGGGTGTCATTCATTTAAAAAATGCTAGAAAAGTCAATAAAGACACACCATACACTTACGACAACTCAACAGCTAGCAGAGAATAGAAAGTACTTGGTGTGTCGTCAAAACAACCACGTCTAAAAGATTTATGGCTTTTATTGCTAAAAAAATTAAAAAAAGAATTTCAAAATTAATTAGCAGATTTGATGTCCCTAAGATTCCACCTCATATGATTAATCAATTAGGAGTAGAGAAAGAAGCAACGTCTACCCATTAGAGTTTAAAACTATTCATCTTTAAGTAAAAAATAATCATTCTGGTCTTCTTGACTTTGCTAGGTTTGAAAAATGGAATTTTATTTTAATTTTGCTTCAACGTCCCCATCAATTGCAATGATTGGAGCTCTCTTTTCATTCGCAGGTGTTGGCTTGTTGATTTTAATTCTTAGTGAAAGAATGTTCCATGGACTTAGCAAACTAATTTACTTTTTTGGCAATCAGATACTTCTATCTCGAAGATTGTTTTCTACAAAATATATAGAAGAAAATAAAGCTTCAAATAATCAACTTTACATAAAGCAAACAGACATCACCCACAAAGAACTCTCTCTAACAGAACAAAAAGAGAGGCTAGAAAAAATCCTAAAAATGAAAGTTTGAGAGCCTTTATAGCTTTTGGTCTATTTATTTTTCCACTAAATCGGATATATGCTTATCTGAATTGGGTAATCAAGGTTAGAGGTGTAAATAAAAAAAGGGAGCTAATTGCCCCCTAGCTATCATTTTCAGCAATGGATTCTCAATTAAAAATCCATCGCTGCGACTTCTTCACGAGCTTGTTTTTGCCTTTCTTCAAAAGCAGAACGCCTATAAGAAATAAGCATTCCATTTTGCGTCGCAGCAAGTTGAGCGGCGTGAAGCCTTTCTGCTCTTTTGATTCGCTCTTTAGTGAGTAAAAGGCTGTTCATAACCCTTATCTGTTAATGGAAATCCCGTTCCCTATTTCCATGTCATGCGTCCAGTTATAACCAGACGAACGTATTGCATACCATAACAAATGAAAACAAGAAGGTAAAGTCAGCACGAAGATTTTCTAGCTGTTTTAGATCCTGTCGACATGGTTGAATAGTTCAACATGCGAGGAAGAGTTCCTTAAGAAATTCTCTTACTTGTAAACCCAATTGGCTTCAATAATTTTTGAGAATGGATTGCAATCCTGTGCTTGCCAAATTGCCTCTTGTTTATTGTTTGCAATGATGGTTTCTTCGTGTGCCTTTCCTTTTGAATTAACCATTGTGACTGCAAATCTCATAGCAGATAATGGATAGACATTTCATATCTATTTAGTACGAAGAACTTATTATTAGCAAGTTCGCTTTATACAAAGTCAAAGAAAAAAAAGCCATGAAGAAGGGGGCGAGATTTTGGTCGCTCCCTTTGAGACAGGTACTTATTTTTTCTACCTAACGTGCCCTGTCTCCTAATCTATTTTTTAATCCTGTTGGAAAAGTATAGAATTAGAAAAAACATCTGTTTTATAATGATTAAAACTATACAAGGAATATTGTTATGAGTAGAAAAAGAGACAAAATTTGGACTGCCATCATTGCAACCAAGCAATGGTTCAGCAAACTATTTACCAGCGAAGCAGATGCTTTAGTTGATGAATTTGGTAATAATCCACCACCAGATATAGGAACTCAACCTTATACAGGTGAGGATAATAAAAAAGGAGACTAACTATTTGGTTCTTTTCAGCAGGTATTGCTGTATTAAAACCGTAGAGTATAGGTTTATTTAACAGCAGCTCCTTTTTGCTTTTGATTAACTAACGATGCGAATCCGATACAAGCAAACGCAAGCAAGCCTAAGACTAAAAATGATTTAGCTAGAACAATTTCTGAAATCTCAAGAGTCATTTGTTTTTAACTATGATTTATAGATATATTGTGAGTTAATTCATTTAATGAAAAGTACGAATTAGACATATAAGAGTAAGTAAAGAAAATACCAAGAATATTATTCTCAACGCCTAATGTATCCGAATTAATTATTGGAGCGACAAAAAAAGCACAACTGCATTTGTTTTGAGTATTAGCCACCAGTGACACTCTGTATTAAAAATGTTTATATGAGTCCGCAATCTTCATAAGGTTATCTGATTTTTAGAGGTGTTCTAAATCAATGAAAAACTTTCTGCAAAAACTTTCTGACTACTTAAAAGAGGTAAGTCAGAAAATCGCTGAGCTTTTAAAGGGAATTAGCGACAAAATTTCTGAATTCTTTAAAGGAAATCAACCAGTTGAAGAAGCTAAGTCTGTTGAAGAGACTCAGTCTGTCGAAGAAGTTCAACCTGTTGAAAAGAAAGAAGATAACTCTCAATAAATTCTATTAATTCCGATTTATGAGTGATCCTTTAATCTTTTAAACAAGCAGGCATTTGTCATAATCATTCCTATGTAATCATCAGGGAAAGATTTCATCCATGTAGGAATTGTGATTTCTGAAGGCAATGGGTTTTCCAAGTAGAAAATCACTTCTTTTGATTCTTTAAGCACTAGGTGTGGTGGTAGCTTCTTTTGTGTCATGTCTCGATCAATATTAGAAAAAGACTCTCAACAGCTTGAACAACAACATAGCTTCTCTTACTTTATACAGCTTTAGTAGTTTTTTCCTTTGGTGTATAGATCTGCAATTCCGTCTTGTGTGAATCTTGTTTAGATGCCTTTAAATTCGTCCAATTAATATTGATTCCATACTGTCCAGCTATACCCTCTAGATTATTCAAAGAAAGATCAGCGAAATAACTGCTAATACATTGAAAGGCGTAAAAGCTCTCTAGCTTTCCTTTCCCTTTCTAGATTTCTCTAGCAATCTTGAGTGCAATTTGTTCTTTTGTTATTTGTTAGTGATTAGAACTACTTAGCTGCCTAATGGATTCCTTGATTCGTAAAGAACGGCATCCAACTTGTCTTTTTATAATTACCTTATAAATATGATTTATTTAATTTCATGGCTGTAGCTACTCCTGTTTCTAAAAAGACCTCTCCTCAAAGATCTATCGAAACTTTGAACATAGGAGAAAAATCCCTATATGCAGCAAAGCAATCTCGTTTCACTACGTCAAAACTCATTCAGAATTTAGGATCAGGCAATAACGGAGTTCAATTTTATTTTTCAAGTAATCTAAGAACTGCTCATGGGAGAGATTAAGCAAAAGAGATAAGAGTTTTATATTTAATTGGATTCATTAGATCCTCTTAATTCAGTAGCAGGAGGCGTAACAATCTTCGATAACGTAAGACTAATCATGTTAATGATTGGGACTTTCTTCTTCGGTGCGTTGACCGCTGCGATTAACGAGGGATCAAAGAACAAATGCAGCGACTAGAAGACATCGCTAACAATGCCAACGATTCTGAGTAATGGGAAAGTTGATAAGAGTTCTGGAATTGTCCGAGCGGATACAAAAAAATGCAGAAGACATCATTGCTATCTGTGTTTTATTAGATATTCCAGCTAACTCAAGGATTAGCTGTTTGAGCGACGAGAACGCTCAGAAGATCATTAGTTATTACAGAGAGACTACTTAGCAGCTACTGCTTTAATTGCTCTTTTTGCACGTCTAGCCTTTCTTGGCTTTGCTGCTATTCGGCTGGTGGTTTAATCCAGTAATTACTGAATCAAGAAATAAAAATCTATGTGCTCTTTTCTTTGCTAATGAAATTGATGATTTGAGTGCTGCTATAAAACTTGGTTTTTACAGAACTAGGAATAATGACTGGCAAACTAGTCGCAGTAAAGTATCTATGTATTGCCATTTCTTTAAGCCAAACAATAAAGATTTTGGATTCCTTAAAGACATTTATAAATACAAAGTCATCAAGGATCCGATAACAGGCAGTCGGGTTTTGAACAAATTAATGAATAAAACTCATCACTTTCAAAGCATCTTCAAGGCGAAGGCTGCAATATCTTCTTCTTTCAGAGTTGACAGCCAATTGCTATCGGAACAATAGGAATGATTTAAATCAGTCTTTTTTCTAAGAGAGCTAGCAAGATGTTTAGTCCCACACGTTGACTCCATTTGATACATCGAAATTGGGAGCAGTATGTAATCCTTTAATTTCAGTTTTCTCAATTTGATGGCTTACTACCACGTCCACGGTTTAATTCCTGACACATTTGCTCAATCAGAGGGTTATCAATTATTCGAGCAATACATTGCTAATGGAGCACCCAAAGATAACTTCGATGGCTTTGAACTAATCAGTTTGCTGCAACGATTAGATCCGCTTTGCTAAGCATTGAGAAAATTCTTCTCCCCACATAATCGAGGAAAGAAGCTCAATATGAACTGAAGACATTAAAAAATGCCCTAGAGTTTTAATTGGAAAGTAAGAAAACTAAGCTTGCGTCTACTTATTTAGAGATTTTAAATATCTCTTTCTTTGACCACTTCCTTCTACTTCAAAATGCCATGTAGGCCTTTTTCTGTCGGATGTTTTCAAATAGTCTTTAGACTTGGACGAGCTTGTCTTCTTCTTAATAAAAGTAGTCATAGGACAATTGAACCATATTTCCTGATAATTTGCTATTCGGATAACATCATAGGCCTGTATTACCTAATACTCGAAGTAACTAAATCAGAGAAAAGCCCCTCCCCCGTTACTCGAGGGAAGAGGCTAATCGAAAAATCAATACTCTAAATAACTAACGTCCTCAAGTTACTTTTTAAGCAGAGACTTTCTCTTTCTTAGCTGGAGCTAGAGCTTTGATCTCTTCCTGCAACTCAACCTCACGATCTGCCAATACTTTGACTCGTGCTTGATAGTTCTCCTCAAGTCTCTTACGAGAGGCTTCAATATTGTCGAGCTCTTCTTGATGTTGCTTACGCTTAAGTTCTTCTAACTGACTATCTGAGACCACATAAACTGTTCTCATTGGAGAGAAGAATGAATCAGCGAATACTGCGTCAAATAAAGAGGAATACATTACATTTATTTTCAAAGGACATATCTACTTTGACTCGACTACTTGGAATTTAAAATGTTGCATACCGAAGAATTTGATACGGCCTCTACGACCAAAATCGGTTGATACTACATCCTGGTTGGGTATACCGATAAATTACAGATAAGTCTTACACAAAACTCTTTACTATTAATTAGTGCAAAATGGAGTTAGCAATTGAATTAGATTTGGTTATTAGGGAATAATTCTTTATTTGACTCAGGAGGGTAACCTTGTGGATTCATTGGCTGCAGATCCCGTGGAAAACCATACTTAAAAAATTCTCTTATGTTTAATTGATTCAAAGATTCTCGTTCAGGAATAACAAATGTATCTCGAATCAAGTTCACCTCAATTTTTTTTCTTTTACCTTTTTCGTTAGTTCTACCAATGACTAATTTAATTGGCTTATCTTTAGGACCTTTGATTAATTTAATTGCCTCCTTTAAACCCATTCCTTTCGTAGACTTTCCATCTATCTTTAGGATCACATCACCTGATTCCATATCTGTATCACTGGCAGGAGAGCTATTAATAACTGATTGAATTGTTAATTCTGCAGTATCACTATTCAGAAAAAGCGTTATACCAATACCAGTAATTTCTCTTTTGATATTTGGAGTTTTACCCCGGTTAGTCATTACGCAACCTGAGTAATCTCTAGCTTCTAGGCAACGTTTGTGAATCTCTTCTGAGACTTCAGCCTTTACAGTGAGCGGCAATACAAAAGCAGAAATAAAAGGAAGTAGTAAGTGTTTCATTCTTGGATGTTCCCTACACTAAATTTAAACTGTATGCGCTATCAATTTCTAATAATTGTCTAGACATCTATCTGAAATCCTCAGTGAACTCAATTACATCCCTACTTATTTCTAGTCTCATCGCTTCTTCCTCCAAGGTTAAATTACTTTGTTCAATTTCTTTTCTATAATTCATCATCGCTTTACTTTCATTTCCTATAGGAGGGATTCCATCAAGTACATCGAATAGAATACTTTTCCTTAGTTGCGATTCCATAAGAAAGTAACCTCTTTTTTATTTATGCCTAAAAATTAGTTTCCGATCTTCTAAAAAACATAGAGAAGTGTTAATAATCCATGATAACTATTCGTATAATTTGATGCTTTTCCACAGCTCATGTTTTTTGGTGCTCATTCTTCCTTCAAAAATAAAAAGGAATCACAAACTCAAAGTAATCTAAATTATAAACTTTAAAAGTATAATTATAGAAAGCTAATTACGAGGTTTTTCTGTTTATTTTTTAAAGAGGCAAAGAAAATTATTCATTTCTCTTTTTTTCTTAGTATTTAGTTGTAGAAATGGATTTAAAGAATGAATATTCGAATAAATAGCCTTGACCAGTACTAATAAGTTCTTTAAATAAATTTTTTGAAAAAAAGCTTATAAACCAGATTTTGCCTATTCTCAAGACATATAAGACGCAAAAAATAACTTATATAGATCATAAGATAATCTAATCAATCAAATTTTCCCTTTCTTTTCAAGAAAATACAAATAGTTTTCAACACTTTTTCCACAGCATAAAAACAAAATCCCTTTCAGAGCTTAATTCAGTGGAAAATCATAGACAAAGTGTTCATTTTCTTAATTTAAAGTCAAATTTGTTTTTAAACTTTTTTTTTAGCTTGACATTCTTTGATAGCAGTCTGTCTAGAGTTGATATAAGTTGAGACTTTGTATTTTTATACCGCTTGACTTCAGCTTGAAAACGTTAATACTGGTGCTTCAACAGAAAAGGATTAAATGCAAAGTTTGTCACTAGAGACTATTCAAAAGAAAAAAATAGATCAGGGATCGAATTCATCTCTATCAAATGAAAATGATGTATTAGTAAGTTTTGTTCAGGAAATTCCTGTTTATCTTAAAGAGGCCATGTCTGATTTTATAGATAAGCATCCAAATTGGGATCAATATAGATTGGTTCAGTCTGCTATATCTGGTTACCTTTTAGAAAAAGGAATTTATTCTAGAGAACTTAATCGACTTTATTTTAAAAGTATGTTTTGCAAAAAAATATTTGTTCAAAGTCTATGAATATAGAAACAGAAATTCCAGAGATACTTTTCAAGGAGATGAAAGATTTTATTGAATCAAAATCTGATTTTGATCAGCACAATTTCTTAACTTCAGCCTTGAATAATTTCTTATACAAAAACGGATGCGAGGATAGAAGAGTTGCAGAAAATTATTTAAATGATATTTTTGATCAGTCTCCATCTGAATCAATTTAAGCAATTTTATTTGTTTGGGTACGTTCAAATTTAATAAGAATAAAAAATGACGTTTGTTATCTCTGACTACACAAAATTGTATTTTTTGAGTGGTTAATTGGTGCTCAAGACAAGACCTAAATAAACCAAGCGAATACTGTAAGTTATTAACTCTTAATTAATGAAAAAACCTCTCGGTATTTTTGGAGCAGTCGCTATCTCCGCCTCGCTAATAACAGGATGTGGAGGCGGTACTGATCAAGCCGACGTAAGTAATGCAATGGTTGATGCGGTTGTATTACCAAGCTATGCAAAACTTGCAAGTGCTAGTAAAGAACTTAATCAGGCTCTTCAGAACCTTGTAAACAAGCCAACTCAAAGCACTTTTGATAAAGCTAAAAGCTCTTGGAGGTCAGCGCGTAAGACTTGGGAAGTAACAGAAACATGGGCATATGGACCTGCTGAAACATTGGATTTTGACCCTAATCTTGATGACTGGCCCGTCAGCACAAATGAGCTGACAGCGACTCTTGATTCGAAATCTGACTTCACTGCTAGAACCCTACAAAATCTTGATACAACTAGTCGTGGTTTCCATGGAATTGAATATGTCTTGTTTGGTAGAAATAATAACTTAGTAGAGGATTTAAGTTCTAATGAACTTGCTTATTTACAGAGTGCTGGAGAAGATCTTGAAAACAATGCGGATGGTCTCCTTGAGGCTTGGTCTGGTTCAGAAGGTTTTGGTTCAACAGTAGTTAAAGCTGATCCTAGTAGTGCAATAGCAGACATCCTAGCAGGAATGGAAGGATGTCTAGCTGAAGTAGCTGATGGAAAACTTGGTGGTGCCTTTGATGCCAATGATGCTGGTGAACTAGAAAGTACTTTCAGTGGAAACACTGGAACTGACATAGTTTTCAATATCAAAGGGGTTAAAACAGCTTGGGAGAAATCAAAATTAAAAGAGTATGCTTTAAATAAAAACAATGAATTGAGCAGTACTCTCTCAAATCAAATTGACGAATCACTCAAGTTAGCGAATAAATTACCTGCAACATTGAATGATCAGCTCAATAATAAGAGCACTAAGGAAACAGTTGATAAGCTGAGAACTGTTCTTACCTCTGCAGCAGAAACAGCTGTATCTCTAGCCTCGGAGCTTTAAATATATAAAAAACAATTAATTACATTTATGGAAAAATCTTCATTGTCAATATGTACTTATGAGGATTAGATCCTTTATTTTTATAATACTGATTCTAATTTCATTGTTAGGGTCAGTATTTTTTAGTCCCTTCCAAGCAAAAAGATTAGTAGAGAATATGCAGCTCGCTGGTGGCTCTACTACCATTTTTAGTCGTTCTTTTGCTGCTTTTGAATTACCTGCAGAAGGATTAACTGATCAAGAATTAAAACGTCATATGGATACGGATCCTCTTTTTGATAGAAGTCACATACCACTAAATGATCATAAGAATGCTGGACTTGGTCCCCTACATAATGCAAAGTCTTGCTCAGCCTGTCATGTGCTTAATGGGAGAGGAAGAGCAGTCCTTGGTGAATCACTGTTTCGAATTTCTCTAAATAAGGATAAGGGTGATAAACCAGTGCCTGGTATGGGTTTTCAACTTCAAGATAGGGCAACATTTGGCTACGATCCTGAAGCTTCTGTCGTAAGAGAATGGATTGAAAAGGAAAAACTTAGAAAGTTACAAACCACGATCACAACATCTGATGGAAAAGTTTTACCATCAGAAGATGTGGCACGATCATTAAGGATTCCTCCTCCATTGATTGGTTTGGGTCTCTTAGAAGCTATACCTGAAAAAGATATTTTAATGAATGAAGATATCAATGATGAAAACAATGATGGGATATCTGGCAAAGCGGTACGTACTAAAGATGAAAACGGAATAGATCGCTTGGGTCGCTTTGGATGGAAAGCAACTTCTGCAACCCTTCATCAGCAAACAGTAGATGCTTACAACGAAGATATGGGTATCACAACACCTACTGGACCTGATACAAATAAAACTAAAGATGGAATGCCTGCAGATATTAGTTGGGAAGAATTAGACGGAGTGACTTATTACAGCCAAACACTTGCTGCCCCAGCAACAGCCCAGAAGACCGATACTCAATTAGTCAGAGCGGGTTTCAAGGTTTTTAACGAGCTTAAATGTGCTAGCTGTCATATCGCTAAACAACAAACTGGATTTGATTCTAATGCTGTAGCTGGAGTTATTAATAATCAAACAATTTGGCCATATACCGATCTTCTTGTTCATGATATGGGTCCTGAATTAGATGATGGAGTTGCTGAGCATGGATTAAGCGAGACATTTGAATGGAGAACGACTCCTCTATGGGGTTTAGGCCTTACGAAAAGAGTTAATCACTATGTGGGCTTCCTGCATGATGGTCGAGCCAGAACTATTGATGAAGCAATTCTCTGGCATGGAGGAGAAGCAGAAGAGTCTAAGAATCAATACGTATCATTAAATAGTGCTAAAAAATCTCAATTACTTAAATGGTTAAAACAACTATAAAAAGCTTATGTAATAACCTTAAACGAAGGTATTCAATTTATTTGTGAGGTAAGTTACTTATAGATCTAATATTAATTAGTAAATGACTGAAGAATGCCAAGCCAAGTGGGTAGCAACTGAAGAACAAATTGAGACCATAATTATTCCTGCAATGAAAAACATTGCTCAGCAATGCGCTGGTTACGGGGAAAAGCTTCAATGCCCTCCAGCTTTTATTGCTGTAATGCTTAGAGATATTGCAGATGCATTTGATGAAAAGCCATCAGAGGGCGAAGGTAGTTGTGGGTGTTGCTAACTATCAGCTCAAAAAGGAATTTAAATTTTATATGCCAATAGAAATTAATTAGTAAAAGCAGCATGATTATGGAAAGAACATTTTTAGTAGAAATGGTTTTAATGAGATTGATCAAGGCTGATAAACGTTTAGCCGAGCGTATTCAGAAAAAATTAAATTTCAGCAACTATCAAATGCTTTGCCTTAGTTGGGCAATCGGATTAGTAATGGGATTAGCTATTGCAATTCTCTTTCTCTGAATCAGTATGGGAAAAGATAATACGTTTAAGTGGTTCGTAATCACTTACTTAGCAATTCCAATTTTTCTCATAATTACTGTTTACGGATATTTAATTCTTAAGTAATGGATGATTATCAAATAGCCTTATTATTTTCAGTACTCGTTTAAGTTCCAATAGCAGGCTGGAAGATTACTGGCATGGTGAAAAAGCTTCAAAGAATGTCCAACAGACAAAAGGAATAGAACGAGGGACTTACACCCAAACAAAAAGAATTTGTCGAGTTTCTTGAGAAGGCCTCAAATCAAACAAAGGAGAAAAACGATGGCTGATGTGAAATTAAATTCTGGATCCGATGATGTTGGGATGAAATTCAAGATCATTGGGATTTCAGTGACCTTTGGCTTAAACGCTATTGTTTTTATTTAGTATTTCTTCTTCTCAGGTCTTACCTAAAAAATCATGAGGGAAGAATGAACTTCGCTGATAACTTGGCAAGGGTTTTTGTTGTGATTACTTTCCTGACATTTGGAGAAGCTCAGGTCATTGGTGGCATAGTTCCAAATCTGATTGCTTTTGGATTATTTCTTGGAGCGATTGGATACCTTGCTTCAACTGGAAAAATGGCTGAAATGTTCGGCTGGAAAAGCTAGTAGAGCAATCAGCTTTGATCTCATTCCTGACACGTATCTGACACAAACAGCTGTGTCAGCCTTTCAAATAAAAAAGCAACGGCTGGGAACCGCTGCTATGACTGATCGGGGCGACAGGATTCGAACCTGCGACCTAGTGCTCCCAAAGCACGAATCTTTATTTAGTCATCGAGATCATTTGTGCTGAATGAAGCCTTTTAAAATGAGCTGCTTTTTCTGCTAAACGACTATTTAAAAATGCAGAAGAAGTTTTTGAACTCTTAGAAGCTAGATGCAATTCTGATTGATGTAACTTTTTTCTTTTGGCATTTTGCTCTATCAAACGAATATTCAATTCAGCTGATTTTGCCTTACACGGCTTAGAAGCTAAAATCAATTCTGCTTGATGAAGTAGATCCTTCTTGCTTAGACTCTTTTTTATTAAGGCAAGGTGATTCATAACGTTTCTCTGTAGAGACAACCCCGTTCCCTGTTGTCCAAACATGCATTTCCGCGAGGAAAACGAACGTATTAAAAGTGTAGCGGTTGATACCGTTTTTTGCGAATCGCTAAAAGACAAAAAGTAACAGAAATGTATTAACTACTACATTATTCCCTTAAATCTTTTTGAAAGCTTGATTCTCGAAAAGACTTAAAATCTTAATAGGCAGCGATTAAAGAGGTAAAGTTTCAAGCGATTCTCCTCCATGTATTAGGAGGAGGCTTTGTATTACTTGGAAGCTATTTCTTTGGTCGGTTGGTTACGTTCTTTTTCCCTAAGAACCCATTAGTCAGAAAAGGTAAAAGGATAAATCCAAGTCAGAGCAGGGCCTTTAGACAAAACCCCAGGCAGCTTCTTGTTTAAAAACTTCAGCAAGCTGTTCTTTCAAACCGTGAGATCCCAATCGGGGCGACAGGATTCGAACCTGTGACCTAATGCTCCCAAAACACTGGGTTGTTAAACAGAAGCAGTGCGTAAAACCCTAGAAAAGACTTGAGATAGACTAGATATTGGAGCATATCTGAAGACAAAGGATTGATCAATGTACATGTATATTTTGGCTTTAATTTATACTAGAGGGACCCACGAGGGACCCGTTTACTCGTTTCATTTGCAAGCACGTTCAGAGTCAGACAACTGGGTACAGAGCCTTAGAACACTCATCAGAGATTCTCTTGGAACTAGCTGGCAGATCAAGCCCAATAAAGGAAAGACAAAAATAAGAATCCGTTTTGACGATGGGACCAGAGTTGAAAAAATGCATGGGATTGATTGGGCGAAATCAGAAGCACCAAAAATTCTAAAAACAGTACAAGAAATCCATCACTTAACCATCAAGAAAAAAGTTCCTCTTGATGAAGCCGTTGAACGTGTAAGGAAGACAAGGAACAAAGCCTTGAATCTTGCTGCAACTCCTAACCCAAAGCTGCTGCTAAATGCATAGGAAAGATATGAGAACCACAAAGTGAATATCGTTGGAGATGTCACTCAAGCAACTTGGAACCAGGAATACGTAGGAAAGCCTAATCATGCAATCCTTCCACCAAGAAACAAACCACAAGGGAAAACCTATTTAAGGCTTAGAGAAATCAAAGCTGACAACGCAAATGAATTGTTTTTAAGAATTTGAGAGAAGTTTGAGCATGGAACGAGAGGAAGACAAATTAGAGTTCAACATATTGCTGCATTCTTGCGATGGGCTACTTCTAAGCAATCAGGCTTCCTCTTACCAGACGAGAACTGGAGTCCACCACCAAAGAATGCTTTATGAGAATATGTAGGGAGGAAGTCGGCAGAGAAATAGAAAAAGTCATCTGCTCCGACTGTAGCCATAGAAGATAAGGATCTAATTGAATTAATTAACTCATTACCGATTGACGTTGATAAGAGTCAAAAGAAACATCGTCTTAGAGATAGAGCAATGGAATGGGATCTCGTAATAAAACTCTCGATAGTTTATGGATTAAGACCAAATGAAGTAAGTCATGAATACTTAGAAATTAAAAAGAATAAGAATGAATACCTTTGGTGTAATTACTGCAAAAAAGCAGGAGGAGGAACAACGAAACCAAGGAGGTTATGGCCTCTACATCCAGAGTGGGAAAAAGAATGGCATCTACTAGAAAGAATCAAACACAAAGATCCACTCCCAAGAATGAAAGCTGGAGCTGGAGATGTATTAAAGAATTACTTGAGATTTAACGAAATATGGAAACGACTCAAGACTCAACAAGGAGTGGTGCCATACTCTTTCCGTCATTCCTATAGCAAGCGAGCTCATCAAACTTATAAATTAAGTGATACAGAAGTTGCAGCTTTCATGGGTCACAGTGTCCCTGTTCATAACTCCACCTACGCTCAGTGGAGTACTGAATCTATGCTGGAAAGTTCTATGGATAGAGCTATAAAATTTAGAGATTTAACTAGTAAGTAATGGCAGAGATGGCTTAAAAGTCTTTTAGTGATTGCGGCTCCTCACCCCTATTGGGGGTAATCCTGTCTTCGTCATACAGGTAATTAGACTTCAAACATTTTTGTTAAAGATCTGAGTAGCCATTAGACAACTGTTCCCATGAGAAGCTAAAAACAAGTTCACTATGTTTTCAAATTTTGTCTATATCTGTAACTTCTCCTTGTCCAGAAAGCAAAATTAAGGAACTAGGAATTAAAGACTGGCCAATCTGGACGTGTGAAGCAAGCTCTTTTGATTGGACTTATGACGATAAAGAGACTTGTTTGTTGCTTGAGGGTGAAGTCACAGTCACTCCTGAGGGGGGGGAGAAGCAGTAAAGTTTGGTGCAGGAGACTTAGTTGTCTTCCCAGCTGGAATGGACTGTAGATGGGATGTTCATAAGGCAGTCCGAAAGCATTATCAATTTGGTGGTTAAACTAGGTAAGCACTATCAAATCAGATGAAAAACATATCCAAAGTTATTGCAATCGGTATCGTTGCAATTTTTGTCCTTTCTGCCTTTGCGGGATTGTTCGGAACTCTTTTATCAAGCTAATCAATCTCGCCATGATTTATAAAATCGTTAGACAAGATAAAGAATCTGACGAAATTACTCAGCAATCTTTCAACAGCTATGACGAGGCATACGATCTATTAGAAGAAATTTATTCCGATGTTTGTTGTTCTGATGCTGATTATGGGGACCGTCCCTATTATGAAATTATTGAGATAAAAGAATGAAACTTATAGACAAGCATAAGCAACTAATTGCTTGGTATAAAGAGAAGCTTGGTCTGACAGATTATGGATTACTTTGGCTTGTCTTTTTTAAAGGAGTATTTGTAGCTCTATTACTAGAAAGATTGATTGTTCACTAAATGTTTAATCAAGAAGTCCTATTGGAATATCTAAGTTCACCTGAGGGGATTAATAAAATTATTGTAGGGATTATTATCGTTGGAGCCATTAATGCAATCTTTATAACTTTTAGCGTTAGGAGTACTTATGGAGCTGCAAAAATAGAAAGAGAAAAACTAAAAAATCAACAAGCTAAAATCGATAGATTATCCCCTACTAAACAGAAATAGAATATATGCCTTTTATAAAACTATGGAGAAGAACATCAAGAGGTAGACGTCTAAATATTAAACGTGTAATGTTTTTTCCTTTAATTGTTTATTCAGCCTATTTACTGCTCGATAGTTTTATGCCGTTGTTTATGGTTGGATTTGTGATTTGGTTATTGTATAACTGGACTGGTAAAAGAAAATTTTGGTGATGAACCAATTAGATTCATAAAAATGAACAAGTGAAAATAATCTTTTTGATTGCTATTCTTTTTGGTCTTACTTTCCCTAGCGTGCGAATAAGCCTTGCAGCATTATTGGAAGGGACATCTGACTATCTATATGATTCTGCGAAACAGGAAAAGACTTTTATTCCTTATTGGCTGAAGAAGGTAGGAGATGACTAATCTTCCTTCTTCTTGTCATAAACTTTTTGGTAATCCTTCTTGCAGTAATCGAGCACATGCTCAAGGTACTTGTCAGTGTATTCTTCGCACTTGGCACGTTCAAGGATATAGAACATGATCTCATCTAATATTTCTGATCTACTTTTCATTGAGTTTTAAGAGTTCAATTTCTATTATTATCTCTTGCATGGAATCATCTAAGTGGAAACCTACAGAAGAAGAACGGGAAGTGATGGAAGCAGTTTGGATGCAAGTTAAAGGTGCATGTGAGAAATTAAAAGAAGAAACTAATGCCAAAGATGAGCACATCAGAAAAATGCTTAAAGAGATGGCTGATCGTTATTACTCATAAATAATGTTGAAGTCTCTAAAAGTTTTGACGAGAAAAATTAAAAAGACAAATGAATCTAAAGGTTAATTTTAAACTTGAAATACCAGCCAACGAAATACAGTGGAGATTCTCTAGATCATCAGGAGCAGGTGGATAGAACGTAAACAAGACAGACAGTCGAGTTGAAATTGTATTTAACGTATCTGAATCAAAAAAATTAACTCCATATCAGAAGCATAGGATCTCAATTCAGGATGAAGTTAAGTTAACCAATGGATGTATTTGTATAGCTGTTCAGGATAAGACAACTCAATATCATAACAGACAATTAGCTTTAACAAGGCTTGCTTCAATTTTACGAGATATACTAAAGCCACCTCCAAAGAAAAGAAGGGAGACCACACCAACACGCTTATCTAAAAGGAAGAGGGTTGAGTCAAACAAGAAAAGAGGTGAACTAAAGAAGAGCAGACAATCAAAAATAGATTACTGAAACAATAAAAAGATCACGGAAAGACTTCTCCTACATTCTTTACTCCTTACATCTCAGAAGTCTAAGCAGCCTCTGGACACCATCCAATCTTTCTCTCTAGTCGCTGCATCCAGCATTGACACTTTGAAGTCAGATGATCTCCATGAGGAATAAGACGTTGATGGAGGTGACAGGTAAGAATCGTTCTGCAATGCCTGTCGCAGCAATAATTGAAATGTTGACATGTCATGCAAACGCTAGCTGAACGTGTGTGTTTAAGAGTGTCTTCTTCGAGATAGTCCCACTCCTCTGCTGGGTTGCAACGCTTCTGGGGTAGAACTTTTTGGGTGCGATACGAAGACATTGCCTTAATCCAATAGGTTCTGCTACCACTGAATTCCAATCTGATGCACGAAAAACGGCATAGGGTGAGGACGTTGGAGTCATGTGTCTGTAGCAGTACATCTGTACTAGCAATGACAAGGAGGTGTTGTCAAGTAGTTCGTTAATGTATTAATTGATAAAGCCTCTAAATTTTTTCAGGCTTACTCCAAGCAAGAAGAAGTTCTAGTTGATGATTGTGAGATTTTAATTTTTTTTTAAACCATCATTGATAAAAGCCATCTCCATATTGATTTCTCTAAGTATTGATATACACTTTTCACCTAAGACAAACTGCTCTTCATTCACAAATGCGAATTCAACCTTTGATGATCTATTGAAACTCTCAAACTTGAACTCAGATGAAGAACCTCCGCCTGAACCTCTTCTTATGGGTCAACTGCTCATCAAACCAACCAGCTAGATATCCACGCATTGCAGACACAGAGGGTAACTTCTTATGTCTTTTAAGGAACTTCAAAGCGTGCTAAGACACTTCTCCAGTTTCGGCTCTAGCCATTACTAATAAGTGAGAGACTGAGGCTGCTTGAACTAATGGATGCCAATCAGAATGTTCATTCATATAACTTTGATAGTACTTAAACTCAACAAGGTTATTACTTACGACATCATCACTCCACCCCTCTTCATTCATTGCGTTAACTAAAAGACGATGATCATTTGATTGTTGAGGGAAAGATTCTTTGTACTCAGATATCTTTCCAATGATAATCATTCGTTCTTTTTGAGCTTTGTGCTTTGCTTCGCTGTAAGCCTCTATGTTTGTCTTTATCTGATCTAAGAAGTTTTTAAACTCACTAGAGACGTCTACTTCATATATGTTGAGTAATGTCATTTTCATATTTGGTAATTTCAGTTTCTTAACGTTACGAAACTCATTGCCTACCGAAGTTGGTATCTAGTCCTGGCTGACGGTAGAGGTACTTCCCTATGTACCCCAAATATCTCTTCTCCCTGTATAGGGAGGTGGTTGGATAAAATCTAATCAGAGACTGATGATTTTATAGCTTTCTTCTTTAACTGTTCTTCTAGAAGTGTTTGTTCTCTTTCTTGTTTCGGTGACAAAGGTATCTCACTATCTCCTAGATCCAATTCAAAGACTCCTCCTGCACCAAAGTGATTGGTGTCAGATTTTGTAAGGGAAGGGAAGAGCATCCCAACAGTTAGGGCGAATAGTAAAAAGCGTTTCATTTAATTACCACCAATAGTTTTTTGTAGAAGCATTCCTGATGCAGTACTGACAGCGGCTAAAGCCTTAAATAAATTGTTGTTGCTCATTCAAATCTATTAATCATTACCCTTTCTAGCTGATCTAGCTCCATCAGACATCACATGAAAACAACTAACAACAGATCACAACAAGTATCTTTTCCTCTTCTAGCATCATTTTTAATAGCGAACATCCAGATGGATTAATCTGTAGTGGTATTAGGAGAGGTGATTTTAAATTAATACCATTCAAGGAACTACCTTCACATGATCCTTGTGAAGAGTCCGTAGCTGTTTAATTAAATTTTTTATTGATTCTTATCTTTAAGGCTTCGGCTTGATAATTACTTCTTATTTCCGCTAGATGTGGGAGCTTTTCGGCTATATCTACAGCCATTTCTCTTGCTGCTTTTACAAGCCCGAAAGCATACCTATGAGTATCTTTTTTAAAAGAATCCATAGTCGAAGTAGGGATTTAACCAGTTACTTTGGTAAAAAAGATAATCATTAGTAAATGAATAAAATTACTCATATTGTTCATTCGGTAATAAAAGTGACCATTTAAGCCATTGACCACCGCCTAGCAGTAGTAGCAGAAACACCCCAGAAACATTCGCTTTATACTACATCACTGCTATATCTCAACTGATTAGATTTTTTAAAGTATAGGTTTTTAGAAAATGTTTACTGCATATCACGCAATCATATTCGCAGTTTTATTGATAGGTGGGGCTGGAGTTATTTTTAAAGCCTCCTCAGGAGATGATTCTTTAGCGAATAATCAAATTCCAGTTAAGGCTACTGAATCAAAATTCGACTTAAACACTTACTAGGTTGACAGTCGATTTACTTGGGGGCATTGGCCCCCATTTTTATGGATCAAGTAAAAACAGGTTAAAACAAGAAACCCCTCTAGAAATTCCAATAACTAAAGGGGTTATTAATCGACTCGTACTATATAAAGTCAATTATGTCTTGATGAGGTTTGGCCTCAATTAAATATATAGGCGAAATCAAGTTAGAAAACAAGAAAAGATTGGATAGCCCTACCTAAACCGAACATCAGGACTCAATAAATCCTTTCTAAATTAGTTACATATTGATGGCGTGATACGGAAGCATCATCAAGCTAGATCGGGGGACGGTCGTCGAAATCCCAGTCCCCTCTTCGCTAACTCATTAAAAGTTCATTAGGTCTGCACTTTTTTTGTAATCAAAACCATTAGTTAACCCTCCAACGTTGGGTTTTCTTTTTCATTAATCGTTTAGAACTAAAAAAATGGACATGAATCCTTTCAAGCCGTTAATCCAACATTGCGAAGAGTTCTACGGAAAAATACTTTCCATAAAAGAGCCACTAAACAATTTTTATTTAAAACTACGACTAAGCAAAGCTAACGCTTAAATCTTATGTACGGAATTAACGAAGCAACAATTATTGCAGGCTTGGCTAAAACCGCTGGGTTTTTCATTGGCTTTTCAACAATCCTTGTTAATAGACTTCGCCAATGTATGTAATGACCACGTCTACACCAGCACAACCAAGGAAGAAATCATGGTTCGGACTAGGCGAGTTTATTGGTGGGATTCTGTTTGATCTTTACGCTCGTTACTAATCAATAGACCAACGCCTGGCAGTAGTTGGACTCACTCCATAAATTCAGGCGATTTTTTTTTTTTCAACTCCAGCGGTAATTTCAATATCTGTTATTTAATATTTTTCCAGCCATACATCTAAGCCATTCTTCCAGTTAAAGCAAAATATCCCACGAATTGTTCAGAATCCTTTTAGTCTATAAAAATAAGGTGTCCTTTCGTATGATGCTGTTATTGACTGCCTTGTTTTTTCCCGACTATGGAAGTTCAGGAGTTCCTTGGGACCTTCTTTTATTGCATTTTTATTTCTTTGCAATAGCTATTCCATTCCTAATAATTTTTAACGCAGCAAGAAATTCTGATCGTGAAAATCCAAACAGAGTTAAAGATGAAACGACAAGGTACCCAGATTTACATCCGAGAGCCTAATTGTCAGTAGAACTTTTTTTATTTGAACTTTATTAGATACTAGTTTTAACGGTAGATGCAGCTATTTGCTTTTCTGTTGTTATTTCTAATATTTTTCGTTATTTAATTGATACAAAATTTACGCGAGTGGTATTCCCTTCTTTTTCGCAACCGCTTGAACAAAACGATCTTCAAGTAAACCAATCCTTTCCCAACGAAGGGCTTCTTTGCCTTTCGTAAGTTGATCTAGGCCTTGATCGATTTGAGATGTTGTTTTATCTGAGTTAAAAGGTACGGCAATATAATTGCCATTTATTTTTGAACTTTTGTAGAACTTGTTTTGTTTAAAACGAGTCATGTAAGAAATAAGAGATCAACATCCCACTCGATCTCACCTGTCTGCAAAAAGGGCTAACGTATCACCTTTTTGCGGGTGTCCGACTCCAAAAAATGAAGGTTGATTCTCAAGAAAACTTAAGCGCTTAGTAAACTCAAGCTCCTTGAAAACTCAACAGGGCTGGCAAATATATAGCATAAGTGCTCACAAATAGAAACATATGACCACCATATGTGGTGTTTCTACCTATTCGTTTGTTTAGGTTTAAAGACGCATTGTGCTTCTGAATCCCTCCGGTTAAGTTTGGTGCCCTCACAAAATATCCATGACAGAAAAAGAAATAGAACTGGCAATGGAAGGGCTTTTTAGAGGTGCCTCAAAAGTAAGAGCCCGAAAATATTCCAAAAAACTTTCTAGTAATGGTAGTAGAGAATTAATGGTCAGAATTGTTGAGCAAAGCTGGCAAGATGAAAAAGATTTTCTCAAAGCAGCCTGATTAGAGATCATTCCTGTTGCCTCGTTTGATAAGAAAAGGACGTAAGTGTTTTCCAGGATTTTCTAAATCTTGCTTAGATAGAGGCAGATACTAAACACATCGAAGTCGTAAGTTTTTTTATTTGACATCGAAGCATAAAAACAATGTCATTTATCTGCGTTGGGCCGATGTAGGCTATTAATTGCGGCATGATTGGTGCATGGGGACTAGAAATATTCTTCGAATTGGCCATCCAGCATTGCGTGCACGCGCTACAGAAGTCCCTGATGACTGGTTTGGCAGTAAACGTCTACAGCAGCTAATAGATGATCTCTTCGAAACAAAGTTAGCTTTCTCTGGAGCAGGGCTAGCGGCACCACAGATCGATGAACCTTGGAGGGTTTTCGTGATCGGTATGGGGCATAACCCTCGATACCCCGATGCTGATCCTTTGCCTGAACGTGCACTGATAAATCCCGTAATCAAATCAATTGGTGATGAGTTGATAGCTGGTTGGGAGGGTTGTCTTAGCGTGCCTGGCTTGCGCGGTGAAGTGGAGCGATGGCAACGTATTCACCTGAAATGGCAAGACCGAGAAGGGGCTTTCCATACAGAAGAGTTACAAGATTTCCATGCACGAGTCGTTCAGCATGAAAATGACCACTTGAATGGTGTGCTTTTCCCTGACAGTCTAACTAGTCCACTTGCTTTTGGATTTACGGATGAGCTTCAGGCTCATGGACGTATTCCTTAAGCCTCATATTTTTACCTTCGGTTTGTGCAGTTCTTATTGTTTCTCTCATGCTGTTTGTCAGAGCGTTAGATAGCGAGAAAGCAAGAATGAACATATATAGAAGTTATGGATGGACCTGGACAAGATTAAAAAGACCTATGGAGTTACTCCTAAGACTGTCAGGAGGTGGAGTTCAATAACTTGCTATTGGCTTAATTTGCCAGAAGCGTGAAGTTCAGCTAATTCTGAGTAGCCACCGATAAATTCTTCGTCTATAAAAATTTGAGGGAAGCTAGAATAATTACTTCTTTTATGAAGGGAATTAAAATCATCATCATTTTCGACCACTTTTATTTTATGTGGTATTTGTAATGTTCTCAGCATCCGAACAGCTCTCGAGGACCATGGACAATCTGGAAGTATAAATATTTCAACTGTTTGTTGATTAGTATTGACGTCTTTTTTATTTATAGTCTCATCAAGAAATCCTACTAATAAGTCAGCGCCTTTAAATATTATCGTTCCTTCCTCTAGGTGACCGGCCCATACCTTGCATTCTGCATCTGAAAGACTTATATGAAGATGACATTTGTTCGGAGAGATTGTTCCATTTAAGGCTATTATTTCTAGATGATTTTTAACTGTAGTAGCTTGTCCTTTCCCCGGACATTGAAATTTAGCTATAGATAAATTACCTACTACACTCAAAACATATCCAAATTTATTCTCTTTTATTGCCAGAGCTTGAAGACTATTAAGAAGATCACTTCCAGATTCAAGTTGTAATGTTTTTGGATAAATCAAATTTCTAGCATAATCCCAAAAAATATTATCTTCTTATTTAGAACTTTTTTGAATTTATGGAGTTTTTTGTAAAAATATAATTGAAGCGATAAGAGTTATATAAAACCTTTCTAGCTGATCTAGATCAACTCAGCTTCTAGCTGTAAACAAATTAACGCTGATTTTTATGGCTTAAGTCCAACTACTGTTTGCAGGTGTTTTATGGCTTAAAAGGGTCTGTTTCCCTTTTTCTTGCTGTAATCCCTTTTAGTTGAAACCTTGTTGCCACGCCAATCAGTTTCGCCAAGATAAGGATCTTCACCCAAGAGAGCATTTATTTCAGCTTCAGTCATTGGTTCAAGTGCAGGTGCTTCAGCATTTTCTTCTTGGGGCATTATCTCAACCTCTTCTGCTTGTACAGCTAAAGGACTGAAAAATAATAGAAGACCAAGAACAAACGAAAAGAGCTTTTTCATCCCCCTTTTCTTAGACCTTGTAGTGTTCGTATTGCTCCCAAGCGGCAAGCAAAAGCAGTGGGTTTGCTCTATCTGCTGCACTAGGAACTTCTGTATTAGCTTTGTTGATTCGATATCACTCAAAATCTATTAATGCGTTTAAAACAACTCAAGCCAAGCGAAGGTTTAGATGTCGTCAGATGTTCCAATTTCAAAGAACTAGAAAAAGAACTCCATACCAAGTTCACAGATACACGAATACCTCAAACGGAATACTTTCGACTAACACCAGCACAGGTTGAAGAAGTCCACCAATTAATGAAAAGCAACGCAAATCATTAACCAGACCACCGCCTGACAAATAATGGTAAAGCCAGGATTAAATGAACTATTTTTATGTCTTTAATATCAATACTTATATAAAAATAAGAGACATCAAAAACAAAATCGCTTTGTTAGCATCGAATTTTCAATAAAACCCTTGGAAATATTAATAATCTGTTTTGGAATAATTATTGGAATCGCGACATATATTTCTCATGGAATACTTATGAAAACCTTATTTTTCACATTCTTAGGCTATCTAGGTTGGGATTTTGGAATGAGATTTTTAAATGATAATGATGATGATGATTTTGGTGGGGGGAAAATGATTCCTATTTTACAAAGGAGTTAAATACAAATTTCATTATTATCTATTAACACATTATAAATTCTGGGTTGAAGTCGATTTATTTTGGTATCTGTTAGCCACTTTTTTTATGTCACCACATAAAGGTCCTCAAATAATTAGGTATTGCGTCATAACTTCAACTGCAGCTTTGGTTGCGATTATTGTCGGATTAATTCCTCAATTCAAAGTAAATAAAGCAAAACTTTTATGTGCTGAATATTATTCGCTTAAAGACTCAAATAAGGGATTCCTTGCTAGCGAAAAGATTCAAAAAAAGTTTATTCGTAATGAAGAGGGTAATGTTTCTAATTACTGCAGGAGTCTCTAAATAATGCTTGTTGCTCAAAATGGACTTGGTGTTGAAATCTTTTCTCCATTAGGGATTTTGATTCTTGTTATCGGAGTTGCCTTTACTGTTGGACTTCCTGTTGCAATGATAAAGTACGGGAAGAAGGATTAGAAAATGTCAACAGCATCAAATCACATGCAATTACAGCGTAAATATCATCAATATTTTTTTACTCCTCAAAGAAATTCAATGACTGCTAATTATTTTTTTTCTTATTATCTAACGGACAAATAAACAATATTTAAGTTATCTTGAGCATACATTTTGATTGTTTATAGTGAAATTTAATTATTGATGTACTGAGTCTTTAAAAGTATTTAGATTGTATATTTGTTCTAAATGATTTTTAACTATTTCTACTTGAATTTGATGAACAAATTTAGGTTTACTTTTTGCGATAAAAGTTGATATAAAAGTAAAAACTATTACAAATAGAAGTGAAATTGATAAGCAGTAAAACAATATCAATGACATTTGAATAAAGTCTAGAAGAATTTTTGATACTTAAATATAGTAAAAACAATCGGAAAGGGTTGATGAATTACTTTACTTGTAAAAAGAGAGACCTGTTCAAATAAAAATAATACAAAACAATACCACCTTATTTTACAAAATTAGAGAAAAGAAGTTCGATGCTAGTCACCTTTATCTCAACCAAGTTACAAAGTTGTTAGTTTGTTTAGATAATTTTGATCGATAATCATGCAAACACTTTTTGGAAGAACTTCTATAATAAATTCCACTAATCCAGCTAAAAATAATACCACAAAACTTAAATCAAAAATTAGATTTGGGAAAATAATTGCTTTCGGTATCGCCGCAAAAATAATAATTGGTGGTGCTTTTATATTTTTTATGATGGCTAACTAGAATTTCTTCACCATGGATGACTATAAATTGGCAGTAGTATTTTCGATTTTTGTGTTAGTTCCCTTAGGAATCTTCAAAATATCAGGAATGATTAAAAAGCTTAAGAGAATGTCATCTTCTAATATAAACAGTAAACCAAGCTAGGTTCTTTGCCTAGGAATTGAGGCTGGTCATTTAAAAACCTATTTACTTTCTGAAGTTAAGTCCTCAATCTTCTAAACAATTGATCTTAGTCATACATATCTTTCAGCCTTCTAATCTATTTCCAAGGATCATTCATTCTTTATCCCTTACTTTTTGCTTCCTTTTTCCTTCTATATAAGGCATTAAGATATTTAGCAACCATTTTCAGAAAGAATTTATAGGATTCATTCCTTAATTCAAATTGCTTGGGTGAAATAAATGTTTAGTTGATCTGGGGATTGCCCATATATTTAAAGATCATGGCATCTTGTCCTTTCCCTTTATCGCCAAGACCTTCTATCCATTCTCTATATTCTTCATAAAGGCACCTTCTGCCAGGTTCATTTAGTTCTTCCATACGCTTTACTGCTTGCTCGAACATAATTACTATTGCTTCATGAGCATTTTCTCTTGAAAGCATAATTATCAAACTTGTAGTTTTTATAAACTACATCCGTTTAGAAATTTGAATAGTTCATATTTTCATCAAAAATGTAAGTGATAATTTTTTCTTTAGATTATCTCTTTCATCCAGTATGTACTAGCTAGGTATATGTTAATTAGAAATCTTTTTCAACCATGAACAGTATATTTACTAAATTGAATTATATATCTGGTCTATAAAGCTTGTATTGGCAAAGAGCATCAAATAATTTGTAAGCTCTTGGCTTTCCCGTCCTAACTGGCCGAAGCCTATCAAGAATTGAGGCACTAAAAGTAATCCAGTAACTTCCTTTTTCAAGATTACAAGCTTCGCAAATATTCCAATGAGCAATTGATGGAGATAATATTTCACTAATTGTACTCATTGTTTTGATATGTTCTATCTCTAAGAAATCAACTTCTTCCTCTGAGAGTTTTCCTGTTCCACAAAAATCTTCAATTACAGTTTTAAAATCAAAAGCAATATATTTTGTTTGATAAAATTAAGGCTGAACAATACTTACTTTTGGATTGTCAAAAGGATCATCTGTTAACGCTTATTAACAAATTCTTTTTGGAGTCTCAATTTGTTCATGGTGGTGACAACTTTCCAAGCAATAAAAATATCTATCTTAATCTGATTTCATTAATTCAGATTAAATGAATCGAAATCTTATCTTGTAAACCTCCATCTTTTGATTTAACCTTTACTTAATTAATATTTGTGTTTTAAAACATATTATTTGGTATCAATTTATCAGCCAAAGAGCAAAAATAATTACAGTAAATATACCTATTGTTCTTGGAATTTAGTAATAAAGATAAGAATTATTTTACTTAGTTTATTTAAGCCTAATAAGTAAGACATTGATTCTACTACCTCTATCATCGCCATCGTTATCGTCTTTCTTTAGTAATTTAGAAACTAATTCAAAATATAAAAAAGGAAGCAAAAGACTAAAACATAATAGAAGCAAATAAAAAACGGATAAGCTTTCTTGTAATGTTTGAATTTGACTCATCAATAAATGAAAAAGTCGGACAAAGGTAAATTAATTAAATAAAAAATAATAGATCGGCTTACTCGTAAGTATTTATATTCATTATTTCCGCTCTTGAAGAATAGCTCCTATGAAATTGATCTAAATTGACTTCTAAAAGATTTATCTATACAAAAAAAGAGTCCTCAATCTATTATTCGTTACATTTTTAAAATCATTTAAATACATATCAATTACATATCTCTTGTTTCTAGCACTAAAAAGCTTTTGCTAAATTAGCTTCTTCCTAATTATTTTATTGACTTATGATTATTGCTTCATTAGTTGGCACACCTGCTCCAACAGCAGTTTTAGCAGGTGTTCTTTCTATAGCTCTTTTTGCTATTGTAGGATTAATAGTTGGTCCTAATTTTGATGGTGTAAATGCCCCAGCGATTGGGGAAAGCCAGTCCAAGAAAGATGATTAATCTAAAAATATCAATCAACTGATTTTTAAATGCTTACATAGTAAAGTATTTAAAATTTATTTATTATGTATATTTTGATCTTTCCATTGTAATTAAAATTTTACACTTAAACTGATTTTATCTATAGTTAATTTATAAAGCATTTTTAGTTCTCTCTAGCCCATAGAGAGAACTTTTTTTTGAATATAAATAACTTGACTTTTTATTCAATTAGCATTTGAAAGTTCGAATTGGATTATAAGTCACATTGAAATATGTATTTTTAGTCTGACTGATCAACTTTTAATTACTTCGTATATTTTTAAAATGATTATTCTTAGAAGAAGTTAGATTATTTTGTAATGGGTTTTACTGGCAACGAACTAATAAAGGCTGCTGATTTTTTACATATTGAATCAAGTACAGGTTTATTCATACTGTTTTTATTTTTAAGTGCATTGCTAGCCTTTTTTACATTAACTTTTACTTATTTATTTATTGACACCCCTTTAACATCAAAAATTATTGCAAAAAGATGATATGAAATCAGCTTCTGAAGAACTTAAAAAACTTAGAGTAATGGCTGAAAAATCATTAAAAAAAACTGATGAACTAGATAAAGTACTTTCTCAAGTTGAGGCTACTCTTGCACGAACTGAAGCCCGAAAGGTTTCGGCTAAAAACAAAAGTGCTTAATTAATAATCAACACACTCAAATGAAAAGTTCTCTTTCCTCTTGAGTTGTATTGAGAATCGGCAGCTAATCCTGCAAGTTGAATGATTTGCTTTGATTCGCAAAAGGTATCAGCTAGATAGTCTCTTTCAGTCACCCGATGCTGATAGGGATTGAACGGACTTGGCATTTTGGTTTGCTAAATAAAGCATCCTGATTATTAGAATTTTGAGATGCTTTAGAGAAATTATTCAAGGACATTGTCTTCAGATTCACAGCAACTAGAAGCACTCATTCAAGGTTTTACGGATAGGGCTCAAAACAAGACATTTTTACCCGCTAACACTACAAATGATTTCTTGGCTATCAGGCCAAGTGGTAACTCCATAACCGCAGAGGGTCTTGCAGAAATGTATGACAGTGCAGACTTGGTTATTGAATTCTCCGAATTAGTAAAGATTCATCGATTAGAAGCTAATTCTGATTGGGGCTTTGCTGCATTCACTTTGAAAGAAGCATTTAGCTATAAAGGTGAGTTAAACAATGATTTATCTAGTTATTCATTGATTTTCAAGAAAATTGATGGCACTTGGAAAATTTCCTGGATACAAAGATCACAAGGAACCACAGATCTTTCAACTTGGAATTAACCAATACTTCCATGTCGAACATTTAAAGTAAAAGCTCGTTTGAGAGTCGATTTATCTTGGGGCCATGCCCCCCTTTTTTTTTCTTCGTATAAAAGAAGTATCATTTAACTAGCTAATATTGATACATACGAAATACATTATGTAAACAATACAAAAAGAAAAGAGTTTGTTGATTCTAGAAAAGGTTAATTAATTTAATTCTGAAAATATGGAACAGGAATCTAATCATCAAGAAATAGCCAGAAAATTAGCTAAGACCATGGCGGGAAAAGCTAATGAAATAGAACTAAGAAGGTTATATGAAGAAACAATGTTTCAACAATTCATTTCTATGGATAAAAGTGAATTATCTGAGCTCTTGTGGCATGGATAATCAACCTCAAAACTTCAGCTTTAAAATTCCAATTAAAAAAAATTCACTTTCTAATTATGCAAAATCTTTTTAGTCTTACTTTTTCTGAAATGGGTATAAGCCCTCTTTTACTCGTAATTATAATTTCGTTTAGTCTTTTATTTATTGTTGCCTTTGGCCTTAGCTCAAAGAATATGGATAGTGATGGAATTATGGATTGGATGATGAAAAAGCCAGAAGACTGGATAGGAAATAAAAAGTCTTAAACTATATCTTTGTTTTGTCTTGATTAGATACGGGTATTTATGGCTTAGAAAGTTTATGGAGAGCCCTATTAGACTTTTTTAATATTTTTAGAGCCTCTTTCCTTGAGGTACAAGCATCAGCTTTTGCTTGAAGTTTTAAAAGTTTGGCGTGTTGTTTCTCTAAGTTCATGCAACACCAGGAACAATTTGCCCCGTCACGAAATAGCTAGCTGCCATAAAAACGAAAGCCATCATTGAAGCTCTTCCAATAAAAGTCATGGATTCAGATAAAGAAGATAAGAAACCTAACAACTTTAATCTTTAAGCGAGGAAAGCCTAGTCGTAGGGTTCTCCGATTTGTATATTTTGAACTACGCAAAAGAAAACCCTCGCAGTGGAGGGTTTCAAAAACCGTGTGAGGAAGTTTTGCGAAGAGAGGATAGGATTTCGACAACTACCCCCTCCTCTGACTAGAGCTCGATCCGCAACACAGCTTTTAACCTTGTTACTCGCCCTTGCGTATTAAGAATCTAAAAAAAGTTATTTAAAGCTGATGTTCGGTTGAGGTAGTGCTTTCCTACTCCCATACAACAAAAATAAGGATTAGACCAAAAGTGTAAGAAAGGAGGTTTTATGAAACTCTTTACTCCCTTCACTATCCCCAAAAAAGACAACTGCGATCTTTGCAGGATTAAAAGGAATAATCAGAAGAGGGGCCAATAGCCTCTCTTTTTTTCATTGCTGTTGTTACTGCTGTATTTGCTCGTAGAAAGTAGTCAGAATTAATTTCTCAATCTTTAAACTAAAGACTACGTAGCCGAAAGTGCTTGCGTTGATACCTTCAAAATCATCAAAGAAGGGATAACTGATGACGAATTAAGACACAAGCTCGACTCGCTAAAAGAGCAAGTTTCTTCCCTAGAAAGAAGCGGTTCAATCTTTGATATTTGAAGTAATAAGCCAACGTATTAGCTCTGCACCCATATTGAGCTCTCAAAAGGGCTAAAACCGATGACCTGGTGCTTCACATGCACCCGCCACATAAACCGAACCTAAAAAATACTGCTATTACTAGGTTCAACCAGCTAATGATCTAGTGCTTCACTTGCACTAGGTACAAAATTTCATAGCGCGGGTGCTAGGGGAGCACTAGGTCGCTGAGCATTTACGTACTCGTAAATGCGGCCAACCACATCAAGTATCTTTCGATACGTTGACAACGGCAATATGCATGCGTATGGTTTAAGTGCTTAATACGACTTATGCCCACAGAGTCAAACGCTACGAATCCATATAAAGTTGCAATGGGCAACATGATTAAGTGCTGGAGGGAATCCATGGGGTTATCCCAATCCAACCTCCATGACATAGCAGAAGCTTATGGACTTAAGATTTATGGTTCACAATTCAGTCACCTCGAGAATGCAAAACTTGAACCAAAAACGGAGCTATTTATAGCTCTTGGAAAATTAATGGAAATTTTTGAAGAAGGGGAATTCAAAAAAATAACAAAGAGAACTACAAAAGATAAGCTCGCATCCTGTAATCCAAAAGCGATACATCTCACTAGTGGAAAATTCAAGGGAATTTTCACACCAATGCATTGGTGGGGATGCTTTGTAGGCCAAATACAACCGCCCAAGGAATACACGCTTTCTTCAGAGGAAATTGCAAAAAGGTTTTCTGAAAAATGCAGAGAGACTTTTGAGAGAGGCTGGGTAAATGAAAAAGACGTAAGTAAAGCAAAAAAAGAGTCTTGGAACTACATCTCTGAAAACGTAAGCAAAAACTTGAGAGGTAAACTTGGCGAGGTTTTAACTGGTCTGGATGATTTCAGTCCTGATGAATTTAAAAAGATCAATGAAAATAACCTTCTAAAAATAATTGGAGCTAGTTATGGACTTCCCGAGAACTACGAAAAACTGCAAGAAGCAATGAACAATTTAGAATTTTAATCATGAAACGCCTGCTACTTGCACCGTTAATACTTGGAATTAATGTACCTGTAAATGCTGGAATCTATTACTACCCCTCTTATCAAGATGGAATTGAAGTCCGTTGTAAGGATGGCAAGCCTAAGCATCTTGTAGAAATTACTAAGTCTGGTAGAGGACTGAAGTTAGAAGGACATGGAGATGATCAATACTCATGGCCGATAACTTATTTATTTCCAGAAGCCTCCGACGAAAAATACAAATACTTTCCAAGTACCACTAGTGTATGCAGCTATCGAAAACTCGATGTAGAAGAAAAGAACTCACTAATACTCAAAGCCTTTAAGACTTGCGTTGGGACAGAAGGAACAGAAGAGGAGAGAATAGAAAAAAGAAAAAAGTATTGCTTTGGGTGGAATTAGATGAAGCGCCTTTTTTTTCTCTCAACTTATAGGAGACATTTCTGATGAATATAAAAGATCCTGTATGGCATGATTCAAATGATCCTTGGTCCCAAGATTCTGAGTCAGATAGCTCTGGTTATGTTTATGTCATTCAAGATCTTGATAGTGGCCTTTTTAAAATTGGTTATACAAAAAACCCTGATCGCAGATTTGATGAACTTGGTGAAGGACTAACAGCTAAAGAAATTTCAGGTGATTATTTTAAAAATGCTCGTCAAGTTGAAAAAGCTGCTCATAAAAAATATGCCGATGCAAGACTTCCTCAATCTGAATATTTCAAGCTTTATAAACCTCCAGTAATTGAAGACTAATGAATGCTCTTCTCCATAACCTCTTTGCGCCATGGCATCTTGCTCTTGATGCGACCTTATTAATTGGATTTCTTTCTTGGGTTTATTTCTTAAGAAGAAATAAGGCTGGTAGCTAATGAGAATTGCAATCACCTATGCCATTGCAAACCTTTCAGTACTTGTACTGTTCTTTTATGTCACTTATCGAATGACTAAAAAATAGCTAGAAAGATGTAAAGGAAGATTATTTAGTAATGCCTTAACCTTTTAGAGATCATCTATGTCTAGACAGTAGTGGAATTATCGATTCCTGTCTACACAGATATCGATAATGAATATAAAGATGTGACTAGCCTAAGACTAGTTCTGTCAACTAATATTTAAAATTTTACTAACTACTTTTTTTAACGTGAAAATCATTTTGATATTAAATTAGCAACCACCATAGAAACCTCTTACTAAATGAAAATCTTGGTAATATCTGAAATGATTAAATGAGTTTATGCTATTTGATTTCTGCGTAGGTAAATAAAGTGTCTAGGATTTTTATGTTGATCGAGTTTGAAATGCCTAACCCATTATTTGCAGTACCACTCAATATGGGAACCGGTACTTGGGTCGTGACGATTATTGCTGGTTTAAGTTTTGTCGTGATGTTTGGTCTAGCTTCAGCTTTTGGTGACTTTCAAGGGTTGATCAACACGACACTAGAAAACGATTCAAATGCTAGAGAAAGCAGGAAGAACAAAAAAATAAAAAAGGACTGATCTAAGTCAGTCCCCGTTGTTATTTGATTTGAGAATTTATATCTGATTAACCCGCACAAAACAAGAAAAAGCACTAGCAAGGAAATTCTTGAAGATTGGCGCCTGTTCTAATACGTAAAGGAAAAAGCTGAGTAGGTCAACTTAAGAGCAATCTTGGAGAATCTGTTTAACTTGATAATTGATGCTTTGGTAAGAGTGGAATTCATATGCATTAGATAATTGAGATAATACAAGTCACTCAATTAAATTTTGCAGTATTAAAAAATACTCCTTCAATAAATTCTCTTTTTTATCATCAATTACCCCATCGCTGCGACTTCTTCACTAGCCTTCTTTTGTCTATCCTCAAAAACAGAAGGTTTGTAAGAAGTAAATACTCCTTTTTTAAAGGTTGTAAGTTGAGCAGCATGAAGCCTCTCTGCTTTTTTGATTCGTTTTTTAGTTAGAACTAAACCGTTCATGACTTTTTTCAATTACTGGAAATCCCGTTCCATACTTCCATTTCATGCACCCCTCAAAGATGGAGCGAACGTTTACTTAACTTAGCAAGTCTAGCAAAACAACTGAAATGAATTTCAAGTACGGTTTCTTAGATAGTCCTCAGTAATTATTCCCTCACAACCCGAACTGGTTAGCCCTACCAAAACCGAACAACGGCTTCACGGCTAGTCTCTTATTTTATTTGTAAGAGTAATTCAAGTAATCGTTTTACTAAAAAAACATTCAACCTCCAATAAAACATGACTGCTGCCACTTATAAATCAACTGCTTTAAAAGTTCTGGTTCTTTGGAATCTGCCCGCATTACTTTTACTTGCTGGTGCATTTCAAGTTGGATCTTCTGTAATCGTTTAAAAGATTATGAAATCGTTTTTCAAAATATTTCGAACTAAATGGTTTAGATCAGCCCCAGTTGTTGCAACAATTTTCATGTCGATCACAGCTACCAACATCATTATTTTTAATTACTTTTTTCCAGATCTTTTATTCCATCCAATGTCCTAAAAGTGAATAAGCGTATACAGTTCTTTTTGATTTCAAAGATAACAATATTCACAGCCATTGCTTATTCAGGCGTCATAGCTTAAGTCGAAAGCATCGAAGCTTATCCATATATATAAATACTGAGTTAAGTAATAGAAAAACGTCTACCGATTTTTCCTTTGTCATCAGTGACATAGTTTTCGTACAAAAGTTCAGTTCTAAGTGAGTCTTCTGTTGATACTTTTTCTTAAATTTTTATCACGTTGGTAGTTATTGGAATTTCTACTAATCAGAGTCGGGGAGTTGTTCTAGGTAGCAATTCCCTTCCTCGCAAAATCTAGGAAGGGAAGGTTAAAATAAACCAATCAAGTTAAGACTTAGCTCTGCTAGCAACTGCTAGCTCAGGTTAAGAAGTAGAGAGCCTCCCCTAAAAAGGAGGTTTTCTTTTGCCCAGTCCTCTAAGCAATAGACAACCGCCTAGCAGTAGTTGGACTAACTCCATAAATTCCAGCAATTTTTTTCCCACTCCAGCCGTAACTTTTATAGCTGTTAATTCTTGTTTTTATAGCCGAACATTTCAGCCATTTTTCCAGTTAGAACAAAATAGCCAATCGCACCAAGGAACATACTAAAAGCAATCAAATTTGGAACGATTCCACCAATAATTTGAGCTTTAGCTAAGAGAATCATTTTTATTGATGAGGCGGTACTTTCTCTCCTCGTCTGACTTTTGCCTTTCTGGTTTGATCGAAATAAATAATCACCCCACAGAAAAATGCTAATCCAACCAAGTTAGGTATTATCCCACCAATTATTTCGAACTCATCAAAGAACTCCATTTCTATTTTTATCGACTCCAATTTATCTTGTTTAGATTAGAGCCTTAAAAAAGAAATTGCTTAGTCTTGCTCTTCTTTGTCTTGGTTGAATTTGAACCAACCTTCTTCATTCATTCCTCTTCTAATAGCAGTAACAAGTGCTCCAAGAAAAAAAGAACCCACTCCAGCAAAAATTGCCAGAGTCAGTAAAGGTTTAACTCCTGAGACAGCAGTAGTGTGAAGGGCCGGATCTAAGGGATCCATCAGATCGTTGCTAGATCAGTCGTCATAAACTTTGCATGTTGAAGAAGTTGGGTTGACATCACATTCTTCTTTCCAAAACTCTTCTCTGGTTTCTGCAGGAACTTCGTAATTGAAATCATGCATTACTCGAATATCACTCAAAGCATTTTTGATGACAGAAAATGGAGTTCTTAGCCTCATAAACCTCCTATTCGGATGAATATGTTCTACTTGATTCTTGATTGATTTAACACCTCGGTTTTTACTCAAGTACTACTTCCTATTGATTCGATTGGTAACAAAGAAAGGGGCCGACCTAAGTCAGCCCCTCTGGTTCCGATAGCAATCGATTATTAACCTTCAATAAATTGGACTATTGATGTTTTTTTAACAAAATTTATCCCATTAAATCCATTAATCCTTCTAAACCATCTGCTATTCCATCATTATCAATATCAAGTACTTCATCTATCCCGTCCCCATTGGCATCAGCAGCAAAAAAACAACTATCCCATCTTTGTCTACCTCTGTTCCAAGATTATCCGCGATTGTTTCATTTGCTTCTGTTCGATAATGACATTTAACCTCAGTTCCATCGGTTTTTGTAAAAGGTTCTATCCACTGAAGTTCAGGTTTACCTGAGGACTTAATATCTTCAGCCCAATTAGTTGTAATGATAAGGCCATTCAGTTTTAGTGACTTTGCATAAGCTCCAAATATCATTAACAGCAGCAATAACCAACAAGAAACCCCTCTAGAAATTCCAATAACTAAAGGGGTTATTAATCGACTCGTACTATATAAAGTCAATTATGTCTTGATGAGGTTTGGCCTCAATTAAATATATAGGCGAAATCAAGTTAGAAAACAAGAAAAGATTGGATAGCCCTACCTAAACCGAACATCAGGACTCAATAAATCCTTTCTAAATTAGTTACATATTGATGGCGTGATACGGAAGCATCATCAAGCTAGATCGGGGGACGGTCGTCGAAATCCCAGTCCCCTCTTCGCTAACTCATTAAAAGTTCATTAGGTCTGCACTTTTTTTGTAATCAAAACCATTAGTTAACCCTCCAACGTTGGGTTTTCTTTTTCATTAATCGTTTAGAACTAAAAAAATGGACATGAATCCTTTCAAGCCGTTAATCCAACATTGCGAAGAGTTCTACGGAAAAATACTTTCCATAAAAGAGCCACTAAACAATTTTTATTTAAAACTACGACTTAGTAAAGCCAACGCCAACGCTTAAAAATTTTGTACGGATTAAAAGTTCTCTACATCAGCATGCCTCTTCTTGTGGCTAGTTCAATTTGAATCACATGAAAGGACTAACGTTGTAAATAGAACCAATCTTTCCTCAAGCCACAGCCAGAACTCACATGCCTGTTAATCCTCGTTTTTGTATCTAATATCCAGATAAAGAGCATCAAGGGTGACAATAGTGCGACACAAAGCGACAGCATCACTCATGTAAGGGATGCCGCTAGATCATAGTAATGCTAGAAAGATATAAATGACACGCACCCTGCGCGTGCTAAAACTCAACAGTAAATCTGAAAATTAAAAGTACTTGGCTGTTGTCATAACACCAACAATTAGAGAAGTTTTTATGGCTTTTATTCCTAAAGTAATTAAAAAAAGAATCTCAAACTTAATTAGTAGATTTGATGTCCCAAAGATTCCGCCTCATATGATTAATCAATTAGTAGTAGAGAAAGAGGCAACGTCTACCAATTAGAGTTCAAAACTACTCATTTTAAAGTAAAAAGTTTTCATTATGGTCTTGTTGACTTCTCCTGATTAAAAAATGGAATTTAATTATAATCTTGCTTCAACTTCTACCTCAATTGCAATGATAGGAACCCTCTTATCATTCGCATGTGTTGGTTTATTAGTTTTAATTTTCAGTGAAAGAATGTTTCATGGACTTAGCAAACTAATTTATTTTTTTGGCAATCAGATTCTGAAGTCTAGAAGACTATTTTCCCAAAAATATATAGAAGAAAATAAAGCTTCAAATAATCAAAATTATATAAATCAATCAGAAATCATACAAAAACAAGTCTCCCTAACAGAACAAAAAAAGTGGCTAGAAAAAATCCTTAAAATGAAAGTTTAATTACAATGAAATTAAGATGTAAAAAAGATCTTGCTCATCAGTATTGATAATTCCTTAAAAGATTTAATTATTGATGCACAGAGTCTTTAAAGGTTCTCAGATTGTATATTTGTTCTAAATGAGCCTTGACTCTCTCTAGTTACAAGTCAACTAAATTATAGTTATCGTTAAAAAATTAAAATATCTAAATTTTCTTAAAATCTCTTAGAGATCTATAGGAATCAAAAATATTTTTTTTGATTACCTCTTATGACAACTTAATCACAAGATGGGAATTAATAAGATCAAAGAATTGTAAAAAAATAATATTAGGTGTCTATTTATAAAACCAAGAATTGTAAATAAAGTGCATAATATATAATTATAAATCACATCAATATAAAGTTATAAATCCTAAGGAGCAATAAGACAAAAAATCAGGATATAAATATTAAGAATTTTTTAAAAAATAAATTTTTCCATTAATAGCTATTGCAGCATTCTTCATATTAGGAATAGCATTTTTTGCTTTTGGGAGAGATGATTTTGGAATTACCAGATTAAAAGAGGATTCAATTAGTCCACCTGAAAAGGAATAGAAATATCAACTTCAGATCCATTATCAGAACATTAATTTTTTTTTTTTTTTTTTTTTTTTTTTCTAATAAATGGATAAAATAATGAATAAATCTCAACTTGCATACCCTTCAGGAATTTCATTTGTCTCTATTGGTTTAATACCAATTTCAAGAAGTATTTTTTCCATTGAGTTGTTTAATGATGATCCTGTTTTTTTCTTGGCAGGAGGTATATGGTTTCTATTGATTATTATTTTCTTATATTCCTCGAAGGAATCCCAAACACAGTTCCCAACAAGAGGAGATAGTTAGCAACACCCACAACTACTTTCGCCTTCTGCTGGCTTTTCATTAAAGGCATCTGAAATATCTCTAAGCATTACAGCAATAAAAGCAGGAGGACATTGAAGCTTTTCCCCGATTTCTGCGCATTGCTGAGCAATGTTTTTCATTGCAGGAATAATTATGTTCTCAATTTGTTCTTCAGTCGCTTCCTACCTTGCCTGGCATTGTTCAGTCATCTTCCAAATAATGTATTAACTCTTCCATTATGCCTTTCTTTCTAGGGCCCTTAACAAAGGGGGAGTAAGTTTTGGCATTAGTTATTTATATGAAGATCTCTTTGAATTGATCAGGTATAGGAAAATCTTCTCGTATTTGTTGTATACGTTTTTTGTAAATAGTTTCGTAATTAGGATCACGGCTTTTATAGGCGTTGTAGTTTTGCCCTTCATAATCTTCTTTTTCAATTAAGTTTTCTACTTGCTGGATAAGGTCTCTATAAATATCTGCTCCAATAATCTGTTCTTGGGTAAGTTCACTTCCATGAGAATCAGCGTATTGAATAATACCTTTGTAGGTATACAGCCATTGTCTCCTTGCTAGTGGATCTAGTGCGATAACTTCTTTAACAATAAAACTTGTACAAAGGTTCAACTTGACTTGTAAATGAATAGCTTCGATCACAAAAAAGAACAGGCTTTTTATTTTATTGATAATATTATCCAATGACTGTTAATCAAGGAAAGGTTCTAGTAACTGGTGCTTCAGGGTATATCGCCCTGCATTGTATTTTAGAATTATTAAACAATGGATATGAAGTAAAGGGATCTTTAAGAGATCTAAAACGCGAGAATGAAGTAAGAAAATCATTAGGGACAGAATTTAACAATAACAATCTTGAATTTTGTAAATTGGAATTACTTAATGATGAAGGCTGGGACGATGCGGCCTCTGATTGTGATTATCTTTTTCACATAGCTTCTCCATGCTTTGTCGAAGAGCCAAAGGATGAAAATGAACTTATTACCCCTGCATTAGAAGGAACACTAAGGGCATTAAAAGCTGCGCACAAATCAAAAATTAAAAAGGTAGTCTTAACTTCATCAATGGGTGCAATAGCTTACGGACATAAGAAGAGTTACTGCAATACTAATGATTGGACTGATACCTCAAAGGATGTAGGGGCATATATAAAAAGCAAGACAATAGCTGAAAAAGCTGCTTGGGATTTTGTTGACAACCAAACCGAAGAGTCATTTTCAATGACTACTATTCATCCTGGAATGGTTTTTGGACCATTACTTAGCAATGATATAGAGGGTATATCAGCGAGTTTAATTACGAAAATGATTACGGGTAAATTCCCAGCTTTGCCAGATATTTATTTCACGGTTGTTGATGTAAGAGATGTCGCGAAGTTACATGTTCAGTCATTAACGAATCACCATAGTGATCATAAAAGAATAATTGCAACGTCTCAAAAAGGTATTCCATTCTTAGAAATTTCAGAAATTTTAAGAGAACTTGGATTTAATAAATCTCCAAAGAGTTTGGTCCCTACTCAAGTAATAAATTCTTTAGCAATGTTTAATAGAGATATGAAAAGCACTTCCTCTATGATTAAAAGAGGTCGATATGGAGCAGATATATCCGAAACTATTTCGATCTTCGATTGGGAGCCAACCCCTTTTAAAAAAACATTAGAGGATATGACTAGTTCTTTAAAGATAATTTTAAATTAAAACTTTTAATATTAAATGTTTCTTTTAATGAGTTAATTGGTTGTAAAATTTCTTTTGTCCTAAAAGTTATATTCTTTATTAACTTAAGAAAATCGTTTTAATCGTCAGCCTATCTGTTATTGGTGATGTCCAAGAGGTCCAGGACCAGATCCAATCTTATAGGAGTTTTCTAAAGATTTTTCAATAAAAGACTTTGCCTTTTTGATTGATTCAATTAAGTTAAATCCTAAAGCAATATAACTACAAATAGCAGCACTTAATGTACATCCACTACCATGTGTATTTGAGGTATTTACAAATTTATTAATTAACCAATCTCTTTTACCTTCTCTATCAAAATAAAAATCTTTACCCTTCAAGGACTTTAATCCTCCTCCTTTTATTAATACAGCTTTAGGGCCAAGTTTTAAAATTTCTTGAGCAGAAATTTCTATATCTTCTTCATTTTTTATTTGCACACCTGAAAGTAAATTAGCTTCATAAATATTGGGTGTTACTATTTCTGCCTGAGGAAAAAGTAATTTCTTATAAGCATTAATTGCACAATCTTCGATTAATTTTGCCCCAGTCCTTGAAACCATAACTGGATCAATAACTTTAGGAATAGAGTATTCCTTTAATTTTGTTGCAGCATTTGTAATAATACTGTCGTTTAATAGCATTCCAGTTTTTAAACACTGAATCTCGAAATCAGAGAATAAAGCATCAATCTGATTGATTAACATATCATTTTGAACAGCTTCTACGTCAGTTACTTCTATACTATTTTGTGCTGTAATGCATGTAATTGCAGTACATCCATGAACTTTAATACACATGAATGTTCTTAGATCTGCTTGAATACCTGCACCTCCTCCAGAATCACTACCACCAATTGAGAGAGCAACTTTAGAATACATAATTTCCTCTTACAAGGTGAATTTTACTAATTTAGGAGAAAGAAGAATAGGCATTGAAAAATTCTAGTTCCAATTCCATAGCTGTTTTATATAGAAAATTAACTTGGTCAATATCATAAGAATCATCATATTCATCTATTAGATATTCTAGTGCTTTTGCAAGATTATCAAAACTTTCATCAGCGTAAGTTAAGATCCATTCTTTATAAGGATTGTCGGAAATCATATTTAATAAATTTTTCCCAAGCCAAGAATATAAACGCATGCATGGCGTCATTGCGCTCATGATTTCAATTAAACTTAGGTTTCTGGAGACATCTTCTAAAAAATCAGTATATTTTTTTGTTGCAGGTTCTATTGAATTAGTAGTCAAATCAATTTCCCATTTCTTTGCATAAGTTTCATGCAGAATTAACTCCTCTGATACTCCTGATAAAAGTACGCTTAAAGTTTTGATGGTTTGTTTATTTCTTGATTTGGAAATTGCTAATCCGTATGCACGAGCAAAACTTTCTAAAAAAAAATAATCTTGAGCTAAATATTCTTGGAATTTTGTTTTAGGAAGATTTCCATTCTTTATCCCTTGGACGAATTTAGTATTTAGGCTAAGTGAAGCAAGATCATCATTGCTTTCCCATAATTTTTGAGTTATCAGCATTGATTAAGTAATTGTTGCGTAAACACATCATGCCTCTTTTTGTTATTGCTTCAACATTGTTTTGGTTTGCTTTTTGCTACTCGATAATTTCCTTCGCTTTAAGAATTGGAGTAAAGGGGCAATTATCTATATAGCAATTTAAGCGTTGAGGCTATAGAGCTTCTAGATCCATCTCTTAAAACCTTTTCTAAGTAGTCACATATTTCAAGAAGTTTAACTTCTCTAGGAGATTGTCTGGACATCTATCTGAAATCCTCAGTGAACTCAATAACGTCTCTACTTATTCTTAGTCTCATCGCTTCTTCTTCCAAGGTTAAGTGACTTTGTTCAATATCTTTTCTATAATTAAGCACCATTTTACTTTTTTTCCCTGAAGGAGGTATTCCATCAAGCACATCAAATAAAATACTTTTCCTTAGTTGTGATTCCATAAAAAGAATCTTTTTTATTTATGACTAAAAATTAGTTTTTGCGAAATAATTTTTTAAACAATTTTATGTATCAAATGGATATTCATCTCGATTACTGATATACAAACTTATTCCAATTTCCATATAGGAAATACTATTAATTATAAATTGTCTTTAATGTATTCTTTAGATACACCTATTTTTACTAAATTAGCCATTAAAATTTATCGTAAAAATATGATTTAATGAAGACCTAAAAGTTTTTTCTTTAATATTAATGCTTTGGTTTTTAGTATGACACTCGCCAAAGTTTAATTAGAGCTACGTTTAAGGCAAATGGTTTTTTTCTATTTTATAAAATGTTTTCCATATAATTGTAATAAATGCAAGGTTAAAATATATTTTCATTATCTTTGGAAACATGTATAAATTACATTCTGATTTTATCTTTAGAACTATATTAATAGTAATTATTTAAAATTTCTATTGTTTTTGCTGGAAAGAACCTTCATCAAGTTTAAAAGGCAGGTATGTAATATTTGTACATAGCATGAATAATAGAATGACTATCGTAAAGCCCAAATAATTTCTTTGAAGTGTCCTATCAAAAATTTTTAAACATATTTAGAGAAAAGAATAGATTAAACGCAACAGTTCTTTTATTACTTATTGCCTTAGTCATAGTTTTGTCTTTAAGTAATGGGTCTGTTGAATTAAGTAGTCATGAAATAATCAAAGCATTCATAAGAGAAGGTGATTTAACTAATCAAATTATTTTTTGGGAACTTAGACTTCCTAGATTAATTGCTTCTTTACTTGTTGGCTCGGCCTTAGGTATGTCTGGGGCTCTCCTACAAGGAATGCTAAGAAATGGATTAGCAAGTCCTTACTTGCTCGGTATCTCTGCAGGCTCAGGCTTAGTAATTGTTCTCCTGATAAGCATGGGTTTATGGCTCTCTTGGATCCCAATTGCTGCATGGATAGGAGCAATTATTACGACGATAATTGTCTATTGGTTAGCAAAATCCGGGACTTCCATATCAGTTGAAAGATTGATTCTTGCAGGGGTTGCCTTAAGTAGCCTTTTTGGTTCTATTCAGTCAATGCTTCTCCTACAAACAGAAGATGGAAGAGTTCAAGCTGCTTTGACTTGGTTAATAGGTAGCCTTAATTCCAGAGGGTGGACTGAAATCAAGTTAGCTGGGCCGCCAATCGTCTTTGCTTTAGTTGTAGGATTATTACTCTCAAGACAATTGAATTTATTAGGTTTGGGAGATGAATTATCTGTAGGTTTAGGAAATTCTTTATTTCGTTCAAGATGCTTGATTGGTGCGTCTGCAACTCTTTTGGCTGCAAGTTCTGTTAGCGTTGGGGGCTTGATTGGATTTGTAGGTTTGATTGTCCCTCATGCCGTACGATTTTTATTTGGGACAGACTATAAAGTTGTTCTTCCATTTTCTGCCTTATTAGGTGCTTTAACACTCAGTTCAGCCGATTTGATTGCAAGATCAGGGAATATTGAATTGCCAGTTGGAATCATCACATCATTATTAGGCGCTCCAATTTTTATAGTCTTATTGTATAAAAGACAAAAATCCTTAACTAGTTTGAAATAGACGTAATGACACTAATAACAAAAGATTTCTCCACCGGTTATGAAGAAAATAAAATCATTAAATCGATAAGTCTCTCATTGGAGAAATCTGAATGGTTAGGAATTGTTGGAGCGAATGGATCAGGTAAATCTACTTTCTTAAAAGGTATTAGCCGTATACTTGATGCCTATACAGGTACTGCTTGTTTAGATGGGCATAATATTCATCATGCCTCTACAAAAGAGATCGCAAAAAAGATCTCTGTATTACCACAGCATCAGAGGTTTAATTTAACTCTTACTGTCTATGAATTAGTTTGCCTTGGACGCTCTCCTCATAAAAAATGGTGGGAACTCGAGCTTGATGAAAATGATCATTTAAAAGTTGAGAAATCCATAGAATTAACTGATATGAAAGCTTTTAAGGATCAACCTGTTGATACATTATCTGGAGGGCAAAGACAAAGAGCTTTCCTTTCTTTAGCCCTTGCTCAAGATGCAAAAATACTTTTACTGGATGAACCAACAACTTTTTTAGATCTTCGCTATCAACTCCAATTCTTAGAACTACTTAAGAAAATAAATCAAGAACAGGAAATTTCAATTGTTACCGTTATTCATGACTTGAACTTGGCAGCGAGATATTGTGATCGTATTGCAGTACTTAAAGACGGCGAATTATTAGCTATCGACAAACCAAGAGAAGTTCTTACTGAAGGGCTAATGAAACAAGCTTTTCAAGTTGAGACTTGCCAAATAGAGACTCCTATTGGTCTTCAAATATGTACAATTAAATCTTCCTGAAAGTGCAGAATTAATTGATTTATATATACACGTAAAGCTTTATACTTGCAAGAGGATCTAATATCACCTTTTATTTTATTTATTAATACACCGAATCTTTTGTCTGGTTTATTTGTATAGATCGATACTCTTTGGAAAAGTCTTTGATTGCGTTTACGTCTATAAAAATAGGTATATATCTTGTTGTGTGAGGCAAGGGTGAAACTTTTTTCTAAGCTGCTAGTTATTCCTGCGGCAATTTCTTTTTTAGGTTCTTCTGCTGCAATTGCATTACAAGTTGAATCAAATTCTTCTAAAGGATTTGGAGTTAACTCAAAAAGAAATTCAACTTTAATTGCTCAAGTAGAGCAGGAAGATACAACGGGAAAAATTAAAATTACAGTTACTGGTACTAAAACACCAAGAGCAACCTCCGAATATCCAGGAAGTGTAACTGTAATAGAAGGCGAGGAAATATACTCAAATCAGTCTCCGACATTAAGAAATTTATTAAAGGATGTACCTGGTGTTAGTACAAAGAAATTCACTCAAAGTGGAGTAAGGGGAATAACAAGTCAAGAAGACGTAAATATTAGGGGAATGAATGGCGATCGAGTTTTAATGCAAGTTGATGGCATAAGATTACCAACTTATTCTTATTCAAGTTATTACACATTTGGCAGAGGTAGTTATGTAGATTTCAATACTCTCAAATCAGTTGAAGTTCTTAAAGGTCCAGCCTCAACACTTTATGGAAGTGATGCTCTTGGGGGAGCAATTACATTTAGACAGCTAGCCCCATCTGATTTATTAAAAGAAGACGGCACATATGCTGTTGAGTTGCCAACCTATTACGATGGAGCAAATGAAGGGTTAGGAGGAGCGATAAAAATTGCCGCACCTCTATCGGAAAGACTCTCAGGATTATTTATTGTTAGTGGGGAGAGAGGGGGAGATCCTGCAACAAATGCAGATGATAAATATATAAATGGAGGAGAGAGTTCAGGTAAAACATTATTTTCTAATCTAGAGTTAAATATTGATGATTATTCAAAAGCAAACTTTATAGCTGAAAGTATAAATAAATCAACAGATGAAGATCCAGTCAAGCCAGACAACTTGCCAAGCAACTATACTTTTTTAGATTCTGAAAGTGAAACACAAACAAATAGATATTCAATATCATATGTCTATGACAATTCAACTAACGGTAAGGCGGTTCAATACTCAAAAGTTAAAGCATATTTTCAAGATATAAAAGCTGATCACAAATATAGTCGCAATTCTATTAGTTATGGCATGCCATCAAATCAAAATAGAGACCAACCTTTTGAACATTCTTCATATGGAGCAGAGTTACAGTTTAGGAGTGATAGAAACGTTGGAAATTCTCTACATCAAATTTCTTATGGCCTAGATTTTTCTGAAAGTGATAATGAAAGAGAAAGAAAGGTTACCAATAACTTAACTGGGGTAACAGAAAGCCTTAAAGAGACACCTGATTCGACTATTCAACGAACTGGTGTATACATACAAGATGAAATTGCTGTAAATGATAAATTAGATATTATCGCTGGTATTAGATATGATAATTTTGATTTAGAGGCCGAATCTGATGCAGCATATTTAGGTAATGGTGTAGGTGTTCTAGAGCCAGTTGGCTATAATGAAAGTGCTATTAGCCCAAAACTGTCGGCAATATATAAGGTTAATCCTGAACTCTCTTTATATGGTCTATATGCAAGAGGTTTTAGAGCACCAAATTATGTTGATATGAATAGTAGTTTTACTAATGTCCAAAGAAGATATACAACTTATTCTAATCCTGATTTAAAACCTGAGACAAGTGATACATTTGAAATTGGATTGAGAAAATTTACTGATAAATTTGATTGGAATATCTCAGGATTTTTTAGTAAATATGATGATTACATTGAACAACATAGTTATATAGGTACTTCAGCAAGTGGATTCACCGAATATAAGTCAATGAATAAAGATGAGATAGATATTTATGGAACAGAAATCGAGGCTGAATATAGGTTTAATCCTGATTCAACTGGCATAAGCTTGATAGCATCCTTGGGCTACCAGCATGGAGAAAATACAAAAACAGATACGGCTCTTGAGTCAATAGAACCACTTAAAGCGATAGCTATTATTAGATATAAAACCTCAGATAATAAAATTACACTTGATTTGAAGAACACTCATGTAGGAGGACCGAGAGTAGAAAGTGGAACGACTACATACGTTCCTGATTCTTATAATAAGGTTGATTTGATTGGTAGTCTAAAACAATCAGATAGATTAGAAGTTGATTTAGGAGTTTATAATTTGTTTGACGAAAGATATTACTATTACTCCGATGTCAAAGGATTGTCTAAGACAGCTGCCAATTTAGAGGGATATTCTCAACCCTCTAGGCATATTAAGGCTGGGTTTAATTTCAGATTTTAAATTTTATATAGTAAGTATAAATTAAGTTAAGTTTTTAATTAAACAAAAAAGTTAATGAAGATTCTAAATTATTTCTACTTTTTACCATTTTTGTTATTAAGTTCTTGTTCGTCATTTAATTCTAATAATGGAGCAATAAGTGATAATAATTCAAAGCATTTACAAGGTAAGAGTATTAATAAAGTAATTACTTTAACATCATTGAGTACTGATATTGTTAGTGCTCTATCAAGGGATAAACTTGTAGCTATTCCTGGAAGTTCACTTTTTAAAGGTAAAATTGACTATCAGAAATTGCCAAGAATAAGTCAGGGCAGAACTCCACCTAATTTAGAGAAAATTGTTTCTTTGAAGCCAGACTTGGTAATTGGGACAAAGGGCTTTCATGACAAAATACTAGGCAAGCTTAAAGATATTAATATTCAAACAATTTCGTATGAATTAATTGATTGGAATAGCCTAGAAAATACTATTAACTTAATTTCTACTAAATTAGATATAAATAATTCGAGGAAATCTAATGAAATAATCAACACTAAGTTGAAAGAATGTGTTGTTGCCAATGAACAAAATGAAAACCCTAGTGTAGTTGTTCTTGCTAGTACAAAACCTATTCTCTCTCCTAACTCAAAAAGTTGGGCTGGAAATCTTCTTAAAAGATTTGGTATTAATAGTCTAACTAAAGATCTTGATTCAAAGAGTGAGTTTCGTGGTTACGTAAATTTATCCCCAGAGTGGTTAGTTAAAGAAGATCCTGATAACTTAATTATTATCCAAACAAGGCCTGGTCAATACGTTGACTTTGAAAAATCTAAGCCATTTTCAAATTTGAAAGCAGTTAAATCTGATCAAGTATATCGTTTTAATTACTATGGGCTAATAAATGCAGGTAGCTTAGAAAGTATTAATAGTGCATGTTTAAAACTTAGAGAAATCTTTTAACTCCTTATCTTATTTTTAAATCGTATTCAATATTTATTGAAGTTTCCTGCCCTATAGGATAAAAAGTAGAATTAATTGCGGCTTTTTTAGCAGCTCTATCAATTGATTCATGCCCACTAATAATTATTAACTCTGCCTTAAAAACTTCCCCCTTTTTGTTAATCCATACTTTTACTGTTGGAGTCCCCTCTGCTCCTCTTCTAAGAGCAATTGGAGGGTATATAGGTCGAAGACATTTTAAGCAAGTCACTTTTATTGTTCCTTTACCCTTTAAAGATCCCTTTTCTGGCTCATTATTTTTTATACCTTTTATAAATCCGCTTCCTTTTTCTTCTTTTGACATAGCTTGATTTATTAAATTACTTTTAAATTTCTTTTGTTGAATTTTTTTCTCATTTATCTTGTTATCTTCAAATGATTCTTGCTCATCTAAAGGATTTTTCTTCTCAATCTGATTTTTTAATTCTTCTTTTATTAAAGGTTTTTTAACCAATCTTTTGCTTCTTTGTGTGGCTTCACCAAATCCTGCCTCTGATAAATCATCAACCAGCTCTATTGGAATAATTTTCTCACCTAAAGTAGCGTCTCTCTTTTTTTCAATAAATAAAAACAAGGATGAGTGAATCATTACTGACAGAAGGATGTAATAATTGATTCTATTTATTTTGATTCTATTCATTTTTCTAGGAAACTATTAATTCAATTAGCTTTCTTTTATTAGGATTATAATTGTTATATTCATTGTAAGTCTTCTTGTTTGATCTTTTTAAATCAGGTGGCATAGTTATGTGGCCATTATTGTTCATTTCAATTACTTCTTTAGCGTGCATATTTGAAAGAATTGCATACTGGAAAGATGTAATAAAAAAAAATGATAGTAAACTAATGATTACAGTTGAAAAATATTCAACTATTTCTTCTGTGGATACTATAAAACAAAATGAGATTTCTTCAATTCCATTAGAAAAAGTATTGTTAGATTCCTTGATAATTATAGATAGAAGTCTTTTAACTGACAAAAATACTATTGATCTAAAATTAGCATTAGAAATATCAATTCAATCAATTCAATCTGAATTTGGAAAGTTTAGTAATTTATTCTCTACCATTATTACTGTCTCTCCTTTACTTGGACTCCTAGGGACAGTTCTTGGGCTTATAAATTCTTTTTCATTTATAAAACTAGGTGAATCTGGTATTAATGCTCAAGAAGTTACTGGCGGAATAAGTGAGGCATTGATTTCCACAGCAACTGGTTTAATTATTGCTATTATTACACTTATCTTTTCTAACTATTTTAATAGTTTATGGAGGAAGCAAAATTCTATCCTTAATCAATACTGTGGTAGATTTGAAATGCTATATAGAACAAATAAATTATAATAATGATCTATTTCAAAGAAGATATTAATAACAAGAATAAAATTGATATTTTGCCCATGATAGATATTATCTTTTCTATTTTAGCTTTTCTTATTATTTCTAGTCTGTATTTAACGCGAGTTGAGACAATATCTGTTGATTTGCCTAGGGCAAGTAATTCGATCAAGCAGAATAATAAATTCGTGAATGTATCTATTGATAAATCTGGTAATTTATTTATAAATAAGAAAAGTATAAAATTTCAGGACTTGAAAGCTAATGTAATTAATTTGGCTGATGAAAGTAAGAATTTAGTTGTTCTAAATGCTGATGAAAATATTTCTCATGGTTATGTAATTAGTGTTTTAGATGTGCTTAGGAGTATTGATGGCTTGAAATTAGCAATTTCGACTATATCTATAGATTAAGGATTTTCTTAGAAGATAAACTTAAATACTTAAACCTATAAGCGAACAAGAAATAATAGCTATCGCTCCCACGGGTGGAGTTGCATAAAGATTATTAGAATTTATGCAGTTAGTCCTACAACTGTTAGACGGTGGTCTATGGCATGAAAAAAGGGGCCTAACAGCCCTTAGCGATCGACTGTCAACAATTAAATTCTTGATTAAAAATCTATTGCTGCAAAGACATCACGTGCTTGCTTTTTTCTTTCTTCAAAAACTGAATGTTTGTAAGAAGTAAATACTTCTTTCTTAAATGTTGCAAGTTGAGCAGCGTGAAGCCTCTCTGCTTTCTTAATACGCTTTTTAGTTAATGGTAGGTTGTTATGACCTATTCAATTACTGGAAATCGTTTTCCCTACTCCCATCTCATGCACCCAATAATCTGGAGCGAACGGAATAGAAATGAGAATAAAAGGTAAAACCGGCATTACGACAATTTAAGTGCTGTTTTCCTACTCCCATCCAATATAAAGAAGGATTAGACCAAAGGTGTAAGAAAGGAGGTTTTATGAAACTCTTTACTCCCTTTACTATCCCCAAAAAGGACAACTGCGATCTTTGCATGATTATTTCCTTGTCATTCGATAAGTGACGTAAAAGAAAAATCCAAGTATTACAAGATTTGCGACGGCATAACTAACGGCAATTAACATTATTTCCCACTTTTATAATTTTTTTCATTTGGGTCTATTCCACTCTCACCAAAGCTATAGGAGGGAGATGTGTCTTGTTTTTTAATTTTTATACCAGCAATATTTTCTTTTGAGGCCGCTTTTAACTCATCACCTGAAAATTGATAACCAAATCCCGTTGCTATTTCTGCAATTTCATTCGCGGTAGCAGCAACTCTTATGGCATTGAGTAATTCTTTATTGTTTTGAAGCTCTGTAAGAAAAGCCTTTAGTTGATCTAGTGCCATGATCTTATTATGACAAAACCTTTTGCCCCTTAGGAGACCAGACTTGAATGTTTTAGCCAATTAGCGATTGTTACGCAGACAGAAAAATTCACTAGCATCATTCCAAGTGCTCCCAACATTTTGTTATTGGGGTTCTTATTCATAAGAGAAAATATCCTAGATACGAAACCTTCTTGTGTTTTTGTGGTATTAAATTCCACGGGTTTCTCTGATTGAGTTAACACTTTAGAATTAACTTGAGTCACTTTTTAAAAGAGATTTTTTTGTTCGTAAGAGCATAAAGAGTGATTCGCTTTCATGACTGATTATTTATATAAACCAGAGTAATAAGTTGAGTTGGAAAAAGATTGCTCAATTTTATGATGTAAGTTTTAGTGTTTTTTGCCAGTTGAAAAACTAAAGTTAGTTCTAATTTTTACTGGGTTTTGTGCATTATGGGCTAAACCTTTTACATGTACTTCGTTAGCATTATCTTCTGATATGTTCGGTTCTCATCGTGCTTCAACAGTCAAAGCTAAAAATTATTGAGCAAATTATTGAAGAGTGGATTTATTGCTATCCAAGCAGAACCCTTTCACAAGAAAAAATTGAAATCCTAAAAGAACAACATTATCAAAATCTAAGAGATGATATGAGAGGCGTTGTAAGTGGAATAGTTTCTGCCCCAGCATGGATTTGTCGGGAGATTGACCTCGAAGAAGGAGCTAATTGGTTCTTAGTGGTAGCGACTTGCTTGGATTTAATCCACTCCAATAAAGATGGGAAATTAATCACTAAATATACTGATCATTTTTATAACAATCTTGGCTGATCAATAATTGTGTAGTTCTTTCAGTCCCTAACTACCTAAGGGCTGATATTAATAGCAAGATTGATTGGTTTTCAACCTAAATTTTTACCTCCTATACCTTTCGCTAACTTTTAGAAAACAGGGAAATATGTATTTTGTTGATTTTTTATACATCAAGACATAATCCTTTTTAGCTATAAATGATTTTTATTTAAACAAATGTGGTCTAACATTCGACTTTCTATTTTTGGCTTAACAGCACTAGCTGGATTGATTTGGCCTTTTTATTTTATAGCGAAATTTGTCGGTCAGGTTCAAAGTGGCTCTGTCGGAAGCTCACTTATCGAAATAGCTAATACTTTTATTGATGGAGCATGGGCAACACCAACATCTGGTTTCGTTTCTGCTGATACAGCAGTTTTATTAATTGGAATATTTGCTTTCTATGCTGCCGAGGGGAAAAGACTGCAAATGAAATTGTGGGGTGTTTACTTCCCTCTTACTTTTCTGATTTCATTAGCTTTCTCATTTGGTGCTTTTATGTTTATGAGAGAACGAACAATCAACTGCGATTAGAAAACTAAAGATTATTGTCTTTGGTTTTAATTACTTGTCATTATTCGCTTCATAAGCAAGACCATTTTGTTTGGCATATCGATTTGCGAAACGCATGAATCTATTAAAATCTCTTTGTGATCTCCAACAGTAAATAGCCTCTATAGCCGTATATTTTCCATTTTTTTTTGAAACAGCGATATTTATTTCTCTACTAGTTATTTTCCCTTCTTCGTCAATTAAATACATTCCTTGTATTTCCTTGAAATTATCTGACAATAATGCGTCAGGACTATTAAATCTGAAAAAAGCCTGTCCTGCTTCTCCATCTTTGCTTTTTGTAAGCCTTATTTCTGGAATAACTTTTTCGTCGACACCGTTAAAAAATTGTATCGCAACATCCTTCATCTACTTTCTTTGTTTTCTTTTTTACTTTAAATGCTTTTTTAGAGAGAACTTTAGAGAATGTCATTGCATACATCGAAATGTAGTCGCTATTACTATCAGCGAATCTTCTAACAGCTTTTTTCAATAAATTAGTCAGTTGATTAAAATTAAGCATTTTTAATTTCAATTAGTTAATGATTACAATGCTTCTCAGAATAAATTCGTTTGAGGTTTTGTACTAAATATGAATAATTATTTTGATCAGCCAATTGTAATCCTTGGTGGTTTCTTGATTGATGGTAGTGCTTATAAGGAAATGGCAGAATATATTAAAAGTAGAACAAATAACAAAGTAGTAATAGTTCCAGTAAATAAAATAGAGTGGCTTAGCACTAATTGGTCATTTGGTTGGAAGAATATTCTTGATAAAGTTGAAAAAATAGTGACTGAATTATCGAAAGAATCGTCTACAAATAAAGTCACTTTGATAGGTCATAGCTCTGGAGGCATGATCCTCCGATTGTATTTATCCGATCTTTTATTTAGTCGGAAGATCTACAATGGGAAGGATTATGCCAATTGCTTGATTACACTAGGAAGTCCTAATCAAGCAAAAAGAGCTACTTATCTACGTAATTTTGTAAGCTCTAAATTGCCTGGTAGTTTCTATAGTGCAGACGTTAATTATATATCTGTTGCTGGTGAATTAGACTTGAACGGAACTATTGCGACCAAAACATCGCTTAAATTAAGCAAGTCATCTTATAGGGCATTGAATGGAAATGGAGATGTTGTTGGAGATGGACTAGTCCCTAGAGATTCAGCATTACTAATTGGCTCAAAACAGTTAGTGATGAAAGAAACAGCACATGGAAAGGCTTTTGGTAAGGAATGGTATGGCTCTAAAAATAAAGTTGAAGAATGGTTGAATAAATCATCGGAATGAAATGGTAATAATTCTGAGGAATAAAAATGGCTTTTTATTTGTTAATTTTGACTTATGATAAATACTAGAAGATCATATATTCACTAGATGTGTAGCAATTAAGTAAACAAAGAGATAAAAGAAAAACTATATTTATGATTTGTATTTTTGATATGGAATTAGATCCAATTACTAAATGGTTGATAAGAATTTCTTCATCAATCCTTATCTTTTTTGGATTAATACTTATTATTGCGATACCACTTCTTGTCTTGAAGGCTAGCTTTGCAATTACTTTAATACAAGAGACAATTCAGAGTGATTTAAAAGATATTCTTGCTGGGTTAATAGAGAAGCTTTAAAATCTTAGATAAACAAAGAAACAATAGATACATACCTATCTTTAAAATTTTACTATCAATACTTAAGAGAATAAGCTTATTCTTTGATGTTTGATATTAGTTTTTGTAGTTTGTTAATAGTGTTTTTAATTTAATGAAAAATAGAAAGAATATAGAAGATTTAATTACCTATTCTCTGACAGAGATTTTAAACAGATCATTAAACCTTGAAAGGAAAGACCAAGTCGCAATTTCTCAAGAGTTTAAAGAATGGATTCATGGAGTAACCAAAGAGGAAGATATTTGGGTTATAAATTATCCAATCAAATAATACGTAAAATTAAATTTATTAATTTTATTAGTTGTTTATTTTTTGTTCTCTTTTAATTTTGTATTTGATTTCTCATTATTTCCAATAAGTAAATACATCATTGATTCCCACATAAGTTATAAAAAAATTTCAAGGACTATATCTTATATTTCGATTTTAAATAAATTATTAACTACAATTAAATCACTAAAATTTTACTATCAGAGGATAAATTTAAACTTTTAATTCTTTTTTTAGACTTGTAAAGATCTAGGAGCCACCCCAGCATGTGATCTGGGGATTAATCCCAGTAGTTAATTTATTTGCCATACGTAGTGCTAAAGCAATAATCGTTAGGCCGTGACCAACACTAGGACAGCTTGGAAAAATACTTGAATCAACGATATATAAATTTTCTAGATCATGACATTTACCATTCAGATCTACAACTGAGGATTTAGGTGATGTTCCCATTCGACATGTTCCACATGCATATCCAACAACACTTAGAGGAGCTGAACCTCTTGGGTGAGCAGGTGTTCTTGTTACTACCATTGTTCTCGAATCTCGCTCGACCTTATTTAAAGTATCTAACCATCTATAAACAAGTCGATCATGTGCCTCAAGATTATTATGTAAATAGTTAATTCGGATTTTATTATCGTCAACCCATACTCTATTGTCGGGGTCTGGCAACACTTCTGTCATTGCCCACCAAGTAATAGATCTAGAAGCTAGTCGTCTAAGACCAAAATCTGGTATTAATTTTGTTATTAATGATAGGACAGGTGGGGATTCGGCAAACAATGCGTCTTTCAAGACTCCACCCCCAGATTGAATATGACCAAGAGGGAAATTCACATTCTTGTCTCCCCAGTAATAGTCATTAATACCAAGCGATCTATTGAAAAGACCATTGTTTTGCTTATTAGATCTTTGCAAAATACAAGTGAGCTGAAGATTCATCAGATTCCGGCCTACTTGACCTGAGCTATTACTTAAACCATTGGGATGCTTTGCTGTTTTAGAATTCAACATTATCACTGGTGTATTAATGGCACCAGCTGCTAATACAACAATATCGGATGAGAATAACCAAATATCGTCTTCTATTTTGACCTCTACACCTTTTATTGCTTTACCACTTGGATTGACATGTAGTTTTAGGACATTTGCATTAGTTTTTACATCTAGTCGGTTCTTATCAGAAGAATATAAACCAAATAATTGAGCATCTCCTCTAGGGAAAAAAGAGCAATTTTCAAAATTATCACTATCTTCATTTATTGAGTCAGGCCAGCTTATTGGTAAGTCATAAGGTTGGCATCCATTTCTTATAAGTGACTCTCTAATTAACTCTAAAAAATTTTCTAATTTTCTTGGAACATTGTTATATTTACTTTTCCGCGGAGGATCTGTAGGGTCTACACCTCCTTGCCCATGAACATTAAACAGTTTCTCTGCATATTCGTAATATGGTTCAAGCTCCTCGTAAGTAAAAGGCCAAGAGGGAGATATTCCCTCCTGCAGAGGCAATGTAAGAAAATCTTTTTCTCTCATTCGTTGCAATACTGCCCCCCAGATTTTTGTATTACCACCAAGTGCATAGGCTGTTTGAGGAGCGAAAGGATCTCCATCTGGACCAAACCACTTTTCTCCTAATGGGTGATATTTTGTTTTCCTGAATAAATCAGTACCTTTTATATTTTGATCTTCAAGAGGTAATTGACCTCCACGTTCAAGTAGTAGTACCCATTTACCTTGTCTACTCAACTCACTTGCAAGAGTAGAACCGCCTGCTCCACTTCCAACTATTATGCAGTCATAATGATGATCATCTATAAACATTATTTTCTATCTTTATTTAGAATTTCCATAATTAAATAAAGACTATTGCCACACATAAATTAAGACAAATAAGATAATCCATATCACATCTACAAAGTGCCAAAAAAGACTTACTGATTCAACACCCATTTCACCACTGTCATAATTACCTGGTATAAATGAACGTATTAACATTAAACCCATTAGTAGTATTCCAGTTATTACATGTAATCCATGGAAACCAGTAAGTAAATAGAATAAGCTCCCAAACACTCCACTGCTTAGGCTGAAGCTTAATTCAGACCATTCAATATATTGACCATATACAAAATAAGATCCCATCAGCATAGTAACTAGCCAAACAATTCGGAATCCCCAATAATTCTTTTTATGTAAATACCTCTCAGCAAAATAAATAACGAAACTAGAACTTACTAAAATAATTGTATTTATTAAAGGCTCCCTTACAGCTATCCCACTAACACCATCAGGATACCAAGTAGGTGCAGTGAGTTTTAAAACTCCATATCCTACAAAAAAAGCAAAGAAAATAATACTTTCAGAACATAGGAAAATAATAAAACCCGTTAAATTATGTCCATCATGTTTAACATGACCGGGAGTATGAAGTAATACTTCTGATTTAGTGGTAGTCATTTAACTATCATTCAAAGCTTTCGAAATATAAAATTCTTCATCAACAACAAATGGTTTATTCAATCCATAATTATATGGCTCATTGAGTACTGTTGGGATGTCATCCTCAAAGTTTTCATGTGGAGGTGGTGATGGTAATAACCATTCAAGGCCAATTGCATTCCAGGGATTTGGAGGTGCCTTTTTGCCTCTAGACCATGAACTAACCATATTTAAAATAAAAGGAATAGATGCGACTCCTAGCATAAATGCTCCAATACTCGCTATTACATTCCAAATAGCAAACTCTGGATCATAAGAAGCGACTCTTCTTGGCATACCTAATAAGCCAGCCCAGTGCAAAGGCAACCAATTAAGAGTTGCCCCAATAAATGTCAATGTAAAATGGATCTTTCCTAATCCTTCATAAAACATGCGACCGGTGAATTTTGGGAACCAGTGATAAATTCCTGCAAAAATACCAAAAGCAATTGTGTTGAAAATGATGTAATGAAAATGGGCAACCACAAAGTATGTATTGCCCACATGAATATCAATTGGTACTGTGGCAAGCATCACACCAGTAATACCTCCAAAAATAAAATTAAAAAGTCCTCCTAAGCAAAACAACATAGGTGTATTTAATCTTAAATTGCCTCCCCAAAGAGTTGCTATCCATGCAAAAACCTTAACTCCAGTGGGCACAGCAATTAACATTGTTGTAAACATAAAAAGGTTTCTCATCCACATTGGCGTACCTGTATAAAACATATGATGAACCCAAACGACTAGAGATAAAATAGTGATACCAAAGGAAGCCACGGCTACAAATTTATAGCCAAATAATGGTTTACGTGAATAAGTAGGAAATAATTCAGAAAAGATGCCAAATACTGGCAAAACCATCACATAGACGGCGGGATGTGAATAGAACCAAAAAAAGTGTTGAAATAAAACGGGATCGCCTCCAGTTTCTGGATTAAAAAAGCTTGTTCCGAAATTCAGATCAAAAAAGAGCATTATTGCTCCACCTGTAAGTGCTGGGAGCCCAAGAAGCTGAAGAATTTGCGCAGCTAAAACAGTCCAGATGAAAATAGGCATTTTAAAAAAGCCCATACCTGGAGCACGCATTGTAATTATCGTAGTTACGAAATTAATCGCACCCATGATTGATGAAACACCTGATAGACCAATAGCTACTATCCACAACATTTGGCCATTTAGAAAATGGCCAAGTGGGTTCTGAATACTTACAGGTGGATATGACCACCAACCGGAGGATGCAGGACCTCCTGGTACAAAAAAACTGGTTAATAAGACAATTGAAAAAACAGGAACCAACCAAAAAGCTAAAGCATTTAATTTCGGGAATGCCATGTCTGGAGCCCCAATCATGGGAGGTACCAGTAGATTCGTAAGTCCGCTAAGTATGGGAAATAAGAACAGGAACAGCATCACAGTCCCGTGCATTGTATAAAGACCGTTATAAACAGTCGGATCAAATAAATCGGATGGAGGCGTAATTAATTCTCCACGAATCAACATGCCTAGTAATCCACCAAGCAATAAGAAAATTAAAGCTGTGACAATATATTGAATACCTATAACCTTTGCATCAGTATTGAATCCAAAGAATCTTCTCCAGTTATTTGGAGCTCCTGGGACCGGTTGATTAACTTTTATAATCCTTTCGTCGTAATTTGTTATTGTCATAAATAATATCTAACCTTCATGGGGTGAATCAGGGTTGCCAGGATCATTAACTTGTGGCGAAGGAGATGGTGAAATAGTTGCCCAACCTTTATCTCCTTTTTCTAGCCGCTTCTTGTAAAGAAATCCAGCCTGATTAAGACCATCAACTTGTACCTTTTTTACAGTTTTATTTATCCATTCCTGATAAGCATCTTTTGATTCAACAATGACATTAGTCTGATTTTGAGAAAAATAAGCTCCACTAAACATAGAATCTCTTAATCTGTAGGTTCCTTTTCTAGTAGGAGTAAGACTATAAGTAATAATGCTTCCAGGGATAATATCTTGTTTCAAACGAAAAGCTGGTATGTAGAATCCATGAATAACGTCCTTTGAAATCAACCGGAAATAAACTTTTTCATTTATGGGAATATGAAGTTCAGAAGAGGAGAAACCCTCAGGGTACTTAAATTCCCAACTCCATTGTCTAGAAATAACATCAATGAATGTACCTGCAGAAGCTTCGTTATTATCTAAGTATGTTGGTAATTCTTTTTGAGAATCATATTTTGTTTTTTCACCTAAGTTTTGCAAAGTAGTGTTGACCTTTGTTGAATAAATAGCTATTGCAATCACAAGGAAAAGAGGGACCAGTGTCCACACAATCTCTAATTTGACGTTACCTTCAATAGGTTCTCCGTAACTTTCGTCATATTTAGGGGCTCGATTAAACAATAAGACCCATCCAATTACTCCAGAACATCCTAGAAATATAAATGTTCCAATGCCTGTTTCGAATGCAAATAGATTATCAACGTAAGGAGCCGCTTTTGATGCTTGTACAGGCAACCAGGAATATGACCAATTAGCCATTAATTTGCTTAATATTAAGTCTACAAAAACAGCAAAAGTTATTCCTATTATGAGAGATATTTTTGGATTAATATTATCTTTTAGATTCATTATTATTGTAAGTAATTATCTAGATCAAGACCATTAACTAATAACTGATCAGCTGTAATATGAACACCAAAATCACTTGCTAACCATGCTCCTAGACTTCCATGTAATCCCATAACTAATAAAATAATAGTGCCTGAAAATAAATAGGCCCATGACACTTGTCTTCCAAAATCTTTTCTAAAAACAAATCTTTGATAACCTCTCCAGATTGTCATTATAATTAAAATAAATAAGATTAAAACTCCACCTACTCCATGCCAAAGCATGGTCGTAATAGCTCCTTGACCAATAATACTTTTTACATTATCTATTGGAACAGCTAGTAGCATTTCAAAGAAGCCGGTTGCTACTGTAAAAAATGTTATAAAAGAGGCTGCAAGAATGTTATACCATCCAACATCATGAAAACCAACTCTGGTTACTGGAAAAGCTAAAAATCTAAGTATTCTCTTTTCAAAAGGATAAAGTGCTCCTGCGAAATCAAAAGCAATCCCTATAGCAAATAGCCCAATAGTAAGATGAACTAAATTTGGGTGAATAGGTATCTGATATGGAAGATCATTCGGACCCAATGAATTTTTTATCTCTGTAATCGGAGATGATATATTATTTAAAAAATAAAAATATTTTGTGAATATATTATAGATTATCATTATATTACCCCATCTCTAATTGCATTAACTACTGGAACTGTATGCAGTCCATAAATCCAAACAAGTTTATCACCTAAATAAACTTGAACACATACAAGAAAAGCAAGTATTATATCAACAAATAAAAAACCAATAGATAGATTATTGGGGTTATTTTGTCGTGAGACATAACGCCATCCAGTGATAATTGAAAGGATCGCCGCTAATGACCAACCAATCGTACTGTGATAGTTCAAAATATCCTTTGAAGATCCATAAGGGTTTGCTAAACCTGCTTCAATTTGGCCAAAAATAATAGCAACAAAAATCGCAATAGTAGCAACTATTAAATTTAGAAAACTAACCTCAAAAAGATTAGATCTTTTCGTAAAAATACCAATAATATCAAATACGACTGCTATCAAAGTCATGGCAATTACAAAGTGAACAATTATAGGATGTATTACATCGATCCAAGGAAGATTTTTTTCGTTCAGTGCTGGTAGCAGACTCATTGCTACTAAACCAAGCGGCATATACATATTATGTCGGTGCAATAAAATGAACAATGGCTATTTTATAGCTGAGCATTTTCATACTAATTAAGGTTAATTAGCATTAGTAGAATAAAAGTAAATACCTATATTTCAGGATTGTGGGTAAAGCCTGGCTATTTTTTCCTGTTGCTTTTTTAAGTTCTGTAATTTAATCTTCTGAGATTTATTTGGATACATCTCACGAATTGAGATATATCCGATATAAAGCATCATTACTGAAAAAACTAAACCTGTGACTAAAATGAGTAGTCCTACTAAACCTTGTGGAGCTAGAAATTCTAATCCTAGACTTGCAGCAAAATACATCAAATAAATAATAACCTATTAAAATAATATAAAAATAATCAGAAATGAAAATAATAAAAGATTCACTTAGGTATTAAATTTAATACATAATACCTTCCTCGCTTTTGAATTAGGTGATTACACTCTTTTACTTATTCTTTTGATGATGGCAGAATAATTTTTTGAATTTGTTGATTGATGAAAAAAATAAAAAAGACATTATCAAATGTGAAAAAAGAAATTAATTTCCAGCATATTGATAGGCAGCTTCTAGTAGGTTTCGAATGCAACCAATATGATAATGATATGAAAAAATTCCTTTTAATGATAAGAGAGCAAACCAATTCAGCCCTAAATAATAAAAAGTATTGGTATCGCAACTATTAAAGTAAAGAAGTTTTCAATTATTAAAAAAATAAATCTAATAAGTTAGTAAACTTCAGTTTATTAACTTATTACTTACATGATGATCGAATTAAACGAGAATAATTATTGAGTAAAGATTTTTAAAATGTATCAATTGTTAGTTTGTGCTATATAAAAAAATATAGACAATAATTTTTATGGTAATAATAATAGAAATTCATATTTAGAGGAACAATTGTATTTTGAAGCTGATGATCTTGATTACTTATCAAGTAATGGATCAGACTCTTATACAAATCTACAATATAGAAACCTTGCCATTAATCATTTAAATCAATCTTTTGCCATTTCTTCTCCCTTCGGTAGATTGATTTCATATATAAACGCATTTTTAGATAAATATGTAGAATTGAAGAATTAGAGTTTCATTTTTAGTTTGTATAAATATAACTCTTAAACGTATTAATTGTTTATGCAAAATTTTTCAGAACAGCATATAGTCAGAATAAAAATACTCACATGAATGAATTAATAACACCATTGCCAATTGATAAACCTATAAATAAGTTTTATTTTCGGATTTTTTTTAAAGGTATTTGGACAGGGATATTAATTTCTTTGATTATTCATTCTTTTGTAAATCACCAATAAATTATTTATAAACCCAATTTAGAAAGGCTTTAAGACTCCCTTTCCTTCCTCATCTTTTTCATCTTCTGATTTGGATTCCCTAGGCTCATATTCGAATTTTCCAAAAAAACCTGACATAAGCCAAACAATTGAAGTTCCTACCGATATTATTAAACTCCCAAAACCGAGTATAAAGAGTCCTTTAAAAATTAAAATCAACCCTGCTGTTAAAAGTGCTAGAGAAAAATTAAATAAAATCTGAGGACTCATTAAATTATTTTTTTATATTTTAGATTATAAACTTATTACTCTTCAAATATCTATTGATAGTTTTATAGTATTTCATCCTAAATTGTTTTATTTAATCAGAATTTATATATCAAATTTTACTTTTAGATTAATTTTTTTAAATTTATATTTAATCAACTTATGATAATACCCCTTATGGATTAATTTATCTGAAATTCATTTCTATAATGAAGTCAAATCAAGACAGGTATTTTAATTGTCTGGAACATTGCCACCACCATGAACAATTTGAGACTCCAAAAAGAATTTGTCTACCAACCTTAACTGATGATCCTTTTGATAATCCAAAAGTAAGCATTGATCAGAACTGATTTATAGGCTTATTTTAGTTTCTTCATTTACATATCAGCTTCTATTAAAAACTCATTTATTTCTTTTTCTTCTTCATTGCTGATGAAGCACTTTTCTCTTATTTGATTGATTAACTGCTTGTACATATCCTTAGACATTATCTCTTCACTTTTTAAACCTATATAATTAAAGTAAGAATATTTAAGAGTCTTCTCATTGTCCAATCCCTCAAAATAATGATCGGCTTTAGCACTACAAAATCTCTCTGCGTATTTGTCTGCAATTAGTATTTGAGACGTATCTAGGATCGATTCATTTTCAAAACTATTAACTTGTGATGAAGGTGCGATTAGGATAAAAAGAAATGCTATGGCATAACTAAAAAAACTTTTCATAGGTCTATTATGTCAACTTTGATGAGATGTAAACATTAGACCTTTGTCTATTCTTTACGAACTAATTCTTCATTTACTTCAGGAATTACTTCATGACCTGTAAACACAGTCCATAAAAACAGAATAGTTACAGGGCATAGGACTATCTGAACAAGAGGCGCAAAGTATTTGAGCGAGTTGAGTCTTTTTTCCATATTTATGCCACCCTGGCGTTGCGCTTGCTATGCAGATCAGCCGTAACGTCTGGAATCAATCTTGCATAACTTTGATGATGCACTTCTGTGGTGTGACCCATAGCAGCGGCAATCTTAGTTAGAGGAACACCATTAGCATGAGAATCCTTTGCATAACGATGTCTGAATGTATAAGTGACTAACACTTCACCAATCATTTGTGCCTCTTTGCGTAGAACATTCCATACATTTTTACTTCGGAGGTGAGTTCTTAGGGCTTCGCCTCCTTTTCCATCTGATCCTAAAGGTTGAAGTGATTCACCAATTGCAAGCCGCTCTTGTGGCTTCCAATCAATTGGTTCCCCAGTCTGTCTTTTTTAATGGGTAATTTTAGAGGAACGCAAAAGGCACGCAAAGATAATTTAAAACTATTGGAAATAAAAGGATTTAACGGACTTAGAAATTTGGTAAAAAAGGATACTTCCCTTGATTGATGAATTTGGAGACAATGAACTTATGGATGAGCCTCTATTTTTAAAAGTCAGACCTGGTGACGCTGTTCTATATGAAAAGGACCAAATTGAAAAAGTTTTTAGCTTATAAACCTTAAAAGCCAAATCAATCCCCTCTGATGGGTAATTGAATAAAAGGGACTGGCAAAAGTCAGTCCCTTTTATGTATCAACGTATTTATTAATACGGCTGAATTTTTTGAACTGTTGGATTCATTTGATTATTAAAATCACATGAACTCAGCTCTTACCAAATTCAAATATCAAATTAAACAGATTCACCAAGATTGCTCTTACGTGGATCTCCTCAATTTTTTTTTTCTCTCTCTCTACGGATTGTGGCAAGCACCGATCCTCAAGAATTTCCTTGCTAGTTCTTTCTCTTGCTCCGGTGTAGGTTAATCAAACTTGGGATCTCAAATCAAATAATGAATGGGTCTGACTTAGGATAGTTATTTTTTATTCGATACCTAATAGAACAGATCAGAATTCACATGAAAACGACTCAATATAGATAGAAACTAAGAGTGTTCAATGTTTTCATGTCATTTGCAATGATGTAAGAATGAACTTCGCTGAAAACTAGGCAAGGGTTTTTGTTGTGATTACGTTTCTGACTTTTGGAGAAGCCCAGATCATTGGTGGAATCGTGCCCAATCTGATTGCTTTTGCTTTGTTCCTTGGAGCAATTGGATTTTTTGCCTCAACTGGAAAAATGGCTGAAATGTTCGGCTGGAAGAACAAGAATTAACATGACTTTGGATGAGACATACGAGAAGCTCTAGGGAGGACCCGTACATTTCATATTTACTTCAAATAAGTAAGGCAGAGTTGAATGCGAAACTTTTTGATATTTCCCAAAGGTTTATATCCTCATTTATTTCAACAAGAGAAATCTTATTTATAGTAAGATTCTTTTTTAATCTTGGAAGAGAGAGGATTAGATTTTCTTTTATTTTCTTTTGAAAATTTCCATATAACAAACTTATATGAGGAAAAAATTTTTCAGTTTGATTTTGACAATTAATTTTAAACATTTCTTTTCTTAGATCTTCTAACTCCTTTGACTTATCTATAGAAATAAAGAGTGATTGAAAAAATTTTTCCTTGTAGCCGTAACAATGAGTATTGACTACAAGAGGTGAATTTTGGTCACAGTATTTTTTTATTCCTTCCACGGAAGAATTATCAATATTTTGGAATGGTCCAGCCAAGGTCAAATGTATTTTGAATTTAGGTCCTATTAATTTATTTTGGACTCTATCTTGAATTTTTGTTAGATAATTTGTATCTATGGAAGAAAATTCACACCATATCCAAGTCTCTTTATTTATGACATTCATGGATTGTCTTGGGATGGAAGATACGCATTAAGTAAATGCTTCATTTAATCATCCATTGATGTTGTGATTTTGATTGTTTAAACCAGATGAATTTAGTGACAATAGCTATTGGGATCACAATTAGTAGAAAGTCTATGACGTTATGAATCACACCAAAAGTGTTGTATTCAGGATTGAAGGAACGTGTGATGTGAGCTAGAAAATTCATTATGAACTCGCTTAAAGCGTACCAACCAACAATGAAAGAAATATTGATAAGAAGTCTTGCAACCTTATTATGAGGAAGTTTTATGGAAGACATACACTAAGCGAGTCGAAGTCGCAGGACTTGTTGGTTCTCACTCAAAATTACAAAAATTTTAAAATCTAAATGACATTCGTTACACGCGTAATAGCATGGTTTTGTGTCGTGCTGATGGTCATCTAGTTAGATTTTAAAAACTTTTTATTAAGCAACTTCTGTGAGAGATCCAAATAAATACTGATTGCTAAATGAGTTTTTTTGGTAAAAATAGATACAAATTTGAGAAATATTAAATTGGCTACCAAACAAAAATTCATTGCAAAGTTATCCAAATTTCCAGTAGGGAACGAAGACGTAAAAGCAAGAAATGACCGTCAAACGGTTTTTCAGCTTGTAAGAGACTTAGTACAGGCTCAATTTGACAGAGGTGATGAAGAGTTAACGAAAAGACTTTGGCAGGATGTCGCAGACAGAGAGATTGATCTAGATCGTGTGATAAATCTTATGTACACTTGTTCTTTTCATGAAGACGATAATGAAATGATCAAAGTGGATGAGACTTATCAAAAGACAGGTTTGATTGGTTGAATTTCCAAAATCAATTAATTGATTTTGCTTATATGTCTAGAGCTGTGAAGGATTGCAAAAATCTATGGATTTAGTTCCACAATCTTGGGGTGTGCTCTAAGGCCTAGAAAGTTTACTGATAGCCTTATCAGACTTTTTTAAAATTTTTAGAGCCTCTTTTCTTGAAGTACAAGCATCCGCTTTCGCTTGAAGTTTCAAAAGTTTGACTTGCTGTTTCTCAAAGTTCATCCAACATGGGATAAAAACGAAGCAAGCAACCTAGCAGCTTTATTGCCAAACCGAGGAAAGCTGACTAATAAGGTTATCTAATTTGTATATTTTGAGCTTTGCAATAGAAAACCCCCTTTTTTAAGGGGGTTTTCTAACTTTAATAGTTACTGAAAGCGCCTAATCAATGTCTTGAAGAGACTGGTTATGCCCGGTATGTAGGAAATGCAAGACTCAACCTGAGTTTTTGTTTAGCAAAAAAGTGCAGACCTACTTTACTTTTTATGGTTAGCGATCAAATGGACATGAATTCGACGACTGTCCCACTTCGCTGACTAGAGCTAACGCATCATTTCGATACTCACTCTAACCTAAAAAAATCATAAATAAAATTTTTTAAAATTGATGTTCGGTTGAGTTAGAGCTTTCCTATCTATTTTTTCTTTTTCTTGCTGTAATCCCGCTTGATATCAACCTTGTTGCCTCGCAAATCAAGAGTACCTAAATACATTTCCTCACCCAGCAAATCGTTTAGTTGCTCTTCGGTCATAGGTTCAAGGGGAGGTGCTTCAGCTATTTCATCTTGGGGAATTATTTCAATCTCTTCTGCTTGTACTGATAAAGGACTGAAAAATAATAGAAGACCAATAACAAACGAAAAGAGCTTTTTCATCCCCCTTGATTGGCTGCGTTGGTCTATTAAAAACCCATACTCTCTTATGAAGCTATCGGCATTAATACCTTTTAAACGGAGTTTTTTTATTGCTGTTGCTGCTGTTGTATTTGCTCGTAAAAAAAAGCTTTTTAAATATTGTCCGATATTTGCCCACTATTTCGGTAACTTCCTCACTATGAATACAGCGGTTTTCGCCAGAATCTACGTTGGCAATTTGTAAGAGTGAGGGTGCATCAGAATCACGAGAGCCGCCAACAAAAGTAAAAACTTTTCCAATTTGGTCCTTTTCATATAGAACAGCGTCACCCGGTCTGACTTTTAAAAACAAAGGTGTATCCATAATTTATTCTTATCAAAAATAAGAAGATAGGAGAAGTATCCGTTTTGACCGAATTAATTAATTCAAGCAGCGGCTGTAACTAGTAGTGATGTTTCATAAAAAGGACTTTATCTGTCCAAATTTGTAATAACTCTTCGATGAATCCCATGAAACAGCTAAACCAGAAAAGTGGTAGCTGTAAAAACAAAATCGATAAGCTATTAAACCTTCCAATATCAATGAGCCAGGGGCTAAGTAATAGAAAAATCAAACAACCAATGATATTGAGAGAAATATCTTTTGGTTTACCTAGATAATTTGAGCTAGGAATTAGTAAATTTCTAAAGCCGTGAATTAGTCCAAAACTGAATGTTTGTGTTGCTCCATATCCCCATACTGAGAATGGGACCCAAGCTCCGTGTTCTGGAATTGCTAAAACTCCCTGAATGAGAATAAAGATCCAAGCTGTATAAAAAACATAACGAGTAATTTTTTTTTCTTTTTGTGCGTTTTGTATTACATGCCTTAATCTTTCTACCTTTTTGTAATAGAAGCCATTCCAAATCTGGATCACTGCAATACCCAGGTCCTACACAAGCCTTCCTACCATCTTGATGTTGATAGATTTGTTGATACGTAGCTTTCCCTTCCGTGTCAGTGCCATCAATCAACATAACGATGCGCCAGTCACCTGTTTCCATGAACGACATTTTTTAAACCTGTTCAATTGGCTTCGAAGGTGACTCTCATCACAGCGGTGATATTTTTATTAATTGTGCTTGTGTCGTATGAACCCCAGCTACTGACTTTTGTTGACTTGGGAACTGTAATTTGGAAAACACCAGTATCAACCTTCCTTACACTGCCAAGTACTGAACCCGTTTGATAGACAATTGCTTCAGCTCTGGTATGTGCATCCTTTGTTGCTTTTGCAAGCATATCTACCCGTTTGGCTGCGAGTTTTGTGTATGTGAACTCTGGTCGACTTGCCCTTACAAGAACTCCTTTACCCAGTAGGTCACTCATCTGTCTATATTTTTGATCAATATTAAAAACATCATTGCTTTCAATTTCTATCCATTGTTTCGTGACCCATTTCTTAGAAATTATTTCACCTGTTTTAGGATTCTTGTTTATCTCTTTTGAAGTTGAGGCTGGTAATAGAGCAACTGATTGGTAGTCATTGTTATTAACGTCATAACGATCAAGGAAAGTAATTTTTCACATTCACTAAGTTATCTTTCCATTTGATTGCATTAATGACTACACAATCAAATTAACTATTCAAAATCAATTTCCACTTCTTCTTTCATATCCCTATCTAGGTCGGGAAGATTTGGCTCTATCCAATGAGATTTATTATCAACACCAGCAGCAGTTGCGTAATTCATAATGTGCTGATCAACTTGTTTATAAATGTCATGTAGATTTAAGTCTCTACTAACATCATGTGCTATCTCCGAAATCTGTTGTTCTGTAAAACAATGCTCTAGATGTAGTAAATCACAGCAAGGAATTCTTTTTTCTATCAACTCATTTATGTTGAGTTGAATTTCGTAATCTGGATGAACAGTCATTCTATTAAAGAACTTTTTAACTACTTGTAATTCAACTTTAGGATTATTTTTAAATTTATCTTTGATCCCAAACAGCATCAAATTGATTTGAAACTATTTTTAAATCTGACTTGGGATAGGCCTGACATAAAAGGACATAACCTTGCTCTTGCAATTCACTCTTCAACCCCATTGCTTCCATATCGACTGAACCCTCTTTGAGAAATGCGGCACATGTACAACACATGCCTTCAAGGCATGAACTCGGTAGTTCCACATTTGCATCAGCCGCAGCCTCTAATACGGTCTGGTCTGACTTGCAACTAAAACTTTTCTGAACTTGATCAATCTCAATATTTATCTTGAGTAAGAGATCAGACACTTTTGCCAAGACGAACGGTTGTTGATTATGGCTTATTTGTTACAACAGAGGAAATCTTTTTATACGAAAGTAATTTTGTTCATTATTGTTAGGTTGAAAGACTAAAAATGATAGGAACCATCAAAATCAAGAAAAAGGATACATCTCCTTCTTATAGCTATATGAAAAAATAAATTAGCAACTTATTCGATACTTAATTACTGAAGGAATAAACACTAAGAGAGTGTAAGATCAAGTAATGAGAACAAAGATGTCCGGTAGAGGTTCTTGCCTTACATCGATAATAATGTCAGTACCTCTAACTCTTCCATTCGCTATCAATTCAGGAAGATTTTCTACTTATGCATTTTTAATTTTATCCATACTCATTAATTGGCCTTTAATTAAATGGCTTGATGATCGCTAATGGTACAGATAGTGGAAAAGGGAAGAATAATGAGATCATTTAAGGCATAGACCACTACTGCTTTCAGGAGGAGGTCTATGAGTTACGGTTTCTTAGATAAATAAAGAAATAAACAATCCAAAAGACAGCTAGGTAAATTAAGAAAACAGCTGTTGGGTTTAGACCTGCCACCGACGCATATTTCAGTCCCAAAGGTATTGAGGAGAAAATTACAAAATATCCAAGCATGTGATTAAAAATTCTCCAGCTTCGGAAGTACCAAGACAGGACAAATCCAATGAGAACTAAAACAGCGAATATTGCCATCTATCTTTTTACCTTGTTCATCTCGTAATTCAATTTGGTAGAAGCTTTGTTACCTTGCCAAATAAGAGTGCCTTGATAAATGTCCTCACCCAGCAAATAGTTGAGTGCGTCTTCTGAAGGTGCTTCAACTATTTCCTCTTGAGGCATTGGCTCAACATCATCTGCATGAACTGCAATAGGACAGAAAAACAAAAGAAAACCAAGAACAAAAGAAATCAATTTTTTCATCTAATCCAACCTATCGGCATAATCTCTGAGGATTTCTGATATCACATTTTGTGGAATTTCTTCTTGAGCGTCCTTGCAAAGATCAAAATACTTATCCATGAACTCTTTTCTGGTCATTTCTTGAATCGGCAGAATTTTTATCTATTAAAGGTCTAAACTCTCTTTTGTAGCTCTCAGCACTAATACTCAAAATTCATTATAACTACCAATCTGGATACTCGCCCTGGACAGGTTCTTCATAGAAATCTCCCATTTCTATGCCTGAAAAATATTCAGTTAAATATTGAGGTTCTTCATTTGTATTCGTCATTTTTGTTCCTGGTCTTGTTGTTCCCATTCTTGAAATTGGAAATAAAATATTGCGGCTAACGCTACAAAGATCGAAAGAAGTCCTGCCCACCCCCAAAACTTATGCTCGGTAAAAAGATTAGTCAGTGATGACTGTTCTACATATCTAGCATCCATATCGTTTTGAATATTCCCAGCCCATGCATCAGCAGCAACTATAAAATTCTCAATTAAATCAATCATTTCAGCAATCTGACTAAAAGAATATTAGACAAAAGAAAATCCTCTTGGAGGAGTTTTAACTATAGATTGTGTGAGGAAGTTCTTGGAGAAACGAAGTTGAACATTCCAACCTTCCTAATTTACAAAAACAGGAAGAATTGATTCAATACAGCTGTTCGGTTGAGGTAGTGTTTTACTACTTCCTTTTCTTAAATAGGAGGAGTAGACCAAAGGTGTAGTCAGGAGGGCTTATGAAACTCTTCACTCCTTTCACAATTCCTCAAAAAGACAACTGCGATCTTTGCAGGATCAAAACTAATAAAAGAAGAGAAGCTAAAAACTCATTTTTAGATCAACTATTTAAAACTCTCTACAGGGATAGATTTGATTTCGTTTTCGACTGATGGCTTTTTATTCATTTGTTGATACATCGGCGAATTAAGAGCCAAGAAGTAAATACCAAGTGACGCAAGAAATGGGAAAACTGCTTTTAATTGATTCATTAGCTTTTTCTAATAGAAAGATGTAAATTATGCATTTTTAATTTTCTAGTCATCCGATGGGTGAAATAAAAAACATTCCAAGCACTGCAAGGTTAACAATGACATAAGTGATTGCTATTCCATAAACTACCAGCCTTATTCCTTCTATGAAAATAAACCCAAGCAAGAAATCCAATTAATAAGGTCTCATCAAGACCAAGATGCCAAGGAGCTAAAAGGTTATAGACAAGGTTGTTCATTAGCCTTTAATTATTGTTTCTTACAATCATCTCAGACTGATTGTTTAGGACCACTGAATTTTGACTGAAAATCTTGAAAAACCTTTCTCTAGCAATTAATAACAGAATCAGGAACGGGTTTGTTAATTGGGATGCTCTGGCTTTTAAAAATTTTTCTTTTTAATGAGTTACATCGCCATCCATGATGGTGATGTTGGTTTCTGTTGAATTAGCCCAGCGTAATTTACTTAACTCTTGATATTCCGAACTGTTGTAAGCATCAATGGCAGCTTGCTTTGATGGGAACTCAATAATGACAGCTAACTTTCCACCCTTTCCTTCGACAGTTTGTCCCTCCATATCCTTAGCAAAAACTGAACCGCCCACTGATTCAACCCAAGGCTGAAAGGCTTCAACGTAATCAGCAAAAGCTGTATTCGTAACTGTTGTAGTAACGAGCCAAAACCCTTTAGCCATCAAATAAAAAATCAATTCAAAAGATTTTTACATACTCCATCTGGTTTGCATAGAAATATCAGAGATTCAAATACTGAAGCTCGCACTTTCTTCACATAACAAAAGAACCTCAAGCCAAACCGCAGCTGCAGCAATAGCTTTCATCTCACTTATGATATAAACGACTTATCACCATTAAAAAGATAGACTGGAAAAATAGCTTCTGACTGATCGGGGCAACAGGATTCGAACCTGCGACCTAGTACTCACCAAGCACTAAAAAAGCCCCTACCCTAATGACAGAAAAGAGACCTTTTTTATTAGATTTAAAAGTTAGGACTATACAATTCCTGGAATGATCCAACCAGTGAAACCATAATTAATTACAGCTGCAAGTAGGCCCATCATCGCAAGACGGCCATTCATTTGTTCTGCTGTTTTCCAATAGTTAGTTGATTTATCCATTACACAAAACCAGGGATGATTTGACCTGTTGTTGCATATGCACCAACTAAAGCAATGCATCCAAACAATGCTGCATAGCCATTAAGTCTTTCAGCAGTTACCTTTTCGGGGTCAATTTTCCTACTGTTGTTGTCGTTTTGAATAGTCATTACACGACACCTGGGATAAGTTGGCCAGTTGTTAGGTAGATACCTGTTAGGAGAACGAAAGCCATCATTGCTGGTCTTCCGATACTTCTTTCTAGGATTGTCTTGTTAGAAGGTTGCATAATAAATTTAGAAGATTCCAGGAATTATTTGTCCTGTTGTTGCATATGCACCGAAGGCTGCAACGAAGCCAAGCATTGCTGCCCAACCATTAAACTTTTCTGCTTCAGGAGTCATTACTTTGAATGCGGAGATGTGAATCAATGTAAGGTATTAATTTTGCAGACCAAAGATACGGTCGGGTACGGCTTCTTCTAACCCTTAACAGCTATGAACCTCAAACACTAACAACAGCAGGTGATCAGAGAGATATTTATCCAATGATTAGATCTATTGATAATCCTTATAAGTATAAATAACCCGAACCGGTTAGCCCTACTTCAACCGTCCTACAGCACATGGGTCCTGCTTTATATGTTGATAACGTCTTGTAACTTAATTAAAACTTTTAGTCATGCTTGCAATCAATAAAACCACTGCTGCAAAACTAATCGTTCTATTGAATCTTCCGGCACTTTTTTTATTAGCGGGTGCTTATGAAGTTGTTACTACTGTATTTGCTTAACTAACAATGAATTCATTCAATAACAGCCCAAAAAATTGGACCGATTGGAATAACACCCAGCATTTCACCGACTATTCGAGAGATTCAGGTACAAGCAAATTTGTTCGCTTTACAATTGCTACTTTACTATTCGTACCTGTTGGCTTCCTTGCTTATATGACTACTATCTAAAATTAAATGACTTCAACTAATACGAGCAAAAATAACAACAGATTCGAGAAGGTTATTAGCTACGCCATAGTAGCAAAATTATCAATCTTTTCTGTATTTCTTTTTTATATGATGAGAGGTTAAATCATGACAAGACAAGAAAGAATAAAAGCTGCTGAAAAGAGGATCAAAGAATTAGAAACTCTCATAAAGCATTTAAAAAAGTAAATTTAATATTTATGGCTTGAGTTCTACCACTTTAGGTGGTGGTCTATGGCTTGCAGATTAGACACAAAAAAAAACCATTTTAAGGATGGTTCTCTAGCTTTAATAGATACTCAAAACGCCTAACTAATGTCTTTAAGAGACTGGTTATGCCTGGTATGTAGGGAATGCAAGACTCAACCAGAGTATTTGATTACCAAAAAAAGTGCAGACCTGTTGAACTTTTTATGAATTGCGAAGAGAGGACAGGATTTCGACGGCCGTCCACTGATTTATTTGAAGGTGCTTCCGTATTACCCCATCAACTCTATAAAAACCTAAGAGTGAGCTCACTAAAACTAAGTTCGGTTGGGGTAGGGCTTTCCAATCTTTTCTTGTTTTTCAAGTTGATTTCACCTTTTCATTGAGATGATTTGTTCTGAATGAAGCCTTAAGGGGATAGAAGTAAAAACTTAAGCTGTATTTATTTAATTGATGCTAAGTAATGAAATTGATAGGGCAGAGTAGTAGCAACACTGATTACGATCAAAAACATACTTGTTTTATTCAACCGTTTCATGGCCTTATATTTACTATAAATTAATTTAATTGGCATAAAAAAACCGTGATTTTTTGAACAATGATTCTATAAATTGATTTTTAATTTAACCAGAATAACCTTGTGCAATTCCACCCACTAATCCATTCAATAAAACCAATACGAACCAAACACCACCAAGAGCTTCTATTTTTCTTATGTTTGGATTTCTATTGTCCTCTGGACTATCTTGAGTCATATAAAAAACTGGAACACCTACTACTAACAGCAAAGATGAGAACAAAAGTGCGTTAGCAAGTATGCCTGCAATAATAGACATTTTTGGATAATCTAAAGGTCAATTTATGAAGCCGAAGTATCTTAACTTTTAGCACGAAGAGCTAACTGTCTACAACAAGCCTAATGCTTAGAGTTAATAAAATCTCACCAAGATCGAACTTAGGCTTTTCCTTTGTTTTGAGTTGCGTGTAGCAGTCAATTGATTTTTGATCTTTATCTAAAGTCGTTACCTTCACCCAGTTGCCAGAGTGAAGGTCCACCAGAAATGAGCATTATTCCAAACACTATTGCGTGATAGGGAGTGAACAAAACAATGACCAATTTTTGTAAACCTAACTAATTTTTCCAAGCTTCTGTTGTAGCAAAAGTACCCCATAGACACTAAAAAACCCTCTTTTTAGGGAGGGTTTAATAGCTTTAATAGTTACTCAAAGCTCCTAATCGAAGATTGAAGAGGGTTATCCCTTATATGTAGGAAATACAAGGCTTAACCTGAGTATTTGTTTACCAAAAAAAGTGCAGACCTAATGAACTTTTTATGATGTGCGAGCAAAGGGACAGGATTTCGGCAACTGTCCCCTTCTCTGACCAGAGCTATCGCATCCTTTCGATACTCGCTCTTGCTTAAGTTCAATATAAAAAAACTTCTCCACTACTGATGTTCGGTTGAGGTAGGGCTATCCAATCTTTTCTTTAGCTCATTCCCACTCAATTTCTTTTTGCCTATTTTTTTCTCATAGTTTTCAACCGTTGGAAGGATGTTAGTTATCAGCCCTCCATTAGGAGATTCAAGTCTTTTTTCTACTTCTTGCTCGTAAGTAGAAACTATCTCTTTAACTTCAGCAGCATGAACATGTTTAATTTCGCCTGTATCAACATTCGCTACTTGGAATAGTGAGGGAGCGTCTGGATCTCTGGAACCTCCAGTAAATGAAAGAACCTTGCATATTTCATCCTCACCCACAAGAACAGTATCCCTGGATTTGACCTTTAAAAATAATGGTTTGTTTTCTTGGTCTTCCAATTAAGTGTCTGTTTCTTCTACTTGCTCAGTTTTAGCATCTTGATTTGATTTGTCTTTAGAGCAACCACCTTCACCCCATCCCCAAGCAAGGGAGGGACCAGCAATAACTGAAAGAGCAAAAACTAATGAAATAACCTTTTTCACTTTGAGCTTGGTAAGTACATTCACTATCTTAAGAGCATTTTTCTAAGTCTGTTAAATCTTTTTATTTCCAATTATTTAAATTCTTTTTGGGTGATTTTTGGGTGCAGTAAAGCATTAAAAAAGGTAGGTTTCCCAGCCTGTTTTTTTAATGCGAAAGTGAGACTGGGATCTCAGCGGGATCTCCTGAGTTTTTACTCCCAAGTAATAGCTTTAGCTTTAGTTCTTGTTTTTCCAGCAAAACATCTCAGCCATTTTCACTGTTTAAGCAAAGTATCCAATCGCTACAAGGAACAAACCAAAAGCAATAAGGTAAGTTGATTTTTTAATGAAATCAGAATTGAGTATTTCGCCCGATCGCATAAAACTGTATCAACCGCTACACTTTGTGTACGTTCGATTTCCCTTGGGAAATGCATGTTTAGGTAACAGGGAACGGGGTTACCTCTACCGAGAAACGTGATGAATCACCTTCCTTTAATCAGAAAAAGCCTTTGCAAGAAAACCTCACTCCACAATGCTGAGCTGTTTCTTTCCTCCAGACCGAGTCATTCAAATTCAACCGAACTAAATATTCGGCTACTCAAGCAAAAGACAAAAAGAAAAGCAATACATCAGTCGGAATTGAATCTTGCTCATAAATGCAGTGCCAATTCCTCCAGCTTAAATAGTTACTTAGCCAGAAAAAAAGAGCAAGAGAAAAGATTGCACTCAGCACAAATCATCTCGATGATTAAATAAATTTTTCTTATAAAAAGCATCAATTCTCATGATTGAAAATCGTGAGTAAAAATTCACGGCAATAATGAGCGCCCTTTATTTTTGCTCCATATTATATTTTTGCCATGACTCCTGTCGCAGAAAAGTTTAACGCTTGAGCACGAATGCTTGGCTTAGTTGCAGCTTCTGGTGCATATGCAACAACTGGTTAAATCACTCCTGAAATTTTCTAGGTGGAGCTCAATACATTTAAATCATATCAACAATTTTTTCAAAACCTTTTGAAAAGATCTAGAAAAAGTTCTTAGCGGTTTTGTTAAGAACTTTTTTTTACCAACTAAAATTTTTGTTTTAATTAAACATCTATTCCGTTTACAGGAAAAATAGATACGACAAAAATTTTACTTGTGAAGATAATTCTTGTGATGGAAAGTCTCCCCTAAATTTTTCTAAAAAGCGAAAAACATTCTTTTAGCAGGATCCTTTTTGTTATTGCTTCAACAGTCATGTTGATAGGCTCCGTGCTTTAATTTCTAAATTTTCTGACTCAATGGCTACTGAAATCACAGTTTTAGCTTCAAGTTGAGCAATACATTTGAAGAATACTGCACACATATGAAGGCTCCTGAACAACAAGCAATGTTCAAGGAAATGGGTGTGAAGACTTTTTATATCGGCCAATCCAAGGTCGATCCCAAAAGAGCAACCGTTATGTTTGAAGGACCTGAAAATGTTTTATACGATATCTTCATCAATCCTGAGACAAAACCAATTGTTGAGGCCTCCGGTTATATTTATGAGCCAACAATCATAACTCGATGGATTAATACGTGCCCCAATTGCCAAGTATCGAAGCTTATCTAATTAACCAGACCTGGTTAGCCCTACCTCAACCGAACATCAGTAGTAGATGGTTTGTTCTTAAATTTAAAGCATTGGTGAATTAAATATTCAACGCTTGTTTCACCAAAACCTCTTCAACCTCTACCTATCATGACCTCAATCAATAATTCTTCAGCAGCTAAGTTCCTTGCTCTTTTCTGTATCCCTGCCCTTCTACTTGCATCAGGTTCATTTGATGTTGCTTATTCCGTAATCGTTTAATCAGAACAATGCCTTCAAATTTTTCACCTGATTTTTACGAATCCATCCTCGAAGCCTCAGATAAAGGTGAGCTTTGGGGAATAGAAAATAGTGATTTAACCCCGCTAGAAATTCAGTTGCTTCTTTCTCATGACTTCAGCTGATAAAGCAGATTTCGAAAAGAAGGCTTTTAAGTTTTTTCCTTATCTCATTTTTGGAAAAATTATATTTGCCGCGTGGTTTATTTCTTACCTGATGCAACTCTAACTTTTCTACGACTTAAGTAAGTTCTGCATGCATCGCCAGCGTTGCCTCTTTACCAAGTGGGGGAAGTAAGTTCGTACCTTCTTTCACGGAAATAGCCAATTGTTCTTTTATATGCCAGTTAATGGGTCCATCAATGTCATGTATGAGCAAAGGATATAAAACGTCTAGCCTCAGTCTTTTCTCCTTTCTTACCACCTCTTGACTTTTCGTAAATAGTCCAAATTTCTTGACCACCATTACGAGTATGGATTGTTCGTATGTCTTCAGGTATTAGGCCATAAACAGCTATACATTTAAAATCATATCTTCATTTATTGCCAATTTCACCCATAGGGAATGAATTTAATAATCTAAGAATTTGATAATCAGTAAATAGATAACCAATCTTTTTTTAGTAGTAACTAAATCTTTATCAGTTACGGCTGGGGGCAACCAAGTGGACTCGAACTGCTGTTCCTGAAGACAAAACCGAAGAAACCCAAAAAGGGCTAGGTGCATTTGTCTTCTTATCGGTGTTCCTTGTTGCCATTGTTTTAATGGAACCTTGCAAAGTATTCTCCCATTTAAAGGGTATTTGGAACTATTTCTAGTCGATTTGATTACGTTTTTAAGGACAGGGTGATATTTGCTACGCCATGTCGAATCTTTTACACGTTCTTTTTTTAATCCCCTTGAATACCAAGAGATGATTGCTATGAGAACTCCTTTCTCAGAAATACAACTATCAATTGTTGAAGAACTATAAAATGAACACCTTGACCGTTCTTTCGGTTATTCCTGTAACATCTCTTGACTGGGGATCGAGTACGAAGGTGGTTGCTCCAAACCCAAATCAAATCAAGATGTTAATAATCAGCAAGAATAAGAAACCTTCAAGCATGATGGGTTAATGGATAAGAATCTCTAACTATGGGAGAAGCAAAAAGGAGAAAGGAACTAGGCTTGCCTCCAAGAGAAAAACCAGTTGAGTTGAAATTGCCTGTTCTTGATAAAGAAAATATCCAAAAAAAAGTTAGGTCTTTTTTATATAAAAATCCTATTGTTCCATTTGTTTTTTATGGTCTTGTTTTAGGAGGCCTTGGTTGGGGCGTATATAACCTTGTAAAAGGCTATCAATTGAGTAATACATAGACTACCACAAATTGTTCTGTGTTGTTTATAGAAAATTAATCAATTTGGTAATTATTGATAATTAACAATCGAATTTAATTGGCTATAGATGTTTTATTTGTTTAGTATATCTGTTGCAAGAGTACTTAGATGTAATGAAACTCAATTTTGTGAGTATGTTAAACAATTTCTATTTAAGGCAAAGTAAGGAGTAAAAATAAGAGTTGATGTAATTTTTTTAAATGCCTCTAAATAATCCATTTCCTTATTCGGTGATGAATTACTGGAGAAAGGTATTCAAAAATCTTCAGTTGAAATTCAGTCAAACTAAAAGCGCTTATTAGCTATGGATCCAATACAAGTCTTAGGCAAAAAGGATTTAAGAAGAGAGGTGCTAGTCAATTACGAAAATAAGGCAGGTCAATTGTTAGTTAAAAATAAAAATGCTGTAGAGCGATATTTACGAGGTATGTCTAAAACTTCTAAAAAGTATTTTATTAATAGTAAAGATTGCCCAGTAAAGAATCACTTTGTAGGGCTACCAAAGTGGAGTAGAGCAGATTCTGTAAAAGCATTTGATAGTGATCTGTGGTCTAAGCATCAAAAGGATTCTTTTGAGAAACCCGTTAATGATTGGTTTAATGCACGAGTAAAGGATCTAATGGCTGGACATAACATTGACCTTATAGATGACATTGACCATGTAAAAGGTAATGATGACTCTCATGGCTATTCACTGAAAAGTTATATTGAATATTTAGCTAAAAAGATTTAATTTATTCTCGATCTTTCAACTATTGAGGTGATACCAAATAAATACAGCTTTGATTTTGCTATGTTTTTGTAGGAGTCATAGCAACTAAAAAATTTATTTGATCGATTAATCCATAGTATGTTTGATTCTCTTTATTATTCCAATAACATAATTGATATTGACAATTACTTCCGTCTATGCGAGCGTGATTTTATAAAGTTCTATTGAAATTTGAAATTTTTTTTTTGTGAAATTAAATGATCGATAATGCTCCTTATAAAAACAATCATCAATCCCTTATTTACTGCTCTCGACTTCTAGGTGAAATTGTTAATGACAGAACAAATTGAAGTGTTTGGACAATTTGATTTCAGGCGAGAGGATTGTTCCGTTGAGTCTAAAACAGGGGAAATCGATCAGATGTCAATTAATAAAGCGCGAATAATAAATACATATGGTGGAGATCAATTAAATGCTGCTTTAGATGCAGTAAAGAACCAAAATAAATACGTGAGAGCTTTGGAGAATCAATCAAAGAAGTTTTATATAAGTAGAGATGATTGTCCTGTTAATAATTTTTGTGAGGAGTTAGCAGGGCCTAATAAAAGAGCTGAGGCAATAAAAATGTTTGATGCATTATTTTGGAGTTCTTGGGTTGCTTGTCAAGAGATGCCAGTACAAGCAAAAAAATGGCTAGATGCGAGAGTTAAAGATTATAAAAGTGGAATTCATATGGACTTTATATGTGATTGTCGTAAATTTAGAGGTAATGATGCTAATAAGACTCAAGCAAGTGAGATGACACGAGCAGATTATCCATTTGATTGTCATGGATATACTCTTAAAAAATATATTGAACAAGAGGCTAATAAATCTAATTATTGATGTTCGAGTTTTTAGTGATTTTTATGGACATTAAAAGATTTTTGCGCTGGCCTAGACTTTTTTGATTCAAGTGTAGAAACTTTCATTTGATTCTTATTTGGCTTTGAGGGCATTCACAATCTGGTTAGAAGTTCAGTTGTCCGATTACCTCATATGGTTTTACCGGCCTTCCATCATTTGTATGATTTGTTGTGGTTCTTGGGGCTGAAAGTCTTTATTGATGCCTATCTATGATCTTTTAGGGACAAATGTTAAGCCTCGAATTTCACCTAGTTTTTGATTTTTAAAAGGTGAACCTTGGGATATTTGCTTAAGTGAAGATGAAACTCTAAAACAATTTTTTTATGTTGATGGACCAACACTTTCACAATCTTATACACTTTTCAAGTTGTAGAAGCGAATTTGGGTGAGATTTAATTTGTTAATAGTTCTTTTGTAAAAGGAATTGTCAGCTTTTGCAGTAGCAGCCTTAGTAGCAGTAGTAGTGGTGACAGGAGAAGAGATCGCCAACTTATAGGTTCATCTAATTCTCGAAAACCCCACATATGAACTGGCACGTATTTTTTTATTTATTTCTAATATTAATGTATCTTTTTTACCTACCTGCGAGTACAAGGTCAAATGGCTCAACGAATTAACGTGGTTTTAAATGCAATCCCGCCAGGATGCAGAGATTTAGTAGAATTTGCATTCTTTTGCGGAATTGGTATTACTTTTGGGAATTTAGGTCTTATATGACCTCAGGTACAAAAACTACAACAGCACCAAAAAACTAAATCGCTAATACCCTATTTCTTTTTTGCAAAGTTTGTCATCCTAACGGTGATTTTCATCTTTATTGTGCAATAAGAGAGCTGCTACCTATGGGATTGTTGAGATCCTGATGCTCTAGAAAATTTTGCTAACCTTATTTGTATTTCATCATTCTTTATTTATAAAACTCCAATGAGCTGTTCTAAAAGAATAAATTAGTTTGTTTATTTTTTTATAATCCCGCCTTTTTCGAATCTCCTATATAGCAAATATCCAATAAGAAGTAAAACAATTAATGTAAAATTCTGATTAAAGATCCAAACGATGAGATAAGCAAGTACAGGGACTAATAAGAATCTTTTTGCTGAAAGTTTTTCATCAGACGTTAAATCTTTCCATTCAAGATATCTTTTCCACTGGAAAATTCTTTTCAACTCTCTTTCCCTAGGCTGCTTCTTATTAAAAACACTTTTCAATAAAACTCTTAGATCATTTAATCGGTTCATAATCTGATAATGCGATTTTTCTTTAGTAGCTCAATAGTTTGGCGATTAGCTATAGGGATGGATTAATCCCATCCATAGCAATCTTGCTTTATGGGTATCAATTCAACTCCTAGGCAAATTTTAAAAGTCTTTAGTATTAAAGCTGATTTTTCCTCTGGGGTAAGTATTCGATAACTACATTGTGTGCCATCAGTACTTGGGAAGTGTTTATAGTTATTGGCGGAACTTCTGGATACAAATAAATTGTTGGCCATGAATTGTATTCTTCTCCATGTCCCAATAGTTTCATACCTCTGACAGATTTGATTTCTACTAAAAGAGTTGGCTTCCCATCATTGCAACGAACTTCTATTCCTTCTCTATATAATGAATAGTAATAGATACCAGAGTTGGCAGGTAGAGCAAACCATAGTAATACTGGTCCAAGAAATAAACTTTTCATTCAGTTGCCTTTCAGACTTTCATACTTGCTTCAATTATCGAAATCTCTCTAGTGTTTTTTTTATTAAGTCCTCGCAAATCTAATTGAAATTTGATCACCTCTAATGCGATTTTGTTAAAACGAAAGGTCGCTTGTAAATAACCGTGTGAAAAATCAGATTCAAAATATCCAAAGCCTTTCAAGTCTTTTACTAGTAAGTAGCTATCAAAAATTTTGCTATACCATCTAATCAGCATACTATTATCCATTATATCTGCAATTGCTATTCTGGATATCGTCTTAGTTCTTACAGCAAAGTAATCATTAAGGTCTTGATAGATTGGTAGAATTAATTTCATGAAGTCTTTCTAGCAGTGAGTATCTACTAATTCATTAGTATTAACATATTTGATTTTGAGTGTTTTTGTTTGTAATGTTAACGACAACATACGACTATTTAGTTTTACTATCCATTACAGATCCTAGAATTTATTATTTTAAGTTGATAAATTAAAAATCTATATTCATATTTGACTTTTAAAAAGTTAAATTTAGGCTTTTCACTTATTTAAACTTTCTTTTTATCTCGATCAAAAATAATATTCTTCAGAAAATACTTTTTGATATGCAGTTGTTAGTAATACTATGTATGCATGCTGATAAGGAATGAAAAATTCTATAATATAATGAACAAGATCCAATTATTGGAGTTAGTGTTTACATGCTTTTGACTTCATAGCAAGATCTACAAAAAAGTCTTTACAGTGTCTTTCATGCGCAAATGTTATCGATATAATCGTTTTTCTAAGAAAGATCATCAGTTCAACTAAGAAAAAATAATACATTTTTACATAGATACATTTGAGTTATCTGACTTGTTTATTTTAATCTTTCAACCAAAGGATGAGAGAGCCTCCTTGTCCTCTGGCTGCAAGCCATTCGCCATGTTTTTCTAATGAAATAAGTTCAAAATAAGACTTTCCCTCATCCTCTGGCTCCCTAAGAGTTTTTCTCAATAAAACATTTTTATTTAATTTTAGTTCTATAAGGTTAAAAAAGAAAGTGACGAAAGGTTGCTCTCCTTTTAAGCATCCAAATCCAGAAAACTTTATGAAAATAAGTCCAAATCGAATTGAAGTAACTATAGATAAATCATGGGAGTTCTCTTTTGAATTAGTATTTTTGAATTCTATTTCTGCAGCAAAGATCCTAAGTAATGAACTGAAAACAGAATCTTCCTCTTTGTTATCTTTCTTCCATATAGATTTGAATTTCCAAGTTCCGATAAGAGAATCAATTTTAATATCGCTTCCTTTGGCCTTTGCAATCTTTTCAAGATTTAAAAGCTTTTCTTTATTTGGTAGGTTCCATAAGTTTTTCCTGAAAAAGTCTTCTTTTTTTGAATCTCTGAATATAGGAGACTTTATATTTTTACCTTCAAGTAAAGAAAGTAGAGAAATTGCTGTAACTACTAATAAAATATCAATCAATAGAAATTTAGATATATTCATTTTTCATGAACTTCAGAGATAGTCATTAGTAAGTAGTCATAGCTTTATAATCCTTTATCAATTTTTGCATAGAGATGGACTAATAGGCATTAAAAGTTAATTAGCACAAAACAGCTGGGCTCAAGAGACCTTTTGAAGAAGACTAAGCAAGTCCCGCTCTTATTGATTTAATAAAGTAGATATAGATTTTCAAGCTTTCTACTAACCTTATTTCTACATACGATTTTCTATTCCTCCTCATTGGTTAATACTAGAGCAGTAGCTATTCAGGGAATTCAGCCAACATAGCGGCTTGTCCATAAGGTGTTTTTTAGCTTTTGGTATTATTAGCACATAAATTAGGTGTTAAGACGGACTTGATAAATTTTATTGTTAAGGCATTAATTGATTAATCTTTTTTTTTATAATGACATCACAAGTACTTGATGATTTTATTGATGATTGTTTTTTAAGTGGAGATGATATCTGTAAATTTGAAATCTATAGATCTAGAAAATATGAGAATTTATTGAATCCAATTGCTTCTAAATTAATAGCTTCTCATCAAAAGAGCGATCCGAATAAAACAATATTAATTTCAGAGTAGTTTGAATACTAGAGCTTGCCTGTATATTCTTTAATAAACAAAATACATAAAGATAATTAGCTTTAATTTGTATAAAGCAAGGTTAGGATGTAAAATGAATTTATATGGTATAAATTTTTTTAGGATGCCATTAAACAAAAAGACAGGACAAGTCCCGTGGGATATCACTGTTGGTGAAAATAACTATCAAAAAGAGCCTTGGGTTCTTAAGAAAGGGAAAGAGTCTGTAACTATTGAGAAAAATTCTAATAATAGAGGAAATTTTTATTTTCAAAAAGATGATGAGAAACGACTATCTCTTAGTGCTCTGCAAGCTAGGTTGACATATCATCAACTTATTGAGTTTGGTTATAAGCTAAAAAAACCAAGAAAAAAGAATAAAGATTTAAATGACTAGTGATTTATTTTTTAACTTTATAGTAAAGTGTAGAATCTAGATTGTAACTAAACAATTTCAAAAGTGTCTTTATGTCTCTTGAAAATAGCTATTTGTAGATTTAAGTAAAATAAACATAGGTGTTTATCATGGATTCTACAAAAGCAATGATTGCTAAGCAAAAAGCAATAGTTAAGCAGTTCTATTTTGAAAATGAGGTTGGTTTATCTTCTTATGACTTAGCCCTGATTTCATTTCATAAAAATACAAAGAAAAGTAAATCAAGCTTTAATGACTCTTCACTTACTACTTATTTGATTTAAGTTTAGACGTCTATCTTTTACTGGTATGCAAGAATCCCTTTTATTAGTATTATAAATATTTATAGCTATAATTAATATTGCTTACTCATGAATGTAGCCGTTACAACTGTTATTAAACAACTTATTGTTATTATTTATTTAATTACTTAGAATTAATGAAAGAATTAACTATTAAATGGCTTCCTTCGAACTTTAATGCAGGGAAAGCTGAAAATAGAATGGTTGAGCTGCCATGATTGCTATAACTTCTTGCATAGGTGCTTATGCAATTACTGGTCAAATCATTCCTAGGCTTTTCTAGTACTAGTAAATACTGAGGTAAGAAAACGGACGTCAAAATACTCCCGCATTAAGACGGATTTACTGTTGGTGTTTATTTCTATTAAAAAAGAAATAGATACACGACTAATGCTATTTCCCACTGAGTGCATAGGAAGTATTTAATGCTTCTCTTCTCTTTAAATTAATGTCATAACCATGAATAACCAAGTTTCACAAAAAACATCTAATCATAATGAAGATTATGTAAGGAGGTCTCAAGAAGAGATGCAAAGAAGATTTGTCGATCTGCAGTTTAAGAGATGTGAATTGGAGAAGCAGTTGAAAATGGTTAATGAAGTTCTTTTTTCATTAGGAAGAGAAATGGAGCAACATTTTTCATATCATCAACTTTATAAGTAAGCGGAATATAAGAAGCTAATTACAATTACATAGAGTATCGAATTGAATTAAATCAACTTCTTTTGTATGATATGAATTTTTATTGAAATTATTACTAGAATGTTCAAGACGTATAACTTCAGCTCTTTAAGAAAAGATAATTTATATATATTTACTATAAGCTATAGGTTATTTTTTCTTATTGGTTAGGTTCAATAGGCATAATTGTAAAAATGGTTATTAATAATGATTACTTTAAGAAATTACATAAGCAGTTTTATTCTCTTATTTATCATCTCTTTTTTAATTTTTTTCTCTTCACCTTATAAAATATTTGCTGAGGAGATCGAATGGTTGGAAGTCTCGAGGACAAGTAATGAATTATTGTCCATAAACCCGAATTCAATTAAATATAATAATAAGGGTTTTCTTTCAGTTATTGTTAAACACACTGATATCAATCCAGAAGATCAAACCGCTTCAAATGATGATTCCTTTTTATTAGCTATTGATTGTGATAATAGATTATTTAGTAAATTCCCTGCAAATTCTGAGCTTAGAAAAGTAAAAAATTGGGAAAGCCCAATTAATAATAAATTGATCAAAACAACTATTATTAAGAGCTGTTCTTACTAATTTATTGGTATAAAAATATACACATACATACTTTCTCTCTTTCTTTCTTTCTGTAGATCAATAGTTGCTAACTCAAAGTTATAGAAACATGATATTTAATTGAATTATTGATTACCTTATTCAATGTAGTTATATTAGTCTGTTTACACTTAAGTTATGCAACGTTATCTGATCTCCTATGAATTTAATGATGGAGAAGATCAAGAAATTGGTGGGGATATGTTAATTAAATGGTATGAAACAGGAGGAGTAGAGAATAGGCCAGAAACTTATGAGGTTCATTCCTGGGTCTTTATGATTCAAAATGGTACTGGTCACTGCGTGGTCAGGGCAGATTCTTTAGATACGATTTGGAAACTTTGGCATCCTTGGAGAAAATTGATGGATATATCTATTCAACCTTGTTTAGATCTAGAAGAAACAATCTCATTGTTAAAAAAAACTAAGCCATAGAGCAAATCCTAGATTTGAATATAAGGATGATTCTAAAAACCACTGGATCTCTTCATTTGCTTTTGGGTGTATTTCTTATAAGCATGTTGGTTTTTCAGTAGAAAGGATTGCTCCATCTGTTTCAGCAAAAACATTGCTTTATGTTAGAGGCTTCGCTTTTGTTGTTGCTGCATGCAATTTAGATCTAGGTTTTTAGTTAATTGTTTCGAGTTCCATTAGAAATTTCCAATCTGCTAGAAAAGTTTTTAGGCGAGTTGGTCTTAATGTCTTGCTTATTAATAGTTGATCTGTTCAACACAATAAATGCAGACATTCTTGTTGATGCTGGTCCACCCCTATATTTTTTGGATTGTTGTAATCGCAAATCCTTTTTTATGTACCTATGTATTGCTGAAAGGTAAGACTTATTGATAAGAATAAGTCTGTACTCTTGTATGGCTATAAATACATTCCAAACAATGATAAAAGGTAGTAATAATTTTTACTAAGCAATGAATAAAATGAATACAATGGTCTTATAAGCTCTGGCTGAATTAAAGAGAATTTATGCTAACTACTTTATTTGCTTCTGCATTTCCTTGGCTCTGGCTAGCTGGAACAGATCTTGGAATAAATCACTTCACTACTGACCTAATTCTTGTTGTTTCGTTCGCAATTTTGACAGCTCTACCCATGTCATTCCTAAGGCCAACAATTAAAAAGTGGGAACAAGCTGGGGTTAAAAGCTCTCTTTTTACAAAGTAGCATTTATAAGTTGACACCCGATTTCTTTTGGGGCCTTGGTGCCCCTTTTTAAATGGTAATTCTTACGGATTGAATCTGTTTAGTTTTTCGTTTTAATAAAGACAAAATAAATGATTTATGACCATTGTAGCTTTCTTGAAAAAAAAGATTTCTAAAATAAAGAAAAGGTTTGATGTGCAAAAAGTTCCAATCATGATGCAGAAAGACCTAGAAACAATTGCTTATTTGAACAAGATTTAAAACGAAATAATTCAGGCATAAGCCAAACTTATGAATAAGAAAGTAGGGTAGATCTAGTTAAGGCTTGGGTTATGACTGCTACTGCTGCTCCAACAGTAAAAGATCAGGAATTGATGCAACATGGATTGGTTGAATCAGCAAGTGTAAATTCATTAGCTGATTTCGTTTCATCAAATTTGAATGAAACGGAAGTAAATAAAGCTACTGAGGTAAATGATTTTATAAATACTTTTATATGTCACATGATTTTTTATGCGGTTTTTTGCATTTCCCTTGTGTTACATATACTTATTGATCTTGGCCTTGGGTTGTTAATTAAAAATCAATTTCAACAGTTGATGGAAATTGCAAAAAATACTGTTGTTGTGAAAAAACCTGCTTTCGCTTGATTATAGAATATTTATAAATTAACTATTTTCTGTAGTTGATTCGAGGAGTGTTCTTAGATTTTTGGTTAACTTTTTGATGCCATATTAAATTTGCTTCTTTTGCTAAATCCATATATTCATTTCTTACTTCGGCATTCTTCATTTTCAATAATGTGAATGCGTATCGATAGGTGAGTTTTCTTGTCATATTCATAAAGTCTCTGGATATAAGGATGTATCAAAGAATCTAAATAGGTTGTATTTAATGTCACAGAGTGAACTTTTTCTCTCATAAGTCTAGTCACCGTATTTATTTAACTGTCTACGTAATTTAATGATGTAATCCTTTTTGTATAGGATCGGCATGAAAGGACCAATATTTTATGGACTCCATGTTTTAATCTTTAAGATCTGAGAAATTTCCTATAGAACCGTCATGATTGTAGATGTTAAGGCTTTAAAAAATGGGAGAAGCTAAAAGAAGAAAAGAACAGGGTTTGCCTCCCAGGGTTATCAAAAAACAAAAGAAGGATGATATTCCGAATATCATCCAAAAAATTCGTAGAAATCAGATATTGCCAATAGTTCTTGCTATTGGGTTTGCGATTTTCTTGATCGTTGATTTAATCAGGTATTACAATCAATAATAATTGAATTCAACTTATTTATTAAACAGTTCTTATAGCTGCTGATACTGTTTAAAAATATCATAGAAGAAAAATTAAATTTATAATCAAAGAACAAAATGCCCTTCTTCTAAAATTAAATTCTAGACTTTAATTCACATGGGAGATAAGAAGAAAAAGAAAAAATGCAAAAAGAAGAAGTGTTCTGCTTGGAAGGGTGGTAAATGTATTTGTCATGGTCAATAAAAACTATTATCAATAACTCCTCTGATGGGTGGAAATTTTTTTAGAGAGTCACAAACTTATTGAGGAATTTATCTCTGGGGTTAGTACTACCGCGACCAAACCACGTTGAGAAGAATTTTGTCTGTAGATTATATATATTATAAATTTTTAGACGAAAGTCTCTCACTCATATCAAACTCTAAAAATGCCATCATCTAAAAGTCCTAAAAACTGGTCCGATTGGAACAACACAAAACATTTCACGGACTATTCAAGAGATTCAGGAACAGGTAAATTTGTAAGATTTTCCATTGCTGCCCTGCTTTTTATTCCTGTTGGATTTCTTGCTTACATGACCACCATCTAAAGTTTTTCAATATATCGTAATGATTTAGATGGCAATTTTTGTTTTTCTACTAGTTTTTCAATCTAGTTGTGAATGCATCTCCTTCAACAAAAATCTTTTTTCGATTAATACCCGCTGGCAAAGCAAAGATCAGCACCACTGATAGGAATATTATTAAATCCAATGGGAACCTTCCTATTCCCCACTCTGAAAAAGCCAACGCTAAAGTTGTATTCTGCATGATGTTATTTAAATGGTCAGCAAAAATTTATTCGAAATCTATCATTCTGGATCACTGGCTTAGTAAAAGTTATTGAGAAATGGTTGTATTGGATTTGATAGAAACCCAAGACTTTGCTTTGATAAATTTCACTAGTTAAGAGTCGGCAATTATATAAATTTTTAATTTCTATAATTTATCCTCAAACTTCTCTTTTGATTAAGATTCCGCATCCTTGAGCTACCAGTTAATTCAACCCGTCTTATCTTTTATTAAATAAAATAATAAGTATACCCATGGGTACAAACATATAGTCAAGGAAATAGCTATTCCCTCCAAAATGATATCCGAATGCTTGATAGCTGTAGTTTTGCAAGAATATGAAAGTATCTATGCCGTTTATCTACTTTAAACATTGATTATTTGTACTTATGTTAGGTAAAAGTATTTTTTATGAGCTTTCGAAAGTGATAGAGCCTTCCCTTCATTCGGATGCGTAAAGGTGTAAAGAAACCTTAGTATGTGTGTTTGATTTTAGATTTTTAAACCCTGTATTTGAATAGTGGTAGAGGGAGAAACATACTTTGTAAGTTTTATTAGTTTTGATGGTTGAATTAAATACAATGGGTAGTCTTGAAGAGTAATTAAAAAAATTCCGTGACTTCGACTCACGTAATAAATGTCAAAATTGTTTATTTCTTCTCTACTAATAGTAGGGCTATTATATCCAGTTGCTGCGAGAGCAGAAGACTATAATGCGTTATGTGATGTTAATCAATCCACTTCAAGTAATGACGACTCTAGTATTGAGGTTTCTAATTGTCTGATAACTCTCTCAGAGGAGGGGTTCTCAGGACCAACTGAGTTCATCCCCAAGAATAGTATTTCGCAGTGGTATTCAGTTCGACAAGATGATAATCTTATCCTTGGTGTCGCAGGTGCGGCTGGTGGTACTTATTCAGGAGCAGTTGTAGGCATTGCAGTATGTGGTGCAAGTGCAGGAATACTGTGTATACCAGCTCTGCTAGGAGGCGTGTATGGAGGAGGTCGTTTGGGATCTCAGGTAGGGGAAGGGAAGAATTTTTTATTTTCAGTAACTGGTCAGAATTCTGAAGGAAGTACCGTTGCTCAAAACTTTAGGCTACTCAAAAGGAAAACTTCCAAAAAACTTAAAAAAGAATTATTTGAAATTACTGGTTTAAAAATGGGACAAGTCAAAAGTATTGAAAAATGAAGTGTATTTGTCCATGACTATTAATTGGTAAATAATATTGGTATGAGAAGAAATAGTGGGATCCATGAGAAGTTGTGTTTAGATAGTTTCAGTCCTACAAACAAAGTACTCATAAGCTGATGAGTAAGAAAAAGAAGTCAATAAAAACAAATACCAAAAATGTTCAAAAAGTTCTTGAACAAGGACAACCTGAAAAAAGTAATACTCTTATTTTTGGTGGAATTTTACTTGCAATGAGTTCTATAGGACTTTTGATTTTTCTGCTTAACGATAAGATATTTCATTTGAATTAAGACTTTTAGTTTGCATTAATAATTACTTATACGAGAAATACTTTTAATTTTTTTTCATCTAGTACAAGTTTTTAATAGGTTTGTTTAAAATAAACCATTGACTTAAAGCTTTTATAACTAATCCAACTCTTTATGCAAAGCAAGATATTCACTATCGTAAGAACAGTAATGACCTCAACATCATTCACAAACCATTTACAACATGACTTTTCCAAACTTTTTTGTGATCAGATGCTTTTACAATCGCCCATCCACTTGTCCTCTCAGAATTCAAAACTCTGTTGATGACTTCGAAACCTTAAAGCTTGTCTGATTCTCAACCACCTTCAACATATTAAACAAGAACGTTAGCACTTTCATATGTGTTTCTTGATCAGGAAGCACATATGAATTAAATAAGTTTCATTAATAAATAAAAAAATTATCACACCACACTTTTAAAAATAAAGTGTTATTCGCTCCCAATCATGTTGATAAGCTATTTACTTTCTTCAAAGCCATCTCTTGCACTGACCTGAAGGAGATAGTGGAAGAGCAACAAGTACATCAAACCGAACCATGTAAACCGAATATCACCCACTCACACTTTTGTTTGTACTGCTTGATGATAAAGAATATTCTGAAATGTCAAATGACTTATATCAAGAATCTCTCTGGAGGGTATATCCCTCAATCACGAGAAATGTTCAAATCTTTTAGAAGATTCTGAGTGGCAATGAAAACTACTGAACTACTTTTGATATTTTTCTCATTGTCATTTTCTTTTTTAGGAATATCTTTGCTTGTTTTTTATTAGATATTACCTAAGTTTTTGTTAATGGATTAATTACTTATTTTCATTAGATTTGAAAAGTGTTTTTATATATAATGAAATTACAATTTTAGCTTTCGATTTTTTAACTGATGGAAGATCAAATTAATGCTGCTGAAAAAAGCACAACGATTTCTGCCGAAATATGCTTATGGTCAGGAGCTGTATTTGGAATTTTGTTTGGGGTAGGTTTTTTCCTGGCTGAAGTTCAAAAGAACGACTTAAAATCTTTACCTTGGTGGAAGCCAATCTCTGCGCTTGTCACTGGGGCAGCGGTTTCTGCTCATGGAAGTAATGTTGTTAATAACAAAAGGACAGCAGAATTAACTGCTTTGTTAGTGAGATCAACTAATAGCGCATCTGAGTTGCCGATAGCAAAGTCATCTGAATATTCTGATCTTTTGGAGGACTCGGATAATCAATAATTTTATAGCTATTAAACAATTAAAAAAAACTTAGTCTAATATTTTCATGAGGTTTGTTCTTTATTAAATAGAGAGAAAAGAGAAACCTAAAAACGTCAAAGATAATGACGAAAATATTAAAATTAGTTCAGTGTATTTCATTCGACACTAAAAATTTATTCTTTGTGGTTGAGCTTGATAATTACAAATACCAAATTGCAAACACTCCATTTCTTCGTCTTTGTTTGATGGATGCTTTGAAAAACTCAGTCTTTCTGATAATTGACTAAGAACAAGTCGAGCTGCATTTTCTGCAGCTTCTGTAGTCAATTGAGCAAAGCGTTTTCCGTAGGACATAGGAGGTCGAAGATCCACAATTTATTTCTACTCCTATTGGGTTAATGATACATAGAGAATAAACACTCAAGTATTTATTCCGTTCCAATCGTCAAAAGTTAGTCTCTCAAGATCTGTACATTTTGATAAACTTGTCTCTCTGTCAAATCCGTGAACGTTTTAAGTGAGGCGTACAACATTTTTATAGTTGTACAGCTTGGCTTTTTTAGATTATTAGGTTTAATAGTTTGTAAAAATTAAGTGGAACTTTTTTGATGAGTGGTGATAACCTGCTTTCTCATTTGCAAGTAAAATTTTATTCTGATGAAATGACGAAAACCAAAAAGATCATTTATTTAGAACGAAAATATCAAGAATTAGATGAATTTATTGAAAATATCCCTGAAGTGGCATATTTCTGAATTTATTTTCATCCAAAATACAACTCTTCTGGTCTAGGTGATTGGGCTTGCACACCACAAATTCCAAACTGTAAGCATTCCTTTTCCTCATCTTTTCGTTGTTTTTCCGTTTGAATAATACTTAGGAATAATGCTTGGATATTGTGAATTAAAAGATTGAATGGATTTAAAGACATAATTAAGTTCTTAAATTCCCTCTAACATCTCTACTCAAACCGGCTAGCAAAAACCTGGAGAGTAAACCCTAAAGTATTTATACGCCTTTACAGGGTGTGAAGATGTCGTTTTAAGTGCCAAATGATATGCCTAGATTTAACAATATCTTAAAGTTACCGAATGATCAAAACAATAATAAGAGCAATGTATTCTGCTTTTATTTCTATTGTCTTAATCTCTATTATTCTGGCTGGCTGGACTTGTTTTGCTTTTATTTCTCAACCCACAAAATCTGGTGAAATAATTAATGTCATACAAGATATGTATAAAAGTCAGAAGTCAGTACTTATAGACGTTGTTGATCTTTCGAAATTACTAATAGAGGATAAGAGTGAGAGAATGGCTAGTGAAGATAATAATCTTTTATCAGAATCAGAATTGGTGACAAATGAAGACAAGTTTCTTTTAGATGGGCCGCCAATTATGGAAGACAATGGAGATAATCCTTTAGGGTTAGTTATTGAACCATCTTTACCTGATGTAAGCGAAGAAAATTTGCCTGAAATTAGTGTAGGACCATTAAATAATGATCAAAGTGAGGTTTCTATGAATGAAATGGAAATAGGAATTGACATGAATTAAGTCAGTAAAACGAACTTTCTTAAGAGGCTTTAATATTGCTGTGCTTCCAATTTTTCTTATTAATAAAATTGTACTTTAAGTATTTGCCCTTTCTTTTACAACAGCTCTTGTTTTTGCATGAGGTGAAGGTGGATGCTTTTTATCTAGTAAGAACAAAACAAGTCAGGATAAGAAGGTTGAGCAAGTTTATAGTTCCGATCCTACCGATAGGTAATTGCATGAATATGAACGACGCATTATTAATTCGAATTGTTTCTTGTTCTCTTGGTCTTCTACTGATTCTTTGCCCTGCGGCTGTTAATGCAGATGAAATAGATTCACCGCTTAGAGAATCGGATCCTACTGAAACCGTTCAAGTTCCTGGGCCAATGACAGAAAAGCAAATGAACGATCTTTTTGGTGAAGATCCCTATTTAGGCCAAACTTCATATCTTCAGTCTCCGGATAGCTTTAGTCAAAGAGACAAATAAAAATAATAGTGAAAAGCCAAAGTAATGCGTGAAAAAAGTTGCCTCGTATCAACAAAATTATGTCTTTTAAGAAGAGTACTAATTAATTCTTTGACCATTGTCTCTATGTATTGAATTCGTTTTCTGTGACTGTATAAATACTTGAGTGTTCCTCCCCATAGATTTCTTAAACCAATATGAGTAGAAATTAAATAAGTTGTTTAGATGTCTAACTATGCCATTCTCCAAGCAATTATTTCGAAATTTTTCCGGGAGTTCTTTTCAAGGAAATGAAATGTCTGAGTTGTTTTCTAATTACAAGCCAAAATATGATGATGATGTGATGGAGTGCTTACAATTTGGTATATGTTCTACGCGTCCAGCCTCTCCAAGAGAAATACCCTATTTTCACTTTTGAAAAACACCTGTCCTTATATAACTTTTCAATATTTACCAGTACTTAATTGCGCTAATTAGTTAAGGAAAGCAAGCGTAAAATTATTAAAATCAAAACAGTCGTAACTAAAGGGAATGCTGGGTAACGAGTTTTGAAGTTAGCAGGCGGCCAGGGAGACCATGAGATAAGTCTTCCTTTGGGCTCTTTAATTACCTCTTTTTTCTGTGAATTCTTTGACGTCTTTGGGATGAATCCAATTTTTTTGTTTTTTTTTAATTCTGTCATAGCTATTTTATTTAAATAAAATATTAAAAGGTTAATTTTCAGAGTGTGACTTTGAGGGCAACTATATTGATCTTATTTTTTGTTTTTTTTAAGATAATTTATACACACACATATTCAGAAGTTGAATAAGATTCATAAAGATCTTTTTGTGCACTGTTCACCAAAGAAGCCTTAGCTTTGAGAATCTCTCGTGTAATGTTTAATGAGAGAAAAAGTATTGGAAGCTTTAATGCTTATCGATGTATCAGAGGTTATCTGGTTGATTTGTCAATGAAAGAGTTAATTGAACTCGCAAAAGACTACGGAATCGAAGTAGTTACAGCTTCCAAGTTTAATAAATAAATGGAGGTTAACCCTACACGCGGTTGATAATTTCCCTTTTCAGAATATTCGGATGATAAATCAATTACCAAGATTTTGTTAAATGAGTAGGCACAATGTTCGGATAAAAGCTAGACACCCGCATGGCTTAATAAGGAATGTAGCCAAAAGTAAATATGATGATCGACATGAAAAGCTTCATATGTTTACCAAGGTTGTCCTAGAAAAGCAGGCTTTGAGAGAAAGGTATATTAAGTTAATGAGTGATGCTGAAAGAGCCGTTGGCAGGAAAGAAGCTATTTATCTTCTTAGAGATGCTGAAATTATTTGGCAAAAAATTAATAGTTGAGACTTCATTCTTTAACTTTGGGAGGTATTAGAAAATTTATAAAATTCTACCTTTTGAAAAAAAAAAACTCTTGATCAAACAATTCTATGTTGAAAATATTGTTACTCCTTATAAATTTTAAATATATTCAATAAGTAATACTTTGCTCTCATAAATTATCTCATCATCATTTTGCCTAATGATAGTTTATGTCCCAAAGTCAAAGGTATATTTCAAATAAGAAAGTAATTCTGTACGTTCTTGCTTCAGAGAATTTAGTTTTATAGGTGTTACATTATTTTTACATAAAAAAGTCAAAGTTGATTTCAAGTTGATTAATGTTATTTGAAAACAGATCTAGCCCCCACAATTCTCCTCTATCGGAATTTTTAACTATTGATTCGTAGAATCAGGAATATGTGATGACATAGTTTTAAATTGATATGGGTGGTATGCCCGCAGATAGTTGGTGGAAATTAATCACTCCAAAAGAAATTAGAGCGGGAATGAACCAACTAAATGGAAGAAAAATTCTAATTTTAAATTTTGTTTCTTCGGACATCGTTTAAACTAAACCTCAATTATGTGTTATTTATTTCTTTAACGAGAAAATGATTAGTTCGGTTACCTATATAAAACAGCCATCCAAAGAATCTTTCTATGTTTGTTGTTCCTAATGAAGATAATTAAACTTGTTTTAATTTCTATAAACTCGATTTAAAATGCTGGAGTTGATTCATGAGGAACAGCTGTAATGGGAAATCCCACCAGCTCCAAAGAATTTCTTGGGCTTGAGTCTGTCATATTTTTTCTGTACCTCTAGCGATTGTTCCTCGTAAGGTTTGTCTAAAACAGCTTGTAGTTCCCTTATTAGACTATAATCGCCTTTCTCTGCCATTTCGTATGCTGGAGTGATGAGCCATTCCCGCCATGTGTATTTTGGATTAATGCGTTTCATTTTGGCTGATAATTCATTTTGATCACCTTTGTTAATTACTTGCTCCCGCCATCTTTGTAGCCAATTGATCCATTTGGTCTCAATCGCTTCTGGAATTGGTAGATAGAAACTATCTTTTAAGTCCTTTAGTGTTTTTGGAATACTTGAAAGTTTACGGAAAAAAATCGTGTAGTCGACCTTTGTATTAATTATGAGCTGTTGTAGTTCATTTACTAGAGGTGCGTCATAGGTGACTAGGCCTAGTTTCTCTGTCCACATGTTCTCCATTTTCTGATTCATTACTTTAGTAAATTCATCGCGGATGCTATCTAGCTTGTCCAGCGCATTTGCGTTCTCGGCAAGCAGAGGTCGAAGCGCCCCCCAAAACATTTGATAATTTGCTTCGGCAGCTACTGGTTGATTGAAGAATGCAAAATGTTCACCACCTCCTGTCCAAGGTTGGAATCGGGGATCGAAGAGTTCGCAAAATCCAAATGGACCGTAATCGAGGGTGAAACCTCCTGCAGCGCAGTTGTCACTGTTGAAATTACCTTGGCAGTAGCCAATCCGCATCCAATTGGCTACTAATGATGTGAGTCTTTCTCGGAATGAATTTGCGAGCTCAACGACTTGATTGCTAAAGCTAAGGGTCGGATCAATTTCTTCCTTGTAATTTCTTACGATTAAGTGCTTCACAATCATCTCGAGCTCTTTCATTGCATCTTGATGCTCATTGTTTCGTACTCTACGTGCAAAGAGTTCTATCTGACCTACCCGTAAAAATGATGGTGCGACTCGTGTTGAGATTGCAGCTGGTGTTTCTACTAATATGTCTGGATCAATTGAATTGGAGTCTTTTGTATACCAAGGTCTGCGGACTGTTTCAGATTTAGATACATATAGTGTGAGAGAGCGAGATGTCGGTACTCCGAGTGACTGCATATATTCCTGCGCTAAAAACTCACGAACACTTGAACGAAGCACTGCTCGTCCATCTGCTCCTCTGCAGTATGGTGTTGGCCCTCCTCCTTTAAGTTGCATTTCCCATCTTTTGCCGTTAAAGAGGCCTTCAAATACTGAAATAGCTCTCCCATCTCCATAGCCGTTACCTGTTCCGAATGGACACTGCTGAATATATTCAGTTCCATAGATAGATAGTGCGTAACCGGTAGCCCAGCCAACTGGTCGCATCGGTGTTGTTGCAACACTTATGTCGCCAGAGAATAGACGAAGAAAAAGTTCATCTAGAGCAAGTTCCTGACTCAAGCCTAACTCGTTAAATAATATTTTACTGTGAGCGATATATTCTGGTTTTGGAATTGCTGTCGGAGTTACAGGTACATAGTGACCAGAAAAGACTTCTCTTGTTAGGTGGTCGTCACCATCATCTGTTGCCTGCGGATCAGGTTCGAGTGAATCCATGAATGAGTAGTCAGCTTGTTTTGAAAACTCAGAGAAAGTTCTTATTGTCTGCTTAGGTTTAGTACTGCTCATTTAGATTTTTTTTTAGTTGGTTAAGTCTTAAATTCGATTATTCTTTTATTTATATCTCTAGCATAGATTCGAAGCTTTAATGTTCTTAAATTGCTTTAGCAGTTTGAATTTTTTAAGCATACCAATCTAAATCTAGGCAATGATCTCTTTGTCTTTGAGTTTCAAAGATTACATTTTGTTTTAAGGAACTGACTCGAGAAGTGTTCTTGGTACAGCCACTTATAAATACAGCAAATACAACAAGAGAAAGAAAGTGTTTCATCTTTTAATTAACTTTGCAAGTAACTAGTGATGACGGTTGAATCATAAATGTGTCCAGCTTCTTAAATTAAAGGTCTTACTTCAGGATTGGAAAACATTGCGACTGATTTACCTTCTTCAACTTGCTCTATAACAATGGCACTAGTTGGATCCTCTTTCTTTATTCAACTATAAAAAAAAATTTTTTTCTTCTTTCATAAGTTGTTTGTTTTCTTCACTGTCATAGATCGCAGCCCATTGTTCAAACGGAATTAAAATCTTTAAGCTGAATAGGGGTGTTTCAAGTTCCACTTATTTGATCAGATGATTAGGAACCAAAAAAAGCATGCGTATTTTTGTATAAAATTCTGTCTAATTAATCATATCTTCAACCTCTTCTAACACAATTATGATTTTTTAATGTCATCACTATTAATTTTCTAAATAGCTGATTATCTAAAAAGACCTCCTTTTTTCTTTGTAGTCTTTGCCTCAATCTGTTCTTCTACGGCTAATATCGCTTTCTTTTGAGCAATTTTAGCCTCAACCATTGTTGTGATTGAGATCAAAAATAAGCCTCCTATTCCAATTAATTGTTCGGCTTTTGTTGGCTCTGAATCACCATTTAATATAGCTCCAAGAACGAACCAAGCTGTAGCTGCACCTCCAGTTATAAAGTAAGGAATCCAGCGACGTTGGTAAAGGTATCCAGCACCTAAGCCAGGCAGGAAATTTAATGTTGTAGCTACCCATCCACTAGATGCCGCAAGAATTTGTTCCTTAGTAGGTTTATCCATGAAATCTCCAAAATAAAATTATGTCGATATCAATTGTCGACTGTGGACTGAACTTGCTGTTGTGAGTTACACCACACAATTAGAATTTAGTTTCGATTTTCTTTTAAGCGGATGACCAGACTCGAACTGGCGACATTCAGCTTGGGAAGCTGACGTTCTACCACTGAACTACACCCGCAGATCTTTAAGTTAGCGAAGTCAAATGGCCTACTTCTATCTTTAGACACTTTCTGAAATGAGATTCTAATCAGTTATTTGAATGCCCATATTTCTTTTTTTGATGCCTTTTTCTATTTCGTTCTTGATCATTTCATAAAAGGCCAATTCTTCTGGATCTTCAGAACCAATTCCATATCCCATTTTTGCAGCAATATAAATTTTGTGTTGCCTATGAGAACTCAGACTCATTAGCTTTTAAACACTAATCAACGTGACGGGATGAATCATATTATCTAAGTAGATCACCGCAAATGTAATTTTAATAAATCATATGGACCTTGATGTTGATCAATATCTTTTTAAGCAGAAATTATTTCTTTTTTTCTTGATCTCTTTAAAACTGAGTAAAAAGCTAAAACACTTATAGTTCCAGATGGACCTATAAATACATGCCAAATTTGTTCACCTGAACTTGATAGTAGAATCCCAAAAAATGTTGTAAATATTACTCCGGTGATTGGATAAACAAAAAAGATCCAATCTTTAAATCGGATCCACCATTGCGATATAAGTAGAATACTTATTAAAATTTGAATTAAAAGAGTTGTTGACTTACCTAGGAACCAATAAGAAAGAACCGCGGAAATTATTAATAAAATATTGCTAGTTATAATCGACTTGTTTTTAGCTACTGAAATAGTAAAGAACGACAATCCAATAGAAAGAAATGAATAAAACAGCCAATTATATATTGATGAGTGATCTACATATATCCAATCCGTAGTCGTATGATCAAACATCTCAAACATTGAGGCAAGACCTAATGAGATAAAGGCAAATGGCGGTAGCAGAGGAAATCTAATTTGCTTGAATCTATTTATGGACTTAAGTCCAATAAGTAAAGGGATGAGAACTGCTTGTAGATGTACTAATAACAGTAATGCTCTGAAGGTCAATTAAATTAATTTGGTGCTAATTTGAAATTAGCAACATTATTGAAATCTTCTTAGTACAACAACTAATATTTTATAAAGAAACTTACCAGAGGTTGAAACCCGGTTTGTTGTCTAACAGATAACAAACCGAGGACGGATAAGTCGAATATTTGGACGCTGACCGCACATTCGAAAAATAATTAAATTGAATATCTATAATCAAGCTAATACTAAGATAAAAGCAACAAGTAAATCAGTAAGAAGATATGTTCTTGATTCCTGCAGACTCACTTTCAAGATTATTGGTTGTAATGGCGGCGTCAGTTGTTGAGATGATGAATTGTTTTGCTGTTTTAGATCCTTTAATAAAAACCTTTATCCAAGGTGCTCTTGTTATTGGACCATTGAGTATCGTGAGTGTTGTTTTGATACTTAGGAAAATTGAACAACATCATCCAGAACGTATACGTTGGAAACAATGAGAAAAGAAAATGAATTCAGTCTGATTCGAATTATCCAGAAAACTTTTGGCCGAAAATATTAACTCTTCTCTTCATGGGGTTTTTATTTATTGGGTAATGACTTCGCAAAATGCTGATAGAATTCTCTAAGAATATCTTTATGACCTAATTCTCAGTCTATTTGACAGAATAAAAATAAATGGGTATTTCGTAAATGAGTAACAGACTTATTTCAAGTGAAAGATCAAAATGGATTTTTGTGATTGGAGTGGTCGCTATTGGTGCAGGATTCACAGCAAAGAATCTGATCTCCTATCCAACTGAATGTTTGAAGGAGGAAGTTGTACAAGACTTTGTTACCCCTGAGGGAACTACAAGGAATTTCACCATTTTCTAGTTTTTTTCCCTCATTAAGTCAAAAAAGCCTCTACATTTGAAGAAAGAAATTTTAAAATGTTAATCTTTAATCCTTTTTGGCCTTTAACAGCTTTAAGAATCGTTTCCCTAAAAGCAACTTCAACATTACTTTTACTTCTTTTAATTAAATCAAACCTTCTTCGTTTGAAAGGTGGTCTGATAGGTGGATTTGTTGCACTTACACTTATTTCTGGATTAATTGTCTCATCAACAGTCGCAGGCGGAGCTGCTTACTATATTTTTCAGAATAAGAAATCAAATGATGATGACGTAAATATCTCTGGCGATGATGTGATTAATGCTGAAGCAGTTTCAGCTTGATTTAGTTTTGCAGTTACCTTCTAAAGATTGGTAACTCATCATTAACTAATTTTCTTAAGCACCTTTTTAACAAATTCAATTTAAGAGATTATCTTATATGGATTTTTCTTTGGGAAAATGAACAATTGCGAGAACTCAAAAATTAGATTATTGAATTATCTATTGGTTTATGAACAAATTTAGAATTTCATTTCTTAAATTGTCCATCGATTTAATAATCAAGTCTGCACCTGCTTTTCTCAATTCTGCCTCATATCTGAGACGTTTCTCTCGACTTGAAGCTACATGTAAATGTGGGGGGGCAATAGCGAGACTGACAAATTTCTGATCTGGGATCTTAATTCGAGCATTTATAACTGTTTTAACATCTGCAACAGTATCTCCAATATACGCAATTGGATGGTTGGAAAGGCCTAAAGGTTTTTTTGAAAGTTTAGAAGATAATGAAATAAATCCTGTTGGATCAGTTTTTTCAGGTGCTTCACCCATTGCAATCAAGGGAGCAGAGGCTAAGCCGAGCCTTTGCTCTAAGACGAATTTCGCTGATGGTAATTCAGCTCCACTTACAAAACCCCAACCAATTCTTCGCTGGGTTAATTCATGAAAAAGGGTTTGTTTGATTAATAACGTTTCATCTTTAATAAAACCTGACCATTCACTAGCGTCATGGTTTGGATCTCCACCAAAATAAAAGTTTTCAAAGCATTCAATTAATATTTTTCTAGACGGAGCTGAAAAAGAAAGATTGTTTTTTTGTAGATGTCTATTGATCATTTCTAGGCTCAAATCCCAATCATTGTTCCAACAGCCTTCGCTTTTTATAGAATCAATATCTTCTATCGAGGGTCTCCACCCACAAAAAAAATGTACAGTTTCTTGGATAGCTAATCGATAGCTGTTGGTTACGTCACGAATAACCCCATCGATATCAAATAAAACTAGGCCTATATTATTCATTATTGAGTTTTTCTTATCAAAAAGTTCAATCAAATTTGTTGTTTAGTTGAAGCTTAAGTTCTAATTCACGATCTTTGAGTTCTTTTTCATTTTTAATAATTCGATTACCGACCCAGGCAATTCCCATCCCAATTATCGCGGGTATACCAAAAGCTGAAAATATTGTAATGCTATTCATGCGTTTTGTTAGATAATGAAGAAGATTTTGTTCGAGTCTTCTTTGAAGTTACCAAGCAATTTTGAAAAATTAAATATTAAGTGAATTTCAACTCGTTTTGGTTCTTCTTAAATCTCTCCATAAGCAGGCCATTAAATAGAAATAACCAGCCATAGCAATTATGAAAAATGATGTCATCAGCTTTGCTCTGCAATTGACATATGAAAAATTGAGGCAGAGCTAACCACCAGAAGGATTGCGAATAAAATTATGTAATATGGAGTAAGCATGACGAAACTTAATTACAAAAGAAATCTAACCAATTAATCAAGTCGATGTTGTAGTGCAATACGAAGTTTTTTGGGGTGGTTACACCAAAATTTGAGAATATGAGGTACAACCATATTGAATAAATTGGAATCCAATGGTTAGTTTCCTTTTCTTAATACTTAAGCCAGTACTTTTTTTGATGCTGAAAAAATTTTTCAAAAAACAAATGAAAGCTTTTATTATCAGTGCAATTGAGTGGCTAGTTCTTCAAACAGACAATGACTTAGACGACATGATTCTTGCAAAGGTGAAAAGTGGAATGAAATTAGGTGTCGTTTGATCAAATGCTTGAGCAAAGGGTAAATGGATTTAATACATTGACTCCATGCAAAATACATTTATGGTTTTGTTGTTAGGTGACTGCAAACTATGACTGGAAAAATGTGAAAAGACGTGCTCACTCGCTGAAGATCAAATCAAAAACATAATTTTTCCAGCAATGCAGGGAACTGCTCAGTAATACGCTAAGTATGCAAGTGAGCTCCAATGTCCTCCTCCATTTATTGCATTAATGCTTCAATATATTGCTGATACTTTTGAAGAAAATTCAATTACAATTGAAAATTGTTGTTAATATTGTTAAACCCAATTCCATACGTCTACTAATCAAAAGTCACTTAGTTAATTATCTTGTTATTCTTCTTAAGGTATTTTTTTGATACTTTTTCTTATTTGCCAATTAAGCAAATATAACGAGGAATACCCGAACTTTTTGTGTACTGCTTGCCTTGTTCCTCGCATTGCGACATGTTTTTCATTTCTATCTTTTCCATTCCGTAACTACTGTTTTGAAGGATCAACCAAAAACTTTCGGCTTGTGCATTCATACCTGTCAAAAATAAAGCCGATGAGAAAAATAATAAATAGCGTTTCATAGATCTTCTCCTACTGACCAACTCTATCCGGAATTAATTCAAGTTTTTGTAGTGATTACCTCTTTTCGTGCCCGAACTGGTTAGCCCTACCTGAACCGACCTTTAGGGATGGATAATTTCTGGTTATGTTCTCGATAATTTTTTGATTTATTTTTTAATAACATTTAGCTATGACAGCAATTAATAAAATTACTGCCGCTAAGCTTTTAGTCTTAATAAACCTTCCTTTTTCGTTTTTAATATCAGGTGTTTACCAAATAAGTTATGGAATAATAGTTTAAATTTAACTTTGGGTAATTAATGTTTTACTAGTTATGGAAAAATGGATTCCGTCCCAAAAGCAAAAGTCAGGTTTAATAAGTAGAACATTTGAATTCTTTATTGATGAATTAGCTGAATTGCAGGACGAACTTGATTGCCCGGATGAATTCATATGTGATTTCCTTGAAGTTGTTAAAAACCGTTGGTCCCCAGATAGTTGTCATTCAAAGGCTCGGCAGCATAAAAGAGATAATCCAAAATCCTACTGAAAATACACAATTAAACTTGGCTTGTGAAAAATGATCTTGTCTGGCCAATGAAGATTTTTAAAGATAAACACCCTGATGAAGATGGAACTAAATACATAAGGGTTCAATACGCTAGCTGCAGGCTCAGATTTCTACACGGTATTACACCTCATGTTCAGTTACATGAAAATGAGAAGTTAACTTATGCAAAAGCACGACACTTATGGAGGTCGTTAGTGGAAACAGAATGGGAAGTCTCTAAGAAACCCTTATGGGAGGCCTATTAAAGCTTAATAAAAGATCAACCTAATTCTCTTTCGATTGATGTTTAACAAAAAAAATTGAAATTTGAGTATATACCACTAGATAGTTTTGTATCGAGATGAACTACGGGTGCCATCCAGTCATAACATAATAGTTTTTGTAGCAACCGTTACAAAAACGTTCAACTCGCTTTATAGCGAGCCGCATCTCGATTTAAGCCAAGGAACGGGGACTTAAATCAACATTCGGAGTATGGATGATGACAACTCTTCTATATCGTGGACAAAACTATGTCCAGCACAAAGAGCCAAAAGCGCAAAAGGATTGTGTTGAGTTGACTTACCGGCGTAATCACTACAACACATGCAGAAGCGATGCTAAATCCGAGCTAAATTCCTATTTTGCTTATCGTGGTCATCGCTATCAGCATTAGTTTGTTAACTCTTTTTATAAGGCCCTGCTAGGTAGGGCCTTTTTTCTTGCTTAGATGATTCATGCTTAGTTGAACAGCTATTAACTCGTACAAAGTTTATTATTGTTAGCCCTCATAAATTTTGCATGTAGATGCTGCTGGATGATTATTACATTCTTTTTCCCAAAACTCATCTCTAGTTTCATTTGGAACCGTGTAAGAAAAGTCATGCATTGTTCGAATATCACTTAATGCATTTTTGATTATGTTCAAAGGAGTTTTTAGTTTCATAACCCACCATATCGGTATATAGAAGTTCTAATCGATCTTGTTAAATTTATACACCTCGGCTTTTACTCAAGTAGAATTAACTAGTAGTAGATAAACGAGTTAAGGATAAGAATTATAGGAGCAAAAGCTATGCTTAAAGCTTTACGAAGTTAAAAAAATATAATCTGTGGTTCTTCCCATTCATATGAATAATTGATTGGCTTATTTTTTAAATGGTTGTGTAATAATACAAAATCTAGAAATGAACGATGATAAACGATGTGATGTCTATTTACCAATCTGGATAGAAGTAATCGTCTCTGATGGGCTCTTCAAAGAATTAACCAATTTCATTTCCATAAAATTAGAATATTTTAGCGAAGAAATTTTGCATTTAGAATGAAAAAACGGTCTGTGCAGACTCAGACCGTTAGTGAATTACTTCCTTCCAATATAAATAGATTATTTAAGATCGTGCGATAGTAATGAATACCCAAATAATTTGTTTAAGGACAATCTTAGTCTGTATTAATTTGAATGAGCACTGATAAAGGAAGGTAACTCAAATTGTTTTTGCAGTTTAAAAAATGTATTCACTTTATTTTTTAAAAAGGAACCAAAACCAAGGTCAATCAAGATATGTAGAAATAGGGAATAGCAAAAAACCACATAGAAGATCACATGACATATACATGTGTCTATGAGATCAGATTTTTTTTTCATTAGTTGTTTGTCCTTCAACATCTATATTGCGTGATGTGAAATCACTTATTGAATTAGTCGCTATTGACTCCACCCATCCAAACTGAGCTAGTTCTTGATCGATTATTCTTAGCTCTGAAGTAATAAATAATGAGATTTTTAAAATAACTCCCTTTTTATCGTGTTAAAAATCAAGTTCTAGACCAACGTTACATTTTTTGGTTTTTATCTTATTTTGCTTGAAGACGAACACAAGATTCCTATTAATTTCTTCCATTGCATCTTTGAACTGCAAGCATATTTGCATCCGCATGATTCTTTTCTGATTTCCAAATCTTATTTGAAGTTTGACCAATACAAACAACTTCAGCTGCATTTTTTATTCCTACTGGTACTTGAGTTAAAGCTAAGATCATCAAGGCAAAACCTGTTCCAGGGGAATGAATATTTAACCGAAAGCTTTTGAGCCAATTTTTCTTAGGCATTGATCAATTCCTTTTTAATAATCCTTTATAGCTAATATTGCTATGTATGCTTGAGTTGATTGAAGTGTCTCAAAAGCAAAAGACGGAATTTAATTAAAAATGTTATTTCCAGAAATAGAACCTAAGGAACAAGGGATATTAAAAGTGAGCCCTCTACATTCAATCTACTGGGAAAGAAGTGGCAATCCAAATGGATCCTCTGTCTTGATTATTCATGGCGGCCCCGGGGGTGGGAGTAGTCCCTCCTATAGAAGATATTTTGACCCAAAGAAATTCAATATTGTTCAATTTGATCAAAGAGGATGCGGTAGATCTTCTCCTCATTCTGAGTTAAAAGAAAACACGACACATCATTTAATTGAAGATATTGAAAAATTAAGACAACTCTTAAAAATTGAAACATGGCATGTCTTTGGGGGCTCATGGGGCTCAACATTAAGCCTGATTTATTCAATTCAACACACTGAAAAAGTTATAAGTCTGACTCTTAGGGGCATATTTTTGTGCAGAACAAATGAATTAAGTTGGTTCTATCAAAAAGGTGCAAGTGAAATTTTTCCTGAAGAATTTGATCTTTATCAGTCTGTTATTCCGCAAAATGAGAGAGGCGATTTGATTAATGCTTTCTATAAGAGATTAACCAGTCAACATAGTCCCGAGAGAGCCAAAGCGGCACATGCTTGGACGAGATGGGAAATGTCAACAAGCTTTCTTATGCCAAAAGAATTATCCATTAAAAAAGCTGCAAATGATAATTTCTCAGATTCTTTTGCGCGTATAGAATGCCATTATTTTATTAATAATATTTTTTTAGAGGAAAATTATATTTTAAAAAACATTACTAAGCTAAAAGATATTCCTGTTTCGATTGTTCAAGGAAGATATGACGTGGTTTGTCCAATGAGAAGTGCATGGGATCTTAAAAAATCATTACCCTCTTCAAAACTTTATGTAATCGACAATGCAGGACACTCAATGAAAGAGACTGGAATTACTAAAAAATTAATTGAGTTGACGAATAAGTTAGTTAATTCCTCATCTAATCTCTAATCTTTAGTAGATGTTATTTGATTTTAATTATATTTAATAAATCCTACACCCATTAGAAATTACAAGAAAATCTTAAATTTCATCCATTAATTTAAATTTAATCTTGCTTGCCATCTTTGTTTAATTCCCCAATAGCTCTTACTGGGAACTTCTTACCCTGTCTCCATATAGCTGTAATTATTAAAGCAATGAAGGCAATAATGGGTATGAATCTAAGTACTTCCATTGTGGAAGGTTCTGCAACTAAAGATTTAAAAGGATCACTAAGAGATACGGGAACGACCTCGTATGAATTTGCTAGTTCATTTAGATCTACTTTCATTTTTTTTGTGTATTATTTATGAACCATATAAAAAAAAACTACGTATTTTCTTTTGACTCGTTTTTTTGTGATTTGTATGTAAAAAATATACTTGTAAAAGTAAATAAAGCTAATTCATTTGGTGATTTAAGTATTATTATCCCGCTTCCTTTGATTTATGAATACTTTGATTAACTTCATATTCGAACTTCTATTTTTTTAACGAGTTTATTTCGTCAGTCCTGAGAAGAGAAAAAACCACGTAAAGATAATTATATTTAGTCCAACTGTTAAAGAAATTACGATCACTTTATAAGTGTTCCCAACTTCCTCAGATTCATGATTGAGCTTTATTCTTTTCATTTCGTTTCTTTGTAAAAAACCTATAATTCACTCTTTCACCAAAGCTATAGGAGGATAGGTTTCATATTCCTTTTACTTAATAACATGAAGGTTTTTTGAAACGTCTTTGATTCTTCGCCCTTTAAGTTAAAGCCAGTTCATGGGCTATTTAATGAAATTCATCAGTAGTGGTATTATTTGCATCAGAACTGAGAAATTATTTATTTCGTAAAAATCTTCAATAGAACAAGTTTTGATGATCCCTTGTCTTGGTTCAGAATTGAAAGGTCAATATCGATATACCAACTTCAATTAGCCGTTTTAAATTCCAGAATAAAAAAGCTAACGTAAAGCTTTAAATTTATTTTTGTTAAGTTTGTATGTGCTGTACTTGATTCAATGTCAATGGATTTATTTACCGATTGATAAAACTTTTTCAGTAGCTAAAAATGTATAGTTACATATTCATATGACGAGAGCTCAAATTTCCGCACCTCCTTTGCCAAAAGGCTCAACTGAGGTAAAAATTATTGAACGAAGTTGGGGCATTGAAAGGTGCTACGTAACACCAGATGGTGAGAAGGTTTGTACACCAGCTCCATTTCTAACAAATCATCGAAACCTAGATTGGACTTGCTTTGCTTAAAAAGTACTACAGTAAAAAATTAATAACTGTTCAAACGAATTTTGATTTTGATATCTTTGTTTGATTCTTTCTTAATCCGTTTTTGCCTTCGGACACGTGAAAAATAGATGCAGAACCTGTCATTAGTACAATTCCAAACAATATGGCATGGTGGGGAGTAAACATTTTAATCTTATATCTAGATGAAATTAGCTACTCCAAAGCATCACATGTTGTAGTGCAATGCGAATGTTTTTAGGGTAGTTTCACCCATGCATTAAATTTTGGTCTTCTTAAAGTTTATTAGTAGTATTTGATTTGTAAGCGTTGTGAAATTGTTTACTCCATTCAGCATCCCTAAGGCAGATATGACAGCTCTTCCAAAACGAAAAAGTAAAGTTATAACCAAAAAGTCACATCAAAAATGTCATCAACACCGATAATACACTTGTACTATTAATTCTTGTGGTCGTATGAAGCGAGATGGCTGGATTAAGCAACCAAATGGACTATGGATACTGAGGTTTCGATATGATTGGGAGAGTTGGGATCAAAATCCCAAGGTTTGGATTGAGAGAGGAAGGCTTGAATCTAATGGTCCCCCACTTTTGAAAAATCGTAGGAGGATGAGAAGAGGATTGGCAATAAAATTATGGAGGGAATTATTATCAACAGGATGGAGACGTGTTCCCCCGCAGTGGGATTAACAATCAAAATAATGAAGTGCTCATAATCTTCAAATTAAATTAGTTTTATGTTTTCCTTTTCCACTTCAACAGGAAAATTAGACCAACGTATGATTGCGCAGACTACTTAATGTATAGATTTTGAACATCTCTTCACTATTTAAAAGCAAATTTATTAGGTTGGGTTCTAAACAAGCAAATAATCATGATATCGGACATTGAATACTATAAAAAACTGTCTAAAAAGGTTAGTACAAATCAAGATAAAATTAATTTCTTTAATCAAAATCAAAAGGCATTTTACGTAGATATTTATTCTGATAGTTGGTCAATGATGATGGAGGAATATGCTAAAGCAGAGAATCTAAGTTCAGAGCAATTAAATAAAATTGAGGAAATGAAATGGATTGATATGCCTGAAGTTTTGAAGCTTTTTGCTTATGATTTCTGTATTCTTAATGGATTTGTTTTTACTGGAGTGGGGAAGTAGATAATACTCATTAATTTGCGATTAAAAAATATTTAGGCGCTTATTCATTTAAATAAGTTACCATATTAAGGTTTAAGTAGATTGATTATTTTTATATAATTGCTGTAGTAGTGCCTCAGATGCTTGTTGCCTCTAGGGTAATTGAGTTCTAAATGGTATATGCACAAAGCTTTTTGATATTCTAAAGGATTCAATTTATTTTTTCCTTTTCGTCCTTTTGTTCTTTGGCTCAAATCCGTCTTTAAAATCATAACCGGATTTATTAAACCAAGCCAAGAAGGCAGAAATAGACGTTCCAATTAAAGCAGCAATTTCCCATTGAAATATTTCATCCATTAGCAAAAAATTTTCCTTCCAGTGGCTGAGTAATAGTAGCAAGTACCATCAGCACCGAGATAGAACATACGGTTTTTGTATTTTGATTTTGAAAATTGTTCAAGTCTTCTTTCATGCATATCGAAGTTTTTTGTATTTAACTCTGGATTCCGCACTCTTTGTTCATAGGTTCCCTCTTCTACATTCCATGCGAATTTTCTTATGAGCCAAATTAAGGCAATAAAAAAAACAATAACTAATACATTCATTTATTTTTTATGAGAAAATGTTTTAGCAATAGTTTTTCAACTCTCTCCATTTATTTAGTCCTGATTGAAGATTCTCTATTTCAGTTTTAGAACCATTTATTTTAAATGCTTTAATTAACGATTCCATAGCTTCGATTCCATAGCTAGCAGCTTCCCTTTGTCTTGCACAAACATTGTCTCTGGAACCATCTTTTAGATCTGTCTCAATTTCCTTCAGTATTTTGCTGGCTTTCTCTTGTTTTTGATGAAAATCATTTAAATACATCTTAAACTCCGACTCAGCATTAACTGATATGACTGAGAAAAAAAAGAGAACAAAGAACATTAACAATAGAGGAAATAAACGTTTCATGTTTTCATGATGGCGATCATGCTAATCTTCACAACTCATTTGTATGCAATGTCATATGGGGTACTCGAATACGCAAAAATTATAAAATGTTTTGATCGTAATTGAATAAAATCCACTCAATTCTACCTTTCCGTTTTTCAAGCAAACCATTGGAGAAGAGCTTGCTTTTTATTAATTATGCTTCACTAGAATGCTTCGCTAGTTGATAACTATTTTTGTAAACTCATCTATTGAACTAGTTCAAAAACCTTTAGCAAAAACATTTGCCTATGTGGTTTGTATTTTCATAGCTGATTCGATTGTGGGCAATTTTGTATGAAGACACCCTCTATAAGTTTAAAAAGAACACTTGACGTGACCATGAACGACATTCTTCTAAAAATAAAAGAACTAGGAGATAAAGACAGTCAGGCATTAAGAGAGGAAGATAAAGAATGGCTAAAAGTTTAGTGAAGAAGGAAATAAGCACCCTCAAGTTCTTTGTATGAATCAGATGAGAAATATAAGCTAATACGACAATTATCAAGGGACTTTACTAGCCCCTTGATAATTGTCGTTCAATCAAAATTTACTAGTTGTGTTTAAAGCTATCAAGCAGCTAATGGTTCATCCTCAGTTGGTAATACTTGAGTTATTGACTCATCCAAATCATCACTTGCCTGTATTTCTAGAGAAATAACGTTTCCTGATTCTGGATTAGGTCCGACATTTTGCTCAGAAGCTATTTCCAGATTGGTTTCTGCTATTACTGACGAGGTGATCTCAGATAGAACCACTTGTGCTAAATCAGCTTCTTTAACAACTTGAGACCATGGGTTGACTGTTGCTGCAATGAAGTCCCGATTAGCTTCTGTTTTGTCTCCACGGGTGATGAGTAAGAAAGGAAGGGCAACGGTAAACAGACAAAAAATGGCTAGGAAAAAGTTGGCGATGGCCATTTCTCTACCTGGTTCAAATGCTGCTAGAAGCATAAAAAGAAAAGCAATTTGTATAAAAAATCACTTACTTTTTATCCTTAAGCCATACCTTCGCAAACAAACTTAATCGAAAAATTTAGTATGTTCAAAATCAATGACTTTACTGGAGTATTTAATGTTGTTTTTTTGTGTATTAGTTAGTGAGGTCTCTTTCTTTCATTAGACGATAGGCAAAATCATCAACCCTCTTCTGATTCACTCCATTATCTCCAACTCCAACTCTTGATTCTGACCTGACTTGGATAATACCTTTTTCTGGAATTGCTTTGAGGAGTAAATCATCGGTATATCTTCTCCATTTTGTCTTTGCTTCAGCATGAATGAATGAATCAGTCTTTTCGACTATTTTTGTTCTTGCTGTTTCAGAAACTATTTTAGCAGCTTTCTTAAAAGCATTATCTAAATCATTTACTTTAAAGTCTTCTTTCACACAGTGAGTAATGACAACACAATCTGGCAGATCAGTTGTTATGGCATTTGCTTTATTCGGGGTAAACGTAACAACAAATAGAATTGAAAAGAAGAAAGTTAAAAATCGATTAATCATTGATCAAAAAACATCTAGTTAAATGAAATAAAAACCACATAAATAAATATATCTTAGCTTAAAAATTAATGTTATGTAACTCTAGTCTTTTTATAAATTTCTGTCCTTAAACTTGGAACTATCTAAGCTAGTAAATGGAATTATGGATTATTATGTATAAAAAGACCTTTTAACACCTATCTGGCGTTTTTTTAACTTGCTAATTCATTTCCCCATTCTTTGTGTTTTCTATCTAGATCTACTATTGAATTTTTTTGAGCATTAAGGATTAGTAAGCGATGAACCAGCTCGATTTTGGTTTCAGTTACCTCTTCTGAGTAAAACTTTAGAGGTTGCTCTCCTAGCAAATTGTCGCCGCTCATTAATTGAATCAATTTTGAATGAATAATTTTTTAGGACGAAATTGAGAATAATTTTTAGTTTTTAAGGTTTTTTTTCTTTTTGCTTTACATCACTCTTACTGGTTGTCCCTACCTTGTACACCCAATTAGAAAAACTTGAAGAGGTTATGATCATATTATCAAATTTTCTTGTATCACTTGCTTTCAAGAAGCATATAGCCTTGAAATACTGGTACTTGTGACCTTCCTATTCTTTTCATCATGGCTGGTTCACATCAACTTGATTCTTTAGTTTTGTTTGATTGAATAATGCACCCAGTTTTTCATTCTGAATTTATTGGACTTGATTGGCCCATACTATTTATTGGTCACATCATCATGTTTTGTTCTTTAAGTTTAAAACTTGATTGGTCTTGGATACCACTAACAGATCATGAGAAATTGTGCGGTTCAAAAGGTGATGCATATAGGGCTCAAGTGAGTTTATTAGAGAAAACTTTTCAAAAAAGCTAAGATTAAAATGAAATTATTTCTTGTTTTACCGATAACCTTATGCTTTTTATTTCCCACAAAAACTCAATCATTAATAACTAATCAAATTAGTTCAGTTTGTGAAAGTTTTGCGGAAGGTAAAATAGACGCCTTTAAAACTTTAGATGCATTAGATCTAAATATTGATGATTATTCAATAGGCGTGAATAATACTGCAAAAATATTTTGCGCGTAATTTTTGATTTTTTTTATGTTTATATCTACTGCAGTTAGGTAATTCTTGCTCATCGACATTATGCACTTGTGATAAAATAGATGTTTTTATAAGTAACGAGAACTTCAATATATCTTGTAATTTTTTTTCTACCTTTCCAATATTACTAGAATGATGTGTTTCAATATCTTTGTAGGAACATTACTTTAATCTGGCTTAAAATGTATAGAACTTACTGAAACAGACTTATACAGTTGTAAAAAAATATTCTAATTGCAAAGAACTGGTGAGAAAATGCATAGCCAGTTAAATTTATTTTCTGATTTTCCTTAATCACCGTTTTCACTATCTAGACATGAATATCGCACAATCATCTCCTTTGTATGAATATTGGAATTCTGATCAAGATGAGAATGATGATAAAAAAAGACTGTTAATGCTTAATGCGGAGGAACCTGCTTCAAACCTTTTTAGGAATGAACCCTACAAATGGGAGAATCTCTATCAAAGCGTTCTTAAAAACGTTATTAGTGGAGATGATTCATCAATAAAAGGTTTGATGGTTTTGTTATCTACAATCAGTAAAAAGGAGAAAGACAGAGTACTTAACGCTCTCGAGGTTTTATTAGATAAGCATAAAATTTATAAATTGAGAAATGAAAATTATCAGGATATAAAGTCTAGTAAAAATTTTTATACTGCCTTAAGAATATTTTTGACTATTTTCATCAATCCATATAATTTAGAACTTAAACAAAAACCAAAACATCTTTATGAGAAAACAGGAATGTTTTTTTATAAATTTAGAAAGATATTTTTATCAAATAAGTGAGATTTAAATCTCTGTTTAAACATTTTTAATTATTAAAATTTTAGTCATTGTGAAGAGTAACTATTGGAGAGAAAATTTTTCTATTAGTTTTCTAAGTTTTTCTGACCGAGAGTTTTTTTGTGGTCTGGCAGCATCAAGTACTGCTGCACAACATAATTGCCATGATGATCCATCTTTTAATTTCAATTCTTTAGAAATATTGACTGGAGCAGAGGTTAAGGAAGTTATTTCATCGATATGTTCGAGGGTCTCCCAATGTTCACTCTCTAAGAAATCTAGTTCAACTTTTGAAAGCAGTTTTGTTGCTATAAAATCCTTGATTAATTCTGTAAGTTCTAAAGACATTTTTCAGTTAATCTAATCGACAAATCCATAGGTTTAAAACAAAAGGCTGTTTTTAATAAGTTATTTTGTTTTGAGCATAGCACTTATCTAAATTATTCAATTAAAACTGATTTTCGAATTCAATCTTTTAAGACTTAATTCTGATAACTATAATAAAAGGAAAGAATCCGATTCCTGAAGCAATAAATGAGTATTGAGATTACAACCGAATCCGCAAAAAAAGCTCAAAAAGAAGCTGAATGGGCATATAACAAAGCTATTGAAAAGTTCTATTATTCAATGTTGGAGGTTGTTTTCTTACGGATCAAAAGTCATCTATCTACCCAGGGACTAAAGAAAGTTGTTGAGATAGATAAGAAAAGAGCTAACAACGAAAATCTGGGAGTTGAATTTAGTCAAAAAACTTGGTCGGTATTAGCAGAAGCATGGACAGGTGCAGAGGTGTTCGCGATGACTAAGATCGCTGAACTTTATGGGCTGGAGATTTCTGATTTGGATATATCCAAAATTCAAAAGCTTGATGGAAATGATAGTTCTCCAAAATGCACTCCATCAAACTAACTTTGATGTACATTGAATCTGCTGAATATTTTCATCAATCGAAGTGAAGTTGCAACAATTAAAAAAATTCTTGAAAGAAAGAAAAAAGCTACTCAAAAAGAAATATCTTAAAAATTTAGTTGAGAAACACCCAAACTAGCTTTGACTTGACTAGGTGGTATTTATTTCTATGTCGTATTAGTCTAGTTATATGACATATAATGCAAAGCCAGATTGTATTCAATACGATGATTGGTTTGATAAAAATATTGATCCTTGCGAATTAGAGTATGAGAAGGAAAAAAAGTTTAGTCATGCTGTTCATCAGAAGTTTTATAAAATGTCAAAACATAATTTAATTATCGGTGGTTCGGATTCTGTTGCAGATTTAAATAAGCCTGAGAGATGTTCAGATGGTTTTTGCCCATTAACAGATGAAGAACTAAAGCAACTTTAATCAAATGTAAATTAAGAAAAATATTAATTTAAATGATTATTTTTTTATTTATTTAGAAGCGTTTATTTTTTTCTACAATGTTCTTCCTTTTGTATAAAAGCACAACTAGTTTCAACGCTATGGAGTTTTATCTAAAAAAGATGGTTGAATTATCTATATGAAATATCTACTTCTAGTGATTGTCGTGTTGGGTCTCAGCACTCCTTCTGAAGCAGTTACTACTCGAATGTTTAAAGTTCTAGATACTTGTGCAAGATATAGGTTGAAGGAGAAAAGTGCTTTAGTCGCAATAAAAGACCTCAAACTCAAATATGAGGGTAAAAATGAAAGTGAGGCAGAGCTATTCATCAAATTGTATTGCTCGGTTTTTACTCCAAATGAAAATGTAGATTTTTAATTTATTTATGAGTCGTTTACTTATTCTACAGCATTTAGAACGCGAGGGACCTGGACTGTTTGTAAATCTTGCCAAGGAAAGAGGATTTAGTGTTTGTATTTTTCGTTTGTATCTAGGAGACTCTCTTCCAGAACTTAGGAATGGAGATTTACTTTTGGTGTTGGGTGGACCTATGGGTATAAGAGACATTGGTACTTCAACTTATCCATGGCTTTTTGAAGAGGTTGGTCTGATAAAACAAGCCTTAAATCAAGGCTTTGGGTTAATAGGGGTATGTTTGGGAGCTCAGCTTTTAGCCTATGCAGCTGGCGGAGATGTTGAATTGATTCAGGAGGAGGTATCTCATCAACCATTAGCTGAAATAGGGTGGGACAATATCTATCCTCAACCACTAGAGGATAACTTCAAACTTAAAAGACTTATAAATCATCCTTTCCCTGTTTTGCATTGGCATGGAGATAGAATTGTATTGCCTAATTCTGCAGAGCTTATCGCTAGTAGTCGTAGATGTAAGGAGCAATTATTTAGTATTGGTCCATTAGCTTATGGTATACAATTTCATGTTGAGATTGACGATGAGATGGTTAATACTTGGATTTCAGAAGATCAGAAATTTATTGCTTCAGCATTAGGGCCAGACGGTCAATCCATTTTAAAACAACAACAAAAGGAATTTGGTCGTAAAACATTAGATTCTAGATTAGAGTTTTTAAACGTTTTATTTGACCTATTAAGCTAATCAATTAATTTTAGCTCTCAAAATAATTACTACGATGATTGATGACTTCACACTGGCGCAGTGCAAAAAAGATAGGGAAGTTCTTCAATTAAAAATTAAAAATCTTGAGTATGGTATTAATGAAGCCGAAAAAATGATTGCTGAGTCAAGTATGAATGATGAGGCTTTAACTTTTTTAAGAAAAAAAATCGCAGAATCTAACCAGGATTTAGAAATTCTTTATTTAATCCACTAGAAAATATTCATTGGAATTTTTTGTAGAAAATCGACTTTAAGATCTTCCTAAAGTGAGTAAGCCGTACACGACCGTATCTTCCGTTTAATAAATTCATACTTTACATTACTTCACATAAACGCATTTCAGTAATGACAACTTCATCCTCATCTCAAGTAATCACTGAGTACGGCAAGCAAAACATCTTTGGTCGTGAAACACAGCCCCAGCTTGTTGAGGATTACACCAGCTATCCAGAAGAAGCTGAAAAGACAAATGGTCGTTGGGCAATGATCGGAATGATCAGTCTTTTGGTTTCATACTTCACAACAGGTCAAATCATTCCAGGAATTTTCTAAATCAACAACTACTTATAACAATGCAACCATCTAACAAAGTAATCCTAGAAAGAAGTATTGGTAGGCCAGCCATGATGGCATTTGTTCTACTTACAGGGATCTACCTAACAACAGGTCAACTAATCCCAGGTGTCGTTTAATGAAAAATCGAACCACTGAAACTGCAAGAGTCGAAGAAGAAAAAATGTTTGCAGAAAGACTTAATGGTCTAGCTGCATCTATTGGCTGCTTAGCTCTTGTTGGTGCGTATCTTACAACCGGTCAAATCATTCCTGGTTTCGTGTAATGAATAAAGAAACCAACTATTGGAAAACAGCCGAGCAAATGAATGGTCGCCTCGCGATGATGGGCTTCTTTGCTGCTGTGTTTAACTACGGATTAACAGGCTGGATAATCCCCGGGATTGTTTGATTTAGTCTAAACCCTAGTAAAAAAATAAATTAAGCCTTTTCCCCGTCATTACGGTAAAGGCTTTTTTTAATGTTTTTTTGATCAGCTCGTTATTAACGCAATGCAAATTAATTCAGTGATATTTATGATTAGCAACTTGATGTAGTTATATTATTTGATTATTGTATCTAGGATCAATATATCTTCTACTTTGCAACTACCATAGAGCCATTCTCTAAACTCTTGAGCAATTGCTAGCCTTTCTCTTTTAGGTAGCTTTTGGGCTCGAATTAAGAGTAATGTAATTTAATCTGCAATCAACTCTTCAACATTTGGCTTTTCTTGCATTTACGACTATTAACTATTTATCTTTTAAAATATCTCTCTTGTTGAATGATTACTTCAGACATAAGGATATAAATAGAATTTACGAATACTTAACCATTGAGAAGGAAGTATAAATTAGTCGTTCCACAAAGTCATATCGGACTGGCCTGAAGATCTTTGCATCCACGCAACTTTCCATTTCTCATCGATCTTTTTAAAAATGGAAGTTACTGTAGGGAGGTCATCATTTTGAGTCCCTTTATAAGTAAACTTTGAGCCTAGAGTGAAAACGCACATTGCAGCATTTGAACCTAAAAGTTCAAATTTGTGGACCTTTGAGATTTCTGCGCTTTCTAATACAAGATCTCCAGAAGACCACATCTCTTGAAAACCTTTTGCGTCAATGGGATTTCCACTTGGTCTTATAAACAAAAAGTCGGGGGTTGCATTGTCTAAAAAGAATGATCCCATTCTCTCTGTTGAGGCAAAGGCTTCTAGGATGGATAGGATTTCTTCTTTAGAAGACATTGATTAATAAAAAAAAATAAATTTAGGATTACATATTTGTTCAATATTGGATGTTTTTTTGGCCATCTTTTCTTGTTGTGCTGACAATATGAAGTAACCCTTTCTATAGAGAAATACTAGAATAATTGATTTTAAGTAGAGAATTTAGGCAGCTTCTTTCGACAAATTCTTTGCGAATAGAGATATAATCTCACCTTTTGGTGTCTTATAAACTCTCTCTACAATTTCGCCTTCAGTAACGATTACTTTAGTATTTATTGAACCTGAGGGCAATGTCTTAATTGCTGGTACAATAGCTTGTTTTAAATCTGGGAACTGATCCAAATCCTTGAAGTCTTTAATTTTCTTTTTAGAAACCATTCCCATAAGTAAGTCGAAGTTATACTTTTCTTTTAACTAACTTTTCTCCACTCGTAAAGAGCATGTATAGCCAATAGATTCTTTTTAGGACTAACGTGAAAATTAAATATGGTTTTCCGATTAGGAATTGCTTATATGAGCTCGTTTTCATTATTGTCAAAAGGGTTGCACCTAATGTCCAAAATCAATAGCATTGCCGTATTCAAAAGTAGTTAGCGAAAAATTATTGTTGTGGCCAAAATATCATCCTTTTATCTTATTGATTCGAAAAACAATCGCGAATGATCAATTGATTTTATCCATCAACAATAAGCGCTCTGATTTACTGAGAATAATTTCTTCTTTTTGTGTCTCTGTTAATTTTACTTCTTTTTTCAATTATTAATTCTGTTTAAGAGATATTATATTAATTTAAGTTTTTAACCTATAGATATGATTATGAACATTTTTCCAAAGAAAATAATGCTTTTAGGTAGCGGAGAATTAGGGAAAGAGGTTGCAATAGCAGCAAAAAGATTAGGTTGTTATGTTATTGCATGTGATAGATATAATGATGCACCAGCTATGCAGATAGCGGATCAATTTGAAGTTTTAAATATGAATAACTATAGTGATTTAAAAGAGGTAATATATAAATGTAATCCTGATATAATTATTCCTGAGATCGAGGCTCTTGCAGTAGATGTATTAAAAGATATTGAACAAAAGATAACAGTAATACCAAACGCAAGAGCTACTGCAATAACTATGAATAGAGACAAAATTAGAGATTTAGCATCTAACGAATTGAATATAAGAACTGCAAAATTTAGTTATGCGGTGAATCAATCCGAGCTTGATATGCATGCAGAGGCAATTGGTTATCCTTTATTAATTAAGCCAGTAATGAGTTCTTCAGGTAAAGGACAAAGCTTAGTTAATAATAAAAATGATTTAGCCCAGGCTTGGAAATTGGCTATTGAAAAATCAAGAGGTCAATCAAATAAAATTATTTTAGAAGAATTTATTGATTTTGATTTAGAAATTACTTTATTAACTATTAGACAACTTAATGGTAAAACATTATTTTGTGCTCCTATAGGACACGAGCAAAAGAATGGAGATTATCAATGTAGTTGGCAACCAGCTGAATTAAGAGAAAGTGTCTTAGATAAGGCTCAAAAGATTGCCAAGCGTGTCACTGATAATCTTGGTGGTGTTGGTTTGTTTGGAGTTGAATTTTTTATTAAGGGTGAAGAGGTGATTTTTTCAGAGCTATCACCAAGACCACATGACACAGGCTTAGTAACTTTGATTAGCCAAAATTTGAATGAGTTTGAATTACACCTGAGAGCTGTTTTAGGTATCCCAATTCCAGAAATTGTTTGTCATGATGCTTCTGCGAGCCGAGTGATTTTGGCTTCCCAGACAACCTCAAACATTGCTTATTCGGGGCTTGAAGATGCCTTAAGTCAATCAAATACAAGTGTATTTATATTTGGTAAGCCGAGCTCAACTGAAGGTCGTCGAATGGGAGTAGCAGTAGCAAAAGCTGAAACCCTCGATGAGGCAAGAATAAAAGCTGATAAAGCAGCTCAATCAGTCAAATTTATAAATGAGTAATTCTAATTCAGAATTTTTATCTGATTTCATTAAGTGCAAGTCGATTTGGTTTCTATTTTTGACTGAGTTAAATTGGAATCCAAACGCAATTAACCCTCTTGAGTTGGTCCCTGAATCTTTTTGGCCGGAAGTTACAGACCTCTTAATTGAAGCTAGATATATCGGTCAGAGCAGGAACCATTACCTTAGAGAGTCTGATAAATATATGGATTATTTAAGCAAAGGTGGTAAGCCTTTTAAAGCGGATTAATTATCACAAGTAATATTGATACATCATACATATGATTTTGACTTCTTATCCACTTCCTATAGTTGCGAAATTGTTGATGTCTTTGTAACTGATCTTACCTAGCCAAAACTAAATTACAATATAATTATGGGGATAGATGATCCAAAACTTCGTTTGTTCATTCTTCTTTTGACAAATTTAATTGTGATAGTAGGGTTTAGAAACTGGGTATTAAATAACGAGGCTTTTATGTGGTTAATAAATGGTTTACCTTCTTGAGATGTTATGGAAGTTATTTACTTCAATTTTCAAAATAATGCTTCATCTGGGGTTAAGTCGTTAATAACTTTTTCATGAAGCAGGATCAATGATGAAGGTTGGTTAAAGTTTAAAAAGAAAAAGAAGAGGATAATTAATTAACTTTCTTCCTGGTTTTAAGGGAGCTTATTAGCAACAAATGCCACTATTTCGGTTAACACTACAAAATTCACTGTTTTATGTATCACTAGGAACATCATTTAAAGATGATTTATGTTATTTTTAGACCACGTTCAGCTAAATTTTAGGCTGCAGTAAGACTCGAGACATGGAACGGGGTCTTGAGCACTACGAGAAAGAGCAATGACTGTTCTTACTTACAGAGGCAAAGAGTACCTTCAACATAAAGAAGCTACTCCAAAAAAAGTTGTAGAACTTAGTTACAGAACTAATGTCTACACATCTAGGCAAGCAGAAGCTAAAAGCCATATGCAAGCATCCTTAACTTACAGAGGTAATACATACCGAAAGTAATTTAAAGGATATCTAAAATGGGGGATAAAATTTCCCCCATTTTTTTATGCTTATTTTCGCAACAAATATCTAGCTGAAAAAATAGTTCTGGTTCTATGTATTTTTGCCTGAGTTCTATTACTCTGGTTTTATGGGTTATATCCGATGTAGAAATAATAATGACTCCTAAATAATCAAAATGATTACTCAACAGTCATGGCCAAGTTGCAAGCTTCCTAAAACTCAAAAGGCACTTGAAGCTATTTATTCAATGCTCTGGAAAAGACCAAAAGTGTTTAGATGGTACTACAGGTCTAACTAATAGCTTTATTCAAGGGAAACCGAACACGCAAATCACTTAGAAGTTGTTGAGAATAATAAGTGAATTCATTATTTATTAATGCAAAGATTATTTAGACCTAACAGTAGTGTGTTGGCTTTGTTGATGTTTTTACCTATTACACCAAGTATTGCAGCTATTACTGTTTTTACACAGTCAGTTTTAAATGACAGAAATCCTGAGGTAACGTCTATTTCTCATCATGCACAACGAGTCATTGATGCTACAAGATATTAATCACTATGTTGCGCTTTGAGCTACCAGTAAAAGTTATCTATACGAATTTATTCTTTATTCACTAAAGCTTTATTTAAAGTCTTATTAATTTTATGCCGATCTTGGTTTAAATACTCTTTACGTCATTAGGTCATTAGGTTACAAGTCATACGTAACAGCTTTCAATAAATATGGTTTTAACTAAAAAGTTTAAGGCTTTTGATGACGCAATCTTAGACCTGCATCCTGAGTTAAAAGAGGTTCTTAAACCTAATGATCATTATCCAGAGCTAGAGAATGTTCTTAAAAAAAGATCTTTAAATTTACCTTCTGGGTCCATGAATACGAAAGTAATTATCAATGATGGAGAAATTGTCGAACGCGTGTTCAAGACACCCATGGGCCAAGTCGTATCGTTATTTTCAAAACCATCAAATGTTATTCAAGACCAAGCTGCTTAATAAGTGATTTTTAACTCATCATGTTTTTTTTAGATGTATGATTCAAGCTGGGTAGATTTAAACGCCTTTTATTTAATCAAGCTTCTAAACTAACTTTTTGTAAAATTTTCACTATGACCAATAGTGTAGTTAATAACGTCAAGAAAAAATCATGGAAATAGATGAAGCAATTAAAAAACGAAGGACACTTCATATTTTTTCTAATAGACGTGTTCCTACAGAAGTAATTGAAAAATCAATATTTGCAGCTAATCAGGCACCTTGCCATAGAAGGACTTTCCCATGGCGTTTTACCAACATTGGTATAAAAAAAGGGAACTTCTATATCAACTACAGCTGACATTGAAGTTTGGTGATAGGACAATAGATGAATCTAGTTTGAAAAAGATAAGGGACAAAATGCTAAACCCTTCCCATTTGCTTATTGCCACTCAAGTATGTACTGATAATCAAGTCCAAAAACTCGAAGATTATGCTGCTTGTGCTTGCGCGATTCAAAACCTGTCGCTTTCACTTGTTGCTAATGATGTTGGTTGCAAGTGGTCAACGGGAAAAATCACTAAAGACCCTAATACCTATAGAATTGCACAGATAAATTCAAGTGAAGAGGAAATTATTGGTTTTATATGGATTGGGTATGGAACTGAGCCGCCTTTAATCAAAAGGCCTTTGATTAGCTCCATCTATCGAGACAGGGATTAATTTTATTTAATTCATAGAAGAGAGATAATGAAACTGATAAGGAAGTGTTGAGGCCACACTGAAAACAATTAGCATCATTCCTGTCTTATCTAATCGTTTCATGTTCAAAAAGCTTTTAATTTATTTTAATTGAATAATCTTTTTCCCATGTGTATTTTAGGTAGGGAGAACTAGACATCACTGAGTAATAAGTTAATAAAAAATAAGACCTGGGGGAATAAACTTTTTGTCATGATCAATATATGAATTTATAGAAAATATGCCAGATCCTAAATCAGGTCTTAGTTCCTGTTTTAATCCTCTTAATTGCGTTTTCTTTCAGAAAGAATTTGAAGATGTTGACAAGACCTTTGAGCAACTTGTCCGGATTGCTCAAGAAATTCCTAGAACAAAAGTTTTAGTAAGTAATGAGAACTATTGGAAAGGGGTTTGTCGAAGTTTGATTTTTAGATTTCCAGATGATTTAGAGATTTTAAAAATTGACAAGAAGATTCAAATCAAATCAGCATCAAGATATGGTGGGGGCGATCTTGGAGTTAATGGAACTAGAGTGGGAAGATTATTAACTGCTTTAGAAAAATTAAATAATTAGCTACATAACTTTCATAAAATAGGCAATTAGTTGTCGTTGGGAAATATCTTAGTTATTTTTAAATAGCTGTATTTTTTAAGATGAACAGAGCACAAAAATATTTTTTACATCTTCCAAAGGGGACTCATTTTGAAAAAATCATAGATACAGAATATGGGAAAGAGAATATATATGTAAGCCCAGATGGCAAAAAACATTCAATACCTATGATTCCAGATACGATTTCTTGAGAAACTTTAACAAGTTAAAATTAGCAGTAAAACAATTGTTTATCAATTTTGTGATTTTTTTTCTTCATAAATATGATTAGAGGTTTCAAGAATAGGCTTTGAATCCTGACTGGTAAAAATATTATTTGAAACATTCTCTGGTCATTTAAACATTAAATTTCCTCTTTTTGAGTTTCCTATACATTCGCCGATATAAAAAGTTTAATGCCCATCTCTCTAAACATCACCGGCTGCTCTGGCGCATTTATATGATTGCAATACTCTGAAAAAGTATTGCTAAGCTTGAAGTCTAAATCGCTGATTTCAGTTGCTATGGAAGGGGTAAATATTAGTGAATATAGTTATCTTCCATTTTACTAGTCTTCCTAAAGACTTTGTTTCGATCCCATCGTATGGGAAGAATATTAGTTTGTTTTTTTATTTATGCCGTTTGCATTTTCAATATCTTGTAAAAGTCCTTTTGTGGCTTGATGAAAACCATTTTTCATTAAAAACGTTTGAGCTTCATCAAATTTCTGTTGAATTTTTCTTATGTACGGAGTCATCTCATTTTGAGATAAAGTCATTTGTTTTTTTGTAATTTTCATTAAATATTGCTCTATATGCAAAATCATATGAAGTGGCAACTACTACAAAAAAATAATATTAGTAATAACTACTTACTTAGTTAATACGGAATGCTGGTAGTTTTGCGTATTGCATCTAAAGCTTCTAACGATATAACTAATTTAAGTTGCATTGTGACATTGTTTATCTTTAAGCGCCTAAGCAACAGGTTTTCAATAAAAAAGCATGACAACAGCAAATGTTATTCAAGATGCGAAATGGAACCTTTACCTAATGAGATTTATCAAGACATTGTTGATTTTCAATCTGATGTTAATAGACCTATAGATATAGCTACTTATAGGGAATTCAAAAAGGAAGCTGCATGACCTTATTTCTAATGGTTTTTAGTACTTTTATCTTTTATTCCATTTATCTATGAAAAGGGTATAAATTTTAAACTTTTCAATATTGTTGATTATCCTTATTAATTTTTTTCTTGATCTATTGAATGACTGTAAAGTAAAAAGATTGAAGTAATTAATTTTTTTTGATGGATAGCTTGAAAGCAAAGTTTTTGGCTAATGAATTAAATGAATTAGCATGTAAAGGATGCACTGAGGGTTGGCTGGAGAAACACGATGGACTATCAGATCCAATTCAAGACATTAATGAATGTGGATCTCTTGGATATATTACGCCTGAACGACAAGAGCGATTAATTAACGAAGTAAAGGAAATTAAAGCTAAAAATTAAATCATATGAATATAGAAAAAGAAAATAGTCCGAGTAAGTTTTCTGTTCCTCCTTTCGCTTCCGATGATGAGATATGGATTGAAATTCTTAGAGTTCTGTCACCATCTGAACAGTTAGAGGCTAGCCGTTCACACTCTGAGTTCAATGATCCATATATGGGTGGCAAAGAGATCATTGTTAAGCGCTCTGATCATTCCGATATAGCTGTTGCTTTACTGTCTGAGGTCACTGCTGCTGGTGACGAATGGGCTATATATAGAGAATTTTAAAATGGAAACTTATTCATTAATAGCATTGGTGATCCTTGTATTATCGCTTTTGATTTTAATTCCGCTTGTCCAATTATTTAGAAATTTAATCAGAAAGCAAATTGATGATCAAATGGAAGATATGATCCCGTTAAAAGCTATTAGGGAAAGAATAGTAATAAGAATAAGATTGAGAAAGTAGAAAAATATTTATTTAAATTTTAATTTTAATTAGTTTCATTCAGAATTTTTTCTTTTTATTAAGATATTTTCATAAATAACTATTATTTTGAGCTATAAAACTGAACAATTTATTATTTGTATTTCTTATCTTTATGACTTAGTAAGTAATACCGATAGATAAAACTAAAAAGAAACGATAGATTAAGAAAATATATGAATGATTTTTATGAATACGATTGAAACTCAAAAAATGTCCAAAATACAAGATGATCCAATTGATGATTATCTTGAGTGTGTTACATATTGTTCAATATCAAGCAGCGCTGAAGAGAATGACTGCCAAACCATATGCATGGAAAGGCATTTGAAAATCTCATATTTTTAGATTTTTTGTAAATAAAAATAAAGTAGTCAAATTTTTATCCCTGATCTTTTTCAATCTGCTTTGGGAAGTCAATTTTAAGCTAGAGGTATAGATAGTTAAACTGTTTTATGCTGCGACTAATAACAGTTGATAATCATTAGCAATGATCTAGTAACAATTAGTAAGTTTGTTAATTTCTTGTGTCATTTACTACAAATGTTTCCATAATTACTAAATATTTCACATTTTTAGCTAATCCTTAAAGCAGCGGATTTAATTGATAACGAATAGTTCTGAATAATCATTCCTCAAAATTTATTTTGATGTTGGAGTAATAACAAAAGGTTTAAATACTTATGAAAAAGACTCTCAACATTGCCATCCTTAATTTAGACGATATATAAAATTTTGGCTCATCCCATTTCTTGGTATTGGCTTATTGGTTTTTTTCTTTGGATTGTTCACAACGTGTTGGTTCTTAATCGTAAAGTCAACATTGATAAAGAACGACAAATGTCAAAGCGATTGAATGCTATCTCAAAGCTCTATCCTGAAGGTACATACATTTCAAATAGATATTAATAGTTAGTTATTTTAAATTATCTTCAGCCCTTCCTTAGTTCTTTAATAGTGTGGGGGCTTAGAAGTCTCTTGAGGGAAATATTCTTCATTTTCATATGTGTCACCCTTCTTTTTAAAGTATTCCTCTGATGGATCATAACAATCGTTGTCGGGATTCAAATCGTCTTCCATCTTTTAATATTTTTTCTATGGCAAGGTCAGTCGATATGTCAAAGTGCTTTATCCAGCTATCCCATTACAAATAATTCCTGCTTTGGCCATTGAAAGTAAGACAAAATGATGAAAGCTAGGAACTGCTTTGTCCAGGGCTATAAGGAATATAAGCAATGACATTGATGTCATTGAGAGATATTGCATCCAATGAATACCTGCTTTATCAAGTCCATATTTGTCAAAACTTGTAGTAGTCATTTTATTAGAGCCTTGATCGGTGACCTTAACGCAAAAATTTATTTTTTGCTAGTTATTTCTTTATCTTGATTGATGCATTTACAAAATAGATTAACTTTTCTGCCTAGAAATTTCAAAGTTTCTTATCACCTCTTTCCCATTTCTGAAGATCGTTCTAGCATATTCTGTCCATTTACCCTGTCCCCAATAACGGAAGCAGCTAGTTTCTAATAGCAAAAGGTATAGGAGCGCTTCTTGATAGCTATGGTTTTTTGTTAACGATGGATTTTGCTCTAATAAATAGTCAAATGTTGCGTGAAAATAGGAACTAAGTTTTGAAATTGGCTCTAAAACATTTTTATATCCATCTTCCCAACTCAAGTCGTTAGTCCAGCTAGCTCCACTTAAAGAAAAGGATTGATCTTCATCTTTTAATTCATTAATTGCTTTTTTAACTGAAGTAGGAGTTATCGGCCCTGATATTTTCTCCCATATTTTGTATTGATCGACTGCTTGAATCAATGGATAATTATCTTCATCTATATTTAAATTTTCGAGGAAGTCGAGGTATTCAGATCCGTTCATAGCAATCGTGGAGCTTCTATTCGTTTTTGGACCAATTCTTTTATTAGCCTGTATGAAAGCTTGAGGAAATTCGTTCATCATTACTCCGCCATTTTCTCCATCAGCAATTTGGGAAACCAGCGTGGGGATAACATGTTGACCTAATTTTTGTTTATTTAGACCTATTGCCTCGTAATAAGGTTGCATTTGTCCAACAAGTTTTGTATCTGACCCTTGAGTTTTTATTAAGGAGAGAATAGATATTGTCTCTCCATTACTACTTTGAGCTTTGAGCATATTGGGAATATATTTTTGCTCGTCTCTTAGATTTGAGCCATCTAGATTTTGAACGCTATGTTCTTGTACCATTACCCAACGATATCCACATTCTTTAAGAGCTTTGATTAATTGAAAAAGAACATCTGGTTGGTTTGGAAGATGCATCTCCGGAAGAGAGAATCCATTCACTCGACACAATGCATCTTCTCCGAATAATGAATAGAAGTGTTGCTGCCACGCTGTTATTTGTAATTTAAAGTCGGACGGTGGAGTTGAAGAGGCTACAGCATGACTCCAAAATGTCCCTAGCCATTCAACATGTGGTTGAACTCTTTGATCACACGTTAGGAGTTTTAACGATGCGAGAATATCCTCACGACCCATTTGTTCGATTCCCCAAAGAAGATTACCGGAGTAATCAAGCATTATTTTGGGATCATATCCATCATCTATCAAGCTTGGAATGATTTCAGCTAGACGTTTATAGCATTGAGAAAATGGTTCGGCATTGTGATTATCTCCTTCTGAAGTGTGTTCAAACATATATTGCAAATGTGAAATGAGCTCTCCATTCTTACCTGCTGGAATTGTCGGTTGATGCATATGGAGGGCACATGCAAATCCTGAATTAACATTTTCTATCCCTAACTTTTTTTTGAATTGTCTACTAACCCTTTTCTTATTTACTAATTTATTAATTGCAAATTCATATCCACATATCGGTGGTAAGTCTTTGTTTTTCATATGATTGAGGTTATATATTTATTGCAATCCCGCTAAAGGCATTTTCTGAATTAATTTGAGTATATACAATATAAAATTTTTTTCATAGATTTATTTTCTTTGCCGGTTCTATTCCTGGAAAATACTTTTACTATTAAATGTATTTGTACAACCTATAGAATTAGAAAAGTAATGTTTATTTTTCTAATAGTACTAATAAACACTAATCGTTTTCAATACAAAATTTATTTTGCCAGGCTTAAAGCTAGGATTAATTTCTCCTGGTCTACCGAATTTGGAATGTAGTAATTGAAATTGGCTTATAGAGTCTGATTTGAATTCAATTGGTAAGGAAATTTTTTTTGCAATAACAGTTGGTTCAAGGCTTTTAAAAGGAATTTTGATAATTGTTGTACCAAATCTTTTGGTTTCTATTTCTGCTACCCATCTGAGCCCACCAGGTGCCTTATCTAAGAAAAATTCTCTAAATCTAAAAATTCCGTATTTACATGACACTCCAAATTTTAAAGTTCGACCTTTACCTTCAATTTTTAATTCAAAACCTTGATAATTCGATAAATCTATAAGAGGTGAAAATATTGGGGATTTGCAACTAACAAAACCCCCTTTTTCCTCAACTACAATACCTTCTAGAGAGAGGCCTTTTGAGGAGGCTCTACAAACGGCCTTACTTGAGCCTCCCATAACAGTGTCGTTCAATGAAAACCAATCATCAAAATCACTGGATGAAACAACTTTTGATAGCTTTGACATTTTTTATAAACGATTTTTTATAACTCTATTAAATATTTTTTTGAATCATGGGTTCAAAAATATAGTTATCACCAGATAAAAAAATATACCTTTCATGCATTCAATGATTAACAGGGAGTTGTCTCGATTTTATTCTGTAATATGTCTATTATAGAAGCTGATCTGACGTGGTTCCCTTGCTGTGGCTTAGACCTTTATTAAGTGATGGTCATTCAGTAAAGAGAGGGCAACCTGAAGAAGATTTATTTACGAAGCATTCAGTATCCCTAAAGTTGGCAACTTTCCCGCCTTCCCAATAATTAATCATTGTTTGTAATTCCTTGATTCTTTCTTTTGCGACTTCAATTTTTTCAAGGATATTTGATGAAGTGTCTTTCTTCATGATTTTCCTCGTTACTACCCTTATTTAACTATTAAATTGATATTAAATCTATCGATACAATTACGGATGTATTTGTTCCTATTAGAAATTGAATAAATTTTTTGAGGAAAACTTTTCTTTTTTTATTTAAAATCTATTTTTGGTTGAAATAGAACGAATTACAAAAATTACCAACATTATTTTTCTCAGCTTTAAGACCTGTTTTTTTTGCAATCACTCTGATCTTTGCGTTTTTTTCTTTTAGTGAGTAGTCATTCTGATTAAGGTACATTGTGTAGTATTCTCTGCATAAATTTGAGAGCTCTTTTTCTCTGGAAAAGGGGACACGACATACAGCTAGCACTATCAGAGCTAGTGCTATTGCTCCTGTAAAAGCTTTGTTTACTGAGTTAGTCATTAGATATGTTTTTATATATTATCTAACATGACTCCTAAGCTAGTAAATCTTTGATATGTAATGACGAAATCTATCAACCTCGTCCGCTCCTTTTACTTACAAAAGATCATGAAGGTTTATAGTCATTTTTGTTGGTAAAAAGATAAATGCCTTTATGTATTAAAAATTAAATTGTTTCATAGATTTTTAAAATGCTGATTTACCTTGCGCTGATTTGATAAGGAAAAAAGTTGGTAATGCTAGTAAAACGACTACAGATGTTAGGAGTACTAGATTTATGGTTGATGAACTCACGCCAAGTTCTGTAGCTGCTAACGCAAAAGTCATTTATTTGATTATCGATAGATTTCAATTATCACTTAAATATTCTTTAAAGCTGAAATTATTAAAAGGTTGTAAAATTATATTCTTTTTAATTGCTGTTTTCTTTTAACGTATTTAGTTTTCGTCTTTTTTATTCAACTTTACTTTCGAGATTTTTGTTTGTTTTCATTTCTTCTTCTTTCAGTTGGGCTTTTTTTTCTAAGGCTTCTTTCTCGATTGCTCTCTTTGCATCAGCTTCTTTTTCCGCAGCGATTTTTGCTGCTAATGCTACTGATTCTTCATGTGCAATTTTTGCATCAAGCTGTCCTGAAGCCCTCATCCATTCATTAACACTGACTTCTTTACCAGCAGCTTCACATTCTTTTTTGTATCTTAAGAATGGGAACCAATGATGGTCTGCTGTTTCAGGATTACTAGAATTCATACTATTTTTTGACAGGCATCAAATGCAAACTTGATGGATTATCTAATAATTTATAAATAAACGGCTTTTAACTTTTACTAATTTTAAGTTCATTTTATACATCATTAGTTTTTGTGATTATTTTTACTTTGAAATAGTCAATTCATAAACGATGGTTGCATTAATCCCGACAAATTTTTGTTCTGTTAAGGGGATAGTTTTTTATTTTTATATTAGCTTTTAATGACATGAAAATTTTAGATTATGGATTCATCATTGGCTTTAGGAATTATTTTGACATTTGTTGGGATAATTATTTTTATATTGATATCTAAAAATGATCTTGGAGTTACTACTTTAAAGAAAGATCCTGAATCTCATACAACACTTATTGGTTCCGTAGCAAAGGGTATTCCTGGCTCTGATATTTTAAATTCAGATTCAGTCTCCACTGCGAAGGAACCGTCAGAAAATGCAATTCACAGCTAGCAAAGATGCTAATGAAGACTTGATTTGGAATTTGATTTTAAATAATCTAGGCTCTCCTCTTTCAAACGACGTCTCACCGGCTACTTCTGCTTTCTTTAAAACGGAGGACGGCCTAGAATGTTCAGTTAGGAGAAGAAATGGAGATTTGATTGCACATTGTTATTCAGAGTCAGATCGAATGGGGCAAAGACGTTGGACGATTGATCTTAAGTAATTTTCAATGAGATATAGGCATTTTTATATTCCTAGCTCGTCAATTAAATTCTTTTGGAATTTGGAACCCAGAATGGTATTAGCAGCCATCGCACCACTGGCTGCTACAGGTGGAATCCCAATCCCTGGGAATGTACTTGAACCGCACATTAAAAGATTTTTAATTGGAGTTTTATTTCCTGGGAAAAGCCCTTCTGCTGCCGACAAGGCTGGACCATAACTTCCATTTTTTGTGTTTAAAAATCTTTGATGAGTAAGTGGTGTTCCTAGCATTTTTATTTCAATTCTTTCATGAATATCAGGGATTAGTTTTTTTATCGGCTCCCAGAAGACTGAGCAACGCTCCTCTTTTGTTTTTTCATATTCTTTAGTACCTATTTTAAGATTTTCCCATATTTCCCAAGGCTCATTAGCAGGTGTATATCCGTGAAGAATATGTTTGTTGGGGGGTGACATTGTTGGATCCAAAGCCGATGGTATTGAGAGAACTACTACATTTCTTTCAGCAGTAATACCTTTCGACCAATCATCAACCCATATTGAGTGGAGTGGAATATTTTCTAGACCTTCTGCATTAAACCCAAGATGTAGATGAAGAAATGACTTACATTTTGGAGTAGTGCACCTTTCATCCCTCCATTTTTGAGATATTTCTTTTGGTATTAAATCAAGGGTATTCCAAATGTCTGCATTACTAACAATATGATCTGCAAATATTTTCTCACCGTTTTTTAGCTCAATTCCGATTGCTTTATTCCTTTTTATAATTACCTGACTTACTTTTGAATTAAGTCTAAGATTCCCTCCAAATGAGTAAATTCCATTTAATAGAGCCTTAACGATAGATTCACTTCCTCCCTTTGGATATTCCAGGTAGGCATCTGGTTTAAACCAATCTTCAAAAAGTGTTGCCATAGCAGCTGCATTCGTTTCGTCTTTGGATAAACCGCTTATTAGAAAACACAGCAACTCAACCCAATTTCGTAAAAATGGATCTTCAAGATGTTCATCAACTAATTTCCCAAAAGCACCTCCTAGGTATTTAAAGGATTTCACGTGGGTGAGAAGTGTTTTACTACGTTTTAAGAGCTGAAATAGAGTTTCTTTGTTTTGATTTAGTGCTATTAGGGGAATTGCATTAGCTGCTGCACCAATTGGTTTAATCACTTGAATAAATTGTTCCCATTCTTTAATGGCATCATTTCCGCTAATTGATTTGATCTGATCAAGAAATCGTCTATCCCCAACTCCAATCGTGTATTCACCCTCAGGAATTTGAACATTCCAATCCTTATATTTAATTAATTCAACTTTTTGGTTTAGAGCCTTGAGGACTTGACCTAATGGATTTGTCGTTGGCCAGGTCCCTATTCCACTCCAAAGAGAGGGACCAGATTCAAATTTATAACCATTTTTTTCAAAGCTATGAGCGGCTCCTCCCGGTTTTGAGTGGGCTTCAAGGATTAGTACTTTTTTGCCAGCTTTTGCGAGTAATCCTCCGCAACATAATCCACCAATACCACTTCCAATTACAATTACTTCTGGATTTTTCATTCCTTTTTTATTAAGGGGTTTTTCTTCTTTAGTGTTTCTACAACAAATTCTTCAGAACTGCTTGAATGAAGTCAGTATTTAAGAAGGTTATTTACTTAAATTTTTGTTTGGTCTAGAAATGGAATTGATGGACGTATGTAAACAAATAAGGCTCCGTGCATATCTCTTATGATTCTTAAGTCTTCGTCAACATAGATCACACTAATCTCGCAATTTGGATTTTCTTTGTTCCATGGCAATAGTTTCCATACGGTCTTTACTGGATACCACCTTTCCATGAGTAGAGTATTTAAAAAAGGAATTTTTCCCAGTCCATTCACCTCTGATACTTTAGTTTTCTCTAACTCCATTGAAAGAATGTTTTCTCTTAGTTGAAGTCCCTTAGCCAGAGTTATGACTCGACCACCAAAGGTAGGTAAAAGCTTGAACCACCCTATTATTGGCATGGTTGTCAGTCCAAAGATTGTGGTATCAAAGGTGGAGATCATTTCACCTTTATTAAAATTGAAATATTGACCGACTCTTCCTACTGTTGATAAACCAAATGATCCAACTTGTAAAAGATGAAGCTTGAAAAATAAATCGCTTTTTGATTTGTCGTTTAAAGCCTTTTCAATGGCTAAAAAAAATGGAGAGCTTCTAAATAATTCAACAGATGAGAAAATAAGCTCCCATTCACCTTCAATAGATCTCTGAGTTATTTCATCTGATAGGGGTTGTATATCTTCGACTATTTTATGCATCTCAACTAGTTTATCTTGGTACATTGGAGCAATCATCCTGTTCATTCTTTGACCTCTATCTGTTGCTGCTGCTATTTGGTAAATAAGGGCTTTAAGATCCTTCCTGTCTTGCATTTTATTGAATTGGTTAATTCGTTTTTAATACCTTGACCTTAACTAAAATTTTCGAAACGCCTCGATTTTATATATAGGTTTAACAAGTAATATTTGAGCATTTCTCATTGATTTGGCCTATAACATTGATATGATTACAACTAAAACTTTATTACTGACAATATTTGTTCCCCTGGCGTGTCTTAAATTTTTAGGCTTCTATAAAAAAATTCTCAAGGTTTCAGAACCTTCTTTGAAGCAAATTAAAGCAAAATTAGAAAGAACTTTCAATAGATAGCTAGGTTGATTGGTCGAATTTTTGTGTTTTGTGTTTCATGGAGACTATCGCTTATTTCTTAGAGAAAGAATAACCTTTAAATCCTCCTTGATAGTCATTTTCTTCCTAAGTGAGACTTTACCTATTTTTTTTCTAAACAAGCCTATGACTATATTTTTATACTCTTTAAGCCTTCTTTTGAATATTTCTTATACAAATTACTAAGATACAAAAGCTATTTACATCTACATGTAAATAGCTTGTTCGGTTTGGATACCCACAATGTGCTAGATGTTGTATATAGGTAAATATTAATTCAATGTCTCAATTAAGTATCAAAGTTAGCGCTAAAGGCGAAGCCATGATCGCTACTCTTCAAAAGGAAATCTTTAACCGGAGAAGAAAAAAAGTAACAGCATCACAAGTTGTTGAAACTCTTGTAGAGAGTGGTGCTAAATCTCAATCTGATAAGCGTTATGCTGCTTCTTGGAAAAACTTAATAAAGGATATTGAAAAAGCTGCAAAAGTTTCAGAGATCCATGGTAATAAGCCTGCTAATGTTAGTGCTGACGAGTGGGCTTTGATTCTCTCTCACCGTACTCGTAAGACTACGATTGCTAAGAAGGCTTCAGCCAAGCCATCAGCTAAAAAGGCTGCTGTCAAAAAAACCGCAGTTAAAAAAGCAATTACAAAGAAGACAGTAACTAAAGCTTCTCCAGCTAAGAGTGCCTCAAAAGCAAAAGTTAAGACTTCTAAGGTTAAGATGGCAGTTAAGAAAGTAGCTTCTGCTCAAGCTAAAAAAGCAACTTCAACCGATAAAACAGTTTCTAAAAGAACTTCTAAGGCTGTAGCAGGCAGACCTGCGAGGCGTGCAAGAAAAGTTAGTTCTAAAGCCTAAAAAGCCTAGTTAAAAAGCTAGATCCGTCAAAGCGGCTTGAAAAGTGCAATGCTTTTCTCTGGCTATTCTGTAAATGTGTTAATTAGTATCCTAAGCCTACATTTCCTTTTATGTAGCCTTGGCAGTAGTACTTGGCATGGTAGTAGTGATTTGTAATATCAGTTTTCTCTCCTGCTAGCCCCTCGATTTTTTTCTTGCCTAATTTTAAATCTCTTGCAGCCTCTTCACCTGTAATTAAATCAGCGCTAAGACGCCCGCAAATATCATTAACTTTGAAGTCTTTCGCTGAAGGAGCCCTCACATAGCCAGCAAAAAATGCCAGAAATAATCCAAGCGTTACAAACCTTCGGTGATTTCTCCACCATTCATAACTATTGAGATTGAGTTTCTTTTTTAAATCAATGTTCATTTGTATAAATAATAGATTTGTTCACCTTAGGCTTTAGTCCTTTTCTTTATTGGTGAAGTTCTTGATAGGTAAACATTTTAGCTAATTTACATAGTTAAAGAATTAACTCTATTTGCTTTTCAATTGATCATATTAAGCATGTACGATTGGGTTATTAGCAAATCTATTTACGAATGCTTGAGAAAATTTCAAAAGATGATTGGCAATATTTGGTCCCCTTTTTGGTTTGTACTATTTGCTTCTTAGCAACAGATTTCTTAGGAATAATTGATAAGACTTCTATTGCTTATTGGTCCGGACGTTTGTTTTATGAGCCATACAGGATTATTACATCCCATTTTTTTCATGGTGATTTTAATCATTTATTTGCCAATATCTCTGGAATCATCGTAGCTAGATATTTTCTTAAATCTTTAAGCCTTCAAAGCGACTATTTCTTTCTGGCTTTTATTGTATTGATAATGCCTCTCCATGCATTCATTTGTTGGTGCGTTGATATTTTGGTTTATAGAAATCCTATGTCTCTTGCCATTGGCTTTAGTGGTGTTTTATTTGGTATCGACGCGTTTATTCTAATGACTACAATTTATGGAAAGAAAAAATTTGTTTACATTAGATGCGAGTTAAAGAGAGATCCAAGATTACTTAAATCTATTTCTGTACTTACAGGTATTGGAATTATTTGGTCATCCCTACCTGGAATTAGCTTGTTAGGTCATATGTCTGGACTTTTGGCAGGATTTCTATTGTTTTGGCTCTAAACAAACAATTGATTTGATGATATGGCTTATTAAGAAAAACGCGATCATTTGAAGGGTCAAAATTCTTAACTTAACTTTAATTGAGTTGCCTTCACTTCACTTGATAAACTTTTGACCTTCCATTGCATTTACGTACTGCCCATTCGATTGGAGATTTTAAACTTTCTTGTTCAACGCAAATAGTCTGATAATTAGCCCATTTTGCTACTGGCCCTAATCTTATTGCAATTAGTGCAAGGCTAAATGCACATAAAAATGCACACAACAGCAACGCAATTCCAGTAAATAGATCATTAAACTTGAACTTCATTTCTGTCAGATTAAAGTTCTTGTTTTTCTTGGTCTCACTCATAGAACTAATAGGTTGGAATAAAATGCTTCAAAGTTTAAAGACTAAAGTACTATGATCTTTTTTATAGTGGCATGGCGAATAAAAGCTGAATGAATTTTATAGATCTATTTATTGATAGTTAACAGTTGGAATTTCCTTTAGGTTTCTTTATTTGTCTTTTCTTCATTAAACATCCTTTTCTCCCCGATCACGATTGTTAACCATCCAAGTGCCAGCAGCCCTCCAGCTTGATAGTCTCCTTTTAGAAAATCAAATAGAGCGAGTGTGCTTGCAGAAATAGCAAGACTACGAACAGCAAATCTTGCAAATGTAATCTTCTTTTTTTTAATAGTTTTATCCATATACCCATTTTGCAAGAAAAAATTTCGTAAAACTAATTTTCATTAGATGAATTATTGAAATTTATTCTTTTGAAAACATCTCGTTATTAGAATTAAATCTATCATTTCTTCCTTGTCATAAGAAGATTGATCCTTTTCCCTCACTCCGCTTCCCTCTGTTAAACCTTGTAGTTCCAGTTTTTTTCTAATCAACATTTTTCTTTCTGCACTTGAAAGACTTTTAAAACGTTTCTTCCTCTCTTTGCGACTTTCACTATTGTTCATTGAATTGGTTTGATAATAATTTGTCTATTAACAATGAATTGATAATTGATTTTTCCTTATTTAATTCATTAAATAATTGTTATCTAGAAGTGCATCAGCGATGTTTGCTCCTCTTGATTTCTTCCCAAGAGAAAGAGGATTAGCCTTATCTAGTATTGAAGCAAAGCATGTGATCCCACTACTCCCTTCGCATACCTCAGCAGCCTCGCAAATGTGTTTTGGTGCAATTTCTATGCAACCTTGAGTGCAAGATAATTTAATTGATTTTAGTTGAGAATCTAGTTCTAATTCTAGTAATAATATTTCGTCTTTATTAATAACTTCACCAGCAGCTGTGCTTTCAAGCAAAATTTGATAGTTCATTTTTTAAAAAGTTGAAGTGATATTGAAAATTAAGATCGAAAAAGTTTTTCTAAATCTTGCTTGGCTTTCTCTAATTCATTAGGTTTTCTGGGGAATGTTTTTTGCCCCCATTTATCTACTTCTCCAGTGCGACCATTTTTAATTGTCATCCTTATCCACCAAAATTGAAGACTCAAGAAAATCAGAGCAAAAAAAATTAGTTCAATAGTTCCTTGTTTCATTTCAAACTACAATTCTTTCAAGCTGAACTTTTTCTTATCGTTGTTCTGATTGTTCATTTCTTTTTTACTCATTAGGATCAACTTCTGTGATTTTTAGATTTAAGCCAACGTAAAGAAGAATACCTCCAATAAGAGGTGTCCAAAGTCCCAATTGGTTTAAATCATGTGATTGCAGGAATTCCATTTATTCTTCATCTCTTCTAATGATGATTTGATGTTTTTTATATTCAGATACTACCCTATTAGCTATTTCAACAATAAATGAATTTGGACAGTGTAAAGCCTCTTGTAACTCAGCTAATTCATCAGAAATAAACTCTATACTCCTTGCAATAACTACTTGATGTTCTTCTTTTGGTTCCCATTCTTTAGCCATTAATTTTCTTAATATTGATCGGCTATTTCGGTAATCATTATTGAAATATATTTTTCAGTTGCAGTTGTTAGCTCCTTTGTTTTTTCGCATGCGAGTTAACTTGCCTCCATGCACTGTCTATCACTTCAAGTTCTTCGTTTATAGGATGCCATTTTTCAGGCATATTAAATATGAGTCAAACCAAACATGATCCCTTTAGAGATTGCCCATCCAATACCTAGACATATGACAACTGTAAAAAGTGTTTTTAAAAGGTCCATATTGTTTTAGTCTCTCCCAAAAGCAGTTCTTAACGAACTTGAAAAATCGAATTGAACACCATCATTAGATGAACCAAGGTTTTGAATTAACTTTGAACTGGCAAATCTTGATTGAGTTGATGAATAAATTGATTGAGATTTTACTGATGATGATTTTACTGCCGCTGTTTTCTTTGGTGTTGCTTTTGTTGCTGTAGCTGAGGTCATTAAAGAAGTTGTGTTTCTTACAACTTAGACAAACTGAGTTAAAAGGCGATAGTTGTTAACTTTTTACAATCTTATAATCATCAACCAAACAGGGATTGATATGAGCGCGATGATCGTACCTAAGACAACAAGAGATGTGGCTTCCTCTTCATCTCTTGAAGCTGCTTGGGATATTAGTAAGACAGATATTGCTGTTGGTGCTGCTGATTGAAGTACTAGAGCCTCTCGCATTACGTTAGGTAATCTGATTGCAGCGGAAATCATCAACATAATGACTGGTAATCCAAACAGTTTCATGATTAAAGCATTTTTTATGGATATTAATTGGATTTTTATTCTTGAGAGATTTTCTTTTCTCAGCCAACTTAGACGCATTCCTACGATTACCAGTGCTAGAACAATTACCACCCTTGAAGGTATCCATAGTAAGTCTGTTATTTGTTCATTCCATGGAGATGAATGAACAATTAATGCGCCAATTAATCCTTTTACAGCAGGGCTGCTAGATATTGCTTTTATTAAATTCTTCCAATATCTATTAGAACTTAAATCATTTGAAGGATCTTTAAGCAATATTGGTCCGATACTCCAAATTACTAGCGTCGCACCAAGGTCAAAACCTATACTGTAAATCAAAGCATGATTTGGTAGTAGTGCTAGTGAAACTGGTATTCCGAAATATCCAGTATTTCCAAATGTGCTACCTAATTGAAGAGTTCTGTTTGGTATAAAGTTTTTTATAGCTGAGAAACTATTTAATATAGCCATTGAAGAACCAATAGCTACCAATGCTAATGCAGCTGATTCTATTAAGGGTAATTTAAGGCCAGACTTAAGTAGTATTCCCATCAAGCTGATAGGAATTCCATAACGAATAAGCGCACGAGAAATCGTTAGGGATAAATCTTTTTTAAATCGTCCTAGTAAATAGCCTGTTAAAAGACAAGGTATCAATTCAGCTAATAGAAAGATTATTTCCAAGTGAGTAAAGCAAATAGCATTTTAGTTTTTCTGAGAATTTAAAAGTAGTTTTATTGATTCATTTCTTTATTTTAACTTTAATTTATCTTTGCTAGTATTGGATAGGTTTTGGATATTTTTTTCTTCTTCTTGACTAATTGAGAAAGTTTAATTCTTAATTACCTTATTTTTCCTTGTAAATACTTTTTTCTGAACATCCTAATGTTTCTCCAAAAAGAAGGTCTGTGCACATTGCATTACATAAAAGATAAACGACCCAACTCGCGACAGGAACACCAACTAAATAACTAAAAGGGTGTTTTACTTTGATGAACCCGACAGTGGCAACGAATAAAACAACAATCAAGTTGATGATTCGCTTGAGGTTTTTTCTTGTTATGTGCATCAGCTATTTCTAGCAGATACTTTTCTTTTTTATCTAGTTTTTAGAACAACTGTTAGTCAGTTGTGTTTTGTTTGGGTATTGTTTGCGCATATCAATGATTATCGATGTCTTCAACGGTCACCTCAGTTTTTACTTTTAAGGTTGAAAGCACCTTTGATGAGTGGGCTGCAATCTTCGACAGCAATGAAGCTACCAGAAGGCATAGAGAGTTTCATATTCAGCCTTTATACAGAGGCTGTAGTAATGAAGACCCTCAAAAGATAATTGTTATCCATCAGCACCCAGAGGGCAATATTGAGAAATTTATAGAGGCCAATGGAGACTGGATGGCCAGCCACAGAGTCGATTTATCTACGATGGAGAAGTCTGCTTGGACTTGGACCGACAACAGTAGTGTTCAGTGTAAAGCCGCTTAATAAAGTACGGTCCGTGGAATTATGTAATAGTCACATGTCATATTCTAAAGTTTTATTCTTTCTGGGTATTGAAGTTCACTAATAGTTTTGCATATCTAAACTTGCAGGATTCACATATTAATAAAATATTTCTCTACTAAAAACAATTTTTTTTTTACAGAGATATTCAGTTATAAAAAAAAAATAAAATTGAATTAGAAAACTCTATGGGTATTGATATTAATCCAATAGCTAAAATTAGAATCGTGAGGTTCCACAATATAAGTAGCTGAATAAACTTAAACCTGGTGAATTTATTCATAGCTAGTAATCGGTACGCTTGAGTCCATATGAATTTCCTTGCTCTGAAGCTTTTACAATCGCTTTGTAAATATCTAAAGTCATAACTTTAATGAATTCGAATAATATTTTTAAGTTACATTCCTAATCACTTATTGTATTTAGGGAGTAATACCGAATATATAAAGTAAAAATTATTAATTTAATTAGTTTTCCTAATAATTGTTTATTTATAGATCTCTTTGTTTTTAAGTCTTTAACAATTTTTTTAAAATCTATAAAAAGTTTTTTAACGTACATTTTTAGAGCATATCTTTATCAAGTAGTTAGTTTAGAAGTTATCTGAGATCTACCAGGTATAAATCATTAACAGAATTTAGATTCGGTTTCCTGTCCAAAAGATGTTCGGTAGATTTCTTTCAGAAGGGTTTAATTGTTTTTAATATTTATTTTATCGAAACTGAAAAAATGTCTTCAAGACCAATTACATCCTGTAAGAGATACGCTGTTAGCTATAGAGATCTGGCTAACAAAAGACATGAGTTAGGATTTTATGCTATTGACGCTTTTGAAGCTAGACAGCTAGCAATTGAGTTCAATAAATTTGTACGTGAGCATCCAAATTCCATAGATAGGATTTCTCTCAGAAATAAAGTTGTTGCTTGATATCACCACGGTTGTATTACGTTTGGCTGATTATTAATATATGTCTTGAGATATTGGATACCTAACTAAATACCTTGAGACGAATTAGCTAAACCAAATACCTTAGGGATTTTTAAAGTTGTTAGCTTATTTATCTTGTATCCAAAGAGCAAGTCCTCCACCCTTTCCCCTGGCTGACAACCATTTACCATTTGGATCGATAGCTATTAGTGCAAAAAATGGTCTCGTCATTCGATCCGGTGCCGGTAGAGATCTCTTTAAAATAGTCAATGAAGCTAGTTTTATTTGAATGCAATCAAAGGAAAAGGGTAATAATGGTTGCTTCCTTTCTAAATTTGCGTAGCCACTAAATCTTAGAGTTAATAATCCAAATTTAATTGCGTTGGCGATAGTAAATTTCTTTTCTTCTGGACTTTGTGTATCCTTCCTCAACTCTAGACTGGCTGAAAGAACTTGTAGCAAAGTGCTTGAAATCGAGTCTTCCGTATCTGATCCCTGCTTCCAAACTGAATTAAATTTCCAAAGCCCTAATAGAGATTCAAATTCAATGCCACTCCCTTCTATTCTTGCGTTTTTTTCTAACTCTTTAAGTTTGCCTAGAGAAGGAAGATCCATTCTATTTCCGTCCATTTCAATAAATTTGCTTAAATAATTTTAATCAGATATCAGACTACGAGTGGTTTTAGCCTTCCTAAATTTTTCAGCCATGAGTAGTTTTTAGTTAACTATTGGCTTAATTGTACAATTATTTATTCATGTGTTTTCTTTCAATATCTATTTTTTCATTATTTATACTATGTGACTTTTAAATATTTAGGTCATAATTAGAAATCAATAAGAGCGTGAGTTCAAAGTTGTGGCTAATGAATTCAAACCAGGTACATCACTCTTAACAGTAGGATTGAATTTATTTATGCTTATTTTTTTGCTTTTAGCTATTTAGTTCATAATATTCAAGCTATGGACGGTGCTTATTCTTTTTGTTTGAATGGAGTGTTAATTAACTTCCCAAATGACTACCTTTAGAGAAAGAATTAATTCACATCTCCCGATAGTGCTTCAGTTGTTAAGCACTGCATCCTTGGTTGTGATCGCTCTGTCTGCTATTTGTGGATCTCAATCATTGAAGAAATTGTCTTCTGCCCATGAAATGCCTAGCTTGGCAGAAGTGCATCACGATCACTAATGTTCTGACTTTATAAACTGTATCTCAGGGCTTATATAAGCCCTTTCTTTTTGTCCTGATTTTATAGGAAGGATAATTGGTCGCCATTAGATTTGTTCACTGGCTCGGCTATCCATTCTTCTGGGTCCCATTTAGTCATTAGCGGTTTTAAAGCTTTAAGATCTTGAGCGTTTTTGACTGAAGAGATCCATTCTTCTTCTAGCCCATTTGGAATAATTACGGGCATACGGTTATGAAATTTTTTGACTAAATCATTTGGCTCGGTCGTTAGCACACAACAGCTGTCTAGTTCACAACCTTCTTTAGACATCCATCTATTCCAAAGTCCACCTAACCAGAAAGTTTGAGAATCTTTTCTTCCAATTATGTGACCTTTTTCTATAAATCCACTAGCTGGTATTAAACATCTCTTATGCCTCCAGCTTGCACGAAATAGCTTCTTCTCTTCAACACTTTCTGATCTCGCATTAAATGGCTTTGGCCTTATGTTGTCAAAAGGGTCTTTATTCCACGCAGATATAAATCCCCAAAGCATTATGGATGTTTGTGTCTTGCCTTCATTCTTAAGAACAAGAATTGGAGAACCTGGTTTGATTAATATTTGTGGTTCATAATTTTCACTCAATCCCTTTGGCACATCTTTTTTTAAAAGATCAGGTAAATTTATGAATTTTGTTAATAGCTGATATCTTCCGCACATACCATTAATCCTTCAGACGCGTTTTGATAAGAATCATTTTTAAAACTATTAGCATTTTTAAAATAATGGCAAAGTTCCTTGTTTAATTTCTTTTTGAGTTGAATTTCCTGAAAATAGTATTTTCGAATATTGATCTGCGTAGGCGCAGTTCTTGCATGAAGGATTGGATTCTGGAATCTCTGACTGATTCATTAGTGCCACCATTTCATCTAGTCGTCTCTCTATCCAATCATTGCGCCATTTGTAGGGAACAAGATATTCATCAAAACGCATAGTCTTATTAAATTCATCTTCATCCCTTTTTGCATTGCAAACTAGAAAATAAGATATTGGATGAACACTAAACCCCATCCCCGAGAGCAAGTAAGCATAAAAATCCATTTGAATCTTATAGTTCTGGTGAAATGGATCTTCTAAATAATCTTTCTTATCAACTCGTCCGTTTTTAGCTTGTGATTTGTAATCCACAATTATTAATTGTCTTGTAATTGTGTCTTGCCAGATATCGTCTACACCTCCAGTCAAAATTATTCCGGTATCCTTGTAACGATGCATCAGTCCTCGATGAAGTGAGTTTCTCCAGTTATCTATTTCAGGATGATCAAATGGAACAACATGAGATAGTCCATTAGATGAAAATATTCTGTGTGGTATCTGCTTCTGTCTGCAATCGTCAAATTCTTTTTTGAGTAATAGGTCAGTCGTTTCGTTGAGAGTCCAACCTGGTGTCCCTGGAGGATCAAGTCCTTTTATCCTGTCGAGATAAAAGCACCTTTGACAGGTTAGAAAATTTGAGAATCGACCCCTACTAATTTTGAAAGCTTCTTTTTGATTTGGTTTATAAAGAGAAGATTTACGACTTCGAAGCCCTGTAGCTTCAATTGGTTCTTTTTTGCTATTTCTTTTGAGATCAATCATTTTTAGTCACATAAAGATTTCAACTGGCTTTATTCGATAAATTTAATTTCTTTAGCGCAATTGTTTTTACTATCAATTAACAGATTTAGAACCTTTTTACTTAATTGGGAAGGATTTTTCAATTAATCGTTTTTAAACCTTTATAAGCTTCTTTTCCGAAGTATTAGCCAAGGACCAACTTTTGTAGTTCGCAAATTCAGTCAAACAACAAAAGTTTTCCACAGCTTCTATGTCCTTAATAATTACGAAATTGCTCTGTTGTAGGTTTTCCAATAAAAAAGACCCTAGGTATGGTGTCCTACGGGTCTGGATGATGGGGATACTATTTCTAACCCTATTTCCCATATAAATCAACCCCCCCCTACGGATGGTGTCTATTTAAGCGTGGGATAAAGCATATGGTGTTTTAATGTTGCCTAATCTGATTGATTTGATTATTATTTTTGAAAGCTGGGTGATGGGGATCCTTCAGCAGTGTTTGCCCTCATGTGATGAGGGCTTTTTTATTGTTTTCTTTAATTTTGTTGGATTTATCCGTTAATTATTTTTAATAAGCTTTATCTCCATGAAATTCATCGCGTTTGAGCACCTTGTCTGCTTAATTTTTGGTATTACAAGTCACAAATATTGGCTGTTTTCATATAGATGACTTGACAATGCCTATCGATTCTTGCTAGTACATGTGTACTGCTATAGATGAATGACTCCCTCTGCTTCCCCATATGCTGTCTTTAAGGCTGATGAATTGGTATCTGTCGTAGCTCACCCTATTGGTATTGGTCAATGTCTACAACGCACCCCAAAGAAACTTGCACCGATCACATCTTCGATCAAGAAGAACAGTGTCATTACTTTGAGAAAAGGATTCTCAATAAAATATGTTCAACTTGCGTTTGCATGACATGACAACATTTCAATTATTCCAGAGGCAAACATTGCAGATCAATTCTTTAATGTCATATTCGTCGTCGTCTTTTTCCTCATGGAGATCATTTGATTTCACGTTTTCATCTCTGGATACTGCAACGAGAGAGAGGGACTGGTTGGTGTCAAGAGGTAGCCTGAAACTTTAATAGATCAATTTGCTTATTAGTGTTCGTACGCCATCTTTGATCAGTATATGAGGTCTATTCGCTTTGTTGACTAGCATTGTTTTTGTATTAGTTTTTGGCTTTTCTCTCGCCCATTTGATATGGCTTTATAGTCAAGTTCGAATTATTTGATGGTGTCACTTTAATTGATATTGATAGTTATATGAAAATTTAGTAGTCGATTAAGCATTGACTATTGAATTTAATACCCTATATGTGATAGATGTATTAAGAAAGTAATTATTGAGTTATGTCTCAGTTATCCATCAAAGTTAGTGCTAAAGGTGATGCCTTGATTGCTACCTTGCAAAAGGAGATCTTTAACAGACGTCGTAAGAAGGTTACTGCTTCTCAAGTCGTTGAAACCCTTGTTGAAAGCGGTGCTAAATCTCAGTCTGATAAACGTTACGCAGCTTCTTGGAAAAACCTAATTAAAGATATCGAAAAAGCAGCTAAAGTTTCTGAGGTCCATGGAAATAAGCCAGCAAATATTAGCGCTGATGAATGGGCTTTAATTCTTTCTCATCGCACACGTAAAGGCTCTGCACCAAAAGCTGCTGCAGCAAAAAAAACCACAGCTAAAAAAGCAGTAGCTAAAAAGTCAGTAGCTAAAAAGGCTTCAGCAAAGAAAGCAGTAGCTAAAAAGCCAGTAGCTAAAAAGGCTACAGCCAAAGCTAAAGCTGATGTTTCTGCAGTTGTTAAGCCAAGTGCTGGTAGACCTGCTAGACGTGCACGCAAAGCCAGAAAAGCACCTGAAGCTGCTAAATAAAGCTCAACCAGACCGTCAGGCGGCATGAGAGGTTCAATGCCTTTCACTGGTATTTTGGTAGATATCTTGTTTAAATTTGTTTGGATCTGTTTGCTCAGGTAGGCCTCTTTCCTTAATCAGTAACTATTAAACCTGCATTGCATAGAGCGTTGAATACTTTTTTTTTGCGCCCCATTGTTTTTTCTGTTGGCTGAAGCATATCAAGTATGGACGCAATACAACTTATTTCATAGGAACCCTGGGAAATGAGTGCTGCATCACATATTTCATTATTAGCAATTACAGGTTTGATACCAGTGAATTTCAATTTCTGAATTGATGCTTTTAAAACTTGCTCGAGATATTCTAGTTGTTCGTTATTCAATGTCTTTCTGTCAACATAATCCATTAAAACTAATGAGGACGTCATTTCTAAATCTACAAAAAACTAATTTGACTACTTTTTAGAAATATTATGATCTCTTTGGATTTTCTATCTCTTAGTTGTCTTTTTTATTCATATCGGCTTTATATGCATTGAGAGCCTCTTTAATTCTTCCTGGTGCAAAAGGATTTTTACCTTTTGCTTCTTTCTTTGCTTCTTGCCATGCATTGTCGATTTCTTTCTTTGCTATCGGATCGTTATTGAAATTTGTGTATAGCTTCATCAGATACCAAGTGCTTAAAACTAATAGTCCAAGACCTAATAAATACATGAGACTGTCTCGATAATTACGACAATCTAACCAATTGAATGGAAATTGCGCCTATAAATAAAAAAAATACGTATTCGCCATGCCACTTATCGTAGATCCTTCTAAAGATACGAGTAATGGAGTTGGGAAGATTTTTAGAACAATCAATATCACACTTGCCATCGCATTACCTTTATCAGCAATTTTGGTGACTATCTTTTGGGGCTTAAAACATGGTTTCAGTAGTTTCATTTGATTTCAATGGAGACATCATTTTTTATCCAAATAAAGTTTTAATGAGTTGAACAAATAATTTGATACTCCCAAAAAAGATGCCACCATAAATAAATCCTGCCAGGCCAGAAGCCCAGTCATTGAAGAATTTCCATGAAATGATTATCACGAGGATTCCAAGTAAGAGTGAATAAGTAGCCATTATTTTGTTATCTCTTTCAAGAGACGCTTTGTGAAAAAGTTTAGAGGTCGGTATACCTAACTTTTGAGTAGTAGCAACCGAAGTGAGTTGTATTTACCGAATCAATTTCTACGGTATGCCTCATCCCTAACTCAATTACTTTAGGACAGAGTAGTTGTGTACTCCGAAAGAAAAGTTATGTACACTTCACTCTTCGATACTTTTTTCTCTGATTCTTTAATTGCACCTACCAGAACTGTTTATGTGGTTTCTGATAGTCAGCTTGAAGAGCTTAAGCGTAATCAACGTCAAGAGGAACTCGACGACATCGAAGACACCAGAAAAAGACTAGAAGAGAGCTATAAAGCTCGTATTAAAGTTCTTGATGAACGTCAAAATGAGATAAAAAAGGAACTTAAGGTTTTGTCTCCAACAAAGGTTAAGACTGCCCGTAATAAGAAGTAACTGTTAGTTGGTCTGAAGAATGTGTTTCTTAGCATCTCCACTATTTAAGTGGAGGTGCTTTTTTTTTCTAGATTTTCAAAAGATTTTTCTCAATGCATTGCTTTGCACCTAAATCTATGAAAGTGTTAATTGTCTAGATTCTTTTTTTGGCTTTCTTCAAGTGTCTTGTTACCTTCTTTGAGGGTGGTTGTGACCCACCAAACTGAAATTCCTGTAATAGCGATGCCTAATGTCATTATTGAAATTATTGATGAAGTCACTTGTTATAACCCTTAATTGCTTGGGTTGATTTTGCTTTTTTAAGCAGCTCATCAGATGTCAAAAATTGAGTTTCCCAGATTAAAAATTTTTTAATTTATGACTCTAAAATAATTTAAAAGAAAAATGAGGATAAATTCCCTTGCAATAGGCCTTCTTGATGGTTTATACCGAGATTAATTGAAGAGGAAAACTATGAAACTTCAAACTTCATTTAGTGTCCCCAGAGAAAATATGGGTGACATAGGTAGAAAACACGAGGCGGTCAAAAGAGGAATGAATGCGATCGCATCATACTGGGAGAGAGAGTGTGCTTTAAATCCTTCCTCACCTGCATGTCTGATTTTTGAGGACTAGTAGTTGAAAGAAAAATAAGGAAATATACTTTCCTTGAGCAATAGTTATTCTTTTACTTCTCAATGAAAAGTGTTATAAAAACTTGTTATGGATTATTTCTTTCCCTATTTTTAGTAGTTTGTTTTTGCTTCCAGTCAGTTAAAGCACAGCCGGTGTTAATGACAACGGATGTTGATATTGAAAATGATCAAGGCTCAATGGATACAAAAAGTATTGATGATCTATTAGGGCCAGATACAAATTTCCCATTTGATCCAGCAAATCATAGAGATGGATCTAATCCGATTAAAAGGATTGGCAAAATAAGCGACGATAATTTGTAAATACGTACTTTTTTATTTTTTAAGCAAAAGTTCTAAACGTTTTTTTTGGTCTTCAAGAGATTCGGTCTTTTCATTTCTTTTTGCCTCCATTCTATTTTTTATTGACTCATCAGCTTGTCTTGCGATAATTGCCTTCCTAAGTAACACAAGGATTGTGATCACAGCAAATAAAAGTGCAAGTGAACCCAATGGAACTATTGTTGCGCTCATTTCTTCTATTAGTAATTACAGGCGTTATATAAACGATTAGCTTTCTGCTGATCCTCACATTTTTTTAGTTTCGTCTCTAATTCTTCCATCTCCTTTTGTGCCTGATTGATTAATTCCAATGACCATTGCCAGTTTCGCTCATTGCAATGTTGTTTTGCAGAATCCCAGTTCATGGTTGGATTACTTTGATAATGGATGATTTGGTCGAGCAGAACTCTTTATGACTCCTAGAGAATAACAAGCTTATTAACTAATTATTGTGTTTTTATCTTCTTTATGAAAATCTTATTTGAATGAATTTTTAGGCTTATGAGGTGAAACCCAACCTTAAACCTCATTTTGACTCTGCCTCACTTAGGCTCGAGATAAAATTATTTATTCTATGGAAACAGCTTTTGCTTGGAGCCTTTGCCTTTCTGCCGTTGTTGTTTTGCTTTCAATTGGGCCACTAACTTATGGCCGAGTCAAAGCTGGATATTCGGCTGAGAATATGAGTGCTCCAAGGGCTTTGTTTGACGAGCTCCCCGATTTTGGTAAAAGAGCTGTTTGGTGTCATCAAAATAGTTGGGAGAGCATAACCCTTCACGCTCCTGCATGTTTGCTATGTCTGATTGCTGGTGTTGCGTCTCCTGTGGCCGTAATAGCTGCGTGGGTTCACCCTATTGTGAGGTTTATCTATATCGGTGCTTATGTTGGCGATATTCCTCCTGCTAGAGGACTTTGTTGGGCATCGGGCCTTTTATGTTCAACTCTTTTGTATAAAGAGGGGTTAACTGCTTTGCTTTCTTCTTAATTGATCAACGATTAAACTTCTTGGCTTGCCAGTCTTAACAGGATTTAATCGATCAAGTACAACTGCTACTGCTGTAAACCAAGAACTTCCCTCTGGAATATTGGTTTGATTACAAATATGTTTTGGAGCTAGTTCAAGGGACATATTCGTATCGATTTCATTGATTACCTGTTGATAATGTTTTTCTAAAAGGTCTAGATCCTCTTTATCGAGAATGTTGCCTGAACAATACCAATCTAGTGATGTTTTCCAATCCATTATCAGATGTTACGTCTATTGTTTGATAATGTCCCATGCTTCTGAAGCACTATCGGCGTATTGAAAGAGATTCATGTGTTCATCAGAGATAAGTCCGTGATCGCAAAGGAATTGAAAGTTGATCACTTTTGACCAATAATCTCGACCAAATAGAATAATTGGAATTTGTGTTTTCATTCCTGTTTGACGAAGAGTTAGTAATTCGAAGAGTTCATCAAATGTTCCAAATCCCCCAGGAAAAAAAACAGCTGCAACTGATCGCATCACAAAATGAAATTTTCTTAAGGCGAAATAATTAAATTTGAAGCAAAGCCCAGGAGTGATATAAGCATTGGGATGTTGTTCGTTTGGGAGACTTATATTTAAACCTATGGATTTACAGTCGGCATCAAAAGCGCCTCGATTAGCAGCCTCCATAATCCCTGGGCCGCCACCAGTGACAATTACATGTGAATTGCAGTGTTCTTTTTGGTTTTGTCTGGAGACAATCTTTGCGAATTCTCTGGCCGAATCGTAGTAATGAGATATCGATTGTAAATTCTTTAGACGTGTTATTTCTCTCTGTAAATTAGATAATCTTGGATCTTTGGTGAGAGAGTTCTTAGCTAGTTCAAGTCTGTTATCTATCGAGCTTTTATCGGTAAGGCTCGCTCCTCCAAAGACGATGATTGTTGATAAAATATTCTGTTCTTCTAGGATTTTTTCTGGTTTATTAATTTCTAGAAGCATTCGCACTCCTCTCATTTCATCACTATTGAGTAACTCTCTATCTTCATGGGCTAATTGGTAATTGTTCGAACTAATAATTAATTCAAGGTTTTTCCTAACTAGTTCTTGATCGTCACTTCTTTTTTGGGTACTCATCAAAATATGCCTCCTTAAGTTTTAATGCGGTAAGGAATTAGATCAATTCATCCATTCATGTGAAATGAATAGTGAAGTGGCTGATGCCATTATCTACATTCCCATTGCTCTTCTAAGTTTTGTCGCCTCGTCCATTCCCTCCATGATTGTGAAAGTAGAATTAACTGTCGCGGCTGTACGTAGCTTTGATAGCTCTTGATATTCACTAGATTCATAAGCTTCTACTGCTATTCGCATTGATGGGAATTCACAAATGACGGCTAGGTTAGAATCTTCAGTTTTTTCTTTTCCTATTGGGTCTGTATCTTTCGCAAATACCTCCCCACCATTTTCTTTGAGCCATGGCCCAACTTTTTCGACATATTCATTAAATAATTCTTGATTAATAACCTTTGAAGTTGAGATCCAGTACCCTTTGGCTCCTTTCTTATCCATTACCTTTTAATCAATTATGAATTTAGGATAGATCAGACTTAGCTCAAAAAATAATTTTCAAATCAATGGCCTATAAGTCTCAATAATTTATTTCCATAGACTTCTTTGTTTTAAAAGATCTTCGATATTAGGCCATGCTGCAATTAGTTCCTTTAGGGCTTGTCTATTGGGAGTGTATAAGACACATGAGAAGGCACTTATGACATAAAAGATAAACCACAATTTGTTGATTGAGTAAACAGAGACAAAGGAGAAGATAAAACTACCAATGAATACAAAAAAGAGTGATCGATTTATCACTTCAAGTGGAGATCTTCTTAATCGTCTAAGCAATCTTTTTGTAGATTTTGTGTTTGAGAATCTTTGTGCCTCTATTTCTGCTTCTTTGAGTAGTCTTTCATTTTCTTGATCCAAGATTTCGTTTGATCTGACAATATCCTCTATCTCTTGACTGGATAAGTTATCTAGAGGCTCTGAGTCTTTTTTTATTGCTGCCATTAGTTCAACAAACTTAATAGTTAGATAGTTATCTGTATCTACCTTACTAAAGCGAATGTTTGCCTTTTGATTAATTGCCTAGACCAGGTGGAAAAGGAAAAACTTGTTCATCCCCAAAAATATCCTCCATACTCAACTCTTCACTTTGTGACTCCATTCCTACAGCTTCTTCTTCGAATTCCATTCCCATTTCATATGAGTCACCTTCCCCATAATCCTCTGGTGGAACCCAGCCTTGTATTACAGCCTCAGCACTATTCAATCCAGAGAAAGCAATGAATACGAATAAAACTAATTTGATTAGAAAATTTTTCATATACCCATGCTCTCATTACTTGGGCTAATGCTTGATCAGAAGGTTGATTAGCTTTAGGACTTGTAAAAATAGCTTTTGAATTGTCTTCTTTTAGATTTACGCTTTTCTTTTTCTTAATAGCAACTGATTTTTAATTGGCATTTTGTCTGACAGGTCTCATCATCCCGCCTCCATCATCATCGTCATCTCCAAAACCAAAAAATAGCCAGGTAATTGCGAATACTGCTAATGCTCCTGATAGCGTCAATGCTTGTAACTCGTTCAAAGCTTTGCGGCTAATTTTCTACGACCTTAACCTCTATTTTGTTTTTTTGTTGATGAGGAGTGCTTTCTTTCTGGTTATATTGTCGAAACTTAATTTGATTACTAATGGAAGAATTAGCCAAAAGAGTGGAAGAACTTGAGCGTCGAGTCCAGCATTTAGAAGCAGTGCTGCAATACCAAGCAAGAAAAAACAAATAATCTCTGTTGCCATCTAACCAATACTTGGAATGTCAAAAGGAAGTTTGTCTTCCAGCACTACTAGGTATTTTTGGACTGCAGGAATACGAAGAAGCGCTAATGGAAGAACAATATTCAGAACAATCCATGCTCCTCCAACTAATGGAGCCCATTTACCAGCTTTTTTTATAAAGCTCATTCCTTTCTCTTTCTCTGGAGACTGATTCATTTTTTCTATCTATTAGTTAGATCTTAGCGAGACCTCAAACTTACTATTTTTGATCAGGTTAAGTGGAAATGCAATGGGCATTAAGGCTGATTGCGTTGAGGTGCGAATAGAGCAAAGATACGTTTGTTGAGCTCAGAGGCACCATTGATGGTCGACACTCCACCTGAGTATTTAAGAGAAGCGAACTGAATTCTGGTTCCTGCTCCAACATTCTCAATGAATAAGTAGGCTATTCGTCTGATGCGACAAGGATCAATGATATAGGTGCGTCAATTCAGTCGAAGCTCCTCTGCATCGTTTAGGTGCCCTAACGGAGTATAAAAGCCTTTCTACTAGACACTTGGCCCCAGGCCACCAAAATCCAGAAGCTTCTACAAAAGAATCGGTAAAGGAAAAGGGCCCCCTGAGGCCCTTTTAAAATGTCTAATTAAATGAGTTTTACTCTTTCTACGGTTTCCCTACCAAAGACGTACGGTCCTACAAAGGTATTGAGGAGAGGGAGAATTTAGTATTGATGTACGTCAGGCAATCAATTGAATTGGTCCCCAATTGATTGGCTTCTGGGGGGGAGCACTGACGTTTTTTATTCAAAGAAACAACCTTCTAAAGCTCAGTATAAAAAGAAGGTTGTCCTGAGAAGTTCAAAAAATATAAGAACAAATTAATATTAGCCGTGTAGGAATAATTACTTAAAATACCTATTTTTTATTTTCTCTAAAGATTAGTTGCCATCGCAATCTTCATCTTTTGGCAACTGAAGCCATCCACTTGTCCACTTTGAGTACGTTTTTAATTCCGACCATGGAACTCTTATAAGAATTTCGTTGTTGTTAACTGGAAATAGTTCTACCCATCGTTCATCTTTTTTGCCTCCATAGCTTTTGACTTCAAAATGTCGATAACCTTCTCTTTTTACGGCTGAGGTCCAAGCTGCATTCGGTGGCCATCTCATTTTGTTTCCTCTTTTCTTCAAGCCTTCTCACTTATTTCACTTTAGTCTAAATTTATACACTTAAACCTTTTTTATGTTTTATATTTTTGTAAATTTATCATAATTAATCTAAAAAGATTGCAGTTGCAGATAACTCTTTTCTCTCTTTTGGGTCTGTATATGTGTTTTCGTATTGCCTAACATATATAGGTGTAAATATTACCAAGATTAAAATTATTAGAAAATATTTTAATTGTTTTCTACTCAACTTCTTATTAAGTACTTGATTGATCTAATGATTGGTTTTCAACCAGCCATCAATTCTATTATTGCTCTTAAATATACCGCTTTGGAATAATAATCGTATATGTATATTCTGAATTAGATTTTTGTCAATTGCCTCATATCAATATGTATTGATCAATGTCAGTGCCTTTGCGTCCTATGCTTTCATTGCTTTTACGTGGCAGACCTTTGATGAGCTTTGCTAAGAAGAGTCTTCTTCTTTCCTCTTTGATTATTCTTGGCTCAAGTGGAAGTGCCTTTGCGGGTGCTCGACTCAGCGGAGCCGGCGCCTCCTTTCCCGCTAAAATCTACACTCGATGGTTCTCTGACTTAGCTAAAGAGCGTGGACCTCGTGTTAACTATCAAGCTGTTGGTTCAGGTTCTGGCCGTAAAGCTTTCATTGATGAAACCGTTAATTTCGGTGCGTCTGATGATCCGATGAAAGCAACAGATATTGCAAAAGTTACGCGTGGATTAGTTCAAATCCCTATGGTTGGTGGCACTATTGCCTTTGGTTATAACTACGATTGCGATCTTAAACTTACTCAAGAGCAAGCTGTTCGTGTTGCTATGGGTAAAATTACAAACTGGAAAGAGGTTGGTTGTCCTGAAGGAAAACTAACTTGGGCGCATCGTTCTGATGGCTCGGGTACTACGAAGGCTTTTACAAATTCTATGCAAGCTTTCTCAAAGACCTGGACTCTGGGTACAGGTAAATCTGTCGCCTGGCCTGCTGGTGTTGGTGGTAAAGGTAATGCTGGTGTCGCTGGCGTTATTCGAAACACTCCTGGTGCAATTGGTTATGTAAACCAGTCATATATAAGAGGTGAAATCAAAGCAGCCGCTCTCCAAAATTTATCAGGAGAGTTCTTGCAGCCAACTACTGAGGCTGGTGCGATTGCTCTTAATGGAATACAACTAGATAAAAATCTAGCCGGAAAAAATCCTAACCCTAAGGCCAAAGGTGCATACCCAATCGCAACCCTTACATGGATTCTTGCTTACGAAACTGGTAATGGTAGAAACACTGATGCCATTAAAGATTCACTTAACTACCTATTAAGTAATAAAGCCCAGGCTAAGGCTCCTTCTCTTGGCTTTGTTCCTCTAAAAGGTAATCTTCTTTTCAAGTCTCGCGCTGCTGTGAAGCGTATTGGTAAGTAAATTAATTCCTTATAAATTAAAAAGGAGGCAATAGCCTCCTTTTTAATGTCTGTTTTTGTTAGCCAGTCACTTCCTAACTTAAGCTAAAAAAAAGATCTTTAATCTGAAAAAAAAGAATCAATGAATAATTTGAAGGAAATAGTTGGATCACCCATTTGGTGGGTTCCAGTTTCACTACTAGTTTTATTTATTTCGATTGAGGGATTACATCTAGCCGAGCATGGTAAAAACTGTAAAACGAAAGCAGCTTGGATGAATGAAGTTGGACTTGAATATGACCGAGAATCAGAGGTTCAGTAGTATTTCACCTGCATGATATTTAATTTATTTTTAATTAATATGGGTTCTTAGGCTTTTTCAATAGCCATAGCAATTGAAACTGATGGTAGTCGTAAACTAGTTAACAATGAGATAAATACAAATAGGCTTGAACACCATAAACATAGTTGCATTCCTATAGAGGCATTGCTCCCAAGCATAAATAGGACACCAGATAAGAGCGTGCCAATTAGTCTCCCTGCAGCATTTGCCATGTAATAGAAGCCTACATTTAGACTTACGTTTTCCTTGTCCGTATAAGCAAGAACCATATATGAATGTATCGATGAGGTCATTGCTAAAATGAATCCAAATGTTATCAATCCAACGGTAATTGCTATTTCTGGATTGCTTTGTCGCCATAGTGCTATTGCTATTAGCGCTGGTATTGCAGTTAAGACAGCGCTCCAGAATTGAACAGAAGAGACTCCTGGAGTTGTTTTATTTCCGCATAAATTTCTTAATGAAGGTGCAAAAGCTTGAATAAAACCATAACCAATTACCCACAATCCCAGGAACCCTCCAATCTCAGAAAAATTCCAATTTAGATACGTTTCAAGAAAAACAGGAAGTGCTACGACGAACCATACGTCTCTTGCCCCAAAGAGAAAAAAACGTGCAAAAGATAGGACGTTGATCCCTTGAGATTTAAAGAATAAGTCTTTAAAGATGGGTTTGCTTTTCATCTTTCCAATATCTCCAGGCAAAATCAATGTCAGTAAAAACGAAACACCTAACCCGATAGCCATTAATTCAACTGCTTTATTAAAACCGAAACTGGTCAGCAACAATCCACCAAGAAAGAAGCCAACTCCTTTTAGTGCATTTTTTGAACCAGTTAAGATGGCTACCCATTTAAATAATTGTTTATTTCCACCTTCTTCTTCTGAGGAGTCTGGAACGACAGTTTTGATGGCACTTTTAGCACTCATCTTATTGAGATCTTTTGCTATACCACTAATTGCTTGAGCAACCATGACATAAAAGACACTCAAAAGTTTCGACCAACCACTTGAAACGGGTATCAATATCAATAAGGCACCGATTTGTAAAAGAGTCCCGACCCAAAGTGTTAGACGTAATCCATATCTTGCTCCTATCCATCCTCCATAGAGATTAGTAATAACGCCAAAGAACTCATAAAAAAGGAATAAGAATCCAATTTCTAATGTTGTATACCCAAGGCCATGAAAGTGAAATATCACTAGCATCCTTAGAGCACCATCTGTCAGTGTGAATGCCCAATAGTTGGTCGTTACGATTCCATATTGTTGCAATGCCGATAATCGCATGTTCTTTTTTTTTATCCATTTCGAGATTTATGATATGGCAAACGAGATCTGCCATTCGACAGCTATACCCCCATTCATTGTCATACCAAATATAGACTTTCAGTTGAGTTTTATTGACCACCATGGTTGAGGGAGCATCAATGATTGAACTTCTTGAGTCATTGACATAATCAATTGAAACAAGTGGTTTTTCTTCGTAACCAAGTATGCCTTTAGTTCTCCTTCAGAAGTTTCTTTGAACACATGATTGACTTCTTCTTCCGTTACCTCTTTATCTAATTCAAATACAGCATCAGTTAAGGATCCATTGAGGAGAGGAACTCGAACTGCATGGCCATTTAATTTTCCTTGTAATTCTGGGAATATCATCCCTATCGCTTTTGCGGAACCTGTTGTTGTTGGAATTAAGCTTTGTGATCCGCTTCTGGCTCTTCTTAAATCCGGCTTAAATGAATCAACGATTACGTATGTATTGGTTAGATCATGGAGTGTTGTAATGCATCCATGCTTAATACCAAAACTTGATTAACAACTGTCACAACGGGAGCCAAGCAATTAGTTGTGCAGGATGCAGCTGTTACTAAGCGATTTTTATTGGGCTCATATAAATCATGATTAATACCGTAGACGATATTTAGAGCATCCTCTCCCTGGATTTTTCCTTTAACTGGACATGCAACGACAACTCTTTTCATCCCAAGAGTATCAAAATATGGATTTAATGTTTGAGAGGTTTTGAATTTTCCTGAGCATTCGAGAATTATCTCTACCCCTGACTCATCCCATGAGACTTTTGCGAAATCACTTTCTTGAGAAAAAGATATTGGTTGACCTTCATTACTCAGGTTGTCTTGGTCGTTGCATATTGCTTTCATCCAACGACCATGAACTGAATCAAATTCAAGTAAATGCGCAGCTCCCTTTGCATCACCAAATGGATCGTTGATATGTGTAATTTCGATGTTTTCTCTACCCCAGAGTGCCCTAAGAACAAGTCTTCCTATTCGACCAAAACCATTAATACCGACACGCATAACCAGTAATTGAGTTAATTTAGTGAATCAATAAAGATAAGATTCCTCATATCAATTTATTTTGATATATAGAGGTTTGTCGATATAAGCCTTTTCTGAAGTTTGTTTTATCATGTGATTATATTTTTCCTTCTGTGATGGCCACAGCGATAAAGAGCAAAGTAGTTCTTGAAAATGCAATGGCCAGGAAATTGCTAAAAGCTTTATCTGATCCATTGCGATTGCAAATCATTGAGTCACTTTCAGGAGGAGAGAGATGTGTTTGTGATTTGATTAATGAAATTGGATTGGCGCAATCGAAAATATCTTTTCATTTAAAAGTTTTAAAAGACGCAGGTTTAATTACCGATAGGCAAACTGGTAGATGGGTTTATTACCAATTGAATATTGACTCATTAAATTCTTTGCAAGATTGGATTGAACTGTTAAAAGAAAGTTCGCAAAAACCATCGCAATCTTGTAAATAAAGCAATCAATTTACATATAGTTTTCAATTGATTTCGCTCTATTCAGAATTGTGCTAATAATTTTTAGGTAATTATTTCTATTAGGTATCAATGGATACTCTTTTATGCTTGGATAGTTATCATATTCTTAATTACATCAAGATTTTTTGATATGAGCAAGAAAATCTCTAAGAAAGCCAGTGCAATCAGAACTATTTCTTTAGCAGTTGGTTCTCTAAGCCTTCTTGTTATTGCTCTTTCTCAAGTTACGGGTAATGAGGCGTGCACAATCAATGCTTATTCGATTGAAAATCAAATAAGACTTTCATGATTTTAGTTTCAATCTGAATATTTATGGTGCCTGATTTTTTAGGTGAATTTTTCAATAGATATTTTTATTACTAGTTTGATCATTTTGGTATCCTTTTCGATTGTTGGATATTTTTACCAACTTCAAATAGCTGTTGGATATGGATTGTTTAACGTGTTGGTACTGTTTATTTGGTCAAAACTCGCATCTCGCTAAACCTTCATTAATGCCGGATTATAAATAAATTATTCTTTGTCTTGTGAAAAATCTACTAATTCCATTATTTTTTTAAATTCCTCCATCTCCTCATCCGAAACAGCTGTTTTCTCCTGAAGTTCTTTTAATAATGCACCTATTTTTCTTTTGATATTTTCTTCGCTCAAAATTTTTTATTTAATAGATAACTAATTATAAATTCAATTAACCCTTAAGCCTGTTAAGAGACGACAAATTTTGTAGTCAACAAGTATCTATTATTTTGGTAGTTAATCAGGCTTGAGCTCCATCTGCTGCACGCATCATCATTCCGCCATCCATGTCATCATCATCGTTGTTGTCCAATATTGCTCTTCCAACCTCATAAAGAAGATAAGTCCCAACAATAATTAGAACAAAAAGGAAACTAAAATCTCCTGAGTTTGAAGAGTATGTCTGAATTTCACCCATAATTAACCTCTGTTAAACAACCCTCTTCTTTTTTGTTGTGGCTTAGCTGCCCTAGTTCCACGTGACTGCTGCATTTCAGCTTTAGTTATTGGCTTGCGATTTTGGAAAGTATCCCAGCCAAGTAAAGCAATAGTTCCAATGGCTCCAAAGAAAAGAACTACTCCCGGTATTAAATCCATCTAGTTGAATTAAGTTCAACAAAGGTAGTTGAATTGTTATTTAGACCGTGGATAAAAAATATTGCTTCAGCTAATAACCCTGATAACTTTTGCTGTGTACGGGTGCCCCCTTTACATTCCTTTACTTTTCCTTTACATTCATGGCCATTATTTGAGTTTAACCTCGTGACTCCAGAAGCAGAAAAGTTTAATGGTTGGATGGCAATGATCGGCTTTATTGCTGCTTTCGGTGCTTACGCAACAACAGGTCAAATCATTCCAGGTATTTTTTAGGTTCTTATATGACTTCTACTAACCCAGTTTCTGATGAATCAATAGATACCACTGATAATCAATTAGAAGGTCAATCTGTTGATCCAACAGGAATCCCTGCTTACAGTTCTGCTTCTAACCAGATCATTACTGAATATGGCAAGCAAAACATGTTTGCTACACAAGTACAAACTCAATTAGTTGAAAACTATACCAGCTATCCTGAAGAAGCGGAAAAGACCAATGGCCGTTGGGCGATGATAGGGATGATTGCTTTACTTGGCGCTTATATCACTACTGGACAAATTATTCCTGGCATATTTTAAAAAGTTTTAGGCAAATCAATCTTCATTTAAATCTAGAGATTTCCCTCTAGATTTTTATGTTCCCTCAATGCATTTCAGCCATTTTTCCAGTTTTGCAAAATAAAAAATTTATAAGCAAAAAAATACCTAAAGCAAACATGTTCGTAGTAATCCCTCCAATGATCTCAGTTTGTGCAGGCACAGTCATTCTTAGGAAATACGATCACTGATCATCCTGATCAATGGCGCGATTGACCCAATTGCAAGTACTGCAAAAATAACAAAAATAATTATTTTTGATTCCCATTTTTCCATGAAAATGGTTTTAGCTTATTAATACTTATATCTGTGGATTTTTTCTAGCTTTCGAAAAAATTAGTTATTAAATATCAACCATTACTTTTAAATAAAAAGATGATCAGTCTTTACCGGAATTTTTACCAAAACCTGGAATAAAAGGAAATGCTTGATCATCTCCAAGGTCTGGGGCAGCACTAGTTTTCGAACCATTCAAGGAATCACTTGATTCTTCTATCACAATCCCCATAGAGTTGTCTTCATTCATATCAGAACCCATTTGCGCAGCTTCTACTGGGTTAAATCCTGAAAATATAGTTGTTGAGGCTAAAAAAATAGACAAAACTAAAAAACTGGCAGCGCTCAATATTTTTTTAAACATGGATTTAAATCAGTTATATACAATCTAACGATGGTGTTCGCCCGATCGCGTTAGGTCTGAATACTCAATTAATGATATTCAGTTAAATAATAGGAGTCGTAGCAATTGTTGAAACTTCTGAGAAGATTGCAACAGCCATAAATATGTAAGGAACTAATTTCATTGTTTTTATGAAGATGTATTAAGCATATATGCTCACCATCTAATCAGTGGTAGTTGATTGTACGGTTCTCGCTCCAACGACCATAAGTAAATTTGTTTGTGGCTATAAAAATATCTGATAACCAATATCAATTGCTGTCACTGCTTTGTTGGATCGCTTTTTTTGCATGATTCTTTAATTGATCAGGTGAAACTGGTGTCATTTTGTTTTTTCCTTCTTTTAAACCTCTTAGTAAAGATGTAATTATTGCCAGTCCTAAAAATGCACCTAACCCCAACCAAAAAATTCTCTCTACTAATAGAGCTGTGGGATTACCAATTGCATCAGTTACTTGTTCCATCTTTTCGATTTGGGAAAAAAATAGGGATCAGAGCATTTTTTCACTAATTTCCATAATCCTTCTTAGAAATTATGTGCAGAAATTCATGGCAAAAAAAAACCCTCAATTTGAGGGAGAAGACACTGAGAGATCCCCATCACCCAGTAATTCGAAAATACTACTCGCTGTGTACATATTACGCAAGCTAATAATTCCAGATATGGGCCTTTTTTTCTGTTTTTTTAATCTTTCCAACACCAGATATGGTAGGGGTTGCAATTTGGTTGAAAAACAGTTAAAAATAAGGTCCCCATCACCCAGGCCCGTAGGACACCATACCTAGGGTCTTTTTTATTGGAATTGCTTTTTATTTAGATCTTGGAGTTATTTAGTGACTCTGAAACTGTGGAAAACCTAAACAGATTGAAGTAATTTTTTTACACAAGTTTCGATTACATAAACATTCACTTCGTGCTAACCGTAACACTAAATATTTTTAGATCAGTTAGGTTTGTGCAAACAATTTTCTGATACATGTCTGAGCTTCAGCTAGTTGACTCATTTCCCATCTGGAAAGCTGTTTTATGGTGTTTCTATCCGATGGCTGCTCTAGTTCTCTTAGAACTAATCTCAAGAGCGCTTCCAGATGATGATGACGATTTCGGTGGAGGAAAGATGATTCCTGCTTACCAACCTGTTCGAGCAAGATAGATTTAATCATTGGTCCACTTCCATATTCAACTCTAGTTGTTATCGATAGTTAAAAAAATAAGTTACAACTAAAAATCTTTTGTTAAGTATATATACTCAATTAGTGAGCTAAGGAATTATGAAAAGCTTGAATTCATTTGTTTTAGATTTCAGTGTAAGCATTCTAGATCGGATCTACGAAGGTAGACCTGTACAACGTTTTTGGGTTCTTGAGGTAATTGCTAGAGCCCCTTATTTTGCATTCTTATCAGTTTTGCATTTACAAGAGTCGCTTGGTCTTAAAACTCCTTTAAGTAACATGCTTATGAAGGCTCATTTTTACCAAGCAATCAATGAAACGGAGCATTTAGAGGAGATGGAATCACGAAGCGGCAATAGATATTGGGTTGATCGATTTCTTGCTAGGCATTTAGTGCTCTTCTATTACTGGGTAATGGTTTTTTATTACTTACTATCTCCATCAAATGCATACGATATCAATATAAAAATTGAAGAGCATGCCTATGAAACATATGCAAAGTATTTAACCGTTAATCCAAATGATCAGAGAATACGTGAAATTGCTCAGGATGAGATTAATCATGCGAACGAATTAAAAGAAGCAATTGCTTTGATAAATTAAGACGCCAACTTTTTGTTGTTATTCATGATGATATTTTTGCTTTATGATTTATAAATTATCTAAAGCAAGCATCTCCAACAACTCTGAGCTTCTCGATACGAGTAAGGTTCTCTCTCTTTAGCAATGTTTTAGGGGAAACAGCCAAGCTTAATTTGATTCTGTTTGGCAATGACTCAACTAATGATTCAATATCTGTTAGATCTTCATTAGAAGATGCAATAACATCTTTTGTGCATTCCCAACCTTTGGTAGTAATGATTTGAGGCCATATAAACCAAAGACCGCTAAATACTCCGAGAATTAAGAAAAAAAGATTTCTAATCATTGTTCAAATTTAATTGAGACTAATCTTTTGATTTGATTCTTTATTTATACCTAAGCAATGTGGTTCCTCAAGACCAGAGACTAGGTTCTGCAGTACTCATGACTGCACCATTTTTTTCAAATATTTCAATGTTTTCTTTTATATGTTTCTCTAAGACACCCTCTAAAGCTTGAACTACTACGATCGCTTTATTAGGATTGTCCTTGCTGACACATTTGAAAATCACCTTTATTCCTTTGGTTGATTTGGCTGGAGCCTCGTCGTTGTCAAACTTTCTGACCCATTCACCGTAAGGTACATTCACATCAAATGTACATACAGTTGTTTCAATCATTAGGTGAGAAATAATGTTGTTTCTTTAATTTAAAAGCTCCTAACTTGCTTGCAATGAACGCATCATATTCTTAGCCCAAACTCAAAAATATATTATCGGTTGTTTTTATATTTTCTGTGTTAGCCGAATTCTCCGTATTCCACTCCACCAAATTATTGAGTTCTTTCGCTGAGCGGGTCGTCTTAGAAAATGCCTGAATCTACTTTAATCTAGGAAGTATTTTGCATATACATCACCGTTTAAGATGCAAAAATCGAATAAAAATATTTTAAGGTTTTCCGGGTATTCATTCCAGGCCAGACTTTTTAACTCTTCAAACTCTTTTTCACAGAGTTTTTTCATATTTGCGTATACGTAAAACCCGTCGTCTAATTCTTTAGGGATATCTTTATTAACGGAGCTTGTTGCTTCATTGGAATCAGTGAAAAATGCTTCCTTAGATGAATCGAAAAATTCAATTTTCTGATGATCAGTTTTACATCCTCTTGCTATTTCTCCGAAAATGCTTATCTGGTCTTGTTTACTTTTTTGTTCATTCGTCATATTGATGTTTTGATTTGAGATAGAAGTTTTGTACCTCAAACTTACTATTTTTGATCAGGTTAAGTGGAAATGCAATGGGCATTAAGGCTGATTGCGTTGAGGTGCGAATAGAGCAAAGATACGTTTGTTGAGCTCAGAGGCACCATTGATGGTCGACACTCCACCTGAGTATTTAAGAGAAGCGAACTGAATTCTGGTTCCTGCTCCAACATTCTCAATGAATAAGTAGGCTATTCGTCTGATGCGACAAGGATCAATGATATAGGTGCGTCAATTCAGTCGAAGCTCCTCTGCATCGTTTAGGTGCCCTAACGGAGTATAAAAGCCTTTCTACTAGACACTTGGCCCCAGGCCACCAAAATCCAGAAGCTTCTACAAAAGAATCGGTAAAGGAAAAGGGCCCCCTGAGGCCCTTTTAAAATGTCTAATTAAATGAGTTTTACTCTTTCTACGGTTTCCCTACCAAAGACGTACGGTCCTACAAAGGTATTGAGGAGAGGGAGAATTTAGTATTGATGTACGTCAGGCAATCAATTGAATTGGTCCCCAATTGATTGGCTTCTGGGGGGGAGCACTGACGTTTTTTATTCAAAGAAACAACCTTCTAAAGCTCAGTATAAAAAAAAGGTTGTCCTGAGAAGTTCAAAAAATATAAGAACAAATTAATATTAGCCGTGTAGGAATAATTACTTAAAATTTATAGCTCGTTAGTATTGTTATTTTGTTTGTGGCATTGATTAGTAATTTTTATGCATGCAATCTTGTTATTATCATTATTTTTATTGACGTATACCGAAAGGTAATTAACCCTATCGGTCTTTACTGCCTCTGAGGCTGATTGGGAGTGGTTAAATTTGCATCTGATTTATTTTTTTTGATGTCTAAAGAAACTTACCAAGAAATTAAGAGAATCAGTGGTGAAGAATTAAAAGAGCTGCTATCTAATTTGGATAATGTTTTTGATCTAGCTACTGGTACCTTATTGGGTGATAGCTCTTTGACTTAAAAAGATTACTAAGTTACTCTTTATTGCTTTTGTCAAGTTATATGTGTCATTTGATTTTTTCCCTCTAAATTTAAAAAAATCAATTTTCCAATGAATCATTTTTTGGCAACGTATATAGATTTTGTTCAAAGTGTTGGCTTCATATTTTTAACAACTTTGGCAGTTTCCATAACAAGAAAACTACTTTTAGACAATATAAAAGATAATTGCATTGAAGCTGTGAAAATAAAAGTTGACGAATGAATTATTTGCTAGAACTTAAAAAAACAGAAAAAATGCCAAAAGCCTTTGAGGAGTTCAAATTCTCTGAAGATCAAAAAACAGGAGCAGTTTCAGTATTTTGGGAGAACGTTCATCTTGCAGCTAAGGCCTTAAAGGAAAATACTAATTGCCCCAACGAGATCATCGCTAGTGGTTTAAGAGCCGTTGCGGCTGAATGGGATTGATTTTGTGGTTAGATTAGTAATTAGGAGTCATTAACATCTATTTTTGTTTGGCTCGCCTTTGATTCTTGATTCATTTTTTTTGCCTCTTCTTCCTTAAATTGCTTCATGGCTTTACTGCCTATTGCATCTTCGATTAATTCAAAAAACCAAGTTTTTATTGGATTAGCCATTTTTAACGAATTAGATAGTTAGTGAATAACCAGATTGCAACAAAAAACATGGCTGCTCTTCCGTGAATAACTTCTGATCTACTTAGACGAGCAAAAATAGTCATTAGTACACTGTGCTCCTACTCTTTTATATCAGTTCTAATCTGAATATGCATGGGTAATTTTTTGGATCTTTCTTTTGTTTTATGGTTTTAAACTTTTGCTTAATGCTTTTAAATTCTTTTGCTATGAGCCTCTTATTCTTTGCACTTTTTCTTTAAATGATTGTTTCTTATCTGTACGTGTATTCACTTTTAATGTTGTGTAAACACGTGGAGCACCTTTGCTATGAACTGCCTCATGACATTTTTTTATGCATTCAAAAACTTGATCCCACTCCCCTTCAATTGCAGTTCCATTTGGACCCAGTTCATACTCGAGCTTATGTTCCTCAATAATTGATATGCACTCCTTTATGTATGGAGATAATGAGACACCTACCCCTATTGGTACTAAGCAAAGATCTATGCTTACCCACATATCAACTTAAGATTGAAAGCATTTTTTAAATTCTAGCTACTAATTTTTATACTTAAAGTCTTCTTCATCAATAGCTTTTGCTAAATTAAATTTGCGGCAGTTCGGTTATTACTAATTTTTTTACACAGTATTCATCTCGGCTGAGCTCTGAATTGATTACGGTAAAAATAAAGAATTTTTATGGATAAAAATCAATTTCAGGTTCTACCTTTTTTTATTATTACCTTTGCCATATTGATCAGCGGAGTTACTGTTGTCTTTACCTAAGTGGTTGTATTTATACTTCCTGTTAGATTAAGAGACAATTTTAATCAATATTTATATGAATTTAGCCACGATTGTACTTATTACGATTATTTCTACTGTAATTTTTTACATTATTTTTTTAGTGCTTGGGGTAGGAGGTATTGGCAAAAACCGCAGAGCGCAAGGCCTTGATCAAAGTAAAAGAAGTGAAAAATAATTGATTTGGAAAATAGTTAAAGTAGTATTTTATATTTTGTAAATCAATCTTCTTAGCCTCTTCCTTTTTGACAAGTGCCTATCAAAGTTCTATTCCTTTGAGGTGATTCAACTGAGTATGTACCATGATTTCCATTTATTTTGTAGATATTCTTCACCCTGTTTCTATTGTCTCTGTGCGTAATTGTGTATGAATTACGTCTAATCGAAGTCCTTCCTTCTTTTTTTATTCCTTTATCGTCAATAGTAGAGATTAATCCATCTAGATTAATTGTGAGATAGCTCGTTTCCCAATCTGGCTTTATTAGAGCACCTCTATTTACTTCATATTTACCAATACATTTTAGAAAAATTTCTTCCGATTTAGTTTGTTGCAATGGTACTAAGACTAATCCTGATAGCAATACCCAATTCAAATGAAATCTCTTAGGTTGTATAGTCTTAAATAAGTAGTTGATATTAGAAATTAAAATTTTAATATCTTTATTCATAACTTTCTTGTATTGAATTTAACTATATATTTAGTTTAATCTAAATCCTTATTTTGTAGTTGATTGTTTGGTTACTCACAATTTTATTTATCGATAAAATTGTGAGTAAAAATAACTTAATCTTTCTTTCCTCTTGAAATCATTGTTAGTGGCACTCCGATTGTAAATAGTATGCCTATTGTTAGGATGGTTAATCCCATGGGGGAAAGGATTTCTACCCCTCACATGACTTGTGATGCTTTTTGCGATTTAGCATAATCATTAATTTATGGCGTATGCCCAAGGTATTGATAGGTTATTTTCTCCAAGATACTTTTGTAATTTTCTTGAATTGATTTTCAATACTAATCCATTTGTTGGATAGCTTGTAAATAACTTACCCTCTTTCCAACATTGAAAATAGATTTCGATGTCTGAAATGAAGTTTGTAAATTGAGTTTGTGGAATTTCAAAATTTAGATGTTTTAACTCTTGAAGTGATTGAAAGTGATTAATATTGCAATGACATATTTGAAAAGCGCAGAATTTAAGTCTTTCAGACTGTGATTTGAAATATTGAATTTCCATAAATTCACTTTGGTTTTTTTCATTTGATGTTGTTTTATTGTCGTATAGAACTCCTTTTATTTCTATTTTGTTTTTAATCGGTAGGCTTTTAGGAATAATTTTTAGAGACCTAACAGTTTCTGTAAGATCTTGACTATTTTTATTTATGACCTTGCTTAATTCTCCATTGATATATTGAATGCCAATGATTGATCCAATGATTTTTGGTTCTAAAATTATTCTGGTATTCGGAAGAAATATCTCCAACCATTCACGAAAATTTCCTTTACCTAATGACAAGAAGGTATTTCTTCCAGATTTGTAATTAAAGATAGAGTTTTCTGGAGATATTCTCTCAAGATTCCTTATAAGATGATTTGATACCTCATTCTCTTTTCTCATCTTTCGATTCTTCATTTAATCAATTTACTTTTTTTTTATAATGGTAGGCATAATTAATATAGATAAATTTTGTTTTTTGTAAGATCAGAAATGAGCCTATATTATTGCCCTTTCTGCTCTTCTAATTATCAATTTCATAAAACTAGCAGTGAGGGGGTTTTAATTTGTGGTCTCTGCGGTGAGACATTAGTTAAAAAGCCCTTAATTAACTCTAAACGAATTATTGGAGTAGTTGTCGTATTAGCATTTCTAGCTCCCTTACTGATAATGATTATTCATGCTATTAAAGATTTTTCTAAGGAAAAACTTCCACGCAATTCTGATTCATTAGTCCTATTAACTATTGATAAATTATGGACAATATAAATCTCGACTATCGCCTATTTTTTCCTGCCACGGCAAGGAATCGTGATTCAATCGCCTCGGTTTTAAGCAATTATATTTCGCCTAATACCTTGCTTTTAGAAATAGCTAGTGGTAGTGGAGAACACGGAGTATTCTTTCAAAAAAAATTCCCGTCAATTACCTGGCAAACTAGTGATCCCGAATTAGTACATAGAAAAAGTATTAATTCATGGATTAAGCATGAGGGGCTTGATTCAAAAATGCCGGAACCTCTTGATCTTGATGTAGAAATGCGTCCTTGGTCAATTACCAATGGACTTGGGGCATTAATTAAAGGAATCGTGTGTATAAATATGATTCATATCTCACCATGGAGTTGTACAAGATCGTTGTTTGAGCAATCAACTAAATATCTAGATCAAAGTAATTTTTTGATGCTCTATGGACCTTTCTTAAGAAAAGATAGACAAACATCAGAAGGTAATTTGAATTTTGATCAATCATTAAAAATGCAAAATCCGCTCTGGGGCGTTCGCTACTTAGAAAACGTTAACCACATTGCTGATAAAAATGGATTTAAAATAGATAAAGTTATCGATATGCCTGCCAATAATCTTTCAATTATTTATCGCTTAAAGTAAAATTACTAGCAATTATTAGACTTTCTGCTAAGAATTTCAGTAATTCGGTAGATGCGATAGGAGAATAATTACATTATGCTTTTTTCTTGTGGATTTTTCTGGCCCAGATGCAATTGATAACGCTATTCAAGCAGGATTAGATCTAGATGGAACTCCGATTCCATCAGAAATGCTTACCCTCTACAGGGATGTAATGGATAAAGAAAATGCGCGAAAAAGAAGTGGAGTTAAAAAATCAATGCGAAACCGTATTGTCAAAACGGGATCCAAACATTTTGACCAAGATTCTCTAAACACACGATTAATTCAAGCTGGTTGGGATGGATTAAAAACTAAAGAAATAGATTTTTTTTATAACTGAGATCTGATAACTGAAAATAAATCTAATCTTTGCGTGACACTAGTGTCACACTTTTTTCTGCTCAATACCTCTTGTAGGAGGATATAATTCTGGTTTTATTTTCCTCTTATATATTCTGTAAGATAGTGAAAAAAGGTTTTTCTGTATCCGTTGCGTCTGAATTACATATTCATGAGGCAAGCCGTACTTTTTGAGCTTTACGTAGCTTAATAATTGGTTTACATTTAGTCACATACACATCTCGGATTTCATCATGACTCCAGAAGCAGAAAAGTTTAATGGTTGGGCAGCAATGCTTGGCTTCGTTGCAGCCTTCGGTGCATACGCAACAACAGGTCAAATCATTCCTGGGATTTTCTAAACCAGTAACCACTAAAACAATGCAACCATCCAACAAAACAATCCTAGAAAGAAGCATCGGCAGACCAGCCATGATGGCATTCGTTCTGCTAACAGGTATCTACCTAACAACCGGTCAACTTATCCCAGGTGTCGTTTAATGAAAACTCCAACTACTGAAACTCCAAGAGTAGAAGAAGGCAAAGTAATTGCTGAAAGACTCAACGGCTACGCAGCATTTTTTGGATGCTGGGCACTTATCGGTGCATACATAACAACAGGTCAAATCATTCCAGGTGTTGTGTAATGACTATACAAAACGACAACAACAGTAGAAAAATTGACCCTGAAAAGGTAACTGCTGAAAGACTTAATGGCTATGCAGCTTTGTTTGGATGCATTGCTTTAGTTGGTGCATACGCAACTACAGGTCAAATCATTCCTGGTTTTGTTTAATGGAAAACAACTACTGGAAGACAGCTGAAATAATGAATGGTCGTCTTGCGATGATGGGCCTTCTTGCAGCTGTAATTAATTATGGATTCACTGGCTGGATCATTCCAGGTTTTGTTTAACCCTACTCTTTTTTTACAATGGCTTTAAGTTATTGGCTTCGTGCAGAAGTCGAGGATTTACTCAACGAAGATACCTTCTTCGATTGTTCAGATTATTCAAGTCTATTAGAAGATACTGAATGGACTTAGTTCTTATTTAGGCAATGTGTTGACAATGCAAGAAACCTTTTATTGTCAACTAAGTAAGAAAACTTCTTCTGACTTTTATTGGAGAATATAAGGTTTAATTTTGTGCATGGGGTGTTTCAACAATCTTGATAAAATAAGTAGTATATCATTATTGTTCAGCACCCTATAGATTTGTACGAAACATATCATTATTACCTTTTCTGATCTAACAGAGATAAAATTTTTTTAACTCTATATAATATTTCATCTCTAATACTACTAATCTAATAGTTTCCACTTTTATTCCTCATTAAAGTTTATTCAGTATTTGATGATTTTTTTATACTCTTTTTTTATGAAAAATTGTATACTTATATATCGCGTTGAATTTGAAATCTAAAATCAATATACCTTATTTTTTATTATACTTTAGAGATGTTTATGTAATTAATTTAATGAATGTAAAAGTTAAATATTTAAAGTTTTCTTTAACCTTTTATAGGAATTATGTTTAGCCCAGTCACCATACTATTCCTTTTTTCAATTTCTACTTCTCCTTTTGTTTATAATTAATCTGAGAGAACAGAAAAAATTTTTCGATAATAAAAAACATATAATTTGGAATTATTTATTTTTTAAACTTAAGTGACTAAGTAATTATAAAACTTTATATAACTATTTTCTTTGTATTTGATTTTATTAATTGACTTCTATTTGTGTTCAATTGTAGTTTATTAAAATAGTGTTATTAGGCGGCTGTACTTTTATATGCTGTGAGATACAAACGAGATCGATCAAAGATTACTTCTTTTGTAAGAAGCTCAAGAGCATTTTCTAATGATTCTTCGGTTTTAAATCCCAATACATCTGCTGGTTCAAGGCCTAACGAGCTGAAATCAGGTTCTATTCCAAAAGCTTCTATATTTTCTAAATTGCCAACTAGTTGCTCTAGTTCATCTAATTCAGTCATGATCTAGATCTATATGTATTAAATAGGTAATTTTTTGAAAATTAATTCATTAGACTTCAAGTCTAAATCCTTTATCTAAAAGTTGTTGGTATGAGAGCCTCGCTTGAAATGCAAGAATTTCGATAGGCTCTTTGTCATCTCTTTGCATCAAAAAATAGTGGTTGTCATCACCTTTCCTTGCGAAAATGACTATTTCGGAACCTCTTACTAACCTCCAACAATCTAGAGATTTATGCTCCGATAATGGTCCTAAATCCCATGGAGCCTTTTCTGGATACTTCTCTCTTTTTACTCTTGGCATGTATTGAAAGTGTCTAATGCTTTCAGACTACACTTATGCTCTTCAACGTCAAGAATTATTTTTAATCACGAAACGGCAGCTAAAGAATATCCATCATCAAATAATCTTTGAAATGTAAATCTAGCGTCATATTCTATAAAGGCTTCTTTTTTTCCATCGTTTTTTTGAATGTACACATAATTATCATTTATACAACTCCTTTTAAATGTATAAACATTATCAGCTTTTGTTAGAATCCATTGGATAGATTTGTATTTGCTCTGTTTGATATTTAAATCCCAAGGAATATATTCAGGATATTTTTCTAATATTGGCATATAGTTACTAATGCCTATAAATAATAGGTCATTTTTTCAAGCTAGACATGAGAATATATACTGTATTTATTTACATAACTACTAATTAACGGTTTATGGCTCGATAGGATAGATTTTTGTAACAGTCATAATTAGTAAACATTTGATTAATCAAATTCCTTGACATCATTTTAATTTTTCATTCATCTCAGGAATAATGCTGATTTTTCTCCTATAAGTCACATTCAATTAATTAAAGTGATATTTGACTCTAGATTGATTTTTTAATTTTTATCTTTAGCATTTTCTTTATTTAATTATATTCGTGCTTTTTTGGATTTTTGATTCCTTAAGAAAAGAAGTTAAAGAAGAGACTTCTCTCGACATTTTCCTATTGATATATATATGAGATTACTTGGACTAGAGAAAAATAGTTTTTCCAACTGGTGTTCGAAGCTACCAGAAGGAGCAACTATGGTTGTACAACCAAAGATTGCTGGCTGTGCGATTGGCCTGAGATATAAATATGGTCAATTGGTCGATGCTTACACTAGAGAAGACACAGAAATTATTGAAAATATTAGAACAATCAATACTATTCCTTTAAGCATAGATGATTCTCTAAAAGTTGAAGTTGAGTTGGAGGGCATTCTATATACCCCAAAATTGAACTCTAAATTCTCGGACGAGAAATTTCATGCAACTTCTAACTATCTTCTTGAGTCAAATTTACCTCTTTCGTTTTTAGCATTTCATATTTTTTGTTCAAATGGTGATGAGTTGTCAGATTTGACTCAACTGCAAAATTGGGGATTTGATGTTCCTATTACATTAAGAACTGATGATCCGATGCAGGTCAGAAAATGGTATTCTCAATGGATAAATAACGAATTGTTTTCTGATCTTCCAACTAATGGAATCGTCGCTAAGTGCAATTCTCTCTCGACCAAGAAGTTCTTAGGTGATAAACGATCTTCTCCTAATTGGGCTTTAGCTTTGACTCGATGATTGCTTGATTATTTTTTCTCCCTATTTAATTATCTAAGTTATCTTTTGAATGAATATATAGGATTATTATTTTTTTTATTGCCAAAAGAGTCTAATGAAAATATTCTTTATCAATATAAGTGTTCTTTTAATATGGCATTTACAGACAAGCAAATATTTGCAGCATTAGAAAAAAATGAGTATGTCAGAGATTGCTTTAGTAAAATTGCTGACGCGTGTAAGGAACTTAAAAGCAATACAGGCTGCCCTGATGATGATGTTGATAGGTTTCTTGAATTTACAATGGGAAAATGGCACTGATTAAATTTTACAGTGGCTCTGTATATGAAATATTCAAATCAGTCAGAACCCGCTGATTTTCTAGTCCCATAATTTCATCTACTTTACTTACATTAAATGTTCCTGTTTTGGTTAGGGGGTTAATAAATTTCTTTTCCTGATCTGTTTAAATAGCTTTGGTTGATTATTTATCTTTAGAGAAAAAATGATTGTCTTCCCTCAAAAATTATTTTTTGGCCTTATGGCAATTTCATTTACTACAGTTTCTATTCAATTAATTCCTTTGTCTAAGCAAGCCTCTAGCTGGAACCGTTGCTTAAAAAAAACATCTGTATCTTTGAGTCAAATCATGGCTATTAAGAAAATGGATAAAGAAAGCAAGGAAGTTATTTCCGTGATGATATGTAATGGAGCAGTCTTTGAACCCAAAATTAAGACGAATATCCAGTAAAGCCATTGCTTTTATCATTTAATTATTTCGTGCTGTGAAATATTAAAGAAGTTGTATTTTAAAAGTTTTTAATCGGATTTTAAGAAAATAATAAATCTTTAGCTAAGTCCGTAATTTACTAATTCTTTTTGATTCTAGGGATTTATTAGAGTTCCAATTAATCCGGCAAATGCTGAAAGGATGAATATAGATACGATACAAATCGCAAGAATTTTAGAGAGATTCATTTTTTGTTGTAATAAGAAATCTTCTTCTGATTCATTCTTAAACCAATATACAAAAGTAACGCTTTATAAACTTATCGTAGAGACACTTGGAAAACTACAGTCATCGCATACCTGTGATTAACCATTCATAGATCTTGCCTTATTTATCAATTTATCTTGCTATTGCTGGTGATTGAGGGATTTCTAATAGCGAAATGATGTGACGAATCATTTATCTTACAGTTTGCCAATAAGGAACTTTCCTATAAATCTTTGCCTTGATCTCTGTTTAGTTTTCCATATAACCTTGAATTTGTGAGTTTAATCTAGTAGCTTTTGTTCCCATAACTTTTAGCTTTAATGTCTTGGACTAATATAAATATTGTAAGTTTGTTAATTATAAGTTAGTATTATAAGTACAACCATTTATTTATCATGCTCACTGGTAAGGATTTATTAGCCAAGGTCAAAGACTTGGGAGATGTCTCAAAATCTGATCTTGTAAAGGCTTGTGGATATGTATCCACTAAAAAAGGAGGCGGAGAGCGTCTTAACTATACCGCTTTCTATGAAGCACTTCTTGAGGCTAAAGGTGTAAACCTAGCTGCTGAAAGTGCCGGTGGTATTGGTAAAGGAGGTAGAAAGCTTAGTTATGTTGCTACCGTTCAAGGAAATGGAAACCTATTGATAGGAAAGGCCTATACAGCTCTTTTAGATCTCAAACCAGGTGATAATTTTGAGATTAAGATGGGACGTAAAGGTTTCCGTTTAGTACCTGAAGGAGAAGGTTAATTCTAAACTATCTGTTCTTAAACATTTAGATTTTGCCGGGATGCATATTTGCTTCTCGGCTTTTTTATTGGATAAATCCTTCATGAAATATAGCCTTGATTAGGCATCTATATTTTATTTACCCGTTTACCTTTTCCTAAATCTTTTTGAAGGTTTTTCCATTTTTTATTTTATCCATTTACATTTTTTTCATAGCCACCTATTTTGACTTTTATTCAATTTTTGATATGGCCTCTAATCGGAAATTTCATATACCTTATCTAAATTAGCAATTTTTTTATTGTGCTCATGCTCATTCGAGCCATTTTTAACTAACATTGTCTTTTGTATCAGTGAATTTTATTTTATTACGATTATTATTTACGTTTTCGTTAGATCGTTAGCATTTGAGATAATTCCTTGTCAAGTTTTTATTTTTAATCTTAGAAAGCTTTAATTGAATCCTGATCTATATATTTTTAATATTGTTGGCTATTATTATATTCACGCTTCCTTATCTAATTACGTTATCTTTATTGGGATGTACTATTCGTAGAATTTTGTTTGATCCCCTTTATGACGAGCTTGTTACTAATTATTCAGAACTATTGGTTTATTTTGCTCGACATATTTTTTTGGAACTTGTTTTACCATTATCTATCTTTTGTGCAATGATGATTACTTTGCTTGTTGACTGGAGTTTTATCCCCTTGTCTTCAACTGATAGTGAAAGAGGAATTAGTCTTGAGGACCTAAAAAAAAGTCTATTTGAATGAGATGGGTTACTTTTTCATATTATTCATAGTTTGGAATTATCATTTATAAATTTTTTTTAATATTAAATTTATTTTAATTTTTTTCTTTTAGCTTGGATACCAAAATAAATTGATAATCCAATTAAAAAAACAACTAACACTGAACTGCTATTACCTAGGATTTCAATAAGCATATTAGTTTATAAAACTTAAATATATTTTACCTATCTCAACTCTTACAAACAATTGGAGATATGCATCTATAAAATCGTGTTACAAATCGAATGTATATTTAGATTTTTTCATTAGCGATCGCATACCAGGCTATATGACTTCTTTTGTTGTTTGGCTGATCTTGATAAAATTGATGGACTCGAAAAGTGAAAAGGTCTTTAATTAAACTGGTTTTGTTCTTTGGAAAAATTATTGATGAAGTTAGATTTCTAGGTTTTTATAATTAGTATTAATTATCTATACGTTTTTTGCTGCTATTTAGATTAGAGGTCATGCTAATAATTCTGAATTCTGATTAGAGTCAATAGAATTGAGTGCTATCACTTACTGGTTCCCATGCCCTTCCTTTTATTGTCAAGGATAATCTTCTTGCCCATAAAAGAATAGGAAATAATAATTTACTACTCTTCTTAGAAGAGAAAATAATCCTGAGGATTTCAAGTAATGAGTCATTGGGCTGCTTGAGCTCACTGCAAATCCAGTTTATTGCTTCCGCCCCATGCTTGATTTTTCCATTATTTATAAGAATTGCTCCATTATTCAGATCATATCCTTGCTTATATAGCTGTGTTAATTGAGCTAAATTTTCTCTTCCATCTATTATCTCTAATGAGGGAAAAGTACTTTTTAATTCAAGTAAATGCGCAAAATGATTGCAGAAGGGACATTCCCCGTCATAAATAAATACAATTTTATTTGACATAACATAAATCTAATAAATCTATTTTACATAAACACCGATCTAATGCGTGGATAGACAGATAAAAAATTTTATCTCAAATAATTAATATAGTTAAATGATTTAATTAAAATATACTCAATGTGTTAATGATAAAACCCAATATATTTTATATTCAATTGATTGATTGCCATCTAACTATTACCAAAAACAAATGTTTACAATGTATAAGTATTATTATAAAAATTATTTAGTTTGTACTCTTAAAGATATTGCTTTTTACATTTTCTTCTTTAATCTGTGGCCTTAATAATGACATTGGAAGTGCAGTTACTATAGCAAATGAAACTACAAGTATTAAATCACTTGTAAAGTGACTTATACCAAGCTCTGACTGAGTTAGGGCAAAGTTCAGATAAAACATTCTATTACTATAAAAATCTTTTTAATAATAGATTTAAAATCCATTATAAATCTATTATGTAGTAAAAGTTATTGGTCTAATTTAATTTAATTTCTTTTCTTATTTGTTATTCTAAGTGGTATTTCATTTGATTACCCTTTCTCATACGGTTTTTTGGTCAAATTTACTCACTTTTTTATAAAAAATATTATTATTATTAACTACAAGAAAAAAATCTCTTTGAACTTGAACGTTCATAAATCAAACCATGGTTAAAATCTTCTCTTTTGTACGATATTCAAATGCCTCACTAAATTTTGATTTACAACTCTTGCTAGGTGGAATTATCTTTTTTCTCCTTTGTGGGATATTGATTTTTCAAAATCAAATTTGGGAGGAAGAAGATTTTGAAAGAAATAAGAAATGGTTGAAATGGAAGTCTTCTGCTATCAAGGAGAATAAAGCTGATTTGTCTAGCATTTACCCTGATCTTGAAGAATAAAAGGCTATAGATCTGTCTCTGTTTTTGACTTTGGTTTTTGATATGGGTTTTTTTAACAACTAAATTCCGTCTTTAACAAAATGCTTGCTCACGAAGACTAATAAAGATAAAAAGAGTTATATAGGATTATTTTCCCTTTCTGATTTTGATATGGATGAAATCAAATGCCCTGAGTGTGGAAGTACGATCAGGATGGATGAAGACCAGTACTCTAACATTATTAAACAAGTAAGAAATAAGGAATTTGAGAATGAAATTTGCAAAAGAATCGAACTCCTTGAGAAGGATAAAAATAAATCTATAGATCTTGCTGTTCAAAATATTCGGTTTGAAATGCAAGAAGCTTCTTTTTTACATGAAAAAAAAATACAAGCTCTCAAATCTCAGTTAGTTGAGGCAGATACCGACAAAAACAATACCGTCAACAAAATTAAACAAGCTTATGAAAAAGAATACACTGCCCTTTCATATTTGCTTGAGAAGACAAAAGAGAATAATGAAATTGATAAAAGGTTGGCTATTTCTAATGCAACTTCCGATTTAAAAGAAGACTATGACAAGGTTAAAAATAATTTAGATAAAGTTGAATTACAAAAAGAAATTTCAGAAAATTCGCTCAAGATGAAGTATGAGATTCAGTTAAAAGAACGCGATGACTTGATTGAACGACTTCGTGATATGAAAATAAAACTTTCAACAAAAATGGTTGGAGAGTCATTAGAGCAACATTGTGAAAATGAATTTAATCGTTTACGAGCTAGTGCTTTTCCTAATTCATATTTTGAAAAAGATAATGATACTAGTTTAGGTAGTAAAGGAGATTATATTTTTCGCGATTTTGATGATGATGGAAATGAAATCGTATCAATTATGTTCGAGATGAAAAACGAATGTGATAGTACCTCTACCAAAAAGAAAAATGATGATTTCCTTAAAGAATTAAATAAAGATCGGCTTCAGAAAAACTGTGAATATGCTGTTCTTGTTTCTTTATTAGAGTCAGATAATGATTTATTTAATTCTGGAATTGTAGATTTCTCACATCGCTTTCCAAAAATGTATATTGTTAGGCCTCAATGTTTTTTACCTATAGTTTCATTGTTAAGAAATTCTTCATTAAAGGCTCTTAAGTATAAATCTGAATTAGCTGAAATTAAAGAACAAAATATTGACATTACAAATTTTGAATCAAGCCTAGAGCTTTTTAAAGATTCATTTGGTAAAAATTATAAGCTCGCATCAAAACGTTTTGAAACTGCCATTTCAGAGATAGATAAATCTATTAATCATTTACAGAAAACGAAGGATGCTTTGCTTGGTGCCGACAGAAATCTTAGGTTAGCGAATGACAAGGCTCAAGAAGTGACAGTAAAGAGATTAACTAAAAATAATCCAACTATGATGGAAAAGTTTAAACGAATAAGAGATAGCAATGCTGCTTAATTAGATCACTTATGTAATAATAATATCTTTTACATCTAGTTATTTTAATTTATGTTCAGAATCAATAGAGATATGAATGGATGGCTTTATCTAATAAAAAATGGAGATTTGCATAAGATTGGAATTACAAAAAACTTTAAGAATAGGATGAAACAACTTAAACCTGATAAAGTTATTGCAAAAATATATACCAGTAATTTTAAGCTTTTAGAAAGAGAATTTCATAAGAAATATAAAAGTGTCAGAATTCCTCAAACTGAATATTTTCGATTAGATAACTTTCAAGTCAGAGAAATTAAATATAGGCTTAGAAAAATTTCCTACCCTTTAAGTATTACTTTATGGATTTTTCTCCAGTCATTCTTGATTTTATTATCAATTTTTATTGTTTTTTTTATTTTCCTATCATTAAATTTTAATGATGTAAAACATGTGTTATTTAATTCGCTATATTTTATTGAGAAGATTTCAATTTGTTTATCGTTTATTTCTATCACGATCAGATCTGATTTTTATTTCAGCATAATTAATGAGATGAAATTTAGAGTTACAAGGGTATCTTCTTTTATTTTATATGCATTGTTCTTTAGATATCTTTATAGATTTTTATTATGACTAAATAATTATTTATTTTGAAATTAAACTTACCACATGTCTTTACTTGTTTTTTCATCCTCTTGTTTTTTAAGAAGACTAAGTCTTTTATCGAATTCAATTTCTTCAGGACTTTTTATATCCTGTTTTTTATTTTTTGAATATTTAGCTTTAACTTCATGAATAATTTTTTCAAAATCATCTGAGAAATGATCTTTCATTTCTTCCCATGCTTCTTTTTCTTCAGCATTACCAACGGTTCCTTTTATTTGATCTACAATAATTTCTTTGGCAAATTGTCTAAGATCATTTTCTGTCATTGAGTTAATACGACTGGATATATAGATATCTTTCAATGAATCTAATTCATTTGTTGTGAAATCTTTATAAGTTAGTTCTTCCATTATATTCAAATAAATAATTTATTTATAGACCCATTTAGCATTAAGTATATTTGACTTGGGATTAGATTGCCTTGCATTCTGTTTTGCTTCATTCTCATGGTTGGCAATTATTGTCTCATCATAGTGCTCTCCAAAATGATTGACCACTTTTACTTTAAATCTCATTTCTTGTAGTATTTTTTTTTATTTTTACGAATTCCTCTCTTAAGGCAACTAATTGGTTAAAAATGTTAACAACTAGAAGGAGAAAGTGCTTTAGTTGTTTTAATCAACTACTTTATTAAAAATTGCTTCAATAAGTATTGCCGTAAAAAATAGACTTAATGAGGGTATAAATATAGGGTACCAAAGTTTTTGGAATAATATGTATAATTTATTATCTCCATTTACACTCAATATAAAACTAACTCCTAAAAATAACGCACCTATTATTAATACATAGAGGTTATAGATCAAAACATTATCAATTGCCTTTTTCCAATTGCCTTCTTTTCCTTCAGTCATTTTCTAATTTTAATGAGAATATTGTTATATGTTAATTAGTTATGGAAAAATTTAATGTATTTATCATGAAACACCTCTAAAGGCATAAATGTCGATACCAATAGATTTAAGATAAAAAGCCCCTACAATAGCCATTGAGTTTAAAACAATCACAAATATCCATATCTTCCAAGGTTGATTGGGTGATTGCATTACTGAAGATGGAAATATTTCTTTCTTTTATTAGTATGATATATCTGGAAAATATTTCAGCTTTTTTAACAAATTTCATTCTTAACTTAACGCATCTAAATCCCTTCTGTAATGGATTGAACTTTTAAAATCTGATTTCGTAGATTTCCAATCTGTGTCCTCTAGTAAGTCTGAATAATGATTAACTTTTGAGGGGAATCTTTTTTCTAATATCCATCCAGCTTCGTGTAAAAAATCTACGTAATCTTTTGAGAAAACTTGTTCGTTAAACTTTGATAATTCATTTAACCGTTTCTCTTTTTTTAGATTTGTTTGAAATTCTAGTGGCATCTATAAGAATATTACTATTAAAGTTCTAACTACAAACGCTTATCGATGTTTGAGCTTTTTTGTAGTGTTTACCCACGCTTATTGTATGTAGCTGTTTTAACTATGGTGTATTGACTAGCAGTTCCCTTAATTTTTCTTTGATAATCTGTAATTGTCGTTGACTTCCAAGAAATATCAATATCATTCCAGGAGATAAGGTTAACTTATCAATTGGATTTCCTATTAGCTTTCCGGAGACTTTAGTAGCCAATAGCAAAGCTCCACAATCTTTTGAGAAATCTAATTCATTCTTATTATTGATTAAGAAATTATTTATTTTTTCGATATTATTGGTTAATTTAAATTCCTCAATTTCACAGTCAGAACCAGTAAGTAAATCCATAAAGTCAACAGCTATTGGCCTTAATGCTGAGGCAGCCATGGTTCTTCCAGCGGCAACATATGGACTAACTACTGCATTTGCTCCTGCAAGTTTTAATTTATTAGATCCTTCCTCTGTGGCCGCTCTTGCAATTAATCTGCAATTATTATTCAAGGCTTTAGCACTTAGTATTACATAAAGATTAGCTGCATCACTCGGTAATGTAACGACTATACTCCTACAACTTTTTATTCCAGCAAGTATTAATGTTTCATCCATTGTTGCATCATCCATAAGGACATTGAATCCTTTCTCTTCTGCTTCGTTCTTTCTTGCTTGATCGATTTCGATTATTATTGTTGATATTTTTTCTGTTTTAAGTTGATCGGCTATTTCTTTCCCTGTTCGCCCATACCCGCATATGATCACATGATTTTTCATTCTTCTAATTATTCTTCTTAATCTTAACTCCTCTAATCTTAGGAAATATCCCAGTTCTGATAATTGTATAAATCTTTGTAGTGTTAATTGAACTACAAATAATCCACCACCAATGATTAAAAAAGTTATTACTCTACCTGAGGCGCTTAAAACTTCAACTTCTCCAAAGCCAATTGTTGTTATCGTTATTAGAACCATCCATAAACAATCGCCCCAATCCCACCCTTCTGTTATGCGATAACCCAGTGCACCAAAGAAAAACAATACTATTAGCAAGGATAAAGGAACGGCCCAAACTTTTAAATAGTTTTTATAGTTATTGTTTTTCAATCTCCTAGAATTAATCGTTAGATTGATCTTAATATAATGCAGCGATTTAATTTATTTTTCCATTCAACTTCTAGACTTATTGTCAGGAAGTATTAAGTATTCAAATTATATAGATAATGATACAGGGTAAAATTTAACTTATACTAAAATAAGTATTTAATTACTTTTAAATTTAATAGATATGGCTAATCTTGACTCTGATGACAAAAAAGAATTATTTGAAGAGGCATACCAAGATATTTCAGCCATACTTGCAGGTTTACGTGATAAAGGTTTGTCAGACCTTGAAATATTTGAGTTTGGTAAATCACTAATTAATCATTTTGACCCTGTTAAAATGGAAAACTTAAAGAAAGATTCAGACTACCAAGATGCATTATTTAGAGAAGCAAATGATATGTAAGGTTTATTAGAATCCTACATATCAATCACTTGGATATAATAAATACTTTCTCTAATATAGCTAATTATAGATTATCTATAGTTTTTTCATTTTTTAAATAATCAATTATTTCTTTGCATTGATCTACAGATAAAGAAGATAGTGGAGATGAGGCGGGTATTTTTAAAAGAATGCAAGTTGCAATAATTTCACGTGAATCTAAATTAAGTGCCTCAGCAAGCTCTTTAACTCTCAATTTTGCTTTATGAAAAACCATGATTCATTATGATTTTAGAATGAAATAGCTGCTTTTTTTTTGTTTTATTGCTATGTGTATAAACATAGGTGATACGAATGTTTTATGAGTCAAGATAATGATTTGAAGTCAACTCTTGAAGAGGTTGTCTCTAATGCAGTTCACCGAATTGAGTTGACTAGCGAAGCAAAAACTAGAAGATGTATTTTTCAGGAATATAAGGAGTGGTTAGGAGATTCAATAGATGACTGGGTTTTGGCTTTGCCAAATGATTGGGGAAAATCTGATGCCAATTTGTATTAGGATTATTTAATTATCTAAATTAATCATAATTTGCTATGTTTCCTATTTAAAGAAATTTACTTTAATTAAAATATTGCTGGGCGCATTCATATCCTGATTCTTTTATATCTCTTTGCTCATCAATTATTGCTTTGAGGGCACAATCGCAATAATTTTTTATTGAGTTTTTGGATATTGATTTGGTTGCTGGATTACTTAACGCACTTAACATACAGTCTTCCATTTGACTTGCAGGGTATGCAAATACTCGTCCTGAGTAACAAATTAAAGAAAAAGCGATAATTAATAGAACTTTCATTGGATTCATCCTAATAAGCATTATTGCTAAATACTTTATGATTATTATATTAAATAAATAGATATTTTCTATTTATTTATCTTTATTTACATCTTTGTTAAGAAATTGGTTTAATTATATATAATAACAAAAATAAATTATTTAATAAATGTCGTTAGATGATTTAAGGAATTTCTTAAAGGAAATGCAGAACGATAAAGCCCTAAAAGATGAAGTCATTTCATCCTCAACTGCGGATGATGTAGCTTTGATTGCCTTGAAAAGGGGGTATGAATTTTCAGGAGATGAGTTACTACGTTTTTCAGGAAATAAAGTCGGTAGAGTCAGGGTCCATAAAAACGATGTTCCAGGAGAATATAATTAAAATTTCTATTTTCTTCTTCTCAGCTCTTCAACTATTCCATCCCATTTCTTAGCTGCCTTTTGATAAATAGATTTCTGTCTTCGGTTTCTTAAATTAGTAAGTAAGATAATTATTATAACAAAAAAAATAGAGATGCTTAATAATTTTATCATTACCGATTTCTGAGTTTAATATTTTTTATTATACATTTTATATACTTTACTTTACGAGTTATTCATATAATAAATTTTTACATTAAGTGAGGATACTCATTTTAATACGTCTTTCTACCATTTTTACTTTTTATCAACTAAAATAAATTTAACCTTTTATCTAATTTATGGATATTACCTTTATAGCTATAATATTTTTTATAGTTCTTGCACTAATATTTCTTTCATTATTTCTGTTTAAAAGTTTTAGTAAAGAATCCTTTAAAGCAGAGGATGGTTCAATGTTTAAAAGTAAATCAGAACTTGAAGATTATCAAAATTTATATAATAAGACTAAATTTTTATTTTCTTTCGAGGATGAAAAAACTTCTAACCAGGAATTACTTGGCTTTGATAAATTATTCCTAGCTAAACTTACGAGAGAGGGATTTCCAGATTTAAAAACTGTAATAAAATATCGTAAACAATTTAAATCTCTATCGGATTTAATTAACACTTAAACAAATTTTGTTTGATTTTAGACTCTTTATACTATTATCAAACTGAACTTGTGAGTACTAATGGATAAAACAAAATTTACTAAAGAACAACTTTCAGAAATGACTGAGGATGCTTTTGTAAATATAAAGGAAGCATGCATGAGACTCCAAGAAAGAACAAAATGTAGCAATGATGTTGTTTTAAAAATGCTTAAGGATGTTTCTGAGTTTTATATTCTTCAAAATAAAAAAAATAAACAATAATTATATGATTCCTTAGTTTCTATTAAATATATATTGTTTAAGTGGTATTGGATTTATAAAGTTGGTTGTACTATTTTTGAATAAATTTATATTTTCTAGAGAGCCATCAACATTTATTAAATTGTTTATTAACCCAGTAAAAGTTATATCTCCGCCAGTTGTACTGGCTAAAACTGTAGTAGGTTTAAACAACTTCATAAGTTCTGGTAAAACCGTTTTACCTTTGATAAATTTGCCTGCAAGTGGTAATGAGTAATCAATTACTGGTGTTATTAATAAATCTATATTTCTCGGTTTTATTTTTTTGTCAAGGAAACCGTGTGGCTCTATATAAATTGAGTTTAATCCTAAATCAATAATGTACCCATTTTCAATATTTGGCACGGAGGCACCGGATGTCGCTTGAATATTTAGATTGTTTTTTTTAAAGCTTTCTCCACATTTTAGGATATGAATTTTGTTAAAACCCAATTGACCTACAACTTTACTAGCTGTTCGTGAAGCAATTACTGAAATACTTTTATCTATTTTTTCAAGTGTTGGAGGATGGGCGTGATCCGGTTGGCCTTGAGTAAGCAATAAAAAATCAATATCACTAGGAACTTCAATTTCCTTGCTCAATTTTCCTTTTATTAGCCAGTCTCCAGGAGGGAAAGTCAAATCGCCATTCAACCAAGGATCAACCAATATTCTTGTTTTATCCAAATCAAGAAGCCAACCATTCGCTCCGTAGTAAGTCGCTTTTATTACCATCGTTTATATCCTAATATAACTCTTGTTGTTTAATATGGTGGATTATTCGACTGTGATTTTGTTTTTAAAATCACTAAATGACCAAAAAAATAAATATTATTATCAAAATTACAATTAATAGAAGTGCAAATTTTTTTATATATTTTTGAAACTCATACAACCAATCATTTTCCATGGTATCAATATTTTATTAATTATCTAATTTAAACTACTATATTAGCTAACTAATATATATATACGTTTTGTTAATCTCTCACTTGAGAAAATACTCCCCTATTATCAACTATATTATTAAAATCATGACAATTAGAGATTGGGAAGGAGTTGCTTTGATTGTTGGAGCTGGAGATATTGGTAAAAGTATTTTTGATTATTTGACGAACGTATCACCAAATTTGGATGTTTTTGTCTGTGGTCGACAACTAGCTAATAAAAATGCTATTTACCTTGATTTAGAAAATGACCATTCATTTACTTCCTTTGAAAACCAAATTTCCCAATTAAAAAAGCCTCTTCGTCTAGTTTTCAATACAAGTGGGTTTCTTCATTCAAATTTAGTTAAACCTGAGAAAAGACTTTCAAATATAAATCGTTCTAATATAAATAAAAATTTTACGATTAATGCTATTGCTCCTATTCTGATTGCAAAAAGTATTGAAAAGTTTATAAAACCAGAACTTCCCTTCTGCTTTGCAAGCTTAAGTGCCAGAGTTGGAAGTATTGGTGATAATAGACTTGGTGGTTGGTATTCCTATAGAGCTTCTAAAGCTGCACAAAATCAATTTTTAAAAACTCTAAGTATTGAATGGCGACGTAAATTCCCCCTCTCAATTGTGTCTATTTTGCATCCAGGTACATGTGATACAAAATTATCAAAACCCTATCAGACTGCAGTTCCTAAGGATAAACTTTTTAGTCCTGCGAAATCTTCTGAATATTTGATAAATATTATTTCTGATCAAACCCCCACTGATTCTGGAAAATTTATAGCTTGGGATAGGAGTATTATCCCCTGGTGATTGTCAAATTTTAGTTGATTTCAATCCTATTATTATTCCTTTTGATTATTTAGTTTTTAATTTTCTATTTTTAAGTTGTATTATATAAAAAGCATTTTATAACGCACTTGAAAAAACATATAGTCGCCATAGGTGGAGGTGGATTTGGTCGAAACAATTCATCTTATTTAATCGAAAAATATATACTTAATCTTTCAGTAGAAACTAGCCCAAAAATTACTTTTCTACCCACCGCTACCGGAGATAATGATAGCTACATTGCTCGTTATTACTCAATTTTTACCCGTTTAAATTGTAATCCCAGTCATATTGAATTTTTTAAAAGAACTACAAATATAAAAAATCATATTATGGAACAGGATATTGTTTTTGTTGGGGGTGGAAATACAAAGAGTATGCTAGCGATTTGGAATGAGTGGGAAATGAGTGATTTACTTAAGGAAGCTTATAATAATGGAGTAATAATGAGCGGAGTAAGTGCAGGAGCTATTTGTTGGTTTACAAATGGTATTACAGACTCTTGGGATAATGAATTAAGGATCTTACCTTGTTTGGATTTTATTAGTGGGACCTGTTGCCCTCATTATGATGAGGAACCATCTCGTATTCCCTATGTTAAAAAAATACTTCTTGAAGAAAAAGTATCTAATTGTATATCTATTGAGGGGGGTTCTGCCATGCATTTTATTGACGGTAAACCATTTAAAAATATTAGTTTTAAAAATAATAAAAATACATATAATGTGTTTCTTGATGATAATGAGATAATTGAAAACCCTTTTGAGAAAATTCAATTATAGATTATTAGTAATCATTTACATTTGTTTCTATCCCACTAAAATCAATTACTATTAAATGAATAATATTTATTTAATAGTACTTACAATGTATTTATTTTTATTATCATTTTCAGAGATGGGTCTGACTTTACCCCTTGTAGTAATATTAGTTATGTTCGGTGGTTTCTTTCTAATCAGTTTTTTTATAACTAGTCCTAATATGGATACAAAAGGTTTATTAAGAGTTCTATATTCAAAGCCTGTTAGGAAGGCTGATGGATCGGTTGAGTATCCTGAGAGTCGGAATATTTAATATTATTTTTAGTCATCAATTTTCTATCGCATCTTAAAGTTGATAGTCAGGGAATATAAATTGATTTTTTTACGAATTTTTTTGGATACTTTAGCTATCCTGTGTGAAAGTTAGAAATTACTATAGCCTCATCGCATATTGAAGAGTAACGTCTTACGTGAACCTTAATCATGTTGTAGAAATTGGAAAAAAGTCTGCTTACTAATTTCGAGAGAAATAATAACGAAAAAAACAATAGGACTTTTCTTCCATCTGGTTTAGATGGTAAAGCATTAAAAATTTCAATGGCTGACATCCCTTCTAGAAAAGAAGTTAGAGAAGCTATACCCAAACACTGTTTTACTCGCCAGACGAATAAATCTCTTTTCTATCTCACTAGGACAGTAGTAATTCAGATTTTTGTTGTTTTGCTAGGTCTCTGTATTCCTCTTACAAAAGAGATGATTCCAATTTGGTTCTTATACGCTATTCTCTCAGGTACAACTTCAATGGGGCTATGGGTTTTAGCTCATGAATGTGGTCATGGTGCATTTTCAGATAACCGAAAATTAGAAACACTTGTTGGATATTGTCTTCATTCTTTTTTATTAGTTCCATACTTTTCATGGCAAAGGTCACATGCTGTTCACCATGCTTTTACCAATCACATAACTGCTGGAGAGACACATGTTCCTGTTGTGATTTCCGGCGATGGTAAATCTGAGAAAAAGGGTGGTGAAAATGAAATGGAATCATCATTATTCTTTGGGAAGATTCTTTATGGATTTAATCAACTTTTCCTTCATTTGATTCTTGGATGGCCAGCTTATTTACTTCTAGGTAAAACTGGCGGACCTCGTTATGGGACCAGTAATCATTTTTGGCCAAAAGCACCTTTCTCCAAAAAACTTTGGCCATCCGTATGGGCAAGAAAGGTATGGATATCAGATTGGGGAATTGTTTGTATGTTGCTTCTATTGACTTGTTGGTCATTTATTTTTGGTATTAATTCAATGATTAGTCTTTATTTAGGCCCACTATTGGTTGTTAACATTTGGCTAGTTATTTATACATGGCTTCACCACACAGATACTGATGTTCCCCATCTAGGCGCTAGTCAATTTTCCTATATGAGAGGCGCATTCTTATCTATCGACCGACCTTATGGAAGAATATTAGATTTTCTTCATCACTCAATAGGTTCAACTCACGCTATTCATCACATTGAACCAACAATACCTCACTATCATGCAAGACTTGCTACGAGAATATTGAAAAATAAATTTCCTAAAGTATATCTATATAATCCTACTCCCATTCACAAGTCTCTTTGGCATATAGCTACCAATTGCGTAGCAGTAAAGAAGGATTATACCATTGATAGATATGTTTGGAAACAACCAAACCACTCTAAAACTTAATTAAAATCAAAGATTTTATTAATATTATTAAATGATTTATATTAAATTTGTTTAATTTTTATATTTGCAAAATATTTATTTATACATAGTATTTACTATTAAATTAAAATGTCTAAGAAGGATTACGAGAGGTTCTTATTCAAAATTGATCAGCTAAATCAACTGGTTGAATTAATTAATAAGTCTCCTGAAAAGTATAATCTACTTTTAGCTTGTAAAACTCATGATGATGTAGTAGAACTTGCAAAGAAATGGGGTTATGAAATTGGTAAGAGATGGGGAGAACCCTAGCCTTTCTTTGTAAAGATTTGAAGTTACTGTCCTCCCCCATTACAGCTCCAAACCTTTGAGGGGATCCCTTGTGTATTTTTACCATCAATGCGAAATGTTTTTGTTATGCATTCATTTTGTGAGTCAGCCCATTTTGAAAGCGGTTCCAAATCAGTTGATATCTTCTTTACTGAATTAGATACAGAAATTATTGAGATTGAAGTGAATAAGATAGATAGAGTACTTAAGCCAGCACAAAGCAAGTATTTGTTATTGTCAAATAATTCTTTAAGCATCTCGAGAAATGATTATTTATTATCAACATTACTTATGATTTAGAGAATGATCAGATTAAGTTATCCTTTGAAAATATATGCGAATGGATAGATTTTGGTTTTTAATAATCAAATAATAAGTGTTTAGGTTCTTCTTTACTAAATCTTTATTTCTTTTTTTCTAAAAAATCTAGGATCTTTTTTAATCTATCTGTGTTTTGAAAGTTAGGACTTGCAGTAAGGAAAATTACTAAAACTATCATTAGCAGACCAACACTAGAAACACCTAATAAAAGTTGTTGGAATGGATCTAAGGAATCAAGCATTTTTATTTTCCTTAAACTTTTTAATCACTTTAATAATGATAATTGAACAAAAGCCTATATACCCAAATGAAAACTTATTGTTTTAGTTCTTAGATAATTAATTACTTTTCATTCGTTTCTTTAGGCCACCTTGCCTTTAAATTAAGTGGGTTTTTGAGGTTTATTTCTATAGGTTTCCCTTGAGCTAATGAGATCAGCGCTTTAAACGCCCACCCACCAAAAATTAAAAGCACGGAAATAAGAAATATATAACTTATGTTAGTAAGCATAAATTTTATAATAATTTAAAGCATATTAAGATGTTATTTGATAGTTGCTTCTATTGTAAATACAAATAATAACTTCTTTTCTTATATTTTAATAAACTCTACTAGCTTTTTTTATTCAAATTTATACGGTTTTTTCAAATATCTCAGATTCTTTCAATCATTTGGTCCATTCGCTTAAAGCAATAACTACTAGTTATAAATACTTATTATATGCTTTCTTTTAAACTCTGATTGTGTTTGTTCTAGCATTTTATTATTATTTTTTTAACTTTTATTGATTTTTAGCACATTTGGTATGAATATAAATAAAAGTAATGATTCAATTGGATGATCAACATTAACTATTTATATTTCTTTTTTATATTATTTGCAATCTGTTCTATTTTTTACTTTTTTCTAAATTTTAGAACTGGAAAAAATATGGAAAATAATAAAATCCTATTAAAGAATTTATTAGAGGGTTTAGATATGGAATTACCCGAAGAATTGAAAGCTTTAGATAATTCTACTGATGTTCAAAAGTTGTCATAGTATAAATTTGGATTTTTTTGATGCCAAATTTTAACTTTGATGATACAGAAACTTCAGGTATATGGTGGTCAACTAATGTCTCTATTAAAGATTTATGTGTTGAGCTTAAGGAAGAAACCAGTTGTGATGAAAGTGAAATAGTTGAACTGCTCAGATCTATTGCAAACGCAATTGAATTGAATGGTCTATAAGTTTAATTGAACGTATATATATATTTAATATTTGTCCCATTGTAGTTTCCATTGTGATTTTTTCCACTGCCTTGACCATGAATTTCGTGATTCACTCTGATTTTTAAGTTTTGCTTTAAGCCAGTCTTTAAGAGTTGTAGGAACAATACCTAAATCTGACTGAATCATTTTGAGTTTATTCATATCAGCCCCATACCCTGATCTTTCAATCCAATCTGCCATCAAACCTATGTCATATTCCAACAGTTTAATTGCCAATCTGGGTATCATCACGTAATTAGTTTGAAGTCCTTCTGAGGAAACTATATTTTGTAGTGTCTTCGCCATTTCTATTCCCGTTAATTCCTCTCCGGCTATATTGATTGATTGATTTTTATATTTCTCTGGTTTAGATAAAACACCTCTTACCCATTTACCAATGTCTTCAACTGCAATTGTTTGCCACTTAAAATTTTTACCAACAATACCGGGAAATATTTCTTTAGAAATACTGTAGCCTGGTAATTTATTCTCAAAGTTTTCAAAATAGCTAACTGGTCTTAATACAGTAGTAATTTTTTTTAGATCTAATTTTTGTATATATTCTTCTATATCCCATTTACTCGTAAAATGTCCTGGAGCAGGATCATTTTTTAGTGGATCTTTTCCTTTACTAATTGAACTAAAAATAAAATGATTTAGCATGCCTTTTTCATATGCAATTTTAACTTGATTTACCAAGTTAAATCCTTGTTCCATTTCATAAGCCCTGACAATACTTCCTCTAAATAATTTCCATCCTTTAGTAGGGGTAGTATTTCCAAAAATCACGTTAACTCCTTCAAAAGCTTTATTAAGGCTTTCAGGAACCATTAAATCACCTTTAACTAGTTCAACGTTTTGTAGGTTTTCAAGCTCTTTAGCTTTAGGGCTATTTATATTTCTTGTAATTGCACGTATTTGATATTTGTTAGTTTTGCTTAATTCCTTTACCACTCCTGAACCTTGTCGGCTTGTCGCCATAGTTACTGCTATGACAGTATTTTTTTTCACTTTCGACTCACCTATAATTACTTGGTCAAGCACGATTTAGAAAATAATAAGTTAAGGAATGTAAATCATAAATGAATTTATGTAAAGCTGTTGTTCCTGCCTGCTCGAAAGTTTTAGCTGATACGCAGAAACTAGGGTCTTGATCTACTAGCTATCCATTTTTGTATTTTGTCTTTCGTAAAGGAATGTTTTATTTGCTTATACAGATTCAAAATTTTGGCTATGTATTTAATAGTACTAAGTTTGATCATTATGGCAAATGAAGTTCTTGCTAAAATTGATCGACAAAACATTATCTTCGATGTTGTCGATGGTATCCCTCCATCAGGAGATGAATCTGACGAAATTAAAACCTTCCGTTCCCAAATAGAATCTGATAATTTGATGCTTGAATATTCAGCCGAAGAGTTAGGTTTTAATAATGTGTTGTTTGAGTACCTTAGTCAGGGATAACCTTTTATCTAAATTAGTATTTTAATCTAGGCCTTGGAATAATTCTTTGTGTACTGCAAATGTATGGTATAAACATGTTCCATTTTCTGGTGATAATCTTTGTCCATCTTTATTCCATGCTAATGAACAAACTAGGTCTCCATCCCATTTTACTTTATGTTCATTAATTTGCTTGGACCAGTCTCTGACACTTCTAAAATGTTCGGGCATATAGTTACCTATCTTTCTACAAATTTCACATAGTACGGATAATATTGGAGGCTTTGAATCTAATTGAAGATCTTTAGTAAGTGACGGTTGAGTAAATACACCGACATATCTAATATGATCAATAATCTTTTGTTCTTTATCATTTAACTTAGCTTTTATACAGGCTTCCTCAAATTCTTCGATGGGTGTTATTGGACGTTTGTAAGAAATCACTTCAAAAATTTAAATTATCATCTATACTTTTATATTACCAAATTTTATTCTTTTTTTATATATTACGTTGAAAGGTAATAGTAAATTAATTTTAGTTTTGAATATTTATTTTTTTTTATAAACCAATCAATCTATTCGACATACGGCTGATTTTAAACCTTTCATGAATATGAGATTTACTGACATTTCTTCATGATTCTCTTTCTAAACCCAGTCATAGCTTACTTAAGTCAGAGTTAAATGTTACAAATTAAAATATCAATGGTCATATTCCCTGATGACTGGTATTTATATTGGGTCTTACTAAAGAACATGCTTCCTTTAACATTCGCTGGGCTACTAAGTACACCAGCTCCTACTGCACCAATCATAGGTATCGCTTTTATGGCCCTATTTGGAATTATGGCTGTCGTTGTTGGCCCTAATTACGATGGTTTTAATGATCCAAATACATCTAAATAATTAGATTATCTAGCCAAATCATGTGGGTTGATATGTTTTGCATGTTAACCCACATTTTTCTTTTTAAAAGATTTACATGTAAATGAATTGATTCCATCCAGCACTTTTTTAATTCATTGGTGTACGATTAATAAATAAAAATGTATAGAATATCTTGTGGCATTTAAACAATAGACTCTTCTTTATGTATCAAAATTACTATTTTTCCATTTTTAGTTCAAAACTAGTCACTATTTAATCAATTTATACCTTTTTCTGCTATTTATAATTTGCTTTAATTATTTTTTATGTTCAATTTATTATTTGCTGGCCTTACTAGTACTCCAGCCCCAACGGCAGTTTTAGTTGGAGTAGCTTCAATTGCATTATTTGCAATTGTTGGCTTAATGGTAGGTCCTGACTACGATGGCATGAATGCCCCAGAGGTGAAAAAATAGATATTTTTTATATTGAGAAAATAACTAAGAAATATATTTAAAATATTTTCTTAGTTATTTATCTTTTTTAAATTGTCAACTAATTTATCGAAAGAAATTTGATCAACTTGATTGAATCTTATTATTTTATTTCCATTTAGATAGGATTTAATATTTCGATAAAATAAATGCCATGATTTGCTGAATTTATTTTTGATTTCCTTTTTTTTCTCCCCCTCTCTAATTGATCTCTTTTAAGTCGTCTTTGAAAACAAATTTCTTTTTCTTCTACGCATACAATATTTATAGTCTTTTGATAGTTTAAATCTAATCTATGAGAAAATATTCCTTCTAATATTAGGAATTGATTATCTTCTGTATAGTTAATTCTTTTTTTTGATTGCTTTGAATGTTTTCTTTTAAAGTCATATTCATTAAAGAAAATCAAGCTATCCTTATTATTTATAGATCTTAGAATATTCATTAGTTTGTTTTTCTTAATACTAATGGGCCTATCATATATATCTTCTAGAAATATTGATAAAACGCGGATAAATAGATTATCCCTGTAATAAGAATCGGTTTTTATTACTATTGAATTATTAAATAATTTAGATAATCTATTGCTTAAGTAAGTTTTTCCAGAACCTGATGGTCCTGTGATGACGATTGTTTTCATTATTTACTATCTTACAGATGTATATATATTTTGAGTAAAAAATTTGTCTTATTGATTAACTATTAAGCTATTTTATTGTAATTAAGTTCTTCTGTGGTCCAGTTTCTATTATTAAATTTATTTTCAACAAATCTTAGAACTGCTATTATTACAGGAATATGCATAAGTCCACCAATAACCACAGTAATTTGGTTGTAAGGCATCATCTTTTTTATTAGTGAGTATTTAATATACTTTATCAATCATTTGATATCCTTATATGTATCTTTTAGTTATACAAAAAAGTGATATTTAGGTATAAATTACATCGCTTCGGATAATTCCTTTTCGAAAAACCAATTTATATCACCAGTAGTATGTTTGACCACTAGGCCAAATTGATTGCCATCTACCATTTTATAACCAACAAGTTCGACTAAAGGCTCTTTTCTTATTATTTCTAGAATATTTTCTGGTAGTCGATCTTTTACTTCATTAATTTCAATTCGTAATTTTTGTCCTTTTTGAAGATTTGATGAATCTCTTATCATAATTAATCTTTCTACTTATTGATCAGATTAATTCATTTATCCAATTATAGAAAGGGATAATTGATTTTCTATTCCACTATATTTAATATATTCTTGAAATTCAGATGAATTAAATGCCTTTTGAGCAGCGGCTTTAGATTCAAATTCAACTATTACCCCTAATTGTCCACCATCCCATTCGTTTAAATCGGAATTTTGGTTTACATCTTTAGCAATTATTGTTCCGCCTACTGATCTAAGCCATGGAACAACTGTTTTTACGTATTCGATGAATTGTGCTGTACTTTCAATTTTGGCCTGCTTTAGCCAATAACCTTTAGTTGCCATTTCTTTATTTTTTTTTTAGATTCTCTCATGTATTAGCCACCTTAGGGTCAATAAATGGGATTATTTAATTTTTTATAGTTAATAAGTATATTTACTTTATTTGCAAATGATGCTTTCTGAAGTTATTGATTTTAATTATTAATCAAATTAATTTTATTTATCGTTAAAGTTTAATTATAAGTTGTTAATGTAAAACTAATTAATTTATAGGACTTATTTTTTCAAGTTTAGCCTTTAACTGCATCGCAAGATGTTGACGTCCTACTGCTAGTACTTTCAGTGTGTCTTCATGCATCCTTAATTGTGCATCTGCAACTTGCATACCTTTTATGAGTTCTTGGGCTTCACTTGGTAGATTCTTAATATCATATTTTTTGTCCTCAAATGTTAGAATTGCTTCTCTTTCATTTGATATGTTATTTGACATTAATTTAATATATAATTCATATTTAATATAGCATTGATTACATTCCTAAAAGCTCTTAATAAATTGTTTATCGCAAAACTCTTTATATCTTCCTTTCCTGTTAATTAATTCATTATGGTTACCTACTTCACAAATTCTGCCTTTTTCAATCACAGCTATTTTATCTGCTTTTTGTATAGTTGATAATCTGTGAGCTATTACCAATACAGTTCGACTATTCATAGCTTGTTTGAGGCCTTTTTGAACGGATTCTTCCGCCTCAGCATCCAAAGCACTAGTAGCTTCATCTAGTAATAAAATTGTTGGATCTCCTAGTAAAGCTCTTGCAATTGATATTCTCTGTAATTGACCTCCAGATAGATTAGCACCTCTTTCTTCTATAAATGTTTCATACCCATTAGGGAATTGTTCAATGAAATCGTGAGCATTAGCAATTTTCGCAGCATTGATAATTCTATCTCTTGTTGTGGGTCTTCCAAAACTTATTGCATCTGCAATTGTCCCTGAAAATATAAATGTTTTTTGAGGAACTATTCCTATTAATCTTCTTAAATATTTTGTATTTAATTTGTTTAAATTATAGTCATCGATAAATATTGATCCTTTATTTGGTTGTATGAATTTTAATATTAATGAGAAGATGGTACTTTTACCAGCACCTGAAGGTCCCACTAAGGCTATTATTTTCCCGCTGTCTATTTCTAAACTTACATCTTCTATTACGTCATTATTAACATTATACGAAAAAAATATATTCTTTAAAGTTATCTTCCCTACAATTTTTTTGGGTATAATACCTTTATCTAAAGTCAGAATATCTTTTGGATTAGTTGTTATTTCATTTAATCTTTTTAGTGATGCTTGACCTTGCTTTAATTCGTTGTAGTTTGAAGTTATATGGCTTATTGGATCAATTAACATTATTAAAGCTGTAAAATAACTACCAAATTCTTCATTTGAGATACCTCCAGTTTGTATTCTATATGTTCCTATTGCTAGAATGCTCAAAATACCAATTACTTCTATTAATCCAACTATTGGATGTTGAAGGGCTATAAGTTTAAGCATATTAAATTTTGCCTCTTTATGTAATTTAACTTGTTTATCAAAATCATTTTGCAACCATTCTTCTACAGCAAATGCTTTAACCATCGGTAATCCTTGAATTGCCTCTGAAAGCAAACCAGCTAAAGAGCTAATTTTGTTTTGACTTTTTTCAGATGCTTTTAGTACTCTTCCTCCAAAATTACTCACTAATATTGCAATTAAGGGAGCTAATATCAATGTTGCAAATGATAATTTCCAGTCAATAAATATCATATAACCAAATACTGCTAATAATTGAAATATCGATGGTGTAGTATCTTGAATTGTTTTATAAATAACTTCCCCAACTCGATCAACATCTTCTGTGAGTCTGTACGCAATATCTCCAGATGAAAGTTTTTCTATAAAAAGAATATTACTTTTTTGAAGTTTCCTAAATATTGTTGTTCGAAGATCTTGGCTTAAGGCTAATGCGGGTTTTGCAAGGAGACTATCTTGTAGATATTGTGCAGTTTTTTGAATTATAAAAATTATCAGGGCTTGTAAAATCACGGTTAAAACCTGTTTTGTATTTCCTTGACCAATCGCAGGTATTAATTTTCCTGATAACCATGCGAGTATTGGCCAACAAATGACGTATACAAACATGCTTATTCCACCCAGGAGCAAGGTTGACAAATGTCCCTTGAGTCTCCTTATCAAGTAAATGAAATTTATTTTGTTTTTTTGGTTCATTCCATCAAACTATCAATGTTTAATTTAAATGCACGTCAATGAAATTAGATCAATTTCTAAAATTTATTGGGATCGTTCAGACCGGAGGACAAGCAAAATTAATTATTAAATCAGGAGAAATATCAGTCAATGGCATAGTTGAAAACAGAAGAGGTAGAAAATTAATTGATGGTGATCAAATTATTTTTGCAAATGAAACATACATTGTTCCAAATTCTGATCCTCTAGGCCGTAGGTTGGCAAGAAGCGAAAAATGAGGAGCTGCCGTGCGTAAACCGGTCATCGCAGGGAATTGGAAGATGAACATGACTTGTTCTGAGGCGATTGAGTACATGCGGGTATTGATACCATTGTTGAAAGATATACCAAAAAAAGAAAGGGAAGTTGTTATTGCACCACCATTTACAGCCCTTTACCCTCTCTCTGAATTCATTAAGGAAAGAAGTGAATATATTTCTTTGTCTAGCCAAAATGTTCATTGGGAGGATAGTGGAGCCTATACAGCAGAGGTTTCTCCTCTCATGCTTAACGAGCTTTCGGTTAAATGTGCAATTGTTGGACACAGTGAGCCACGAAAATACTTCAGTGAAAGTGATGAACAAATAAATAAGAGAGCGCAATCGGCTCAAGATCATCAATTAATTCCAATTGTTTGTGTAGGTGAAACTATTGAACAAAGAGAGCTGGGAGAGGCAGAAAGGGTTATTAGAAGGCAAATTGATCAGGGCCTTGAAGGTATTGATGTAGAAAGACTCATAGTCGCTTATGAACCAATTTGGGCCATAGGAACTGGTAAAACTTGTGAAGCAAATGAGGCTAATAGGATTTGTGGACTCATTCGTAAATGGACTGGTTACGAAGACGTCACTATTCAATATGGTGGATCAGTTAAATCAAATAATATTGATGAGATTATGTCTATGCCAGATATTGATGGTGTATTAGTTGGTGGTGCCTCTTTAGACCCTAAAAATTTTGCGAGAATTGCTAACTTCAAAACAATATAATAATTATCTGCCAGAACATTGGGATAGAGAAACCCATTTAATGGCGATACTAAATATCACTGAAGATTCATTTAGTGATGGAGGTCTTTATATTGACTTATCCTCGGCGGTTAAGCATGCAACATTATGCATAAAACAAGGAGCGCATATTTTAGATATTGGCGCTCAGAGCACGAGACCTGGTGCATCTGAGGTTGGAGCTGACATAGAGATAAAAAGATTGGTTCCTTTAATAAGTGAAATAAAATCATTACATCCCAAGATTCCAATTTCTGTAGACACATTCCATCATTCTGTAGCTGAGAAAGTATTAAATCTTGGTGCTGATTGGATAAATGATGTTAGTGGGGGTCGACATGATCCTCTAATCTTTAATGTTATTGCTGATAAACGTTCACCGTATGTTTTGACGCATAGTCGTGGAAATAGTAAGACTATGGATTCATTAGCAACTTATACAAATGTTGTCAAAGAAGTAAAAAATGAATTATCTAATCAAATTGAGTTAGCTTTATCTAAAGGCATAAAAAATGAACAAATTATTATTGATCCTGGTATAGGTTTTGCAAAAAATCATTTTCAAAACTTAACTTTACTGAGAAATTTAGAAGAATTTGTTTCTATGAATTATCCTGTATTAATAGGACCTTCTAGAAAAAGATTTATCGGTTCGGTTATTAATGAACCTGACCCTACAAAAAGAATATTTGGAACGGCGGCAGTTGCGTCTAGATCTGTGATTGCTGGAGTTGATTTTCTAAGAGTTCATGATGTTAAACAAATTTCACAGGTTATCAAAATGACTAAGTCAATTATTTAATTTAAACTAATCTTCTGTGTTAACCCCTTCGATTCTATCTTCTACTTCTTGATAGAGCTCTTTTAATTGTTCAATATTTTCATCGGATGTTTCCCAATATCCTCTTCCATTAACTTCTAATAATGTTCCAACTATTCTTCTAAAACTGTGGGGATTTAATTCCATTAGTCTTTTCCTCATCTCCGGATCATTTATAAAAGTTTCATTTGATTCTTCATATACGAAGTTATCAACTTGACCACTAGTTGCACTCCAGCCCAATGTGTAATTAAGTCTATTAGAGACTTCCCTTACACCCTCATATCCTGACTTGAGCATACCTTCATACCATTTTGGGTTAAGTAATTTTGTTCTAGAATCTAACCTAATAGTTTCACTTAATGATCTGACCTGGGCATTGGCTGTTGTTGTGTCGGCTATGTAACTACTTGGCGCTTTACCATCATCTCTAAGATTTTTAATTAAATTTGTTGGATCAGAGTCAAAGTAATGACTTACATCAGTTAATGATATTTCTGAAGAGTCAAGATTTTGGAATGTAACATCAGCAGTCTTCATAACAGATTCAAAAACATCTCTGTTCTGATTCATTTCACCAGGATTATCTGCATTGAATGCATAAGTTTTTCTAGAAAGGTACATTTCTTGTAATTCATTTTCTTCTTCCCATGTTGAATTCTCAACTGCCAAATTGACATTTGAGCTATAACTTCCACTCGCGTTTGAGAACACTCTGCTTGCTGATTCTCTGATACTTTTACCTTCTTTTTCTGACTGCTCTAATGCATGTTTTCTTACGAAATTTTTATCAAGTGGTTCATCTGCCTCTGCAGCCATTTTTACGGCTTGGTCAATTAATGCCATTTGATTAATAAACAAATCTCTAAAAACACCTGAGCAATTAACAACTACATCTATTCTTGGTCTTCCTAGTTCCTCAAGAGAAAGAAGCTCTAATTTATTTACCCTTCCAACTGAATCTGGTTTTGGTTTTACACCTACAAACCAAAGAATTTGTGCTAATGATTCACCATAGGTTTTGATATTGTCAGTGCCCCAAAGTACGCAAGCTATAGTTTCTGGCCATGTACCTTGCTCTTCTTTTTGTCTCTCTATAAGTTTGTCAACCACACCCTTGGCTGAAGCTACAGCAGCTACAGTTGGTATCGATTGAGGATCTAATGCATGAATATTTTTACCACTTGGTAATACTCCAGGGTTCCTTATAGGATCTCCACCTGGCCCAGGAATAACGTAATCTCCATCTAGAGCTTTTAAAAGGCTCTCCATTTCTTTATCTGCACATATTTGCTCTAGGCAAAATCTCAAATATTCAAACAATTTATCAAGTGAACTTGTATTTACATTTTCAAAACCTGCTTTCTTAGTCGATGCTTGCCATGGCGATGGGATTGAGAAACCTATTCCTCTCAAAAACTCAACTATTAGGGTCCAAATATTCTTCTTCATATTTACTCTGCCATCTCTTCCTGTAAGAGACTTAACCATTGAACCAACAGCTTCTCTAGAAGTTTCTGTAATTAATTTATTAAGTTCAACATCTTCTAATTTTCCCTTGTTATTCCCTTCGTAGACTTCCTCAATGGTTTTCCCTTTTGATTCAGCTAATAAACCTGGTAAAGATCTGATTCCATCATCTTCTCTTTCTATAGATGCGATACTTACCAAAGTTGCAATAGCTTCTTCAGCAGTGGCGGGTTTTCCAATAGTGTGTAAGCCGCAAGGTAATAATCGACTTTCTATTTCCATTAATTGTTTATAAACATTTCCAACTACCAAATCTCTTTCATCTAAATCCAATTCGGAGGCATCTTTTTCAGGAAGTTTTACATCTTCGTCTAAATTGCATTTTTTTGATGTTTCAACTATGGCGTTAACAATTTGAATTCCTCTTCCACTCTCTCGTAACTGTTGATAAGAACCAACTAATTCTCCAAGTTCCTTTAGTCCTTTATATAGTCCAGCATTTTCAGCAGGAGGAGTTAAATAACTAATTGTTGATGCGTATCCTCTTCTTTTGGCGATTGTTGCTTCCGAGGGATTATTTGCTGCGTAGTAATAAAGATTAGGTAGACCTCCAATTAATGAATCGGGATAACAAGTCTCACTCATACCCATTTGTTTCCCAGGCATGAATTCCAGAGATCCATGGGTACCAAAATGTAGAACTGCGTCTGCCTTCCAAACTTTTTCTAAATAAGTGTAATAAGCGGCAAAACCATGATGAGGACTAGCACTTCTGGAATAAAGCAATCTCATTGGATCGCCTTCATATCCAAATGTTGGTTGTACTCCAACAAATACATTCCCAAACTCTTTCCCATATATAAGAAGATTTTGACCGTCACTATTTAAATTTCCAGGTGGCTTTCCCCAGTTCTCTTCTAGCCTTTCAGAATAGGGAGTCAATTTTTCATATTCTTTTACGCTCATTCGATGAGCTATTGATAGTTCAGGAGAACCTTGTAATGCTTCAGGATCATTTATTAATGTCTCCATCAGTTCTTTTGGATTCTTAGGCATATCTTTTATGTCATAACCTTTCTGCTTCATTTCTTCTAAAACCCTATAAATTGAGCCAAAGACGTCTAAATAAGCAGCTGTTCCAACATTTCCTTTATCAGGTGGAAAACTAAATACAGTAATCGCTAATTTCTTCTGGTCTCTTTTTTTTATTCTTAGTGATGACCATCTAATAGCTCTTTCAGCTATTGCATCTACTCTGTCTTGGAGTGTATGAGCTTTTCCAGTGGCATCATCACGTCCGGATAAAACGATTGGTTCAATAGCTCCATCTAATTCAGGAATTGCAATTTGCAGAGCCACTTGAACTGGATGAAGACCAAGGTCACTACCTTCCCATTCTTGTGTCGTTTGGAAAACAAGAGGTAGAGCAACCATGTAGGGTCGATTGAGTTTCTTTAATGCCTCAACTGCTTTTGGATGATCTTGCCTTGCAGGACCTCCTACAAGTGCAAAGCCAGTAAGGGAGACAACCCCATCCACAATTGGTTTGTCAGGGTTAATTGGATCGTAATAAAATTCATTTACAGGCTTAGAAAAATCTAATCCACCACAAAAAATTGGAATTACTGTTGCTCCCCGATATTCCAGTTCTTGAATTACAGCGACATAGTGAGCATCATCTCCAGTAACGATATGACTTCTTTGAAGTACAAGACCAATTACTGGGCCTTCTTTCGCCTTATTTGATAAATCATCTCTAGAAGCTGACCAATTTAGATATTCTTTTTTATCTTCAAACATATTTGGCGCTAAAGGATGCCAAATCCCTAAGTCTGGAAAAACTTCTGGCTCTGCAACTTCAATATTCTCTTTTTCTATATTAAGTTCTGGAAAAACGTATTTGTCACCAAGCATTAGTAGGAAATTCCTCAAATTATCTGGAGTTCCACCTAACCAATATTGAAAACTAAGCATAAAACTACGAGCGTCTTGTGCCTTGTCTACTGGTAGATACTTAAGAATTGATGGAAGAGTATTTAGAAGCTTCAACATTGAATCTTGAAAGCCAGCACCGCCTGCTTCTTTCCTCTTCTTCATGAAGTCGCCAATAATGCTTTTACTTTGACCTAACTGGGCCATAGAAAAAGTGCCCAATTTGTTCAGTCGCATCACTTCTGGCATTGATGGGAATACAACTGCAGCTTTAAGATTTTCCTTATGAGGTTCAACTGCTTCAACAACTTTTTGCGCTAAATCTTCAATGAAAATCAATGAAGCTACGAATAAATCAGCATTTTTTATATCTTTTTTAAAGCTTTCATAATTGGCTGTATCTCTTAATTCTTCAATTAAATATCCATTAAGCTCAATTCCAATAGGACCATTTTGAGAATTTAATGAGTTTGCAGCTTGTGTAAGAGCATTTTGATATTGAGGCTCAAGAACCACATAAACGGCCTTCATCACTGCTTTATGCTTGTGATTCTCGACAGGTGAAACTCTGCGATTGGCTGAGCGAACCTGTGTAAACATCTTTTTCTTCTATCGGAATTCGACCAAGCCTAGTGTTCAGTGGCCCTTTAGTGTGTTATTTAGTTAATGCGTGTTACAAGGGATATCAAATATGATTATAAAAAAAGCAATTCAATGAGTTCTGCTAATCAATCAATACCAGTTTTAGTCGCAGGAGCCTTAGGTCGAATGGGATCTGAGGTGATTAAAGCAATTAATTCATCCAATGATTATGAACTAGTTGGAGCAATTGATAATCAGAAGGAAAAAGAAGGTCAAGACATTGGAACATTAATTGGCTTAGGGCCGCTTGATGTATTCATATCAAGTGACTTCGAAGGCACTTTATGTGCTGCAAGTCAGAACGTCCCAAAAGATGGTTTAAATAATGGAGTTGTTCTAGTAGATTTCACTCATCCAAAAGTTGCTTATAAGCACACTCGTACTTCAATTGCATATGGAGTTCATCCAGTCATTGGGACAACTGGAATAACAACAGATCAACTAGATGATCTTTCTAAATTTGCAAAAAAAGCTTCCCTTGGTACAGCAATAATTCCAAATTTTTCAGTAGGTATGGTTTTGCTGCAGCAAGCTGCCGCAGCAGCGGCACGTTTTTATGAGTTTGCGGAATTGACAGAAATGCATCACAACAAAAAAGCAGATGCACCAAGTGGAACTTGTATTAAAACCGCTGAATTGATTGAGGAACAACGCTCAGCTTTTAATAAACCTCTGGTAAAGGAAGAGGAATCAATTAAAGGTTCCCGAGGAGGATCTCGTCCTAGTGGATTAAGACTACATTCTGTAAGATTACCCGGACTTGTTGCTCATCAACAAGTCATGTTTGGTTCTAATGGAGAGACTTATGAGTTAGTTCATAACACTGTTGATCGCTCTGCTTATATGCCCGGAGTACTCTTAGTTGTTAAAAAAATAAGATCTTACAAAAAACTGGTTTATGGGCTAGAAAAAATCCTGTAGGTGTCAAAAAATGTTATTACCGATTAAGCAAAATGAGATAAATAAGTTAATCCCTGCCGTAGCAACAGGGTTGCAATTTAATTCAGCGTTGGGTAATCCTCAGAAGGTTTTTCAAAGGATTATGATCTCAGCCATTGGAGGTGTAATAACTTTGCTAATTAGCCAAAGTCAAGTGACAAGTCAGTTTTACTCTTTGTGGTTGGTTTTAGGTGTAGCTTTTCTTTTATATATTTTATGGGGACCAATACTTGAAGCTAGTAGAAAAAATTCAAAATTCAAAAGTTATTCTTTTTCAGCATTAGTTGATGGCTTTATTTCTGATGTTTATGTTGAAGATAGAGTTGAAAATCAACAAGAACAAGCAAATAAAGATGGCCGATTAGAATTAATAGAAAAAAAGAGAACTTATATAGTTATAGATATTGAAGATGAGGATGGATTTATTGGAAATATAAGTTTTCCACTACAAAATAAATTTAATATCCTTACAAAAGGCTTAAGGATAAATTGTGTAGTTTTTAGTAATAGAAGAGATTTTAATAATATTAATGCTATTAGTGATGCTTGGTGTCCAGAAATTAATTTGTGGGTAGGTTCTTACCCTTTCCTACTTCGTCCTGCCTTTGAGGAATTTGTTAATAGAAGAATCATAAATTAATAATTTACAATATAAATGATATAATTATATTTATGAATATAGCAATTATTGGTTCAGGATTAACAGGATCATTAGCAGCAATATCATTAGCAAAAGCTGGTTGCAGGGTTGATTTGTATGAAAGGTTGTCAGACGAAGATCTTGTTAATAGAGATCGTTGCTACGCTCTTACACATTCATCAAGAAAAATATTAGAAAGAATTGATATTTGGTCACATATTGTTTCCGATTTAATTCCATTCAAATTTTTAAATGTTATAGATTATGAGTTAAATAAAATGGTGGAATTTCGTATAAATGATTTAAGAAAAAGCAACAGAAAATATTCAACTGTCGGTTGGATTGCTGAACATAATAAACTAATGTTATCAATATTAGAATTTATATCTAATATTGATAACATTAATAAGATCCCAACTTCAGTTATCCCAAATACTAATAATTATGATTTCATTGTTGCAGCAGACGGAGTAAATTCTATAACTAAAAAGAAGCTCAAAATACCATCTTTTAGATTTAATTATGATCAAGTATGTATTACAGCAAAGATTCTATTAAGAGGAGCTAAATCTAATGAGGCATATGAAATACTAAACTCAGAAGGTCCTTTTGCTGTTTTGCCTCTGGGAGGTGATTTATTTCAAATTATTTGTAGTCAAACAATAGAAAATGGTAAACATAATATGTCTATCTCTAAGGCACTTTTCTTAGATTACTTATCAACAATTTTACCTTATGGAATTGAACCAGATACTATAATTGGCGAACCAAAATCATTTCCAATTAATTTTCTTTTAAATTACTCATTTCATTCGGGAAAATATATATTCTTAGGAGAAACATCTCATGCATTACATCCAGTTGGTGGTCAGGGATTAAATTTATGTTGGCGTGATGTTGAAACACTTACTAATTTAATTTCATCTAAAATACTTATGACTAATAAATATTTTATTCCCATTATTTATTCTTTAACTAGATTAATAGATGTATTATCAATATCTATACTTACTGATAGCTTGGTTAGATATTCCAGAAGTAATGCTAAAATTTTCTTTATTCCTAGATTTTTAATATTTAGAGTTTTAAAAAAATCGAAGATTATAAGAAAACTTATTTTAAATTTAATGACAAAATGAACATAAACAATTAGCTACATAAATGATAAATACTAGTAAACCAATTAATCCTCCATCGGATGAGTTATGTGAATTTATCATAGCTAAACTTGGAGTTAGTAAAAGTGCCTTGGATTTAGGAATTAAGCGGTCTTATTTAGAAAATTCACCCTTACCTATAGTTATGTGGAGTTATGGATTGATTACCCTTCCTCAATTAAAGGAATTATTATCGTGGCAGGGTGGCCATTAGTATTTTACTAGACTTTCAATTACTAAATTATTATCTAAATTTTGTCTCCCTAAAAGATTTTTTAGTTCAACAAGAAAACAATATCCTAGTAATTGCCCTCCAGCCATCATTATCAAGTTACCGGCAGCAGATGCAGTACCTCCTGTGGCTAATAAATCATCAATTATTATTATTCTATCGTTTTTTTTTATCATGTTTTTTTGAACTTCTAATCTGTCTTCACCATATTCAAGTTTATAATTAATACCAATTACCTGTCCTGGTAATTTACCAGGCTTTCGGATGGGAATAAAACCAATCTCGTTGGTAAAAGCTAAAGCAGAGGCAGTTATAAAGCCTCGTGACTCAATACCAGCTATATAATTTGGCTTAATGTTTGAAATTAACTGTTCAAGAGGCCACATTAGCTCTTTCCATATTTTAGGGTTTTTATATATTGGATTTATGTCTTTAAAAACTATGCCCTCCTTGGGGAAATCTTGTATTTCAGATATATATTTTTTTAGGTGTTCCATTTTAGATTTATATATGGTGTGCGATTTTATAAAACCAACAATTAAGCTAGCTAATCCCTTAAGTCCTGTCATTATTTAATTTATGAAAACAACTTATTTAGTGACCTCGCAGAATAAATTCCAAAATAAAGACTCCAATTTTACCAATACTACTGCGGGTTTTACTTACCAAAACTGCTCCATAGCCAATGATGCCTCTAAAAAACTAGATTTTTTGATTTTAGTAATTGAAACTCTCCAGATTAATGCCACGGATTCACTTTTTTTAAAGGCTAAAAATATAGGTCTTGCAGATCAATTTTCTAGTCGTGTTGAATTTTGGAAAATGAGATGTTCTAACCCTTTGAGAAAATCATATACTTTCTCATCCCTTTCATCGGATCAGATCAATTCACTTGTTGAACTAATTTCATCTATGGCTGAAAACCTTTATCCTCTCATTAGACAGCTTCTATCTTCAAAGGAATCTCAAACACTAAATAAAGAACGATGGTTTTTATTTAGTTCCCGTCTAAAGTCGCTCATACGAGAAAGGATGAATTTGAAGCGTAGTTATATTTCTTTTCTGCTAGCAGAAAAGAATAATGAATTTTTTAGGCATTTATTAGTTATTCTTTCATTATCTTGTGGACCAGGGGGCGCCGATCGTTTAAAAGCTTCTTTATATCATCAAAATTAAATTAAAAATATGATAAATTTAACTTATAAATTTGATCAAAATTCATCTTCTCTTGAATTAGCCGGAATACCTGATGTTTCCAATGGAGATTCAGAACAAACTATTGGAATTTTAACTTCATGGACCTTGAAAATTATAGGATCACCAATATTAGAAGGTGAAAAAGAACATCTAGATAATTTAATGCAAGTAATCCTCCAATATTCACGATCTTATATTTCTGGAATTAGATCAAAAATTACATCTAATAAAAATATTGTGACATTATCTCCTCATGGCATTAATCATAAATTACTACTTAATAGTACAAAAAAAGATGTTCAGCCATTAGAAATTATTCTAGATGATTCCGAGTTATCTGATCTAACACGATGTCTTGATTTACTTCGCTTTGACTCTAGATTCAACTTAAAATGGGATATTAGTATAGATAAACCTTTTACTAAGAGATATATTCTCCAAAATATAAAACAACCTAGAAAACATTTTAATTTACTTTTTGCACTTTTAATCTTTATATCAAGTAGTGCTTTATTACTTTGTATTCCAGTAAATAATAATCAAGAAATCAATAAATCTAATAACATTTCGAAATTGTCTATTCCAAAATATTAATAGTGAACCTCCTTATAATTTAGACTATCTTAATTATTTAGCCTTAATTTATTTCTTGAAATTTCACAACTACATTAAAAATGTTTTATGATAATTTAAATAACTTATATACATGAAACTTTCAGAATTTGATAGAGAGAAAATTGATAACAATGATGATCAATTTTTTTATAAAACACCAAGATATGTTAATCATCTCAGTAATTCATTTAGAAATCGTCTTACAAAGCTATATTCAAAATATCTTTGCGAGCACTATGTAATTGTTGACTTAATGAGTAGTTGGGTTAGTCATCTACCCACACAAATTAAATACAAAAAAGTAATTGGTCATGGAATGAATGAAGCAGAATTAAGAGCTAATAATAGACTTGATAAATTCTGGATTCAAAATTTAAATACGACTCAAAGCCTACCATTTGAAGATTCTACTATTGATGCTGTGTTAGTAGTAGCCGGCTGGCAATATTTACAATATCCCGAACAAGTTTCAAAAGAACTATCTAGAATAATAAAACCTAGTTCTTTATTAATTATATCTTTTACCAATCGTGCATTTTGGACAAAGTCCCCTTTTATTTGGGCCAATTCCTCAGAAGAAAAAAGAGTAGAATATGTGACAAATGTCTTAAAAGCAAACAAATGGGATATTGAAAAGATCTATTCAGAAAAAACATATGATAATAAGTTATTTGGTTTTTATAATGTAGAAAGTGATCCCTTTTATTCTGTTATTGCAAGAAATAACAAGTCTAAAAATTGATACTGTTTTATTTATTTTACTATTTAATATAATTGTATTATTGTTGAATTTTTTATGTCTTATTCACTAATTAAATTTAGTTCTGAGGATTGCGGTACGTGTCATAGAATGAGCTTCTTTGATTCAAAGGTTGCAAATGAATTGGGAATAGACTTTGTCAGTGTAAAACTACAAGACACCTTGGTATATAGAAAATACAGACCAATTCTTTTAAAACAATATCCAACAAAGGAGGGTATGGGTTGGCCTACCTATCTTTTAGTAGATAATCCTGAGGGTGAATTTAAAATTATTGGTGAATTAAAGGGGGGTATTGCAAAAGGCGACTTTAGAGAAAGACTTTCAAAACTGTTGTGTGATTAATGTTTTAGTTAACTGGTTGCATTAAACCACCACCACCAGAATCAGAGTCATCGTCGTCATTGCCAGTGTCTACTGTTAAAAGAGTATATACACCTAAAGCCATTAGACTTATTAATCCACTAAAGAGGCTGAGTCCATACTGGTTAGTACTGATTTCTACGACTTCACCCAAGGTAAAAATACTCAAATTTTCGAGAGTATAGCAATTTTTTACTTTCATAATTTTTTTGGTTACCAATTGAAAAATTGCCATGTACTAGATTTATTGAAGTGATTATTAAATTTAATGAGTATTTATTTGATTATTCATTATGTTTAGCCATTCGGTCAGTTGCTCTAGAAGTTTATCGCTATCCAAGATTCCCAGACCTCGTATTAATACTGAAGAAAAGCTATCCCCTTTTTTATAGATAAATCTTCCATGTAGATGAGTTGGTAAACCTTTTCTAATTAATCTAAATGCTGGTTCGTCCATTGATGTTTCTAACTCTACATTTGGTCTGGAAAGCTTAATTCTTGAGAAACCGCATTTTTTAGCGATTATTTTCAGTTTCATTACTTCTATCAATGATTCCACCGCTTTTGGTAGATTTCCGTATCTATCAATTAAATTGCTAGCAAATTGAACTAGTTCATTATTAGATTCGCATTGAGTTGCTAATCTATACGCTTGAATTTTCTCGTCTGGATCTGTAATCCAGTCACCAGGTATAAAAGCTGTAACGGGTAAATCAATTTGCGTATCATCGACTGATGGTATTTCTTGGCCTTGTATTTCAGCGATTGTTTCATGTAATAATTCCATATATAAATCAAATCCTATAGTTTCCATTTGTCCACTTTGCTCTATGCCCAAAATATTGCCAACTCCTCTAATTTCCATATCTCTCATTGCTAATTGATAACCACTACCCAAATCGGTAAATTCTTGTATTGCTTTTAATCTTTGTCTAGATCCGTCATTTAGTTTTTCATTACTTGGATAAAATAACCAAGCGTGAGCTTGAACCCCACTTCGGCCAACTCTTCCCCTTAATTGATAAAGTTGTGATAATCCAAATTTATGAGAATCTTCAATCAATATTGTATTTACTCTTGGAATATCTAAGCCACTTTCTACAATTGTTGTGCAAAGTAATATGTCTGCATCTCCTGCATTAAAAGCAAGCATTGCATTTTCCAGTGCTCCCTCTTCCATTTGTCCATGAGCAATAAGCAATTTTACATTTGGAATCATGCTTTTTAGTTTTTCTGCTACTTCTTCTATTCCACTAACACGTGGAACTATATAAAAAACTTGTCCTCCCCTATCTATTTCCTGTGATATTGCGCTTCTTATTATTTCATTATCTAATGGCGCTAAATGGGTTTTTATAGGTCTTCGTAATGGAGGTGGTGTAGTAATTAAACTCATTTCTCTTACACCAGAAAGACTCATATAAAGGGTTCGTGGAATTGGTGTTGCTGAGAGTGTTAACACATCAATACTCTTTTTTAATTCCTTGATTTTTTCCTTATGATTCACACCGAAACGTTGCTCTTCATCAATAACTAAAAGGCCTAAATCTTTATAAGTTAATTGTTTATTCAATAGTTGATGTGTGCCTATAACGGCATCAATATTACCGTCCTTTAGACCGCATAGTATTTGTTTTCGTTCTCTGCTTGTTTTGAATCTATTAAGTAAAGAAACTTTAATTGGATAGGGTGCGAAACGATCAGAGATAGTTCTCCAGTGTTGTTGTGATAAAACTGTAGTAGGAGCTAAGAATGCTATTTGTTTGCCTGAAGTAATCGCTTTAAATATTGCTCTTATTGCCACTTCTGTCTTTCCAAAACCAACATCACCACAAATTAATCTATCCATAGGTTTATCACTTTCCATATCACTCTTAACTTGATTGGTAGCTGTAGATTGATCGGGTGTTAGATCATATGGAAATGAATCCTCTAATTCACTTTGCCATGGACCATCTATTGGAAATTTGAAACCCTTTTCCTTGCTTCTTTCTGCATATAATTTTATTAAATCTATAGCTACTTTCTTTACAGATTTTCTAGCCTTTTCTTTGATTTTATTCCAATTATTTCCTCCAAGCTTATTAATTTTTGGTGTTTTTGAATTAGAGCTTCTATATCTACCTAAACTACCAAGCTGATCTGCAGCAACACTTAACTTGCCATCTAAGTACTTAATAACTAAATAGTCTCTAGACTCTCCATTTATATTTAGTTTCTCAATTTTTTGAAATAGTCCTATTCCATGATTTTTATGAACAATATAATCACCTGGTTTCATTTTGTTAGGATCTATTTTTCTACTTGCAGCCTGTTTTCTTCTTCTAACGTAACCTGTTCTGAGAATATTACTTTGGCCAAAAAACTCTTTATCGGTTACTAAGGCCATTTTCCAACTTGGAAGTATAAATCCCTCAATTTCACCGTCATTATTATTTTTAATTGCAACAGGAGTATTATCATCTAGAATACTTTTTATACCATTTAGATCATTACTATTTGCTACAAACTTAGCGTAACATTCATGTTCATCTAAGAGTGACACAGCCCTACTAGGCTGGGCTGAAATTATCCATACAGTATACTTTTGTCTTATATAATCTTTAATTGATAAACTAATTTTACCGTACTGATTAGGTAGCCATTTGTGTAACTTACTAGAAATATTTAACGTATTATTTTTTGATGTAACATCTTCAAGATCTGTTATTTCTATTACATTATAATTCTGCAGTTCAGCGTTAATCTCATTAAAAGTTCTATGCAGATTTGGTTTAAGTATACGATTACTTATACCTTTATCCTGTTTTTCGCTTATAAGTTCATTATAATTTTCATTAACTATTTTATACCATGCATCACAATGTGATTTGCATTGTAATTTTTCATCAAAAACTACAACTGTACTAGCATCTAAGTAATCTAACAAAGATGATGGTTTATCAAATGCAACTCCTAGATATTTTTTTGATGAAGAAATAGAATTTGAATTACTAAAGTCACTATATTCCTCATCAGTAATATATGTTATTTCATCTTTATACTCCAAAAGTCTTTCAATAATTAGTGGGTTAAATCCAGTAGGAGTAATACAGACGTTATCAATTTTGTCTAAAGATCTCTGTGAAAGAGGATCGAATTCTTTTATTTTCTCTAATTGATCTCCGAATAGCTCTAATCTGATAGGTATCTCACTACTAACTGGAAATATATCAAGAATATCTCCTCTTCTTGTCCAAGTACCTTCCTGATCAATATTACTTTTTCTTATATAACCACATTCACCCAACTTTAAAGATAGGTTGGCTAAATCTAATTCATCTCCTACATTTAATTTTATACATTTGGATTTTAAATATTCAATTGGTGGCAAATGCGGTTGAAGCGATCTCTCAGTAGCAATTATTGCAATACTATCTTCATTATTTAATTCTAAAATATCGCTTAAGACTTGCAATTGACCCCATATAATTTCAGAAGTAACTTGAGTCGAATCATAGGGAGAAACTTCACTTGTTGGGTATAAACATGTTTTAGACCAACCACAATCTTTAACGAGAGGGAACCACCTTGTCGCCTCTTCTAATGTTGGAACAATTACTAGAAGTACCTTAGAATCCTTTTTGGCAAGTGAAGTAGTTAATAGTGCTTTTACTGTTCGCGATGCTCCCGTTAATATTAATCTTTCTTTTCTATTAGTTCTTACTAAAATTTCTTTAGTTAATGGGTGGTTCTCTAATTTTTCTACTATTGAACCTAATGACACTATTTCATTAAATATTGAGAATACTATAACATTGGGTTAGTCATTGTGAAATAGCAGATTGATGACGATTATTTCTTATTGATCTAAGCTTGTTAACAAATGATAATAACTGCTTATCATCAAGTTCTTTTCTAGAATATACATTAAATTCCTTCTTTAAATATTCACTACCTTTTTTGTGATCCCATGATAATTCATTAAGGATAATATTAGATTCTTCGATCAAAGCAGGTTTATCTATTGTTTTTAGTGTCTCCTGATTAATATTTTCTTGTTTCTTCAACAGTTCTAAATAATGTAATAGCTCATTGTATTTGGTGATTTTATTTCTATGATTATAACCAAAATTATCCTCTAGAAATATTTTTTCATCCTCTCTAGACCAATTTAAACGCTTAATTTGTGAATCTATTGAAATTAACTCGTTACTCCAATCTTTCGGTTCAGTAGTTATGATTTTAGAATCGAAATTTTGACTTTTTGGTAGCTCAACTTTAATCTTATCTTTAATTATATTATCGTTATTTAGCCCTAAATTTGATTCATTTTCATTTTTAAAACCAAGTCTCTTGTTCAATCTTGAAATTGCTCTATCCTCTGCTATTTCAACTGATGTACCTTCTCCAAGTGAGCTTCCAATATTTTTGTCATTCAACCATCCATTAACTTGAACAATAGCTTTGTTTTCAGATAGATGGCAAAGCTTTGATTCAATTCTCATAACCTTTTGCTCTAACGCTAATTATAATAATTAGAGTTAACATATACCAAACAGCGATTAAAAAAAGTTCTTTTATCGAAATTTAATGGATTCAGCATCACTAAGATCCATAACTCCTTTACTAGATGGTATCGATAGATGGGTAGAACTTGCACCTCTTTTGCCCGTCATCGTGTCACTAGAGCTTGTTCTTTCAGCTGATAATGCTGTGGCGCTTGCTTCAATAACAAAAACCTTAAACAATATAAATTTACAAAAAAAAGCTCTAGATATAGGAATTCTCATAGCACTTTTATTAAGAATAATTGTAATACTATCTGCACAATATGTTTTAAAATTTTGGCCAGTAAAACTTATTGGCGGTATTTATTTGATTTCATTATCTATTTCAAAGTTAATTGGCACTAACAATAATGAATCTACTAAAAACAATATTAGAGTTGATTCTACAAAATCATTGTTAAATGTTATTTTGCTTTTGTCAATAACTGATTTAGCATTTTCAATTGATAGTATTACAGCTGCAGTCGCTATAAGCGATCAATTCCTTTTAGTTATAACGGGGGCAATTATTGGTGTGATAGCATTACGTTTTACTTCTGGATTATTCATTAAATGGCTTGAGATATATATTAACTTAGAGAAAGCAGGATATATAGCAGTAGCTATAATAGGTATAAAATTAATTATTTCATTAATCTTTTATGATATTGTGATACCAGAATATTTATTTTTTATTATTATGTTATTTCTTTTCCTTTGGGGATTCTCAAGTAAAGACAATGTTACTGAAGATATTTAATTTCCTAAAATATTATTAATGTCAATATTAGTTTGATTCGACAATGTGTATCCATCTGTTTTATTTTTGCCCTCCAATTGACAAGACTTTATTAAAATTGGTTTGTCTTTTGTCATTATTGCTATTCCATATTTTTTATTTATCATAATCACTTTGCCAGGTAATGAATCATTAATAGGTTTAGTCAATAAATTATTTAGTTCTGATGATTCGTGGATAGTCGAAATTATCTCTGAATCAAAAATTTTAATTCTTTTTCCATTGTAAAATGTATATGCATTTGGATAAAGTGCTTTTATTCTTTTTGATATTTTTATCGCTTTTTGATTCCAATCAATTAAATAGTCTTCCTTTTCTAGTTGTCTAGCATAACTTATACTTCCACTTCCAAGTTTTGATTGATCAATTGCATTCAATACTTCTAGTCTTTCCTTTTTCCCTAATCCACTAGTTAACTTTATATTATCTAAAGCTTTAACTAAAAGTTTTGAAGATATCAGCGATAATCTTTTGCTAAGTGTTTCAAGATTATCATTGTCATTAATAACTGTTGATTCCATTTCTATTACTGGTCCAGTATCTAAACCTTCTTCCATTGCAATAATGCAAATTCCAGTTTTTGCATCATCGTTAATAATACTCCATTGAATTGGTGCGGCACCTCGCCAGGATGGTAATAATGATGCATGACTATTCCAACAGCCAAGACTAGGCTGATCTAATATCTTTTTTGGAAGAATTTGTCCAAAAGCAACTACTACATAAACATCGGCATTTAAATTCAAAAGTATATTTTGAGTTTTTTGATCATTTTTTATTGATTCTGTCGTAAATACAGGAATACCGAAATCTAAAGCAACTTCTTTTACTGGTGATGGAGATAATTGCTTACCTCTATTTCTTTTTCGATCAGGTTGAGTTATTACAGCAATAACTTCATAACCAGCTTCGAATATTGATGTTAAATTTTCTGCTGCATATTTTGGCGTTCCCCAAAAAACAATTTTCACGCTTCACCTGTAATTGACATATTCTCAACCCAAATATAAGGACTCATACCTTGATGAGTCACAATTTGTTCATCCTCAATTTTTACAATACTATTTAGAACTTTTAAAATATCTCCAGCAACAGTGGCAGCCTCAATTGATGTTTTTTTACCTTCATTGACTATCCACCCATCAAAAGGCAATGAAAATGAACCTTGACTGGCTTTTACCCCTGAATGAAGAGCTGTTAATTCATCTATTAAAATATATTCAGTTTTAGTTTCCTTAACACTCAGAGACTTATCTTTATCACCTTCATCGTCTGATTTAGTAATAACCAACCAATCTGGAGATACTGACACTTTAGCCCCTAATCCTGCATGACCAGTAGGTTTTACACCAAACTTTCTTGCTGTGGCCTCTGAATGTAGTAAATTCTTCAAAACACCAGATTTGATCAAATCAATATTTTGGGTTGGTGTACCTTCACCATCAAAACTAAAGGCACCAACATTTTTAGGGTGTAAACCTTCGTCACTTATGTTTATACTCTTGACAGCTATTTGTTTACCTATTGATTCTTCATTCATTAAACTTAAGCCGTCTATTATTGAACGAGCATTAAACATTGAACTAAATGCATTTATTAATTGAAGAAAGGCTTCTGGGGTGAAACAAATCAAATATTTATTAGTTTCTATAGCTTTATAATTAAGATGACTAATTAACTTGCTAGATGTTTCTTTTATGCAGGATTTAATGTTAAGTTTGTCTAATTCAGAATTAACTCTGATACTCCCAGCACTCCTAGGTTTTTTATTTTCAAGCTGCGCTTTTGCATAAAGATAAATCGAAGACTGAGATAGTTTCATATATCTATTAGCACCATCGCTATTGATATATAACCTTTCCATATAAGTTTGGTTCAAACCATTGTATGGAACAGAATCAATTGAAGAGTGTGAAGCTAATAATTTATTTTCAGCATCTTTAAGCATTGTAAGTAGTTCATCAATATCATGCTCTTTAGATATTTTTGAACTTATTTCCTGGATAGGACTCTTTGCTAATGAGGAAAACTCTGGTGATTCATTTTCATTGCCAAAAAAACTAGCATCAATAGCTCCATACATTGCTTTTTTAATACCTTCGTTCGTCAAATCGGAGGTACTCGTTATCCCAACTTTATTATTATTCCATACTCTTAGTGTCATTGAGTTCCGTTGAGAACCCTTTAATTGCTTAGCCTTTCCATTTTGAACTTGGACCGATAAATCTCTACTTGATGAAGCACCCATATCCCATTGTGATATATCCGTCTCTTTGCTGTATTTGATTAAAAGTTCTGTTAATAATGTTGAATTTAATTCACCTAGATTGTTATTGATATCTTTATTGTTCATTTTATCTGCCTCCCACGGTTATTGAATCAACTTTTATATGGGGTTGACCAACAGTAACGTTTACACTTCCGCTTACTGATCCACAAAAACCAGCAGCAAGATCTAAATCATTCGCACACATAGATATTCTTGGTAGTATTTCCTTAGCTTCACCTATTAATGTTGCACCTTTAACTGGTTTATCAAGTTTTCCATTCTTGATTAAGTATCCCTCCTCAACGGAGAAGTTAAATTGACCGGTTGGCCCAACACTTCCTCCACCCATAGATTTGCAGTAAAGACCATTATCTATGCTTTCAATTAAATTCTCTGGTGAATAAGAGCCTTGTTTAATGTATGTATTTCTCATTCGACTTGCCGCAGCATAAGAGAAATTTTGTCTCCTTCCACTACCCGTTCTTGGATGACCAGTTCTTAATGAACCTGCCCTATCAGAAATAAATTTTTTTAAAATACCATCCTCAATTAAGAGAGTATTTTGTGGTTCCATTCCCTCGTCATCCATTGATAGTGAGCCAAAAGCGTAGTTTGATATTCCTTCATCAACAGCACTTACTGAATTATGAGCAATTTGCTGATTGATTTTGTCATGAAAAGGTGATGTTCCCCGCTCTAATTGAGTGGTTTCAAGAAGATGACCACATGCTTCATGGAATATTACACCTCCAAATTTATTTGCTAAAACAACTGGCATTTGCCCTGCTTGAACATATTCCGCGTTAAGCATTTTTTGAGCACTTTCGTTTAATTCTGTAGCGCTCTCTTCAATGTTCCAGTTGCGTAGATCATTTGGATTACCTGAACTTCCATATCGTCTAGCTGATGTTGATCGATTTTTATCCTTGGTAGCTATTACATTAATTCCTACTGTTTGATGTAAACGAATATCTCTAGCAAAAACCCCATCAGTTGCTGCAACGAGAACTTCCTGCCAATTTCTTGAATAACTCGCCCTCCTCACTTGTAGATTACTATTCTTGCTTGCAAGCAATTTTGTAGATTCTAATAATTTTAAAGTTGATTCATTAAGATCTGGTGATTTCTTGAGCCAATTATTTTTATTAATTCCAAAATCTTTGAGTTTGCATAGACCATCAAAATATCTGTGATTACCAGTTCCAATTTCAAGGCCTAACATCCTTAATGCTTGTGATAGAGCGAATAGTAGACCTTGCTTGGACAAGTCATTAGTACTTACAAAGCCATCCTTTGTCCCTAAGAAAACTCTAATTCCAGCTCCAATACCAAATGAAGGACTTACATTTGAAATATCATCTTGTTCCGCCAGTACAGAAATATTGTCCGATTTTTCTAAAAAGATTTCAACAAGGTCTGCTCCTGCAGATTTCCCAAGTGATAGTAATTCCTCAATTTGTGGTTTTAATGTATCATCAAAAATATGAAAAAGAAATTTGTCGTTCCGTTTAGTTAACAAGGAATTAGTCAATTTTTTTTTTTTTATTATGCCATTTTATTGCCGGTAGTGCGTATTAATATATAAAGTTCTTAAATTTATTGTAATTACATAAAATATTAGTAATAATTTAAAGTAAATAAATATAATAATAACATATCTAATTAGGTCCGATCCACTTTTGGCCGTTTAATCTTTGAAGAACTCGTGATATTAGTAAAGGTAAAGTTGTCTTTTTTTCATCAATTAGAAATGATTCTACTATACTTGGTAGACTATCTGATTCTGCTAATAATATAGTTTTCTCAGAAGTAATTTTTTCATTATTAAAGCAAAGCCAAAATTTTCTATCTTCAGATAATTCGCAAAACACCATCCAGCATAGACCTCCTACAACTGGTCTAGTTCCTTTTATTAATTTAATTTCAACGACATTAGTTCCTTTATTTAAAATAGATTCTTTCAATCCTGGAATAAAATAATTAGTAATAAATTCTTCAAATGGTTTATCTTCTATTTTGGGAGGCTTTACTTGTTTTTTTGGAGTATCTGGTTTATCTATTTTTGAGACCTTAGGCTCGGCATTAAATTCGTTTGAGGGAGATGAATTTGACATATACTTATATTAGCAAAACAATTCCAAGTTGTTAATTTATTATAGAATAAAAATATTTTGCGAAAAATCTTACCAATCTAAATGATTGTAATCAAACCAGTCATTTAATGTTTTCTCTGAATTAGATTCCTTTTCATAAGTTATTTCATTTTCATAGTATTTATCATTCGATTCATTTGAGGAGTCTGATGAATAGAAGTTATCTCTTTCATTGTTGTTATGGGAAACAGATTTTCTACTTATTTTACCAATCACCCTAAAGTTTGCATTTAATGTAGGAGAGGGATCTTTAATATCTCTTTCTATAAGTGTATTATCATATTGACTAAAATTGTTCACTTCTGAATATTCACTATATTTATTATCTTGATTCTCAACTTTATATTTTATTTTATTTATAGTTTTCGACTTATTAACTTGTATAAGACCTCCAGTAATAAAACATGATAGTAGAAATCCTGATCCAGTTGAGATTGCAAGGTATGTCCCAAGGGATAACGAGGGTGTATCCCATATAAGTATTTTTAATTTGGTTTTTTCCCTTTGATTATTAATGCTTAAAAGCATTACTAAGATTAAAATTGTTAATATTGGTATGCTTTTCAATTGAGAATTAACTTTCATTTATTTGGACCCGCCCATCGTTCTATATTATCTAAATCCTCGCCAAGCGAATCAAAAATTCTTACTACTATAAAATCAATGATGTCCTCAATAGTTTTAGGGTTTGTATACCAGGCTGGTATTGGAGGAACAATTAAAGCCCCTGCTGTAGCAACACGTTTTATATTTTCAATATGAATTAAATTGAATGGTGATTCTCTAGGACAAATAACTAGTGGCCTATTTTCCTTTAAATGAACATCAGCGCATCTTTCAATTAAATCTAATGAAAAACCAGAAGCTATACGCCCAAGTGTTCCCATTGAGCATGGGACTATGACCATTCCAGTTGTTTTATGACTTCCGCTTGCTATCGGTGCTGAATGATCATTCCATCGATAACATGTCAATGTCCCAGATTCCACTGAAAGTCTGTTTCTCCAAAAATCAGCTTGGGAATGTGACTCAACAGGTATATGAATATTACGCTCACTTTTAGCTACTTCATATGCACCTTTGCTTAATATTAAATCCACATTCTTATTGTTTTCTAGCAATAACTGAATAGATCTCTCACCCAGTTGCATCGCTGAAGCACCTGTAATAGCAATAACAAAACTTTTCATTTTTTTAATCCTTATACGTTTTGTCCTCATTAATGTTTTCATTATGTTTTATTTGCTCGATATCATCTTTTTTTGCAAGTTCTAAGTCTATTTGGTTTTTTAATATGTCAACTTTTAAAACTCTAACATTTACACTTTGTGCGAGTTGATATGTTTTTTTATTTTTACGACCTATTAATAGATTTTGTCTTGATCTATATTCGTACCAATCGTCTCCAAGCGTACTTACATGAACCAATCCCTCTGCTGTTATCTCGTCAATTTCAGCAAAAAAACCATAACTTTGAACGCCAGTAATAATTGCTGGTACCTCCTTTCCAACTATTTTTTGGGCTTCTCTACATTGAGCTATCGAAATAATATTATTCCTGAATGATTTTGTATTTTTTCTAATTTCATTAAGATGTTGAATTAGTTTAGGATTTGAATATAAATCAATAAGGTCTTTTGTCTTGGATGAAAATAATTCCCACTCTAAGAGATTCCAAGAATCATTTTTACCTAAATCTATTGATACTTTACTACGACTAGATAGTTTGTTTTTGCCATCATTTAAAAGTGAACTAATCATAAATTGATTAAATATATTCCAATAATTAAGTGATGGACAACACCATGGAGCCTCTATGTTTCTAGTAAGTAACTTTTGGTTTAAATGATCATAATTAAGATGTTCATTATCTTTGAAAAGCTTCAGATGTATACCTGGTATTATATGTTTAACTAATTTATGAATAATTTTCTTTTCTGTACTTGATTCGAACGAATTAATTAACTCTTTTGTTGTCAGTGACCCATCAATGCTAACATCAATATTATTATTTAAACTAAGTGCAGATTTTGTAATTTCATTAATAGAAAGTGGATCAATTTCATCATGTTCCTTGTATACAAATGGCAATTTGTAGCCTACTAAATGTTTTGCAAGAGTATTATTAGCTAATCTAACAAAAACATCAATTATTGATTGTGGATCGTTAGTATCAAAAGAATTCGTCCAACCATAGAAATCTCTGCTGGGAAAAGCCTTTTGATATTCCTTAATTCTTTCTAAATTAGGAATATATTGATCTAATTTTATAGCACCATTATCACTCTGATTAATAATTTTTGATATGTGAATAATACTATATATAACTTCAAGGTTATTTTTTACTGATTTAAGAGCAATAGGAATGGATTTTGATGTTGATTTTCTCTTGTTAATTGTTTGAAGATGTTTTTGAGTAATTTCATTTACAGGTTTAATTAAACTAAGAGAAAATTTCCAGTCCGTAATTTCTCCCTTGCTATCGATGTCAATCATTAATGAAATCGACTCGCATTCTTCATTAATTTTGAATTTAGCTGCTGAAGCAAGAGATTCATTTAAGAATTCAAGCCAGTTATTTCCTAAACAAATAACTTCTCCTTTTTCCTTAAGATAATTATCTAACTTACCGTCTAAAACCAATCTTTCAGAAACTGTAGGTGAATGAATCCATAATCTATGACCACCTTCATGGGGGGATGCAAATAATGCAGGAAGAGAAGGAGCGTTTGAACATTCCCAACTTTTAAATAACAATACATCTTGAGAAGTTAGATCTTCTCTACCTTTAAGTGATATTTTTTTTGGATTAATTTTAGGAACATTATTATTTTTGATAATATTATTTTTGGAAAGTAATAGTTCTATATCACCTTCAACGCCGTTGTTTACAGATAATTCACGAATTATTATTCCTTTTGCATTATATTGAGCAATAGGATATTTAGTTATTTGAATTTCATAAATAAAATCATTATTTTTTTGATTGAAAGTCTTATTAACCTTACTATCTACTTCAATTACTGCTGTTATTCTGTCATCTAAGGGATATGCCCTCAATTTATCTGTTGATTTGTCCACTTCAACTTTGGCTAGCAATATATCATTGTTTCTTTTTAAAACACATTGTATAGTTCCTTCCGGAGCTCTTCTTTTAAGCGCTGGTTTAGTGATTAATACAATAACAAAATCTCCATGCCAAGCATTATTTAGATTATTTTCTCGTATGTAAATATCTTCTCCTTTATCTTCCCTAACTACAAAGCAATATCCTTTACTGCTACATCGGACTTTACCTTGAATAAAGTCAACTTCATTATTAATTATAAGTTTATCATCACCAATATTTTTTATAATTCCAATTTTTGTAAGAGCATTTATAGCTATGCTTAAATTATCTCTATCAAGTTTTTTCGTAAGTCTCAAGGATTTCTCAAGTTTAACAAGTTCTAATGCTTTCTCCTCATCTAAATTTTCAAGTATCTTTAAAACTTTTGTCATAAGACCAGTGGTAAATTAATTTGTTTTCTTTTGGATTTAGACTCTTAATATAAAGTCTAAATATTTAGTTAAGTCTAAGCACTAGTAGTATCATCATTAATTTGTGTAAGTAGGTTAATTCCTATTATTAAGAATACTATTCCAGAAAGCAATTTAAGTAAAAATGCTGGAATTAGGTTGGCTATAGATCCGCCAGCTAAAGCTCCTAGCAATGTGGCTAGGATTAAAGCTATTGACGAACCAATAAATACCGCAAGTGGTTTGTTGGTAGTGCTACTTAAAGTTATTGTAGTTAATTGGGTCTTATCACCCATCTCAGCTAGAAAAACAGCAAAAAAAGTTGAGAAAAGAAGTGTAAGAAGCATTAAATTAATTCAATATCCGATTTTGAATAAAGTCAATAAAACCAGTTGTTACTAAGTATATTCCTAAACTTAACATAATAATTCCAGAAACCACCGTGAAACGCTGCCTTGGCAAATTATTGGCTATCCACTGACCTATTAGAACTCCAAGCAGGCTTGTAGAAATAAGGGCGATAGCTGCACCGATAAAGATTATTAATGGTCTACCGGACTGAGCAGAAAGCATCAAGGTTGCAAGCTGAGTTTTGTCTCCTAACTCGGCAAGAAAAATGGTACTAAAAGAAGTAATTAATATATTGAAAAAAGTAGTAGAATCCTTTTGCTCACTATTATTTAATTTAGAATTTGAATTAGGCTGACCCATTACTTCCTAGAGAGAGACTTTATCTTTAGAATTATGTTTATACAACATTTTTATCATATATAGTAAACCACTAATTAATCAAGTTATGACAAAAATCGCTAAAAGAATAATTAATATATATACAAAATCTCAAAACTTAGCAGGCTAACTTGGCATTTCTTTCTGTTGATTTTGAAAATTTGGCCTATCTCTAAAAATTGAATAGCCCTAAATAAGAACAAAAATAAAAAATTTTTAATTATTGGGAAACATTGTCAAACCATTTAGTACAATATAAAAAGATTTTTTTTATTACATGGGAAACCTATTGCCTCTAGTAGCAGTCTTTCTTGCTGGTCCTGCGATAATTGCATTAATTTTTTATAGAAGAGGCGTTTAAAGGGCTAAGTTGCTCTACCAAGGGCAATTTCGGCAAATGATAGAATCTTCTTAGCAAATACTTTGTTTTTCATATTTTTATAACTAGAAACAGTTGATAGATTTGAAGATATACTTGTACCTTTATCATTTGTGATTATTACATTATTATTTTCTGATATTTTACATTTATAGGTCCTAGTATGTAATTTCAATTCAATTTCTTCTTTATAAAATCTAATATCAATAATATTTAATATTAATTTATTAGTTTTTTTCCATTTATTAATCTGTATGTAAAATGCAATATCTATTAAATCATTTACCTTAAGATCAAGAATAAAGTTCCACTTTATAGCACTTATCATTCCAGTGCCATCATCTAAAGTCATTTTTATATGGTTTCCTTTCATCTTATAAAGCTCTAATATTCTGCATTTTCTAGCCCAAAAAATTGGTTCTTCGTTTTTGATCCCAAATGGCCCTAATAATACTAATTGATTATAGAAATCAAAATTAATGTCTCTAAGATATATACGCGCATCTGGCTTTATTGACTTACTTAGATTCAGGTTAACAAATTGTCTTTGAGCAATTGCATTTAATCTTTCCTTAAATTTTGGAATATTTTCTTCCCTAATTGTAAATCCTGCAGCATCCGAATGACCACCATGTGCAATAAGTAAATCGCTACATTCGTCTAAAGCTAAATTAACTTTTAAGAATTTGTTAGATCTTATGGAACCTCTGAATAGACCATCCTTTGCTATTGAAAGTATGGCAGTAGGTAAATTATATTTATCAACAATTCGAGCCGCAACAATTCCAATAACGCCTGGATGCCATTCTCTTTTAACGAGAATTATAAACTTATAGTTTTTTGCATATTCATAAATGGCCAAATCATTAGCTTCTTTTTCAATTAAAGCGGTAATTATTTTTCTTTGTTTATTCAATAAAAAACATTCGTTTGTAAGTTTATCTACAGAACAAATATTATGATTCGTTAGAAGATCAATTATTAACTTGGGCTCACCTATTCTACCAATAGCATTAATTATTGGAGCTATTTTATATCCAATATCATCAGTAGAAATATCAGTATCCTCAAGTTCTAGCTTTTTTAATATATTTTTTATGCCTATATTTTGTGTAGTTTTAAATTTGGGTAAATTTTCTTTGAGCCAAATTCTATTAGCACCAATAAGAGGTGCCATATCGGCAACTGTTCCTATGCAAAATAGGACATTAGCAGTGGTATTATTTATATTATAATTTAATTTATTACATATATTTCTTGCCAACATATATGCAATACCGACACCAGCAAGATATTTATATGGGGAATCAAATGGGGCTTTTTCAGGATGTATTAATGCAAAAACTTCTATAGTTTTATTAGTAATTTTGTGATGGTCAGTAATTATTAGATCTATACCAAGTTCATTTGATCTTTTAATAGCTGTGAGAGCCGAAATCCCATTATCTACGGTGATTATAAGCTTAATATCATTTCTAGCAATATGATTTACCATATCTACATTTAATCCATATCCATCGTCCTGTCTGGAGGGGATATATGGTATCGCATTTGCACCTAACTTAGAAAACAACTCAACTAAAAGTACAGTGCTAGTGATTCCATCAGCATCATAATCACCACATATAGCTATCTTCCTATTATTCTTACAAGCATCAATTATTCTATTAGATGCTTTGGTTAAATCATTAAAATGGTCTACAGGATCTGGAAGTTCATTAGGTATCAAAAAAGAATCCAATTCACAATCAATATTTATTCCTCTCCTTAACAAGACTTTCTGTAATGTGAAGTTTATTAAGCAATTATGTAGTTCACTTTTATTTAGTGGTTTTGGTAAAATCCATCTTTTGATTTTATTATTATCTATTGTCAATTGCTTTACCTATAAGATTCTATAGTTATATAAATTATATTTAAGTTTTTACTCATCAACATGAATAAATTATCAGCAGTTTTTTGGGATGTTGATGGAACTATAGCCGATACAGAACTTAGTGGGCATAGAGTCGCATTTAATTTAGCTTTTAAGGATTTTGGCTTGGACTGGTTCTGGAATGAAAATAAATATTTGGAATTGTTAAAAATTTCAGGTGGCTTAAAAAGAATTCTTTTTTATCGCGATGAAATCAAGAGTCAAATCTCAAATAAAATTTGCAGTAATATACAATCTAGAAAGCGTTTTCATTACAAGAGATTAATTCAGTCAGGTAATATCAAAGTTAGAGATGGAGTAATAAGGCTTATAGAGGAATTAGAAAATTTTAATGTTGAACAATTTATTGTTACTACAAGTGGAAGAGATTCTGTGGAAGCTATTTTACATACATCATTAGAATCGCATTGTAAATTCTTTTCTCGAATAATTAGTTATGAGGATGTAAAAAAACACAAACCCTATCCAGATGCATATAAGCTAGCAGTAAAGTTAAGCAATACGCCCAATTCAAATTGTATGGCCATTGAAGACTCTGTAATTGGCGTTGATGCGGCTATTGCGGCAAATATAAATTGCCTGTTAACATTGTCACCATGGAACTCTAACCCACAAAAAATATCCAAAAAGGCAAATGCTTGTGTTGATAGTCTTGGGAATGGAAACAATAAATCTAATTTAATTTATGGCAAACCATTAATTAGCAATCATGTAGATTTTACTTATCTTACAAAAATTCTTAATTAATAATATGCAGAAAACTAAATTTAGAGAATTTATTGACAGCTCGTTAGTAATATTAAAGCCCCTTATCTCTGACTCATGGTCTAAAAGAAGCATATTATTAATATCAGTTTTTTCTGGTTTTTATTTTACCAATAGCTTAATCTCTTATTTGTTGGATAAATCTGTAAATACAATTTTTCTTTCTATATCAATATTAGTCATAATGGAATTAACTATTCGTTCTTTAATATTAACTAACTCAGGAAAACTTTCAATATTATTTATTGCTATAAATAATTTTAGAATAGGTTCAACCTATGCACTCATACTAGAAGCTTTTAAGCTTGGATCTTAATAAATTCATTCAGATTCCTCTTCTGAGGTCTCATCCATAGGATACACAAATCCTTGGGCTCTTCCAGTTAATACAGATTTACCTATTGACAAAGCTTTTTCAGCTGCGATAGCAGCTTTTCCTTTCCAAATGGAATGCCTTTGATTTCTCTTTCCTTTAGAGGTCTTTTTCTTGGGTACAGCCATCTTTTCGTATCATTTATTAATTTTTTATTTTATAACGTCATGCTCCGATTTAACAAAAACCCATTTAGGAATAGAAAATTTCTTGTTTCTTTTTCTATATAAACTCAAGTTAGTAGACATTATGACTATAGTTTATTTATAAATTCTTTTGATTTTGTTGAATTAATTATCAAATGAGTAAAAGTTATAGTCAACTTCTAAAGGATATTGAAACTGGGGAAATTATTTCTATTATTTTAATTCCAACCAGAAGAGAGGTCATCGTTGAATTTTATAATGGAAAGAAGAAAATAATTCCAATCTTTTATAACGATCAAAAAATTCTAAGAATATCAGAAGAATATAATATACCTCTTTCAGTTAGAGATATACGATCAGAACAGCGTTTAGCAAATTTTATTTCTGGCCTAGGACTCGCCTTAATATTTGTTTTGTCACTTTCATTTTTAATTAGGAGATCATCAAAGCTGCTGAACAACATGCAAAGTTTTTCGAGTAGAACATCACAACAAAATGAAGATGAAATGAGTCAAGTAACTTTCGATGATGTTGCTGGATTAAATGAAGCTTCAGAAGAATTAAGAGAAATTGTTACCTTTTTAAAGAACCCTCAAGTTTTGATTGACCTTGGTGCAAAAACCCCAAAAGGTGTTTTATTGGTTGGTCCTCCTGGAACAGGCAAAACCTTACTTGCACGTGCAATTGCAGGTGAGGCAAATGTTCCATTCTTTAGTATTTCAGCTTCAGAATTTGTAGAAATGTTTGTTGGTGTTGGTGCTGGAAGAGTTAGAGATCTATTTAAAAATGCAAAATCAAAGTCTCCCTGCATAGTTTTTATTGATGAAATAGATTCAATTGGTCGCCAAAGAGGAGCTGGAATTGGTGGCGGTAATGATGAAAGAGAACAGACATTAAATCAACTCTTAACCGAGATGGATGGATTCGCCTCTAATAATGGAGTAATTGTTATAGCTGCCACCAATAGGCCCGATATTCTTGATCAAGCCCTTACTAGACCCGGAAGATTTGATCGTAGAATAGACATTTCACTCCCAGATAAAAAAGCTAGGCTTAAGATTTTGTCAGTCCATGCAAGAACAAAGCCTTTAACCGATTCAGTAAACCTTAAGGAATTTGCAACAAAAACACCTGGTTTTTCAGGCGCTGATTTACAAAATCTTCTAAATGAAGCAGCCATCCTTTCTGCTAGAAATAAAAAAACAAAAATCAGTACTATTGAAATTGATCAGGCTCTAGAAAAAGCACGTTTCGGATTGATTTCTAAACCACTGACAGATAGTACAAAAAAAAAGCAAATTGCTTATCAGATTATTGGTAAAACATTAGTAGCCTTGCTAATTCCTTCTCAAGACAAGCTAGAAAAAATTTCATTATTTAGGTCTTTAGGAGATATTTCAGGTATGACTTATTTCACACCTAATGAAGAAAACATGGATAGTGGTTTGATTACCCGAAGCTACATATATAGCAAAATAGTTATCGCCCTTGGTCCTAGAGCAGCAGAAACAATTGTTTTTGGCTCAAATGAAGTTACTCAAGGATCAAGAAAAGATCTTGAGGATGTTTATTTTTGGGCTAATCAAATGGTTACAAGATTTGGCTTCTCTGATCTTGGACCTATTGCTTATGATTCTGAAAATAATTCTATATTTTTAGGGCGCGATATAATGCAAAATAGAAAAGAATATTCTCAGAAAACCAGTAAAGAAATTGATAAGCAAATAATTTTAATTGCCAACAAAGCTCTTAATCATGCTATTAATTTAATAATCGATAAAGTCAATTTAATGGATATATTAGTTGATGAGCTAATAGATAAGGAAATACTTGATTCTGAATATGTTAGTCAAAAACTTAATTCTTTCATATCTAATAATTAATAAATCTATTTAATTAATAAATCTACAGTGCAGAAAAATATTCCTTGCTTCCTTTAGGATCTTCCTTCATTGTTTTATCACCTGGCGTCCAACCTGCAGGACATACTTCATCTGGATGAGACTCTACATATTGATAGGCTTGTAGAATTCGTAGCGTTTCATCTATATTTCTACCTACTGGTGCCTTGTTGATAGTTGAGTGCATAATTACACCACTTGGGTTAATGATGAATAAGCCCCTATCTGCCTCTCCATCTTCGTTTAATACGTTATATGCCTGGCAAATTTCACGTTTAAGATCTGAAACAAGTGGATAATTAATATCACCAATTCCTCCTTCATTTCTTGGTGTTTGAATCCAAGCTAAATGTGTAAACTTACTATCAACTGATACTCCTAATACTTCAGTGTTCTTAGAACTGAAATCACTATATCTATCGCTAAAAGCTGTAATCTCAGTAGGGCAAACAAAAGTAAAATCTAGTGGATAGAAAAACAGAACCACATATTTACCTCTGTACTGGGAGAGAGTGACATCTTTAAATTCTTGATCTACGACTGCAGTTGCTGAAAAATCAGGAGCTTGCATACCTACCCTTAGGCATTCATTTGTCGTCATGGAAATAATTTCGTATTTTGATTGGTTTAGAGGCTGGAGAACTTCCCCTTTTCCTTTTTATAATTTATCATGAAGAGACCAGAAAACTTTCTCATTTTAGCTAACCGACCATAATTATTAAAAATGAATGATCAAATAAGTTGGGATTCCTCCCTTGTTAAAAAATTTAGTTCTTCTAATCACTTTAAGATGTTAAATCAGTTGAGAAGTGAAGTTAAAAAGTATCCATTAAATAAAAAAAAGCAGACTATATCAAATCCGAATAATGACATTAATCCTAATAAAAATGAAAATACAGATAAAAGTTACACTAAAAATATATCCATTTCAAACAATTCAAATTTAAATAAGGACACCCACATTAATAAATCAACAATAAGTTTCAATAACTCAAAGAATTTTTCTATTTATAATAATAATGAATCAACTAATGAAAAGAGAGAAAGCAAAGTAATTATTGATAATAAAACTAATGAGAATGATACATCATCAACATTTAAAACTAGGTTGGAGCAAATAGATATGAAATAGTGTTATAAGATATTTAAAGATGTTTAATATACTTAATTCTACAAATTGAGAATAAAATTACAATAACTATAAAAATAATTATTAAATAAATTAAATGATAATAGATGAAAATAACTAATTATTCATATAAAAAAATTTATGTCAGTGGAGAGACTTGAACTCTCGACCTCAGCGTTATGAATGCTGTGCTCTAACCAGCTGAGCTACACTGACAGACTGAAAAAATTGGAAAAAGTATTAATGTCGCTCATTTTCAGGAATGCTTCACTGAAAAGAGTCACATTGTTCCATCAACCAATTGGTTTTCAAAATCTATGATAATTCAGGATGGTCAAGTACGGAAGAAATCTTTAGAACTAAAGTTTGAATGAGACTACTAAAAGACTTAAAAAGACGAAAAATGTTGTTTTGGTCTTATGATCGCTTTGATCTAGTAGCTAAAAGTTGGTAATTTTTCAGTCCTTGATTTTTGGACCAGTCGTTTATAGGTATTTTTAATTATGTTTGTATTTTAATGCTGAATCTGATCAAAAATTATTTTTTAAAAATTTACAGAATTTCAAATAAACGGCACTTTTTAAATTGTAAAGCAAAGAGAAAGACAATATTAAAGTACGATCGTTTTAATTAATAAGGTAGTAAGTATGGATTATATATTTTCTTTTATGAAAAATGAATGGAGACTACTTAGAGGCATATCAACAATTTAGCGATCATTCAGAAAAAATAAAAAAAACAAGAATTTCAAAAGTTTCTTATTTACTGAAATTAAACGCACAAAGAAATTCCCTATCAGACCTTGATAGTAAGCATAAAGCATGGGGAAAGAAGGCCTTCGTATCGAAATAGCCATATGAGTTAATATGAAATTATTGCTATAAATATATTTAAAGTAAACTCGCTATTAACTATCAATTGAGTTCCAGAAACAATTTTTTATGCCATTGTTGCCAATAATTAAATATATTGCTATTAATTAAATGAGGGTGATAGGAACATATTGAAGCTTCCCCAACAGTAAGCTTCGTCATCCTCAAATAATTATGCATTTTACGTTCTTCAATACATCCATTTTTTTCTAGACTACATTATTTTATAAATTATTTAGCATAAAATATTAAAGTTTTTCCGCTTATAAGTTAATTATAAATATCTTATTACTAATGGATAAAAGATAAATTTAGTGATTCAGATACTTTTATTGTTCTTCTTCATCGTTTCCGATTCTAATTTCTACTCCAATGAATGTCGCAAATAAAACAATTATTAACCCTAATATTGTTTTCCAGCTATCAAAATGACTAGCTATTTCGGATGATTGGAAGAAATCTGGGATCATTTGAAAATAATACAACTATTTATCTTCCTCCCAGTCTTCCTCTGCTTTATCAAGAATATCCTCAACAGTATTCTCAAATGTTTCAGCTACAGATCTGAGCATTTTTGAAATAGTTTCATCTGGACATGCTAAATCTTTTTGAATCCCTTCCGCACAGTCTTTTATTTCTTCCCATGCATCGACTAAAACTTGAGAATCTACCGGTTTCCATTCATCAGTCATAGATAAACTCCTAAATAAGCAAAGGTTATGGAAATTACAAGAACCATCAGATATTAGCTTTTTCTTGTATGTACTGTCTGGATTTCTTCATTTTATTGAAAGCCGTTAACTCGAATGCTAATTTTGTTTTCTATGAAAAACTCAATAAGTGAAATCTCCTTAGCACAATTAAGCAAGACAGCAGAGCTACAACGAGTCCTAGCTCAACTAGAGGCAATATTGTCAAGAAAAGGAAATCAAAAGGTCACTGAGAAAGGACGCAACAATAGATAAGATGTAAAAAGAAGTTTCAAAGCTTGTATTCTTATTTACGTCCCTGTAAAAACGTCTATAAATATATACAGAGATTAGTTTTTACCATGCTTCTTCCTAAACCAGTTCGACCAGTAGACTCAGAAAAGAAAGGCAAAGACAACTAAATTCTATAATTTAATAATCATTTAATATTTAGATAAATATTTATAGATCATTAATTTGAACTAAATGATTTAGTCCTATCAAATAAAAGATAAGTCAAGACAAACGAAAGATAAAAAATTATTTATTTGAATTATTCCTATTGACATCATGAATATATTTGGCAGATTATTTAATGTATCTTATTTAAAAGCATTTGATACTTACCATTGAATAATTCATCGCCTTTGATTTCTCAGTTACTATATGAAAACAGCATCTAAAGAACTTAAAAAACTAAGATCTATGGCTGAGAATTCACTTAATAAAACAGCAGAACTGCAACAGGTTTTAGCTCAGATTGAAGCAAGTATTTCTAGAGCAGAAACACAGAAAGTTCTTCAAAAGAAAAACAATAACTAAAAAATATGATTTCGTATAAATTAATGCACAATCCCTGAAATATTTTTACTAAAAATATATTTAATTATTTTATCTATTATTCTTCTACCTAAATCTATAAGAACATCGAAAAAGGTAATAAAGACAAAAAATAAAATAAGATTAATATTGTCTACTAAGCCCTCTCATAAATCATTTTAATTTTTAGAAAAATAAGGAATTAGATATTTTTACACTGATTAGCCATATATACTTTAATTCTTGGTGAAATGAACTTTTTAACTAAACAAGGGAGAGGTTAAAAAATAGATTTATCATGTTTTCTTACTCTTTTTACGTAGAATCCTTGAGTTTGAGCCATTCTCCAGCGTTTTGGTGAATAGTCCCTGATAATCCCCCATACCAGAGGAAAGCCAAACATTACAACAAAACCTAAACTCAAAATACCTATTACGCTCCAAGTAAGGATACCGGGGTGAAGAGTAATACCAAAAAGGTATTAACATTTTAATAACTAATTCTATACTCAATTTCTCTTTTATTATAAAAATAAAATTGCAAAAAAGTCAGATTTTAATATTATTCAGAAATAAAATAATGAAGCACCAGTGCGATAAGCAATCCTGTCCATACTCCTTTTACCCAAATAAGTATCAACATTTGATAATTACTTAAACGAAAATGATTCTGAATTGCTAAATATGCTCTTTTATCAAGGCCAATCAAAGAAAATGAATTGTTAGTATTTAACTTAAACAATTTACTAATCATAAATATATTTATTTAATTATCATAGTAAAGAGAGGAAAAAATATTAATTAATTTAACAATAAGATATATATTAAGCGTATGAATTGGAATTTTTATTATTCAGAAAATAAAAATAAATATTTATCAAGTTTATTGATTAAGAATGAAATTAAGGTATAATAAAAAAGTAGATATAATTAAAGAATAACAATTTGTGTTTGAATTTAAAAATCAGAATTACAATAGTTTTCTATTCTTTGATTTAAATTAAAATTTAATTAACATATCATGCTTGAAAATTTTGTTTTATTAGTTATTTTAGAAGAAAGTCTTTTTAATTCAAAATCCATTATTAATTACCATTCACATCGAAAATGAATTGTAACTGTCAACATTGTTTGGAAATCAGAAAACAGCTTGATAGAGCTGAAAAAAGACAAGCTGAATTATTAAAAGACAGAACTTTAAAGATTATGCAAAAATACTATAGTTAGTTTTTGTAAGGAATTACTGGTATTTCTATCACTTTGTTATTATTAAAGTTCCTTATTTCATTTTTTGATAAGACTTTTTCTTTTTTATAATTTTCTTTTGAAGTTTTATTTTGCATATTCTCCTTTTTAGCCTCTAGATTTACAAAAAAGAAATATATTGCAATTAGTAGTAAGTAAGGTAATAAATTTCTAATATTAATAGTCATTTTTTTCATATAATCAATTAAATTCATTTCTTTCAGCTATTTATTTCTATGATTATAGACCTGATATAATTGTAAAGCAATTGAATATATTTATACTGATAAATTGCAATAATTACCTTTTATTGGATTGGCTTTTGGTTTTAATAAACCAATTAATGCGGGTATTTGATTAGTCATTATATAAATGACAATAGATTTATTAATTATGATATTAAATATAATTGAATTCACACTTTCAAATAATAGCAATTAAATTTAATATAGCTTTTTAACTCATATGCTTCATTTGCTACAGCTCTGTTTTTCCCAGATTATGGAAGGTCTGGAGTACCATGAGATTTGTATTTAATACATTTTTATTTTTTTATAATCTTCATTCCATTTTCTTGCTATTTTTAATACAGCAAGAAGCTCAGTGGCTGAAAATCCCAACAGAGTTAATGACGAGTCGACTAAATATCCTGATTTCATCCTCGGGCTTAGTTTATTAACTTAATCGTTTTTTTTTTTTTTTTTTTTTCGATATGTACTGTAATTATTAAAATGTTGATTTATTTGCAGCTTTCAAATTATACATAGAATTATTTACTGAAATAAGCAATATTTAAAACCTTTGAAGGATTTTTATGGATTTAAGTTGTGGTTATCAATATAGAACATAGATATTTCCTGATTTCTAATCATAATTAAAGTGATTTAATTCTATTTAAAAAGATTTTCCTATATAAAATTATTATCTGATTTAATCAATACATAAATCAATTCCATCTAATAATATTACTAATAATCTTTATTTAACCCAATATTGTAATAAATGAAACTGAAATAGTTTTATGGGTCACTTATTATAAAAAAAGAATAATTACCTCTATGTATTCAAAGAAATCTGGAGCAGTAAAAGCAGTGGAGGTTATGCTTAATTCTTCTCTAACACGACTTGATAACCTGAAAGGCATAAATAGAGAAGCTCTTTATGATGAATATAAGGAATGGTTAGAGGTTGATGAGAATAATGTAATAAATGACGGTGTTTTATACTGTAATTATCTTGGATAATAAGTCGTGTTATTTTCCTAATAGATTTAATTGTAAACATGCAGAATAACTGACTATACCGCAGGCTACAGATAAATTTAAACTTCTAACTCCTCCTGTCTTTAATTGATTCTCACCACCAGGCATTGGTATGCCAGAAACAACGTCACACTTGCTCATTATCTGATCGGGTAACCCTGTATCCTCTCTGCCAAATAAAAGTATATCTGTATTTTTATAAATAATATTTGAAATTGAATTATGACTTTTTTTTGTTAAGGCTATGATTCTAGAATAGGGAAATGAATTTTTATATTCTTCGAATGAATCATATAAATGAACATCAACATTTGGCCAATAATCTAAACCGGCTCTTTTTAAATATTTATCTTCAAAGCTAAAGCCAGTTGGTTTAATAATATCTAACGACATATTAAAGGCTAAGCATGATCTACCTATTGTTCCAGTGTTCTGAGGAATTCTTGGTTCAAATAATGCGACTCTTGGTCTAAAACTATTTAATGAATTCATGGTATGACATAACCGATTTTATCTAAGTCAATTGCAGTCCCATTCACAGCAAGCCATCTTTTTTTAGATTTGCGACTTAACAATGAGGTTAGGGTACTATGTCTTTCGCGAAATAAATGACCTATACGTGTGGCAGGAACAATTCCCCACCCAACTTCCTCGGTAACAACAATAATGCATATATCACCCTCTGAAAGGCAGTAAAGAAATTTAGTCTGGTAATTATTCCATTGATCGTCATCTTCTATTAGATGCTGCTCAACTAAGCCACCTAATGAGTCAATTAAAATTGACTGATTTCCTCTAATCGATTCAATTGATTTACAGATGTCTTTTGGATGCTCAATGAGCGTCCAGCTATCAGGTCTTCTCTTCCTGTGTAGATCGATTCTTTTTTGCCAATCTGGATCATTTGGTCTTGGTTTTGACGTTGCTATGTAGGTGACGGAATCTTGCTCCGATATTAAAAATTCAGCTAATTTACTTTTACCACTTCTTGTCGGTCCAGTAATTGATATGAGACCTTTATAATTTTTGGCTATTGGTGCGATCATATTATGAGCTATTGGATAAATCTATTAATAGTGTTTTTTATATATTATATCGATATAAATTAAAAATTAAAGGTAGGCGATTATATGTATAATAAAGAATCAATATATTTATTTAAACTTGATAGGATAGATAAATGTATAAAATTTCTAACTTAGTAATAATATTTGGATGTTTTATATTAATTTTATCAATTATAAATATTGCTACTGCTAATCAAGTTAATCCAACATTAATAAGAGCAGAGACAATATCTGGAATTGCTTCAATAGCATTAATAACTATAGGTTATCTTTGGACTGAGATTAAACCTAAACAATCTATTAAAGCCAGCTTGGATGGAAAGGAGGGCTTTGAACTTTGTAATGAATTAACTGATGATCAAAGAAACGAATTGGCGTGGGGAAGTAAGCAAATACTTACTGCAACTGCAGCTAGTACAATATTAGTATACTGGGATAATAAAGTAATACTTAGAAGAGGATTGATCTCTGATAAAATATTCGAGCCTGGAGAAATATGTAAAAGATCAATTGACCAAAAAAGATTAATCTCATTAGTTAATACTGAATTATTTCCAGGAAGAGAAGAGTTTGATGGTGTTTTAAATAATTTACCTGCAGTAATAGTTTATCCTCTTGAAAATAGGGGCATAACAATTGTTGGGGGGTGGTCAAAGAGATCATTTACTAATTCAGATGAAAAGTGGATATCAGGATGGTCTGATAAGTTATACGTACTACTTAGCAAGTAGGAAGTTGATAGTTGTTTCTACCTGTTTGTCCTTTGATGTAAATACTAAAGTATTATCTTTTTTAAACCATTTTGCAAATTCGGATTCGACTTTTACCTTATATTCCCCATCACCTTCTAAATTATATATATATCTATTGAATTCACTATTGTCTATTTTAAGAAGGCCTGAATCAATATTATAAAATCCATTAGTTGCATTAATTAAAGTATCATCAAGGTTGATTTTAAGTGGCTTATTGATTTCTATAATTGATGTATTTAAATCCCAAATAAATGAATTAGTAGTGATATAGAATTTCTCGTTATCTAGAAATGATATGTTTACATTATTAAAAACAGTGATGATATTAGAAAGATTATTAAGCGTAGAATGTCCTGATTTAACTTGAAAGTCTTGTCCAGTTCTGTTGAGTATATCAATTGTACTTTTAAATATCTCAATATCAGTACTTTTTGGATCAATAATGGCTTTAGGACTAGTGATCCTTACACTGGTTTTATTGTTAGGATTTTCTTGAACTAGCTCAAAATCATTAATATAGCTTTTATTATCTGTTTGAGTAACAGACCTATTTGATTTTTGACACCCAAATAGAGGTAATATGGTAATTATTAATAGAAAATAAATCCGTAAATATTTCACTATACGGAATTCTCATTGAATTCGATTTTTTCCATTACAGGACAAGGGTCCTCTAGACCATTATCAGGATCTAACAAACCCCAATGTAATGAATGTTTAAAATTGATAGCTGAAGAATCGATTTTTAATTGATTTAATATTCTAGTACTTAAATTGGGAACAAACGGATTTAGCAATATTCCAATGATTCTACAAGATTCAAGTACAGAATATATATCAAGAGCAACAATATCTTTATTTGTGTTATCTTTAATTAGCTTCCATGGTGCACGGTCATTTAGGTAAAGATTTGCGCTATTGGCTAGCTCTATAATTGCATTTGCAGAATTTTTAAAATTGCTATCTTTAAATGATTGCATATATTCATTTATTGTTATCTCTGATTGAACCTTAAGAGGAGATTCCGTTAATAAAGAGTTGTCTAATGGAATTTTATTATTAAACCATTTTTTAGACATTGTGATTGTTCTATTTAACAAATTACCAATAGTATTACTTAAATCACTATTAACAATATCTACAAATCTTCTCATTTGAAAATCACCATCTTCTCCAAATTCAATATCTCTCAAAAGATACCATCTCATCGCATCAATACCGCCATATTCCAAAAGTTCAATGGGGTCAAGGACGTTACCTAATGATTTACCCATTTTTTGCCCTTCTCGTGTTAAAAACCCATGTCCAAAAACACTTCCGGGTGGTTTCATCCCAGCTGAAAGTAGCATTGCTGGCCAATAAACTGCATGAAATCTGAGTATATCTTTACCAATTACATGTATATTTGCAGGCCAATTACATAACGATTCCTCTGTGAGTTCAGGAGTGTTCTGATCTCGAAGAGATCCACTAATATAACCTAATAAAGCATCGAACCATACATAAAAAGTATGGTCCTTTTTTCCAGGAACATTTATACCCCATTTTAAGTTTACTCTTGAAATTGAGAAATCCCTTAAACCTTTTGAGACAAAATTGATTATTTCATTTTTTCGACTTTTAGGAGAAATGAAACCATCAATTTGAATTAAATTTTCAATTTGATTTTGATATTTTGATAATTTAAAAAATAAATTCTCTTCATCTCTCCATTCTAATTCCTTATTATGAATTGAACATCTTGGGCTTTTATCATCCTTGTCCACATCTTTATATTCCTCACATCCAACGCAATACCAACCATTTTGTCTGCCCATATAAACATCATCAGAATTCAAAACTTTGGAATAAAATTGATGAACTAAGGAGCTGTGATCTTCAGAGGTAGTTCTCACAAAACGGTCATAACTAATGTTTAATTTATCCCATAAATACTTATACTCTTCTGTGATTTCATCACAATGTACCTGAGGTTGAAGGTCTTTACTTTCTGCTGTTCGCTCTATTTTTTGACCATGTTCGTCCACACCAGTAAGAAAAAGTACTGAATTACCATTAAGTCTTTGAAATCGGGCTATTGCATCACAAGCAATTGTTGTATAAGAACTACCTAGATGAGGCTTGTCATTAACATAATATAGTGGGGTTGTAATTGTGTATTTCATATTCACCATATATTCTGATTATTATATTGTATTTTTAAAACTCTTGCATAGTTATGCTGATCGATTATTTTGATAATGAAATTAATTCAAAATAAATTAAATCATTATTATTATCGACTATATTTTGAACGATAAAAATCTCTCCGATTTTTATATTCTTTTTTGATTTTAGATTACATATAGTAGAAAAATGATATTCTATAAAGTAAAGAATACAAATATTTTTATATTTATTAACCCAACTAAGCAATATTACATTATAATTCTTAATTAGGTTGTTTTTGAACCATTTACTTAGCCAATATTTTTGATCTTCTCTATATCTCATAATATTTTGTCTACCTTGATTATTAATATCCTGAGTCATTTGTTCAACTTCTTCTTTAGATATAAGTTCTTTATCATTAAGAAATCTATTTATTTGGTAGTTAACCAACAAGTCAGCATATCGTCTAATCGGTGATGTAGCATGTAAATAAGATGTTAAACCTAAACTCGAGTGAGGCATTGGATTTACTGAATAATACGATTTACCCATGGTTTTCTTAAGTAAAAAATTGGATAAAACACTATTTACCGAATCTTGTATTTTTTCAGTACTAATTTTATTCATTTGTTCTTGAACCCTATATGGAACTGGTATTTGATTTAACTTAGTAAAATTTGAAATTAGATTTCCATACAAGATCATTGCTTCACTTATTAATTGTCTCGATATTGTTGGATCTATTATCTCAAGGGTGGGATTATTATCTTCTACCATTATTTTCCCAAATGATTCTAATATTTCCACAGCACCTAAACTCATTCTCCAACATTTTCGTTTTTGTAAAATTGCAGAAATAATACTTAAATCTTCTTCCTCTTTTGGGGCATAATCAATAAGTTCATCAGCATCTTTATAATTTAACCTGAAGTCAACTTTAATAATACTCTGCACTATTTCCGTACAGGCAACACTACCGTCTGAGTTAAAAATAACACCTAAACTTATAGATTCTCTTTTTTCTCTATCACTTAGACTAAACACATTTTTTATTAAAATTTCTGGTAACATGTAATAAGTATTAGTTGATAAATAGACAGTTGAAATAAGCTTTCTAGCTCTCTTATCAATAGCTGATTGATATTCAAAATATGATGTAGGGGAAGCAATGTGGATCCATAACTTTTTCTGAGAAGATATATCTTCTAAGGAAATAGCATCGTCTATTTCAAACGTTTGAGAGTCATCTATAGAATAAGTTTTTAGATATGTAAGGTCCTGAACATCATTATTTATATTAATTTTTTGTTGAAACCTAGATATTATATCCTTAACTTCATTATCTATTATTTCATTGCACATTCTATTATTAATAGAATATTTTCTTACCCTTCTGGATTAACAAAGGGAAGTAATGCAATAATTCTTGCTCTTTTAACGGCAGTGGTTAAATCTCTTTGTTGCTTGGCTGTTAACCCAGTAAGTCTTCTAGGTAAAATTTTACCTCTATCTGTAATAAATTTCTTTAATAATTCTACGTCTTTATAGTCAATAGGATCTCCAGGCTTTATGGGAGAGAGCTTTTGTTTGAATAGTGAATTAGTCATTTTTAAAAAATGTATAAAAGGAAATAATTATTTGATTTCTCTATGAATAGTCATCTTATTTAATTCAGGGCAGAATTTTTTTAGTTCGAGTCTCTCAGTAGTGTTCCTACGATTTTTTTCTGTGGTGTATCTAGATACTCCTGCAGAACGTTTTTCTGAGCTAGGTACAGATCTAGACTCAGTACATTCTAAAGTGACCACTATTCTGGTACCTTTTTTAGCCATATGAACTTAGCTCAACTTTTGTGAGTCTAGGAAACAAAGTACAATCTTACTAGGCTAAGCACCCTTTTTTATAAATTCATTTGAGCACCTATGTTTAACTCCTGTCAGAACAAATCATGAAGGTATCAGTTTCTTGGCTAAAAGATCTTGTCGATTTTAACAATGATATTGATGAATTGGCTGAGAAGCTTTCTATGACTGGCTTTGAAGTTGAATCATTAGAGGACTTATCAGACCAAGCCAAGAATGTTGTTATTGGTTTTGTTGATGAAATCACTCCACATCCAAATGCGGAAAAGCTCAAAGTTTGTTCAGTAGATGTAGGTGTACCCAAAAAGCTAAGTATTGTTTGTGGTGCACCAAACGTAAAAGCAGGATATCACGTCCTTGTTGCAAAAGTTGGGGCCTATTTATCGTCAAAATCCTTAAAAATAAAATCATCTAATTTACGTGGTGTAGAAAGCGCAGGAATGATTTGTTCCTTGAATGAGTTAGGGATAGAAAGTAGTAATGAAGGTATTGAAATTCTTGAAGAAAATAAAACAAATATCCCTCCAATTGGTTCAGATGCTGTCGATTATCTTGGCTTGAATGACACAATAATTGAATTAGCTATTACTGCTAACAGGCCCGATGGTATGTCTATGGCTGGTATAGCACGAGAGATATCAACTATAACAAATTCAAAGTTAACATTACCGATTTTAAATTTCAATAATGATTTTCAAAAATTTGATCCACAAATAAAAGATAAAGAAACGGTAGGATCAGAATTTATTTACTCACTTACATATATAGATAATATAGACAATACAGGAAAGATAAATAAATCTATTTTTCATAAATTAAGTTCATTAAGACAAAATTGTATAAATCCTGTCGTAGACATAACAAATTATTTAATGCTTGAACAAGGTCAGCCTCTACATGCATTTGATGCAGATCTTTTAGATAATATAGTTGGTAGAAAAGTTATTCCCAATGATTTTGGTATTAGAAATGCTAAATCAGGCGAATTATTTGTTGCGCTCGATAAAAAAGAATATAAATTAAATCAAAATATACAGGTAATTACCTGCGACGATTTTCCTATTGCAATAGCTGGGGTTATTGGTGGAAATAATAGTGCTGTAAGTGCTAAAACTTCAAGAATTTGGTTAGAAGCTGCTGTCTTTACTCCTACATCAATTAGAAATAGTAGTAGAGAAATAGGGGTCAGGACTGATGCAAGTAGTAGATACGAAAAAGGTATATCACCTAATATGACAACAGCAGTCTCAAAAAGAGCTAGTGAACTTATTTCATTAGAGTTAGGTGGGGATATTAAATCGACTCATGTTAATAGTGAATTTATTAAAAAAGATATTACTGTCAAACTTAGATTAGAAAAAATAAACAGGGTTCTAGGTAAATTGAGTCGAACAGAAAATAATAACTCAGAAAATAATTCTAATACTCTTGATTATCTTAAAAAGGATGATGTTGAGCCACTTCTAACAAGGCTTGGTTGCCAACTTAGTTCTAATTCAAGTGGTTGGAATGTACAAATTCCTCCATACAGATCATCTGATTTAACAAGAGAAATCGATTTAATAGAGGAGATAGCAAGACTAATTGGATATGATAATTTTGATTCAAATATACCAGAACCTCTTGAGCCAGGAGTATTGACACCTTCTAATTTGGTTGAAAGACGTTTACGAAATTCCCTTAAACATAATGGTTTTCAAGAAGTAGTTACTTCTTCACTTGTTGGACCTGATAATACTGATGTAAATGCTGTATTAATAAAAAATCCATTACTATCAGAGACAAGTAGATTAAGAACTAATGTATGGGATGAACATCTTAAAATTCTTCAGAGAAATGTATCATTTGGTGCTGAAGGGTGTTGGATTTTTGAAATAGCAAAAACTTATAAAAAAGATAAAGCAAGCTTTGTAGAAACTAATTTGTTAGCAGGTTCGTTAACTGGTAATAAACGATTAAGTAAATGGGGTACACCATCAAAAGAACAATCATTAGATTATTTTGAAGCAAGAGGAAAACTTAAACAGTCACTTGAAGTTCTAGGAATTGAAATTATTGATAAGCAACTTACTGAAAAAGAATTCATGCATCCGGGCCGCACTTCTGAATTATTTGTCGAAGGAAAAAGTATTGGCTTCTTTGGACAAATTCACCCTTCCTTATCTGAAAAATTAGATCTAATTAAACAAACTTATTTATTTAACATAGAATTTGATCCATTGATTAAAGCCGCGACAAGGAAAACAAATTGGACAAGAATTTACAAGGATTACCCCACTGTTCCTTCTATGGAAAGGGATATTGCGCTTATTCATTCAAAAAAATATAGCTCCTTAGAGATAGTAAATCTAATAAAAAAATCCGGAAGACCACTTTTAGAGAAAGTGGAACTGATTGACCGTTATGAGGGATCTACTATTCCCGAGGATTCAGTTAGCCAGGCTTTTAGAATAAAGTACAGAGATCCAAAAAAAACACTTGTAGAAGAAGATATAAATCCAATTCACGAAAAGATACGAAAAGCTCTTAAGGAAAGATTAAAAGCAGACCTAAGAAGCTAGTCTCGCCTATCTAGGATGAGTCTTGAAAGTAGTCCTACTATAAGACTATAATAAGAGTCAATAGATCTCCTTCGTAGAATTTTTTAAAAATCTACTTCTATTTTTTGACTTATTGGCATTGTTTCTTTATTCATTGATTTTTTTAAATCACAAAGGTTCGAAACCTCCACTTAATGGATATTTCACAATCCAAAGCCAAGAACTTAGTCCCTTAAATCTTATATAAGAACCTATATAAGACTCATAAAGAGTCCTAAAAAAGACTAATGAGAAATCTAAATAGGCCGACTTCAGAAACGATCTCAATCCATTGAAATCCATAGGTATATTACTAGCGTGAGTAGGCATAACTGTCTATAAAACAGTTACGCAGGCAAAAAATATTAGTCATAGCAGTGCAACAAAGCTGGCAACTATCTACTGGACAAGACTTGGACATATTTTGCCCATAACAGCTCTAAATCGAAAGAACCTCTTCAGGTTTGTATAAATAAAATCAAATTATTTTGCATTTTGAATTGAGATAAATGACTTCATATATGTTTGATCTATTTATATTTATCTATAAGAAAATAATATTTAGAACTTACTGTTTGCTTGTGATTCCAATCCTTGATCAACTAATGAAACTTATTTTTCTAAAGAGAAATCTTACCGATCTCAGAAAAGTCTATTGAAAGGACTCAACAAAAGACCAATCCAAGACTCATGAGAGTCTAATTTTTGTATAGATCTTTGAGTAATTGATATGCCTCGTTTAGTTTCCTCATGGTTTCGTTTGACCCTCCAGCGTCAGGATGATTGGAAAGAGCTTTTTCTTTATAGGCATCTCTAATGAAAGAAAGGGTTAGAGATGATCCTGCCTTTGTTGGCAAACCCAATAACTTGAGAGCACCATGAACAGTCATAGTAGATTCAAGCGTTTGGAATGAAGTTACATTTTGACTACGTTTGAATTTATTAACGAATCTACGAATAAGCGTAGGGATTCTACTTCTTAGGTTTTTAGTTGAAAAGGGATCTTCGAGCGCCCCCGCTAAAATAACCACATCATCAAAAGTAACTGAATCGATTTTCCATTCAATGCAATAGGAATTAAGCATTTTACAAGCAGCATTCCATGTAAAAGGAATATTTTCTGTTCCATCCACATTTGGCCAGATATCTCTAGCAAGCCATATCATTGAAGCCTCAATTACACTTTCAGTCGGTTTTTGCCCATAAAGATAGATCCAATGTTTTTCTGCAGCATCTTTAGCTTTAAACAAATCATCAAAATCAATAGTGGTTATCGAGGTATCTTCCATATTTTTAAAAGTTTTATCTTTACTCAAACTTTTCTTTAGGTTTGTAGTTTGTTTTCTAATAAAACCCGGTAATTCAATGCCTGTGGAGACAGTATCTTTTTTATTACTTTTAACATTATTATCTTTGACATCATTGACAGTGACATTTTTTATTTTAATATTCTTATTTCCAACTATCACAAGTGCTTTTTCTTCCTGGCTACTTATATCTATTCCATTTTTAGCAGTTGAAGTATCATGATTACTATTAGTATTAAAATCTAGTTGTTTATTTTCAATGATATCTTCATCCACATCATTAGATAAAATAACCTCTAATAATCTTTCGAAAACTAGTCCTCTAGCCCTAAATCCCCACTCTTTGCGAAGTCGATCGACACCATCAACTAGATCAATTGGTAAATCAATTGATATTCTCTTAACTTCCTTACCTTCCCCTTCTGCCACAAGATCCATATATCTAGTCATATATTAATATCCTTTTTATCTGCAACACACGTTTAGTTTTGAATTTATATAATTAATCTCTAATTGAAAAATATTTTGAAATTTCGATATATTATCTTAAAATTTAATTACGGTCACAACGATCAATATGATTATGTATTATTTTCTAGTGAATATAATCGTAATCAGAAATGGACTTCTGCGAATCATCCAGAAACTGGAGTGAAAGAAAAAGATTTTTTCAGTCAAAGAAACTAAATTTTTTAATTTCTGTTAAAGAATCTTATGAAAGAAAACTTGCTGCTATCACAGCTTCTATCTCAAAACTTGAAGAACAAATGAATTCATCAACTCCTAGTGTCGATAGTTGAATTTAATCCACTTCTTAAATCACATCCTTTAATATTTTATCAGGACCAAATTTAATAAGAGTATCGACATCAGATCTACTTGTTCCAAGAAAATAACCAGCGAAACCAAGAGCATTTATACTAAATCCATTGGATCTATCAGTTTTACGAGTTATAAGTGCAATCCAATTGGATGTTATTAGTAAATTATATGGTTTTAAAGGTTTATTTGTTAAACTAATTTCACCTATACTCATCTCATTAACCATAGATTTATAGGAGTTAAATAAGTCATTAGAGCTTGAGTCCTTGTATTTATTTCTTGGTCTTATTGAAATACATTGAGAAATTTCAGAATTGCTATCCATAGTGTTATTTAATAAAGAGCAAAACCATTGATATCTAGGACAAATGCTCTCATTATAACGTCTTGGTAATAATTGAAAATGTCGATGAGGCTGACTAGCACCAGCTTCTTTACTGCTATTAAAAAACCATAAACCTGTAGTATCATTATCTACATTTAGAATAGCTTTAAAATCATCTTCAGTTAGCCAGCCATTTTGTGGTTTCCAGCTATTTGTTATTAATAACATATGTCCTATTTGTACTGGATATTTATTTAATATTAATGTATGTTTATTATATATTGGCTGAATTTCTAATCTAGTGTCCCAAGGAATAAATGGATTTCGTTTAGGACCATATTCTATTAAATACTTGGGTATGGGACTTTTGAGAAATCTAAGCTCAAAATCACAACAATCTTCTTTAGATTTATATTTTACAGTATTAAGAGGAATTACAGCTCCGCAATTAACCGCTTTTCTACTAATCTCGAGAGCTTTTGACCATATAGATTCGCTCTTCACCTCAAATAGACCTTTATTAAATAATCTATTAAGATTATATAATTAATAACCTAAAATAATAAAATTTAAATAAAAGCTTATCAACTAATTACTAAATCAAAAACACCAAATCAAAAAAAGGTAAGCAACATTCTAGAAATGATGAAATTTATGCCTGATAAGCCTTCTAAGGAATGGATGACGAATTGCATGCCAACAATCGGTTAGACGCCCTAGAGTCGATTTATAGCCATCTAGAGAAGGCTTGTTTGCCTAAAAGAACTTCATGGTTATTGATAAAAAAATGTTTTTGAATATTCAAATTAATAAAAATCAAAAAGAATTTATTTTTAAACCTTAAAATATTAAAATTCAGGCCATTGTCCAGATCCTTTGTACTGGAAAGGTTTTAAGGCATCATGCCAAAACTCAAATTTATCAATTTGCAAAATAGTTTGAGTTAATTGACAAATAAGGTTGACGAAAGCAGGGGGGCAGGAGTTAAAACCTCAATCAGTAATGTGTCCTCGATGGATTGGGACTTTTCTGAAGACGAAGCTTTCATGGCTCTGTGCAATGCCTTTCGCGAGAGCGGGGAGACATCTGCTATGGAGTTTCTAGCAACGGGCGAAGGTGCTTTTCACTTTCAAGAATTAACTCAAAATGCTGCTGGGGAAGGAATTGATTTAAGTGATTCAGAATCAATGGCAGAGTTTCAAATGGAAGTTTTAGAATCGCTGGATGAAATTATTAATTAAACTAATTTCGTTTGCTACTTTAAAAATGACAAAAATTAAATTCCAAAATATTTAGCTACCGGGTGTAATGCAACAATTGCTGTTGTACTTTGTTCAGGGTGAAGTTGCTCACTTTCATCCATAGATATATTAATTTTTTTAGCATCAAGCCATAATAATTGTTTTCTAGAATCTGAAACTTCAGGGCAAGCTGGATAACCAAAAGAGTAACGGCAACCTCTATATTTAACATCTAAAATATCTTTTATATTGTCTGGTTCACAGTATTCAAATCCACATTCAATCCTAATAATAGAATGTATATATTCAGCAAGTGCTTCTGCCAGCTGGACTGTCAAACCATGAAAAAATAGATAATCTGAGTATGAATCTTGACTAAATAATTTATGAGAATATTCACTAGCTGATTCTCCCATTGTTACAGCCTGCATTGGCAAATAATCAGTAGGATGATTGTTATTTAAGTCATTATAAAAATCTGCAATACAAAATCTTTTTCCAGATCTTTGCCTAGGTAATAAAAAATCACCTAAAAGGCTTTGGTGATCTTTATCATATACTTTTAAATTATTACCAACTCTGCCACAAGGAAAATATCCATACACTAATGATGGTTTAATAAGCTTTTCATTTATTATTTTGTTCATCCAGTAATCTAACTTAGGTTCTGCCTTCTTAAGTAAAAAGTCCTTATAATCAGAAGCGGGCATCTGCTTGGAGCGTTTCATTTGCCATTGGCCTGCAAATAAGGCATTACGGTCTAAGAATTTATAAACTTTAGTTATGTCTATATCTTTTTCTAATAAAAACCTTGGCCCTATGAATGGTGGTTTAATAGGATCTATTTGGGATATATCTTTTGATCTTGAGGTATCTTCAATAGGTTTATCTTTTAATTTTTTTATATTAATTTTATTTTCATTATTGGTATTTTTATAATTACCAATTGTGATACCATCAGGAGCACCTTCTTTAAAGCCTGATATATTATCCCAATTATTTAATTCCTTTGCTTTCATATATGAATCCATAAATTTTAAATCTGTAAAAGCATCTTTACCGTAAATAACTTTCCCTCTATAAACACTTGCACAATCTTGATTAACAAATTTTGGAGTAAGTGCTGCACCACCAAGAATAATAGGCACAGATATATCTTCTTCATTTAATGCTTTAAGATTATCTTTCATAAATGCAGTAGATTTAACTAGTAGTCCACTCATGGCAATACAATCAGCGTTATGCTCCTTCTGAGCATTAATTATTGAATTGACTTCTTGCTTAATTCCTAAATTAATAACTTCATAACCGTTATTTGATAAAATTATATCTACTAAATTTTTTCCAATATCGTGAACATCGCCCTTAACTGTTGCGATAATAAATTTTCCTTTTGATTGATTAACCTCAGATTTATCCATAAACTCCTCTAAATAAGAAACAGCAAATTTCATTGTTTCCGCAGATTGGAGAACAAAGGGTAATTGCATTTGACCAGAGCCAAATAATTCACCAACAACTTTCATGCCATCTAATAAAAATTCATTAATTATTACCAAAGGTTTATATTTCTTTAACGCAAAATCAAGATTTGAATGTAAATTAGTTTTTTCGCCATCAATAATATGATTCTTTAGTTTTTCTTCTATTGGTAATTTAATATCATCATTATTTGTACTTTTGTTTAAAATTGTCTTTGAATCATCGAAATAACTAGTTAAGGTTGTTAAAGGATCATATGTGCATACTTTATTTTCAAATATTCTTCTATCATAAATAAGATCCATGCAAATTTTTATCTCTTCCTCACTTATTTTGTTTAGAGGTAAAATCTTGGAGGGAGAAACAATTGCAGAATCAAGACCGGCCTTAATTGCTTCATTAAGAAAGATAGAATTAAGAACAATTCTTGCACTAGAAGATAAACCAAAACTTACATTTGAAATCCCAAGGATTAAATGAACTTCTGGATATTGATCTTTTATTAACTTAATTGCTTTTATAGTTTCTAAACCATTCTTTCTATCTTCTTCTAAACCTGTTGAGATAGGTAATGCTAGAGGATCATAAAAAAGTTCATAAGATTTTAATCCAGAATCAGTCGCATCTTTATAGGCTCTTGTTGCTATTTCTGCTTTTTTATCAGCTGACCTAGCCATTCCATCTTCGTCAATTGTTCCAATTACGACCGCTGAACCATATCGTTTAGCAAGATCAATTACTTTATAGAATCTTTCTGGTCCATCCTCATAATTAGTAGAATTTAATATACATTTTCCGCCAGCATGTTTTAGCCCACTCTCCATTTTTTCATAATCTGTTGAATCAAGCATCAAAGGCAAATTAATATTATTAACTAGTCTTTTGACTAACATAGACATATCTTCGATTCCATTTCTTCCAACAAAATCAACATTTACATCTAAAACATGAGCATTTTCCTTCAGTTGAGATTTTGCAATACCAACAAGTCCGTCCCAATTCTCATCGTTTAGGAGTTCTCTTACTTTTTTAGATCCACTAGCATTTAATCTCTCACCTACGATCAAGAAAGAGTTATCTTGCGAATAAGGAATAGACTCATATATTGATGATGCAGCGGGAATTATCGATCTTTCTTTTGAAAGAGTAACCAATCTTTGCTCAGAAGATAAAAGCTCTTTTGATAAATCTGAAAGTTGCTTAATATGTTCAGGTCTAGTTCCACAACAACCTCCAATTAGTTGAACTCCTAAATCATTAATAAAATGACTAAGTTGGAACTTAAGTTCCATTGGAGTTAATCGATAATGAGCCTTGCCACCTACATTCTCAGGAAGTCCTGCATTTGGTATACAACTTATATGAAATGGTGAATGTTGCGATAAATATTTAATATGTTCTTTCATCTCCTCCGGGCCAGTCGCACAATTAAGGCCCAAAATATCAATATTAAATGGCTCCATTATTGTTGTAATAGAAGAAATATCACTACCAATCAGCATCTGCCCGGTAGTTTCCATAGTTACCGAAACCATTAATGGAATTTTTTTTCCAGAACCAATAGCTTCATTTACGCTTTGCAGAGCAGCCTTGATTTGAAGGACATCTTGGCAAGTTTCAATAATAAAAAGATCAATTCCGCCTTCAATAAGTGCTTTAGCTTGCTCAATATAAGAATTTTTTAGCTCATCAAAACTGATATGACCAAGGGTTGGTAGCTTGGTAGTTGGTCCAATAGATCCAGCTACAAATCGTGGTTTTTCCGCTGATTGATATTTATTTGCAGCATTCCTTGCTATTTGTGCTGCTTTTAAATTGATCTCATAAGCTTTATTACCAATTCCATATTCATCTAGAACAATTGAAGTAGCACCAAATGTATTTGTCTCGATTACATCACAACCTGCCTTTAAAAATGATTCATGTACTTTTTCGACGCTGGAGACTGATGTCAATACAAGGTTTTCATTACAACCTTCTAATGAAGCTCCGCCATAGTCATCTGCATTAAGTTGTTGATCTTGCAGAGAGGTGCCGGTAGCACCATCAAAGACTAATATCGGTCTCTTTTCAGAGTTGAGATAGCCTAAAAAATCAGTCATAAATTATATATTTAACTTATAATAATGAAAATCATTAATTTAAATAAGTTATATATTCTTATTTTAATCTATGCGTATACGTTTAACCCAATTTTCATATTCAGGAACTAAACCTTCTGTAATTTTAGTCAACTTCGTTCTTAAGGAATTCATTATCGGCATATCTTTGCTCATTGATATAGTTTCAATCATTTTTATAGGGGTAATTTTTGCAGCTGTTCCTGTAAGGAATACTTCATCAGATATAAACAATTCTGTTTTATCTACTGGTCTTTCAATAACTTCTAAACCATCTCTTTTAGCCAGTTCTATAACACTTGAGCGAGTTATACCTTCAAGAATATCTTGATCAACACCAGGTGTAATTAATTGACCATTACGGACTATAAAAATGTTCATACCACTGGCTTCACTAATTTTTCCTTGACTATTTAATAATAATGCTTCATCAAATCCACTTTTTACAGCTTCAGTTTTGGCTAACGAGCTAGTAATATAGGCTCCACTAATTTTACCTCTTAATGGAAGTGAATTGTCTTGCTGACGAGTCCAGCTACTAACGCGACAAGTTACCCCATCAGGTGATAGATAATCACCTAGTTCTATTCCATAAATAAAGAAATTTGTTTCTATATTATGTAGCCTTGGTGCAATTCCTAAGTCACTAGTGTATACAAATGGTCTGATGTATACAGGTTGAGTCGGTTTATTTTTAACAAGAAATGTTTGAAGAGACTTTAATACAAAATCCTCATCTAATTCGGTCATCAAAAATCTAGCACTTTGACATAATCTTTTTGCATGTTTGTCTGCTCTAAATAATAAAAATGATTTACTATTATTTGGATCAGGAATAGCCCGCATTCCTCCAAAAGCTGCAGTTCCATAATGAAGTGCGTGAGTAGCTATAGATAGCTTCGCCTCATTAAATGGGATGCATTGCCCTTCAAACCAAGCGAATGGAAGAAAATTATGCATTATTAGTTCCAGCTAAGATGAAAGAAATCAGCATTTCAGTTTTTACTGCTCTAATTACACATAATAAATGAATGCATAGAATTGCCACACTTCCGGGGAATGAACCTCAAGAAGAAAATACATATATCGAACAACCATCAGCTCCAGTTATCTTCCTAACTAGCGCTACATCTGATATAACCTGTCTATCTACGGTATTAAAGCTCCCTAACAATAAAAAGTGGAAAAATAAAATAAGAGCATTACCAATAGCTTATTTATCTTCAAATGCCTCAATTGATCACTATATATCTAATACATGTAATACAGCTGAAATTATTGTTGTTAGATTTTTAGGGTCTAGATCATATTGGTCATATGGATTTGAACAATTAGGTTTATGGCAATTAGAAAAATCAAATAGACATCTGATAGTAGTCTCTGGAATTGAAAGTACAGCAAATGATGTTCAAGAAATCAGTAGCTTAAATCAAGCGAAAGTTGATTTAATCCAAACACTTTTAAATCAGGGAGGTCTAAAAAACTATAATTATATGCTTCAAACCTTAGAGAAAATAAATGATGTTGAAGAAATTAATTTAAATAAAGATATAATTGAATATCAAGATGAGTTAATAAAATGGAAATGGAATAATAATGATAACCCATCTATTGCTGTATTTCTCTATAAATCACTTTTACAATCGGGTAATACAGAGTTAGCTGATAAAATAAAAGATATATCTAATAAATACAACTTAAATGCTAAAATAATATGGATTACAAGTTTTAAATCTAAAAATATAGAGAATCAAATAATAAGTTTATTAGAGAAAGAGAACATAAAAGCAATAATAACTACAACCTCATTTTCATCAGTTGAATATAAACATGATGATGTGAAGAAAAACCTGTGGGATAGATTAGATATACCTGTATATCAATTACTAATATCTAGCTCATCTATAACTGAGTGGAAAGAATCTACTGTAGGTCTAAACCCCATTGACTTATCAATTCAAGTTGTTTTACCAGAAGTGGATGGTCGAATATGTACAATTCCAGTTGCATTTAAAAACCTTACTTATACAGATAATGAATTATCAATTGCTGTATATAAAACAGAGCCACATGAAAAACATATTGAATGGTGCATAAAATATATAAAAAATCTAATTTATCTACAACAAACGAATAATTCAAATAAAAAGATTGCTCTCGTGATAGCAAACTATCCAGTAAAAGACTCAAGAATTGCGAATGGAGTTGGTTTAGATACACCCGAAAGCATACTAAATATTTTAAACTGGCTCAAAGATGAGGGATATAATCTAGGAAATAAAGATATTCCTTCTAATAGTAAAGAATTAATTAACCTGATAGTAAGTCATAGGACTAATTCTGAAGAGACAATCTCAAATAAACCTCAATCATATTTAAATATTCAAGATTATTTAATTTATTGGAAAGAACTCGAATCTAACGTTAAAGAAAAGGTGTCTAATCGATGGGGAGACCCTCTTAATTCTGCTCAATTAGAAAAGTCTGGATTTCCCATTAATGGAATAAACTTTGGAAATATAACAATTCTAATTCAGTCAAATAGGGGTTATGAGAGCGATAATTTATCTGATTTACACTCCCCAGACTTACCTCCTACACATAAATATATTGCACAATATTGTTGGTTAAATAACACATTTAAAGCGAATGCAATAGTACATCTGGGCAAACATGGCAGCTTGGAATGGTTACCAGGGAAAGGAGTTGGTTTAAGTCATAATTGTTTCCCATTTATTCTTTGTCCGCCTATTCCAAATATATATCCATTTATTGTAAATGATCCTGGCGAAGGCTCTCAAGCAAAAAGAAGAACACATGCAATAATTATAGATCATTTAACCCCCCCACTATCTCATGCCGGATCTTTTAATGATCTACTAATAATTGAGAATCTAATTGATGAATATTATGAATCTAAACTAATAAATGATAATAGAAATGAATTATTAGAAAAAAAGATACTAGATCTTTTAATTAAAAATTCATGGCCAGGTATTGAATCAAATAAATTAAAAGCAGATAAAAATACTTTAATTTTACAGGAGCTAATAGATGATGCAGAAAGTTATTTATGTGAAATTAAGAATTCTCAGATAAGAACTGGTCTTCATGTTTTTGGAGTTAATCAGAGTATTAGTAAATTATTAGAATTAACACTCACAATTTCTAATGTACCTTCAGGAAATATTCCAGGTCTTACACAATGTTTAGCAGAAGATTTAGGTTTTACGTTCGACCCTTGGAGTGACGAAGAGAGTAAAAACTTAAACCAAGTTGACATTGATTTATTTAAAGACTATACAGATATTAATGCTAGGAAAGTCGGTAAAGTACTTGACTGGTTGAATGACATTGGGAAATATATAATAGAGTTTCATTGTTTTAAAATACTTAATTACAAGAATAAATCAAAAAAGAAGATAAAACTTGATAGTAAAATTTTAAATTACCTAGATCATGAAAAACCTAATATTTTTATAAATCATTTACTAAATACTATTTTACCCAAACTATTAACTAGTTCAGCTAATGAAAAAACAAATTTTCTCGAGGCTTTAGACGGTAAAAGAATTTCTAGCGGTCCTTCTGGGGCTCCTACAAGAGGGAAATTAGAAGTTTTACCCACAGGCAAGAATTTCTTTTCGGTTGATATAAGAGCAATACCAACTGAAACAGCTTGGGACTTAGGGAAAAGAAGTGCTGAACAAATAATGGAACTTTACCTACAAGAAAATGGTGAACACCTTTCACACCTTGCTATTTCAATTTGGGGTACTTCAACAATGAGAAATGGTGGAGAAGATATTTGTCAGCTTTTTGCTCTCATGGGTTTAAGGCCAATATGGGACGGTACTTTAAGAAGAGTAGTTGATGTTGAGGTCATTCCCCTCAGTGTATTGAACAGACCAAGAGTAGACGTAACATTAAGAATTTCTGGTTTATTCAGGGATGCATTTCCACAGATAATTGAATTAATTCGAAAAGGTCAAAGCCTTATTGGGAATTTAAAAGAATCCTCTTCTAATAATCCACTTGCTGAGTCATATAGAAATGGAAATACAAAATCAAGAATATATGGATCTGCCCCTGGATCATACGGAGCAGGATTACAAGAAATAATCAATAGTGGATCTTGGGAGAATCAATCAGAACTCGCTGATGCTTTTATTGAATGGAGTAAATGGAGATATGAAGGTTCAAGTAAAATCATAAAAGACAAAGATGGATTAGAAAGTAATTTATCAAAAGTAAAAGTAGTACTTCATAGTCAGGACAATAGAGAACATGACATACTTGATTCAGATGATTACTATCAATTTCAGGGTGGATTAATTTCGGCGATTAAAAAAACTAGTGGAACAAATCCTCAAGCCTATTTTGCAGATACTTCAAGGTATCAACGGCCAAGAATTCATAAACTCTCAAAAGAAATTGATAAAGTCGTTCGTAGCAGATTATTAAACCCTAAATGGATAGAGGGGATTAAAGAACATGGATATAAAGGAGCTTTTGAAATGTCAGCTAGCCTTGACTATTTATTCTCTTATGATGCAACCACAAACTTAGTTCCTAATTGGTGTTATCAATCTATAATGAATAATTGGTTAATGAATAATAATACGAAAAATTTTATTAGTGAAAACAATCCTTGGGCTTTAAGAGATATCGCTGAAAGATTACTAGAAGCATCTAACAGAAAACTTTGGACGAATGCAACTATTGAAGAAATATCATCTATAAAAAAATTACTATCAGATATAGATAGTAAAATTGAAAACTATACTTCTAATAATAATTTATAACTTATTTAACGCCTAAGAAGAGATAGTCCATGGCTATCGGTACCACAAGTTGATAATAATGAATAAGAGTTTGCGCAATCAAATATTTTATCGCATACAAATTCTGATGGGATCCAATTATGTGCTCTTTCATAGTTATACCAAGTTTCAACAGCATCAAAACCAAGTTTTGATGCTTCATTAATCAAGAGATAAAATGGAAGCTTATATCTAGCGGGATGAGCTAAAACGGCAATTCCATTAGCTTTATGAATCGAATCTACAACTGTCGAAGCTAATAATTCTTTACCAATAGCAGCCTTATGATCAACATACGGTAATAAGTATTTTGATTTATGATCAAAACCAAGACCTAAAACATGAACTAAACACCCCTTTAATAGACAAGTAATTTCTATACCAGTCCAAAGTTTAGGAAAATTTGATCTCTCCTTATATATTGAGTCGTTAATTTTGCTTAATTCAATATATGCATTAACTGAATGATGATCTGTAATTGCATAATGATCAATATTTAATTCAATTGCTTGGTAATAAATTTGTTTAGCAGTCAAACTTCCATCACTAAATGTTGAATGCATGTGAAAGTTGATAGAATTTGGACAACTATTCTTATTAATTGATTTAATAATCTTTATTAACTTATGATTATCAAAATTAGACATATTAATTAAATCAAAATTTGGATACTGATTCAATTAATTCATCAACCTTTTTAAAATCTGTTAATTCATAAACTTGTGAGATATCCTTAGGTCCATTTGTAATAACCATTATGAATAATATTGCCAATTTATTTGCACAATCAAGACTAGGGTAATCTAGTCTCCCAGCAAAAACACCTTTTATGGTTGGTTCCCATTGTACTTTTTTAAGAAATTTTATAATATAAGGATTAGTTTCTGGTGTGTTTTTTTCGGGTTTCCGGGCAGTAAGATTTAATGAAAAGAAGGCAGTCTTCTTTTTCTCTAATGTTTCTTTATTGGTATTAATAAACTCATAAACATTCTTGCGATGATAACCATATCTTACACTCGCTCCAAGAACGATTTCGCTGAAATCTGACAAGTTAAATTTATCGGATTCCTCAAGAGAAGAAATTGTTATCTCCTTATGTTTATTAAGTTTTTCTGACATATATTCACATATGTGTTTTGTATGTCCGTCAACGGTTGAATATAAAATTAAAAGTTTAGATTTTTCTTCAGTCACAGTTAGTTTTTGATACTTGCTTATATTTTACTTCTAATTTTCAATAAAAACCTGAATTATCAATTTCTATGAATTATTAATAATATATCAATAATGATTAACTATCTATGATTCGATATAATTTATCAATAAATTAATCATTTTCGTCTGGATGAAAATATTTTCGGATAACACCAGCAGTAGATGATCCTAATCCTGGTGTTGATGAAAGTTCGGCAAGAGATGCCATTTGGATTGCCTCTATTGATCTAAAATGCTCCAATAATAATTTGATTCTTTGTGGTCCCAATCCTGGTATCTCATTTAATTGAGAACGTTTCATACGTTGACTTCTTTTTTGTCTGTGAAAGGTAATTGCAAACCTATGAGCTTCATCTCTAATTCTTCTTAACAAAAGAATTCCAGGTTGATTAGGGTCAGTGTCTAATGATTGCTTAACATTTGGAATAAATATCTCTTCTTTCTTCTTGGCTAAAGATATGAGATTTATATTTTGATCTAGATTCAACTCTTCTAAAGCCTCTAATACCGAACTTAATTGCCCTTTACCTCCATCTATTACAACTAAATCAGGCCAATCATTTAAATTATCCTTGTCTAAAACACTAGATTCATTACTTGATAGCTTATTCATATCACCTCCATCAGCTTTAAAACGAGCCCATCTTTTAAATCTCCTAGTAATAACTTCAGCCATTGATTCAAAATCGTCACTATGTCCTAGTTTTATATTTGAACTTTTAATTTTATATTTTCTGTAATGTTGCCTAGCCGCAATACCATCAATAAATACTACTTGAGACGCGACAGCATCACTACCTTGAATATGACTAATATCATAACATTCAATTCTTTTTGGAATTTTTATTAACTCAAGAATATTGGTCAAATCGTCAAGCTCAAGTAAATTTTTATCATGAGATTGTCTAATTCTTTGCAACTCCATATTTGCATTCTTTTCTACTAATTTTATAATTTCCGCCTTCTTAGATCTTTTTGGGATTGTTATATTAACTTTTTGCTTTTTTAATTCACTTAGCCAATCCGATACTATATCTGTATTTTGTAATTGATGTTGAACTAATATTTCTGAAGGTATTTCAATCGGATCTACATTTGAGTAATGATTTTCTACAACTTTTTGAAGTATTTGAGAAGTACTGAGATTATTATTATCTGAGAAATATCCAAGTCTTCCAATTAATTTTCCTGAGCGCATTTGAAAAATTTGAATAGAGGATATATTCTCTTCTGATGCCAATGCGACTATATCTCTGCATACAGATGAATCAGGAATAATCATCTTTTGAGATTCATACAATCTATCTATACCTTTTAGCTGATCTCTGACAGATCCAGCTTCTTCAAACTTCAATGACTCTGAAAAAGAATGCATCTGTTTTTCTAATAATAGTCTCAATTCTTCAGTTCTCCCTTGAAATATCATTTCAACACGTTTTAGTGTATTTTTATAATCTTCTGAACTTATTTCTTCTTGACAAACGCCTGGACATCTTCCAATTGAATAGTTAAGACACGTTCTATCTTTGTAAAGCGGTATTCTTCTTTGTCTAAGAGGAAACAGTTTTTTTATACTAAACAGCGTCTGTCTAAGTAAATAAACATCAACGTATGGACCATAATATTTATCTTTTTTCTGTCTTTCCCGTCTTTTCCTAGTTAAAAAGATTCTTGGATATTTATCACCCCAGGTAATACAAATATAGGGATATTTCTTATCATCTTTTAATAGAACATTAAAATAGGGTTGATTAGATTTTATTAAATTTGATTCTAGAGTTAAGGCTTCACTTTCGGTATCAGTAACTATCAACTCAATATCTACAACTTGCCTAACCATTAAAGAGATCCTTGGACTCAATTCATCACTGGCTCGAAAATAACTTCTAACTCTATTTCTTAACTTTTTTGACTTACCAACATATAATAATCTATCCTCACGATCTTTCATCAAATAACAACCAGGATCGTTTGGTATATCCTTCAAAAAATTCGATAGTCTTGACTTGTCCTTAATTAACGGCGTTAATTCCACCGATCATGTCTCGCTAAATTAGCCGCCATAGTTCCAACCTGTACTCGCTAAATTTAAAGCAGATCCATCTTTATTCAATACTGCACTCTTTACTTCAGCGACAAAGACTGTATGGTCGCCATGTTCTACGCCAGAAATAACTTCACATTCAACTCCACCTATTACATCTTCGATTAAGGGCATACCAAGCTCTCCATATGTGAATTTACAAGCGTCAAATCGTCCACCTAATCCTTTTTGCGGCTTAAAGAACACAGCTGCTAGATCCTTTTGATCTTCTCTCAAAACATTTAGAGAAAACATCTTAGTTCTTTTAATAATTCCATGACTAGATCCATCAGCGCGAACAGCCATTACAACTAAAGGTGGCGTAAATGATCCTTGTGTTACCCAGCTAGCAGTAAAACCATTTATTTCATCTCCTTCTCTTACTGCACATATAAATAATCCATGGGGGATTTTGCGCAAAAGAACTTTTTTGGCATCCTGATTAAGAGTCATGCGCTTTGATACGTTTATAGATATGAGATTCTATGAAAGAAATGGACTTTTTTAAAGTTAAAAAACAATGAAGGCACTTTATCCTGGTAGCTTCGACCCATTAACGTTTGGACACCTTGATCTAATTCAAAGAGGAAGTGATTTATTTGGAGAAGTTCTCATTGCGGTATTAGAAAATCCATCGAAAAAGGCAACTTTCTCCTGCGAGAGAAGAATAGAGCAGATTAAAAATGCAACCAGAGATATACCAGGTTGCAGAACAATAGCTTTTAAAGGTCTAACTGTGGATTGTGCTCGTGAACATAATGCGGATCTAATTTTAAGAGGCTTAAGAGCCATGAGTGATTTTGAATATGAACTACAGGTTGCTCATACAAATAGGTCTTTAAATAATCAATACGAAACAATTTTTCTCGCGACAGAAACACATCATAGTTTTTTAAGTAGTTCTTTAGTTAAAGAAGTCGCAAGATTTGGTGGAGAGATTCGTCATATGGTTCCTGAGTTTATAGCCAAAGATCTATTGGCACTAAATACTAATTAATTACAATTATCAGTATTATCTACTATTGATAATATATTCATTATGTGTTTTGTCGAATTATCCATATTGTTAACTATAATACTAAAAAATTTGCCTTCTCCTAAAATAACACCAGAAACGGATCTAACATTATTAAGTCTCCCGGATTTAGCCAAAATTCTACCCTTAAGGTTTACTGGAGCTTTTACATTAGCTAACGAGCCCCTAACACCTAATATAGAAAATGATGAGAAATAATAGTCAGAAAATCTATTAAGTTTCATTCTTCTCAAAAACTGAGATAAACCATAAGTGGTTACTCTATTCTCTCTCGATAAGCCACTAGCATCTGCAAAGATAAAATTGTCAGAATTAAAGTTTTGATCTTTTATCCAATTATTGTATTTTAGATTAGGGAAATCATTAGACCAGTCACTTATTGAATGTCTGAAAATAACTTCAGCAGTAAAATTATGGCTCTCAGAATTAACAAGGTTTAGTAAAATATATAAAGGAGCTGAATTGATGACTTTAATTGTCGAAATAAAATCAATAGGATAGTTTTCGCTCACGGATTTTACAAAATATCTTTTTGATAAATTCTTTTTTTTTAGAGCAGTTTCTAGCTCATAAATAAAATTATCAATTGGATTATTTATAGAATAAATACTTGCATTACTAGCTATTGAATATTTAGTAATAGGTGCACCATATTCTTCTTTCCTATCGGCAAACGACCAGCTTGAAGGCCACCAATTTTTTGGATTGCTTTTTTTAACGATTATTGGCGTTTTTAAACGTAAATTATATTTATTATTATTAAGATCACTAATTAAATCTTCTAAATGACTTTTATCAAAATCAGGATCACCTGATGCATCTATATATAAGCTTCCATCATTTGTTTGTTTTAAAGATGTATCGAGAGTATAATAAGGTCCTAAGATGTCTAAAGAAAAAGCGCTAGAAAGAATCTTCTGATTAGAAGCAGGTATCCTAGGTACTTCTCCATTAATATCTGCAATGAAGTCACCAGAATTGTCTAAAATACTAACGCTAATATTAGAATTAAAATTATAAGTGTAATCTTCAATTTTATTTTGCAAAGGCTGACATATATTAAACTTTTCAAGACCTATAGTATTAAGATTAATTCTTTGTCTTAAATATGAATATAATTTGAATAAATTACTATTTAATATATTTATTGATAATAAAATTATGCCAATATATAAATAATTTTTTTTACTCATAGAATTATAAGTTTAGGATTATAGTTTCATCATCAGGACGTTTATCAAATGATTTAACAAAAGAATATCCATCTGGGTTTAATTTAAAAAGCTGCCAGTCATTAGGAAATCTTTTCAATAATGCACCCATAGATAATGGTTGAACAAAGTAAAGTACCTTCCATTTTTCAGCAAATCTTTTTCTCATTTCCCTACCGACACTTCCGATTCCTACTATTGGATCTTCCAACTTACCGTTAACCATAATTACCGTTGAATTAGAATGAGAACATACTTGCTCAAACATCTCAATATCATATGGTTGAGGAGAACAAACTAATAATAAAGAATTCAACGAATCTGTAGAATTAATAAACTCCTTAAATGTAAAAATCTTATTGGACAATTCAGGGTTATCTCTTTTAGCAAGAGCCGCTCCACCAGCATCTGCCCATAATAAAACATTATCTAATTTAATTTCAGTTAGTTTGTTAGATAAACGAAAAATTATTGGATTGATTCGTAATCCTTCAAATTTAAGGTTGATAGAAAGAAAAGATTGTTCAGAATTACTTAAAAAATAACTTTGAATTGATTCAAATACATTTTTTTCAGCTTCTCTAAGATCTGAGGGTAGGATATTCATAATTTAATGATCATTGTTTTTTTAGTTCTAAAGATTGCAATAATTCATATATTATATTTGAAACTGAATTAATATCATCATTTGAAATCCATGGACCAATAGTTATTCTTAATCCAGATTCTTGGAGTGGTTTATCAATATTAATTGCTACCAGTATGGGATTTGGTCCTTGACTAGATGATGAGCAAGCACTACCACTGCTTATATAGACACCATGTTGTGACAATAATCGAACAATTTCTCTACCATTAATTGGAATCATTGATTTTGTATGACAGAGAAATGAGAGATTATTCGGTAATCGTTCTTTAGGATGACCAGTAAATGTAAGTTGTTTATTCTTAACTAGATTATTTTTTAAAATAGAAGTCATTTTAGAAACATTATTCTCAGGAAATAAAGTTTCATTAGCACTAACTTCTATATATTCATTTAGTAGGTCAATTGCTGTCGAAAAACCTGCAATAAGCGGAACTGACTCAGTACCAGATCTTATAGAGCCATTCTTGAATCCATAGGAAGGATCATTAATCAATAAATCTCGAACGCTTTTTCGCAACATTAATAATCCAATTCCTTTAGGGCCTTGAAGTTTATGCGCAGAGGCACTAAGCATATCAACATTTAAATTACTCCAATCAAAAAGACCGCTAGGGAGGACCTGTGTCGCATCAGTATGAAAAAGTATATTTCGTTTTTTACATTCCATTCCTATTAGATTTATGGGCTGAATGGACCCAATTTCACTTTGCCCCCAGATTATCGAAACAATTTTTGTCGGAGGAGTTAACATTTCATCCAACAGATCTAAGTCAATAATTCCATAATTATCTACAGGCCAGTATTTAATATCCCAGCCATCAATAAGCAATTGATTCGCTATTAAGTTAATAGAAGGGTGTTCAACGTTACTTATAACAAGTCTTCCTTTATCAAGATTTTTAGATACAGATTTAAGAGCAAGATAATTCGATTCAGTTGCTCCAGAAGTGAAAAATATTTCCTCAGATGAAGCTTTTAATTTATTAGCTATTGATAATCTAGATCTTTCTAAAATATCTCTTGCAATAACCCCAACATTATGAATACTTGATGGATTCCCCCAGCATTCAGATTGTATATCCTTTAATTTATTAATAACATCAATATGTGGCGGAGTAGTCGCTGATGCATCGAGATAAATATTTTTCATATAGAAGAGTGATTAAATATCTATCTCTCCACTAAATACTTTTAATGCAGGCCCCTGCATTAAAACTGGACCTGCTTGATTGGGCCATTCAATTTCTAACTTTCCGCCTGGTAAATAGACATTAGCTTTGTTTAAAGTTTTACCTAGATTAGCTGTTACGACAAGACATGCGCAAGCTCCAGTTCCACAAGCCAGTGTTGGCCCACATCCTCTCTCCCATACTTTAACTTTAATATTTGATTTATCAATTAATTCTACAAAGTGAACATTGGTATCATTGGGAAATGTGTTGTGTTTTTCCAGGTATCTTCCCCAATCTTCAAATGGTATATTTTCAATTTTATCAACAAATACGATCATATGAGGATTTCCCATGCTAGCAGCATAAACATTTAAAGTTTGATCATTTATTGTAATCTTTCCATTGGGAATAGTTAAATTATTCATTAACAATTTAGTAGGTATATCTTCAGGAGAAAGAATAGGTTCACCCATATTTACTTTGATATTTTTATCATCATCAATAAAGGTAATAATCAGACCAGCTTTAGTTTCAATTAGAATCTCAGACTTATCTTTAATTTCATAATTATCATTTAAAAAAGCAATCAAGCATCTTATACCGTTTCCACACATTTCTGGTTCAGATCCATCAGAATTAAATATCTTCATTCTCACAAAACATTTATTTTTGGACTCTAATACAAGAATAATTCCATCAGCTCCGATGCCAAAATTTCTATTACATAGATGTTCAATAAAATTATCTTTATTTTCAGTAAACAAATTATCTAAATTATTTCCTCGAGCATCAAAGATAATAAAGTCGTTACCAAGTCCTTGATATTTTGAGAAATTATTTTTCATGATTTAAAGTTTGTTTAACTATGTTCGTAGAAAATAAAGCTTTCAAAGCTTTCTTGGTTGTAATTTCAGTACTAATCGCATATTGGGCATCAATTTATGAGAACATTATTTGATTGGCAAATCAACTACTGAAGGAGATCTTCCTTGAATAATACTACTTCAGAGATTTTTGACCAGCGTTACGAGCCTCGTGATATAGAAGCTTATTGGCAAAAAGAGTGGGCTAATAAAGGGCTCTATAGAACAAATACGGATGTAAAAAAAGACAATACTTTTTACGCGTTGTCGATGTTCCCGTACCCTTCCGGTTCATTACATATGGGGCACGTGAGGAATTATGTCATTACAGATGTACTTGCTAGATATAAAAGGATGCAGGGTTATAACGTCCTTCATCCAATGGGATGGGATGCATTCGGCTTACCGGCTGAAAATGCAGCAATAGAAAGAGAAACAAGTCCATCTACTTGGACAGATAAAAATATCTCACAAATGAAAGATCAATTAGATCGACTTGGATTATCAATAGATTGGTCTAAAGAAGTTACTACTTGCAAAGAAGATTATTATAAATGGACTCAATATATATTTAATCAATTACATAAAAATAATCTTGCCTATCAAAAAAAAGCAACAGTGAATTGGGATCCAATTGATCAAACTGTTCTTGCAAATGAACAAGTAGATGCGGAGGGTAAATCTTGGAGATCTGGAGCTAAAGTTGAGAAAAAGGAATTAAACCAGTGGTTTCTAAGAATTACTAGTTTTGCCGAAGATCTAAATAAGGATTTAGTTAAGCTTAAAGACTGGCCAGAAAGAGTCAGGATTATGCAAAAAAATTGGATTGGGAAATCAATCGGCGCTGAAATAACATTTGATATCAAAAATCACGACCAAAAAATAACAGCTTTCACTACAAGAATTGATACAGTCTATGGAGTAAGTTATATTGTCTTAGCATCAAATCATCCGTTAATTGATAAATTAATAAATGATAAAGATATTGATCAATTAAATGAATTTAGGAAAACTCAAGAGAAGTTAAGTGATCTAGAACGTAATTCAGATAGTAGAAAAAAACTCGGAATGTATTTAGGAGTAAATGCAATTAATCCAGCAAATAATAAAGAGATACCAGTTTGGATTGGCGATTATGTGATTATGGAATATGGAACTGGAGCTGTCATGGGTGTTCCCGCTCATGACAGTAGAGATTATAAGTTTGCTAAATCATATGATTTACCAATTAATTATGTCATAAGACCAAATAATGATGAAGATAATAGTTATTTAAATGCTGAGTACGTAGATAAGGGTATTATGATTAATTCTGATAGATTCAATGGAATTGAGTCTAACATTGCAAAAACAAAAATACTTGAATTAGGTTCTAATGATAACTGGGCAAAACCAAAAATCACCTATAAGTTAAGAGATTGGCTAATATCTAGACAAAGATATTGGGGTTGCCCAATTCCTATTATCAATTGTAAGAAGTGTGGTCAAGTTCGAGTCCCGGACAAAGATCTTCCTGTTTCTCTACCTATAGATATTAAATTAACTGGTAAAGGTCAGTCACCTTTAACTACAAAAACAGAATGGATAAATACTTGTTGTCCAGAATGTGGACTTGAAGCAAAAAGAGAAACAGACACTATGGACACTTTTATGTGTTCATCTTGGTACTTTTTAAGATATATAAACCCTAAAAATGATGATAAACCATTTATAAAAAGTGAAATAGATAAATGGCTTCCTGTTAAACAATACGTTGGTGGTATAGAGCACGCAATCTTACATTTACTTTATTCAAGATTTTTAACCAAGGCTTTAAAGAGATGTGGATTAATAAATATTAAAGAGCCATTTCAGAAATTATTAACGCAGGGAATGGTTCAAGCTATTACTTTTAAGAATACAAATACTAATAAATATTTTTCAAAAGATCAAATTAAAGATATTAATGATCCTAAAGATCCAATTACTGGAGAGAGTATTGAAATCATTTATGAAAAGATGTCAAAGTCAAAATATAATGGTGTTGATCCTTCTTTAGTTATAGATAAATATGGTGCTGACACGGCTAGAATGTTTATACTTTTTAAAGCTCCTCCAGAAAAAGATTTGGAATGGGATGATTCAGATGTTGAAGGTCAATATCGATTTATACAAAGACTTTGGAAGTTTGTTATTAATACTTTAGAACTCACTAAGAATAATAGAAGATTAAATATAGAAAAAGAAAAGTTAAAAGATGATGAGGCATTACGTCTAATTAATATTGCAATTAAGGAAATTACTGAAGATCTAGATAATCTTCAATTTAATACAGCAATATCTGAACTTATGAAAGCTGTAAATGGCCTAAATTTAATAGTAAATAACTGTAGTAATGAAACTCTAAGTAATGTTATTTCTATATTAGTTAAAATAACCTCTCCTTTTTCTCCTCATATTGCAGAGGAGCTTTGGAAGACAATAGGGAATACTCAAAGTATTCATCTTCAATCATGGCCAAAATTCGATGAAGCTGCAATTGAAGAAGATACTTTTAAACTTATGATACAAATAAATGGAAAAGTTAGAGGATCAATTGATGCAAGTAAAAATCTATCTAAAGACAAATTAGGGGATATCGCAATTAAAAGTGAGGCTGCTCTAAAGTGGATCAATGGACAAGAACCAAAAAGAATAATTGTTGTTCCGAATAAATTAGTGAATATAGTTATTTAGAAATCAATTTCTTGAAATAATTAGTTTATCTGGATTTGATTGATTACCAATCATTGAATATTGATCAGAATTCTCTGAAAGTTTTCTGAGAATTAAATAAATCGACTCAGTGGAGTCAGTAGACAACGCATCGTTGATTTCATTTAATGTTCTTCGCTTCCCATCTTCTAAAAGTTTCTCTATTTCTTTTTGAAGATTAATTATATTTGTAGCAGCTTTTTTTCCAGCTTCCACTCCAGGTTGATTATAAGCATTAACATTAATTAATTCTGCATATAGGCTTACGGCTCTCTCAAATAATGCAATTAAAGCTCCAAGGCTTGATTCATCAAAAGATTTGAATGTAATTGTCAAATTCTGTCTACCGCCTTCTGTCAATGCTGAACGAGTTCCTTGAAGAAAACCAGATAAATAGTCACCTGGTCGTTTATTTTTTACTTCAATTATCTCTGCAGGGTCGTGAAGAATCTCTAAGAAATTAACAAAGAAATTATCAACTCCATCTCTTAATTGCTGCACATATGCATGCTGATCAGTAGAACCTTTGTTTCCATAAACTGCAATTCCTTGATTAACTTGATTTTCATCTCTATCGAACTTCTTGCCTAAAGATTCCATCACAAGTTGTTGAAGATATCTACTGAAGACTTCTAATCTGTCTCTATACGGAAGTACAACCATATCTCTTAACCCTTTTCCATTTCCGGATTTGAACCAAGCTAAAGACAAAAGTGCTGCTGGATTATTTTTAATGTCATTTACTCTTGTTAGTGCATCCATTTGAGATGCTCCATCTAAAAACTTGTTTATATCAGCGCCAATTAGAACTGCAGGTAATAATCCAACAGCACCAGTAATACTTGTCCTTCCACCAACCCAATCAGGTAAATCAAAAATAGCTAACCAATTTTCGTTACGTGCTAAGACATCTAACTTACTCCCTTTTGAAGTAATAGCTATCGCTCGAGATGACCAATCCTGGTTATTGTCGTGGACAAACTTCATAGCTTGCTCCATTCCAATCAATGGTTCTGGAGTGCCGCCAGATTTACTAACAACTACAAACAAAGTTGAATCAATATTTGGAAGAATAGAATTTAATTTATGGGAAATGCCCTCAGGATCTACATTATCTAGAAAATGTATATTCAACCCTATATTTTCCTTTTTAAAAGACTCCTTAATCAGTAGTGGACCTAAACCACTTCCACCTATTCCTATCCAAAAAACATCTGTATATTTTTTTCCATCGATGTTTGTTATTTCACCATTTAAGATAGAAGACCCAAACTTGGATATATCTTTAATTTCCTTAGTAATAGAATCTGAAATTTCTTGGCTAGGAGCAATTTTTGGATTACGAAGCCAATAATGCCCGACTTGTCTATCTTCGTCAATATTAGCTATTGATCCTTTTTCGAGATTTGATAAAGAATCAAAAGCTTTTGAAAAATTGTCCTTAAAATAATCAAAATCGGTAGTCTCGACATCCATTCTGCTTATATCTAACCAAAAACCTAATGAATCATCGCTAAATAAAAGGTCGCAGTACCTTAACCATTTATCTTTGTTGTTCATCTGGAAGATGTCAGTTATTGCCATTATTGATAAAGAATACTCCTTAATGAGTTCTGTTAGAAGGTATTCTCAAATGAGAACCGTTAAACAAATAAAACTAATTTATATTAGTCAAGAATGGTTTTTAAATGGCAAATGTTTAGTAATTGACAAAAAGAATGTAAATAAGCTTGCTAGTAATTATTATCTAACCCCGGCTATATCTAAAAGTATTTTAACTTTTTAATAATATTAAATATCTCTTTATATTTAAATATTGTAATTTCTTCAAAAGGTCATATATTTAGTTGGATAATTATCATTAATTGATGAATCAAGATAATAAAGAATATAGAAAAAATAATTTATATAATGGTTTAAATGGACAATGCCTAATTAGTCCATTTGATTCAGAAAGCCCCCTATTTGAACCAAAAATCAGATTAGGGATACTTGCCTCAGGAGACGGTTCTAATTTTGAATACATTGTTAAATCAATTCAAAGCAAACAGCTTAATGCCGAAATCTCTATTCTAATTGTCAATAATCCGAATTGCTTAGCTATACAAAAGGCATTAAAATTCAATATACCCTATATAATCATTAATCATAGAGATTGTAATACGAGATTAGAACACGATATGTTGGTTATGGAAAAACTAGAGGAATTATCCGTAGAACTAGTTGTTATGGCTGGATGGATGAGAATTGTTGGTGAACAAATAATTAAAAGGTTTGAAAGCCGTCTAATTAATATACATCCATCACTCTTGCCTTCATTTAAAGGTATAGATGCAATACAGCAGGCAATCGATAACAGAGTAACTATTACTGGATGTACAGTTCATTATGTGCAAAAGGAAGTTGATTCTGGTTCAATAATTATTCAAGCTGCAGTCCCCCTTAAAGAAGAAGAAAGCAAAGAAACTTTAAAAAAAAGAATTCAAGATATGGAACATATAATATTACCTTTAGCAATAGCAAAAGTAGCTAAGAATATAAGAACTTGAGTTAAGGATAGTAGGTAATTTTAGGAAGACCCATATCTGATTCAAGTCCGTGCATAATATTTAAATTTTGTATAGCCTGACCTGCTTGACCTTTTAGAAGATTATCAATAACACTCATAAGTACTATTCGACCGTTACGTTTATCAACTTCTACAGAAATCATAATCTTATTTGTATTTTTAACCCATTTTGTTGCGGGATATGTTCCAACAGGCAAAATCTCAATAAATGGCTTGTTTTTATAAAAAGCTTCCAAAACAATTTTACAGTCATCAGCCGTTAATCCAGGATCCCTTAAACGAGCATAAACTGTTGATAAAATTCCCCTGACCATTGGAACTAAATGCGGGGTAAATTGTAAATTCACTTCATGGCCAGCAAAGTGACTAGCAATATTTTCAATTTCAGCTGTATGCCTATGACCAATTACTCCGTAAGGTTTAATTGATTCAGAACACTCAGATAAGAGCAATTGTTCGTTTGGATTCCTCCCTCCGCCTGATGTCCCTGATTTCGCATCAATAACAATTCCCTCACTTTCAATTAAACCCTGTTTTAAAAAAGGAATAAGAACACTCAAAGATGATGTTGGGTAACAACCTGGACATGCAATTAATCTTGACTTAGATATTTCACTACTAAATTCTTCTGAAAAACCATAAATAGCCTCTTCACATAATTCAAAGTCAAACCTTGGATATTTTGAAGACTCTTTTGCGTAAACTTCCTTCCATTTGTTTAGAGATTTAAATCTATAATCAGCCGACAAATCAAGAACTTTTATGCCATTTTCTAATAATAAAGGGGATAGTTGTGATGAGATTCCATTAGGTAAACTCAATATTGCGTAATCAGAAACTTTAGATATTTGTTCAATATTTGTAGAAGAAATTTCTTGATCAACTGAAATATTGATAAAAGGATTTGTTTCATTCCAACTTTTTCCTGCAGTTCGTTCACCTGCTAAATATGAAATATCAAATTTTGGATGCTCATTTATTAACTTAACAAGTTGTAGACCTCCATATCCGGAAGCTCCAATAATTGCGACCCTTCCCGCTTTTGGTTTATTAATTGCCATAACTTCAAGATTATTTCGTAGAATATAGAATATTCATTTGAGAATAATTAGCAAAGAACCATTTCACCACAAACTAGAGGAATAAGTTGAAATCAGAAGATTGTTATGAAATTGAATTTGATGATATAGCGGATGCTCTTGCCGCTATAAGGAACGGAGAATGTGTTGTTGTTGTTGATGATGAAAAAAGAGAAAATGAGGGAGATTTGATTTGCGCAGCTCAATTTGCAACTCCGCAGCAGATTAATTTCATGGCTAGGGAAGCAAGAGGATTGATTTGCTTAGCGATGCAAGGGAAAAGATTAGACGAATTAGATCTACCATTAATGGTTGATAGAAATACTGATTCGAACCAAACAGCATTCACTGTAAGTATTGATGCAGGTCCAGAATTTGGGGTCTCCACAGGAATATCAGCGGAAGATCGAGCAAAAACAATTCAAGTAGCCCTCAATAGTGAAACAAAACCAATTGATTTAAGAAGACCAGGTCATATTTTTCCCTTAAGGGCAAAAATTGGTGGAGTATTAAAAAGAGCAGGCCATACAGAGGCTGCAGTTGATTTATCATTATTGGCTGGCCTATCTCCGGCAGGTGTCATATGTGAGATTCAAAATCATGACGGCTCAATGGCGCGATTACCAGAACTTAAAAAATACGCCCAAGAAAGAAATTTAAAGTTGATAAGTATTGCAGATTTAATACACTACAGACTTGAGAACGAAAGATTTGTCTATAGACAAGCAGTTGCTAAATTGCCAAGTTTATTTGGTGATTTTAAGGCTATTGGATATAAAAATGAATTAGACGGATCAGAACATGTTGCGATAATAAAAGGTAATCCTGAGAATCTGAAGGAACCAGTTTTAGTACGAATGCACTCAGAGTGCCTTACCGGAGATGCCTTCGGATCTTTAAGATGTGATTGTAGGCCTCAATTAGAGGCTGCTTTATCAAGAATTTCTCAAGAAGGAGAAGGAGTAGTTGTATATCTCAGGCAGGAGGGAAGAGGGATTGGGTTGGTCAATAAATTAAAAGCTTACAATTTGCAGGATGGAGGCCTGGATACAGTAGAAGCAAATGAAAAATTAGGTTTTCCAGCAGATCTTAGAAATTATGGGGTCGGAGCTCAAATCTTGACTGATTTAGGAATAAATAGACTTAAATTATTAACAAATAATCCTAGAAAAATTGCTGGACTTGGAGGATATGGGCTTAAGGTAGAGACCAGAGTACCATTAGTAATTTGTCCAGGAGATCACAATGCAGCATACCTTGAAGTAAAGAGGGAAAAACTTGGACATTTAATTGATAATAATAAGCAAATAAATCTTACGAATGAGACACAAAATATAGTTGTTTTTTGGGATGGAAATATAACAAATAATGAATTGAAGCACTTTGAAAATAAGGCAAGTAAATGGTCAAGAAATCATTTTTTAAACATATCAATAGAAAATGCACCAAGATTAAGTGCCTTATGCGAAAACCCTATTTTTATATGGAATATTACACATAGAGATATTAAATCACAGTTAGAAAAAAATCTAATTGATAAAAGGTTGTTAGAATCTCTGTTAAAAGAACTATGTAACTGGGAAAAAACTGAAAGAATTGGAATAATTAAAAGCGACAATCATGAACAACTTATCCATCCATCTCAAAATATAATTATAGAAAAAAAGGATAAAAAAGAGCTTTCGATAATTGAAAGCTCTCCTTTATTTGACTGGAATCTAAAGGATAAAACTAGTATGATTATATGGAGCTAAAATCACTTTATAAGACTTACACTATTTATTTTAGTTCCATTAGTAATTGATAGAAGAACTTTCATATCTTCCGTTTTGCCGAAAACAGTATGGACTCCATCAAGATGCGGCTGTGGTGAATGGACTAAAAAGAATTGACTACCACCAGTATCCTTTCCAGCGTGTGCCATTGAGAGAGAGCCTGCAACATGCTTGTTGGGATTAATCTCACAATTAATTGAATAACCAGGCCCACCTGTACCAGGCATTCCTTTTGAACCTTCTCTTGTGTTTGGACATCCACCTTGAGCCATAAATCCATCTATAACTCGATGAAATGAAAGACCATCATAAAATCTTTCACTTACAAGCTTCAAAAAATTTTCTACTGTCCTTGGGGCATCATCATCAAAAAGGTCAATTGTTAATTGGCCCTTATCAGTGTTCATTAATACTTTCGACATTTTAAAAGATTTTTTTTCATAGTAACTGTTTTTAAAACTTAATGCATTAAAGTTATCTTATATGAGTAAAAATAAATTTAATTTAATTTAATTATTAGTAACTTTGGACAAAGCATGTCTTAAGTTTCCATTAGAATCAGCAAGTAATTTTTTAGCCTTAATAACATCTAAATTGGACAATGCAATTAATAATGATAATTTAACAGAACCATTAGTCATTTTAAGTAATCTAAAAGCTTCATCTTTATTAACTGATCCAACTTCTAATAAGATAGTAACCGCTCTATTCAACAACTTACTATTTGTAACTGAAAGATCGACCATTCTATTTCCATAAACCTTTCCTAATTTAATCATCACGGATGTTGAAATAATATTCAACGCCATCTTGGTTGCTGTGCCTGCTTTTAGTCTTGTTGAACCTGCAAGAATCTCCGGACCTGTCAACAATCTAATATCAATATCAGAAGAAATAAGTGAATCATTACGGGGAACAGATGAAATAGAAATTGTAAGTGCTTTTATACCTTTGGAATATTTTAATGCAGATAGAACATAGGGCGTTCTGCCACTTGCCGTTATACCAATTAATACATCATCCTTGCTAAACTTTTTTTCTTTTAGAGAAGAAATTGCAAGATCTTTACTATCCTCAAGATCTTCAGAACTTTTTGTTAAGGCAGGTTCTCCTCCCGCTATAATTCCTTGTACTTTTTCTGGTGATATACAAAAAGTGGGTGGACATTCAGAAGCATCAAGAACACCTAATCTTCCTGAAGTTCCTGCACCTATATAAAACAAACGACCATCTAATTTAAGTTTAGATGTAATCTCATCAATTGCTTTAACTATTTCTGGAATAGCTTTATTAACAGCTATTTGTGGTTCTTTATCTGCTTCAGAAAAAAGATTAACAATCTGTAAAGTAGACTTAGAATCTAAATCTAAAGAAGTTAAATTAATTTGCTCAGTTAATATCTGTAAGCTATTATCATCAGAATATTTATATGAATTAATCATAAAAGATTTTCTAGACGTTTTTTTATATCTTCAAGCTGTTCATCAGAAGACTGTTTATTATTTATATTTTGCCAGTTTCCTACTTCTAAATTTGAAAGAGGCGGAGAAATCATTAATCTTTCCTCATCAGTGCTAGGAATAAAACCTTTCTCAACAAAACGTGCCTCATATCCAGCCTCCAGACAGAAAGTCTCAATGTCAGATCTAGTTAATTTCTCGACAGAAGGGGTCGGAAAATCCTGAGCTTCAAGCAATCCACAATATCTTTGAGCATCATCTTTTTCTTGAAACATAAGGATTACTGTTGAGCCTTTAAGTTCGAGGGAATGTATTCCCTCATTTTGAGTCCCCGCATCATACAAAAGGACATGAACTAACATAATTATAATAAAACCAGCTTTATTATAAAACTATAAAATGAATAAACAATATTATTCTAATAATTTTCCATGGATAATTCGTTTAGACGTTGATATAATGCAATCTCAGAATCACATAAATTATCAGGTAACACAATAATTATTTCAACAATCTGATCACCACGATAGTCTTCATATTCCAAACCGCGACCTCTAAGCCTTAACATTCTTCCTGTAGAAGAATTCGGCGGGACTTGTAATGTAACCGTCCCATTAAGAGTAGGTACATCAACAGCACATCCCAATAAAGCATCATGTGGAAATAATTCAAGCCGGTATAAAACTCTTAAGCCATCAATTCTTAAACCTTCGTTTGTTTGAACTTTTAATTGTACAAAATGATCGCGGAAACCGATTGCTGCACCTTCTATACGTAATCTCCATCCATCACCAGCAAAAGGGGGAGTCAAAACTTCTACAAGAGTGCCATCTTCTAGTTGAATATCAACCGAAGAGCCAAAAAGTGCCTGATCTGGTGTAATTTCAACAATAGATTCTTGATCTTCATAAATCAATGTGGGTGGGGGAGAAGGTTCACTTGTCGCTGGAATATTTTCATTAATATTTGATTGATCATAATTATCATATTGATCTTCAGTTTGCTCAAATTGCTGATCATCTATATCATCAAATTCACTTTCAAAATTAGTTTTAATTCCCAATACAACATCCAAATATTCCTCGTAAGTTGGAAATCGATTATTGAAAATATCAATATTTTTATTATTTCTTTTCTCCCAATCAAGTCTTTTTTTTGGGTCACTTAGAACGGCATACGCTTCATTAATTAATTTGAATCTTTCTTCGGCATTCGAATCATTTTTATTTAAATCAGGATGCCACTTTCTCGCTTCTTTCCTAAAAGCTGCTTTAAGTTCAGAAGAATCACATTCAGGCGAAACTCCTAATAAAGACCAATAATTTGGTTCACCGGTAGTAGTCATTATCCCAAGGATCTAAGTCCCTTCTTCTATAGTTATTGTCACCATTTCGGTTCTGGCCTCTTTGTGAGTAATCCCAAGGGTCATCATCCCAGTAATCATCGGAAAATAATTCGTCTTTTAACGACCCAAAAGTATTTCTAATCCCTTGAATTGGATTTGACTCAGTTTTTCTTTCTGCTGATAAGCGACGGTTTAATCCAAAGAGTGCTTCTTGTAAAGAACCAACAGCATATTCAAGTTCTTGCAAATCATTTTCTTCGAGCAAATCTTCTACGTCTCTCATCGCAATTTCTACAGATCTCTGTTGTCTTTCTGCACCATAAGGACCTAATTCTAAAGAAGCATCTCTTAGTCTCCTCTCAGCTTGGGCTACGAGTGTTAATGCATTATTTTTTTGATCGATAGAAGCACGTTTTTTTCTGTCTTCTGAGGCTTTAGCTTTAGACTCTTCAATAAGTTTATCAACTTCGTTTTGATTCAAGTTTGAGCCGCCAGTAACACTTACAGACTGCTTCCTTCCTGTTGTTCTATCCGTTGCGCTTACTTCTAATAAACCATTTGCATCAATATCAAAGGCAACTTGAACTTGAGGGACACCTCTTGGAGCTGGAGGAATACCAGATAATCTAAATTTACCTAAAGATTTGTTGTCCGATGCCATTTGCCGTTCACCTTGCCAAATATGAATTTCTACTGATGATTGATTTGAGGCAGAGGTACTAAAAACATCTGATTGCCTAACAGGTATGCAAGTATTACGTGGAATTAAAACTTTCATCAAACCACCAACAGTTTCTAATCCCAGAGAAAGGGGAGTGACGTCATTCAACAAAAGATCTCTAAGCTCTCCTGAAATAATTCCGCCTTGAATAGCTGCCCCAATAGCAACCACTTCATCAGGATTAACAGATTGACAGGGAGGGTTCGGTACAAGAGTTTTAACTAATTGCTTTACCATTGGCATTCGAGTACTTCCTCCCACTAGAACTACTTCATCTATTTCTTCAGGTCTCCAACCTGAATCATCAATAACGGTATTGACAGGATCCAATAATTTATCAAGAAGATCATTACAAAGACTCTCATAAATATTTCTAGTCAGAGTTCTTTCAATATGTAATGGACCGTCATTACCAGTAGAAATAAAGGGGAGTGATATAGGGGTTGCTTGGACACCAGAAAGCTCCTGCTTCGCCTTCTCAGCCGCTTCAGTAAGTCTTTGTAATGATTGCCTATCTCTTCTCAAATCAATCTTATTTTTATTTAAAAAATCATCAGCAAGCCAATCAACAATCTTCTGGTCAAAATCATTACCTCCCAATTGAGTATCCCCTGAAGTAGCTTTCACATCAAAAACACCATTAGAAATTGACATTAATGACACATCAAAAGTTCCTCCTCCTAAATCAAAGACCAAGACCTTTCTTGAGGAACTTTTATCAAATCCATAGGCAAGAGCAGCTGAAGTGGGCTCATTTAATATCCTTTCAACATTTATACCAGCCAAATTTGCTGCGTCTCTAGTTGCTTGCCTTTGTGAATCGTTGAAATAAGCGGGCACAGTAATTACTGCTGAATCAACATTCTCTCCTAAATAAGTTTCTGCATCGTCTATTAACTTCCTAATAATGTTTCCAATCAATTCTTCCGGTGCATACTCTCTTTTAGTAACAGAAGATGTTACGCGAACATTTCCTTGATCATTAGCACGGACATTGTAAGGAACTGAAAGGCTATTTTCTTCAAGTTCATCCCAAGCTCTTCCAACAAATCTTTTTAAATTTGAAAAAGTATTTTTTGGATTTAGAACTAATTGCCTTCTTGCAAGTTGACCAACTAACAATTCAGATTCTTTAGTAAAGCCTACAACTGATGGTGTAGTCCTAGCTCCTTCCGCATTAGAAATAACTACTGGCCTACCAGCCTCCAACACCGCTACAACGGAATTTGTCGTTCCCAAGTCAATGCCAACAATTCTCCCCATGGCAATACTTATTTAAGCCCCACAGTAACTAGCGTTTAAGGTTATTCAATACTTATTATGTACCCTTCAACACTTAAAGCCAATCATTAACCCTACCTTAGTGAAAAATTTGAGATTAGATATAGATTCATAAAGTAAATGCTTTAGCTCGTGGACAAAGCAAGTACATCCAAATTTTCATTGAGGACAAGACCAACTTCAGAGAAGTTGGTAGATGTTGGGTTTAAAAATATTGTTGTTGCCTTGGCTTCAATGGTAGCCGTAGTGCTTTTTTCCATATTTGCTGTCGTTTACTATGAATCTACTGAATCAATTTCAAAATATGGACTGAGGTTTCTTTTTAGCTCTGCATGGAATCCAGTTACAGATGAGTACGGTGCATTCACAGCTATTTATGGGACCCTTTTTACATCGATTGCGTCATTATTAATTGCCATTCCATTGGGCGTCGGCACTGCAATATTTATAACTGAAAATATAATTCCCGAATATATAAGAAATGTAATTGGGATAATGGTTGAACTTTTAGCTGCTATTCCATCAGTAGTTTTAGGACTATGGGCAGTATTTATTATGGAACCTTTTATTAGACCATTTTTGAACATAATCTACGAACTATTGGGATTTATCCCATTTTTCAGCACCCAACCTTTGGGCGCTGGAATGATGCCAGCAATATTAATACTTGTGGTAATGATACTACCTATAATTACATCGATTTCAAAAGATTCACTAAAACAAGTTCCATCTAAACTTAGGCAAGCTGCCTATGGAATTGGAGCGTCAAGATGGACTACTATTTTTAAAGTTATTATTCCAGCCGCAATTTCTGGGATAACTGGAGGAGTTTTACTTGCTCTAGGAAGAGCTATGGGTGAGACAATGGCAGTTACTATGATTATTGGCAATTCAAATAACTTTAGTTGGTCAATATTTGCTCCTTCATATACAATTTCATCCATGCTCGCCAATCAATTTGGTGAAGCAGATGGAAGCCAAGTCTCTTCTCTAATGTATGCAGCATTAATCCTAATGATATTAACCTTATTGGTTAATGTATTTGCCCAGTGGATTGTAAAAAAATTAAGCTTAAAATATCAATAAATGAATTACACTTCAAAAAAATCTCTAACTTATAATCCCTCTCTAACTAGAAATATTGGGAACAAAGCCTTAACTATCATTTCTGCTCTTTTTGCCACCATTTCTGTACTTCCTTTAATATTAGTCATAAGCTATGTATTAATAAAAGGTGGAAGTTATATAAACTTAGAGACCTTAATTCTTGAACCTGAGCCACCAGGAGATGATCTTCTCTCAGCTGGAGGAATAGGGCCAGCAATAACTGGAACTTTAATAATGGCAGTTATTGCTTCAATAATATCAATACCTGTTGGAGTAGGAGGTGGAATATATCTTGCCGAATATTCAAAATCAGGAAACTTTGCAAAATTTATAAGGTTTGGTTCAAATGTACTTGCAGGGGTACCTTCTATAATTGCTGGTGTATTTATATATGCAATTATTGTATCTACCAAAATATTATTTGGATCAATGTTCAGCGGTATTGCAGGCGGAATATCACTTTCAATTCTAATGCTTCCAACAATAATTAAAACTACTGATGAAGCACTTAAATTAGTTCCAAATGATATGAGAAAAGCTGCATTTGGTGTTGGCGCCTCAAAATTCATAATGATAACAAATATCACATTACCAGCTGCATTTAGTTCAATTTCTACAGGCGTATTATTGGCACTCGCTAGGGCAGCAGGAGAAACAGCTCCATTAATATTTACAGCTCTTTTCTCACGTTACTATATTACAAGTTTTGATGATCTTTTCTATGAAATGGGTTCATTGTCAGTGTTAATTTACAATTTCGCTCTTGAACCATATGAAGCTCAAAACCAACTAGCATGGGCAGCATCATTCATATTAGTTGTTGTACTTTTAAGTCTTAATATCCTTTCAAGATGGATAGGCAGACTTGGTGCTTTTTCAAAAAATAAAGTATAATTATGAGCAAAACTAATAATAAAATAAGCTAATGAATAAAAAAAATATAAAATCTACATATTCAATCTCACTCGATAATGTATCAATTACATATGGCAATTCAGTTGCAGTTAAAAATGTGTTTTGTGATATTCAAAAGAATCAAGTTACATCTTTTATTGGTCCATCAGGTTGCGGTAAATCAACCGTCATCAGAGCAATCAACCGAATGAACGATTTAATAGAAGGTTGCAAATTATCAGGCAGTGTTATTTTTGAAGGTATAGATATATATGCAGAGGATATAGATCCAGTTGAGGTTAGAAGGAGAATTGGTATGGTTTTTCAACAACCCAATCCTTTTCCTAAAAGTATTTACGAAAATATTGCCTTTGGTGCAAGAGTTAATGGATATAAAGGTAATATGGATCAATTAGTAGAAGAATCTCTTACAAAGGCTGCCGTTTGGGATGAGTGCAAGGATAAATTAAACGAAAGTGGTTATTCATTATCTGGTGGTCAACAACAAAGATTATGCATAGCAAGGACAATTGCTATTGAACCTGATGTGATCTTAATGGATGAGCCATGCTCAGCACTAGATCCATTATCTACATTAAAAATTGAAGAGACAATTCATGAATTAAAGAAGAATTTTACAATTATCATTGTTACGCACAATATGCAACAAGCTAATAGAGTCAGTGATTACACAGCTTTTTTCAACACAGAGAAAAAAGAGAAGGATTTAGGTGGAAAAATTGGATTTTTAGTTGAGTTTGATAAAACAAAAAACATGTTCAATTCACCAAAGCAAAAATCAACTCAAGACTATATCTCTGGAAAATTTGGATAACCACTAAAGCTTTTTTTATTAAAAGTTACCATGCGGGACGGAGAGAGAGGGATTCGAACCCTCGATAGGGTTGCCCCTATACAGCATTTCCAGTGCTGCGCCTTCAACCACTCGGCCACCTCTCCTTGAAATCAGCAATAAAATGTTTTCCAATTGCTGAATTTAAATATATACCACAGAGACAGGTCTTCTTGAAAATTCAACTATCGGATTTATTTATTAAATACTTTTTTACTAAACAAGTTCCTAGTAATCAATAATTTATTAAAGAGAATAAATGGATTTAAAGACAAATAGAATCTTCCAATAGTAGACGATTAATATAAACAAAAATAATAGCCATGGTTATACCATCTTGTAAAACCGCTTCTTTGAATGCAGGTCTAGATAAAGATGAAATTCATAAATTATTAGAAATTGCCAAGCAGGCCGCAGAAAGAGGGGGAGCATCGCTGATGAATAATTATGGAAGGATTAAAACGATAAAGTGTAAAGGAACTGCTGGAGATCTTGTCACTAATGCAGATATAGAATGTGAAAAAATAATAATAGAATATTTAGAAAAAGAGACGCCTTACATTTCTATTCTTGCTGAAGAAAGCGGATATAAGTCAAAGGATGGAGAATTAAAATGGTGTATAGACCCTCTTGATGGAACAACAAACTATGCTCATGGATATCCATTTTTCGCAACTTCAATAGGTTTAATTTGGAATAGCAATCCAATATTGGGAGCCATATCAGTACCATCTTTGAATGAAATTTATTACGCATCTCCAGAGCATGGATCATTTTGTAATGGCGATAAAATAAATGTAACGAACACGAATTCCTTATCTGATTCACTCTTAGTTACAGGTTTCGCATATGACAGACGAGAAGTATTAGATAATAATTATTCAGAATTTTGTTGGCTAACCCATCTTACCCATGGGGTAAGAAGAGGAGGAGCAGCCGCTGTAGATCTAGCCTTTGTGGCCTCAGGCAAAGTGGATGCTTTTTGGGAACGTGGACTTGCAAAATGGGATATGGCAGCAGGGGTACCATTAGTTGAAATGGCGGGTGGAATAGTTTCCAATTATCCTTTCGGAGATTTTGATCTCACTACCGGCAGAATTCTTGCTTGTAATCCAAACATACAAAATGAGCTCAAAAATGAACTTGCAAAAATTAGACCATTAACTCCTAACTCTTATGGTGGAAAATAGTCCTAATTTATGTGATCCTTAAGTAATAAAAAGATTCAAATAATGACATTGCAACCTGCCTCGGGTGCGCGCGACTTAAATCCTCAGCAAGTAAGAAAGAACCATCTCATTGCATCTAAACTTTCATCTTTATATCAACTATGGGGATATGAGCGAATATCACCGCCACATATTGAACGTCTAGACACACTTATGGCAGCTGGTGGAATTTCAAACAATGAAATACTAAAAATCGTTTCTGATGAACCTCTTGGATTAAGACCTGAAATAACAGCTTCAATTGTTCGTGCTGCTTCAACTAGATTTGATGAATATGAAAGGCCACTTCGTTTCTGGTCGACAGGTACTTCATTTAAATGTAATCAAAGTATTGATGGTGGTATTGATATCGAGGAGTCATTTCAAAGCGGAGTGGAATTGATAGGAACAAAAGCTATTAATGCAGAGATAGAACTTCTAACTTTACTGATTGAATCATTGAAAACAATTGAAATTGCTCAGGAATATAAAATGACATTACTTATTGGTAATACATATCTATTGGAACTTATTTTAAGCTCGTTTGATTCAACTAAAATAGATCAAATAAAAGATATTCTCTGCGATCTAGATTACATAGCATTGAGTAAACTAGATATAAAAGATGAACAAAGAATTTTTATAAAAAAGATCCTAAATATGAGAGGAGCACCAGAGAAAATATTAACTGATCTAACAAATATCTATGGATCGAATTCTTATATTGAAAACCTAAAGGAATTATTTACTATTATTGAACCATTAGCTAACGAGAAGGAGATAGCAGTGCAACTAGACCCTACATTAGGGACTAAATATAAATTGTATAGTGGTTTAACCTTCTCACTTGTTTCATCATCCCCAAGTGCTCCAGTTATTATTGCTAAAGGCGGTAGATATGATGATTTGGTAAAGAAATTCAGCTCTAGCGATCATAATTGCTTCGGAATTGGATTTAGTATTAGCATTGATAAAATCAGGGAATTAGTCTCCTCAAACGAGGAAATGAAAGGTAATAATCAAAAAGTATTAATCGCATACAAGCAAAGTGCAAGTATCTATAAAGCATTAAAACAACAAAAGGAATGGCACAATAAGGGAATTATTTCTGTAATTTCACATGAACCTCGAAAGAAAAATGATGCAACAAATCAACTTTTAAAATCCAATAGATGCACAAAAATTGAATGGATAGATTGATATAAATTAACTATATCATTTAAATATTTGTCAGGGATCGAAAACTATTGGCCTGGAATCAATAATACTTTTGCACTTAACGCCTAAACAGAAATTCGTATCGCTATGATAATAAAAATTTCAATAAGTCATGCCTGTTAAAGAAGAAGGAACTATTCTTATTCACACAGAAAATATATTCCCAATAATTAAAAAAGCAGTCTACTCAGATCATGAAATATTCATTAGAGAGCTTATAAGTAACTCCGTAGATGCAATCAAAAAAAGAAAAATGGCCGCCTTTGCAGGAGATTGTGTCGCGGCTGAAGATGAAAAAATTAAAATCTCAATTGACAGAGAACATAAGACATTGACAATTAGTGACAATGGAATAGGAATGACTAGTGATGAAATTAAGAAATATATTAATCAAGTCGCTTTCTCAAGTGCAGAAGAATTTCTTGAAAAATATAAACAACCTGATGATGGATTTATAGGTCATTTTGGACTAGGTTTTTATTCTAGTTTTATGGTTGCAGAAGAAGTTGAAATAATAACTAAATCAGCAAAAAATGATTCACAAGCTGTAAAATGGAAATGTAATGGTTCACCTCAATATTCACTTGATGAATCAGATAAAGAAGAAATTGGTACAGATATAATTTTACATTTAATGGAAGATGAAATTGAATACATTGAACCAAGCAGAATTAAAACATTAATAAAAAAATATTGTGATTTCATGCCTATTGAAATCACACTAGAAGAAGAAGTTATCAATAAAATGAATCCACCATGGAGAGAAAGTAAACAAAATCTAAAGGACCAAGATTATATAGAACTCTATAAATACCTCTATCCTTTCCAAGGCGATCCCCTTTTATGGGTTCACCTAAACACAGACTATCCATATAATTTGCAAGGTATATTATATTTTCCAAAGTTAACTGGAAGAGCCGATTGGGAAAGTGGTGAAATCAAACTTTTCTGCAATCAGGTATTTGTTAGCGACTCAATTAAAGAAATTGTGCCTAGATACTTATTACCTTTGAGGGGAGTAATAGATTCACCTGATATTCCCTTAAATGTAAGTAGAAGCGCATTACAATCAGACAGAAGAGTTAAATCTATAGGTAACTTTATTGCAAAGAAGTTAGCCGACAAGCTTAAAACATTAAAGAAAGATGAAACCCAATTTTATGCTGATATTTGGGACTCAATATCACCCTTTATAAAAATAGGAGCTATGGAAGATGAGAAATTTGCCGAACAAGTAACAGAGATAATTTTATATTCAACAACAAAAAACACTTCAGCAGATAATGAAGACTCTAATGAACTAATACAATCTGGATCAAAGACTTTTACCACCCTTGAAGGTTATAAGAATAGGCTAACTGATGAGAACAAAAAGGTTTTATATTCAACGGATGAAGTCTCTCAATCAACAGCACTCAACATGTGGACTTCTCAAGGCAAAGAAGTTTTAAAACTTGATACTGTTATTGATACCCAATTTATTCCTTGGCTAGAGGAAAAAAATAAAGAAATAAATTTTGTCAGAGTAGACTCCGAACTTGATGAGAGCGTTAAAGATGATTCACCTGAAATCGCTGATAAAGATGGAAATACTAAGTCAGAAACACTTAAAAAGATGATTAGTTCAGCTCTAAACAATGAAAAAGTGACAGTACAAGTGCAAAGCCTTAAAGGTGAGAATTCCCCACCTTCATTAATATTATTACCAGAACAAATGAGAAGAATTAATGATATAACAGCATTAATGGAACAGAAACTTCCCGGTCTACCTGAATATCATAATTTAATTGTCAATTCAAACCATCCACTTGTTCAAGGATTATTAAAGTTAAACTCCAACCCAATAGTTATTGAAGGGTCAGGCAAATCAGAGGATAGCCAATTAGCCAGTGACATCGCAATCCATGTTTATGAGATGGCCAAACTGTCAATTGGAGGTCTCGAGAATAAAGATATCGCAGCTTTTCAAACTAGGAATGCTGAGGTCTTAGGGAAATTAATGCAAAAATTCGTTTAATCTCAACCTCATTTGATAGAATAAAAAAACGATCAAGTTTAAAAAATGTCTAGGGTTTGCCAACTTACAGGCACAAGAGCTAACAACGGAATGTCAGTCAGCCATTCCCATATTAGAACCAAAAAATTGCAGCACGCAAATCTGCAACAGAGGAGATTATGGTGGGAAGAAGAAAACAAATGGATCAATATAAGAGTAACGACAAGAGCACTAAAAACTATTCAGAAGAGGGGATTAGGAAATTATGCTAAATCATTAGGGGTAGATTTAAACAAATTATAAATTTGATTTGTTAATCAAATGAAAAGAAGACAATTTATAAAATTTTTTGTTTTATTTTCTAATATTTTATTTGTTAAACCCTCAAAATTATTTGCAAGTATAAATACTGTTAGCCTTGGTCAAAAAGCACCTGATTTTTTATTAAATGGTTTCAACAAAAACAATCCGGATAAAAAAGAATGGTCTCTAAGTGATTTTTTAGGTAAATGGTTAATTTTATATTTTTACCCTAAAGATTTCTCAAGTGGTTGTACATTACAAGCCAAAGCATTTCAAGATAATCTTTCTAAGTTTAAAAAACTTAATTGCTCTGTAGTTGGAATCTCTGCTGACAATGAAGAAGAACATGAATCATTTTGTACATCCGCGAAACTTGGTTATACCCTACTTTCAGATACAACAGGAGAAATAAGCAAATCATACGATTCATGGTTATATCCCTATTCAAAAAGAAATACATTTATGATCAATCCAAAGGGTATAGTTGTATATAAATGGATAGGAGTAAGACCCATAGGACATGCTCAAGAAGTTTTAGAAGAGCTTAATAAACAAAAGAAAATATATGCATGAACTTTCTTTAGGAACATGGTTTATCCATATTGCAACTCTATTTGAGTGGGGGATTGCAATAATAGTAATTGACTATATTTCATCAATATCCAATAACAGAGCTTTGGGATATTTTGCTTTAGCAATGTTGCCAAATCTTGCTAGTGCTATGGCCGCAATCACTTGGCATATATTTGATAACAGTATTGAATTAAAAGGATTAGTTGTACTACAAGCAGCTCTTACAACTGTAGGAAATATATGTCTTGCATTTGCTGCATGGAACTTGTTTAGATCTGAGTCATCACAACCAAACCAATGAATATTTCAATTCTTAGTCTTGAGTCGATTGCACGAATTGACCCAAGCCCATTTTTCGTCCTTTCACTAATTCCTTATCTAGTATTCCTGCGTTATGCGGGCAAAACAAAAGCGATACCAAAAATATCATTTATTGGTTTTAAGTTAACTCTCTTATTTGTATTCATGACGATAGTTTTTGCAATAATCGCACAAATTTATTTTGGGGATGAATTAACAAATGTAGATGTACTGCACGGACTAGCAGAATCGTTTTTAACGATTAGCGATGCATTTATTGTTTACGGTTTTGTTTTGATGCTGCAGTCATTCAAAAGTAAAACAGAAGTAAAAAACTCTTAAGAGGTGAGTAACATTTGACGCAAAAGGATTCTTTATGGTCGATAATGAGTTTATTCAATAGGGATAAAAGATGCTCACAACATTATTAGCAGCAGCTGATCCAGTGACATTTCAGTGGTCTCCAAAATGTGCCGTAGTGATGATCATTTGCAATTTACTTGCTTATGCAATTGCAAGATCAAATATTGAAAAGCCAAACGAAGGTTTTCCTATGCCTAATTCTCAGTTTTATGGGGGACTAAGTCATGGTTCTTTTGTAGCTGCAAATTGCTTAGGCCATGTTTTGGGAATAGGTTCAATTTTGGGTCTTGCTGCTAGGGGAGTTTTATAAAGTAATTTTATAAATTTAATCTAATAAAAAAAGGATTATTGATATAAATAATCCTTTTTTTGTTTTTTATATCTAATTAATTAAAATTAAATTTATTTTTAATTTGATCAGCCATCATTTCTGGAGTTAACCCAAGAGATTCTTTACTTTGCTGTGGTGTAGCATGATCTACTAATTTATCTGGTATTCCTATTCTTAATGTAGGAACAAAAATGTCATTATCATTAAAAGATTCAACTACTGCAGATCCAAAACCTCCCAATAATGTCCCTTCTTCCATTGTAACTACCTTGCCAATTCTTTTAGCAGCGTGATGAATAGCTTCCTCATCTAATGGTCTTATAAAGCGGGCATTAATAACAGTGCAATTCACTCCAAATTCTTTGAGTAAAGCCGCTGTTTTAATTGCTGGGCAAACCATAGATCCATAGCCGATTATTAATAAATTTTCGCCCTCTTCTAATATCTCGGCCTTACCAATTTCAAGAGACTCCCATCCCTCTTCCATCAGCGCAGCCCCCTCTCCAGAACCTCTAGGTATTCGTAGAGCTGAAGGACCATTGTGATTAATACATGTAACTAACATTTGCTGCAGTTCAGACTCATCCTTTGGAGCCATAACAGTAAAATTAGGGACACATCTCAAATAACTAATATCATATTGACCCTGATGGGTTGGGCCGTCAGCGCCAACAATGCCAGCTCTATCTAAGACAAAAGTTACAGGTAAATTCTGTATTCCAATATCATGAATTAACTGATCATATGCTCTTTGTAAGAAGGTACTGTAAATAGCTACAACTGGTTTGATTCCTTCGCAAGCCATTCCACCCGCAAGAGTTACAGCATGTTGTTCAGCTATGCCAACATCTACATATTGATCTGGAATAGCTTTCTGTAAAAGGTTTAAGGCAGTACCTTCTGCCATCGCTGCAGTAATTCCAACTATCTTGCTATCTTGCTCGCATAATTTTACTAAAGTTTGACCAAAAACCTTACTAAAACTTGGAGGTTTAGGTGTTTTAGAAGGAATAGATTTCCCCGTCGTCAAATCAAAAGAAGACTGGGCATGGTAACCAACCTGGTCAGCCTCAGCATATGGATAACCTTTTCCCTTTGTAGTAGCTACATGGACCATTACAGGTCCACCAACTTTATGCGCAGCATTAAAAGTTCTTGTCAATTCAGAAATATCATGGCCATCTACAGGTCCCATGTAAGTAAAACCCAATTCCTCAAAAACTGCACCAACACTTGGAACTGCCAAACGTCTTACGCTACCAGTAAGAGATTTAAATTCCTCTTGAATAGCATCACCCATGAAAGGAAGATTTTTTACACTTTCTTGAACACTGTCCGATATGAATTGGACAGGTGGACTATGTCGCATTCGATTTAAATAAGTCGACAAGGCTCCAACTGGTGGAGAAATCGACATATCGTTATCATTTAATACAACTAAAAGAGGTGTTTTTGGAAGATGTCCTGCATGATTAATGGCCTCTAAAGCCATTCCTCCTGTCAAAGCACCATCACCAATTACTGCAACACATTTATAATCTCCACCTTTTCGATCTCTAGCAAGCGCCATCCCAAGGGCTGCAGAAATAGATGTACTCGCATGACCTGCCCCAAAATGATCAAATTTACTTTCTGATCTTTTTAGGTAACCTGCTACTCCTTTTTGTTGCCTAAGTGAATCAAATCTCTCATATCTTCCAGTCAACAACTTGTGTGGATATGCCTGATGTCCAACATCCCAAATAACTTTATCGACATCTAAATCTAAAGTCTGATAGAGAGCAATTGTTAACTCAACAACACCAAGACCTGGACCTAAGTGCCCACCACTAGTAGAAACTACTTGGAGATGCCTTTCTCTTATTTGGCAAGCGACATCTTCCAATTCACTAATGGGTAAGCCATGAAGCTCATTCGGATGACTTAACTGGCTCAGACGCATATAACTCTGAGATTGAATCCCTCCAATCTACGAGGTCTACCCTACATTTTGATAAAACTTGCACAAGAACAAATGGAATGTAGAAAATACACAAACCAAAAATCGGTGAAAAGCTAGATATGGAGGACTATCTACAGAAAATACTAAGAGCTCGCGTTTATGACGTTGCTGAAGAAACCCCACTAGAAAGGGCAAAAAACTTAAGTAAAAAATTCAAAAATGATATCTGGTTTAAGAGAGAAGACCTTCAACCAGTTTTTTCATTTAAGTTAAGAGGTGCATTTAACCGCATGTCTCAGCTAACCAAGGAAGAGCTAAATAAAGGAGTTATTGCTTCAAGCGCTGGGAATCATGCGCAGGGAGTTGCTTTAAGTGCATCATTTCTTAAATGCAGAGCCGTGATTGTGATGCCTCTGACAACTCCCATAATGAAAGTAAGGGCAGTTGAATCACATAAGGCAGAAGTTATTCTTTTCGGTGAAACATATGATGAATGCTACGAAAAATCACTAGAAATATCTAAAAAAGAAAATCTAACCTTCATCCATCCATTTGATGATCCTGAAGTTATAGCGGGACAAGGAACAATAGGTCTAGAGATACTTCGGCAGAGCCATAAACCACCTGACGCCATTTACATCGCCGTAGGAGGAGGTGGACTTATTGCTGGAGTAAGTGCATATGTAAAAGCAATATGGCCAGATACAAAGATTATTGGTGTTGAACCTGAAGATGCTTGCGCAATGACACTTTCAATAAAAGCCAACAAGCCAGTTGAGCTTGACAGTGTTGGTCTATTTGCAGACGGCGTTGCCGTTAGGAAAGTCGGAAAAAAGACATTCGCAATTTGCAAAAACAATGTTGATGAAATGATCACTGTAAATACCGACGAAATATGTGCAGCAATAAAAGATGTTTTCGAAGATACTCGTTCAATTCTTGAGCCCGCAGGTGCATTAGCAATAGCTGGTTTAAAAAAACACGTTATTAAGAACAATTTAAAAAATAACAACTTAGTGGCTATAGCTTGCGGAGCAAATATGAATTTTGAAAGACTAAGATTTGTAGCAGAAAGAGCCGAATTAGGAGAAGAAAAAGAAGCAATGCTAGCTGTAGGAATACCCGAAAAAGCTGGTAGTTTAAAGCTTTTATGTGAAACGCTTGGAGCAAGAAGTTTAACTGAATTTAGTTACAGAATGTCAGAAGGTTCTACCGCACAAATATTTATGGGTGTTGAAGTTTCAGATACTGTTGATAGAAAATTATTAATTAAAGAAATAAAGAAAAATGGTTTTGACTGTCATGACTTAAGTGATGATGAGCTTTCTAAGGTACATCTCAGGCATATGGTTGGAGGCAGACTCCCAAGATCGATCAAAGAATCATCTCAAGGAGAATATAAAGAATTGCTTTACAGATTTGAGTTTCCAGAGAGGCCTGGCGCGTTAATGAGATTTGTAAACTCTATGAGACCAGAATGGACAATAAGTATTTTCCATTACAGAAATCACGGGGCAGACACTGGGAGAATAGTAATAGGTTTACTTGTGAAAGATTCTGATATTCCATCGTGGAATAATTTTCTTGAAAAAGTAGGCTATAAAAATTGGAAAGAAACAAATAATCTTGCTTATAAATTATTTTTAGGTGCAGAGTTGAAGTAGACGAGGTAATTTTGGATATCAAATAAAATAACTTTAAAAGAAACTCATGGATGAGAGCAGACAAATATCATTGCCAGCAAGAATTGAAGCCATTCTTTATCTCAAGGGAAGGCCAACATCATCAAAAGAAATGGCAGATCTTCTTGAAAAAGATATTAGTGAAGTAGAAAAAGCACTTTGGGAACTTAAGGCTGGATATGCTCAACGAGATACTGCTTTAGAAATTAACGAAAGTAAGAATTTTTACAGCCTAGAACTAAGGCAAGGGCTTGGTGAGTTAGTCCAGGATCTACTCCCAGCGGATTTATCAATTGCCACTCTAAGAACTCTTGCCACAGTTGCCTTGAAAAAGAAAATACTTCAATCTGAATTAGTTGATTTAAGAGGATCTGGAGCATACGATCACATCAAAGAACTTGTAGATAAAAATTTTGTAGAGAGAAGACGGCAAAAGGATGGACGTTCATTTTGGTTAACTCTCTCGGAAAAATTTCATCAAACATTTTCTGTATTACCCGAACCAGATCAAGCAGAAGATAAAAATGCGGCATAATATAGGTTGAGAATTTTATAGCTAATGGGTTACGAAATCATTCCAACAATTCTTCTTGTACTTCTAAAAACACTTGGAATTTATTCAACAATACTGATCATTAGGGTTTTACTTACATGGTTCCCAAATCTTGATATGAGTAATCCAATACTTTTAAATCTATGTGCAATTACTGATCCCTACTTAAATTTTTTCAGAGGAATAATCCCTCCAATTGCAGGCTTAGATCTTTCACCTATTTTAGCTTTTATAGTTATTAGAGTTGTTCAAGGAATACTTGGTAACGCCGCTTCATTGGCTATTGGAGGATTTCAAATGTATTGATAATCACTACATTAACGGTCATCGCCACTGCCTTGAATTTTTCCTCTAATTTTACGGCTATTAAGTTTTTTCAAGTTTGCATTAGCAACGTCCTCTAGTTCATAACCCAATTCGCTGGAAAGTTGTGAGATGTACCAAAGGACATCACCTAATTCAAATTTAATTGCATCCTTACTATCTTTATCAAATACGCCCTTCTTATCTCTTAGAATTTTTTTGACTTTATCAGCAACCTCACCTGCTTCTCCAACAAGACCTAATGTTGGGTAAACAGCATTACTACCGACATCAGGATAAAGAGCTGTCTTACGAGATTCTCTTTGATAATGATTCAGTTCCATGTTTATTTTCTTGAAAAAACAAAGTTGACGATTCAACCACAATCAGATGTTAGTTTTTTCTAATCACAAGTCATCTAAATGACAATACTCGATCTCACTAGAAGGACCAAAATTGTTGCCACAATAGGCCCCGCAACTGAGAGTGCGAGCCAGATAGCAAGGTTAATAGAAGCTGGTGCCACTACTTTTCGCCTAAACTTCAGTCATGGTGATCATCATGAGCATGCTGAAAGAATTAAAACTATTAGAAAAGTCTCAAATGACTTAGGAATCCATATTGGAATACTTCAAGATCTTCAAGGGCCTAAAATTAGACTTGGTAGATTTAAAAATGGCCCTGTTAATGTAAAAAATGGAAATAAATTTATTCTTACATCAAGAAATATTGACTGTAATAAAGACCAAGCAAATGTCACTTATGACAAACTGGCTGAGGAGGTAACAGTTGGAAATAGAATTTTATTGGACGACGGAAGGGTCGAAATGAAGGTTGAAGAAGTAGATCTAAAAGAACAAAGATTAATTTGCTCGGTAACAGTAGGTGGAGTTTTATCAAATAATAAAGGAGTTAATTTTCCTGACGTTCAGTTATCAATTAGAGCACTAACAGATAAAGACAAAGAAGATCTTGCTTTTGGTTTAAAACAAGGTGTAGATTGGATTGCGCTTAGTTTTGTAAGAAATCCATCTGATTTAATAGAAATAAAAGATTTAATTAGAAATCATGGATTTGATACTCCGGTAGTAGCAAAAATTGAAAAATTCGAAGCAATTGATCAAATTGACGCTGTATTAAAACTTTGTGATGGGGTCATGGTGGCAAGAGGAGATCTTGGAGTAGAGATGCCTGCAGAGGAAGTTCCATTATTGCAAAAACAACTTATAAAAAAAGCCAACAGCCTTGGAATACCCATTATTACAGCTACACAAATGCTAGATTCTATGGCTTCAAGTCCAAGGCCTACAAGAGCTGAGGTAAGTGATGTAGCGAATGCAATCCTTGATGGAACAGATGCAGTAATGCTTTCAAATGAAACTGCAGTGGGTGATTTTCCAATTGAGGCAGTTGCAACAATGGCCACAATAGCTAAAAGAATAGAAAGAGATTATCCACAAAGAGCATTAGAAAGTCACCTCCCAAGCACAATCCCAAATGCAATAAGCGCAGCCGTAAGTAGTATTGCTAGACAAATAAACGCAGCGGCAATAATACCCTTAACTAAAAGCGGCGCTACAGCCAAAAACGTAAGCAAATTTAGGCCAGCCACCCCTGTTTTGGCGGTAACTAATGAAAAGAGTGTTGCAAGCACACTTCAACTTGTTTGGGGTGTGACTCCTCTTCTTATAGAAAACCAAACAAGCACTTCAAAAACATTTGACGATGCAATGAACATGGCAAAAAAAATGAAAATACTCAAACAAGGAGATCTGGTCGTTGAAACTGCAGGAACATTATCTGGAGTGAGTGGCTCAACTGATTTAGTAAAGGTTGGAATAGTTACTTCAGAAGAAGAGCCTAAAACACCTTTTATTTAAAATTATTAAAAAGATATGAAAAGGAAACTCCCATTAGCTGAAACCTCGCGAATGGCAGTTAAAAATCTTAAATCAAATAAATTCAGAAGCCTTTTAACAATGCTAGGAATTGTTATCGGCAATGCTTCAGTAATAACGCTGGTAGGGGTTGGGAGAGGAGCACAAAATCTTGCAGAAAATCAATTAAGCAATCTCGGTGCAAATGTACTATTTGTTGTTCCAGGAAATAATGACACTCGAAGAAGAGGAGTAGCTTTTCCAAAGAACCTAGTTCTTAAAGATGCCATTGCAATAGCAAAGCAAGTTCCCACGGCTAAACGAGTAGCTCCACAAATCTCATCAAATCAAGTTATTCAAGCAGGATCTAAAAGTACAAGTAGTTCAATTTCAGGAGTAACTAGTGATTTTCTTATTGTTAGAAGCTTCGAAATTGCTAAAGGTCGTTTTATTAATGATCAAGATTCAAAAGGAGCCAAAAATGTTGTAGTAATTGGACCTGATCTTGAAGAAAAGCTCTTTAATGAGAGAGAAGGTTTAGGAGAGAAAATAAGAATAAAAGATCAATCTTTTGAAATAATTGGTGTAATGAAACCAAAGGGTGCTGTATTTGGAAACAATCAAGACGAAAATGCATACATCCCTTTATCAACTATGGTCAGTCGAATCACTGGTAAAGATCCAACATATGGTATTAGCCTGAGTTTCATAAGTGTTGAAGCAATAAATGAAAAATCTACAAAAGCCGCGAAATTCCAAATAACAAATTTATTGCGTCAACGACATAAAATAATTAGAGATGATGACTTCGCTGTTAGATCTCAAAAAGATGCCTTACAAATAGTTTCAAACATAACAGGTGGTCTAACATTAATGTTAGCGGCAATAGGAGGGATATCATTACTAGTAGGTGGAATAGGTATTATGAATATTATGCTTGTATCTGTAAGCGAAAGAACAGAAGAAATAGGCCTTAGAAAAGCTTTAGGGGCAAGGAGACTTGATATTTCAACTCAATTTCTGATTGAATCATTAATCCTTTCTAGCTTAGGTGGATTGGCTGGGACAGGTTTAGGACTTACAACAGTAAAGATTGTAGCTTTGTTAACACCTTTACCGGCAACTATTGGTTTAGGAACAGTATTCGTAACTGTCGTGATATCTGGGACTATAGGCTTAACGTTTGGAGTATTACCAGCAAAAAGAGCAGCAAGACTTGATCCAATTACAGCATTGAGAAGCTTATAGATAATATTGATAATTTTTTAAATTATTGGATATTTTTAGACTAATTTTTGAGAAACCATTCAAGTCCTTCAACAGAAAGGGGCGTTACCCCATTAGAATCGTTTGAAAAGTTTTATTGATTCATGGATAAAAAATGGAAAATAATAACTCTTTGGGTTCTTCCAATAACAATAGTAGTCTTAATTACATGGCAAATACTTGGTTCCGCAACCAATACTCAAGTAAACCAAACCAGCACCACTAATGCTTCAAGAAGTACCCCGGTAGCAAAAATAAGCTATGGAAGATTCCTCGATTATTTAAAAGCAGGGAGAGTTACCTCTGTCGACATTTACGAAGGAGGTCGCAATGCAATTGTTGAATCGGTTGATCCTGAAATAGATAATAGAGTTCAGAGATTAAGAGTTGATCTTCCAGGTCTTGCTCCTGAATTAGTTTCTTCCTTAAAAGATGAAGGCATAAGTTTTGATATTCATCCTCCTAAATCAGCACCAGCAGGGATTGGAATACTTGGAAATCTTCTTTTCCCACTAATTCTTATTGGAGGATTGATTTTACTATCACGAAGATCAAATTCTATGCCTGGTGGGCCAGGCCAAGCAATGCAGTTTGGAAAAACAAAAGCAAGATTTGCAATGGAAGCAGAAACAGGGGTTAAATTTGATGATGTGGCAGGAGTCAATGAAGCGAAACAGGATTTAGAAGAAGTTGTCACTTTCCTTAAACAACCCGAAAGATTTACATCTGTAGGAGCTCAAATTCCCAGAGGTGTTTTGCTTGTAGGTCCTCCTGGTACTGGGAAGACGCTTTTAGCTAAAGCAATTGCTGGGGAAGCTGGTGTTCCATTCTTCTCACTTTCTGGATCAGAATTTGTAGAAATGTTTGTAGGGGTTGGTGCAAGTAGAGTCAGAGATTTGTTTAAAAGAGCTAAAGAAAATAGTCCTTGCTTGATCTTTATCGATGAAATAGATGCAGTTGGAAGACAAAGGGGTGCTGGAATAGGAGGAGGTAATGATGAAAGAGAGCAAACTCTCAATCAACTTCTAACTGAGATGGACGGTTTTGAAGGCAATAGTGGAATTATTATCATTGCAGCAACAAACAGACCTGATGTTCTTGATTCTGCTTTGATGAGACCAGGTAGATTTGACCGACAGGTTACCGTTGACGCACCAGACATAACAGGGAGATTATCCATACTCAAAGTCCATTCTAGAAATAAAAAATTAGAAAAAGATCTAACACTAGAGAGCATTGCGAGAAGGACCCCTGGATTTACAGGAGCAGACCTAGCTAATTTATTAAATGAAGCAGCTATTCTTACTGCTAGAAGAAGAAAAAATCACATAGGGCTATCAGAAATTGATGATGCAGTAGATCGCATCATCGCGGGAATGGAGGGTCAACCTCTTGTTGACGGTAGAAGTAAGCGCCTTATTGCTTATCACGAAGTAGGCCATGCATTAATTGGATCCCTAGTCAAAGATCACGACCCGGTCCAGAAAGTAACTGTGATTCCAAGAGGTCAGGCAAAAGGTTTGACTTGGTTTTCACCAGATGACGATCAAGCTTTAATTAGTCGAGCACAATTAAAAGCAAGAATAATGGGGGCATTAGGAGGTAGGGCTGCTGAAGATGTCATATTTGGAAGAGAAGAAGTAACAACTGGAGCAGGAGGTGACGTTCAGCAAGTTGCTTCAATGGCAAGGCAAATGGTCACTAGATTTGGAATGAGTAGCCTAGGCCCAGTCTCTTTAGAGGGTGATAGCCAAGAAGTTTTTGTGGGAAGAAGCCTAATGAATACATCTGACATTTCCGATGAAATTTCAAAACAAATTGATGAACAAGTAAGAGATATTGTCAAACAATGTTATGAAGAAACGCTTGAATTAGTCTCTAAGAATAGATCCGCTATGGATAAATTAGTTGAAATTTTAATTGAAAAAGAGACTATGGATGGAGAAGAGTTTTGCAAAATATTATCTGAGTTTACAACTGTTCCTGAGAAAGAAAGATTTATACCTGTACTACAAGATCCGAAATAGATTGAAGATATCAAACTGAATTTATTGGTCTTTTATTAAATACATTATCAATAATTCCATAATCAACAGCTTCGGCAGGTGACATATAAAAATCTCTATCAGTATCCTCTCTAATCCTTTCTATAGGCTGACCAGTTCTAAGAGATAACTCTTGATTTAATTTATCCTTAATGAAAAGTATTTCGTCAGCCTGAATTCTTATATCGCTTGCTTGCCCCCTTGCACCTCCAAGGGGTTGGTGAATCATTATTCTTGAATGAAGTAAACTACTTCTTTTTCCTTTTGCACCAGCACAAAGTAAAAATGCGCCCATACTTGCAGCAAGGCCGACACAAACGGTATGAATGTCAGGCTTAACATGTTGCATTGTGTCAAAAATCCCGAGGCCGTCATAAACAGATCCACCAGGCGAATTTATATAAAGGAAAATATCTTTTTCTGGATCGTCAGCTTCTAAAAAAAGCAGCTGAGCAACGATCCTATTTGCAGAATCACTAGTTACAGGTTCCCCCAAAAAAACAATTCTTTCTCTTAAAAGCCTGGAATAGATATCAAAGGCTTTTTCTCCTCTTCCAGATTCTTCAATAACTATTGGAATCATTAAACGATGGTGATGGTCGGTTTTCATGATCCTAGCCAAGTCACGGGGTAAGCTAGGGTCTCTTAAGAATTATCTAGGTTTGGCATTGAGCGTTAGAGCAACAATTTCAGACAGCAAATCTGATTTCCACAAGGAATTTCCTTATGTCATTCCACCAATTTATAGAAAACTTGCAGATGAACTCCTAGTAGAATTACATTTATTAAGTCATCAAAAAAACTTTAAAAATAATTCTATTTTCTCGACTGGTTTAAAAGAGTTATTCAATAAATTCACCGGTGGGTATAAACCTAATGAACATATTGATAAACTTTTTAATGCCATTTGCAACTGCAACGGGTTTAATCCAGTTGAAATAAAAACCCTAAACGAAGAATTACTTAATAAGTCAAATTCATGTAACAAAGAAGATCTAAATAAATTCTTAAATCAAATCAAAGAACAAATTAAAGACAACAATTATTACAGTCGCATCAATGCCATTGGGATTTACAAATTGGCAACAGAATTGCCCTATTGTCAGGACATCAAATTGGAAGAACTAAATGAAGAAATATTAGAAATTTCTGAGATATTAGGTTACCAGTATTCAAGAGTTGAAAAGGATATAAGCATGTATAAGTCTAATATTGAAAAGATGAAACAAGCTTTAGAAATAATTGCACTAAATACATCACCTAAAAAATAATAAATACTTTTTATTTTCTTCGCTTATCTTTCCAATCAATATAGCTTATGTAAATTACGCCAATCGTAATGAAAGACAAAAGGCTTATAGAAAAAAAAGACAAAAAGCTATAGAGGCTGAAGTCTATAGACATAACTAAATTTAAATATCGATAGAACCATCACCATTTCTTCCCCAAACAACCATTGCTATTGAAAAGGTGAAAATAGCTGCCAAAGAAGCCCAACCTAAAGTAAAAATCATTACATGAATTATTTTGTTAAATTATAACTTATTAAAATGGTATAAATTATGAACATCATCAGAGAACTAATAGAAATTTAAAAAACTCAGCCTAATAGAAAAACGAAAATGGGAAGACTAGTTCAAAACCACAGTACTCATATAGAGGGACTAATAAAATGGTTGAAAGAAATAGCGAAAAGCCAAGATATTAAAACCGTAACACCAGCGTCAATATTTAAAACGAGTGGTCGCGGAGAGAAACTATTACTAAAAGTGACAATAAAAACAAAGGAAGGTTACAAACTTCTAGCTAGGAAAGGGACACTTGTACAAGAAGTATTTATGGTAACCAATTTGGAAGAGGAAAAAATCAAAGATATAATCAAAAATACTAATCCATTTTTGTCTCGGAGAAAGAGAGTCTCCTAGTTTCAGAATTTTCAGGATATGACTCATTATTTTGTCTAGAAACAGACTCAGACAATTCTCTTATGATGTCCTCTTTAATCATATTCATAGCTGAATCAATTTCAAAAAGATTTTCTGTCATGAATAACAAATTTTAAATATTTTAAACGTAAAAAAACAAAATCTTTAATAATTAATAAAAAAAACAGATTTATAATAAGTAGAGAATTATTACAAAAAATAATTAATGATAACTTACACTAATTAATAAAGGTAAAAATAAAAAAATTAAATCTACAACTCATATTCCCCCTGAAATTTATCTAGATTAGTCAAATACAATTTATAGAGATTTTCTGTATTATCATTAAAACCAACTTCCTTATACATTTGCTCTAATGACATATATGAACTCATAACGGGTAGGAAAGCAGATTTATATTCTTCTTGAATATCATCATCATCAATGTCATGAATTATGGCAGTAATCAATTCAATTTGTTTTTTAGCTAATGAAATATTCTTCTCTAGTTCAGGACTTAGCTTCCGCCTTCTTTTTGCCATTTAATAGACTGCATCCAAAAAAAATAATACACTATTTCTAATCTAAAAATCAATCAAAGAAGGAAAGGTCTGAAAAAAGCCGAAGAATAAGAGTAAATACTCATAAAACTAACATAAGAGAGTTCCATTTTTATAAATATAGGATATATTTTAATTGGTATAATAATTATGTGATAAAAGCCCAAAACTTGTTTATCCAGGGCAATCAGATCAAACTATCACTATGAAAAGTAATTCAGATAAAAATCAAGCAAAGCTTCCATGGTGGGTTGAACTATTGTTTGTTCAAATTGGTTTACCTGATTCGTGGCTTTCGATATACCTAAAAAGAAAAAAAGAAACAATAACATTTATTGATGAAAATAAAAAGTATATAGCTTATATTTCCTTATTAATTGCAGGGATATTATATATATATCCAATAGTAAAGTATACATCTTCAAGTTCTTCATGCATAGATAAAACGACAAAATATTTAAAAGCAAATAATATAAATAAATCCCAGAATGCAATGGATATAAACTCTTTAGCAGTAGGTTATTGCCATGGTGGTACCCTACCAAAATGATCAATTATAATTTTTTTTTCTGTCTCCGTCAATATCATAACTGGGAATTCGATTGGGCTTCCTTCCTTCAATCAGAGGAATTAAATTCGTAATAAGCCTTCCCATAACAGGAACCCAGAAAGTTTTATAAGCATTTTTGAGCATTGGAAATTTTCTTCCATATCAAACAAACTGAATAATCTAAAAAGATATATTCATTTATCAATATTAACTAGTAGCACGTGGTTATCGAATTTTTTTATTATTTTGAAAGATTTGTCTCCTTTTAAGGTCTCTAAAGTATTGACATCAGAAGTAATTACATAATCATACTTTAAAATATTATCAAATGATTTAAGAATAATAGAAGAAGGTAAGTAGTATGAAAATAAAGTCTGAATCTTACTTTCCACATTCAATAAATAAATAGTATTAGTGTTAATAATCTTTGACACCATTGAATCAGTTAAAAAAGCCTTTGTTTTAAAGTTAGGATTACCAAGAACACCAAAGTTAAATAACAAAGATAAAGATACATATTGAGGAATAATTATTCTATAAAAGAATTTAGATAGTGCAGCATGATGACTTATATTTGTAAAAAAAGGTCTAATTGATAATATATATGATAAAATTAATATAGAAGAAACTAGATACAAGACATATTTTTGGTTAGAAGAAACAATATTTATAAACTCTTGATAATAGAATAATAAAACAATTAGCACAATGCTAATTAAAAAAAGAAGAAAGGATAATAAATTTTTAATATTAAAAGTCGAAACAGAAATTTTTAATGTATTAGATTGTAATTTAATCGCGAATAAATTTGATAAAGAGGGTAGTAAAAATAGATAGTAATGTGGATAAGAAGTTGACATACTTAGTAGAATTAATAGCGATACAGTAGGATAGCAATAGGATAACAATGGGTATTTAATAGAACTATATGAAAAGGACTTACTAAAAAAAATAAGAATAATAAATAAAATGCCAATAGGAAAAGTAAGATACAGGAAATTTAAAGGAATTAATAGGAAATTATTTAAATCTACTGAACCAATTGCTTGTTTCTTAGCAAAATCAAAAAGTGATAATAAACCATCTATTCCAAACTTTTCATATGAATAAGAAAGGCTAATTAATGTTGGGATAAATCCAAAAAGTATTCCAGCTGTAAAAATAGTTTTAAATGTATTTTTAGTTCTAAGCAAATGAAAACCAAGAAAAGGGGATAGTCCAATAATCGGGACTACTACCATATAACTTCTAATAAAAAAAGCAGTAGAAATAAAAGCTCCGGATATAAAGATATAAAAAGACTTATTAATATTTTTTTGGGAATCTAAAAAATTCAAAAAGTTAAGTATAACCAGAAGAATACAAGCAACAAATGGAATATCTGGACTAGCATATCTTGAATATTGAATCCATAAGGGCATTGAGGATAGAGATAAAATAGATAAAAATGCAGACTTCTTATTTGAGACTTTTAATGCAATTAAATAGGAAATGAATAAGCAAAGGAAGGAGCCTAAAATACTTGGAAGTCTCAGAGCTAGTTCGTTTTTTCCAAATAACCTTATAGATAATGCTATAAACCAGTAGCTACCAAGTGTCTTGTGATGAGGACCAGGAAATGGAGATGATAGCCAGTTATATGATTCTTCAATTAATCGTGATCTTCTCGCATAAAGTCCTTCATCATGAGCAACTAGACTTTGGGAAGAGAAATCAATCAGAAAATAAAATAATACAAACAGAAAAATAAAAAGGCAATAATTGACTGTTCTTCTATTCTTAGAGAAAAAGTTTAAAATTCCTTTCTTATAATTCTTATAGTTAATAAGCTTGGTTGGATTATTTTGCATAATCAAATATGATTAGAAAATATAATAATTTGATTAAATGAACGGGTCTTTCAAATAAAACTATATCCATAGTAATTTGATTTGGGAATCTAAAGGAGAATGTATTAATAACATAATGTATAATAATAAATATTTTAAAATCATAAAAGATGGCAACCGCTAAGGAAAAGAAGGAAGAGGTAAAAGCCTCCCTAAAGATTTTAAGAGCTGAGCTAAGAAAAATGCATTTAGGCGTAACAGAAGAACTATCTCTTCCAGAGCCCACAGAAGTAAAAAAATTAATGACTCAAATGGAGGAACTACTTCTAGTAATTGAGCCAAAGACATCAAGAAAATCAAAAAAATAAGCTAACTAAATAATACTGAAACTTAATGATAAAATGTATTGATTTAAAATATAAATTATTTTTTTATTTTTCTCGAAGAATAAAATAAGGTTGGGATAGTTAATAAAACAGTTATTGGTAATGGGTTTTCACTAATAGTGTAGAAAAGTGTAGAGAAAGTAAAGAAATCAATTAGAATTTGCAAATCAATTCTTAGATCATAAATTGAAAGTATAATTAAAATAATTTGTATCCAATTATATTTTAAGAAATTAGAAAATCTATATATATAAATATCTATCATTACTTCTCAATTAATTCTTTCTTCCTAGTTATGGATAACAGTGAAGGAGCCAGAGAAATACTGGACCAAGAACCAGCGATAACTCCAATAACTAAAGAAAAAGCAAACCAATATAATGTAGATCCACCCCAAATCAATATACAAATTAATGGGAGTAATGTTGTAAAACTTGTGTAAAGCGTTCTTGTCAAAGTAGCGGAAACTGCCTTATCAATCTGATATTTAAAACTTATTTGACTATCCGATATGCTTTTTTCTCTAATTCGATCAAAAACTACAACAGTATTATTTACTGAATAACCGGCAATGGTTAAAAGTGAAACAGCAAATAATGAATCTACCTCAACATTATTAAAATAGCCTAACCAAGAAAATACACCACAAACAATAAGAATGTCATGAAAAAGGGCTAACAAAGCCAGAAAAGAATATCTTCGATCATATCTAAAATTTATATATAAAGCTATTCCAAGAAAAGCAAAAAATAAAGATACTAAACTACTTTTAAGTAATTGCTTCCCAAGGCTAGGTCCAATTATTTCAATTGAAGTATTATTAGTATTAAATGGGCCAAAAGATTTAATAACCTCAGCAACGACAGATTCAGATTGAGCTGCTGATAAAAATGGAAGCCTAATGGATATTAATTGTGAATTATCGAGTAATTGTATTTGTGATCTAGATAAATTAGGAGATGTATTTGAACTAAAATTTTTATCCAGTTTTTTTAAAGAGATTATATTATTGGATATTTCACTTGTATTTAAGGTAATACAACTATCAGCACAACTCCTCTCTAAAGTTATTTGAGTTCCTCCGGTATAATCTAAACCAAGGTTTAAAGGGGCCTTAATAGAAGTACTTTTAAGGCAAATTAACATACCAATTATTGATAGTAAACATAATGAGAATGAGACTAGCCAAACTTTTTTTCTGTTTTTATAGAGTTGAACATTAAAATTAGGTTTCATAATTTAAATGATTTGATTAGTTTCTATTGAACTTTGATGGATGGTGATGGAATCTGATTAGGATTGATAAAGTTAGAAATTTTTCGAAGGCCTTGATAACTCATTAAGAACTTCAATATTGCTTTTGTACATGTTAATGCCGTAAATAAGCTCAACACCACCCCAATGCCCAATGTAGCTGCAAAACCTTTTACAAATCCAGTACCCAAATAAAATAACGTAATGCAGCTTATCAAAGTAGTTAAATGACCATCAATTATTGAAGAAAAAGCATTTTTAAAACTTGCATCTATTGAACGAATCAGGGTATTTCCAGTGCGTAATTCTTCCTTTAATCTTTCAAAAATAAGAACATTTGCATCAACAGCCATTCCTATACTTAATATAAATCCAGCAATACCTGGAAGAGTAAGAGTCACTGGGAGTAGTGCATAAATAGAGAGAGTGAATAGCGAATAGAAAGACAATGCCAGGACAGCTACAAATCCGGCTAGTTTATAAATGAAGATCATAAAAATGCCTACAAATAGCAAGCCTGTTAGAGCAGCGAAAAGACTTAGACGAATATTTTGAGTACCTAGAGAAGGACCTATAGTTCTTATTTGGATAATATCAATAGGTAAAGGTAAAGCACCTCCCCTTAATTGAACTTCTAAATTTCTAGCATCATCAGCAGTAAAATTTCCGCTTATTGTGGCGGATCCACCAGTAATACCAGCAGTTTCAAATTGCTTACCCACACTTGCTTCGCTATATGAAATACCATCAATAACAATTCCAAGCAATCGAGAGGTGCCAGCGATAGATTTTGTGAGGTCTGCAAATAATTCACCTCCCTCATTATTGAAGCTTAAAGTGACTTCCCAATTATTAGTATTCTGATCTTGTCTCCTACCTGCATTTGTCAAATATTGTCCAGTTAATGATGTTGTTTCAAAAAGACCTGCAATGTCAGTACTAATCTTATTCCTTAAAAGATTGAATTGATCTACATCTAATATCTGGTCGGATTGAATGTTATATTTTTCGAATAATTGATTAATTTCATTATTAATATTGATTTCCTTTATTAATTGAGCTGAATTATTATTCTCTTCTAATAATTTAATAATAGATTCCACGCTATTTCGTTGAGTTTGTAAATCTCTTAATTGCGCCGCAGTACCATTTTTCTGAATTCTGAATTCTAATAGAGCAGTTTCTCCTAATACTTTTGCTGCCCCTGAAGGATCTTGTTCCCCTGGAAGTTCTAGTAACAATTGATTTGTTCCTATAGTTTGAAGTTGCGAATCTGAAACTCCTAATCCGTTTACCCTCTTATCAAGAACAGCCTTAACTCCTTCGATTTCTTTGGAGGTAATTTTTGTTATTTCCTTAGTAGGCTGAACCTCCAGAGTTAATTGACTACCTCCGCGTAGATCTAATCCCAATTGGAAAGGTATATTGGTGCATATAAAAATACTTAATACTGCGAAAATGATGACGACAAGAAACCAATAGTTCTTTCTGCCCATTATTAATCTACTCCACCATTATTAATAATTTTTTCTGCAGCTTCTACTATCTGATGAGGTTGAATAATAGTTAAGTTTTCCAAGTTTCCATTATAAGGCGTAGGAATATCCTGACTGCTCAAACGAACAGGAGGAGAATCTAAATCATCGAAGCAGTTCTCAGTAATCAAGGACATTAACTCAGCTGCAATACCGCCTGTTTTCATACATTCTTCAACAATAATTACTCTATGAGTTTTTCTTATAGATTTAGATATAGTTTCCATATCAAATGGCTTAAGACTTATTAAATCAATCAATTCAACATCAATTCCTTTCCCTTCAAGAAGCTCAACTGCTTTCAAACAGTGGTGACGCATTCTCGAATAAGTCAAAATCGTAATGTCACTTCCGGTTTTTACAAGATCGGCTTGATCTAAGGCACAGACATAATCACCCTCAGGCAGCTCTTCAGTGAGGTTATATAGAAGAACATGTTCAAAGAAAAGAACAGGATTATTGTCTCTAATAGCAGCTTTCATTAGACCTTTAGCATTCGTGGGAGTACTACAAGCGACAATTTTGATACCAGGAACTGCATGAAAATAGGCTTCAAGTCTTTGACTGTGTTCAGCGCCTAATTGCCTTCCAACGCCACCAGGACCTCTCACAACTGTTGGAATAGTAAAATTTCCGCCACTCGTATATCTCAGCATTCCCATATTGTTGGATATTTGATTAAAGGCAAGTAACAAAAACCCCATATTCATTCCTTCCACAATTGGTCTTAAACCAGTCATAGCAGCACCAACAGCCATACCAGTAAAACTATTTTCAGCAATTGGTGTATCTAAGACTCTGAACTCTCCATATTTTTCATACAAATCTTTCGTAACTTTATAAGACCCGCCATATTGTCCAACATCCTCACCCATTACACATACCAGAGGATCTCTGTCCATTTCTTCATCAATTGCTTCACGAAGAGCATTAAATAAAAGAGTCCCTTTCACAGAATTAACAGATCGTCCGGATTACCGGTTTGTTATTCCAAACTATCTCAAACAGTGCCTAATTACCCACCTGCTGCAAAAGTCGATAACAGCAATATGGAAAGCAACATTCCAGGAGAGAGTAATAAAACGAGAAGTCCTAAATCGTGAAGAGTCATAGAAAGATCTAAATATGACAATTTAATAGTTAAATGCTAGTCAGTTTTGTCCTTGTTGCCTTCTATCAAACTTCGAATAAATACTAAAAACAAACCAAGGCCAATAAAACCAAAGGTAAAAGTTGCAAGAAAACTAATTCCAATAATTAGTGTTTTAAAACCAGAAGCAATACTCTGAGCAATTGGTGAAGAATAATTAGGAGTATGAATCGAAAAATATAAAACTATTTTTTTACTAATAAAAAGGCTTAACAAACTAAAAGACAAACTGGTAATCGAACCTGAAAGAAAGCTTAATGGACCTTTCTTTGGTTGAGAACTATCAGCAACTATAGGAGTTTCGGATGAATTAACTGATTCATCAGATTCATTTTTAAACCCATTACTAGGTGAATTCATTTCTTAATTGAACTCCATTAGACTTCATTGAACATGCCCAAGCGGATAAACCAGCTCTTTCAAATTCATTAACATGTTCTTTTAGTATTTTATTTGCTTGGTTATAATTTTCAAACAAGGCAAAACAACTTGGACCAGAACCACTCATAGAAACGAGACGGGAATCAGGTAAACGAGATAATATATTTAAAGACTTTTCGACCTCTGGTGTCATAGGACGAACGATTCTTTGTAAATCATTTTGTATTTCTTTGCGATTGTCTAAAAGAGACTGATCCGACCAGTTAATAGATCTAATAATGTTTCTCTTGATTTCAAAATCGCTATCATTTACAAGATAGCTACCACCATACTTTTGTTTATATGATTTATATGCAACTGGTGTAGAAACTTGTATTGAAGGATCTTTAACCAAAATAAGACCTAACTGAAAATGATCAAATTTTAATTTTTCTAAAATTTCACCTCTACCAAAACATATCTGCCTACCACCCGATATGCAAAAAGGGATATCTGAACCTATTTCTTTTGATAAGCTTTCTAATTCTTCAGTCTTAAGATTTAACTTCCAGAGTTTATTTAATCCAACCAATGTTGCAGCTGCATCTGTAGATCCACCTGCCAATCCTGCTCCAATAGGGATATTTTTTTCAAGTTCAATATTAACTCCTAATTGTGTATTTCCTACTGTTCTTTTCAATAGGGTTGCAGCTTTTATTATTAAATTATCTTCACCATTTCCAATCTCGTTATTATTAGATTTAAGAGTAATATTATTATCTGCACTTTTTATCATTTTCAACTTATCACTTAAGTTAATACTTTGCATGACCATTGCTAATTCATGAAAGCCATCGGTCCTAATACCTAAAATCTCTAAATGTAAATTAATTTTTGCATATGCTTCAGCAATAAGAAAATCTTCATTTGCTTTGGAAGGGTACATTTTCAATAACACAAGTTTCTTTTAAAGCTTTAGCCAAGGCGAACCAATTGGAAGGTGAAATTTCCTGCGGTCTTTGATCAAGACTAATACCTCTGTAAGCGAAAAATTCATTTATCTGATCGTTGGAAGTAACAAAACTTCCAATCGTGTTTCGTAATTTCTTTCTTCTACCAGCAAAAGCATGTTTCAAAAGTAGTTCTAAGAAATGTCCTATCTCATAAAAATTTGGCTCAAAAGATATGAAAGGCTTAATCATAACGACTTTGGAATCCACCTTTGGTGCCGGTTGAAAACATTTAGAAGGCACATCGCATACTTCCTGGCATCTTGCTAGCAGCTGAATCCGTACACTTAAAGCACTAAAATTACTAGTTCCAGGTAGTGCCACAAGTCTTTGTGCCACTTCTTTTTGCATCAATAAAACTAATGTTTCAAAACTATTTTCGGGTTCTTTTCTTAATTCACCAATCAATCTTTTTAATAGTGGTCCCGTGATGTTGTATGGAATATTAGCTACAACTTTGTTTATGGTCAGTCCATTTTCAGCTTCCAGTGGAGCAGATAGAACATCCCCCTCTCTCAAACTAAATTTATTTTGATGACTAAAGCGTTTTTTCAAACCAAAAACTAAATCTCTATCTAACTCAATTGCTTGGATGAATTTTGCTTTGGATTCAATTAATTTCTGAGTTAAAGCACCTTTACCTGGACCAACTTCTAATACGCAATCTTCAGAATTCAATTCGGCAGCCATAACTATTTGATCCAAAACACCTTGATCTTTCAACCAATGCTGTCCAAAGCGTTTTCTTGGAATATGCCTAAAATCATTCAAAGTGCTTTCACCCACACGTACAATCTCCAAACCACATTAGAAACGATCACATATTTCACTCAAATAAAAATAAATTATTTAAAATATACTCACAAGATGATCTTCAATCAATATACATTTTCTCAAATGACTCTTGATAGCCATAGCCTTGAACGCCTAAAAGAATTAGGACGAACGCTTCCAAAAGAGATCGCAAAACCTCAATCAACTGAATTAAAAAATCAAAAAGAAACAAAAAAACACAAGTTGCACCCAGTTGAAATCGAAACCAACCCTGAACAACTTTTTCGAGAATTAATGAAAATAAGTCCAGATGGGAACGTGCCACCTCATTTATTAGAAAGACTGAAAAAACTTGAAAAAAACAATGTGAAAATTTCTTCCAAAGCACATCCAAATATTAATGAAAATTCTAAAGATCCCTCAATTGAAGACACACTAAACTTATATACTCAATTTCAACAATTTCTCCTTGAAGATGAGATCGATTAGACAAATATCTTTTTTTTATGCTTAGTATTTCACACTACAAAATCGTTGCAATTGGGAAAATAAAAAAATTATGGACTCAAAAAGGTATAGAAATGTACTTAAAAAGATTACCCGGTCTCCAAATTATAGAAATAAAAAATAGTACTCAAACAAAGGAAGAATATTCAATCAAAGAATTAATTAAAAATAATGATATTCTCGTAACCCTTAATGAGAAGGGTCAATCATTTACATCAAATCAATTAGCGAAAAAACTTCTTGATTCTCCTACTCAAAATATTACTTTTGCTATTGGAGGCGCTACGGGTCTTAGCACGTCACTAGACTCGTCTGCAGCCTGGCAACTCAGCCTTTCTCCTTTAACTTATCCACATGAATTAGCTCGACTTCTTCTGGTAGAGCAGCTCTACCGAGCAAAAACGATTACCCAGGGCTGGCCCTACCACAAAGAATAGAGGCCATACCACTACAGCCCAATTATAGTACACTTGAACTAGTTTAGACTGTAATGGGGTTGATTCATGCATTTAAAGAGCTCGTATTATTCATCAAAAGAAACTTACTCGAAAAGATTAATCCCTTTAGCAAATGAAACTATTTCCGCAGGCTTCCCTTCACCTGCAGAAGACTATATAGAACTAGGAATCGATCTAAATGAATACTTAATCAAAAACCCAATAAGTACATTTTTCCTACGCGTAAGTGGTAATTCAATGAATAATGCAGGAATTTACAACAATGACTTATTAATAATAGATCGCAGTATAAATCCACATCCTGGACATATTGTAGCTGCCCTCTTGGATGGGGAATTCACTTTAAAAAGACTTATAAAAGAGAAAGATAATTATTACCTAAAAGCAGATAAAGAAAACTATCCGGCAATTAGTTTATATGAATATATAGATATACAAATATGGGGGGTGGCAATTTATTCAATACACGAACTGCAAAAATCAAATCATAATCATGTCTAAAGCAATAATACAAATTGATGGGAACAATTTCTATGCCTCATGTGAACAAATGATAGATCCTTCAGCAAGAGGAAAGGGATTAGTTGTACTTTCTAATAATGATGGATGCATAATAGCTCGTAGTTCAGAAGCTAGAAAAATGGGTATCCCGATGGGACAGCCTTATTTCAAATTAAAAACTAAACTAAATCTATTAAATGTAACTGTGAGAAGTTCAAATTATGAGCTATATGGAGATATAAGTAATCGCTTAATGCAACTACTAAGAAAAAATTGTGACGAGCTAGAAATCTACTCAATAGATGAAGCATTTGGAACAATAAAACGTCCAAAGGATCAGTGCCTATATCAATGGGGAAAAGATTTAAGAGCTTTAGTTTATCAAAATATAGGAATTCCAATATCAATCGGTATTGGTGAAACAAAAGTTCTATCAAAAATTTCCAATCATATTGCAAAGAAAATAAGAAAGAATTCAGGAATATTTGATATAGGTATTATTAAAAATAAAGATCATTATCTAAATCAAATCAAAATAGAAAAAGTTTGGGGTGTTGGGAAAAGGATGTCGACATGGCTAAAAGATAGAAACGTAACTAATGCCAGAGAGCTTAGAGATATGTCAAGCGAGCAACTTAAACATAAATATGGTGTAGTTGGTCTACGCATACAAAATGAGCTAAAAGGTAACCTATGTATACCTATCAAAGAGATATCACCAGATCGAAAAGAAATCTGTGTAAGTAGAAGTTTTGGATATCCAATAGATAGCTTAGAAGAATTGAATCAAGCAATAAGTAAGTATGTTCTAATTGCAATTGCTAAACTTAGAGAAAACAACCAATTATCGTCTTCTATTACAGTCTTTACAACGACAAATAGGCATTCAAATGATTTTTTTAAAAGTGAAGCAATAGATAAATTAGATATAGCAACTTGCGACTCTAGAGTTATTCTTAGAAAAAGTTTAGAATTAACAAAAAGAATATTTAAACCTTATAAAAAACTAATTAAAGCTGGCGTGATATTGAGTAAACTACAAAACAATCAATATAAACAAAATCTACTTTTTAATAAACCTGCTATTCAAGAAGAATTTTATATGGAAAGACTAAATATTCTAATAGATAATATTAACAAAAGAAATGGAAGAAAAATATTAGGCTGGGGGGTGTCTATAATTAAAGAAGAGTGGAGTCCACGTCGAGAAAATCTATCTTCATCAAAAACCACAACAATAGAGAATATTCCGACTATACTCGCTATTTAGAAATTGATATTAAATTAAGATATGAAAAAATTGAAACCTTAAAGACTTAAAAATAATATTGATTTGCTAAATTAGAAAAATATAATCATTAGGAAATAAGATTAATAATGGAATTTATTGAGTTTTTAGATCGAGAAGAGATAGAAATAATAAAGATAATTGAACAAGCTGGATATTCAACAAGAGAAAATACAGGTCTATGCTTAATCAGTGAAAATTACGCTGGATTTTTTAGAAAGAAACAAAAATCAATTATAATTTGTACAGATAATGCAAAGATGAAAGAGGGTTATACACTATTAAAAAAAAGAAATACAGATAAATATGAAAGGACAGCAATACATATAAAAAAAGCACTAAGACATGAAGCTGTTCATGTCGCACAAGAATGTAATGGGGGAAAATTGTTAGATATAAATAAAAAATTATCTCTAAATCCGGCAAAGATGAAAGCATTAAAAGGATCTTTAAAGATATCTGGGGAGACTAAAAAAGAAATACAAGCATACATGCTAGAAGATAAACCAAAATTATTAAAAAAAGAATTACGAAAATATTGTCTATAATAATTTAGGAATATTAACTATTAATTATCTCTCAGTAATTGAAAAGCATTTAGTTTATTACTATAAATCAAAAGCATTCCTGGTTCAACACAACTAAGTCCAATATGAGTTTTTATAATTTTAGAATTAATAAGGGCTGTTCCACATGTATCAAGAATAAGGACAGGCAAAGTAGATGTAGATCCCTGCATAATTTGCATATCGAGAGCTTGGCGAACTGCTATTTTTGCTTTAGCAATACCAATTTTATTGATAAAGTCAGGCCAAAGTTCATTAGATAGAAAACATTTTTCAAAATCTAGAAAGGAAGAATTTTTCATTTAAATTTATAGATAGATAAAATTATTTATAACATCGCTGTTGATCTAAATGTAAAATATTTTGTCTTTCTGCATAATAAAGTTCCTGAAAATTTATAGCATCATTATTTAATTCTTCAAACATTTTAATTACCAGTTCTTCCATATCTGCTGAATTACTAGGCGTGGAATGTTCTTGAACAATTAGTGAAGCTATACAATTCTCAAGGGTTTGTAATCGCTGTGAACTCCATGCTTCAATTAGATGTCTACAACGTTTTAAGGATTTTTGTTTTTCAAGCACGGCTAAAGCACCACGAATTTGGGAATCAGGTTCACTTAAAGTTGTTTGTCTAAGCTCATTAACCTCAAGCAAAGGAGTCAGTTTAGATAGATATTCATTATTATTAGCCAGAAAATTATCTAACAAATTTTTAATTAAATCGACATCTGCTAAAACATTAGTATTATCAACACCACGATTTATATTCTCAACCTTTTCAGCCCCGAATTGTTTTTCTTCTATATAACTAATTTCCGACCATATTGATCGATGATGATTAATAGCAAAATCATCTAGATCTCTTAACCTAAGCTCATTGCGTATAAAAGATCTAGCCTTAGGACAATGTATATATATGAACAATATATCTGACTCACTTTTTTCTCTATGACTAACTTCTTGTTGTTTCTCATATTTCCTAGAGCGACCATGCCATCTTTGACCTTTAATTTGATTACGTAAATCCTCCTCAAGCTGTAGTGCGAATCTAGCTTGACCTCCACTAAGACGCTGGGCAACCTTTTGAAGATAATGAGTTCTTATTGCCGTTTGTGGCAGTTTTCCAAGAAGACTTACTAAATTACTAACAGCAATCTGAAATTCATCAGACTTACTTAAATCCAAATCAATTAATGATTGATCTATTTGCCAATCCATCCATAAAGGTGCTTTGGCCGCTAATGCTTCATATTCAGAAGGAGAATTATCCTGAAGAAACTCATCTGGATCTTTACCAGAAGGTAATTGAAGAACTCGTAAGTCTAATTGGCCTTGAATAGAAAGATTCTCTACTTCACTAATAGCACGATTGGCAGCTCGTATTCCAGCATTATCAGAGTCAAAATTTAAAAGAATCTTTTTACTTTCAGTCGAACGAGAGAGGAGCGTTATTTGATTTCGACTTAGTGCTGTTCCCAAGGAGGCGACAACATTTTTAATACCAGAATCATGCAGCGCCATAACATCAAAATAACCTTCGACCACAACTGCGTAGTCCTTTTTCCGTATTGAAGGTGATGATTTATCTAAAGCAAAAAGGTTTTTTCCCTTTTCAAAAATTTCAGTCTCTGGAGAGTTCAAATATTTAGGGTCAGAGCCATCAAGACTTCTTCCTCCAAACCCAATTACTCTTTTTTGTCTATCGTGGATAGGAACAATAATTCGATTACGAAATCTGTCATAGAAACCATTACCGCCCTTTCTAGGAACAATCAATCCAGCAGACTCAAGTATTTCAATACTGATATTTTCAACATCAACAAAATATCGAAGTAATGAATCCCAATTATCTGGTGCATAACCAAGTTCAAAATTTATCAAAGTTCCATCACTTAAATGACGAACATTTTTAAGGTAATTAAGAGCCTGTTCTCCACATGTAGAATTCAATTGATTTCGAAACCAACCCGCGGCAAGTTTCAAAACATGATATAAATTTTCGCGACGTGAAAACTGTTGCTTAAGTCTTTCCTGCTGTGGGCCATCAACTGTATCAATCGGTACCTGATATTTTTTTGCTAAATCAAGAACAACATCACTAAAACTTTGTCTTTGAAACTCCATTAAAAATTTAATCGCATTTCCCCCAGCCCCGCATGAAAAACAATAATAAAATTGCTTGCCAGGAATTACTGACATAGAAGGCTTACTATCATCATGAAAAGGGCATATCCCAACAAATTCTTTACCTTTTTTCTTTAAGACAACGTGTTCACCAACAACATCAACAATGTCGACACGTTCTTTTACAGCTTCTATTGTCCTAGGATGTAATCGAACTGATGTCATATGATAATTTTAATTGATCCTGAAATATTTAGTTAAGAGTTTTAGAAATTGAGAGAAAAGCAAATTCTAGATAAATTCATTAGGGACAAAAAAATTAGAGGGATAAACTTTTTAATAGGTAGTGGATTAGCATTTAGTCTAATGAGTGTATGCGTGAAAGCCCTTGGGGATAGGATCCCTGTTTCAGAATTAGTATTCGCCAGAGCCACAATTAGCTTAATAATTACAAGATTATTGTTATTTAAAAACAATATTAATCCTTGGGGATATCAAAGAAAACTATTGCTTATAAGAGGTTTACTAGGAACAATAGCTCTTTTTTCTATCTTTAAAGCCTTGACAGTTTTACCGATTGCAACGGCAACGGTAATACAATATATTTATCCTACATTTACAGTGATATGTGCATATATTCTTTTAAAAGAATATATATTTAAAAGAATAATTTATTCCATAATTTTAGGATGGTTAGGGATATTATTAGTTAGTCAGCCAGAATGGATTTCAAATAACAATAAAATAGAAATAGCATCAGCTATTGCAGTTGCATTAATAGGGGCCCTCATGACATCGCTTGCTTATATATGCGTAAGGAAATTATCAGCCAAAGAGCATCCTCTTGTTATTATTTACTATTTCCCTTTAGTATCAATTCCATTATCTTTACCATTTTTAATTAATAATTTTGTTTTGCCAAATGGTTTTGATTGGATTTGGATATTAGGAATCGGTTTTTTTACACAAATTGGGCAAATCTGTATAACCGAGGGTCTCAGGCTTATTCCTGCGGGCCAAGCTACTTCACTAAATTATTCTCAAGTAATATTTTCGTGCATATGGGGATTATTAATTTTTAAAGAGCCAATATCAAGTACAGTTTTTTTTGGTGGTTTTTGCGTTCTCATATCCACTATTATTAGTATAAGTGCATCAAAAAGCTCACCAGCGTGAATTTACATATGAACTTAAAAACTGGATTTTTATTACTCATTATTATTTGTACTGGATCAACTTCGATTCTTGCAAACGAATATCAACGTGGATTCTCATCAAGTAGAACCTGCACAAGGAATGAATATAGAGAGGAATACATCCCAGGAACAAGAGATGATCCTGGATATGTAAAAAAATGGGAAGAAACTGTAGAAGTTCCTTGCCCAGGTTTTAATTCAACAACTGATACAAATAAATTTGATAATAATGATTGCTCAGAAGGCAAAATTGCTGGCGGGATATTAGGGGCTGGCTTGGCTACTGCAATTTCCAGAGGAAAAGATCGTTGGTGGGCAATTCCAGCAGGACTTGTGGGTGGATCAATGGTTGGATGTCAGATTGATGGCGGCTAAAAAATCTTTCTTTATCAATTGAATTTAAATTAATTGTTTGATAATGATTAGTTGGCTAAAAGGTCATGTATTACATAAATGGCAACAATCTTCCAAGAAAGGCATTGTTCTTAATGTAGGAGGTATTGGTTATGAAGTACAAATATTATCAAACCAATTAAATATAATTGAAATTCCTAATGAGATTGCACTATGGATTCACCAAATAAATCGTGAAGAATATACAAATTTATATGGTTTTCAAGAAATTAGTCAAAGAGATTTATTTAGAAAAATAATTAGTGTTAATGGAATAGGGCCACAAATTGGAATGGCATTGCTAGAGGATAATAAGGTTAATGACTTGGTAGAGGCCATTGAAGAAAATGATTTAAAGTTATTAACTCAATCTCAAGGAATAGGGAAGCGTATTGCAGAAAGATTAGTTGTTGATCTCAAAAATAAACTCAAGGAATTCAAAGATATTAGTGAACTTTATAAAAGTTGTAAACACTCAAAGCAATCTAATAACTTTAAACAATATGTCGAAGAACTTGTTTCAACTCTCAACTCACTTGGCTATATGGATAATGAAATAAAAGAATCAATTAAATCTATAACAATGAATGAAAAAACAATTAGTTTAGAAATAAATTCTCTATCAGCAGAAGCCAAATCAAAGTTGTTTGATCAGCATCTTAAAGAGATTCTTATAAGATTGAGTCAAAAAAGCACTTGATAGAAGGCTAGGGACTAAATTAGACTTAAATAAATAAGAGAAACAAAAACAAAATGTCACTTGGCACAGAAGAGAAACAAGTCCTAATCAACTCTCATCAAATCCATCCAACTGATACTGGTTCAGTAGAAGTTCAAGTAGCCATGCTTACTACAAGGATTTCAAAATTAAGCAAACATCTCCAAGGCAATATTCATGATTTTTCATCAAGACAAGGATTGCTTAAAATGATTGGTCAGCGCAAAAGACTTTTAAGTTATGTTCGTAATAAAAGTGAAAAAAGATATACCGAACTAATAGAAAAACTAGCTATTAGAGGATAATTACTGATATCACATTATAAAAAGCTAATGAAAGGAGAGAAAAAAACTAAAAAAACAAATTCTAAAGAAATAAAAATAGGTTTTTCAAGTGGTAGTACTATCCCAAAAATTGAAAAAAATATCTCTTCAAAAACAACTAATAACAATACTGGTATTCCAAAATATGTTGCCAACAGAATGGCTAGAAGAATAGCTTTTACAACAGGAATCCCAACTCTTAGTGGCATGGGGGTCTTTATTGGAAGTTATTTTTTAATAAGCAAAGGTATTGCAGAAATCTCCCCTACAGTCACGCTGGTAAGTTCAGCGATGTGTTTCCTTGTAGGTTTACTTGGATTAAGTTATGGAATACTTTCTGCAAGTTGGGATTTCAATCCTGGTAGTTTTTTTGGTTTTGAAAACATAAAGCCAAACATAAAAAGGATGAAAGATGCATTCAAAACAAGTCAAAAAGATATTTCTAGTTAAAAATAAAATTAAATTACAAGACTTTTACTCGATCTTGCGATGAAGGAATTCTTAGACAATAACTCCAATGCTAAGTCTGTATCCTTTACGCAAAATTGATCCCCCAATCGTACATACCTAGTATTACTATTGTCCTTTAGACATGCTACTACTGGTATTCGTACACCTAATTCATTTCTGGCAGGTCTGTTTTTAGAAAGGCATTCTCTTAATTTATGCTGAATATTGATATCTGTAGCTTGATCGGGACACAGATCAATCAAGAGAAATCTTAAATCGTCAATTTCACGGCAATCATCAACAAGCAATTGAACAGTTTCATCTCTTCTATCCACGCTGCCCCATATCAATAACCTCGTTTCAACCATCAAATGCTCAGATAATCTTTCATAACTTTTTGGGAAGACAACCGCTTCACAAGAACCAGTCAAATCCTCTAGTTGAATAATCGCCATCCTGTCACCTTTTCTAGTTGTGACTTCTCTCATCTCTGGAATCATTGCAATAACACTGACCTTTGACTTATCCTTCTGCTCTTCTAAAGAGCCAATACTAATAGGAGCAATCAATTTCGCAGGTTCTGAAAGTTGCTTCAAAGGATGATCAGATAGATAGAAGCCAACATGCTCTTTTTCTAATTTAAGTTTGTCTGAAGGAGGGTACTCGTTGACTTGTTTGGCCTTTGGAGCTGAAGAATAATCATCATTCGGTGATACTTCATTGTTTGTGGAAATAGAAAGATCGAAGAGATTACCTTGGCCGCTAGATCTATCTTTTGCTCTAGAAGAAGCCCATTCAATAGTTAAATCCAAATCAGCAATAAGCTGAGCTCGATTTGAATTTTCTTCAAGACAATCAAGTGCTCCACTATGTATCAAGGCCTCAAGTCCTCTTCTATTAACAGCACTAAGTGAAATTCGATCACAGAATTGTGCTAACGAAGTAAATTTGCCATCTTCATCTCTAGAAGTAATAATTTGTCTAATTGCACCATCACCTAAATTTTTGACAGCTGAAAAACCAAAAAGAATTGAATTATCTATTGGAGTGAAGTCAACACCTGAGGTATTGATATTTGGAGGCATTACTTTTATGCCCATTGAATTACAGTTAGAAATGTACCTTTGAACCTTGTCAGTCGAGCCAGCGTTAACTGTAAGTAATGCCGCCATATAAGCGACAGGATAATGTGCTTTTAAATAAGCAGTCTGATAAGTAACCGCGCCATAAGCAGTTGAATGACTTTTGTTAAAGCAATATTCAGCAAACAAAACCATTTGATCAAATAACTGTTCAGCAACAATGGTTGAAACGCCATTATTAACCGCTCCATCAACAAAGAGTGTTCTATGACGCTGCATTTCGGATACTTTTTTCTTACCCATTGCCCTTCTTAATAAATCTGCCTGACCAAGCGAATATCCTGCTAAATCCTGAGCGATCTTCATGATCTGCTCTTGATAAACCATGATTCCATAAGTCTCACCTAAAATAGGCTCAAGTGACTGATGTTGAAAATCAATACTCTCCTTACCATGCTTTCTATTTATAAATTTAGGAATTAATCCTGCATCAAGAGGACCAGGACGATAAAGAGCAAGAATTGAAGAAATATCTTCAAGAGATGAGGGTTTTAAATCTCTTACTATTTGTCTCATTCCACTAGATTCAAGTTGAAAAATTCCTTCTAAATCACCCCTAGAAAGTAATTCGAATGTTTTTTCATCTGTGAAAGGCAAAGAATCAGGATCTAATCTCTTACCAATTGATTTCTCAACTAAATCGATGGTCTTATCTATCATTGTAAGATTTCGAAGTCCTAAAAAGTCCATCTTCAAAAGGCCAAGTGATTCAATATCTTCCATAAAGTATTGAGTGATTATTTGTCCATCATTATTTCTTTGAAGAGGAACTAAATTATCAAGTGAATTAGCGGCAATAACTACACCTGCTGCATGCACACCAAAAGTCTTATTTGTACCTTCTATCCTCATTGCCATATCAACCCATTTCTTTACTCTTGAATCATTATGATATTTTTCATAGAAATCCTTATTTGGAGATTCTTTTGAAATCATAGATGACAATTTTGCAGGTTTACCTCTTACTACTGGAATTAATTTCGCTAAACGATCTGCATCTCCATACGGAATATCAAGTACACGAGCAACATCTTTCAAAACAGCCTTAGATGTCATTCTGTTAAATGTAATTATCTGTGCAACTTTATCTTCACCGTACTTTTTAGTAACATAATCTATAACTTCTCCACGTCTTTCAATACAAAAATCAGTATCAATATCAGGCATTGACTTTCTCTCAGGATTGAGAAATCTTTCAAATAATAAACCATTTTCTACTGGGTCAATATTAGTTATTTGAAGAGAGAAAGCGACTAAAGAACCTGCTGCCGATCCCCTACCTGGACCTACAGGAATATTTTTCTCTCTTGCAAATCTTATATAGTCCCATACAACAAGAAAATAAGTAGGAAACCCCATTTGTTCTATTACATCTAACTCATAATCAAGTCTTTCTTTATAAGCACATGGAAAATTTTCAACTTTATCAATATCTAATATTTTTTTTAAACCATTAAGAGTAATCTCTTTAAGATACTCGATTGGTTTATATCCATAAGGTATGGGAAAATTAGGCATCTTATAAGTCCCTAATATAGTATACTCTTCAACCTTGTTTGATAATTTAATAGTATTTTCTATTGCACTATTTATGACATTCTTGTCTAAATGATCAGTAAATAAACTTTTCATTTCCTCCTCAGATTTTATATATTCAGTACCTGTATATCTTAATCTTTTGTGATCACTAATTAATTTACCAGTCAAAACGCAAATCAATGCATCATGTGCTTCAATATCATTCTTTGACACATAATGAGCATCATTGGTAGCTACAATTTGGATATCAAGTTCTTCAGATATTCTAACTATTTCACTATTAACAATTCTATCCTCAATTGATCCATGGTCTTGAATTTCAAGATAAAAATCATCCCCCAAAATTTCTTTATACCAAGCTGCTACTTCTCTAGCGACATCATTTCTTCCCTTTAATATGGCTTGTGGGATCTCTCCACCTAAGCAAGCTGTTGAACAAATTAATCCTTCACTATATTTCTTGAATAAAGACTTATCTATACATGGTCTTGAAAAAATCCCTCTTCCTCTAACACCGTTTAAATGACTTAGTGTGGTTAATTTTACAAGATTTTCATAACCAATTTGGTTTTTTGCAAGAACAACAAGATGATATCTTTTTTCTTTTTTAGGCTGAGGATCATCAATTGAACCATTGATAACGTACATCTCATTTCCAATAATTGGCTTTATATTTGCGGCCTTACATAACTTCAATAATTCAATCGCGCCATACATTACTCCATGATCAGTGAGGGCTAGAGCTGGCATCCCTAATTCCTTTGCTCTTTGAACCATCAATGGGAGTTGACTAGCTCCATCGAGAAGGCTGTAGTCACTATGATTATGAATAGGAACAAAAGCCATTAATATCGCACGAAGCTACACTGTATATAGTGTAGCGATAATTATGTTCTCCACATGAAGTGGTTTAACCTTTATAACGTGAAATCTGTTTTAGGTCTATTTTTATAAACCTCAGCAGCTTTCTCAAATTGATTAGCTACTTGAAGAAGTTTCCCTTCTTCAAAAATATTACCTATCAGCTGTAACCCTATAGGCAATCCAAACTTGTCAAAACCACATGGCAGGCTAATAGCAGGCAAGCCAGCTAAATTTGCTGGAATCGTTAATAAATCCGATAAGTACATCGCCATAGGGTTATCAATGTTATCTCCAGAACCGAAAGCAGTAGAAGGAGCTGTAGGAGCCAACAAAACATCAACTTTTTTGAAGGCTTCATCAAAATCTCTACGAATCAACGTTCGAACTTGCTGGGCCTTCTTGTAGTAAGCGTCAAAATAGCCAGCGGATAGGGCATAGGTTCCTATAAGAATTCTTCGTTTAACTTCACTCCCAAAACCAATTGATCGACTTTTTGTGGTCATTTCTATGAGAGATTGTTCATCTTCAGAGCGGAATCCATATTTGACTCCGTCGTACCTAGCTAAATTCGCAGAAGCCTCAGATGGAGCAATAACATAATAAGTTGCGATTCCATCATTAAAGCGAGGACAAGAAACATTAATAATCTCAGCTCCTAAATTTTCTAGAAGCGAGGCAGATCCAAGAACAGATTCTTTAACATCAGTGGCTAAACCTTCATGCTCAAAACAGTTGTCAATCAAACCTATTTTCATTCCCTTAATTGAATTCGAAAGGGTCTCTAAATAATTGGGAACAGGAATATCAACGGTAGTAGAATCTAACTCATCTTTGCCCGATATGACTTGTAAGATTTCAGCTGCATCAGAAACACTGTTCGCAAATGGACCTACCTGATCTAAAGAACTAGCAAAAGCTATCAACCCCCATCGACTTACGCGACCATAAGTTGGTTTCATCCCTACAACTCCACAAAAAGAGGCTGGTTGTCGGATTGAACCACCCGTATCAGATCCAAGTGAGCCATAACATAATTCGGCAGCAACAGAAGCTGCACTGCCTCCTGAACTTCCTCCAGGAACTTTTGTAATGTTCCATGGATTTAAAGTAGGACCAAATGCAGAAGTTTCAGTAGAGCTACCCATCGCAAATTCATCCATATTTGTCTTACCAATCAATATTGCTCCTGCTTTTAAAAGCTTTTTTGTGACGGTTGACTCATATGGGGGAACAAAGTCACCCAAAATCTTGCTTGCACAAGTTGTCTTAATTCCTTTAGTGCACAGGTTGTCTTTAATAGCTAATGGAATTCCTGAAAAAAGCGGAACACTTTCGCCAATAGCAATTTGATTATCAATATGTTCAGCTTTTCTTAGGGCAAGATCAGTATTAACAGTTACGAAGGAATTGAGGGTTGGATCTAAATCTTTAATTCGGTTAATTTTTTCTTGAACAAGCTCTTTGGAAGAGACTTCACCACTTTTCAATTTCTGGCGTAAGTCTGCAAATGTCATTCTTAAATAATAAAAAAATATTTTTAAGCTTATGACGTAAGAGGCTCATTACGGCGACACCTAATTAAACTATGATTAATTTTCTGAGGTGACTCTGCCGAAAGATCGTCTACAAATCCATTCAATCTTACTTTCAAACTACGACGAGTAAGAAATGGACCAAACCAATAAGTTACCTCAGGTTGAATTGTCTCAACCTTAGCCCACCAGGCCAAGCCAAAACTATTACCTAAGCTTCGAAGAGCCCTAATGGGACCCATAAGTAAACTGCATTTTGTTCATTATAGTTTCTTGAGCAGATGTTTATCAAATAAAAAAGGAATATTATGTTCACTTGATGATTAAACAAATATTTGAAGAAATAGAATGTTGAGTATAAAACCTTTGAGTGATGTAATTAATAATGTAATTTGATTATGAAGTTTTAAAGATCCTAATAAAACTATAAAAAATATACGCTTCTTTTTGATTTGTATTTAAAGAGATTAGTTATTATTTTCAGTTGAAATCTGAGGTTTCAACAATCTAGGAGAAGGGTCTTGTCCAGAAATTGAGCGCATCCATCTAGATCTAGCCACTTCATATAAGAAAATGGACGTAGCGACTGATGCATTAAGGCTAGTAGTGACTCCCTTGAGTGGAATCCTTACTAACTGATCACACAACCTTCTGGTTATGAGAGAAATTCCTTTATCTTCAGACCCAACAACTACTACTAAAGGACCTTGGAATTTGATTTCAGACAAAGTGGAAGGTCCTTCCTCAGCAAGGCCGACAACGGTATAACCTTCATCTTTTAATTTCTCCAAGGATCTATTTAAATTAACGACTCTTGCCACCGGCAAATGTTCTAGAGCCCCAGCAGCAACTTTTGCTACAGATCCTGTTAACCCTGCGCTGCGTCTTTGTGGAAGAATTAAGCCTTGAGCACCAAGGGCTTCTGCAGAACGAATTATAGCGCCAAGATTCTGAGGATCAGTTAAGCCATCTAAAGCCAAGAGCAATGATGAATCACCAAAAGCTTTGCAAGCCTCAATTAAATTCTTCAAGTCATGTGTTTTTGATGCTGCAATTTGTAAAACTATTCCTTGATGAACTGCGCCATTGGTGAGCTGACCAAGCCTTGACCAAGAAACTTCTTCAACCAAGACTCCTGACGATTTTGAATCTTTGAGAAGTTGATAAAACTTTGGCGAACTTCTTAATTCAGAGGTACACCAAATTCTATGAATTGCTCTGCCACCCAAAAGGGCTGACTCAGTTGAATGACGTCCCCAAATCAAATCATCACTTAATGTTTTGGTAAAACTTTCCGAATATGAAATAGGTTCTTTTTTCTCTGTCCTTCTGTAATTGTTAGTTTCCTGAAAATTTTGGTTTCTATATGATGAGTTTTTCGATAGCCTTTCGAATCGATTGGATCCTCTGTTGTTTGAATTTGAGTAGTTACTACTTCTTGATCGATTAGATGATTCTTTATCTACTGAGTATTGATTTACTTGATCAGATGAAAGACGGTTAATTTTATTACTTCCTCTTCTTCGATCATTAAAATTAGACTTTTTAGAATCATTATCTTGACGAAAATAATTACTACTTCGTTTATCAGATGAAGAGTTTCTTGAATTTGTATTGTCTTTATTGAAGCGATAACTCATTTTATAAGAACTATTTTCTAGTTAATTGGTCGATCAAGAAGATCGAATAAATCAGCAAGCCGATTTGGATTTTTCAAAAACAACCATCCAACAATAGTCTCAAATCCGGTAGCAATGGCATATGTGGCTGCATCTACATTTTTAGGACCCCTTCCTGCTTTGTTTCTACCTTTTCTGAGGAAATCCTTTTCAATATCAGTTAAAAAAGGTTCGATTTTACTGATTGCTTTAGCTTGACTAGATGCATTCACCTCATTGACAACGGCATTGTGCAGATCCTTAGAGCGCATTGGGCTATTGCAATATCGCAACCTGTGATGCATTTCCCACACAGCGTCTCCCAACCAAGCCAATTGAAGAGGGCCCAAGCCATCAGGAGAAATGGTTGATTTATAAGAGCGAATCCAATCAGTCAAGCTGATAATTTGCTAATTGCAGTATTTAGATCTGGAGCCAAATGAAGGAATTCCTCTAATCGAACAAGTTTAATTGTTTGAATGACTCTGGGATTTCCAACAACGTTAAATGATCTTTTTGACTGAGTACATTTTTTAGCTGCTTGGACCATGGCACCTAGACCACAAGAATCAATGAAATCGATATTCGATAAATCAATTACTACTGATAGTTGATTAGAAGCTAAAACTTCATTGATATATGTTGTGAATTGTTTCTCTGAATATGCATCTAGTTGACCAGTGAAATTAATCACCAAACAACCATTTTGCTGGCTAAAACCACCTCTAAGAGAGACAGTAATTCGTTGTAATTCAGTTATGGGATTAGTCCCCTATCACTTCATGATGGAAGTGTAGTGATAGAAACCAAATTAATCCACGATTCTTCGTCGTTCTTCTATTAAGGTTACGAAATGATTAAAATGATGATCAGCGTCGTGAGGTCCTGGGCTTGCCTCGGGGTGATATTGAACACCAAATATGGGTTTATCTATTACTGAAATAGCGGCCACTGTTTGATCATTTAAATTTACTCGTGTGATTTTGATGTTCTCGGAATCAAGAGATTCCGAATTCAAAGCAAAACCATGATTTTGACTAGTAATTTCAACTTTTCCATTCAATCCACATGGATGATTTAATCCTCTATGCCCATAAGAAAGTTTAAAAGTTTTTCCACCTAATGCCAATCCAAGGATCTGATGTCCCAAGCAGATTCCAAATACAGGTATTTTTTTATATTCAATTAAATTTTTAGCTAGCTTAATTCCACTATGAACTGTGGATGGATCCCCAGGGCCATTGGAAAGGAAAACACCCTCAGGGGATAAAGCTAAAACTTCGGATATTTCTGCATTTGCGGGTAAGACTGTTACTTCGCAACCATGAGCAACTAATCGATCTAATATAGACTGCTTTATCCCAAAATCTATAGCGATAACTTTGTATGGAATTGGTTGAATATTTTTGATTCTCTTATCAAATGAAACTGCACAACTAGAATTAACTTTAAAAGAGCTTTTAGTTGTAACTTTATCGACAAGATTAAGACCACTCATTGAAGGAGATTTTTGTAAAACAGAAAATAATTCAGGTATTGAGGAGTTTGATACTGATGAGATAATTCCATTCAAGGAGCCAGACTCTCTTAAATGTCTAACAAGCGCTCTTGTATCTATTCCATGAATTCCAACAACATTTTCATCCTTTAGCCATTGTTCAAAAGAAATTTCATGTCTCCAATTACTGGAAATTTTTGAGACTTGACGAGCAATCACGCCTCTAACAGAAGGATGGGATGATTCATTGTCCTCAGAATTGACTCCAGTATTTCCAATCTCTGGGTAGGTAAAAGTAATAAGCTGACCATAATAACTTGGATCAGTTATGACCTCCTGATAACCTGTCATACCAGTATTGAATACAACTTCTCCAGTAATAGTACCTTCCGCACCAAAAGATAATCCTTCAAAATAGGTCCCATCCTCTAATAACAATATTGCAGAGCTATCTGTATCAAAAAACATAAGAAATACGGTTTATCAGTTTAAAGAATTAGGTAGCCAAAAAATCACTTAAATCATTAAAAAGGAGCCATGATTTATCTGTATTCAAACAATCTAATGATCTTTTGACACCTAAAGATAAATCATCCTCAGCTCCGGACACCCATAAAACAAGAGCAGTGTTTAATGCTACGACTTCCTTGTGATATTTATTTCCTTCTCCTTTAAGTAAAGACATTAGAATTTGAGAATTGGTTTTCAAATCATCACCTTTCAAACTTTCATTAGAGATTTCAGCAAGGCCAAGATCACTAGGAGTGATAATTTCAGATCTAATAACATTCTTATCTAAAAAACGAAATTGATTAGGTCCAGCTAGTGATGCCTCATCAAGACCACCTGCACCATGAACGACTACAGCTCTTTTAAGCCCAATTTCTTTTAAAGCTAGGGATATTGGATCAAGTAAATCAGCTTTGGCTACTCCTAATACTTGGGACTTAGGTCTAAGTGGGTTAACTAATGGGCCCAACAAATTAAAAATGGTTCTAACTCCTAAGCTTTTTCTTAATGGAGCAAGATTTACCAATGAAGGATGCCACGAAGGAGCAAAAAGAAATGTAATGCCCAAAATCTTTAAAGCTTCAACAATTTTTTCGGAAGAAACATTTAAAGGTAATCCTAAGTTTTCTAATACGTCAGCTGATCCAACCTTGCCACTTGCACTTCGATTTCCATGTTTGGCAATTTTAACTCCTAAAGCAGCTGAGACAAAAGCAACTGCTGTAGAAATATTAAATGTGTTAGCTCCATCTCCACCCGTTCCACATGTATCAACCAAATCAAAGGTTGGCAGATCAGATGGTGTTATGGAGGCATCCTGAAGTATTTTTGCCATTGCCGAAAGTTCATAGCCAGAAACTCCCTTTGCTCTAAATGCAGCTAAGATAGCCCCCGTTTGGACTGGTTCAATTTTATTTTCAAGCCATGAATTCATTAAATAATTAGATTGCTCTTCAGTTAAATCATTCGCTAAAAGAAGTGATTCAAGGATTACTGAAAAAGATATAGGATTTAATGGGTTCATTTATCAGAAAGTGCCTGAATGCTGTGCATTCCCAGCAGAATATTTTTTATAACTTAATCATTAATATATCAACTATATAAGTTGTTTAAATAAAACAATAATTTCCTAACATTAAGCTTGGGAGGAATCTGACGTATCAAATCCAGAACCAACGTTATCAGGACTTGAATGACTTGTAGGACGAAATCCCTCTGACCAAAGTTTTCTTGTTATCAACTCTAAATCGTTACGATTGATGCTCCATTTTTTTAATAATTTTTCCATGTCAGAATTAAGATCTTCTGCACCTTTAAAATCTTGATAGCGAATTATTAATCTAGCTAATTCAACAAAATTGTTAGAAGTTGGTGTATCTATGGCACATAAAAGATCAAGATTTTCTCTGTCGGTTGAATACAGCGGGTGATTTTGAGCCTCGTTCATAAATTAGTTAAATTGGATTTTGCTCGCATCCATAGGCTTATATTGCCTAGGTTAGTGTGCATATTAATAAAAGAATGGCTGGATTAAGACTAGATCTAATAAAAAACTATTTGAGACCACACAAGAGGGACTTAATAATAGGCGCTTTCTGTCTGATTTTTGTAAATATTTTAAGTGTTGCAATTCCAATGGAGGTTAGAAGTATAGTTGATGATCTAAAGGAAGGATTTACATTTACTTACGTCTTAAATAAGTCGACATGGTTAATACTCTTGGCAACAGTTATGGGTGGAGCAAGATTAATATCACGACAACTTGTATTTGGAGTTGGTAGACAAGTCGAAGTTTCCTTAAGACAAAAATTATTTGATCGGATGCTGGAACAAGATCCCGGATGGGTTCAAACCATAGGGACTGGAGAAGTCATAACAAGAGCTACTAGCGATTTAGAAAACATTCGAAGATTGCTTGGTTTTACGGTCCTAAGTCTTACAAACACATTATTGGCTTACACCTTCACATTGCCAGCGATGCTGTCAATCGACCCACTTTTAACATTTTTTGCAATTTCGGTTTATCCAGTTTTACTTGGCACCGTTGGATTGTTTGGGGGCAGGATGGTAAAACAAAGAAAAAGGCAACAACAAGCATTATCAGAATTGAGTGAATTAATACAAGAAGATCTATCCGGCATAAGCGCGATAAAAATTTATGGTCAAGAACAAGCTGAACAAGAAGCTTTCAAGAAATTAAATATTAGATACAGAGATGCTGCCATTAACCTTGCAAGAACCGCAAGTACATTATTCCCATTACTTCAAGGTTTATCCTCCATCTCTTTACTATTACTTATAGCTATAGGGAGTGGGCAATTAAGTAGTGGAACTCTTACGGTGGGGGGTTTAGTTGCATTAATTCTTTATGTTGAGAGACTTGTATTTCCAACAGCATTATTAGGCTTTACGTTAAATACTTTTCAATTAGGTCAGGTAAGTTTAGAGAGAGTAGAAGAGTTATTAAATCACGAGCCAACAATAAAAAATAGCGATAATACTGTCAAATTATCTAAGCCGATATTAGGTAAATTAGAGGCTAAAGAACTCTCAATAAAATATGAAGATTCTTCAAGGAAAATACTTAATGAAATATCTTTTACAATTAATCCAGGCGAAATAGTTGCCTTAGTTGGTCCTGTGGGGTGCGGGAAAACTACATTAGCAAGAGCATTAGGGAGAATGATAAGTATTGAAGGAAATAGCTTATTTTTAGACGAATATGATGTAACTCAATTAAAGCTAAAAGATTTAAGAAGCAATATTGCTTTAGTCCCTCAAGAAGGTTATCTTTTTACAGAAACTCTCACAGAAAATATCAGATACGGCAACCCAAAAGCATCAATAAAAAGAGTTGAAGAATCAGCTTATGAAGCAAGGATGTCAGATGACATTAAAGGATTCCCAGATGGTTTTAAAACGCTCGTTGGAGAAAGAGGAATAACACTTAGCGGTGGTCAAAGACAGCGAACAGCCTTAAGCAGAGCACTATTGGTAGATTCAAAAATAATTGTCCTAGATGATGCATTGGCTAGCGTTGACAACAAAACTGCTGCATCAATACTTCAAACTATAAAAAATCAATTTAACAAGACTGTATTAATGATAAGTCATCAATTATCTGCAGCGGCAGCTTGCGATCGTATATTAGTGATGAATGAAGGGAAAATCGTACAAGAAGGAACACATCAACAATTAATTAACATAGATGGTTTGTATAAAAGGATGTGGTTAAGAGAAAAAGCAAAAGAGCAAATTCAATCAGAGAATTAATAATTACTTATTAAAATTTTTTAATCAATTCAATTTTAATTAGATAAAAGCTATAAAAACAATTATGTTCAATAAGTTAAATACGAAATTATGAGCTCAATCACAAATTATAAACTTATTTGCGACCTTGAATTTGGGGATATCTACATTCAAATTCTTGCATGGATGGGTGTGATATTTGTAAGTCTGGCAGCAGGACTTGCATTAATGGGATCATCAAGGCCAATTTTTGCTCTTTTAGGTGTAGGCTTAATTCTAGTGCTAAGCTTGCCTTTCTTATTATTTGCATTTGTTACTACACTAATAAATCATATAAGAATAGAAACTACAAATTAAAGTTATGATTAAAAAATTAAGCGAATATTTATTAAACATAATTAATCAGCTATATTCAAACAAAGGTTCAATAAAAAAGGATAAGCAAGTGCTACATACAGTATTAAAAAATAATCTTAAAGCAAAATTAAAAGACAACGAACAAGAAGTATTTTTTGGGTGCGGTTGCTTTTGGGGAGCAGAAAAAGGTTTTTGGAGATTACCAGGAATAATTTCTACAGCTGTTGGATACGCAGGTGGAGAGAAAGAGGCCCCAAGTTATAGAGAAATATGCACGGGTCTAACTGGTCATGCAGAGGTTGTAAGAGTTGTTTGGAATAATAGAGAAATCGATCTGAGTGACTTATTAAAACTATTTTGGGAATGTCATGACCCAACTCAGGGCAATCGTCAAGGGAATGATACTGGTAGTCAATATAGATCTGTGATTTATACGACTAATAAAGAACAATTAGTTAAGGCAATTGAGAGCAAAAAAAGTTATCAGAAAGAACTTCATAAGAATGGATTAGGGGAAATTACAACAGAAATAGCAAATGATATTAAGTTCTATTTTGCAGAGGAATATCATCAACAATATTTAACAAAGCCTGGAAGCCGACCATATTGCTCGGCCATGCCAACAAAAGTCGAATTTAAAAGTTTTAATGGTGCAAACTTTAAACTTAATAAGAAAATTTGGTCTAATTACAATTGGGATATTAATCATTGTATTCTTAGAGGGGAGAATACACCTATTAAAAGAAATTCATAATGAATGATCAATTATCTGATAGAACAGTTTTACTAATAATTTTGTCGACATTATTGTTAGTATTTCTATTGGCATTTAGTTTTAAATCTCAGAAAATTGAACAAGAAAACAACATTCAGTGGATGGATAGCTCAATAAACTCTGAATATGTTTCACCTCAGCGAATCAAAGATGATTTAATTTCATGAATATTAATTTGACACAATATGGATAAAAATGATATACAAAAAAAAATAGATTCGGCCAGAATAAATATATATAATATTCTTGCAATTTTAATAGTAGTTATTCCTGAATTTTTTGCAGAGTTACTTTATTCGATTGAAGTATCACACCATAATGGGATTTTACCAAATGAGGGAGATGCTTGGAAAACTAATATAGAATTAAAACTTTCAAAATTAAACATTTATGAGCTAAGAATATTGGCTAAAAATCTCCGAATTAACGGATATTCTTGCGATAATAGGAACCAACTAATTAAACGAATAAAGAGGTATTCAAATAGAAGAATTAAATGGAAATCATTAAATGGTTAAATCTTTGGAAGTAGTTATGATAATTTACTTATACGGGACGTAGCGCAGTTTGGTAGCGCACCACTTTGGGGTAGTGGGGGTCGTGGGTTCAAATCCCGCCGTTCCGATAAATCAAATCAATGGCTAATCAGAATCTTTGACTAAAGATTGGATTAATTTCGTTGTACTAATCAGAACTGCTAAAAAAACGAAGAGTGTTAAAAAAATAATAAATGCAAATAGAAAAGGTGGTATATCAATCTCCCCAAAAGAAACAATGAATAAATTAGTTAAAAATTTCATTAAAACGAAAATATCGTAAAACAATTCTAAACCAACGAATATAGAAAGCTAAAATTTATAAACCTGACAAGATAAAAATACCAAAAGCTAGACGATAATACACAAAAATAAAAGTATCATTTTTTGTTAAAAACTTAAGTAGCAAATGAATAGCAACTAGTGAAGAAAAGAAGGATGAAATAATCGCAATGATAATAGGTAGAATATCTATTACAGATAATGTTTTAAACAAAGTAAATAATTCAACAAGTCCTGAAATAGAAATAGCCGGGATGCCAATCAGGAAAGAAAGTCTAGCTGCGGTTTTTCTTTCTATTCCAGAAAACAATGCTGAGGTAAGAGTAATACCAGATCTAGAAACCCCAGGAAATATAGCTAGAGATTGAGCAAGGCCTAACAATATAACATCATTTAAATTAATGTCACTAAATAGCTTTTTTCTCTTACCATAAAATTCTGAAAGAGCTAGCAATATTGCCATAAGAATAGAAGTAATAGCGATTGAAAACAAACCTCTAAAATTCGAATCGGAATAATTAGGCCAAAACAATTTAATTAAAAAACCAAAAAAGCAAATTGGAATGCTGGCAACAAAGATATAAGTAGCAAGTCTTGTATCATCATCTATGAAAAATTTACGATGCTTAAAAATCGACAAAAAGGAATCAATAATCAAACTAATCTGTTTTCGAAAATAATAAATAAGAGCAGCTGCACTTCCTAATTGTATAGAAGCGGAAACGGCGGCACCAGGATCATTCCAACCCAAAAAATAAGGTACAACTTTTAAATGAGCTGTACTACTAATTGGAAGAAACTCAGTAAAACCTTGAATGATGCCTAAGAAAAATGATTTAAGGTAAATAAATACATAAGAACTAATTTCTTCAGGCATTAGTTGAAAACAATAAAAACACCGGCTCGGAAATTTTTTGAATTTTCAATTAGTATAGATATTATTTCAATAATAAATCATGGGTAAAAAAATTATATTCTCATTAATTCTTATTCTGACGTCATTAGCCGGATTACAAGGAAAGGTTAAAGCAGATTACTGGTTAGTAATTGGTAGCTATAGACAAGGTCCTGGAGGGAAACCACAAGTAAGTGGGATTACAAGTCCATCATTATTCGCGTTACCAATTGGTACTGAAAGGATGTGTATTGAAGCTGGAAAAAAAATTGAGAATGATATCTACAAGCCTGTCTGGCAATTTGATAGCAAATGGACATGTATCAAAAATTCAAGTAATTAAAGGAAATCAGAAGGTTAGGGAAAGATTGGATAGAAGGATCATCATCTCTGTACATCATGAGCACATCCATCACCTTCATAGTCATCACTGTTGTAATAACCGTTCTTAGTGCCAAAAAAAACGGCAGAGATAACAAAAGGAACTGCTGCAAAAATTAAAAAATTAGATAAAATCAATTTAATTTAATCTATTCATATACATACAATCTAACAAGGAAATCAATTTTATGAATTTAACAATCTTTATAAATCATTAATCTATTAAAACACAAAAATAAGTATTAGCTAAACCTACTAAGTATGGGATTTACAGCAAACTCTATAATGAGATACGTTAGCGTGCACCAAACAAGCACAAAGAATATAAATAACCTTGGTCCCTTAAGAAAAGGTTGAAAATAATCATTAGAGCCATCTCCCTCAAGAAGAGTTCTGCATTCATTTACCTGTGAATTGGCAAGTCGATAATAATCAGAACCTGGTAATCTATTATCAAAATATGTTTTCTTAAGATTTTTAATAAGAGGTTCAGGTTTATCAGTAATTAAAAAAGCAACCAATTCCCCAGGTCTTAAATCAATTCTTGTTCGTTCAAGGTTATTAGTAACACCAATATTGAATAAGTCGCCGTTTTGAATCAAATAAACATATGAAGCCATTTTATTGGCGTGTGTAAGATGTATATTTTATGATCATAGGGTGTATATAGAGTAAAAGATAAAAGTTTTACAAAAGATAAAATATATAAAACTTATAATATATAGTATTTAAAAAATTTGTTTATATTAAAGAAGGTATTTAGTTGTCTTAAGTTTTTCAATGCGACGATTTTGATTTATTTGTACCGTAGTATCTGATTTAATAAAAGATAAGGATTGTTGTGGAATAGATGCTTGAATCATACGTATGAAATCAGATAAATTGTTGCCTTCCAATCCTGACCCTTTTAATTTAATCATTTCATTTTCTTGTTGAGTTTTCCACAAAATTGTATTATCAAAATTAGAAGATTTAAGATGCCAAATTTTATGAAATTTATTCCAAATTTTACTATATTCTATAAGAGATTTTTGAATCAAATTTCGATAATCTTTCTCAGTCTGACTCAATGAAATATTAAATTCTCCCTCAGTCAAATCATCTATTTTAGATAAATTTGAAACGGGTTCGCACCCTACAAACCATCCTTCTAAAATTAAAACTTTAGTTCTAATTTTAACCCACCCTGCTCTATCTCCTTTTCCATCTCTTAAAGACTTATCAAAAGTAGGACTGTTTAACAACCCCGTTTTCAAAAATGTGTCTATTGATTGATTTAATAAATCTAATGAATGACTACCTGGAAAACCTCTAGGGACATTCCATGGATTACCCTTCATTGCAATATCCATTTCTTGCCCGGGCAAATAAAAATCATCTAAAGATATGACTTTAATATCTACAGATAGTTCTCTCGCGACACTATCTATCCAAAATCCTAAAGTAGATTTCCCAGATCCAGGGAGACCGGAAAAGCCTATTATTATGGGGTTACTTATAGATAAAACATAATTTTCTAAAAGGCTGAAAAATGGAAATGATAATGACCATTTCCAATCTGTATTTGTATTTTGTTTCCAATACTTATCAATAATGGTTTGGGTATTAGTATCAGACCATTTATCTAGGAAAAGTAATGGATCAATCGACAAACCTTCAAGGAATGAAAAATATGTATCAAGAGGGAAAAGGAAATCTTCCCTTATATCCTTAGGAAAAATATCATTAAATTTATAATTAATCTCTTTGTCAATCATAGATCCTTAAAACTATTAATAACATCTTCAACACTATTCGACCATCCCTCTGCATGAGGAGCATTAGCTAATCTAAAAGAACCATTATTAATTCCATTCTGTAAATACTTATTTGGGCCGTTCTTACCAGGAACAACAATAGAAATATCAGCGTATTCAAGTAAAGGAAGATCATTTTGAGAATCACCTAGTGCGATAATCTTGACGTCATGGTTCTGTAGATGACCTTTTAATTTATTAACGGCTTGTCCTTTATGACTTTCACTAGAAAGCAAGTGACTCATACGGTTACCCTTGAAAACATGAACATTATAAGAATCACAAATAAGCCTAACTTTTTCAAAAACATCATCAGGAGGATTTAAGAATGGAACACTCCACTGCCTATCTAAAGCTCTATGAATACCTTGCTCAGATAAACCAGTAAGTTCAAAAATTTGTTTATCACTTAAATCATTTAGAGGAATTAAATGGTAGTTAACTTTTTTAGATATATTCATTAATATAAATCTCAATTCTTTATAACTTTTACCTAAGATCAATTCCCATTCAGAAGTCTTATTTAAACAAGTCCCATAAATAGCCGCTCCATTCTCAACAATAAAAGGATCTGATAATCCATTCTCATTTCTAAAATATCTAACCTCTGAGGCTGTTTTACTTGTACAGGGTATGACAGGAATAGACATTTCTGACAACATATTTAACGTTTTCTTTGCAGGGGAAATATCGTAGTTTTCATCCATCAATGTTCCATCAAGATCTGTAATTATCCAATATTTAGAATTATTCTTCATAAGACTAATCAGTTAGGGAGAACCACACTACTTGATAAGGATTAAGTTTAAATATATCAGTATTAAAATGTGTACCTGTAATATTATCCAACAAACGTTTATTCGAAAATGATTCATATAAATCAAGTTCATTTAATGGAGAAATATTTAAACATTTATTAGACATGTTACAAATAACATAAACACTTTCTTCGCCTATACCTCTCTGAATAATTATACAATTATCAATATTAGTAGCGATACATTTCATGCTCGCCTCAGGGTGAAAAGCCTTAAGTCTTGACCTGACTTTAACTATGTGAGTGAGATATGAAATATTTTTACTAGCTGGAGAATCAAAGTTCTTAAGAACCTCGAGTAATTTACTAGCTTCAAATTTCTCTCGATTTAAATCTCTTCTTTGCCCTGTTTTTCTAAAAGAATCAAGATCATTAGGAGAAGCTAATATTGATGGAAGATAAAAAGCTGGAACGCCCTTTAAAGATAAAGTGAACACTTGACTGAGCAAAAACCTATCAAATTGAAATAAAGTAAAATCAGATCCATCATGAGCCATTGCGCTCCACCAACTTATGTTTAATTCATATGGTTGATCTTCCCCAGTTGAAAGACGACGATGACTAACTAATCCTCCGCGCTTTTCTGATTCGACCAAGAGATTATGAACTCTCTGATCATCCATAATTCCCTCCAATGCTCTTAATCCAATACCATCGTGTGAAGAGGTGAAATTAAGTAGAGATGTACACTTTGGCAACTCATTCCAATTAGATAACCAATCATTCAATAAATCTGTTTTACCTGTATAAATAGCTTCTAGTAATAAAGGAGGAAGAGTAAAGTTATAAGCAAGATTTGCTTCATCCCCATCAATCAAATAAGAAAGATTTTCTTGCTCCGGAACATTAGTCTCAGTGATTAGTACAGCCGTAGGTTTAAGAATCTTCAAGCATTTATTTAATAACTTAACTATTAAATGTACAGGGTCTAAATGCAAACAAGTCGTATGCGGTTCTTTCCAAATAAATGCAATTGCGTCAAGTCGAATCCATTCTGCGCCATTATTTACATATGTAACCAATAATTTCAAAAACTCTAAAAATATATGTGGATTCTTCCAATCAACGTCAATCTGATCTGGCCCAAATGTTGTCCAAGCGTTCTTAAACCCGTGATTAGTATTGATTTTAGTAAAAAGCGATGAATTTCTGGGTCTTATAACTTTCTCCCAAATATGAGTATCAGAAGGAGAAAAAATATAGGACGAACCTGGATCCTCTGACTTTATAAATTGATGGACCCAGGGATGGGAAGAAGAGACATGATTTAAAACAAGATCTGCCATTATTTTATGGTTACAAGATAAATCCTTTAAATCATTCCAATTTCCAAAGGCATCTTCAATTTTTTTATGGTTAGAGACAGCAAATCCTCCATCACTTGTAGAAGGAAGAAATGGTAAAACATGTATGACTGAAGAAAGGCCACTTAATCTATTTTTTACGAATTCAGTTAATGTTTTTAAAGTCGATTCATCTTTCCTATAAATTGAATCTGGATAAGCAATCAAAACAACACTAGAAGAATCCCACAATGATTCGTTTTCTAATTCATCATTAACACGAAATGAATCGAGAATCTGCAACAATTGTGACCACACTGAATTGATTTCTTGTTCAGAGTGCTCAGGATAAATTTCTCTGAGAGACACTCTCAGCTCATCTAATTCACTATCCAACTCAGACACTCTTTAAAGGAAAACAATCTTCTCTACCTCATCGTAGCTCTCACCTTGAATCTGTAAAACTTTTTTCTTGAATGGACTTTCAGCAGGGTTTAATCACAACTATTCATGAGTACGGACTAGCAAAAGATCCAGTATCTCAATTAAATAAAGACCTCCTTAAACGACCAACATCCATACTTATTCCATGCCTATTTGATGAGTTCAGTAGGCCTGCTTTAAAACTTATAAGAACCACCTTAAAAGAATTAAAAAATTTAAATCAGCTAGTAATAGCCCTATCTGCTACTAACCGCGAAGAGGTAGCTAAGGCCAGAGATTTCTTTAAAGAAATGCCATATCCAGTTCACGTCCAATGGACTAATAGTCCAACAGTTATAGAACTACTCAAAGATCAAGAAAAAAATGGACTGGATCTATTAGGTGTTCCAGGAAAAGGATGGGCAGTCTGGCAAGGAGTTGGTGTTGCTACGAAAAGTTCTGAAGTGGTTGCACTTTTCGATGCTGATATCAGAACATTCAACTCCAATTATCCAGCAAGAATGTTGGGACCTTTACTAGAAAAATCAAATGGAATTTCATATGTAAAAGCTTTTTACAGCCGTCTGTCTCTTGAGACTAATGCACTTCAAGGGAGAGCTACGAGATTATTTGTAGGTCCACTTCTATCAAGTTTGGAACAATTGATGGGGAATACGCCGTTCCTCCAATATTTACAGTCTTTTAGATATCCATTAGCTGGAGAGTTTGCTTTTACTACAGATTTAGCAATGAATTTAAGAATCCCTTGCGATTGGGGGTTAGAGATAGGGCTTCTCTCAGAAGTTTATAAAAACGTAAGGATATCAAGAATCGCACAAGTGGATCTGGGTATCTTCGACCATAAACACAAAGAGATAGGATCACAAGCTAGTGAGGGACTACAAAAAATGTCTACAGAAATTCTTTCCAGTGTTTTAAGAGGTTTAATGGAACACGAAGCAAGAACACTTACAAGTTCCCAATTAGCAAATTTAGAGGTTTTATATAGAAGAGCAGGAGAAGACAGAGTAAAACAATTTAGTTTAGATTCCTCAGTTAATCAATTGCCCTATAGTCGACATAAAGAGGAACTAGCAGTTCATACTTTTGGAAAACTATTAAGACCAGCAATAAACAAATTCCTTGAATCACCGGTAAAGCAACAATTGCCATGCTGGGCAAGAGTTTTAGACTGTGAAAGTAAATTGCAAGATGAATTAGAAAAAGCTGGATGCGTATAAAAAACTTATAACCAATAAAAACTCATAAAAATGCTTTAATTAACAATGAAATTCCAACTAAAAAAGACACTAATTCAAAAATAACTTTAATAAATTTGGACCCCTTAATTATTGAAAAATAAGCTCCGAAATAGCCACCTAGAAGTGAACCCACAATCAAAACAGGTATATAGCTCCAAATAATATTTCCCGATAAGCCTAAAGAAAGTGCTCCAATACCATTCCAAAAAATGCCTACAAAAATCAAGGTATAAGCAACCGCCAAAGAAAAAGACAACCCAAATATTGTTATCATCCAAACCGTAACAAATAGTCCAGTACCAGAAGAAAGATAACCATTAAGAAAACCAATAAAAAAAAGACCAAATGAGCCAATCAGTATCCTTAACTTATTAAGTGAGGTTTTTTGATTTGAATCGCCAAATTTTTTCTGTTTTATTGAGTAAAAGCTAAGAAATAAAGTCAAAAAACCCAATAATGTAGTTGAAAAGTTATTAGGTAAAATTGATGACATATAGGCCCCTAATAATACACCAGGAATTCCAGAAAATAATATCAAAAAAGCATACTTTACTTGTAAATTATTTTTCTTAAAATGTGGAACTGAAGCACCAAAACCAAGTGCAACACTTGCAACCTTATGAGTTGCCAAAGCTTTTGAGAAAGGTAAACCCAAAAACAAAAGAGCTGGAAGTTGTATTAAACCTGCACCTCCACCAGATAAAGCAGAAATGAAATTAGAAAAGAGTGATACAAATCCCAAAAAGATTTGAGACCAAATATCAATGTTTAACATATAAATCTAAACAATATATATTAAAAGAATTGATTATATCTATTGATCTAAATATTCTTAATCATTTCTCTTCTAATTAAATCAATACAATTTGGATGCTCATTAATATATCTATTAAATTCCATTGCAAGTAATCTTGCTTCATATGCATCACATGCATAAAAACAATTCTCAAGACGTTGATTATCACAGTTCCTATAATGAACTGTGTAGGGCCTTAAGCTTGAAAGTGGGATTTTAAATTGAGTTTGATTCATTTTCAATTTATATTCCTATTTCAGTTATGCATCCATTTGAATTTTTTTTCTACGGATGTCTTGTAACCAATATAAATTAAAATTTATTTAGAATTTGATTTTTTATTAAAATTCGATTTATAAAAGATTAAATAAATTGGTAGAGTTTATTCACATGGCAAAATTATCTGAAATAGATCTAGGATCTGCACTTTTATCAACTTTTATCTTAATTGGTTTTATTGCTACGGCTTTTGTCTTTGTAAGAATAACGATAATTGGTATTAACTATGTAAAGGTTAATTATTTAACAGAAGAGAGAGATGACAAAAATAAAAGGAAAAATAAAATAAAAAATGGAGGTTTTTAAAGGCCTTAAATAAACAAAAACAGATGGTAGGCCTAAGACACATAAATAAATTGATAGCAAATGCATAATTATTCATTGGTACGTAAAATATGTTAATTTAGTAAAATCTAAAGTTATTCATAATGGAAGTAAATCAACTGATCCCAATTGGGGCAAAGATAAAAGTAGATAAGTCGAAAATAAAAAATTTACTGCCAAGCAAACTTTTGGATGACCTACCTCAAATAATAAATGGAGAAATTATAGATTACAAGATGACAGATGGTATGGATATTGGATATGTATTAATGACTGAAAAAAATCTAAAAATATGGATTTTCAAAACCGAAATAAATGAACAAACAAAAAGAGAATATAAGATTGAATGTACAAGTAAATATACAGCTAAAGAAAATGATCTAATCTTAGGGAAATATAAAGTTGGTTACAAGATTAACGGTAATAGAGATATTAAAACTGTAGCAAATCCAATAAATCTAATTAACTGGTTAATATTTACACTGAAAGATATTTTTTAACTACTAATCAACTTCTCGTTTCAAGATAAGAAATAATAAATTCCCAATTTTAATTGTTTCTGAAAGTTCCCATCTGTCAAGTCCCTTTTTATTTAAAAATTTACTTAGTTGCATAGCAGGGTGCTCAGAACCTTCATTTTCCTGATATTGTTCGGGAAATTGATCTTTGAGGAAATCTGGACTGAGCGAACCTTTAAGTTTTTCGCTTGCAGCCTCAGGATTGCTTGATTCATCATTTTTATTTGACGAATCGTCTACGTTGAGATGCACTACATGATATTCCCACTTCATAAATATAATTTAAAGTTATATTAACTATACATAATTAAACTGTAAGGGATTTTGATATATTCTGATTTCAAAAAAGTTAAAATTTTGAATTTGAATCAAAAAAATATTAATATGGATAAAATGAATTAAACATCGTGCAAGGATTTGACCCAGCGATAAATTATGGTCCCAATGATGCAGGAATATCAGCAATAACAATAATCATAGGAATTTTTGGTCTTATTGCTATTTCATGGCTATTTGGAAAATTATATGAAAAAGTAGCTAATTTATTTGAGAACAATAATAAAAATGATTCATAGATAAACATATATCAAATAAATTTATATCTAGAAAAAAGTTTGAAACCATTTTTTCTTTGAATTAACGAATAATTCTATATAGTTGTGAATTATTGCGAACTCAAATAACAAACCTATATTAGATGTAGTATTTTGAGAGTTATCTATTAATCGTTACTTATGTTAGCTTCATTGATGGTTCATGATTGGGCTACTCCATTAAATCTATCGGCACCAATAGCTGGCATACTTACTATTGGTGGTTTTATGGGATACTACAGTTTATCTAGAAAATTTTAAAAGTTATAACTTAATAGTTAAGAAAATATTTATAACCAATAAATGAATAAGTTAAGCTGGAGAGAGTTTGATGAATGCATCTATTCTATATATAAGCAATGCAAAAATAAAAAGTTTGAAGGAGTTTATGGATTCCCTAGGGGAGGTCTTTGTCTTGCTGTTGCATTAAGTCATTCACTTGGACTACCATTATTAGATGTTCCAAAAAATAATTCACTCATAGTTGATGATATTTATGATACAGGACATACGCTTGAAAAAATAAAACATATAAAAGGTTCAGAAACTCATGTATGGGTTAGCAAAAAACAACCAACATGGTGGAATTCCTATAAATATATCAAAGATAATGAATGGATTATTTTCCCTTGGGAGAATATAAATGAAGCTAATAAAGATAGAGAATTATACTATAAATCTAGAAATTAATTTATTTACCACATTAATTCATTGTTATTATCTAGGCTAGATGATAAATCAACTGACCTTAAACTCAACAATTCATTTAATTTCACAGCAAACTTATAAGTATCGCCTTTTAAGCCTAAAATAATATAATCGTTATTTGTTTTTATTTTTTTCCTAAATTTCAATAAACCGATAAATTTTTTCCAGTTATTTTCATTATTATAATTATATGCCCATAGATCGAAAATATCCTCAATTATATTAATGGGAATATCGGAAGAATAAACTGTAATAGAATTATCTAATTTATATCGATCAAATTTCGAATCAAAAGCCAGAATATCTAATGTGCTGTTAATCGCATCTTTAACTTCACTTGCAGCTTCAATACCAAATAATTCCTTTCTATAGCACTCAAGCAATTCGATACCTAAAGAATTCAAAATATCATCCTCCTCAGTAAAGTTAACAACCCAAAAGCTTTTATCATCATTTACTCCTGATGCCAAATATAGATTAACAGATTTAGTCATTAATTAAATTCTATAGACGTTATGCAATAAATTGGACTTAGAAAAAGCCAATTTAATAAAAAGATATCTAACTATAAAATAATAATCTTTATGTAATTAATTTGAAAAAATTATTTTTATTGTAAAAATAAACATAACTTCCCAAATAAATGGAAAAAGTAGTCTCAAGTAAATCCATGGGTTATCGAAAAAGCCTTGGCCCTGGAATTCTGTTAGCAGCAGCATGCATAGGCGGTTCTCACCTAATGTCATCTACCACAGCAGGAGCAAAATTTGGATTTTCTCTTCTTGGCCTTATTTTATTAACAAATCTTGTTAAATATCCTTTTTTACTTGTCGGAACAAGATTTACAGCAGTTACAGGACTATCACTTTTAGAGGGATTTCAAAAACGTAATCAATATTATTTGCCTATATATTTGATTGTTGGATTAATAACAGGTACGTTTACTATTTCAGCCGTAAGCTTTGTTACGGGTCTTCTTTTAAAAAATATTGTAATTTTTTCTTCCTTTCCTGCATTAGATTTAGCAATAGGTATATTAATAGTATGTTCATTAATATTATTTATTGGGCAATATAAAGCTCTTGATAGGATATCTAAGATTCTAGTATTTTTGCTTACATTGTTAACTTTTTTTGCTGTTATATCTTTACTAATAAAAGGACCTGCTGGTGATATCAATATTTCATTTTTTAATAGCAGTCCCTCTCCCTGGACCCTCTCAAATTTAGGTTTTTTAATACCACTTATGGGTTGGATGCCAGGTCCAGTAGAACTTTGCATATGGCCATCGCTATGGATGTTCTCTAGAGCCAGAGAAACAAAACATACCGCTACATTAAAAGAAGCAGAATTTGATTTCAATATTGGTTATTTCATTACAGTACTTACTGCAATTTTCTTTGTAATTCTTGGTGCCTACACGATGTATGGGACTGGAGATGAAATGCTTACTGGATCTGGAGTTAGTTTTGCTCAGAATTTAATCCGCTTGTATACAGAATCCATTGGTGGATGGGCAAAGTGGATCATTGTACCTGCAGCTTTTGCTGCAATGTTTAGCACTACGCTTACATGTCTAGATGCATATCCTAGGAGCATCTCTTCAGCTCATGGTTTGATAGCTCGCACAGACAAGGGAAACAGCTCAACTTTGACTGAAAAGAAACGTCTAAAAAAATGGATCATATTTCATGTTTTGGCATCACTATGTGCACTTATTATTGCTAAATCTGGAGGAATTGGAGTTAAAGACTATGTCTTCGGCGCCATGACCGGAAGTTTCCTAACAGCTCCTTTGTTTGCTTGGATGGCTATGGATACAATGAATAGCTCATTAGTAAAAAGTCAATTTCGTTATGGAATTGCTCTAAAAACACTTTGCTGGTTTGGTATTTCATTCCTCTCAATCTTTAGTTTATTATTCATATTCAATTCGTTCTTTGGTATCGGACAATAAACAAAAATTTAATGTTGTTAAAATTAAATAAGACTTAATTTAATTAATTAAATAATTAACTTGAAGCAGAAGTATAATGTTTAAGAGCAAATTTCCAGAAGAATCTACTAAAAATAAAGAATAAACTACTTAATATCAAACCAAAAAATAAAATATTAAATTTAAGTTCTCCCAGAATCGCCTCAGCTGGAAAAGTTGTTAAAAATGCTACGGGTAAAACCAATGTAAATATGTATCTCAAAATAACAGGATAAGCTGAAACAGGATATCTACCGGCAGCCAATAAAGCTCTAAGAACTTCTGTAGCATTCCATGTCTTCACAAACCAAATACTTGACGCAGCAATCAAGAACCAAACGGAATAAAGAATTACAAAACCAATGAATAAGGAAATAATGAATTCAAATAATGAGTAAATTGAAAAAGACGCACCTGCTTGAATGGCCGCCCAAAAAACAATTGAAAATCCTAAAATTATTTCAGGCAATCCTGCAAAAGAAAACTTTTTAACAGATAACCAAAATTGACTATCAATTGGTTTTAATAAAACATAATCAAGAGTACCCTCTCTAACATAATTAACTATTTCGGTTAAATTTGGCCGTAAAAGAGCATTTGTTAAACCATCAAGAAATGTATAAACGCCCTGAATAACTAAAGCAGATTCCCAAGTCCAATCTCCTAATTGCCTTCCTCCAGTAAAGAAAAGGGATAATATAAATACACTTCCCAAAAGAGTTCCCAACATGGCTAACAACTCAATCAAAAAATTTAATTGATATTCAAGTTGAGAAGCAAATGCTGTAGACCAAAATAATCTAATGGTTTTAAAGTATCGCTGCATATTAGGCTCCCATCGCTGTATATCTTTTTACACCAAGTTTCCAGAGAATATTTACAGAAGGTACCAGTATTGAGATCCACAAAATCTGAGCTAAAAAGCCATTAAAAATATCAACTTGCATACCCGATAGAATCTTTGCTGGAAAATTAATTAGATAGGGAAAAGGGGTTAAAATTGCAACTTTTAGAACGTTAGAAGGAAAGGCTGATAAAGGTACTAATAAACCAGAAAGAAAAAGATAAGGAACAAATATTAATCTCTCAAGAGCACTAGATTTTTCAGTCCAAAAACAAAGTGCAGCGACTAAACTTTGAAGAAGGAAAGCGATAGTAAAAGCAAAGTGAGTTGATAAGTACGCCAGGAATAATTGAGGTAGTGAGGGAAGCCAAAAGGATGATGGATTTAATATAAAAAAAGTAATAGCTATGGCTATTGCGAAAGGAAGTCTTGTTGCCTGCTCTGCCAAGTGAGAAGCTACATATCTTAATAGAGGGTGCAAAGGCTGTAGCAAATATGGTGATAATCGCCCAGAAAGAGAATCTTCTTCGAACGAAAAGACAACCCAAACAACTGAAAATTGCCTAACTAGAAAGGCACTTAAAAAATATCTAGCCAAACCAATATCATTTAGACCAAATGAATTACCAACATCATTTTGACTCCAAAGAGAAAACATAATAAATGGTAGTACTCCAGATAAAGCCCACAAGGCTATTTCGATGCGATATTCCAACATGTAGGCATATTGAGTTGTAAGTAAGGTCTTAATAACCTTGAAAGACAATCCAAATATTCTCAATTGACTTCTCCCTTTATAAATAATTCGCCAATTAATTGATCAATAGGAGGATCACTAATCTCTAAATCGATAATATCGAAATCGGTTAATAGATTACTTACTGCATCCGTCAATTTATCCCTTGGAACTAACAAACAGACAAAACGATCATTTAAATCTTGAATCTCACCATATTTTTCAAATTGTTCACTTGCACATCGATTTTTCAATTCAACTTTTACCTCTCTCGATGGTGATAATGAATTAGCAAGTGAATCAAGGTCACCATCATAAAAAAGCTTTCCTTTATGAATACAAATAACTCTTGGACATAAGGCTGTGATGTCAGCCATGTAATGACTAGTTAGTAAAATTGTCGCACCAGTTCTTTTGTTGTATTCGGATAAAAAGCTACGAACTCGAGCTTGAGCATTTACATCTAGACCAAGAGTAGGTTCATCTAGAAAAAGGACAGATGGTTTATGCAATAAGGAAGCAAGAATTTCAGATTTCATTCTTTGTCCTAAAGACAACTTTCTTACAGGTCTTGTAAGCTCCTCTCCCAGTTCAAGCATTTCTGCTAATTCATTAATTCTTACTTTTGCTTCGTGATCAGACAAACCATATACAGCTGCATTGACATACAAAGAGTCCATGGGAGGAAGGTCCCAAATCAATTGCTGCTTTTGCCCCATAACCAAAGTTATCTCCTTTAGAAAAGCCGTTTGCCTCCTTTGAGGAGAGAAACCACCAACATCAACTAATCCTGTCGATGGATGAATAAGACCACACATCATTTTTAATAATGTGGTCTTACCAGCTCCATTAGCCCCTAGAAATCCAACTACTTCTCCAGGTGAGATTTTAAAACTTATGTCAGTTACAGCAGGGACATCATAAGTCTTTCGATCAAAAAAATGCTTAAGTGTACCCTTAAACCCAGGTTGTTTGTTTGCAACTCGATAATATTTACTCAGCTGATCTACAACGATCAAGTTACTAGGATTATTGTGCAATTAATTTTCAGATGCTTCAACATTAAGATAAAACATTTTTGCTTACATAGCAGATAAAATAAAAGTAAAGAAAAATCTATTGGTTATTAAAACTAAATGGAAGATCAGAAATATGTAATAGCTATCGCTCTTGCAGAGCAAAATAATAAAAGATTAATGCCTATTGGAGGAAAAACTTTTTCTGGAGTTGATACTTTAAGTCAATCGTCTAAAAAAGAAGTCGAAAAGATAATACTTGATTTATTACTAAGGTTATTTCAAAGGACTAATGAAGGTAGTCTTAAAATATCAAACGAAGAAACTGGATTATTACTAGCAGAAATAAGTTTTGAAAGTATGCATAAAAACATTCCAGTTATTAAATCAAATTGGATTAATACTGGAGATACAGATACTTTAATAGATAAATTAAAATCAAAATGTTCCAATCTTTGGAGTGTTCAATACAAAAAACATGAAGGAATTATGTTTTTTGACTTAATAAATAAGAAACTATCCTGAAATCTTAGATTGAGCTTTTTCAGCCTTACGAATAATCTTCCGAGCCTCATCGCGAGACATGCAAGACTCAGCTTTAGTTTGCAACTTTATAAGTTTCGCATGCTGCTTCTCCAATTTCATAAAACAGATTTAAGAATTAAATAACAAACTTAAGCCTAACATACTTCTTTAATTATGTAAATAAGATAAGTTATCAAAAGTCAATACTTACAATAATTCTAGCAATCTATTCTTTTATTTGAGATGTACCTATGAAGCACAGAAACATCTAGTTCACCTAAACCAGCTTGCATTAATATTTGCTCAATCTCTTTTACTCTAGAAGCTATTGGTAAATCAATATTTATAGATTTAGCAAGATCAATGGCAATAGATAAATCCTTATGATGCAACTCTAATTTGAATCCCAAGGGATGTTCATCAATCAACATTGCTTTTGATCTATTTTCTAATGGCCATGAATTAGCTGCACCAACTTTTAAAGCAGTAACGACATCATCCATGGGCAACTCAAGTGACTTTCCTAATTCCATTGCCTCAGCAACAGCTGCATATGTTCCTGCAACTAATATCTGATTAAGAGCTTTAACTTGTTGACCTTTGCCTACTCCATCAAAGAAATTAATTGATTTACCTAAGACTTCAAAAACATGTTCAAAAGATAAACACTCTTTTTTTCTTGCGCCAACAAACAAAGATAATGAGCCATTTTGCGCTCCCTCTGTTCCCCCAGAGACTGGACAATCAACATAAAAAATATTTTTTTTCCCTAATTCTTTATGTATAGAAATAGATTTATTAGGACTTATTGTAGAGAAATCAATCACAAAAGAGTTAGGCTTTAGTTTTTCTGCTACCCCGTTATCACCAAATAGAACAGATTCAACGGCATTATCATCAGTAACACAAATCAAGAGGCCATCGCAGTCAGTTACAGCCTCTATAGGGTCAGTAAAATATTTTCTATTGTCTTCCTTTTTTTGTTTATTTCTCGTATATAAATTCAATTCATAGCCATTATCAATGAGTCGCTCCGACATGGGCTTCCCAATAGCGCCAAGACCAATAAAAGCAAGTTTCATCAAAATCGCATTTTCATTCAAAACTAATTAAGAGTAATAAATACAAAAAAGCTTTGAACTATTACTATAAAAAATTAATATGCTGCCAAAAGATGAAAATATGATGCGATAATTAATTCATTGAATACTTAAGAAATTGACTAATTTTACTGATTCCAAGAATGCAACTCATCATTGGTATCCATTCTTGAAGTATCAAGAGGAATGCGAAGCCGTTGGCAAGGAAGCCAGTGTTAACGATTGGATGAGAGCTTCAGGGCAATTACAAAACAGAATTGATTTTGAAGAAGCTAAGAAAGCAGCAGAAGCGGAGGCTCTGAAAGCAAAGGCTGAGGCTCCGAAAAAAGAAGCTTAATTAATTATCAATTAAGAAAAACCTTATATGTATATAGACTTTTTAAATAATTAGGAATATTACTTACAGATAATAAGAAAGACTTGTGAAGATCTATCAAACTATTCACGTCTAAGTAATTCCTTTTACTAAAGTTATGTGATTAAGGTCTTAGGAAATATCATGCCTAAGATCAATACCATTTTTGATTCTTAATAATGGCGGAGACCAAAACCCTAAATGTTCTTCTAGCGCCAGAAGGTCAATTACAGGGTAATGGACAACTAAGAGAATCCTTTCATGAGAGAAGGAGTCGCAAAGGTGCGGAATATCCTATGTGGTTCTTAAATTCATCATTAGTAAACAAATTCAAAATCACTGAAGAAATAGGTTATGAAGCAGTTATTGCGGAAGATTCGACAACGATTGCTTGGTTAAAACTTCGATTTGGTGGAGAAAGGTTAACTAAAACATTAGATATTGAAGAGCTTTGGCAACATGCAAGTCAGCCCCCTCAACCTCCAGAAAGAAGAGATATAACACCGCCGAAATAGATTTTCAATGAAACCAATACACCAGATAACTATTCATCATAAACAGGAGGGGAAAACATATACCTTTGATGTCCCTGAAGGTGAGTATATATTGAGAAATTTTGAATCAAAAGATGAAAATGGACAAATTATTGGAGATACATTGCCATTCTCTTGCAGAAACGGATGTTGTTCGGAGTGCGCAGTTAAGATAATTTCAGGAAAAATCGATCAACAAGCTTGTATTGGTCTATCTAAAGAGCTTAGGGATAAGGGATACGGATTGTTATGTGTTTCAAAAGCCATTGGACCATTAGAATGTGAGACTCAAGATGAAGACGAAGTCTATAACGCTCAATTCGGAAAATATTTCAAAGGATTGGACACCCAAGCTGGTAATCCATTTGATATTTGATTTTTCTAAATAGTCTTATTTGTCTGTCCAAAAATTCAAAATATCTTGACCTGTAAAATTAACATCCTTATCATATCTCAATGCATTTGTCTTCTCCATTGGGAGCGCAAATTGCTTAAATATCAAAGTAACGAATTTCACAAATTTAACTGGTTTTGTTAAACCTTTAGCACCTACAAAAGCTCTGAAAGATTCAATAATTTTGTTCCTTAAATCCCAAAACTTATTGTCCTCAAGGTTAAAAACCCAAGGGAAGGCATTTTTAGATGTGTGGTTTGTTCTTTTTATCACTTCCTCATCAAATTCCTTTGGATCAATACCAAGCAATTCATAGAACTCACCTCTTTCACAAACTGTCAAAGTATGAGTAAGGAAAACACTCCACAAGAAGAAACGACTTAAAAGCTTTCCTCTAAATCCTTTGGTAATTCCTGGCCAACATCTCATCATTACTGTAAAACAATCACCATGTCTGTTCTCGTCTTGACACCATGGTTCAAAGAAGTCAAAAAGAGGCGCAAAAGCCTGATCTGGATTAGCCTTAAGGTGCCTATCCATCAAAATATATCTCCAATATCCGATTTTTTCTGAAAGATAAACAGAATATATAACCCAACTAATTGGGAACCAAGTGGCTGCTCTTTTACCTCCTAAATGAGGGAGATCAACTTCAATGCCCTCTGCAACTAATGCTCTGCTAAGAAAACCTGCGTGTCTAGCTTCGTCTCTAGCTAAAAACTGAAATAGTTTGCCAAGATCCCTATTACCCTCTTTCTTTAAACGATTTGAAATCTCCTTGAAGAGTAAGAATCCAGAAAACTCTGAGATAACTGATCTAACTAAGTAACTCTCATAAGTTTCTTTAGCCTTCTGAGGCAATTCTTGCAATCTATCTAGACTTGCCTTCCTATCAAAATGGGTACAGTTATAATCTGCTTTCATTTCTGAGAGCATTGCTTCAAACTCTTCACGCGCATCAGTTAATTCTGTCTTAGCCGCTTTCTTGAATTCGGTTACATAAAAACGAGGTGTTAATAGGTTTTCATCTAGATGTGGCGGCAACTCATTAGTTCCGCGTGTATCAACTCTTAGCTTTGGGGAAGAAGAAGCTGTTGCGGTCATTCCAATTATCAATCAAGAACATAATTGTATGTCTTAATTTGAAAAAAAGGTGAATTTTTAATCAGCTAGTAATAGAGCATTGCCTAAAACATCAAAAAAGGAGCTAAAAAAATGTATATAAAATTAGTTTTTAACAATTTAGAGTAAAAAAATCACAAAATTATTAATAGTTAGAATAGACGATAAAAAAATTAAATTGAATAATTAGGGAAAAAAATGGTTTAGGAATGAATATCTTGCAAAGCTGTAACTGAAAGAACTTGATTCTGTAATGCCTCTATTCCTTTTACAGCAGCACTAGCACCCTTTAAGGTTGTCAAAGTTGGTACAGAGTAATCAAGAGCTGCCTTTCTAAGATATTTATCATCATAAATTGCTTGGCGCCCAATTGGAGTATTTATTACCAACTGAACCTTTCCAGATCGAATCATATCCTCAATATTTGGTCTTCCTTCGTGAACCTTGAGAACCCTTTCTACATTTAAATCAAATTTCTCTAGATACTTTGAAGTGCCAGATGTTGCTAGAACAGAAAAACCTAGTTCAATTAATTTCTTTGCTACGGGAATCAATGCAGGTTTATCTCGATCATGAGTAGATAAGAAAACGGAACCCGAAATAGGCAATCCCTCACCGGCTGCGAGTTCGGATTTTGCATAGGCCATTCCAAATGTTGTTGCAGATCCCATGACCTCACCAGTTGAACGCATCTCAGGTCCTAAAACACTGTCTGAACCAGGGAAACGTCTAAAAGGCATAACAGCCTCTTTTATTGCTTGCAGCGGCGGAATGGGTTCTTGATTTAATCCAATATCTTTTAGTGTTTTACCTAAAAGTAACTGTGTTGCAATTTTCGCAAGAGGGACTCCAGTGGCTTTAGAAACAAAAGGAACTGTTCTTGAAGCCCTTGGATTTGCCTCAATAATATAAACAATCTCCTTGCCCTCATCATCTCTCTTGACAGCAAATTGAAGATTAATTAGACCAACCACATCTAATTCAGCAGCTAATGATTTTGTCCAATCCTTAATTGTTTTAATTGATTCTGCAGATAGCGTTATGGAAGGAAGACAACAGGCTGAATCACCAGAATGAATACCAGCCGGCTCTATATGCTCCATCAATCCTCCAATCAAAACATTTTTGCTTTCATCACATAAGGCATCAACATCAACCTCAATTGCGTTCTCTAAATATTGATCTATAAGGATTGGATGATCTGGTTCAACGCTAACAGCTTCCTCTATGTATCTTTCCAATTCATCTTGCTCATAAACAATTTCCATAGCTCTACCGCCAAGAACATACGAAGGCCTAACAACCAATGGATAACCAACTTTATTAGCTACAGCCAATGATTCTTCAAAAGTTCTAGCAAGACCATTTTTTGGTTGCCTAATATCCAATCTCCTCAAAACCTTATCAAATTGTTCTCGATCTTCAGCCAAATCAATTGACTTAGGGGATGTACCTAAAACTTTTGTTCGTAACTTTGAGTTTTCAGATTTCTCTAACCAATTGACTATTGGCAAAGAAAGTTTTAAGGGAGTTTGCCCTCCAAATTGAACTACTATTCCATAGGGTTCCTCAAATTCAATAATATTTAAGACATCTTCTAGAGTTAAAGGTTCAAAGTAAAGTATATCGCTCGTGTCATAATCAGTAGAGACCGTTTCGGGGTTACTATTTATCATTATTGTTGTAAAGTCTTCTTCTTGAGCTTGATAAGAAGCATGACAACAACAATAATCAAATTCTATACCTTGCCCTATACGATTTGGACCTCCACCCAAAATTAAAATTTTATTTTTATTATCATTTTTAATTTCATTAGGATTAATATTCTTGATTATATTTCCATCGTTATCAATCATATAGGCTGGTCTTTCATATGTAGAATAGTGATACGGTGTATTTGATGAAAATTCAGACGCACAAGTATCAACTGTTTTATAGACAGGTAATATTTTCAGTGCAATTCTTCTCGATCTAATTGTTAATTCATCAGTTTTTAGTGCAAAGGCAATCTGACGATCAGAGAATCCAAATTGTTTTAGTTTGAAGAAAAAATCAGACTCTAATTGAGTAATATTTTCATACTTAAGTAATTGATCCTCTAAATTTACTATGTTCCTAAGTTTGGATATGAACCAAGGGTCAATTTTAGAAAAAGAAAATATCTCATTATCACTACGTCCATTCTTCATTGCTAATCGAACATGCATTATTCTCTCTGGAGAGGGCGTTCTTAATAGTCTTTCTAATTCGACAGGAGAAACCTCTTCATCATCTCGATCGCAACCCCAACCGCTAAGCCCTGTTTCTAAAGATCTTATTGCCTTTTGAAAAGATTCTTCAAAACATCTTCCTATAGCCATTGCCTCTCCGACTGACTTCATTGAAGTTGTAAGAATCGGAGAACTTCCTGAAAACTTCTCAAAAGCAAAACGAGGAATTTTAGTAACTACATAATCAATTGAAGGTTCAAAACAAGCAGGCGTCTTGCCAGTAATATCATTAATAATTTCATCTAACGTATAACCAACTGCCAAAAGAGCTGCAATCTTAGCTATCGGGAAACCAGTAGCCTTACTAGCTAAAGCAGATGATCTGCTAACACGAGGATTCATCTCAATTACAATTATTTCACCATTAATTGGATTAATTGCAAATTGAATATTACTTCCACCTGTTGCTACACCAATCTCTCTAATTATAGAAATTGAATAATCTCTTAATCGTTGATATTCTCTATCAGTTAAAGTTTGCGCAGGAGCTACCGTAATAGAATCACCAGTATGTACGCCCATAGGATCAACATTTTCAATACTGCATATAATTACTACGTTGTCTGATAAATCTCTCATAACCTCCAACTCAAACTCTTTCCAACCTAAAAGAGATTTTTCAATAAGTATTTGAGAAACAGGACTTGCATCTAAACCTGTTTTACATAATTCTAAAAATTCATCTTGGTTGTAAGCAATACCTCCTCCGCTTCCACCCAAAGTAAAAGCAGGTCGAATAATCTTTGGGAACGATGGAATTTCATTTCCCACTAATTCTGCTTCCTGAAGATTAGAGGCTATGCCAGATGGACATACTTCGACCCCAATATTTTTCATTGCTATTTTAAATAAATTTCTATCCTCAGCCTTTTTTATTGCTCTAAGATCTGCGCCAATTAATTCAATATTATGTTTATCTAAAATCCCAGTTTCTGCTAATTCTACTGATATATTCAAAGCTGTTTGCCCACCCATAGTGGGTAGAAGAGCATTAGGTTTTTCTATTTCAATAATTTGTTTAACAACTGCAGCAGTAAGAGGTTCAACGTAAGTCCTATTCGCAGTCTCAGGATCCGTCATTATTGAAGCAGGATTTGAGTTTACTAAAACGACTTCATAACCTTCTTTCCTAAGAGCTTTGCATGCTTGAGTACCGGAATAATCGAACTCACAAGCCTGACCAATAACTATTGGTCCAGACCCAAGTATCAAAATCCTACGTATATCTTTACGCCGTGGCATCTGAATTTCTTGTAAACTTCATTTATGTCACGCATTCTAGGTATCTGTTTATCATCTACTGTCTAGATCGGCAAACTACCATTAAAGTTTAACTAACTTTCCGACTAAGAACCCAAAGAGCATGAGCGAACTTCAGCGCCTTAAAGGGCTGCTGCCACCTGAAAACCAAAGCTGGGTCTTTATTGAAGCCGCAGCAGCAATAGATCCTCCTTTAATCACGCTTGAAGAAATAGGGCGAGATGAAGTAGAGATTCAAGTAGATCTTGAGCAATGGGACTATTTAGCTCAAGATCATAGGAACTTGTTGTTTTGGCATGAGGTGGGCCGAATTCAAAATGATACTATTCCAAGAGACGGCTGGGAAATGGCCGCTCTTGCTATTGGTTTAGGTGGAGCGATAGGAGAATTATGGGTTCAAGATGGATTACTACTTTTAATGGCACTGGGATTGTCAGGTTTTGCAGGGTATAGACTTTACTTAAAGAATAACTCAGAAAAACGATTGCAAGATGCAATCTCAGCTGATGAAAGAGCTATTGATCTAGCATGCAGGTTTGGATATAGCGTTCCAAACGCTTACAAAAGTCTTGGGGGTGCTTTAAAAGAGTTAGTAGAAAAATCTAGAAAGAAAAAAAAGCGCACATTTTATGAAGACAGATTAGAAGCCCTAAGAAAAAGTGCAGAAAGAGCACGCGCAGAAATGGCTTCTCAAGAAGGCTCTAACCAATCAGTAACGAGTGAAAATGTTTATGGATAGTAATTTGCTAATTGAATTAGCTGCAAATGCTTGTGATGATATAAAGGCTAGTGATATAAAACTTTTAAAAATTGACGAAGTCTCGAGCATTGCCGATTGGATACTTATTACTGAGGGGCTTTCAGATGTTCAAGTAAGGGCAATAGTGACTAATGTAGAAAAAACATTAAAAGAAGAAGCAGACCTTTTACCTCTTCGTAAGGAAGGAATTAATGAAGCAAAATGGGCATTATTAGATTATGGAGATCTGATAATTAATGTATTTCAACCTAATGAGAGAAAATTTTATGATTTAGAGTCATTTTGGAGCAATGGAATTATTCATAGCTTTACGAATAATCAATTAAAAGCTTCAAATAATGAATAAAATTTTATGCCCTGTTCCACAAAATCAAAGACCATTAAATGAATACAATAATATTAGAAATTCATGGATAATCTCATGGCCATTTCAAGAAAAAAGTATTTTTTACAAGAAATTAATTTATAGTTGGATTACTTTCATTCCATTAAGTCTGATAATAGCTTATGGAAGCGATTACCTAAAGAATAATATCTTTGACCTCTTTTTGATAAGTATAACGGCATCTCTATTATTTCCATTATTATTATTATTTAGGCAATGGCTAAGTTGGATATATATATACAAACGTCTTAATTCTGAAAATATTGAATATGAAGAGTCTGGTTGGTATGATGGACAAGTTTGGGAAAAACCTATTGATTGGAGAGCCAAAGAATTACTAATAGCTCAACATCAGATTAAACCCATTTTAAATCACATTGAAATAATCATAGTTTTTATTACAACAGTAAGCTTTTCATTATTACTGTTTATAATTTTAAAAATAAATTAATAGATGAACCTACAAAGCGAACTATTAAAAAATAACTTAAGTTCATTGAAGGTTCTTGTTAAAAGGGGGTCAAGTGTTGAATCAATTCATAGAGCTCACGCTTCAATATGTGATACAAAAGGTAGGGTTCTAATGAAAGCAGGTTCAAGTGACTATGAAACATTTATCAGATCAGCATTGAAGCCTTTTCAGGCTTTGCCATTCATAACAAGTGGTACAACAGAAAAATATAATTTAGACAATAAGGCCTTAGCTCTTGCATGCGGTTCTCATCGTGGCAATGCTAATCAAGCTAGAACGGCATTCAAACTTCTATGGAATGCAGACATAGATATAAAAGAACTCAAATGCCCAATCCCAGAAAATAGAGCAAGTAAACTTCAGCATAATTGTTCAGGTAAGCATTCAGCATTTCTCGCAACCTGCAAAAAAATGAACTGGGATTTAGAAAGCTATTTAATGGGACATCATCCACTTCAAAAAGAAATTTTTAGAAGAGTTTCAGAATTATTAAAAATACCTGTCGAAGAGTTAATTGCTGAAAGAGATGATTGCGGTGCGCCCACTTTACTTTTGCGTTTATCTCAGATGGCTATTTTATATGCACATTTATCAAGGTCAGACCAACCAGAATTTGAAAAAATCACTCGTGCAATGACCAATCACCCAGAGCTTATTGCTGGCGAAGGATGTTTTGATTCAGAATTAATAAAAAGAGGTCACAATCAAATAATTAGCAAAGGGGGAAGTGAAGGTATTCAATGTATTGGTCTTCTAGGAGAGGGAATTGGACTTTCAATAAAAGTTGAGGATGGATCAAAAAGAGCAAAACATGCTGCTGCTATTCATCTACTTAGACAACTTGAATGGATCACTCCATCTGCGCTGGAAGAACTGGATGAAATCATCCTCCAGAAAAAGCCAGGTATCTACCTAGAAGTTGAAGGACAATTAAAGGTACCTTAATTCAAACAAACTCGTGTATAACATCACATAAGGAGGTATGATTTATAAGCTACGCGGGGTAGAGCAGTCTGGTAGCTCGTCGGGCTCATAACCCGAAGGTCGGAAGTTCAAATCTTCCCCCCGCCACCAATTAGAAAGCTCAGTCTATGACTGGGCTTTTTTAATGCTATAAATGGATCTCAAGGGCAAATGAGGTCTTTTATGTTTGCAGATCTTGGTCGTTATCAACGAATTTCCAAGCCCCCTGCGGGGATACAAAAAGGGGAAATTAATTGCTAAGCAAATTTTCTAGAAAGGAAAAATATAGAAAGGAAACAGAATTTTCCTAACTATATTTATGATTGGCTTACAAACCTAATTAAAAAGAATTTATACATAAGAAATTCATTTCTCAATTTCTTAAAATAAATTGCACCTATTTATCAACTTAAAGATGTTACTACTAATTAAGAATTAATATCCTAATAAAACTAATTAATAGCCTTACAGGTCTGGTCTTTAATATATATATACTAAATCAACAAAAGTTGAAAATAATAGTTCAACCTAGACTTATAAAATTATCCCTATAACTTTTAAATCGATCTTGAAATATCTAACATAAAACCTAATGTAATGTAACTAAAACTTAAATTATTGATTTGCTATGTGTAACCAAATGGATTATTTTTCTGCCAATTCCATCCATCCACGCAAATATCATTGAGTGTTCTTTTTGGTGACCAACCCAACAAATTCTCAGCCTTGGATATGTCTGCCAAACTTATAGCAGTATCTCCTACTCTCCTTCCCTTTATCTTGTATGGAATTTTAGACCCTGTAGAAAGCTCAAATTGCTTTATGATCTGAAAGACTGAGTATCCTTTGCCTGAGCCTAAATTAATAACTTCATAACATGATTCATTAGACATTAAATAATTAATAGCATCTATATGGCCTTCTGATAAATCCATAATATGAATATAATCTCTGACACCTGAACCATCCTTGGTATCCCAATCATCCCCAAAAACATTTAAAAAACTTCTTCTTCCTACTGCAACTTGAGATATATAAGGAAATAAATTATTTGGAATTCCAATTGGATCTTCACCAATCAAACCAGATGGATGAGCGCCTACGGGATTAAAATAACGTAAAGAACATATTTTCCAACAGTTTTTTTTAGACTGGAATAAATCATCGAACATAAATTCAATAGCTACTTTAGTTTTGCCATAGGGATTTATTGGAGATATCTTATAATCTTCTCTAATTGGAATAGAGCTTGTTAAACCATAAATAGTTGCACTACTACTAAAAACTATTGAATAGCAATCATTATCTCTCATGGTAGACAAAAGGTTATGAGTACCTGATACATTTACATCCCAATAAAGTAAAGGATCACTAACAGATTCAGTAACGGATTTCAAGCCAGCTAAATGTATAACAGCATCTATGGGCTTACCTTCTTTAATAGATTTACTAAAAATAGTATCCAACATTTGCTTGTCTCTAATATCACCATTAATCGTCTCTAATTGATAATTAAAGGATTTACTATTTAAAAAAGATTTTATTGCTTTAATTACATTAACTGAACTATTCACAAAAGAGTCAATAATCAATACATCATAACCTTTCTGAAGTAATAACAGTGCTATGTGAGAACCTATAAAACCAGCTCCACCAGTCAAAAGTATTCTCATAATATGAAAGCAAATATTTTTAATACTATAAATACCATTTGATCATAAGCTCTAAGTGGTAGAAATCTATCCCCTGGTAATTATAAATGACAGATTACCACCTTGTTAAGAATAATTGAAATCACATAATCACTTTTGAGAAAGATTATGGTTATGGTTAATTCAAGTGAAATTGGATGAATTCTATGTTTATTCATCGATTACTGAAGTAAATTTTTCAAAGTTGGCAAACTATAAAAATTAATGTTGATAATTTTTTTGTTAGGCAAAGGAATTATTAAAGCTGAAAACATTAAAATTGAAAAATATTGATTATAATAAAATATAATGTTTTTTAAAACTCAAATTATATAAATGAAAAAAGACAATCTAAAAAGAATCATCAAACAGTTCGAAATATTAATAGAAGAACTAAAAAGTGAGGTTTACTCTGACAAAGATTCTTATGTTCACCCATGGGATGAACATATAAAGAATAGTCCACATATAAGCAATTTAGATGATGATGATGATGGATATGCAGATTAATGAACTCAATACTCTTAATTGATAAAAATAAAAAAATAAAAAAAAACTGAAGAAATTCATATCTCACCGTTTTTTAGTAAATTTACCTATTGCGATAAAAAGATATTAAAAGCAAATTAAAAAAAAAGATTTGTAAATGGCCTCTTTACCACAACTTGTAAAAGCAACCCCACAGGGAGGGACTATTCATAAATATCAACTTACAGGAGGCAAAACCTCCTTCATGAGATACCTTGGTTGCTACCTTGGGACCTGTAAGTTTTGTAATGATATTCAGGAAGCGTCCGAATTTGTATCAAGCATTGAACTTTCCCCCAAAACCCTTTGATTACAAGATTTTTAGAAGAAAATAAACGGTTTAACTATTTGATTTGTTGAGCTATTAAAATTTGAGGTTTTTTTATGTAAATATAATCGAAACTAGAAGGCTTTAGGTGCTATTTTTTTTGAGTCTTAAAGAATATCAGGAGAATACTCTTTTAATGAGTGAATTTTCATCTCACTAAAAGATCTGCTCAACTATGAACGAAGAAAAAGACAAAGAAAATAAGTCTTTTGAATATGAGACCAAAAATCTCATAAGTTCTAATTTTAATGAAAAAAATAATATTAAAGAAATAGAAAATACACCTCCAAAGCCCTCTAATCAGTTAGAGAATGGACTATTGGGTTGGTATTCTGTATCCAGTAGCGAGTCAATAAAGGAAGGGACATTAAATCATTTCACAATTTATAATGAACCTCTAGTTCTATATCGTGATAGGGAAGGTATTGTTAGATGTGTGAAAGATGTATGCCCTCACAGGGGTGCATCATTTTTAGGGGGTGAACTAATAAACGGACAACTAGTTTGTCCTTATCATGGTGCTAGATTCTCATCTCAAGGCAGTTGCACCAATTTAGACAGAATAACCTGTCAACACATTATAGATTCTAATTACGATAATTATGCAAAAAGCATAAAACTTTTTCAATACCCATGTGTAGAGAAAGAAGACTATATATATATTTATTATACAGGTAAACCTGTTGCAAATATTGAAGACTTTGAAATAAAGTCCTCAGTAAATGACCTCCTACCTGATTCATATGGATTCCCTTCCTTAGAATATGAATATGAAGAGGTATATGTAGATTTCAAGGCAGATTGGGCAAGGATAATTGAAAATCACTTGGACATATTACATGTGTTTTGGATGCATGGAAAAACCATCCCAGATAAGAATGTAAACAGAGAAACAATCACAAGTTTCAATCAGAATATCAAACGCGATAATAGACAAATTGAAAGTATTTATTCTTATAAAACTAACGGTCAAGAAGAATTCATTAGAATAAAGTTTGTCCCACCTGGCAGAATATTCATTTATAAAGGTTCACCTGAGAGCACAAGATATATTCAAGTTTTGGATCACATTCCACTTGGAAATAATAAGGCAAGAGTAATTGTTAGACATTATAGAAAATTCTTAAAAAACAAATTATTTACTAAATTGGTATTATTTAGTCATCTACAAAGAAGAACATTTTATAAAATTTTCTCCGAAGATTATTTGGTTTTAAAGACTCAAACCTTTAACGATCAAATGGGTTATATACAAAAAGACAATGTTAAATTATTAGGTGAAGATAAAATGGTTCAATATTATTGGGATTGGCTACAAAATGCATTAAATAAGGAAAAACCCTGGGAATTACATCCAACTAATTCATTAACGAACTCAGTTCACGAAGATAGAGGAATGCTATATCCACCGGAGAATCCTAATATGGCCATTAAAAATAACAGAACTATACTAGTTAAATTATTAACCAGATTATTATTCCCAATTAGCTTTATTTTATTATTAATATAATTTCCTAATTTAAATCAAAGTTATTTAAATGGTTAATAGAAATAAAAACGAATTAACAACATGGGCTGAATTTAAAAATTTAAATGTTGAAATTCAACAAAAAAAAATACTTTCAAATATAAATATTAAGATTAACTTTGGTGATAATCTAGTGATACTTGGTCCGAATGGATCTGGGAAATCTACTTTTCTGAAATTATTTAACAGATCGATATACCCAATTGTCTCAAGAGATAGTTCATTAAAACTATTTAATAAAGAAGATATTAATATTTGGGATTTACGAAAAAATATTGGGTTTCTATTTACAGATATGGAGAAAAGAGTCAATAAAGGAGTTACATTAATGGATTTGATAATTTCAGGCTTTACTGGTATATATAATTCAAGATACTCTAATTTACTAACAAAGGAAGATAAAGATAAAATTAATAGATTAATAATTGAATTAGATTTAAAGGATATAATTAATCATGAATTTTCTTCATTATCAGATGGACAAAAAAGAAGAGGTATGCTTGCCAGAGCTCTAGTTTATCAACCTAAAATATTAGTACTTGACGAACCTTTTTGTAACTTAGATATTAAATCAAATTTCATTCTCACTAAGACTTTAATTAATTTAATTGATAAATCAGTTAATATAATCTATGTCACTCATAGTTTGGAGTCAATCCTTCCTAAAACTAATAGAGTAGTTTTGATAAAGAATGGCAAAATATTAAAAGATGGTAAACCAGATAAGACAATAACTTCAAATATATTAAGTGAACTTTTCAATATATCTATCAAAGTAATTAAGCAAGGTAAATATTTGAGAGGAATCCCCTCGGATAACTAAATAATTACAATTAAAAACACGAGAATTACAAGCCCTATAAAAAATAATTTTTTATTATTAAAAAAAGATACATTATTAATATATTTATTTCCACTAACTTTCCTAACTCCATAAGGTTTGCCACATGAAGTACAAACTAATCTACCAGATAGTGCACGATCAGCTCTAAACTCAAGGCTACCACAAACTAAACATCTATTTTTATTCATTTAATCAAATCAATTTAAAAAATCATCTAAGAAAGATAATGGAGCTCTCATATTTCTTGCGTATCCTAAAAGACTCTCAGAAATGAATTCATACAAAATATGGCCCTTTTCGTTAATTAAAATTGTTGCCCCTCTTTGCGTTAGATAAGACGAATCTGGTACATAAGTATTCCAATTAGATAAAATTTCAATCATATTAATAAGACGTCTTGTGGCTAATTCTAAGGGTCGTAAAACATCTTTTTTAGAAAAAATATCAAACATTTTTCCTTTAAATAAAGAAATAGGTCCTATTTTCACAATCTCCTCAGGTCCAAATATTCGGAATCCTTTGTTATCGCCCAAATAACCACGTAAAACCTCCTTAATTGTGCCTCTTGAATTAATTCCAGTACACATAATCAATAAATTCATAATTGCAGGAATGGGTAAATCGAGTCCACGATTTAAATTAAGTTGTTCATGAAGTAGAGAATTATTTAATGAAAAAACATTTTTTACATTAATTTTATTAAAATTACAAAACAATTCCTTAGATTTTTCGCTACCAATCCCTACAACAATTAAATCGACTGAAAATTTATCTAGAAGCTTTAATTGGGTAGACAATTGTTGACAATATTCAAAACTATCAAAATCAGCAAAAGAACCTAGGAAGACTATTAAACGTTTTCTTTTTGAAAGAAAAATCTTTTCGTCTCCAAAAAACTCTATAAGAGTGTTTATGTAATTCATACAAACAACCAACTTTTGTTCTCAAAATAACAAAATTAATAGCGAGATATGATAATTACAGAAGATAAAAACTTGAAAAGATAGTCAAGCAAAGGAATTTAACAAATCTACCAACCCATAACACGAAGATCTTATTCAGTAGCAGATGATCATCAAATATGTACAAAACCTACAATTTCAATAAGCAATGTGAAGGGATATGGAACTTATAGAGCTCTAAATATATCCTCTTACTGTTCTATGTTTATTTCTCGTGCAGACCTACGGGAACCCCAACGTAACCTATGACTGGTACGCGGGTAATTCAGGGACGGCCAATCGCTCCGGAAAATTCATCGCTGCGCATGCTGCCCATGCTGGTTTGATGATGTTCTGGGCAGGTGCGTTCACTTTATTTGAGCTAGCTCGTTACGACTCATCCGTTGCGATGGGTAATCAAAACTTGATCTGCTTGCCTCACCTTGCTCAACTTGGAATAGGTGGAATCGAAAACGGTGTAATTACTGAGCCTTATGGCTGCACTGTTATTGCAGTACTTCATCTGATTTTCTCTGGTGTGCTTGGTGCTGGAGGAATACTCCACTCAACAAGATATGACGGAGATCTTGGAAATTATCCTGAAGGAAGTCGTCCTAAAAAGTTTGACTTCGAGTGGGATGATCCAGACAAACTAACTTTTATCCTTGGACACCACCTTATTTTCCTTGGTTTAGCCAATATTCAATTTGTTGAATGGGCTCAATATCACGGAATTTGGGATACTGCTTTAGGAGCTACTCGTACAGTTTCTTACAACCTAGATTTAGGAATGATTTGGAATCACCAAGCTGATTTCCTTCAAATCACAAGCTTGGAAGATGTTATGGGCGGTCACGCTTTTCTAGCATTTTTCCAAATAATTGGTGGTGCATTCCATATCATCACCAAGCAATTCGGTGAGTACACAGAATTCAAAGGCAAAGGACTTCTTTCAGCAGAAGCTGTTCTTTCATACTCACTAGCTGGTGTTGGCTACTGTGCACTTGTTGCAGCTTTCTGGAGTTCAACAAACACAACTGTTTATTCACCAGAATTCTTTGGAGATGTACTTCAACTCAAGTTTGATTTCGCTCCTTATTTTGTTGATACCGACGCATCACTTGCGACTGGCGCTCATACAGCAAGAGCTTGGTTAGCAAATGTTCACTTCTATCTTGGCTTCTTCTTCATTCAGGGACATCTCTGGCATGCATTAAGAGCTATGGGATTTGACTTTAGACGTGTAGGTAAAGCGTTTGACAATATGGAAAACGCAAAAATCACTAACGGTTAATTATCAATTTCATTAGTGAACTAAAAAAAGGCCCGCTTGCGGGCCTTTTTTTAATGCGACTTTTTTAGTAGAAATAAATACAAACCTGATCACACTAATGTCACAATTAACTAACTCTAGAAGAAAAAATGGATAAAAATTTGCCAGTTGATGTGCTTTTTTATACCTAGGACAATGAAAAGTCTCAAGAGCTTGTTGCTATTGAGAATCGGTTGCAAAAAGCTCTAAATATTGTGTAAGTTAGAGGTCCATTAAGCTCCATTTTTGTTTTAATGAGCTTTCGAAGTTACGCAGAAACGCCCTCTTCAGCCGTTCGAATGGCAACGGGTCAATCAGTTCTAATAGATCCTTCATCTAGAAGAGGAGATACTTGCTTAGAAGTTTTGGATGGTATTGCTCGTGTTTATTGCCCCTGTGAAGAGACAGAAGGAATGACATTAGCTTTCTTGCAGTCTGGCGATCAATTAAGAACAGACAGGCTTTGCAGTGAAGGTGTCTGCGTAGAAGCTTTAACTCCTCTTTGCTTTGTAAGTGATGCTGAAACATCAGTTGAGGCTGGCGGTTATGACGCAGTCAATGAGTGGACTCTTCAGCTTCTAAGAATTAGACATTTAGGTAATGCTGAACAAAGGCTACAAGCTTTATTTGCTTTATTAGTTAACCGACTTGGAAGAAGATGCGGTGATTGGTGCCAATTACCATTCAGACTTACACATGAAAGAATTGGAGAGTTAATTGGATCGACAAGGGTTACATCAACTCGTTTAATTTCAAGACTTAGAACAGCAGAATTATTAAAAGCTCCATCAGGTGATCCAACTCTAAGTCTTTCTCCTGAGTTCATTGAATCATCACCATTAACAGCATAATAAATAATGAATCAATATCTTTTATCCTATTCAGAATCTATTGTTCTATCACTCTGCAAAGAAATAGAATATATAAAAACTAGATCAAAGAATATCAATATTTCGTTAAAAACCTGCCATAACAAAAATCTAATAAAAAGATTGACTAATGAACTTGATAAACTAAATAAAAATAGATTAAAAATATTAGAAATTTCTGAAAACATGTTCAGAAGAAATTCACAAGATTTATCGTTTGAGTTACTATTAGAAATAAGCAAAAGGTCTAATTCTTTTCAACAAATATAATTGTAATTTCTACGGAAAATTTATTTAATTTATATTTAATTCATTGTCAATAATGAACAATGCTGAGGGATCATTGTTGGCAAATTTAACTTTACCAAGTAGATAAGCCATTTCATCTTCTGATTTAATTTGTTCGTCTATGACTGGATCAAGGAACACCGTTGTACGAGTATCATTTGATCGTTCAGCTAATGAGTAAAGTTGTTGAACTGAAGTTGTCACGTCTGCCTCCATTTGGAAAGACAAAGTAACTAACTCCTTTACTGTCTGCCAATCTTGTATTGGTTTAGTTACTTCATCAAGTTCAACAGTTTGACCACGAGCAATAATATATTTCGCGAAATTAAATCCATGCTCCTGTTCAGATAAAGACTCTTTTTTGAAAAATGAAGAAAATCCTCTTAGTTCTCTTTCAAGAAACCATAGGGACATAGCTAGATATTGTGCACTTGAGACCCTTTCAAGAGATGTATGCTGGCAAAGAGCCTCGAGCAGATCGACATCCATCGGCTGTGCAATAGCACGACCTGAGGGACCCACGTTGAGATCTATTGAATTGAATGTCGCTGATTGCATAACAAAAAATGCGCCAGAGAACTAAAAAAATAATTTTTTCTCTCTCAAATGATAACTCTTTTTGTATCATATTGTCGATAGAAACCAATGATTTAAAATTTATTTATTTGATAATGAATCTCAATTGCGAAAAAAGTTTAAATCCAATTGATCTAAGAATTGAAGCTAATTAGAATTTAGATTTAATTTTTTCTGGTAGAATTAAAAAATTTTTCTCATCGATTGTTTCAACCTTGCATTTATCTCCGATAGATAAATGTGTATCCAAGCTCATCTCTGATCTTAACCTTAATCTATCACTAATAACAGTATAGACATAATGATTTATACGATATTCTTTTGATATGACTGTGAAGATATCATTTTGACACGGTTGGATCCGAATAGCATTTTTATCAAACATACAAACAGATTTTGACGAGATAGATTTATCTTTAGGAACATTCAATTTACCAATGGATGTAGAATATGAACCATTAGTATATTGAATAGGCAAAATATTCATTTGCAAGACAAATTGGCCTACAAAATCATTTGATGGGTTTGAAACCATTTCAAAAGGAGTTGAGCATTGCTGAATTTCGCCACTTTTCAAAACAACCACACGATCACAGATAGCTAATGCTTCATTAGGATCGTGAGTAACTAAAAGTGCAGATGCCGAACAAGATTTTAAAACAGAAGATAACTCTGATCTCAATCTAGATCTCACTTCAACATCTAAGGAACAAAAAGGTTCATCAAGCAAAACCAAGGAAGTTCCAGGGGCCAGAGCACGTGCTAATGCAACTCTTTGACTCTGTCCTCCTGAAAGTTCATGAGGAAATCTATTTTTAAACTCATAAATATCCAACAAATTTAATAACCAGTTTGCTCTTTTTATCGATTGTTCATTCTTATTAATGCCAAAGCAAACATTATCCCAAACATTTAGATGAGGAAAAAGTGCATAGTCTTGAAAAACCATCCCAATTTGCCTTCTCTCAGGAGAGAGAAGATAGTTACTTTTTGAAATTATTTGCCCATTTCTCTTTATTAATCCACGTTTAGGCTTTTCAAAACCTGCTATTAGTCTTAGAAGGGTAGTTTTCCCACAACCCGAAGGGCCGAGTAACCCCACTAATTCTCCAGATCTTAGAGAAAAGTCGATATCTTTTAAAACCCAATTATTATTTTTATAAGGCTTAAACTCATGCCATAAATTATGGATTTCTAGCTCAGTATTCAACAAAACTATTTTTGCTTATTCTATTCTCTAAAAATCCATTAAAAACAAACAAATCAAAAAAGGAAAAGCGAGCAGACAAAAATCACTGACTTATGTATAAAATGATACGAATTATTTTCTGCTGAGTATCTGGTTTAATGTCAGAGGGTTTAATTAAGTATTTTAAAACAAAAATATTATTACTACAATGAAAAAGGAAGAAAGGGTAAAAATAATAATTAAGAGACTTGAAGAAATATATCCTGAGACACCTATACCCTTAGACCATCAAAACGGATTTACACTGCTTGTAGCGGTTGTTTTAAGTGCACAATCAACGGACAAGAAAGTAAATGAATTAACCAAAGAACTATTCAAGGTTGCTCCCTCTCCTGAGAAAATGTATAAATTAGGTGAGAAGAAAATTTATAATTATATAAAACAACTTGGACTTGCAAAAACTAAAGCAAAAAACACTTATAACTTATCAAAGATTATACTTCAAAAATTCAATAATATTGTTCCAAATACATTTCAGGAACTTGAGTCACTTCCTGGTGTGGGTCATAAAACAGCAAGTGTTGTTATGTCTCAGGTATTTGGTGTACCATCATTTCCTGTAGATACACATATACATAGATTATCTCAGAGATGGGGACTAACTACAGGGAAAAATGTTATCCAAACCGAAAAGGATCTAAAAAGGTTGTTTCCAAAGAATCTTTGGAATAAGTTACATCTACAGATTATTTTTTACGGTAGAGAGTATTGCTCAGCAAGAGGATGTAATGGGACAATATGCAAGTTGTGCAACGAACTTTATCCAAATAGAAAGAAACCAATTATCTGTTCAAAGGCTTAAGAATAATCTATTAATTTTATTATCTCAACAAAAATGGGTATTTCTTGCTAGAAAACATATCAAAGTAATTTAACAACAATGAAATTAGCCATAACAGGAGCTTCGGGAAAAACAGGTTTTCGAGTAGCAGAAGAAGCAATATCATCGGGATATGAGGTAAGACTGATAGTTAGAACCCAATCGGAGATTCCGGAATCTATAAAAGGCTGTGAAAGATACGTTTTGTCAAATACCAATGGAACTACACTTGACTATGCTTTAAAAGGTTGTGAGAGTCTAGTTATAGCAACAGGTGCTAGGCCATCTATCGATTTGACAGGCCCTGCAAAAATAGATTATTTAAATATCAAGAAACAAGTTGAAAGCTGCAAGAGACAAAAGTTAAAAAGGGTCGTTCTTGTTAGTTCACTTTGCGCAGGAAAATTGATACACCCTCTAAATTTATTTGGTCTGATACTCATATGGAAAAGATTAGGTGAGAGATCTCTGCAAAAAAGTGGTCTTGATTGGACTGTCATACGTCCTGGAGGTTTGAATGAGAATGAAACTAATTTGAAAACTCAGAACATATTGTTTTCTGGTGAAAAAACTCAACAAGAAGGCTCAATTCCCAGGAGGCTTGTAGCAAGAGCCTGCTTAGAGGCTTTAAAAACAAAAGATTCGATCAATAAAATCATCGAGATTACTAGTAGCAAAGATAATCCCAAAACAAATATGAGTAAGGCAATAAAGACGTTTAGTATTTGACTATAAAAACTTTAATTCGCTATGAACACCAACGCTAAAATTGACGCGTTGCAGCTAATGCTCACAGATCTTAGAACAAGGAACGAATCAATAAGACATAAAGCTGCTTTCAGAGGATGCCAACCAGAATTTCAATCATTAGTTACGACACTTATTGATCAATTAGAAAATCAACTTAATGAAGAGAAACAAATTCACAGAGGAAAATTAAATTCCAATGGATGAAAAAGAAAGTTTAACCTAACTCCAAGCAAGCCAAACCATATACATCATTCATAGAAACTGGAGGTTGAGACCCCCTATACATCCTAAAAGTTTCAGATTCGGATTTGAAACCTAGTTTATTAAAGACCTCAGAAGCTGACTTGTTGAGGCCAGGAGCGTCGATAATTATCAATCCAGGATGGCTCTTAATTAATTTCTTCAATAAAATTTTTAAAAGCTTAGGACTATCAGCCATTAACGGGCCAATTCTCCATCCATCTCCGTTTTGTAAAAGACAAGGTCTTATTCGACCAAAACCATGACAACGGTTTTCTTTATCAATAACTGCTATTACCTTTCCAGAAGGATGGTTCAACCAATTCGATAAAAAATGAGGTCTAGGTGTTGTTTCTCTTTTTTCATCAAATTCTTCTACGGCATTTTGTGGTATTGAGGAACCTTCAACGAAGCTGAAATTATCTAAATCATCATTCATAGAGTTTTCATCAAGTAATTTCCCATTGCCCAACCATTGCCATCTAGTTGTTTTAGAGGAAATCGTAAAGCCCCATTTTGAGTAATCAATAATTCTCTCTGGAGCTGCCTCTAAACCAACACATGGCAAATCACTTAAATGACTTAAAGCCTTTTTCCAAAGCTGAAGACCAAAACCTCTACCTCTATACTCCTCAATCACTAAAAACAAACCAATAAATCCGTAATGTTGATTATATCTAACACCCGCTATACAGCCGATAGGAATGCTGTTCAACCAACCCACCCAAAGTCCTTGTTTATCAGTATTTTGATATATACCTAAGTCACCAACTCCTGGTGCAAAACCTTCTTTTCTAGATATTTCAGTAACAAAGTCGATATCGGTATCACATAGAGGTTTAATAGATAAAAGATCATCCATAAGTTATATTTTTCTATAAATAATTAATCTAATAAAAATAAAGAATAAATCCATAAATATGAGCAAAAAAAAACATATAATAAGAACATATAGATAAAATATATTAATAAAAAAAAATTCTTTGCTACTTTATTCGAATATTTAAACGAGATTTGAGAAGGAATTTTTTTATATTATATAAAATATATCGAGGCTAAATAATTAAAAACCAATAATTAATAAATAAGTTAATAAAATAAGCTTAAAAAGATAAACTGATAAGCTCATTATAACTACCAAAAATTATTTATTTATAAATATTTATAGAAAAGTAGAAATAGAAGTTTTGTTAGTAAGTTTTTTTTTTTAAATTCTGCATCATTAAATAATAAAAGAATTACATTTGAATTGACATGAATCAAGGAGTTTTAGAGATCTTTTTGACAAGGGACAATCTGGAAGAAGATGACAACAAAATATACTGCAATTTGGATCAAAGCTACTAATATGAATATGAGACTCGGTTAATATTATGTAACCACTTAAATTTATTATCTATTATTTTTCTTAAATAATTGCTTTATCATCTATAGTTTATTTGATCGAAACTATAGAAAGAGCAAAAAAATCACTTATTAAAAATGATGTAGATTTATGATTTGTATATAAATCAATTAATGAATTATATATATCTATTCTTAAAGAAAATTATAAAAAAATTTTCAATAATAATGATTAAACCTTTTAATTTATTCTTGATCTAATTTCCTTACAATAAATGCCATTGCGCCTAATGATAAGAAAAACATGAGAATGAGGAATGCAGTCATGGCTCTAATCTATTAATTCTTAGTATATAATAATAATTACTATATTGGCTATGCTTAAAATTTTTAAACAAATTTACTCCATATCATTCAAAAATAAAATGAAAAAGAAACTTCTAAATTCAAATAGATTTATTACATGGCCAAGGTTTATAAATGGACTGACAATTTCTAGGATCATGCTTGGATTACCAATAATTATTTCACTAAGAAATGGTAACAATGATGTTTTTATTTTTCTTATCCTGATAGCGGGTCTTACTGATTTTCTTGACGGTTATTTTGCACGTAAATATGATCATAAATCTGTTTTTGGCGCTAAGTTAGATCCTCTAGCAGATAAGATCCTTCTTATTGGTCCAATGATTTGGTTAGTCCATGAAAAGCTAGTCCCTTTGTGGGCTATCTGGTTAATAATTTCGAGAGAACTATTAATAACTAGTTGGCGATCTGATAAGGCCTCAGGTGGTCCGGCCTCAATACAGGGTAAATATAAAACCACATTTCAATTTACCAGTACAATTTTCTTATTATGGCCAAAGAATTGGGGTACATTACAAAGCATTGATATTATTAATAAAATTGGTTATGTCTTATTCTGGATAGCATTATTTCTGACTTTAAGTTCTGCTATAAAATATGTATTCAATCAAAAAGAATATCATCAGAGCTAAAATCAACTTGTTCATGATTAGCTAGTAAATAATCATTCTTATAGCTATCAATCAGTCCATTTAATAAATCGAATTTTGGCTCCCAAGATAAATCTTTTTCTAATTTAGAAGTGTCCGTAAAGAAATTAGTTAACCTTAAAGGGAACAGTTTTCTTGCCTTAGGATCAAGTTTTGCAGGGTCAAAAGAACGTAAATTAAAATCAGTGACTTTATTTCCAGTAGCTATAATTGCTGTTTCAATTAAACCTTTAAAAGTTACTGCTTTGCTACCTGAACAATTATAAATTTGATTAATCGCTTTATCTGTTTCTATAGATTTAGAAATAGCCTCTGCCAAATCAGAGACATGTCCTAATTGCGTGATGGTTTGACCATCAAGAGGAACAGGAATGGGACGGCCATTAGTTATACGGTCAAAAAACCATTTTTCAATAGGGTTGTAGTTACCTGGACCATAAATATATGTCGGACGAAAACTCGTAAAAGGAATACCCTCGGCCTGAAGCCAAGACTCTGTTTGTGCTTTCCCTACATGACGGCTTTCATGATCTATTGGACTATCTTCACTAACTGGAAAGAATTGTGTGTTTTCATAAACTCCTGCAGAACTTATGTAGATAAATCTAAAACGAGGGAGACCTGAAAATTTAAGAAGTCTTTGCGTATCTTCCAATTTACGTCCAGAGCTATCAACAATAAGATCAAATGATTGATCAGATAGTTTTTTTAGATCTTCATCATTTGTCCTGTCTCCCTTGAGGTGAGTTATATTTTTTGGTACTGCTAAATTTCCACGTGTAAAAACAAATATTTCATATCCTTTTGAAAGTAAGCTCGATACTAAAGCTTTTCCTACAAACCTTGTTCCACCGTAAAAAAGAACTTTCAAGACCCTTTATTAAAAAAAATTATATTAAAGCCTATAGATAATCTCCCAGAGATACATAAATGATGTTAGATGAATAGTAATAATTTTTTTCTTGATGGAACTCATACCAGCAATAGATCTACTGAATGGTAAATGTGTTCGACTAAATCAAGGAAATTACAATGAAGTTACCAAGTTCAATAGTGATCCTGTAAAACAAGCTCAGATATGGGAAAGCCATGGAGCAAAACGCCTACATCTTGTAGATCTTGATGGTGCTAAGACTGGTGAACCTATAAATGATCAAACAATAAAAGAGATAAAAAAATCAATTACTATACCCATCCAACTTGGTGGTGGAATAAGGAGCATTGACCGTGCAAAAGAATTATTCGGCATAGGAATTGACAGAATTATTTTAGGGACAATTGCGATAGAAAAACCGAAATTAGTTAAAGATCTATCTGAAGAATATCCAAAAAAAGTTGCAGTAGGAATTGATGCCAAAGAGGGAATAGTAGCCACTCGTGGTTGGTTAAAACAAAGCGAAATATCTTCTCTAGACTTGGCCAAACAACTTAACGATCTTGAATTAGCCGCAATCATATCAACTGATATCGCAACTGACGGCACTCTAAAAGGACCTAATGTTCAAGCCTTGAGAGAGATCGCTGAGATTAGTATTAACCCAGTAATTGCCTCAGGAGGAATAGGTTCAATAGCTGATTTAATTTCCCTGACAGATTTTGAGCATGAAGGTATTGAAGGAATAATCGTAGGCAGAGCCCTATATGACGGCTCAATAGATTTAAAAGAAGCGATATTAACTCTAAAAAATCTTCTTATCAAAGATTCATTTAATGGCAAAGATAAATTCCTTGTCTAACATATAAAAAATATTATTAGTCCTTTGAATTTATGGAAGAGGACTGGAAGTATTTTTAAATCAAGTTATCTTAAAAAGGATAAGTTCAAGAATTCAACTTGATCGAAGAAAGACCAAAACAAATTTTAATGATAGCGCCCTCACTGTTGGCGGAGTCATTGGCTTTACAGCTTACATCTAAGGATAAAAATTTAGAAATAATCCTAGACAAAAAAGATATAAATGGGTTACCTAAACTTATTCTATTCTGCCTTGAAGAAATTGAACTCACAAACTCAATCAAACTTGAAATTATTAAGTTAAAAGAAAGATGGGATCAAACTCCTATTTTAATCGTAATACCAAAAAGCATTAAATTATCTTCTTCCGATTTGATGACTTTTGGTAGTGAAGGGGTTATTCAAGATCCTACTGTTGAACTTTTAAGAGATACAATAAATATTTTGCTTGGGGGCGGCAGGGTATTTAAAATTAATAATGAAACAAGTTATAATTCCGACTCTATTCCTAATTCATATGGATTAGGACATTGGTTGTTAACTAGTGGTTTATCACAAATAAATAAAGATCTACACACAATAGATCGCATAATAGGTAAGAATTCAATAAATACATTTTATCTTTTCATATTACTTGGTAGAAGAAGAGAACTATTAACAGCAAGGAGATTAATCATCTGGTTATGGGGGCCTCTAGAAGTATTGATAGAATCTCCAATTAACAATAATAGCAATCAAAAAATCAATCTAATTAACAAATACAGTACTGACATTACAATAAAAAACAGCTCAACTAACGAGTTATGGAAAGCGATTTACAAAAGGGTAAAGGAAAAACTTAAAGATGACCTAACAAATTCTACAGATGAACTCACAGCTCTTTACTCATTAAATAAAATCAAACGAAGTAATCTCTTAAAAACTCTTCTGCAAGAATTCTCAATTATTATCGACAAACTTGATTTTAAAAATAATCGCGAAAAAGAATTTACTGAGATTTTACAATCAATTACCCCTGAATTACGCGCTAATACAATTCGCAATTTTATAGATTCATATGATCGGCTACAAAAGAATGGCGTTGACGTTTTTATTGCAGACTATTTAGTAAAAAATGCAGAGCTAGGAATAATTGATGATGAACTACCTTCAATTGCAATAATACTAGATCCAATATTAAATAATAAACCGATACAAATCGACGGAGAATATTTATCCGTAGAAGATCCTCGTTCTATTATTCAATTAGAAACATTTATTCTAAATTGGATATTCAGGACAGCGGAAACAGTGTGTGAAGAAATTATATCTTCATGCTCTGAATGGCCAGAATTACGTAAATACTTTCTAAATAAAGAATTAGTATCAACAAGGGAACTAGAACGTAAAAGAAATCATATCAATACAAATAATCAACTACAAAATCTATTCAAAAAGCCAGTTAGGTTGTACGAAAGTAAAAGATTATATTATACGGTCAAAAATAATAAAATTGAAAAAATCATCTTCCTTGAACCAAGAGATGATGAATTAAAGAAATTAGACTGGGCTCAAAGACAAATAGCATTTACAGTAGAATTAAGAGATGCTTTAGCCCCACAAGTTCAGAGAATAATACAATACTTAGGAGATTTAATAGTTTTAATTCTCACAAAAGTAGTTGGAAGATCTATTGGTTTAATTGGTAGAGGTATCGCTCAAGGTATGGGGAGAAACCTATCAAAAGGATAATTTATTTATTAAAAAATATAGCTATATTAGCTTTAAGACTTTAGAATTTGAAAAATTATTATTTTACATTTATTTTGTTAAGAATATTCTCCTCACTACTTATACTTTTTTTTCTATTAGTTAATCCGGTATATTCTGCTAGAGATACTGATAGTTATGATGGAAATATATATCCAATCTATGCTGGTAACGGATCATTAGTTCCACCACAAAGCACCTTATCAGACTCGTTAAAAAACGAAAGAACAAGTGTTTTAGTTTTCTATCTAGATGATAGTTCTACTAGTAAACAATTTGCACCAGTAGTTTCAGGTATCAAATTATTGTGGAGCTCATCTATTGATTTAATTCCTTTATCAATTGATGAACTAGACAACGATGACCAAAAAACTTTTAAGGACCCTGGTTATTACTGGCATGGGAAGGTACCTCAGACAGTCATTCTTGACGGAAAAGGTAATGTTCTTCTAGACGAAGAAGGTCAGGTATCGTTCGATCAAATAAATAATGCAATAACCAAGGGGACAGGGCTAAAGAAACCTGATTTTGATCTTACAGTAAAAAGTTTTAACGAATACAATAGTGAGCCTTCTAAAGATGGTTATACTAAACCTAGAGGCAGATAAAATAAAACTAAAATTTTAATTAAATTATCAAATATTTCTATTAAAAAATGTTATTGAACTCCCTTTTTCTCATATTAATCACATTTTTTTTAATAGAAATAAATCATTATTTCAGACAAGATTCGCCTTTAATTATTAAAGCTAAAGAATTTAAAAAAATTACATTAGATCATAAGCATAAATATATTGCTTTGGTTGAAATTAAAAATTTACAGGAAAACATGGAAGTCATGATTCCTTCATTTAATGTTAATCCACAGTTAATAGGTATATCTAAAAACGAGATAATAAATATTCAAACAAAAATCAAACCACTTCACCCAGATGCAGAAGAAGAACAAACAAATGACCATTGGACTGCTTATATCTTAAAGGCTAAAAAGTCGACATTTGTCCAAATTGAAATTGAATATGAGATTAAAAATAAAGTTATAGATAAGATTAAATGTTTGTGGCTTGATATAGAATGGTGCAACTATGGACCATTCGGTTGTTTAAAAAAGTTCAATGGTTTTGTATTACCTAACTTTTTAGATATATCAGAAGTAAATTCCTCTAATACTAATTTAGTAGATCCAATTAAAACGCATATTCTTGGTAGTTTAGATGATCCTATTGGAATATTAAAAACCTACATGCCATTAAATTGCTTACCAACAGATATTCTTACAATAGGAGAGTCACCCTTAGCAGTAATGCAAGGAAGATATATTGATTATAGAAACATTAGTCCAAATATAATTTCAAGGATAATTTGCAAAGGATTTCACCCTACTAGTAGTTTAGCCACTGCTTCAGGAATGCAAACCCTAATAAATATTTCTGGGCCAACACGCGTAATACTTTCATGGTTTATTGGAGGAATATTTAAATTCTTTGGAATTAGAGGTATGTTTTATCGTTTAGCAGGAGAACAAGCAAGATTAATTGATGACATTACAGGTACAACGTCACCCTATGATAAGAGTATAGTTTTAGGACCTATAGATGCTCAAGATTTTTGTATTAAAGCAGCAAACAAATTAAACATTAACGTGGCTGTTGTCGATGTAAATGATCTAGGAAGAGTTAAAATTCTATCCACAAATGATATTAATAATGCTGAAATCATTAAAAGAGCTTTAACATCAAATCCAGCAGGTAATGGTAACCAGCAAACACCATTAGTACTCATCAGACCAAATGAAGTACGTTAGAAATCGCATGATAGTTAAAAATATAATAAAATAATCAAATGAAAAATGATGAAGCATTACCTTCAGATTTAATAATTGAGCCACTTAAGCTCAAGCATTTATACATGCTTAGAACTAACAATAATTCTAAATACCTAGGAATATTTCAAATTCTATTATGCAAAAAATGGTTTTCTTCCTTAGAGTCCAGTTTTACTAATTTAATTCCGACTAGGAACTCAACATGTTTAGTAGCAACAGAAAGAGGTAATATAATTGCATATATTTTAGCGACTCCAATTAATCGAAGAGGTACTTGTTGGTCGATCTCAGAACCATACTTTATAGAAGAATCAATATCGTTTAGTCGTTATAACTTACTGCAGAATTTAATAAGAAAAGTTCTTTATGAAAGCAATATTAATACCCAAAGTTTTTTAATTTCAATAAATACAAATGATAATCAAAACTTATCTGTAATAAGACAGTCTGGTTTTCAACCGCTAAGAATAATAAAGTATTGGAATAAGAAAGAGGGTATTAAACATAGAAAGAAAGAATATAAAGATAATTTTATCTGGGAAAAACTAAATGAAGAAAATAGCCAACAGATATGGAGACTTGAACAAGCTAGGGAGTCAATTAACTTTAGATCGATTTTTGATAGGCAATGGCAAGATATTTATGAAAAAAGAAACATACTGACTGGTGTTATCAAATCAAAGGAAAATAATATTATCGCTGGTTTAATTCCATCTATTTATTCCCAATATAAGTATTCATCAGAGCTCATAAGAGGATTAGCATGGGATGATAGGCTAAATAAATCCATTCCATATAGAATTAATAATTTGAAGAATGGTAAAAACAAGTGTTACATAGAGACGACAAGCGAAGACAAGAAGTTAAATGACATTTTATATAAAAGTAACTGGGAAATAACAGAAGAAAGAGTTCTTCTAGGAAGAAGTGTTTGGAAAAGGCAAAATGGATATAAATTAAAATCTATCGAAACTGAACTATTGAATAATCTTGTAGGAAATTTACAACAACAACCGGAATTACCTTCAACTATTGAAATTGGAAAAAACAAATGATTCAGCCAAAACCCTGTTCAGTTTTATGTCTTGATATTGGAAATAAAAGAATTGGTTTAGCAGGTTGTGATCCACTTGGGATATCGATAACGCATCTCCCAGCCATTTTTAGAAGTAGCTTTGAACAAGATCTAAAAGAATTCGGGAAAATATGTTTTAAACGAAAAGTTGAAGGGCTCATCGTTGGAAATCCTCTTGATATGTTCGGCAATGAGACTAATCAATCTTTTCGATGTAAAAAATATGGTTTTAAATTAGCGAAATGTTTAAAGCTTCCATTAGCTTTTATCAATGAACATTGTTCAACCGTCGAGGCTAAAGAAAAATTCTCTTTAAAAAGTGACAAGACTGGAAAAATAGATAGTGCAGCTGCAGCTATACTTTTACAACAATGGCTTATCGAGGGACCTGATCTGGATGACTCAAATAAAATTTTGAATATGATGTAAAAACATAATCAAATAAATCCAGATACTGACTAATAAAAACTCAACTATGTCATCAACAAATAAAAACGACGAAGTACCTACTCTTTTAGTTAAAGATTCTCAAGGTTCAGACCTCTTATGTTTTCTTGAACAAGTAGTGCCTCTAGAAGGTAATGAATATGCCCTTTTAACACCTGTAGATACTCCTGTTTCTCTGTTTCAATTAATTGATGATCAAGATCCCAAGCTAATAGATACAATTGAAAAGAATGAGCCAATACTTGAAGTAGCTGATGTAGTTCTTCAAGAACATGATCTTAAACTTGTCCGTTCAGCAATTACCCTTACAGTATCAGGAGAATTAGACGAACCAGAACCAGAAGAAATTGAAGAGGAAGATATTGATGACGAGTCGGAAACTTACGAACTTCTTGTAAATTTTAGAGTTGATGATAATGAATACGGACTATACATTCCTCTTGATCCATTCTTTATAGTAGGAAAATTAGAGAATGGGGAAGTAAAACTTGTTGAAGGAGAAGAGTTTGACAAGATACAATCAGGAATTGAAGCTGAACTTGAGGAGAGAGGATTATCAGACTAAATATTAAAGAATTACTTAATCCCCATTGGAGATTAAAAGATAAAATCTCAAAGATATTAATAAATGATTTATTATCAAGAGATATAAAAGCTCTCGTACTTGACGTAGATGGAACATTAGTTTCTGGAAAAAATCCAGTCCTGTCTAACGACATAAAAAAATGGATTCAAAGCTCAAAAACATATTTTTATATCCACCTCTTCAGTAACAACCCGTCAAAAAAAAGAATCAAACTAATTGCCGAGGAAGTTGGTTTGGAATTCACATCATCAGGAGGTAAACCACGTAAAGGAAAATTAAATAAGGTCGTCGAAAGAATTCCTTATGCATCTAGTAAGATAGCAATAATTGGGGATAGAATTTTTACAGATGTTCTCGTAGGAAATAGATTAGGAATGTATACAATATTAGTAGATTCAGTGGATTATAATGGAAAAAGACTTGAAAGAAATAACTTTCAATCACTTGAAAGATATATTGCAAAGATTATAACTGGAGATTTCTTATGACAACATGGGTTATCAAAATTGGAACTAGCCTATTAAGAGGAAACAATAAATATACAACATTTGATATAATAAACAACTATTGTTCATACATATCAAAAGCACAAAGAAAAGGAGATAAAGTTATATTAGTTTCTAGTGGTGCGGTTGGGCTTGGATGTCACAAGATGAATTTCAAGATAAGACCTAAAGAAATTATTTCTTTACAAGCATCAGCAGCAATAGGTCAACTTCATTTAATGGCTTTATATGAAAAGGCAATGAGTAAATATGGATATAACGTTGCACAAATATTATTAACCAGGTCAGAATTAGGTTCAAGAAATAGTTATAATTCTGCTTCCCAAACATTAAAAAGATTGATTGAATGGGATGTTATTCCTATCGTGAATGAAAATGATATAACCTCAGATGAAGAGTTAAAGTATGGAGATAATGATACTTTGTCTGCATTGGTTGCAACTGCTATAACTGCTGATCAACTAATTTTACTTACTGATATTGATCATCTTTATTCAGCTGATCCAAAGACCGACAGTAAAGCAACACCAATCAAAGATATTAATAATTCAACTGAATTAAATAAATTAGAATTAGAAAACCAACAAACAACTTGGGGAACAGGAGGAATAAAAACTAAGCTGAATGCAGCAAAAATTGCAACTGAAAGCGGGATAAAAGTTTTATTAGCAGATGGTCGAGTTCCAAAAACTTTAGGTAAATTACTTGATGGGGAGAAAATAGGAACTATTTTCCATCCTCATCCCAAGCCCATAGCGAATAGAAAGAGTTGGTTGTCCCATGCAATTAAGCCAGTAGGAGAATTACATTTAGACGACGGTGCAAGTGAAGCTGTTAAACATAAAGGAGCATCACTACTACTAGTAGGTGTAAAAAAAGTTAGTGGTAATTTCATATCTAATCAACCTGTAAAAGTCATTAATTCCAAAGGAGAAGAAATTGCTAAAGGAATTTGCTCAATGAGTAGTGATGCTATAAAAATAGGAATTAATTCTAAATCAATGAAAGTAGGGTCTCCACTTGTTATACATAGAGATGTCCTGGTCCTCACCAATGAATAGCTCAGACAACCATAGTAATTATCACGTTCTCAATTGGATCTAAATTATGCAATTCACTGAAATTGTCGAACACCTAAAAAAAGGTCAATCTGGGGTTGTTGACTTTAAAATAAAAAACAATTCAATTGTTTTAGCTGCAGCATCTTTAGAAAAAGCAAAAGAAAATGATATCAGCTTCTTAGATATTAATAGTCCATTAAATCTAAGAAATCTAATCAATACCTCAAAAGCTTCTGCATTATTATTACCCTATAATGATAAAAACATTATTGACATAGCCAGTCAAATATCAATTAATTGTTTAATAGTTAAAGATCCCAAACTAGCTTTTGCTGAGACTCTAGAATTTCTTTATCCATCTGAGGTTGAAAAAGAGGGTATCCATAACAGTGCCGTAATAGGTCAGAATGTAAAAATTGGTCTGGGAGTTTCAATCGGAGCTAATGTTTTTATCGGAGATGATACAAAAATTGGGGCTGGAACTATTATTCATGCAGGAGTGGTTGTCTATAAAAAAGTAATTATTGGTGCCAAAAATATAATTCACGCAAATAGTGTTATTCATCCTGGATCAAGGCTTGGAGACGAATGTGTAATTAATGCTAATGCTGTTATTGGTGGTGAAGGTTTTGGATTCGTACCCTCTTCAAATGGATGGAAGAAAATGCCCCAAGTGGGAAAAGTTATTTTAGAAAATAAAGTGGAAATTGGTAGTGGAACAACCGTTGATAGGCCTTCAGTTGGAGAGACAATAATTGGAGAGGATACAAAGATAGATAATCTGGTTCAAATTGGTCATGGAGTAACCACCGGTAAAGGTTGTGCTATGGCTGCTCAAGTAGGTGTCGCTGGAGGAGTACAGATTGGTGACTCAGTCATTCTTGCTGGGCAAGTAGGAATAAGTAATAAGGTAAAAGTTGGAGATAGAGTTATTGCAAGTTCAAAGTCAGGAATCACATCAAATATCGAGCCAGATAAGGTAGTTAGCGGCTTCCCTGCGATTCCAAATAAGCTTTGGTTGAGATGCTCTGCTAATTTCAAAAAACTACCTGAGATAGCAAAAGCTATTCGTCAATTAGATCGCAGTAACTCTAGGTAAGTTTTTCCTTCAATTAATAACAACAAATGAAGTCCTACAAAATAACATTATTGCCAGGCGATGGAATTGGTCCAGAGATAACAAACGTCACCCATAACATCCTGACACTCGTCTCAAGAAAATTTGGCTTTGAACTGAAATTTAAAGAAATGCCTTTTGGTGGATCAGCTATACATTCCGATGGTATTCCCTTACCAGAAAGAACTCTTGAAGAATGTAAGAACTCTGATGCTGTATTGCTAGCGGCCATAGGAGACCCAAGGTATGACGAATTACCTAGAGAGAAAAGACCTGAGACAGGTTTACTGAACCTCAGATCTTCGTTGGATCTTTTCGCAAATATAAGACCAGTGAAAATAATTCCATCCTTAACTAAAGCAAGTAGCTTGAAAGAAGAGTTTGTTAGAGAAGTTGATTTAGTTGTAGTTAGAGAACTTACTAGCGGTATTTACTTTGGAGAACCAAAAGGAAGAATAAAAACAAAAAAGGGAGAAAGAGCATTTAATACCATGACTTACACTTCCGAGGAAGTTAATCGAATAGCAGAAATTGCTTTTAAATTGGCCAAACAAAGAAATCAAAAAGTTTGCTCAGTTGATAAAGCTAATGTTTTAGATGTAAGTCAATTATGGAGGGAGGAAACAATACTAGTTTCTAAAAACTACAAAGACATAGAACTAACACATCAATATGTAGATAATGCTGCAATGCAACTTGTCAGGAATCCAAGCCAATTTGATGTGATCCTTACTAGTAATTTATTTGGAGATATTCTTAGCGATATTGCGGCTATGCTTACAGGTTCAATTGGCATGCTTCCTTCTGCTTCATTAACATCGGATGGTCCCGGTGTCTTTGAGCCTGTTCATGGTTCGGCTCCTGACATAGCAGGAAAAGATATAGCTAATCCAATAGCAATGCTTTTATCTGCTGCAATGATGTTAAAAATTGCCTTTAATGAAACAAAAGCTGGAAATTATTTAGAAAATGCAATTAACGAAATTCTTAATGATGGTTATAGAACTTCGGACTTAATGAGCAATGAGACAACCAAACAGGTTGGTTGCTCTCAAATGGGCAAACTATTAGCAGAAAAATTAAAATAATTAATTCACAAATTAAAAAACTCTTTGAATAGTTTCCCTTTGAGGGCCAGTCGACCTGTAAAAATGTAATTCAATACATAAGCGTCGATGTCAAAGCTTCACCCAGTAGTAGCCGTAACTGGTTCATCCGGAGCAGGAACAAGCACAGTTAAAAGAGCATTTGAGCATATATTTGCTCGTGAAAAAATTGTTCCTGCGGTTGTTGAAGGAGATAGTTATCACCGTTTTGAAAGAATGCCAATGAAAAAGGCAATGTCTGAGGCACTTTCAAGAGGTGAAAATTTTTCTCATTTTGGGCCAGAGGCAAATTTATTCGACAAATTAGAAGACCTATTTAGTCAATATGGAAAAACTGGCGGAGGTCAAAAAAGATATTATTTACATAGCCCAGAAGAAGCTGAGGAACACAACACTCGTCTAGGAACAAAATTAGATCCAGGTCAATTCACCCCCTGGGAAGATATTCCAACAGGAACAGACCTTTTGTTTTATGAGGGACTACACGGTGGCGTAGTAGGAGAAAATTATGACGTAGCTTCATTCGCTGATTTACTTGTTGGCGTAGTACCAATTACCAATCTCGAATGGATACAAAAAATACATCGCGATAACGCAGAGAGAGGTTACTCAGCCGAAACGATTGTTGATACGATTCTGAGAAGAATGCCTGATTACATTAATCACATATGTCCACAATTTAGTCGAACAGATATTAACTTCCAGAGAGTACCTACAATTGATACTTCAAACCCATTTATTTGCAGAAACATTCCAACACCTGACGAAAGTTTTGTAATTATCCATTTCAGAAAAGGTTCTAGAGAAAAATGGGGTATTGACTTCCAGTACTTATTAGGAATGATACACGATTCATTCATGTCCAGTCCTACAAGTATTGTTGTTAACGGTGGGAAAATGGGATTTGCTATGGAACTTATTCTTACGCCTATTATTCATAAAATGATAGAAGAGAAAAAAGCTGTGGGATAATAAAATCAATCAAGATAAGTCAATTAAATATACTTGTAATAGAAAAACCTAATAAGTAATGGAGATCTTTATAACCTTTACTTTTATACTTTTATATTCCTTGTATTCTATATCAATAGAAGATATAAACACAATGATAATAAGTGATAATAAATTAATATCATTTGCTATTTTTGGTTTTATTTATTTAATATGCACAGGATTATCAAACGAATACAAAAATTTTATATATTTAATAACAATTAATTCTTTCTCAATGATTATTATCTTTATAGTAATGTATTTTATCAGTTATATAAGTTATAAGATTTTTGGAATAAATTCATTAGGACTGGGTGATATCAAACTCTCTTCTTATAGTGCTATATGGCTTGGTATTGAATTGAGTTTTTTATCATTATGCGTTTCATTTTTACTATCAGCTATATATAGTTTGCATGGAAAAATTACTAGAAAATTTATACCATTACAACAGTATCCATTCGCACCGTTCCTATCAATAGGGATATTTTGTTCATGGATTATAGATAAGATCTAAAATTTCTAATCCCCTTAAAGGTACTCAAGGTATTAAATTAAATTCAATCACAAAATAGCTGTGTCATTATTCGACTGGTTTGCTGATAGAAGGAAAGGCCAATTTGTTGGCAAAGTCACTCAGGAATCTGAAGAAAGTGATGGACTGTGGGAAAAATGTCCAGAATGTGGACAGGTAGTTTATAGAAAAGATTTAATAGATAATTGCAGTGTTTGTAGTAATTGCGGGCATCACAATCGAATAGATAGCGAGGAGAGAATAAGAATGATTACTGATCCAAATACATTCAAGTCAATCAATAATCACTTAATTCCAGTTGACCCTCTGGGTTTTAAAGATCGGCGAGCTTACGCAGATAGGCTCAGAGAAAGTCAAGCTAGCACTGGCCTTAAAGATGGAGTGTTGACAGGCACATGCGAAGTCAATTCTATTCCTATGGCATTAGCCGTAATGGATTTCAGATTCATGGGTGGCTCAATGGGATCTGTTGTAGGAGAGAAGATCACAAGGCTTATTGAACACTCAACCAAAGAAAAGTTACCTTTGCTAATTGTTTGCGCATCAGGTGGTGCTCGAATGCAAGAAGGAATGTTAAGCCTTATGCAAATGGCAAAAATTTCAGGAGCTCTTGAACGACATAGAGATGCTCAATTGCTCTATATGCCTTTGCTTACACATCCCACCACTGGGGGAGTTACTGCTAGTTTTGCCATGCTCGGAGATTTAATACTTGCAGAGCCCAAAGCACTTATTGGATTTGCAGGGAGGAGAGTAATAGAACAAACACTCAGAGAAAAACTGCCTGATAATTTCCAAACAGCAGAATATCTCCAAGATCATGGTTTCGTAGACACCATTGTACCTAGAACCGAACTTAAAGAAACTTTGGCAAAGATACTTAGATTGCATAAGACACAAGAAGTAAAGTTACAAAATCATGATTGAAACAACTCAAAAGGTAGAAAATAAAATTGCTTATCACTTAAATATATTGGTCCTAATATTAATAATTTTTTTTAGCAGGACAAATGCAGTATATGGAGCTGATATTAATTGGTTTGAAGTTAGTAGAACGCCAGCAGGAATTCAATATTTAGACAAAGACAGTATTGATATAAAAGGTAAAGGAATAATAGAACTAACCACAAAATTTTTAATAATCGACACTAATACTTCAAAGGTAATAAAGGAAAATATTTATACAATGAAAATCAATTGTTTAGATAATAAATTCAAAGATATTTCAGTTAATGGTAACAAGAATTTAACTGCAAAATGGGAAGACCCCAATGGAGATAAACTATTAGATGATGTAATTTCATATAGCTGCGAAAATGTTTAAACACATTAATTGTTCAAAAGAATGATGAATACAGAGCAACCGCTCCGCATAGTAATTGCAGGACTAGGTTTCGGTGAAAGTGTTCATATTCCTGCATCATTGTCTAATAAGAATATTGAGCTTGTGGGGTTGTGGCATCCTCGATCAGAAAGGCTTAAAGAGGCTTGCAATAAGCACAATCTCTGTTCCTACGAGACCTGGGAGGATGTCGTCAATGATTCCAAAATACATGGAATAATAATAGCTACTCCGCCAGCACCACGATACGAGCTGGCACTAGAAGCAATTAAAGCGGGAAAACATCTTTTATTAGAAAAGCCAACTTGCTTAAACTCTGACGAGGTAAAAGAGCTTCAAAGAAATGCCCTAAAAAGAAATTTAAAAATAGCTGTCGATTACGAATATCGAGCGGTTCCTCTATTTATGCAAGCAAAGCGATTAATTAACGAGAAGAAACTAGATGAACCATATTTTGTAAAACTAGATTGGCTAATGAGTAGCAGAGCTAATCCAGATAGACCGTGGAATTGGTATTCAGACGAAGATTCTGGCGGAGGGGTGTTGGGCGCGTTAGGTACCCATGCTTTTGACATGATTCATTGGCTAATTGGTCCAACTCATTCATTAAGCGCAATAAATTCAACTTCAATCAAACAAAGATTTTGTACCCAATCAAAAACTATTAAAAAAGTGACAAGTGAAGATGTAAGCATTTCTCAACTACAAATTAAAAGCATTAATAACAATTTGATTCCAGTCCAAGTAAATCTCTCTGCCGTAACAAAACAAAGCAGCGGTTTTAGTCTAGAAATTTATGGTAGCAATGGAACTCTTATTCTTAGCAGTGACAATCAGAACGATTATGTACACGGATTTGGGCTGTGGTTCTCAAGTAAGGAAGAAGTTCTTAAAAGTATTCAACCAGAATCAGATCTTTCTTTTTCAAAAATTTGGACAGATGGACGAATTGCCCCAGTAGCAAGAATACAAAACTGGTGGGCTCAAAGCATAAAAGACGGTACAGCAGTTATTCCAGGCTTGGCTGAGGGATTAGCAAGCCAAATTGTTTGTGACAAGATTAAAGAATCAAATTCGATTGGAATGAAGATTGAAATCAATTAGAGAAATTCACTAAATAAAAAAAAAATTTTTTAGGTGTAATAAGCCACAAAAAGGGCCTTTGATATGGAATAATCTTAATGAAATTTTTGTTGCATAAATGGCACTCTCGTACTACGCAGAAGAACTAAAGAAAACAGCAAGTGCCATAGCCCAGCCAGGCAAAGGGATTCTTGCTGTTGATGAATCAACTAAAACAGTAGGTAAAAGGCTTGCTTCAATAGGTGTTGAGAACACTGAAGACAACAGAAAAGCATATAGAGGTATGCTTTTCACCACAGAAGGTCTTGGAAACTTCATAAGCGGAGCAATTCTTTTTGAAGAAACTCTTTTCCAGAACCATCCAGATGGTGAGCCAATGGTTAAGAAGCTTGAGAAGCTCGGAATAATTCCAGGAATCAAGGTTGATAAAGGTCTAAGACCATTAGCTGGTGGACACGATGTAGAAACTTTTTGTTCAGGCTTAGACGGTCTTGTTGAAAGAGCTGCTGATTATTACGAGCAAGGTGCAAGATTTGCTAAGTGGAGAGCAGTGCTTCAAATAACAGAAGATGGTTGTCCTTCTAAACTTTCTATTAGAGAAAATGCTTGGGGTTTAGCAAGATACGCTAGATCAGTACAAGAATCTGGCTTGGTTCCAATTATTGAACCAGAAATCTTAATGGATGGTTCACATTCAATTGAAAAGACAGCAGCAGTTCAAGAAGAAGTAATTAAAGAAGTTTACTTAGCTTGCCAGGTAAACGGAGTACTTCTAGAGGGAACTCTTCTAAAGCCATCAATGACGGTTCAAGGTGCTGACAGCTCAACAAAAGCTGATCCTCAGCAAGTAGCAGAAATGACAATCCGTACAATGGAACGCTGTGTACCTGCAAGTGTCCCTGGTATTACTTTCCTTTCAGGTGGCTTAAGCGAGGAAGCTGCATCAGTTTATTTAAATCTGATGAATAAGATCGACAGAAAGGCTAAGTGGAATGTTTCATTCTCATATGGTCGTGCTTTACAACATTCATGTCTAAAAGCATGGAAAGGCTCGAACACTTCTGATGGACAAAAAGCACTCATAGCTAGAGCTCAAGCAAACTCTGAGGCATCAAAAGGATTGTATGTTGCTGGTTCTCAGCCTTCTTCTGATGAACAATTATTTGTGGCTGGATACAAGTACTAAGCTAAGAAAGCTAACAAAAAGCTGCTATCTCTCATTTTGATAGCAGCTTTTTTAATACCTTGATTTATAAATTCAAGAAAGAAGTGTACTAAGAATTGACTTGCCATCAATATTACCTAAAGCATCATCACAAGCTCTTTCAGGATGTGGCATCATACCCAAAACATTTCCTTTTTTATTTGTAATTCCAGCAATATCATTGATTGATCCATTTGGGTTATGAGAGTATCTTAGAGCAATCGAATCATCATCCTGCAATTTTTTCAAGACGTCATTGCTACATTGATATCTACCTTCTCCATGAGCGATAGGTAGTGAAATAGAATCATATTTTTTATAATTTTTCATCCAAAATGATTTTGTACTTTCAATAGATAAATTTGCTCTATCACAAATAAAATGTAGATTCTTATTTCTTGTCAAAGCTCCATGCAAGAGACCAAGTTCAGTAAGTATTTGAAACCCATTACAAATACCAAGAACTTTTCCACCTTTGTCAACAAAAGAGATTAAGGAGTTTAGAACAGGTGCGAATCTTGCTATTGCGCCACAACGTAAATAATCTCCATAACTAAACCCCCCTGGAATGACAATTGCGTCATAACCACTTAAGTCAGTGGTTTCATGCCATAGAAAACTTGTAGGAATTCCCAGGCATCCTTCAGTAGCCCACCTTACGTCCCTGTCGCAGTTCGATCCAGGAAAAACAATAATTCCGATATTCATTTATTTAGTTTGTAAGAGTTTTCTGTTCGTCCTTAAATTCCAAAGACCAGTCCTCAATAACAGGGTTTGCGAGCAATCGATCACTCATTAACTCAATCTTCGATCGAGCTTCCTCCTTATTTGCCGCTTCGATCTCAAGTTCAATAGATTTACCAATTCTTAGTTGAGTAACCCCATCTATTCCTAATCTCTTAGTAGCTGACCTAGTAGCCTCTCCCGCGGGATCCAAAACAGAAGGTCTTAAATGAACAAATACTCTTGCTTTAAATAAAGACACTTTTAAAAATCAATGGGATTTCCTACACCCTCCACTTAGTTAAACCAAGAGAAGGTTACAAAGTTATTGTAGATAATATTTGATAAATTTCTAATTGATACTTTCTCATTGTTCAATTATTAATCCTTTACCTAGGCATGTCAGACAAGTGTGATAACAATTTGGACTAGATTTCATATAACCATTGCCGCCACATTTATTGCAGGTCTTTAGATTCAAAGCATTGGTAACACTCTGAACTTCGTTTTTCTCGGTATTGGAAACTGCTTGACTCACGACAAAAAGTCCGGTTAAAAACTATTAGAAAGTTGGTTTAAGAGAATTATCTCCTAACTCACAAAGAATCGCGGATAAAAATAAAAATACAACCTATTTTTAATATAAATATAATAATTTGAACCGATTAATTAAAAGGAAGAATCAAAAGCTTTTTTAACTCCGCCTTTTAGACTCAAAGTGACTAAATCAATCCCAGCCTTGGAAGGTTTCCAAGAATCATCATTCGCGCTCTCAAACCATGAATTAAATCTAGATCCAACCATTTGGATCTGAAGAGGCAAATCCTTACCCTCTATCCAGCATCTCCCTTTTATACGAAGAATTTGATATTCCGGAACAAGTTTTAAAAGTATTTTTTTCAAAAAATCTTGATCAATTGGGAATTCAAATCTTAAATGCTCACTTATTACATCAACATGGTCATGGTCATGGTCATGGTCATGGTCATGGTCATGGTCATGGTCATGGTCATGGTCATGGTCATTTTGATCTGATCGAGAAATATTGTTTTGTTCTTTGCAAAGGCCGAGAATTACTGAAGGTTCAATTTTGCCATTAGATATTGGCAGAATATTAGTAATGGAATTCCCTTGCTTTTTTACCTCATCCCTAACCAATGAAAAACTTTTTGCAGAAAGCAAATCAGACCTACTAATCAAAACGAGATCAGCAGAAATTAATTGATCTCTAAAAAGATCATTTATTGGAGTTAAATGATCAATACTATTATCATTTGTTATTTGTTCATTAATACTTTTTAAATCACCCACTGGACTTCCGTTTGAGAGAGCATATCCATCAACCAAAGTTACGACACCATTAATGAAAACCTTACTTCTTATTGCAGGCCAATTAAGAGCTTGCAGTAAAGGCTTTGGCAAAGCAAGACCACTGGTTTCAATAATGATTCCATCAAGTTTATTTGATCTAAGGAGCAAGGCTTCCATTGCAGGTAAGAAGTCCTCTTGAACAGTGCAACATAAACAGCCATTATTCAATTCAACTATTCTTTCATCTACTTCATTATCAGGGCAAAACCCACAGGTTTTAAGAAGGTCTCCATCTAAGCCTACTGTTCCAAATTCATTAACAACTACAGCTAGACGTTGATGAGCTTCACTTAAAAGATGTCTCAAGAGTGTTGTTTTGCCAGAGCCCAAAAACCCTGTAACCACAGTAACTGGTAGACGACTATCACTCATCTTTATTTTTTTCAACAAGTCAGCAACCAAGACTATAGCTTGTATCCTCCTCGGTCTTTGAATTAGTTCCAGAAGCCATAGAACATAGTTCTTTTTGTTGTATTCGACTTATTACCGCATCTGTAAAGTCAGCTCCTTCAATGAGAGCATCCGTAAAGGTACTTTCCATCAATAATGCACCATTAAAGTCCGCATCCCTTAAATCAGCTCCTTCGAAATCAGTTGCATATGCCAAAGCGTCATTTAGCTGCGCACCATGCAAATCTGCTCCATTCAATTTACTATTATTGAACACAGCTCCTGTCAGGTTTGATTCACTGAAATTTATGCCCTTCAGATCTAGTTTTACAAAATCATTTCCACTTAAATCCTGGCTAGACATATCCTGGGAAATAGTTAGTTCTTCTTGATTGCGAATCTCAGCAGGCGTTCTAGCGAAAACACTTTGAGCAGGAAAGATCAAAACAAAAATAAGTAATGCAGCAAAAACAATTACTTTAAAATCAGAGATGAAAGAAGTTTTTTTGTTCATTGGAGCTTAAAAGGACTTTTAACAGGTAATTTAATTATTCACGTTATGGCAAATAGGGCCAAGAATGAATCATGTCAATGAGCTTAAGAGTAATAGTTCCTCCGCACCCACTCATATCACATTGGTTAACTATTTTAAGGAACCCTACTACCCCAGAAATTCTCTATGCAACAGGCCTAGAACAACTTGGTACCTGGCTCACTTATGAAGCTCTGAGAGATTGGATCCCAAGTAAAAAAGAACAGATCACTACTTCAGCAGGAACAACTGAATGTTCAATTATTGATCCAAATATTCCTATTTTGGCAATTCCTTATTTGCCTGCAGGGCTTGAGCTCTTTAGAGGTGCTAGAAATTTAATTCCCAATTCAAATTTGTGTATTGGCGGGCTACCTAAAGAAATTGAGGAAAATGCAGGAATTATTTTTTATATAGATCAAATAACAACCGGTAAACAACTTTTAAAAGATTTATATCATCTGAAAGATAAAAAAATTGATGCAAGAAGGATAAGAGTGATTACAGCATTAGCCGCTAATCAGGGACTTAAAGAAATCGGTGAAAATATTCAAGATTTGAATATTTATTGTGCTTGTATAGATCCTGAATTAATATCAGAAAGTCAACTATCACCCGGAATTGGTGATCCATCATTACGTATCAAAACCAGAGTCACCTCATCGGACTAGCATTTAAAGAAGTTATTCAAAGCTATGAGCCAATACCGAGATTCAAATTCAGGAAGTTTGGCATCATTAATTAGTGGTGCCGTACTTGGAGCTGCAGGTCTAGCTTGGTGGTTACTTTCTGAAGCCCAGAAAAGGCAAGAAACCAGAAAGCAAAAGGCAATGCTTTATGCACCAAGAATTCAAGATGGCTCTGAGGCAACTGAATTAGAATCAAATACTATAGGGAATCAAAGCAACGAGCACCTTGAGCAACGTGTTGAACAGCTTAATTCGGCAATAGCAGACGTACGGAAACAATTAGAAGACCTGGGATCTTCTAATTAACTCTAATTTTTAAACAATTAAATAAAAATCAAATGCTTAGATCAAATGCGATAACACAGGGTATTCAACGGTCACCGAACAGAGCAATGCTTAGAGCTGTTGGCTTTGATGATAATGACTTTAATAAACCAATCATTGGAATCGCTAATGGTCACAGCACAATAACCCCATGCAATATGGGATTAATGGATCTAGCTAATAGAGCAGAGGCCGCTTTAAAAGAGGCTGGTGCAATGCCTCAAACATTCGGGACCATAACTGTTAGTGACGGCATCTCTATGGGAACAGAAGGGATGAAATATTCATTAGTTTCAAGAGAAGTTATTGCTGACGCAATTGAGACAGCTTGCAATGCTCAAAGCATGGATGGTGTATTAGCAATAGGTGGATGCGACAAAAATATGCCCGGCGCAATGTTATCAATGGCAAGAATGAATATACCTTCAATCTTTGTTTACGGAGGAACAATTAAGCCTGGAAAATTAGACGGTTGCGACCTAACCGTAGTTAGTTCATTTGAAGCTGTCGGTCAATTAACAAGTGGGAAAATCGACGAAGAACGATTAATAGCAGTAGAAAAAAATGCTATCCCTGGTCCTGGTAGTTGTGGTGGCATGTTCACTGCAAATACCATGTCTGCGGCAATTGAAACCATGGGTTTTAGTTTGCCATTTAGTTCAACAATGGCAGCTGTAGATGATGAAAAAGCAGAGAGCGCTGCCAAAAGTGCTCAGGTGCTTGTCAATGCAGTTAAGAACAACATCAGACCATTAGATTTACTCACAAAAAAAGCCTTTGAAAATGCGATCAGTGTCATCATGGCTGTTGGTGGCTCAACAAATTCTGTCCTTCACCTACTAGCAATAGCGAGGACTGCAGAAGTTGATTTAACAATCGATGACTTTGAACGTATAAGACAAACTGTTCCTGTAATTTGTGACCTCAAGCCAAGCGGTAAATACGTAACTGTAGACTTACATCAAGCCGGGGGGATTCCTCAAGTAATGAAATTACTCCTCGATGCAGGAATGCTTCATGGAGAATGCAAAACTATTGAAGGTAAAACAATTAAAGAAGTTCTTAGAGATATCCCCTCAAAGCCCAAAGAAAATCAAGATGTTATCAGAGAAATATCAAATCCTATTTATAAGAAAGGACATCTCGCTATTCTCAAAGGAAATTTAGCTAGTGAAGGAAGTGTCGCAAAAATCAGCGGGGTCAAAACTCCTGTTTTAACAGGGCCTGCAAGGGTTTTTGAGAGTGAAGAAGAATGCTTATCCGCAATTCTAGACAATAAAGTCAAAGCTGGAGATGTGGTAGTCGTTAGATATGAAGGGCCTGTAGGAGGACCAGGAATGAGAGAAATGCTCTCTCCAACTTCAGCAATTGTAGGTCAAGGGTTGGGAGAGAAAGTTGCATTAATTACAGACGGCCGATTTAGTGGGGGATCATATGGATTAGTGGTTGGCCATGTTGCTCCAGAAGCAGCCGTTGGAGGAACAATTGGGTTAGTAGAGGAAGGAGACAGTATTACTGTTGACGCTAATAAATTGTTAATTCAGTTAAATGTTGAAGACCGAGAACTAGTTAGAAGGAGAGAGAATTGGAAGAAGCCAAAGCCTAGATATAAGACAGGCATTCTTGGAAAGTATTCCAGACTAGTAAGTTCATCAAGCCAAGGAGCTACAACCGATCAAATATAGATCAGTTTAACGAAGCCTTAAAGACTGTCCTAAGCCTTCTCGCAAGGGACTCAAAAAGTTTTCCATATGAAGGCGTTTCGCATTGAACACCAGAAGAACTATCCATCCAAACAGCATGCTTCCCTTGCCATAATATCGGCCTATCAATTAATGATTTCCAAGATATAGTCATATTTACATCATTCCCACTTTTATACACTTCAAGTTCAATATCCATAGATTCTTCTCTTTCTCCGTCTATATTTCTAGATTGAATTTTAAAAATCAAGTCATCCAGCTCATTATTATCATCTAGTTGATTTTCTAAAAAAACAGAATGAACATGTGGCTTCATACAAAGGTCTGCTGCTTTGGCAACTTCAGCTATCAAGCTATCTTTCGAATCAGGAGTATGCACTAATTGACCTAATTAAGAGTTTGATAGGACCAGCAAAAAATCCTGAGTTCATTTTGCCTGGCTGACCAAATTTTGAATGTAGTACTTGAAATCTATTGATACATGTGGGGTCAAACCTAAGAGGGAGCCGAACAGGCTTTGCTCGACGAGCCGGTTCCAAATCTTTGAAAGGTATTTTTATTTTACTAACTCCATTTTTCTTTGTGGGTATTGATGCAACCCAACGAATATCACCTTTTAGAAGATTTGATAGAGATAAAGGTTTCTTTTCACAAGCAATCGCAAATTTCAATGTTCTCCCTTCTCCTTCAATGTCAAGAATTAATCCGGAATATTCGGAAAGATTAAAAGGCTTATCAAAAATTGGAGAGCGACAACTAACAAAGCCGCCGCCTTCTTCTACTAAGTTACCCTCAAGAAATAAGCCTTTTTCTGAAGAACGACACTTTGCAAGACTTGATCCGCCCATAATTGTGTCATTCAAAGATTTCCAATCTGAAAATTCTGAACCCTGTATGAGAGGAGTTATTGAAATTTCAGTCGGTGGTGAATCAGGAATCAATTAATAAGTATCCTCTACTAATACAATAATCTAACTAGGAAGATGGGTAAGCATCTTTATCAGCTAAGACAATAATTTCAGAGTTGGGTGAAACCAATTTAGCGGGTGTTCGCTCCCATGACTCTGATTGATCAAGTAGACGTTTAAGAGCGGTTTGTTTAGCAGATCCACTGATTAGGAAGACTACATTGTCTGCTGAACTGAGTAATTTGCTGGTAAAGGTAATTCTTTTATGACCTTTCCCTTCGCCAACGGTTATTAGGCTATCTCTTTCAAATAATGCATCCGAACCAGGGAAGAGGGAGGCTGTATGCCCATCATCACCCAAGCCCAATAAAATTAAATCAAATTTTGGTGGATCCCCATCCATATTGTTTTTCAAAATTTCTTCATAATCTTTAGCACTATCCTCTGGCGATGCTAATTCAACGGTTGAAACACTAAAAAATGATGCCTCTAGAGAAGGGTTACCTTCTTTAAATAATGAATTATTCAATAGAAAGCAATTACTATCTTGAGATTCATTTTCAACCCATCTTTCATCTCCAAGGAACAAATCGACGTTAATCCAATCAATATTTTTTTTACCCAATAAAGAATAAGCAGCCTTAGGAGTCGAACCACCGCAAAGGGCAATTTTTGCTTTATTTTTAATTTTTAAAGTTGACTCAACAATCTGAGCGATCAAATCAGAGGCAGCTTGAGCGAGAGAGTTTTTATCTTCTGAAACTTGAATTTCATATTTAGTCATTAGTGTCAATCAATCCATTCAGTGTGAAATGATCCAGCTTTGTCTACGCGCTCATAAGTATGAGAGCCAAAACAATCTCTCATTGCCTGAACCAAGTTTTGGGGAAGTCTAGAGGTTCTAAAGCTATTTAAATAATCAAGAGTGCTACTCATACACGGAACTGGAATTCCAGCATTAGCAGCAGCAGAAACAACCTGAGTCAGACCAGAAAGACGATTATTTACCTGTTCAGCAAACCAACTATCTAAAATAAGATTGCTTAACTTCGGATCTTTCTTAAATGCCTCCTGTATACGACTCAAAAGAGTAGACCTTATTATGCAACCACCTTTCCATATTTGAGCTATGGAGGGCATGTCAAGATCGTAATTATATTCATCAGAAGCAAGTCGCAAAATATCCATACCTTGGGCATAGCTAGCTATTGTAGCCAATACAACTGCATCCATAAGCAAGGGCATTCCATCTGAAGGCTTTCCAAAATCAACAAACGAAGGCTTATTACCGTTCAAAATTGTTTCTGCATAATTTCTTTGGTCTTTCATCGAACTCATAACCCTTCCATTCAAAGATGCATAGATAGTTGGGACAGAAGCTCCAAGTTCAAGCGCGCTGACAACTGTCCACAAACCAGTACCTTTTTGACCCGCCTTATCCATTATCTTTTCGACAAGATCGGAACTATCATCAGGATCCTTAACTCGTAAACATGCCTCAGTAATTTCAACAAGATAGGAGGAAAGTTCTTCAGTTTTATTCCAATAGCCCATAACAGATGCCATCTCATCACCAGTCATTCCACAAACTCTCTTCATCAAGTCATAGGCCTCAGCCAAAATCTGCTCAATTCCATATTCAATTCCGTTGTGAACGGTTTTAACAAAATGTCCTGCCCCCCCTGGGCCGATATAAGTAACACAAGGTCCATCTTCAACCTGCGCTGCCATTTTATTCAACAAACTCTCTATGGCGTCGTAAGAAGTCTTTGTACCACCAGGCATCATGCTAGGTCCTTCTAATGCACCCTTCGCTCCACCCGATACACCCATTCCGATGTATCCAAAACTCTTGCTCTCAAGTTCTTTTACTCTTCTTTCTGTATCCATAAATTGGGCATTTCCACCATCGATGAGCAAGTCACCTTCCTCGAGGAAAGGTGAAATCTGATTAATGACAGCATCAGTAGCTGCTCCAGCCTTAACCATCATCAGTACTCTTCTTGGACGTTCCAACTTTGAGACAAATTCTTGAAGATCCTTCGCTCCTTGAATTGATTTATTTAACCCCCTACCCAAAAGAAAATCTTCAGTTTTTTGATAAGTACGGTTATAAACCACACTAGAAAAACCATTACGCTCTGCATTAAGAACAAGGTTCTCTCCCATTACTCCAAGACCGACTAATCCAAAATGTGCCTTGGTCATTAAGTTAATAAGTTTCTACTTGAGCTAGTGTGACGACTGTGGAATCATTTCGCTGCATTAAAGAGCTCAATGTCAGGGATGAAGGATTCTTTAATAAATATTTGATAATAAAATCTCGAAAAGACTAGGCTTGTTAAACTTCTAGAAAATTAAATTAACTTCAAATAATTGTTCCATCTGGAATTGTGGCATTTTTGACGATGACAACTATTCCATTACGAATATAAAAACCTTGATCTGCTCGATCAGCCTCCTCAACATTGTCTTTATTGACTATCGTTACATTGTCACCTATTCGAGCATTCTTATCGAGAATTGCTCTTTTAACAGTCGTTCCCTGCCCTACTCCTAAAGGGATGCCTCCGCCATTTCTTAGGGCTATTCTCTCTTCATATGACTCATAAAAATCTGATCCCATAACTAAGGTTTCATTTAGTACAACGTCACTTTCAATCCGACTCCTAACTCCCAATACACAATGGTGGATGCTACAGGATTTAAGAATTGATCCCTCGGAAACTATTGAATCAGTTATTTGTGTGTCTACAATTTTTGAAGGTGGTAAATATCTAGGTCTCGTATAAATAGGGAACTTTTCATCATAAAAACTAAACGGAGGGGTTGGTTGCTGAGTTAAGGCTAAATTTGATTCAAAGAATGCACCAATAGTTCCAATATCTTCCCAATAATCATTAAAAACATAACTTTTAAGTTTGTCACCTCTACCTAGGGCCTCAGGAATAATTTCTTTTCCAAAATCTGTATAAGAAGGAAATTTATTTAATAGATCGAAAAGAGTGGCTCGACTAAACACATATATTCCCATAGAGGCTAAATAAGGTTTTTCAATTGCCTCACTTGCTTCCAATCCAAATCTTGAAGTATCAACAGCCATTGCTTTCAATGAATCACCAGTTGGTTTTTCACGAAATTCTTTAATATTCCCTGATTCATCAGTACGCATCAAACCAAACGCTTCAGCTTGAGCTGAATCCACTGGCAAAGCTGCAACTGTTAAATCTGCTCCTGTTTTTCTATGCTGTTCAACAAATAAGCTGTAATCCATTCGATAAAGTTGATCTCCAGAGAGAATCAAATATTCATCAACATCCCACTCCTGAAAAAGCCATTGATATTTTCTTACAGCATCAGCAGTTCCCTCAAACCAAGAAGGTGTTTCTGGTGTCTGCTGAGCAGCTAAAACCTCAACAAAACCTTGACCAAAAGGTCCGCTGAGATTATAAGTTTGCGCAATATGCCTGTTTAGTGAAGCGCTATTGAATTGCGTAAGAACATACATTTTACTGATGTCCGAATTTATGCAATTACTTATGGGAATATCTATTAGTCGATATTTACCGGCTAACGGAACAGCAGGTTTTGCCCTCATTTTTGTTAATGGATATAGGCGTGATCCTTTTCCACCGCCAAGAATTATGGCAAGTACTCTCTTCATGAAGGCACTATTAATCGGCTATTTGGAGCAAACCTACTGGATAGAGTGCTCATTAATCCAGAAAAAAGTGATAAGTGGTAAGAAATTCAAAAGTAAATAACAATATCAGTTGTTTTTGGGCTTGTTTAAAGAACTCGAAACATCAAGATTAAAAAGTTTTTCAATCACATCAAGAGCATCTCTACGATCATTCCTGGATTGAGGTGCTCTTAATTTTGTTACTGGGGTATGAAGTATTTTGTTAATAATGCCTTTACTTAATGCCTCAACAACTTTTCGTTCTCTAGCTGAGAAATCAGGTCCCATTCTGCTTAATGCTTTCTGAAGTTCTTCTTTCCTTATTGACTCCAAACCGGATCTAAGGCAATTAATTGTCGGAACTGCCGCTAAACTATCCCACCATTCGAGAAATATGCGACACTCCTCTTCGATTAAAGCCTCTGCCTCTAAGGCAAGTTTTTGACGTGCTTCTTGATTTCTTGAAACAACCTCTTGAAGGTCATCAACATCATGGGATTCAATACCAGAAACAGATTTTGCATCGGAAGAGATATTTCGTGGAACTCCAATATCAATAAGTCTTAGTAAAGGTTTTCTATTGATTTTCATCAATTTTTCAGCATCAATAATTGGCTCATTGGCTGCAGTACTTGTAAAAACAAGAGTGCTAAGTGAGAGGCAGCTATCAAGCTCATCAATTAATCGACAATCAATTTGAATATCTGGGAAAGAAGCAGATAGGTCCTCAGCCCTTTTTTTTGTTCTGTTTAGAAGGGTAAGTGAGCAACATCCTTTTGATTGAAGATGCTGAAGTAACAAACGACTCATTCTTCCAGCACCAACAACCGCTACCTTTTCTGTTTCTAATGTCATTAATTGATCTCTTCCATGTGCTTGTCCTAGTTTTAGTTGAGCAAGTTCTACTGCCGCAGAACTTATAGAAACTGCCCCTGTACCAAGATTAGTCTCACTCCTTACACGCTTACCAGTACTGACTGCTTGAGTTAATAATCTATTTAAAATAGGACCTAAACTTTGATGGTCTTGTCCAAGACGTACCATTTTTTTTACTTGAGAAAGAATCTGCCCCTCTCCCAAAACCAAGCTATCCAAACCTGCAGATACCCTCATTACATGAGAAACTGCTTTTTCTTGAACGAAGCTAAATAAGTGTGGGAATAAGATCTCATCATCAAGACCAGAATATTCAATAAGAAAAGATTTAATTGCCTCGATTCCTAATTTTGGGTCCTTAACTAAGCTATAAATTTCAAGCCTATTACATGTACTCAAGATTGAGACTTCTAATATCTGTTCAATTTTTTTTAAATTATTAAAAGATTTCTCAATGAGCTCTTCTGGGATACTTAGCTTTTCCCGCACTTCAACCGGGGCCGTGCGATGGCTAAGGCCGACGACAGCAATATGCATAAATAGCCCCTTACTTCATTTAATGAGATCTCACTTCAAAGAGATGCATTTAGCACCATCTTTGATGTGGACAGTGTTAGTAAATCTTGCTGTTTGATCAAGCGTACTAATCACAAGGCTGCTAGTTCTGGTGCAATCTTTTTCAAATTTAACTCCATCAAAAAGCAAACCATCTGTTATTCCGCTACCGGCAAAAACAACATTTTCACCTGATGCAAGTTCATTTGCTTCATATATCTTGTCAATATCAGTAATACCCATTTCATTCAACCTTTTGATGTTTCCCTCTTTTGTATAGTCTGCCCATTCTGATGTTTGAGCTATCGCAGGGTCATAAACAAGTTGACCTTGAAAATGACCACCAAGTGCTCTCATCGCCGCAGCAGAAATAACACCTTCAGGAGCAGCTCCAATGCCCATCAAACAATGGGTTCCGGTACCTTCAAAGCCACAAGCTATGGCAGCTTGTACATCTCCATCTGAAATAGGCTGAATCCTGGCACCTGTAGATCTAATTTCAGAAACTAAATTTTTATGTCTAGCTCTATCCATAACAACAATAGTCAAATCACTTATTGCAATACCCAGACAATCACTTAAGATTTTAATATTTTCTGTGGGTGTTTTTCTGATATCAACTTTGCCCTTAGCTGCTGGTGGAGCAGCTAATTTATTCATATAAAAATCCGGAGCATTAAATAAACCTCCCCTGTCTGAGGCCGCCAGAACGGCCATAGAGCCACGCTGGCTGTTAGCACATAAATTTGTCCCTTCACATGGATCTACAGCAAAGTCAACTCCAGGACCAGTCCCTGATCCAACTTCTTCTCCGATATAAAGCATTGGAGCTTCATCTCTTTCTCCTTCTCCAATAACGATTCTTCCTTGCATCTGAATCGTTCCCATTCTCTTTCGCATTGCCTCTACGGCAGCGGCATCTGCCTCATCTTTTTGACCCAAACCAGTCAATTGAGCAGAAGCAATTGCAGCTTGCTCAACTACTTCAAGAATTTCTTGGACGAGAGTACGATCCACTTTTTGCAGCTAGGTAAAGAATTTTACGCCTTAAGGCAGACAATATTGTAAGTAATTGAGGGCATTGAAAAATGCTTAGAAAAAAGTACTCACAAAAAACTTATTATCTGTTGATAAGCAATAATTACTGTATCAGTGCATGGTCACACTAGAACTTGCGACCATGAATTAATAGAATCTCTGCCAAAAGACAAAAACAATGATCCAATCCATTTCATCAGCAATTTTTTCTGAGCACCGTCCAGTTCAAATAATCCCTTCAGTCTTGCCAGCAGACTGGGCAAATATGGGTCAGTGCGTAAAAGACCTTGAATTAGCAGGTGTAGATAGAATTCAATTTGATGTGATGGACGGTAACTTTGTACCAAATCTCACTTTCGGCCCAGAAATGATTTCCGCATGCCGAAAGTATTGCAAAGTTCCATTTGAAACTCAGCTAATGGTTAGTCAATACAATTGTGAAACCATGCTTGAGGGATATGTAGAAGCAAGTAAGGGTGCAAACGGAGAACCAGGAGTTGTAATTGCACATGCTGAAGCTAATGTTCACCTTCATCGAATTCTTGGCAGGATTCGCCAACTAGGAGGGTCTCCCTCAGTAGCCCTAAATCCTCATACTCCAATGGATATGGTGAAAGATGTGCTTGATATGGTTGATCACGTACTAGTCATGACAGTTAACCCTGGATTTGGCGGACAGGCCTATATTCCGACAATGCTCAACAAAATTACTCAATTAAGAAAAACAATTTTGGAAAATGGATACAACGTTGATATTGAAGTAGATGGAGGAATAAAAGCAGATTGGTCATTATCTCAATGTTGCGCTGCAGGAGCAAACTGCTTCATAGCAGGAAGTGGTATGTTTGCTTACCCAACACTTAAAGAAGGTTGTGATGCACTAAGAAAAGTAGCAAATGACGCACAGAATGGAATAATTGTAGAGAGATAGTCTATGTTAATTAACTATTAAGCATCAAAGAACCAACCATAACTGTGTAAGCCAACCCCAAGAAGGTTGACTCCAATATAGCAAATAATAATAACAAAAAAGCCTGCTATAGCAACTAATGCAGGCTTTTTACCTTGCCATCCTCTTGTTAGCCTAGTGTGCAAATAAGCCGCGTAAACTAACCAACATATTAAAGCCCAAGTTTCTTTAGGATCCCAACTCCACCAACTACCCCAAGCTTCATTTGCCCAAACAGCACCGCTAATAAGACCAACTGTAAGCAACAAAAATCCAGCAGTTATTGATCGATAACTTAAAGAATCAAGTTGCTCAGCATTTGTAAATTCAACCGGTTGTATTGAATTTAAATTCCCAGTTCTTTCATCTATGCACAGCTCAGAACTTTGCCTAAATGAACCAGAGCCAAGGGAGCTATTACGCATATTGAATTGCTTGTTTCCATCAACAAGAAAGACACCAAAAGACAAAATTGAGCCTATGAGTAATGCAGCGTAAGAACTCATAATTACACTCACATGCATTACCAACCAACTGGAACGAAGTGCTGGAACTAAAGGAGCAGACGATTGCAAATTCTCTGGTAAAACAAAGCTAGCGAAACCTAATGAAAGCAACGAGATAGGAGTCGCAACTGCAGAAACGATTGGAGACCTCCATGCCCTTTCTGCAAAAAGTTGAGTCAAGGTACAACCCCAAGTCAAAAAGCAAAGTGATTCATAGAGATTACTAATTGGAAAATGTCCCGATTGCCACCATCTCAGGATCAATTGACTAGTTAGAAAAAGATTAGATATTGCGACTAAAAATCTAGCTTTGGAAGAATCACTACTACCAGCAACTGACCAAAATGAAATAGGCAACGCAATTAATAAGAAAAGAAAGGCTATAAACCCTAGAGAAACGACAGGGTCAAAGGAAAAATTATTTAACTGAAAATCAACCATTGAAAAAGCAACTAGAGATTATTTAGAAAGACCAGATCATTTGCTTGCCTGTTTTAACAAAAAACCCCCTCCTAACATAGACAAAAAAACAGGAGACCAAGCAGCAAAGAAAGGATTTATTATTCCTTTGACTCCAAGAGAGCTAAAACTAAAACTCAAGATGTAATAGATAAGTATCAAAATGATACTTAATCCAAAACTTTGACTTCTACCTCCTCCTTCTTTCTGCATTACCCCAAAACTACAACCAATCAAAGCAAAAACCGAACAAGCGATTGGTAAAGTAAATTTTTCTTGAATTCTTACTTTCATTCTTCTTGCTTCTTTGATATTGCCGCTACTTTGATATAACTTCATAGCCGTATTCGCTTCAGCGAGATTCATATCATTTGCATCTTTTGGAAGTCGTGCAATATTAGTAAGTTCTGTACCTAATGGATATAAAAAGCTCAAGAATTTAGTTCTTGTATTACTTCCATCAGGACTAAGTGTCAAAATATCTCCTTCAAAGAATTCCCAATTCTTTTTTTCACTATTCCAAATTCCTTTTTTAGCCTTAAGCATTTGAGTAAAACCTAATCTTGAGAAATCAATTACTGTGACATCTAACATCTGTCCGTCAATAAATTTCCAGGCATAAAAAAGATGAGTAACTCCTCTTTTTTTATTGTTTGAATATGGATCTAAAATTTCTCCTTTCTTTGAAAAAATTATATCTTCCCCCCTTTCATTTGTAAAAGATTTACCTAAAGAATTAGCTAAGATAATTTCAGCATTTTTATTTGTACTAGGAACAATATTATTATTAAAAATGAAGGTCATATAAGACATAAATATTGACAAGATTAATCCTGGTAAAATAAGTCTATATATTGATACACCAATACTTTTTAATGCCTTAATTTCACTATTATCATTAAGACTTCCATAAGCCAACAAAGTTGAGAGTAACATTGCCATTGGGAAAGAAATAACAATAAAACTAGGTAGCTTTAACAGTAGGACCCTAATGGCTATAGAAAAAGGAAGTCCAATCTCAACTATTTTCCTAATCAGATCAAAAATAACTCCTACTGAAAGAGAAACAACGGTAAAAGCGGCTATTGAAAAAAATAAAGGTGGCAATAATTCAAGAAGTATCCATCTATCTAATAACGGAATTATTTTCCATATCCTTTCTAGTAAATTTCGAAATCTAGATAATAAGAATAGGTTATTAAACATAGCTAATTAATCAAATGAATTACCAAGATAACTTTGTTTAACAACTTCATTTCTTGTTAGTTGATCTGAAGATCCATTGGCTAGGATTTCACCTTGATTAAGGATATAAGAGCGTTCAGTAATAGCTAATGTAGCTCTAACATTGTGATCAGTAATTAATATACCTATATTCTTATTCTTTAATTTCCTAATTAAATTCTGTAGATCATTAATAGCTATAGGGTCAACTCCTGCAAAAGGCTCATCTAAAAGTAAAAATTTCGGACCCAAACGACCTACAGCTAAAGCTCTGGCTACTTCACACCTGCGTCTTTCCCCACCGGAAAGTTGATGACCAAGACGATCAAGGAAAGGTACCAAATTAAATTCCTCAATCAATTCTTCACGTTTTTTCCTAAACAAAGAAATTGATAAGTTAGCTTGAGAAAGAGCAATATCCAAATTCTCAATAACTTTTAGATTTCTAAAAACACTTGGTTCTTGAGGAAGGTAACCTATTCCTAATTGAACTCTTTTTGTCATCGAAAAATTTTTTATACTTTTTCCCTCCAAGTAGATATTGCCTTTATTTGGCCTAATCAAGCCCACGATCATATTAAAAGTACTAGTTTTACCTGCACCATTTGGTCCCAAGAGACCAACAACCTCCCCAGGTTCAACATTTAAATTTACGTTTTTAACAATAGTTTTATTGGATAAGGTTAATTCCAAACTCTCAATAAGTAGAGTCATTTTAATAGAACCTACCAGGAGAAAGCTTATACATAAGAATTATCGGATAATAAACTATACCTTCCACATATAAGCTTAATCAACAATCCTCTCAACCCAATATAAATAGAAAATCTCCGAATCATGAAAGGAGTTCTCAAATTTTGAATCAGCAATTACTCTGAATTTTTCAAGGTAAAGAGATTCACCTGGTTCCAAATTCTTAATAGATGAACGATTACTTAAAAGAAGTAATAATTTATTTACTTTAGGAAATTTATCTAAATAAACTTGGACTTCATCAAGTGTTTTACTTCTGTCTAATATAAGCCGATTAGACCACTGAGCATAACTTCCAAATCCATTCAATTCAGGCAAGTAGAATTCTCTATCAAGGTATCCAGATACTGTCGCTACTTCAACATCTCTAGTCGCAAATATTGGAAAATCCTCCCATCCTTTTGTCTGAATATATTGAGCAGTTTCCTTTCCACTAGAATAAGGTACCCGAAAATCATTGATGACCATATGAATCCCAACAACCAAATGTATAGTCAAACAAATGGTAAGTAATCTAGGGAAATAAAATAAACTACCTTTAGTGAATAAATTTTGGTTATTAGAAAGCGAAAATTGCTGATCCTGATTAGATAGTGCTAACCATAATGAGGAGATAATCAATAGAAAATAATATCCATAATGTCTTGATCCATCTCCCAAAAATAAAAAATAGTTAAAAAGAAATAAAAATGTAATACCGCTGAGAAAGTAAATTAATGCAGGACGATAAAATTTAATAAATGTGATTGTACTGACAAGCAAAATTAAAGTAATTAAAGCACATAAGACTAAATCAAAGAACCTACTGGAATTAGGAATAATAAGCATATATCCTCCAAAAATCTGTCCTATTACTCTAAGAAAGTGTCGTATATCTATAAAAGAAGTAAGTAACTTAACTGAATCTCTTACTTGCAGAAGGCTAAAAGCTCCAAAGCTCAATAACAAGGAAGAAATCGCAATACTACTAGTTAAATCAAGAATCCAATTTTTATTTATTTTATAATTTTTTCTTTGATTAGGATTTAAAAACCAATCCAAGACTAGAGTCATTCCAATAGCAAATGCTAATGACCATGACAATGCCTGTGTATTAGCCAAAAGTCCAATACACAAAGAAAATGGTATATAGGTTTTCTCTTTTAAATGGTAAATAGAGCAAAAAGTAAATATTATTAATTCTGCAATAACATAATGACGACAAACAAAAAAATATTCCCAAAAAGGAAAATATCCAAACGTAAATAAAGCTTTAGTGGTTACATTAAAAGGACTAAATCTCCAAAAGATTAAAATTGCAGAACTACCTAAAAACCAATGCATCAGTTGCATGCTTATAGGTGAACCAGTAATATTTTTTGAAAAATAAATTAATAATGACCAGAGGATAGGATGACCAGATGGTGCATTATTTTTCCATAAATCTATTAAGTTATCACTTTGCCAAGCCACCAGCCATCCTTGCATCTCATCTCGCCAAAGCGCATGATTAAAAACACCAAATAAACCAATAATTATAAATAAAATAGGTAAAAATATCTCATAAAAACGCTGATCAGGTAATTGTATTTGATTGACTCTTTTAAATTCCATTTTGATTTATGCGGAATGTCGATCTATATAATTTGGATTAATCAAAATCGAAACAAATAAAAAAGCATAGCAAGAAAAATAATATGAAATCATCGCTCTTTGAATAGCAAAACTGTAAGAGACTTAACAAGGTTTTTAAAGGAAACTTAGAACGGGCAAGCTGCAACCAGATAGATCTTTACCAATTTGTAGAAATTCCAATCTCTTTGAAACGCAGTTAGAAAGTCCTTCAATATCTAATCCAAAATTAGCTAAGTGAAATTTTTTTAATCTACCCAATGCTTCTCCGTAGAGTATCGTCGCCCCATTTGAATTGCTATTTTCTAGATGAACTTGTGCCACAGCCACTTGCAATATGCCCTGGATCAACTGCCTTTCAGGCCCTCCAGTCTCATGCCATATCTCTTCGAAAACATCATGAGATTTGTACCACTCACAAGAATTAAATAATTTCATTCCTATTTCAAAACGAGAATCATTCAAAAATAAATCATCTTGTTTATCTATAAAAGTCATTATTTTTTCATATTTTTCTTTGAGTTAATTTTTCTCAGCCTTATAGATTCAGGAGTAACTTCCAACATTTCCCCTGGTCCAATGTATTCAAGAGCTCTTTCTAATGTCATTTCAATTGGGGATTGCAATTGATCTAACTCATCTGCACCAGCTGATCGCATGTTGGTAAGTTGTTTAGCCTTACAAATATTTAATTCAAGATCTTGTGGGCGATTATTCTCTCCAATAATCATTCCTTTATAAACTTTAGCTCCAGGAGTAATAAAAAATTGTCCGCGGTCTTCTGCATTTTTTAAAGAATAGAAAGTAGCTACTCCCTCTTCAAAGGAAATAAGGACACCATTTCTTCTTTGCTCAAAATCTCCAACAGATGGTCTGTATTCAAAAAAGGAATGGCTCATAATACCTTCACCTCTTGTGGCACGAATAAATTCACCTCTAAATCCAATTAAGCCTCTTGATGGAATAAGAAATTCAAGTTGAGTCCGACGATCACCACCTGTTTCCATATTTTGCATTTCACCTTTTCTTACTCCTAAGCTCTCAATACATGCTCCAACAGAAGCTTCAGGGACATCAAGAACGAGTGTCTCAACAGGCTCACATATGATTCCATCAATAGTCCGAAAAATAACTTGAGGTTGAGATACTTGAAATTCATATCCCTCTCTTCTCATTGTCTCAATAAGTATTCCAAGATGTAACTCGCCTCTTCCACTAACAGAAAACCTGTCAGGAGAATCAGTATCTTCAACCCTTAATGCAACATTTGTAAGAAGCTCCTTATTTAAACGATCCTTCAACTGTCGACTAGTTACAAACTTGCCTTCTTTCCCTGCGAATGGAGAATCGTTTACAACAAAAGTCATCTGTAATGTTGGCTCATCAACCTTAATCAGAGGTAAAGGCTTTGGTTCATCAGGGCAGGCTACAGTTTCACCAATAGAAACATCTTCAAATCCAGCCAATGCAACTATATCTCCAGCATTAGCTTCATCTATTTCAATTCGTTTTAGTCCCTTAAATCCTAATAATTTATTTACCCTTCCTTTCTTTAAACTCCCATCTTCTTTTATCAAACTAGCCTTTTGGCCATTTTTAATAACACCATTATGAACTCTTCCAATAATAATGGTTCCTAAAAAATCAGAGTAATCAAGTGTAGTGACTTGCAATTGTAAAGGCTTGTTCTGATCACCAACTGGAGGCGGTACTTGCCTAATAATTGCATCAAATAAAGGTTTCATATTATCACTTTCACTTTTTACTTCAGTCTTTGCAAAACCACCTAATCCGCTACCAAATAAATAAGGGAAATCACATTGATCATCATCAGCACCTAATTCTAAGAATAGATCAAGCACCTTATCTACAGCAGTTTCAGGCTCTACCCTTGCCCGATCTATTTTATTCACAAATACAATAGGCCTTAGACCTTGTTCTAAAGCTTTTTTAAGAACAAAACGAGTTTGTGGCATTGGCCCCTCGTTTGCATCTACGACGAGAAGACAGCCATCTACCATTCCCAAGACTCTCTCCACTTCTCCTCCAAAATCAGCATGACCTGGAGTATCAACAATATTTATTCGAGTTTCGTTATATGTAACAGCTGTATTTTTCGAAAGAATCGTTATCCCTCTTTCACGTTCCAAATCATTTGAATCCATTACACAAGTTGGGACTTCCTCATTATCGCGAAAAGTGCCAGATTGATTCAAAAGAGCATCAACTAAAGTTGTTTTTCCATGATCAACGTGAGCAATAATTGCGATATTCCTTATGGCTTGTATATCAAAACTCATGATTTAAAAAATTTAAGATTCTTTTGGCTAATAGAAACATCAAGAATATCTCACCATGACTTCACTTAGCAGTATTTAAATGCCAATAAGGATATCGAATATAAAAGTGTAGTTAAAAATTATAAAGTCAAACTTATTTGAATTTTGTAATTTTATTAGCTTCTTCGAATTTTCTCAAAGCATTCACAGTTCCTTCATATCTCCAGTGCCAAGGCTCATAAGTTACTCCTTGTTTATTATTTGGTGGGAAAGAGAGAACGAAGTGATATTTAGGGGCAAACCTTTTCATCCATTGGAAAGCAGGTGTTTGTTCAAATTCAACCTCAAAATTAGTATTTGGATAATTTCCATCGCCAACGTCTATTGCATATCCCGTGCTGTGCTCAGAATAACCAGGAGGAGCTGAGACTCTAGATCTTTCAACAGCAGTTTGATTCCTTATGGATTTATTTTCATAAAATATTTCTCTTTGCAAATTAATTGATCTATATCCACTTAATAACTTAAGAGAAATGCCTTTTTGAGCAGCCATAAATTGCATTTCCTTAAAACTCTCGTAGATATCTTTATGGACGTAAATGCCTGGCGAAAAAAGAACTAATTCTTCTTTTGAAGCCTCAGGATATGGAAGGTGACCCAACAAACTTTTATTTTGAGATCTCTCAGCGGACTTAATCGAATTATCTGAAGTTAGTGTCTCTCGAAAAATTGATTTATTAACTAGCAAAGTTAACGATATACCAATCCCAACAAATAGCAGTCCTATCCGCAAAAAAGACTTGGTATTAATAGTTTTGATGGATTTAATCCTTTTGGCGAGGGGGATGTCATCTTGATAATTCATACGATCTACTTATGGTCAAAACAATTGGAATTCGCAAAAATGATGTTTCGATAGTAACGAGTATCTCCAATCTTTATACTTTCTATGAGATAAGGATGTAAGTTTTATATGTTAAGAACTAAATTTTTCATCCAAAGATGTTAAGAGTTGCTGTTATTGGTGGTGGTCCAAGTGGGTCATGCGCTGCAGAAATTTTAGCTAAAGCGGGAATTAAAACTTGGATTTTCGAAAGAAAGCTTGATAACGCCAAACCATGCGGAGGGGCGATTCCATTATGTATGGTTTCTGAATTTGATCTTCCTGAATCAATAATTGATAGAAAAGTAAGAAACATGAAAATGATATCCCCATCAAATAGAGAAGTAGATATCATTTTGGATGACATCTATCCAGGCAGCGATAAAGAATACATCGGTATGCTAAGGCGCGAAGTAATGGATTCATTTATGAGAAATCGCGCTGCAGAACTAGGCGCAACATTAGTAAATGGATTGGTATCAAAAATAGAAACTGGTCCTAATAAGCAAGGTCCATACACACTTCATTACACTCAGATACTTAATGACCAATCTGAAGAAAAAGGTAAGCAACTAGAAGTTGATTTAATTGTTGGAGCAGATGGTGCAACAAGCAGAGTTGCAAAGGCAATGGATGCTGGTGATTACAACTATGCCGTAGCAATTCAAGAGAGGATAAAGCTTCCTAAAGAGGAGATGAAGTATTACGAAGATAGAGCAGAAATGTATGTAGGAACTGATGTTTCTCCAGATTTCTATGGCTGGGTTTTCCCAAAATACGACCATGTTGCCGCTGGCACTGGAACAATGAAACAAAATGGTGGTTTGATAAAAAGCCTCCAGATTGGAGTCAGAGAGAGAGCAAAGAAAAGGCTTGTCAATGGAGAAGTAATCAAAGTAGAGGCTCATCCGATTCCTGAGCATCCAAGGCCAAGAAGAGTTGTTGGAAGAATGGCTTTAGTAGGTGATGCGGCGGGTTATGTAACCAAAAGTTCAGGAGAGGGTATATATTTTGCTGCAAAAAGTGGAAGGATGTGTGCGGAGCAGATTGTCGAATCGAGTCAAAATGGGAAATTAATACCTACAGAAAATGACCTCAAAAAATATTTAAAGAAATGGGATAAAAAATATGGAACAACTTATACAGTTTTAGATATTCTCCAAAGAATCTTCTACACAAGTGACGGAGCCAGAGAAGCCTTTGTAGAGATGTGTGGTGACATGGATGTACAGAGACTTACATTTGATAGTTACCTATACAAAACAGTAGTTGCGATGAAGCCGCTACAACAATTAAAACTTACCTTATTAACAATTGGGTCTGTTCTCAGAGGGAAAGCATTAGCTCCAAGCACATACAAACCAGTGCCAAGTGCAGTTAGAGATGATAAAGAAGTTAATAAAATGTTAGCAGTAAGTTCAATTAAAGGTGGTATAAAAACCAGTAAGAAATAATAGCAAAATTAATTAACTAAGCTTGCTGAAATCAGCAAGTATCAAGGACTGGTTTCTAAATATCGTCAATAAATTAAGCCTATTATTTCTTAGATTAATATCATCCGTCATAACCATTACACTCCCTTCTCCATCAAAAAAGTTGGCTAAAGTTTCTGCACTTGCAACTAAACCATCAGCCAACAACTTATATTTAATATGATCACAGTTTATAGCTAGAGGCTTTAATTTCTCCAAAACATTAAACATTTCGCATTCGCACTCTTTTTCAAATAGCGACTTGTGTACAAAACCAGAGGGATCTATTACGTCTTTAGCGATAGAACTTTTAACGGCTAACTTAGAGGCTCTACTAACAACAGTTTGTAATAAATTAAGTGTATTATTTTTCCTCATATCCATTAATAATAAAGCACGAAAATCAACATCTGTTGGATCATCTAATAATTTTGAAATTAAGCTTGTGTCTCCCGAAACAGCCTGAATAATATCAAAGTCGATATCTTTCTCTTCTAATAAACTAATGATTCTTTGACGAAAGAATTCCTTTAATTCGATTGTAAGACTACTAATATCAAGAGAGAGATTAGGGAAAAGTTTCTCCCAATAAATAAGTGAATCATTTAATGTTTCATTGATATTTAATTGCCAATCTTTACTCCATAAAATCAACAATATTCCATTAGCAGCCCTTCTCAAGGCATATGGATCAGATGAGCCAGAAGGTCTTTCACCCTTGGCAAAAATACTTAAAAGCAATTCAAAGCGTTCAGCTAATGAAACAGCCTTACCAAGGTTATTTGATGGTAGAGAGTCAGCTGTTCCTTTAGGTTTGTAATGTTCTAAAACGCCAAGGCATACATCTCTGGACTCACCCTCATGAAGTAAATATTTAGATCCAATAATTCCCTGCAACTCTGGAAATTCATCAACCATGTTGCTAACTAAATCATGTTTAGAGAAATGTGCAACTTTCACAGATTTTTCAATATCCTCTTGGTCAAATTTAAGTTTTGATGTTAATAATTTAGTAAGCCATTCAATCCGATCTACACGGTCATATAGAGAACCTAATCCTTCAGCAAAGGTTACATCTTTTAATTTATTAATACGTGAAGAGCTATTGATTAATAAATCTGATTTTATAAAAAATGAAGCATCAGAAAACCTAGCTTTTAATACTTTTTCATTTCCTAAAATAATATTTTCTTTGGCTGAAGATAATCCATTACTAATACACAAAAAGCTAGGAAGTAATATATTTCTAGAGTCAAGTGACAAGGGGTCAAGCACAACATTTTCTTTGTATATGGGTATGTATCGTTGATGATTCTTCATCACTGTGGACAAAACCTCAGGGGGTAAATCAAGGAAAGATTCATCAAAACTTCCAGTCACAAGCAAAGTAGACTCAACTAAATCTGTCAGCTCATTTAAAAGGGATTCAGTCAGATCTGGCTTAACTTTTTTGAGTTTTTCGTGATTAAGAACTAAATCTTTGATATGTAAAAGGCGACTATTCCTGTCAACTGTTACTCCAGCATCCTGCAATTGATCAAAGTAAGTTTTCGCATTTTTAATTTCTAATTCTGATCCATGCAACCTATGTGCTCTTGAGATATTGCCAATTTGAATTTCTGGATCACAACCTGAAATACTAAAGGGTAAAACTTCTGAGTCAATCAAAGAAACAATCCAACGGATAGGTCTCGAAAAGCGAAAATCACCTTTACCCCATCTCATAAATCTTCTTCCTTGAATTTTCGTGATCCACCCAGGTAAATATTCAGATAACAAACCCTCAATTGGCTTGCCTTTCTCAATTAATTTAGCGAAAACAAATGAACCCTTAGGCGTTTCTCGAATCTCTAATTTTTCAGGAGAAACGTCATATCTTCTAGCAAAACCAATTGCTGCTTTTGTAGGTTTTCCATCATGAAACGCTTGAGAAACAGGAGGACCTTTTCGTTCCGCAATATTATCATCAGAAAATGGAGCAAGCCCTTCGATCGTTAATCCAATTCTTCTGGGGGTAGTAGTAACTCTTATTTCAGTAAATTTTATTTTAGAAGACTTCAAGTCATTACTTACATTCATCTCAAGCTGGGAAATAACAGATTCAGCCAAATCAGCTGGTAATTCTTCAGTTCCGATTTCTAAAAGGTAAGTAGACAAAAAATTTTCCTTATGTTCTTAACAAGATTAGATCTAAATCTGAATTACTTCTACATTCTGTGTCCTAGAAAAAATTTTATATAAAATGAAAGCATCTTTTATTAATCATGGCTTGATTTGAACAATTAAGCACCAACCAACAAGAAAAATGATACAGTGTAGGTACCGGTGTAGGTACCATTGCCCAAGATCATAAAGATACCTGGAAGATCTGGTTTTTACCTCAGGGTTGCTGTACCAAGAGGTAAATTAAGGGATGCTTTTGGAACATGTGATGTTGTAAAAAAAATAGGTAACACTAAAGAAGAGGCCGAAAAGAATATAAGCTCAGCAGAAATAGCTATTCAACAAAAATTCGATGAAAAGCTCAGAGAAGAAGAAGCAAACCAGATTAATAAATCATTACCTAAAGGAATAAGACTCGAGGCGATTAAAAAAAGTAATTCAAAAGAAGCTCCTAAAAATATAGAAAAAGACTTAAAAGATGCTGGATTCAGTAATGCAGCTATTGAAGCTTTGATGAATTTTGAAGAAAATGAAAGTAAAGATTCTGTAGAAAAAGAAGAGACTGTTCCTTCACCTTGCATCGCTAATAATTCTCCTCGAGCGAAATTTGAACAATTTAAAGCCGATAGTAATTACTTAAACGAGCCTCTTCAAAGTGAATTGATAAACGACAGTGATCACTTTACAAACGACGCTGTACAACTACTAAAATTTCATGGTAGTTATCAACAAGATGATCGGGAACATAGAAAAAGAGGCGGCACAGGTAAAGATTGGCAAATGATGCTTAGGCTAAGAAATCCAGCTGGTTTAGTCCCAGGACCCCTTTTTATAGCATTAGATGATCTTTCTGATCGACTAGGTAATAAAACGCTTAGAGCGACCACACGTCAATGCTTCCAAATGCATGGAATAAAAAAAGACAATATTAAAGAAGTAATAGGAACAATAGTGAAGTCCATGGGATCCACCCTCGCAGCTTGTGGAGACGTCAATAGAAATGTAATGGCTCCAGCTGCCCCTTACGAAAAAGGATCTTACCCCGCTGCGAGAAAATTAGCTAATGATATTGCCGATGTTTTATCACCCCAAAAAGCAGAGAAAACATACATTGATTTATGGGTTGATGGCGAGATAAAATATGCTATTAAGCCATCTCCAGCAGTAAAAAAAAGCAGAAAGCTGCAACTAAATCATGGTGTTTTTAGTGGGGACACAAATGAACCTTTGTATGGTGCAACCTACTTGCCAAGAAAATTCAAATGCGCAACTACAGTACCAGGAGATAACTCTGTAGATATCCTTACTCATGACATAGGTCTTGTGACTTTCACGAATGCAAAAGGAGTTCTAGAAGGATGTAATGTCTACGTAGGAGGAGGTATGGGTAGAACACACAACTTAGATACGACATTCGCTAGGGTCGCAGATCCCATTGGTTTTGTAGAAGGTAAATACATATTAGAGCTTGTTCAATCTATTCTCGCTCTTCAAAGAGATTATGGAGATAGAAAAACGAGAAGACACTCAAGACTTAAATATGTTTTGCATGACATGGGTGTTGATTGGTTTAAGAAGCAGTTAACAACTAAATATTTTACAAAACGAATTGACACCCTTAAGCACGAAGGGGATACAATACTTGAAGATTACTTAGGCTGGCATCAACAATCTGACAAATTATGGTTTGTTGGTATACCACTATTATCAGGCAGGCTTACAGGAGAGATAAAGAAAGAGCTCAGAAATATAGTTGAAAAATATGCCTTGGATGTACGCTTAACTCCTAACCAAGATCTTTTATTGTGCAACATCGGAAATTATCAAAAAGTCAGTGTAAAGAATGCATTAATTAATATAGGTTTTTCAGATCCAGGGAGCCCTGATCCAATAGCTAGGCATGCGATGGCTTGTCCAGCTCTTCCATTATGTGGACTTGCAATGACAGAAGCTGAGAGATTTTTACCAGAGCTGTTGGAGAGAATCAACAATCAACTAAAAACTCTAGAAATCAATAAATCAATCTTAATCAGAGTAACAGGCTGTCCAAATGGATGTGCTCGCCCATACATGGCAGAATTAGCTCTTGTTGGTAGTGGTTTAAATCAATACCAACTATGGCTTGGTGGCAGTACTAATTTAAAAAGGCTGGCAACCCCATACTTACAAAAGATGCCTATTAATGATTTGGAGAAAACATTAGAGCCATTATTCCTTAGCTGGAAAAACGCTGGGACTTTATCAAGCCTTGGAGATCATGTGACTAAACTTGGCACTGAAAGCGTAATGTCTTTGCTTACCTCAAATGCTGCCCCATAGATAGCATTACTTTGCTTGCTTAACCAGGACCATAATTGATCTCCATAACTAAAATGCCACCACTCGTTTGGGTGTTGAACAAATCCAGCCTGTGACATAACTGAATACAAAAGAGATCTTCTTTTTTGAAAAACTTGATGTTTTGAGCAAGGCATCATGGAATAGTCTTTCTTAAAAAAATCAGGAGTAGATTCAGCGCCAATAAAATCAATTTCTCCACCAAGATCTAATGGATTACCACTCATATCGGCAAGAGTCAAATCAATAGCTGAACCTGTACTGTGAGGTGGAGGTGTAAGGGGATTAGATGATGGTTTTGCCCAGAAACGACTAACCTCTTCAATAACATCAGTAATGTCTCTATTAGCAGAGACATCATTTATATCAATCCCCTTCGACCTACAAGTTTCTCCAATAGTGTGATTAAACATGAATTTTTGGACAGCTATTGGTCTCCAGGCATCATACAAAGCCAACTGTAATTGAGGGTTAATTTCGGACAGATATTGCTGCGCTTGCATTAATCTTTTCAAAACACCCCTGCGTAAAACCCATGGATCTGCTCCATTAGAATATGGAGCACCTAACGACATATAAGGATGTGGTGTTAATCGAAATATGATCTCTGGAATTGAAATCAAAGGCTCATTACATTCATTTATTTTTATGTTAATCCAAGGTTTCAACTTCATGATTTATAGAAAAAATGAGTATGAAATTTCAAACGCAGAAAATTTTTATTAAATTTTAACCGAAAAAATAAATGAGTTCAATAGTGATAAATAATAAAAAATTAATTTAGTTTATTAGCAATTTTAAGTTTCTCCCACTGTTCTTTTATAAGCAAACGAAGCTTTGAGTTATTTGTAAGCATAGGATCGGAATCTAAAATATTTCGAGCCTCATTCCTTGCAAGTTCAAGTACGTCAGCATCATCAGCTAATGATGCTAGAGCAAAATCAGGTAAGCCTGATTGTTTTGTACCTAAAACTTGCCCAGGCCCACGAAAACGCAAATCAATTTCAGAAATCTCAAAACCATCATTAGAATTCACCAAAACTTCCAATCTTTGTCGAGATAATTTATTTTTATTCTGATGACTTAGGAGACAGTAAGACTTGGAGGCTCCCCTTCCCACTCGTCCCCTTAATTGATGCAATTGAGCAAGACCAAAACGATCAGAATCCTCAATTAACATCACACTTGCATTTGGTACGTCAACACCTACCTCAATAACAGTAGTAGACACAAGTATGTCGCTTTCCCCATTTACAAAATTTTGTATAACTTCTTGCTTTTCAAGACTCTTCATTTTGCCATGAAGTAATTCAACAGTAAAATCTGAAAAAATTTTAGTAGACAATTGCTGATGAACCTCTACTGCTGCACTTAATTCTAGCTTCTCAGATTCTTCAATTAAAGGCAAAACAACATAAATTTGATGTCCTTTATTAATTTCACTTCTGATTAAATCATATGCACAAGTTTTCTCTTTTGGAGATATCAGCTGAGTATTGATAGGAGTTCGGCCAGGTGGAAGCTCATCTAATTGACTAACATCTAGATCACCATGCAAAGTAAGCGCCAAGGTTCTAGGTATGGGTGTAGCAGTCATCGTTAGCAAGTGGGGTTGTAATCCTTTGTTCAAAAGCTTGTTCCTCTGCTTAACCCCAAAACGATGTTGCTCATCTACAACTACAAGTCCAAGTCGCTCAAAGACAACTGGATCTTCAAATAATGCATGAGTTCCCACAAGGATTTTTGTAGAGCCATTTGCTAAATCAGTTAGAATTTGTTTACGACGAGACTTGGGTGTAGAACCAGTTAACAGATCTACATTCAACTCAAGCTGTGGAATCCATTTGCTGAGTGTTTGATAATGTTGTGTAGCAAGCACCTCAGTTGGGGCCATAAAAGCACCCTGCCATCCTGATTGAACTGCAGTAAGTAGTGCTGAAATAGCAATAACAGTTTTTCCGCTACCAACATCACCTTGTAATAATCTAGACATTGGTTCAGCTTTGACTATATCTGATTCAATTTCCTTTAAAACTCTTTTTTGAGCATCTGTCAGAGAGAAAGGAAGAATGCTTAAGAATTTTCCAACTAGGCTATCAATACTTGGCTCAATACTTAATTTAGGGGAATCACTTTTCTTATGTAAGTCGCGTCTTAAAAGAAGACTAAGTTGCAATAGTAGAAATTCATCGAATACAATTCTTCTTTTTGCTCTAGCCAAAGTTTTTGAATCCTCTGGATTATGAATATGAAAAAAAGCTTCCTTCTTAGTAGTTAAATCTAGTCTATTCAATGTAACTTGAGGGAGTGGATCATTTATCTCAGACGTCAAATGAAGAATCGATTGTATTAGATCTCTAAATTTATCGGCAGTAAGACCTTCTGTTAAAGAATAAACAGGGAATATCTGACCAATAGTTCTAGATTTCAAATAACTATTAGGACTATCGATAATTTCTATCAAGGGATCGTTTAATGATTTGCCATATCTACTTTCTTTAACTAAACCACTTACCGCAACGGTTGCACCAACTGCATATAAACTTTGTTGAGATTTAACATAGGCAATACTCCTGCCACGACTACCTGCGAAAAATCTTGTAACTTTAATTCCTCCAGTCCTATCTTTTAAAAACAATTCAAGAATAGAAAGATTTGGATTTTTAGGACTTTTAAATGAACTGCATCGTCTTACTTTCGCCACGATCGTTACATTCTGACCTACTTGAGTTTTATCTATAGTCTTCAAAGAAGTGTAGTCGACATAATCACGGGGAAAATAATTTATAAGGTCACGAATGAAAATAAGCCCTAGCCTAGATAATATTTCAGCTTGCTTTGAACCAATACCTTTAACATTTAAAATCGGACTTTCTAAACTTAAAAAATCTGACGAAGATCCTTTATTAGATAAATTTGAGTTATTTAATTTCCTAATTTTTAAATTTATTGATTCCTTTGTATCTACTCCCTTATCATATTTATATAAATAATGAAGTGACTGTCTTGTTTGAACAATTATTCTACGTCTATGATCTGTAGACATTGTCGGATATTTTTCATAATTTTTTGCTAAATCCTTTAATTTATAAAGTTCATGGTCAGGGACTGCTAGGGAAGGGCACTTTGATAAATAATCAGCGACAAATGAAGAAAATTTATTTGTTCTACCTTGAATATTCTTAAACCCATGATCAACTTCAACTGTTAAAGCTTGTTGCAAAGATCTAACCCAAGTTATTAGCTCTACTGATTTACTATCAGGAGTCGCTATTAAATCATTTTTGTTTATATTTTGGTTGTATCCTTCCACCATTCTTTACTAACCTCTTCTGCTATTGATCGACCTTGCCAATATTTATGTTGTTTTATCATATCTAAAAGTACATTTTGATAATGTTTAATGTATGTCCTATTTTTTCTTAGTCTTGGATTATCAAATTCCATATCCGATAGTGTTATTAGCAAACAATCAATATCTAATCCTCCAGCGCCTAATCCACTATTAGTTGGTAATTTTAATGTAAGAATATTGGATGTAGATTTAGAGGAAATTAATTGACCAGCTAAAGCAGCATCTAAAATATTAATCGGAACCAATGTATTGACTAAGCCTGATTTTAAAAGCTCAGTATTAATAGAATGTGAAAGGTCTCGTAATCGCCTGACTAGCGCCGAGTCTATAGAAATCATCCATTCATACAAACCTATTGGAGATTGTGGCAACAAACGATTGTTTTTTAGATCGTTATGACATTCAGAGCTATGAGAAGAATCTTCTTTTTTTGAATCTAAATCACTTAAGCTAGATTCATTAGTCAAAGCAAATATAGTCTGCAAGATTTGAATCTCATTACTTTTCAAATCAAAGTTATCAGAATTTTCACCATCATCTTTTAATAACTCATATTCCTTATGAATAGTTTCATTAGCGTAATTATCACCAGGTATTGAACCTTTAATGTAAGTTTCTTTATTATCAGCTGAATATGGAGCTTTTATTTCTGCATTCCATCCTTCAGTAATTGATAAATTATCCAAAGGTGGCATAGAACTTATATTGATTGAATTAGAATCATTAGTTGCTTTAAATTTTTGAGAATTATTACTCATATTAAGAGCATTTGCCATCTCTTTTTTAGCACTATTTATTTGACGAATATTTTCTTCATCAATCTTCTTAGCTAGTTCATTTAAATGCTCAATTGTTAAAAGAGACATATTATCTGAAACTAATTTATCAATTTTAAGTTGAAATCTCTTTCTAGATGCGACTGTTGAGAAGCCAAAATCATCCCCTAGCCTATCAGTTATAAGAGATAAGATTGAGGACCTTATAACCTGAGGAAGCAATCTCCTTACTTCCTCAAGATAAATAGAATTGACCTTATATAAATGAGAAGATATATTTTTACATTTTTCTTTAAGCAACCTTAATTGCTCTAAGGGGTCAAAATCAGAGTTCAATAAATACCTATTATCAGACAAGGTCAACTTGAAGTCATAGATGCAACTTCCTCTGCGAAATCTGGTCCTTCAACCTCAATGCCTTCTCCCAGAGTATATCTAGTAAATCTGCGAACCTTTACATTTTCTCCAATTTTTCCAGCAACTTGCTTTACAAGTTCTTCGACATTTATTGAACTATCTTTGATAAATGGCTGCTCAAGAAGAGCCATTTCTTTTAATCTCTTTCCAATTCTTCCTTCTACAATTTTAGCTTTTATTTGCTCTGGCTTCCCCGAGAGATCATCTCTTCCCATCTCTATTTCTTTTTCCTTGCTTGCAATCCCATCTGGTATTTGATCAACGCTTACATATTCAACATTTGGACAAGCTGCAACTTGCATAGAAAGATCTCTCAAAAGACCTTGGAACAAATCTCCTCTTGCAACAAAGTCAGTCTCACAATTCAGCTCAAGAAGGACTCCCACACGAGAACCAGTATGGATATAGCTACCAACCGCGCCTTCGGCAGCAACTCTTCCCGATTTCTTTTCAGCACTTGCAATACCTTTTTGTCTTAACCACTCTATAGACTTTTCCATGTCACCCTTGTTTTCAACTAGGGCTTTTTTGCAGTCCATCATGCCTGCAGATGTCTTGTCTCGCAATTCTTTAACGAGTTTAGCTGTTATTTCCGACATTTATTTAAGAAGTAGTGAAAGAGAAAGTAAATAAGAATTTTTTAAAAAGTATGTCATTTACTCATTAGAACCATGTCTACCTTCATTTATGGCATCAGCTAACCTGCCTAGAACAAGCTGAACTGATCTGACAGCATCATCATTGCATGGGATAGGAATTTCACAAAGATCTGGATCACAATTGGTATCAAGCATTGACACCAATGGAATATCAAGCTTTCTAGCCTCTAAAACCGCATTAGTCTCTCGTCTTTGATCAACTAAAACGACGACATCAGGTAAACGTCTCATGCCTTTAAGACCACCCAAATATTTTTGCAATCTTTCTAATTCTCTTCTTAAAACTGCCCCCTCCTTTTTTGGACGCATTGCTATGGCACCACTGGATTCCATTCTTTCAAGATCTTTGAGTCGGTCAATTCTTGCTTTCATGGTGGTCCAGTTTGTGAGCATTCCTCCTAACCATCTTTGATTGACATAGGAAGCGCCACATCTAACAGCTTCTTGTGCGACCACTTCAGAAGCTTGTTTTTTAGTGCCGACAAAAAGAAATCTTTTACCGCTTCGTGCTGCTCCTCTAGTCCATTTATAAGCGCTGTTCATGCAAACAGCAGTTTTAACTAGATCAATTATATGAACCCCATTCCGTGCGGAATAGATGTAACGGGACATCTTGGGATTCCATCTTCTTGTCTGATGCCCAAAGTGAGCACCAGCTTCCATCATCTCTGAGAGAGAAACTACAGCCATGTTTTTAGTTTGGTTCCGGGTTCGCCTCCACCCAACAGGGATAACTTAAATATTGATAAAAAAAATCAATATTTATTTATCACCCGAAACAGTTAGGTGTGCGGTTTTGATTTGCATTACCAATCTAACAAATGATGGATCAAGGAGGTCCTATTAATGATGCTTCTCTAAAAATTTGTCTCACTCCAATCAAATTAAGAGGAAGTCTTAATAATTCCATAGCCAAACCATTTTGACCATTTCTCATTAAAAAAGCCAAAAGAGGTCTTAGAGTTTTTGTATTAATTAGGCCACCAAAAGTTAAAAATTCCCAAAGACAACGATGAAAAAAAGTGTATTGGATTATGAATTTGACTCTAATAGTTGGATGTTTACGATAAAAAACCAACCCCATCTTTGCTCTCTCTTTTTCAACTTGAATCAAACGAGGAATTTGATCAAGAGTTAATGCTGGATGCCAATGATATCCAACAGCCTTTGGACATTTAATAAGTTTAACTCCCATGTTTCTTAGCCTTTCGCCTAATTCCAAATCCTCCCAACCATATAATCTAAAAGAGATATCAAAAAGTCCAGATCTTTCTAAAACCTTTTTATCAATAGCGACATTTCCAGTAGCGAAATAAGCCCAAGACAGGTCTTGAAGTTTAAAGGGCTCTGAGCTTGGATTATTAAAATTAGATGTATTAATTACTGAACCATAAGTAAAACATTTTTTATTACCAAGTTTTTTCCATGCTTTCTTTAAAGAAATAACATGGTTGAATAAGAAATACTTTTCAACAACTAGATCACTATCAATAAAAACAATTAGATCACCATTAGACTTCTCAACGCCAAGATTTCTTGCTTGAGCAGGACCACCATGAGATTGTTCAAAAAGTCTGATATGAGGAAAAGTCTTAAAATTATGTTTTAACCAATCAGTGGTTCCATCTGTTGAACCATCATCAACTATTACTACCTCGTAATCATCAATTGAATCTATTAAAATTTGATTTTCTAATGCCTCCAGACACTTTTTAAGTATTGGAAGTCTATTGTAAGTTGGTATAACAACACTAACTAACATCCTAAACTAAAAAATAAACTAAAAGTTTTTGTTCAAACATTAAAATAAAAAGAATTAAAAAAATATTTTTTAATTGAATCAAGATTTTTAATCAGCGGCTCCGCCATTATTTGCGGTGCCAGTAACACCATTACCAGCCCCCTCTCCTCTTCCATCATTACGAAGTTTGCGCTTCTTGAACTTCCTTGCATAAGCACGGTTTCTTTCTTGCTTTTCTTTCTTAAGATTTCGTCTTTTAGACATGCTTAATTAGTACAAATTTTAATATCTATCTAATTTACTAAACAGAGGGCAATAATTGGCCATCTTCCATTCTTAAGAGACGATCTGCTACATCTAATATTCTCGGATCATGAGTAACCATCAAGACTGAACAGGATTGTTCTAAAGCTAGTTTTTTTAATAAATCAACAATTTCTCTACCGGTTGAACTATCTAATGCAGAAGTTGGTTCATCAGCCAATAATAATTTAGGTCTTGCAGCAAGAGCTCTAGCAATTGCTACACGCTGTTTTTGGCCGCCTGATAAATCATGCGGGAGCTTGGATATGTGATCTTCTAATCCAACCGCTCTAAGCCATTCTCTAGACTGAGCCCTCCGAGCCTTATACGAAAATCCTTTTAAAAGATCAGCACCCATTTGTACATTTTGTTCAGCGGTAAGGCATCTCAATAAATTATGACCTTGAAAAATCATGCCAATATTCTTTCTAAGATTCTGCCTAGTTTTTCTGCTAGCACCATAAAGCTGTTTCCCAAGCACCTTAAGATCACCATCTTGAACTTTACGAAGTGCTCCAATCAAAGTAAGAAGCGTAGTCTTGCCACAACCAGATGGCCCTGTGAGTAAAACGACTTCACCAGGAGAAATTTCCATCGATATAGATTGAAGAACATGCCTTCTCATTTTTCCTTGACCATACCAATGATTCAAAGAAATAATTTTCAAAGCATTTGTATTAGAGTTATTCATAAATTACTTAATTTAAATATTAAATTTATTCATCAAAATATTTCAGCAGGATCAGCATCTGCCAGTTTTTTCATAGCCGCCAATGCAGACCCCATACACATAAATAATATTAAGAAAAAAATAATAGACGCTCTACTAAAGCTCATTTCAACAGGCAATTTAGTTGATGATCTAACCAACGCATACAAAGCTTGTCCTGAAATATAAGCAGGAATATATCCCATAATTGATAGAATAAAACCTTCTCTTGCTACAACCCCTACAAGACTCCTTAAGTTATATCCCATTGCCATTAAGGTTGCGTATTCTGGCAAATGGTCACTGACGTCGCTATAAAGTATCTGATAAACAATTACACACCCGACAATAAATCCCATTGCTGCTCCCAATGTAAAAATGAAGCCAATAGATGTACTACTTTTCCAATAATTCTTCTCAAAATCTATGAAAGATTTTAAGGACATAACCTTAACATCACTGGGCAAACTTAAATTCAAAGATCTAACTACTTTGTCAACATTAGTGCCTTTCTTTAACCTTACTAAGCCGATTTCAATACTTCCTTGAGGATTTCCTGGCGATAATCCTAAGTATGTTTCATTGCTAGTTATTAAATTACCATCTGCTCCAAAAGAGGGTCCTAAGCTAACTATGCCTGAGACTCTTACCCTCTTACCAGCAACCTCAGTCTCTACCAAACGCCCAGCATTAAACCATTCTGAAATAGGGCCAAATTCATCTCTGGAAAGATTATCAAACAAAACTCTACCCTTATTTTTAAGGGTTTCGGCTTTTCTTCCAAAATCACCATCAACTAAAAGCGGTTTACTTGGCTCAAAGCCCAAAGCAAGAATAGATCTTGTCGATAAGTTTTCAGGGTTTCGCCAAAGAAGAAAATTCCAATTAACTGCAGTTGTCCCGATAACAGCCTCATGTGCCATTGCTTGAACTAATCTTCTGCGAGGGAACCCACTCATACTTATGGAGCTTTTTGAGCGAGGGCTAATTAGAACAAGATCTGCGTCAAACAACTTATGAACAGTAACACTTGCATCAAACAAACCATCTCTAAAACCCAATTGCATAAACATCAATATTCCAGCAAAAGATATTCCTGCAATAGCAACCAATATTCTTAAAGGTTGTCTTGTAAGCAAAAGCCAAGCAAGAGGTATTTTTCTTTTTTCAAAAAAATCTTTTACTCTCACTATGGCTGAAAACGAGCAATTACTTTCATTCCAGTCAAATGAGAAACTTTTTTAGCAGATGAGTTATTAAGTTTGACTCTAACTTCAACAACTCTTGAATCAGCATCTCCAGTAGGGTCAGTTGAAAGAACTCTTCTTTGTCTGACTTGTGGGCTAATCAAAATTACTTGACCTCTTAAGGAACCATTAAATCCCCCATTCTCACTAATCAAATCAACAACTTGGCCAATTTCAACTCTATTAATATCAGATTCATACACTTCAATAAGTGCTTCCATTAATTGATTAGCGCCAACATTGAGAACGCCAGATGAATTGGGTCTCTCTCCCTCTCGAGCTAAAATTTGCAGAACAATTCCATCAATCGGACTTTTTAATTGAGTTTGTTCTAAGTCAAAGTTAATTGAATTAATTGCAGATTTAATCTTTAGCTTTTGCGCTTCTAAAATAAGTAGATCATCCTTCATCTTATCTAAAACAATAAATGCGACTACACCTTTATCGACAAGGTTTTGATATCTGTTGATTTCTCTTTTTTGTATTCTAATTTCATTCATCAATATATTTAAATTAGCTTTCTCGATTGCCAAATCGGCCTTAAGTTTAGGTCGATTATCAAAAATAGCTAAAATTTGATTTTTAACAATCGAATCACCTTCCTGAATAAATAATTTAGATAATCTTGGTGTTCCACCCTTGCCACTAGTGGGCGCTGCTAATTTCCTTACCTCACCAAAAGGATTTAATTGACCTAAAGCTGCTACACCCTCAATCTTTTCTGCAATTACTTTATTATCTGAAAGTTTATCATTTTTATAAACTTTATTACTACATCCATTAATACAACACAAACACAAAGGTGTTATGCAGGTAAGAAGAAAAGATTTAAAAGAGAACTTTCCTAACATATTCAACACTCAAAAAGAATTTTATCTATATATTCAACTGCCCAAGATGAGCCAAAAAATCTAGATAAAATAACTTTTGTTTTTGTATTAAGTTTTTGATTTGAACAATATCGCTTTTGATATTCAAATCTATCAATAGTATCTGATGAATTGATTTCATCCTTTCTTACAATTTCAATTAAAGATGATAAAATTGATAAATAATGATCAATAAGTTGTAAAAATAACTTTTCTTCTAAGAAGTCAACTGGGCGAACAAAACATACATATGGTGAAAAAATACATCCCCAATCTGGAAGAATCCTAGGTTCTTTAAAATGGGGTATGTGTAATGCTTCCAATTGAGAAATCAAAAAAGCTGGCAATTGTTTTCCCACAGGCGACAAATCAACAATAGCGGCTGAAATATTATTAGAACTCATTACCAAATCGACCCCAAATATTGGAAGTTCATAACATGGATCAGGGAAAAACACACAATGAAGGATCTGCAATGACTTTCCAAGCTTTGCAACTTCCAAATGAATTTTCCTAAACCCCTTTGCCTGATAAAACTCGTTTTTGATGAATAACTCCTCCTTATTTAGATTTCTGCAAATCTCATTAAATTTTGGATCAAAGCTTAGAGATTTAACATCAGTTAAGGAATTAATTCTATTTTTGATAAGTTCGATAGACTCAAGCAAAAGAGGGTTCAATTTAGTTTGAGTGCTAAAAACTGACTTCAAAACAAGGAACTCAAGATAAAATGGTTAGACTAAGAATCATAAAACTGTTTATTTTATAGATATAACTATGAAATATTATATGATTAAATAGGCTGAAAAGAAATTTTCATGCAAAGGAAACGAACTTGGTACTAAGTTTAGGATACAACTAAGATGAAAAATTATATATAATCATTCAAATTACTAATGAATTGGTTTGTATATAATATAGACTACATATATAAATTCTCCTAAATCTTGAATTGATCAATTTAAGATTTAGGAAATTGAAAATAATCGCTTTTTTTGGAGATTACAAATCTAATTAGTTTATATTCATATAACATAAAATTATCCTTCCTAAAACGCTTGGAATGAAAGTCACTCACTGGACATTAGCTAATGGGGCAACATGTGTTGTGGCCAAGATGGAAGACTCAACATTGACATGTATTGACTTTTGGTGCAAAGCAGGAAGCAATTATGAAATAAAAGGGGAGGAAGGAATGGCTCATTTTTTAGAGCATATGATATTTAAAGGTAGCAAAAATCTTAAAGAAGGTGAGTTCGACTTAAAGATTGAATCACTTGGCGGAAGTAGTAATGCTGCAACTGGTCTTGATGATGTTCATTATCACATTCTAGTCCCACCAGAAAATATAGAAGAAGCATTAAAACTCCTATTAGAATTAGTATTATTCCCTGAAATTAAAACAAAAGCATTTGAAATAGAAAAAGAAGTAGTTCTAGAGGAAATTGCACAAAATTCAGACCAACCAGATGAAATTATTTATACTAAATTATTAAAAGAATGCTTCTCACCTCATAGATATTCAAGATCTATTTTAGGTAATAAGAAGACGGTTAAAAATATAATGCCTAAAGAAATGAAGCTTTTTCACAAGAATTATTATATAGGCAAAAACTGCACTCTCTGTATAGCTGGAGAGGTACCAAGCGAGATTAATTCGATTATTAACAATAGTAAACTTAAAGATTTAAAAGAAACTCCTAAAGAAAAGAAACAAAATAAGGAAATTACTTTTAACAAAGGTTATAAAAAAGAATTTATCCCGAGACTTGAGGGAGGAAGAATATTGAAAGCATGGAAACTTCCTCCAGCTAGAGAACAGCTATTAATATTAGGAGCTGAAATTGCTACAACTATGTTATGCGAAGGCAAAAGTAGCCTTGTTGTTAAAAAATTAAGAGAAGAAAAAAGAATTATCGAATCAATAGAAATGGATTTACAAATTCTTGAAGAAGGAGGATTGATTCTTTTAGATATATGTTGTCCATTAGAAAATCTTAAAATGGCTGAAAGTGAACTCAACGTAATTCTTAAAGAATTAACAAATAATATATTAACTAACAAAGATCTAGATCGTGCAAAAAAGTTAGTCAGAAACAATATTCACTTTGGCCTAGAGTTAAGTAATCAAATAGCATCAAATTCAGGAAATCATGCTCTATGGGGACGTCATCAATCTATATCAAAATCAATAAAAGATATATCTTATTGGACCTATAATCGCATAAATGAGTTAATTCTTCCTTTATTTAATCCAGGCAATTCATTTACATTAATAGCTGAACCAGAAAAATAAATATGAATCTAATCCTAGACAAGAGTAATAGCAGAAATATAATGGTTGCAAAGCTATGGATAGAAGACGGTAGTCGAGCTGATCCGCCAGAAAAAAAAGGAATTCATCAAATTTTAAGCTCTACAATAATCAGAGGGTGTGGGCCATACAATAATAATCAATTAGCTGAAATAGTAGAAAGTGCTGGAGCAAATTTAAATTGTGATACATATCAAGATGGTCTTCTAATAAGTCTTAAATGTATTAAATCTGATGCACATAAACTTATTCCACTAATTGGTTGGATGATCACAAAACCTTTACTTGAATTAAACCAAATAGAATTAGAAAAAAATCTCACTATAAATGCAATCAAAAGACAACAGGAGAGTTCCTACCAATTAGCATTTGATGGATGGAGGGAAATGGTATACGCTGATGGGCCATATGGTCATGATCCACTTGGATTAATCGATCATATAAATCAAATAAAGAGAGAGGATATAGTTAACATAGCTAATTCATTAGTTCATAGAAATAAAAATCTAGTCATTAGTGGAAATTTCCCTAATCATATTGATAGTCATATCGAAGGATTAATCGAATTTAAGAAAAATAGTAAAAGTATTACAGATCAAAGAGTTAGATTTAATAATAATGAATTAGAAAATATAGCTAAACAAAAAAGCAAAATTTGCACACGATCAATAAATACACAGCAAGTCATTCTTCTTTTAGGGAAAGCAACGATTAAATATGATAATGAGGCTGACATTTTTCTTAGATTATTGTCATGTTACTTTGGTTATGGTATGTCAAGTTTGTTATTTAAGGTCCTAAGAGAACAATATGGCGTAGTTTATGAGGCAGGTGTATATCATCCTATTCGTGAAAAGCAGGCACCATTTATTATGCATGCCTCTACTACAGAAGAGAAAGCAATACTTACCCTTAAACTACTAAAAGAGTGTTGGGGGAAAGTTATTGATAAAGAAATATCAGAGGAGGAGTTGGTCCTTTTAAAAATAAAATATAAAAGTCAAATCGCTCACTCTTTGCAAAGTATTAATCAAAGAGCAGAGCATAAGGCTCATCTTTTAGGATTAGGACTTAGTAAAGATTACGATAAAGAAGTGTTGTTAAGACTAGAAAATGTAAGTAGTAAACAGATAAATGATGCTGCAAAAACATATTTGAGGAACCCTTCATTAAGTGTTTGCAGCAATAAAGAAGTGATTCAGAAAATCAGGAAAGATTGGAATAAATAATTTAAATATCAGTTATCCTTTTTCAATTAGTTTAAGTCTTTCAGAAGGAATTAAGAAATTTCCCCTTCTAAACTTAACTTCTAAAAAATCATTTGGTCTTATTCCTATTATCATTCCAACCTCATCCAGTGACACAAGATCAGGTGGCCTTAACGTAGATATGGTATCTACGGTTTTCAAATATGGCATAGGAACTTGCAAGGAGACCTTATTCCCGATTGAAAATTTCATTATGCTCAAAGAATTTCAAGAACAATTAATAGGTTTTTAATGATTTTATTGACATCTCAACCAATTTGTAAATAATACTATATAAGATATACAATTAAATTCTTTGCAAATATTTAGTAGTTCAATAAAAGTAATAACAGGCGTAATGTTAATCATAGTATGCGCAATGATACCAGCATCTATAATTTTACCTCAACAAGACCTATCACTCTCAATTATCCCTCTAAATAGCAATTGGCAAATACAAGGTATTCTTTTAACTTCGCTTCTCTGTGGGCCACAAATAGGAACAATATGTGGAGTTTGCTATCTTATTATAGGTCTATTCTATTTACCCGTTTTTCATGGAGGAGGAAGTATAGGATATATTTTAACTCATGAATTTGGATACTTATTAGGATTTATTCCTGCGGCTTGGACTTGTGGCTTTTTATCTAAACAAGGTGCAAAAGTTAATTTAATAAGTTATTCTCTTTATACCAGCTTTTCATTATGCATTTTACATGTAATAGGTATTATTTATTTGATTTTTGGTAAAATATTCGCTAACTGGACAGAAAATTTACTAGATCTGATTTTAATAAATACTTTTTTACCTTTTCCTCTTCAATTATTGCTATGCTTTGCAATAAGTCTACTCTCAATATTACTAAAACGAGTACTAATACTGAAATGAACTTCTCAAAGAATAAAAGAAGAAAAACAATAATTTATTCTTTTTATATTGTTTTAATAGATCAAATTACCAAATTTTTAGTATTTACTGCATTAGGTTTTGAAAAATCTTACAATATAATTCCTAATTTATTAAATTTAACTCTTGTAAAAAACAAAGGTGCTGCGTTTAGTCTATTTAGTAATTCAACAACACTTCTTACTATTATAAGTGCTTTAGCTTCATTATTAATAATCAGTATCATGACAAATTATCCGCCTAAATCATATTGGAATTCAATTGGACTTGCATACCTCCTTGGTGGAACAGTGGGCAATGGAATAGATAGACTATTCAGAGGATATGTACTAGATTTCATAGAAATAGTACCCATTAATTTCCCTATTTTTAATGTAGCAGATATATCAATAAATATAGCTGTAATATGTTTTTTAATTGATATAATCAAGACTGAAGATAATTCTACAAAAATCAATAAAAAAATAAATACCTAGATCATACTAATTATCGCATGAAAATTAATACTTCAAAAACAATAATATTTTATATATTAATAATATTAATTAGCTTAATAATTATAGGATTAGTTGGAGCCATAATTAGATTAATAAATATACCATCAATAATAATTACGTTGCTAATAATAGGAGGCTTGAGTTATTACAAAAAAATAGGATGGTTTAAAAACACACTCAAACCATTGATCAAATATAGTAATAAAAATAAATTACCAGATTTTTCATTAATAAGTAAGAAGCAAGCTGCAGGAAAATCATTAAAAAGTATTGATAATTTAATAAACTTAATTAATAACAAAGTTCAAGCTAAAGCATTAGAGGATGAAAGGAATAGAGTTTCATTAGAGTTAGAAAGAGGAGATATTATTTTAGTAGTTTTTGGAATCGGCTCAAGTGGCAAAACGTCGCTAATCAGAGCTTTACTACAAAAAATTGTTGGTGAAGTTAGTCCCGAAATGGGCTCAACCAAAAAGAAAGAATCATTTAGACTTAAACTTAGGGGACTTAATAGAGGGATAAGAATTATTGACACTCCAGGAATATTAGAAGCCGGCCAAGATGGTAGGGAGAGAGAAAAGAGTGCCTTAATCCAAGCTCAAAAAGCTGATTTAATGTTAGTTGTTATCGAAGGGGATTTACGTTCTGCGGAGACTAAAACAATTAAGAATTTATCCAGGCTTGGGAAAAGACTTTTGCTTGTACTTAATAAAATAGATTTAAGAGGAGAAAATGAAGAAAGAAGATTAATTGAAATTCTTAATTCTAGATGTAACGGTTTTATTGAATCAAAAGATATTATTTGTACATCCGCTTCGCCTCAGACAATTGCGATACCGGGAGGGAAGCCATATAAACCAGATCCAGAAATTAATAATCTTATTAGAAGATTAGCAAATATATTGCACGAAGAAGGTGAAGAATTAATTGCAGATAATATTTTACTTCAATGCAGTAATCTTGGAAAGGAAGGAAAAAAACTATTAATTAAGCAAAGAAGTCAATCAGCTAAAAAATGTGTTGATAAGTATGGATGGATTAGTAGCGGAATATTACTACTAACGCCATTACCGATTATCGATATGATCGCCGCTGCAGCTGTAAATGCACAAATGGTAATAGAAATAGCCAAAATCCATGGGGTTGAAATCACAAAGGAAAGAGCAAAGAATTTGGCATTATCTGTCGGGAAAATACTTGTCACTATGGGGTTAGTAAAAAGTGGAGTATCTCTAATAAGTTCAACATTAAGTTTATCACTACCAACAGTAGTTGTTAGCAAAGTAATTCAGGGTATAAGTGTATCTTGGCTTACTAGAATTGCAGGAGCAAGTTTTATAACTTATTTTCAACAAGATCAAAATTGGGGAGATGGAGGTATTCAAGAAGTTGTTGAATATCATTACAAATTAAACAAAAGAGATGAGTATTTCAAAAGTTTTATTAAAAGAGCTTATGAAAGGGTAATCGATCCCGTAGTAGTTAAAAACTTTAAAAAGTTACCGCCGAAATCAAGGCCTCCGAGGGGGGAGGATTCATCGGTCCTCTAAAATCCAAAGCGAAAACTAAACCCAAATAAACTAGTCCGATTAGAATTGAAATGATTGCTGTTATTGAAGCTATCATGTTTTTATTATTAGAAAATGGATTCTTCATTTTTAAATCAACTAATTGAATTATTAACAATGTTAGCCAGTAGATTTAAATCTTCAAATTGAGTATTTGGATTACCCAAAACAGCTTTTAAATAATACTTTTCACCATACATTGGTCTTGAAAGCATAAACTTACTTGCTAACAAATAGTTTCTTGTTTTAATAGACCAATCGCAAGCTTGAGAAGAGTTATAATTGTTTGGGGTAAAAGCCATCAGATGAAGTGGACCTGAAATTATTTTAAATTTTGAAGAATCAATAATTGATTCTAAATAACTTCTTCTTTTGATTGCATCCAACAATATTTTTTGAATACCCTCCTCACCTAATTGTCTTAACCCAATCCACAATTTTAATGCCTCAGCGGATCGTGTGCCTTGAATTCCAAGTTCTCCTCCATGTGAGTCATTCCCAGTTAGAGGTTCAGCATAAGGTAATCCAGTAGAGAAAGCCGAAGAAAGATGATTTTTATTAGCTACTAAAAGCAAAGAAGAGGTCTTTACTATACCTAATAATTTTTGAGGATTAACAGTTACGGAGTCAGCAGAACCTATACCTTTAGTAAGCTCTGAGGTGATTGTTGAGATTCCATAAATTCCACCAATTGCACCATCAACATGAAGCCAAATATTTTCCTTTTGGCAAAATTGTGCAATTTCAGCAAGTGGGTCAATAGCTCCTCTTACAGTAGTTCCTGCAGTTGCAACGACAGCAAAACATTTTTTGCCTTGAGATTTTATTTTTTTTAAAATAGAAGCCAAAGACGAAATATTTAATTTACCTTTTTCATCAATAGGCACTTTTTGTAAAGAGTCCTGCTTTAAGCCCATGATCCGAACAGCTTTTGATAGCGACACATGACAATCATCACTTGCAAAAAAAACGGCATTTGGATCACTTTCGAGACCAGCAATATTTCTAGCAATCACTAATGCCATTAAATTGCTTAAACTTCCCCCGCTGGCCGCTACACCTCCAGACAAATTACCAAAACCTAATTTCTCACAAAACCACTTACAAAGTTTTCTTTCTAGTGATGACAAGCTGGGAGATAATTCTTCTGCTAAAAGATTATTATTCAAACCTGCGCAGATCAGCTCTCCGACAATTGATGCCGAGAGCGGTGGAGGATCTAAATGAGCAAGAGCTCTAGGATGAGCTGGCCTGTAGGCTCCTTTCATCAATATTTGAAGCTCACTTAACAAAGCCTCATTAGTGACTCCTTTTTTAGAAGGAGCCACTTCAGGTAACTCAAACGAACCAGGGATTGGTCTTTGATTGCTTGAATCAGCTAACCAATCACAGAGATTACTAGAAGCTTCTCCAAGAAAAGAATGCAATTGTGAATCTAAGTTGTGAGGAGAGGCAAAAGGTTCCAAAGAAGATAAGTCTCTATGTGTGGTATTGGATGATCCAGTTCAAACCAAAAAAAAATGATTAATCTCTAAGTAACCATTTTATTTGATAATTCTCCAAAGATCTAAAAAATTGTCAAAGCCTATCTCACTAAGCCAGAAAGAAAAAATCATTTGGATGACAAGATTGCTATCTAAAGCAAAACTTGTAGGTGAAAAAGGTGAGGTACCAATTGCTGCAGTCATTCTCGACACTAAAGGCAGATGTATTGGATATGGGGGCAATAGAAGGGAGTCAATGAAGGATCCGTTAGGTCATGCTGAGTTAGTAGCGCTCCGGCAAGCTTCTTGGATAAATGATGATTGGAGATTTAACGATTGCACACTGATAGTAAATTTAGAGCCCTGTCCAATGTGCGCAGGCGCATTAATACAGGCAAGAATGGGGAGCATTATCTATGGATCAGAAGATCCGAAAAGAGGAGCACTTGGTGGAACTATAAATCTAGCCGAACATAAAAGTGCTCATCACAATATGTTAATTGAAAGAGGCGTAATGGAAGAAGAATCAAGAAAATTAATCGTGAATTGGTTTAAAGATAAAAGAGTTTTATCTAAGAAAAATTCTATTATCTAAACTTAGGTAATTCCGTTTCAAAGATATTTATTATCTTATCTACATTAGATGAAGTTGAATTATATCCCATTAAACCGATTCTCCAAACTTTTCCAGCCAAATCACCAAGTCCTCCACCTATCTCAATACCAAAATTATTTAATAAATGTTTAGTGAAAGCTTTGCCGTCAACTCCTTCAGGTATTTTTACGGTTGTTAGAGTAGGCAAACGCAATTCTTCTTTAACATGTAATTCCAAACCTATATCTTCTAATGAATTCCAAAGTGATTTAGAATTATTTCGATGCCTATCCCATGAAACTTCCAGACCTTCTTCTGCTAACAATCTAAGAGCTTCTCGAATACCAAAATTCATATTTACCGGTGCCGTATGATGATAAACACGGTCACTTCCCCAATATTTATTTAATAAAGAAACATCTAAATACCAATTAGGTACTTTATCTTTTCTATTGCTCATTTTATCCTCAGCTCTCTTATTCATAGAGAAAGGACCTAGTCCAGGAGGACAACTTAATCCTTTTTGACTACAACTATAAGCTAGATCAATTTTCCACTCGTCCAAATAAAGTGGAACACCTCCCAAAGAAGTTACTGTGTCGACCAGAAGTAAACAATTATATTTTCGGCATAAATCACCAATACCATCCATGGGTTGGCAAACACCTGTTGAAGTCTCGGCATGAACGATTGCAAAAACTACTGGGTTATGTTTTTTAAGAGCTTCTTCAATTTCTTCAAGAGAAAATGCATTACCCCAATTTTTTTCAATAGTTGCAACATTAGCCTTATACCTACCTGCCATGTCTGCTAGTCGATGTCCAAAATATCCTTTTATGGCAACAAGAACCTTATCTCCAGGCTCAACAACATTTGCTAATGTTGCCTCCATTGCTGCACTACCAGTACCACTCATGGGAAGTGTTAATCGATTGCTTGTTTGCCATGCATATCTAAGCAACTCTTGAACTTCACTCATCAACTCCACATAAAAAGGATCCAAATGGCCAATGGGAGTTTGAGAAAGAGCTTTTAACACTGCAGGATCTGCATTTGATGGACCTGGCCCAAGCAATAACCTTTCAGGTGAAACCGTTGGACCAAAATCTTTGCGATGTTGATTATCAACAGAAGGAAGAATTTGTGTGGCCAAGAAAACAGATCAGCTCATATAGTTCTGAGCCTAAACAGCTATGGGCAAAGTCTGGGTGTTTTTTTTAGGGATTGCAATAGGAATTAGCTAGATTCAGTCTAAACATGAAAAAATTTCAGAAAATAATCAAATTTTTCTGTTAAAAGTCTAAAAAAAGTACTGGTTGATACAAAAAAGGATTCAAACGCTTATTACGTTCATAATTAAATATCTCTGTCGAAATCAAATTCACCATGAGCAAGACTCCTCAAGATGTTCTTCGTCAAATTAAAGATGAGGGCATTGAGCTTATAGATTTAAAATTTGCAGACCTACATGGTAAGTGGCAGCATTTAACAGTAGCTTCTGAACTCATTGAAGAAAGCTCTTTCTCAGAGGGACTTGCTTTTGATGGCTCTTCCATTCGTGGTTGGAAAGCTATAAACGAATCAGATATGGCAATGGTTCCTGATCCAGCCACAAGCTGGATTGACCCCTTCTACCATCACAAAACACTTAGTCTGATTTGTTCAATTCAAGAGCCAAGGAGCGGAGAGCCATATGCAAGATGTCCAAGATCATTGGCTCAAAAAGCATTAGATTATCTAGGAAGTACAAGTGTTGCTGATTCCGCATTTTTCGGACCTGAACCAGAATTTTTCATTTTTGATGATGTCAGATATAACTCTGGAGAAGGTGGGAGTTTTTACAGCGTTGACACTATTGAGGCCCCCTGGAACACAGGCAGAGTCGAGGAAGGAGGCAACCTTGGATACAAAATTCAACTAAAAGAGGGATATTTCCCAGTCTCGCCTAATGACACAGCTCAAGACATGAGATCGGAGATGCTTCTTTTAATGGCCGAATTAGGAATTCCTATTGAGAAACATCACCATGAAGTCGCAGGGGCAGGTCAACATGAATTGGGAATGAAATTTGCACCACTAATTAACGCTGCAGATAATGTGATGATTTACAAATACGTTGTAAGAAATGTCGCTAAAAAATATGGAAAGACCGCGACCTTTATGCCCAAACCAGTATTCAATGACAATGGGACAGGAATGCATGTTCACCAAAGCTTGTGGAAGAGTGGTCAGCCTTTGTTTTACGGAGAAGGAACTTATGCCAATCTTTCCCAAACAGCTAAATGGTATATAGGAGGAATCCTGAAACATGCACCTTCATTCCTTGCATTTACCAACCCAACCACTAATAGCTATAAAAGATTGGTACCAGGTTTCGAAGCACCAGTAAATTTGGTTTATTCTCAGGGCAATAGATCAGCTGCAGTAAGAATTCCTTTGACTGGACCAAGCCCAAAAGCGAAAAGACTTGAATTCAGATCAGGTGATGCATTAGCGAACCCTTATATAGCTTTCTCAGCAATGATGATGGCAGGTATTGATGGGATCAAAAATCAAATTGATCCTGGAGATGGAGTTGATGTTGACCTTTTTGAGCTTCCTTCTGAAGAATTATCAAAAATAGACACTGTTCCTTCTTCGTTGAATGATGCATTGGAGGCATTAAAAAGCGATAACAGCTATTTAACTGAAGGGGGAGTATTTACAAATGATTTTATTGATAACTGGATAGACCTTAAATACGAGGAAGTTCAGCAGCTAAGGCAAAGGCCTCATCCTCATGAATTCACTATGTACTATGACGCATAAAGTTTCTTAATTAATTATTAAACTAAAAATTAAGGTCTTTTTACAAATTGTTCAGAGACCTTAATTTTTTTTTGTTAACTCGTCACTAATCAATCAAATCTGTTAGATAATAAATAAATTAATTAACGGTTCATGGCAGCGCCAAGCCTAAAAAAAATTGCATATCATACTCTTCAACAGGGTAAAACTCTTGCTGGTTTAGCTCACAAAGAGTTGAGTACAAAGTTAATGGAAGTTTTTGCACCTGAAGCAGCTCCAGGAAAATTTCCAATTGACAAAGATCTCATCAAAGAAGTTAGACATTCAATGGAAAGGCTTGAAAGATTAGACTGGCAGCAAGCAGAGGAAGGTATTTATCCAAAATCTCAATTATTCGAAGCTCCATGGTTGGAATGGGCAAAAAAATATCCTTTGGTTTGGCTCGACATGCCCCAAACCTGGGAAAGACGTAAAAAGAATAAGACCAGAGAAATCCCAAGGAATGTAAACGAGGAAGATTACCCAACTTACTATTTACAAAATTTTCATCACCAAACTGATGGTTACTTAAGTAAGCATTCTGCTGAAATTTATGACTTACAAGTTGAAATTCTTTTTAATGGAACAGCAGATACTATGAGAAGAAGAATTTTAGCTCCTTTAAAGAGAGGTCTAAAAAAATCTTTATCTGATAGCTCCAAAAAAGTAAAGGTTTTAGATATCGCAACAGGAACAGGACGAACTCTCCAACAAATACAAAGCGCACTACCGGAAGTAGAACTTTATGGCCTCGATTTATCAGGTTCATATCTCAAGCAAGCTAGTAAATATTTAAGTTCCAGAAATGGAGATCTTGTGCAATTGACTAAAGGAAATGCAGAAAATATGCCCTATTCATCGAGCAGTTTTCAAGCATTGACATGTGTTTTCCTTTTTCATGAATTACCTAGAGAAGCAAGACAAAATGTTTTAAACGAATGCTTCAGATTATTAGAGCCAGGAGGAACTCTAGTGCTTGCTGATTCTATTCAAATAGAAGATTCTCCAAAATTCATTTCAATAATGGAGAATTTTCACAAAATATTTCACGAACCTTATTATAGAGATTATATAATAGATGACATAAATTTAAGATTAAATGAAACTGGTTTTGTATCAATAACATCTGAATCTCACTTTATGACTAAAGTATGGAAAGCAACTAAGCCAATGTGATTTAAACAAATATAAATATTAAACTAACATAAAGACACCATTAGAGGTTAATATTATGGATAAAATGAATAAATATATTTGGTCAAAAGAGGCACGGTCACTTATAAAAGATCTGCATAATGAAATCCGTCTTAATGAATCAAATTGGCATCAATTCAGAGCAAATAAAAAAAGAAGAAGTGCCGAATTGATTATTTCTGCTATTTCACAATTAATTAACGATGGAGATGAAAAAGAAATAGAAGACCTACTGAAGCAAGCAATACTTTGGATAAAAGAAGATATTAAAGATACTGGATGTAAAAGTCATTAAAAAAATTATTTCTTTAGCGATAACTGAAGTCTATTCCCTTTTCTACTCCATCTAACATCATCAAAACATTTATGAATTAAATATATTCCTCTCCCACTATTAGCATCAATTTGAAGAGGTAAAGAGGTTACTCTTTTATTTTGAACTATCCCCATACCTTGATCTTGAATTTGCCAAACAAACCAATTAGGGGTAAGAATTCTTCTAACACGAATAACTTTATTAGGATTAGATAAATTTCCGTGAACTACAGCATTAACAAGAGCCTCATGAAGACCCAATTCAATTCTTTTTGCAGTATCTTTACATATAATAGGCTCTAAAAGCGTTTCAATAAAAGATGCTAGTTTTAATGTAGAGGGATGAATAAATACAGCCCAATTTTTAGAAGTCTCCACAATTAGTTAAAACATTCTTTGTAACTTAACTTTTTGCCAAATAAGTAGTTGAATAATAAAAAACATATTTATTAATTTAAGTCATAAATAGTATTTTACGTGAAAAAATTAAACATTAATCATTAAATTGTTAGCTTTTAGCTATTAATGCTTCATGGTTTAGTAAAGAATCCATCAAACGAACTCCTCTGAGCTGGTTAACTAATGGCATATGACCATTTGGAGCTTCAATTGACCAATTAAATGCTTTTGGATATCTAGTCCATATTCCATCTTTTTTCCAACCAATGCGAGGCCATAACTTGTCATATCTTCCTCCTACGGAATCTAAAATTTTTGCTTGGACTGTAAACCCAAATTTACCTCTGGAATAAGCAATCCATAATTTATCAAGAGTTAACAAATCAATCCCAGGGATTGAATCAACCTCAGAAAAATAAACATAACCTCTGTTTACTGCTTTTTCTCCAGCGAGCTCTCTGAGCTTTGAGCTAGTAAAACGATCAGCATCCTCAAAACTTTGATTTAATAAAAATTGCTGTAAAGGTGAATAATCAAAACCAACCTCAGAAGGGGCATTGAACCAAGCAAGATCATCACAACCAAGATATTTTTTTATGAAATTTTCATCGTTTTTATGAATTATTTGCAAAATAAAACCAGCCGCCCAATCGCAAGCATCAGAATCAAACAATGTCATCAAAGATGATCCCAAGCCAAGAAGATCCTCAATGCGTTCCTCCAAAACAGATAACAAACTGAGGCGTTTCCTTTCTGGAGCAGTCTTAAACCCCTCCAAGAACTCCTTTATGCTTTCTTTATTAGGAGGGTTTTGTTTTTCTTCAGCCATGATCTACTGCCAGCCTAAAATGACCTGAGTATTAACACTATGTCAGAGACACCTACCAATTCAGGTTATCCATTAACGGATTTTCGGAATTTAACTAATCCAATTATTGACGTAAGAAGTCCTTTAGAATTTTCACAAGGTCATTGGCCAGGTGCTATAAACATTCCTTTATTTTCAGATAAAGAAAGAGAGTTAATCGGAAAAAGCTACAAGAAGGAGAGTCGGTTAAAGGCAATAATGAATGGTTTAAAAGTAATCTTGCCAAAGGCAGGAAAGATTTTAGAAGTAATCCAAGAAACAGCTAATAAACAAAATGATGTAACCATAACTTTGAGAATATATTGCTGGCGAGGAGGCCTTAGATCTAGATCATTTGCTTGGCTAGCAAGAACAATAGGCTTTAGAACTTATGTGTTAGAGGGTGGTTACAAAAGCTATAGAAAATGGGTTCTAAATCAATTTGAAGCTGATTTACCAATAAGACTTTTAGGTGGCAAAACTGGAACAGGAAAAACAGATCTACTCAATTGCATTAAATCTGAAGCTATTCATGTAATCAATTTGGAGGGGATTGCTAATCATAGAGGAAGTACTTTTGGTGCATTAGGCCTGGGAAATCAACCATCAACTCAGCAATTTGAAAATATTCTCGCAGAGTCTATAAATAAGTTTCAGGAAAGTAATTCTAATGAGATCTGGTTAGAGGCCGAAAGTTCGAATCTAGGAAAATGTCGAATACCAAATGGCTTGTATAAACAAATGAAAAAAGCACCAATCCTTGAGATAATTAGGACGGATGATGAACGCGTAGATAATTTAGTCAATGTTTATAGTCAAAATTCTCAATCTGAACTTAAAGATGCTGTAGACAGAATATGCAAAAGGTTAGGACCGCAAAGAACAAAAGAGGCACTAGTGGCAATTGATAAAAAAGAGTGGTCAAATGCTTGTAGAGCTATGCTAGATTATTATGATAAATGCTATGAATATGAGCTTGAAAAAACAAAAAATATAAACTCAGTTGACTTGAGTGGCTTAAGCTTGCAATCTTCTTTAAATAAAATTTTCAATGAGAGCCTCTATCCATTATAGTTTTATGCAAGGATAATTTTTTAATTAAGTAATTAGTTAAAATGAGAAATTTAAATGAGAATGTAGCAATTCAATTTATAAAAGGAACTGATGAAAAGGATTATCCAGAAATATCTTTATTTAGAGACCTTGATGGCAAAAAAGGGAAGGCAATATATAAATTTTCAAATCCTTCAACAATAACAATAGAAAATTTTAAATCAATACACAAAATGTATCTGATTGACGAAGAAGGTGAACTATCAACAAGAAAACTAGATCTATCTATTTGTGGAAATGAAATTAAAGAAGTTAAGTCAATTTATAACTGGAAATCAGAAAAAGAATTTAAAAGATTTATGCGTTTTGCAGAGAGATACGCAAATTCTCTCGATAAAAATTAAATATTTAATTTGAAACCAACTACCTTACTATCAATTTCAGCATTCATTATTTCCATATTAATATTTTGGAGCTTAAAAGAAATACTGATACTATTTTTTGCATCGATAATTATAGCGATGGCTATATGTAGCATGACAGGAAAAATTAGAGATTTTGTTAATATCCCTAGATGGTCAGCCTTTGTCATAACTTTAATATCTATAATCCTAATTTCAAGCATTTCAATAGTACTAATAATACCACAATTTACAAGTGAATTCCAAGAGTTAATTAATCAGATACCATCAGCAGCAAGTAAGTTATGGGAAATCTTAATAAATACATTTTTCAATATAACAGAGTTTTTATATAAAGATAATATTCCAAATTTAGCTGATAGATCTATATTAGCGACTAAGCTTAGTATTATTCCTGACGGTACAAATCTGGCAACTGGAGTAACAGATAGCATCACAAAGCTTATAAGCTTGGCAAGTAATGTTGGGGTAGGGATTATTCAATTGCTTTTCATAATCTCTGTTAGCTTAATGATAGCTATACAGCCAAATTCATACAGAGAGTTAGCCATCTTATTAATACCATCATTTTACAGAAGACGTGCAAGAACTATCTTATTAAAATGTGGAAATGCACTAAGCAGTTGGATGGCTGGTGTTGTACTGAGTTCAATATGTGTAGCAATACTAGCTTCTATTGGACTTTATTTATTAGGAATAAAACTAGTAATTGCAAATGCTTTAATTGCAGGTGTTTTAAATGTAATACCAAATGTAGGTCCAACAATAAGTACTATTTTTCCCATGTCTGTTGCTTTACTAGATACTCCATGGAAATCTCTTGCTGTTCTTGGGTTATACATAGTAATACAGAATATTGAAAGCTATGTAATAACTCCCTCAATAATGCAAAAACAAGTCAAATTACTCCCAGGTTTAACAATTACTGCTCAGTTTATATTCACTATAGTATTTGGACCAGTGGGCCTTTTATTAGCTATTCCCATGGCAGTCGTAATTCAGGTTTTCGTTAAAGAAATAATTATTAATGACATATTAGATAAAAATTATTTCTCAAATTAAAACCAAGAAAAGATGGAAGAATCATCTATCAGGATTCCCAAGGATCAGTCGAAGGAATATGTTCATTGGTAGTTTCAGGCAAATTTACTTTTTTCAAATCAATCCATTCACACCACATTGAATTAAGCAAAAAAGCCTGGTATTAACTTTTAGGTCCATCATCGATCAATTTGATTTGATAGGGTTGAAATCTCTCCATTTTTTGTACTCAATTTTCCAATTTTCTTCACTCATCTGCTCAATTGATTAAATATCTACATTTTGCTTGTAGTTTATTTTATTTGCAAATGTGTATCAATAACTCTAAATAAAAAAATTAATATAAAAATAATTAATACTATCTTTTATCAAAAAATTTTGAGCGCTATCAATCATCAAACTCTGGTTTAGGCTTCTTTTTAACTTTACCTGAAAGTAATTGATGTAGAGCATCTAAAGAATTGTAGACCTCTTTAAGCTCAGATAACTCAGGCAACAAGCCATACTGGCCAAGCATCTGATCCAAATCACGAAGTTCTTGCCTGATATAACGCAAATGAGAACTAACTTCCTCTCTCTTGCTGGTGGACATTATAAAATAGATTGATTGCTACTAAGCATTAACTTTAACCCAAGATAAGTATATAAAGCCTATACAAATTCACAAAATTTATAAACCCTGAAGTTGCAACCAAAATACCAAGCAAATTAATTACTAAAATTTTTATAAGTTATTATTTACAAAAATAATAAAAGAGATCCTCACACTCAAAATTAAAGCCCAAATAATTCAAGAGCACATAAAAAAAGACTACTGCTTTGTAAAAAAATAAAAAATAAGCTATACCATTTCAAAGATATGGGCAAATATATATATATGGATAAACAAACAAGAAAAGACCTCAACATGAGGCTAGGAAATCTAATACTAGCCATATTCCTTGCTACTGTCCCCACAGCCATAACTTATGGCACTCTTAGTATCCATGGGCTAAATATATGTAGAAATCTAAGCAGTAATGCAACTCCTTCAAACAAAATCAAAGAAAAATGTGATGAGGCAGCCTGGGATACTACTAAAAGTTATATAATTTTAATTGGTTTTTTCATTACTTTACCCACTTGGATGTGGTTCTACTTGTCAATGAAAAAAAAAGAAGTTAACAGCAAGTGATTTAAACATTACTGGGAAGATAAGAAACTAGAGAAAGGAAATACAAATGTTTGACTACGTTTGATAGATTTTAGATCTTCTTTTTTCATAGAAGAGGGAGAATCATTCACCATTTTCTGATTATTAAGGAAAGTAATGAAAGAAGGTTTTGAATTTAATATCTCTTTAATTAAGTAATCGGCTGAAAACATACCTGGGCCAAGCAAAATTATTGAAAATGCAGCTGCAAAATAAAGTGCTAAAAGTTCTAATAGGTAAATATTAAAACCAGAGGTAACTATAGCGTGATAAATAGCAACGCTCATAGTACCAAGTATGGCTGTAGCGCCAAGCCTGGTTCCTAGGCCAAGAATTAGCAACCAACTACCTACAATTTCAGACCAGGCCGCCAAGTATGAGAGGGTTACTGGGAAGGGCAAATGAAGAGGTCGAACAAAAGCATCTGCAAAGTTATTTATATCATTTAATTTTTCAAATCCATGATGGATAAGCAAAGAGCCTGTAAAAACTCTCAATACCAGAAAAGCTAAATCATTAAATTTTGATTTATAAAAAATCGAATTAAGCAATTTGACTTAAGTAATTACATGGACTTTAGTTGTAGCAGAGCATAAAGCGTGGATAGAAAAGACAGAGACATTCTATATGAGCATTAATACTCACTTAGAATGTCTCTTGTGTCTGCTCTTTGCAGTAAATTAATCACAATGGACTTTGGAATTAATATCCCGCATCCCATTTAAATAAAAAACTTCATTTAAGTGTTTTAATCTTTTAAGCATAAAAAAATAAAAAATAATGCAGTGAAAAGTATTAATACTCACAAAAGGATCAAGATCAATTTAGTAATATAATTAAATACGCTAATGAAATGTGAGCACATCTCTACTTACTGCAACTGCTGCCGTAGGTTTAATAGCTGTGGCCATTCCAGCATTGATTGCCTCTCTTGGCTAGAAATACATTTTTTTTGATTATTAATTTACAAATTAATAAAAAGTTAATTAAACAAAAAACTATTATTAAGCTATAGAATTTCCTGCTATCCAGCCACTAGTCCAACAATGCTGAAAATTAAACCCACCTGTAATACCATCAATATCTAATACCTCACCAGCAAAAAACAAACCCTTACATATTTTACTTTCCATAGTTTTGAAATTGATTTCTTTAAGTGAAACTCCACCTGCAGTGACAAACTCTTCGCCAAAAGGACCGCGACTAACAACTTTACAATTTGTTCTTACTAAACATTGGACTAAAGCCCCCTTTTCATATTTAGATAAATCAGCCCATCTTAATTGACTATCAAAATTCAAGCTCAAAATAAGTGCTTTCCATAAGCTTCTAGGCAACTGATTAAAAGGTTTGCTGTTTAATATAAACTTCTTACCATTTTCTAATTTAAATAAATCAATTATTGAACGAACCTCATTCTCACTCATATGAAGCCAGTTTATTCTTAAATCACCATTGTAATTATTAACATATAAATTTCTTGCACTAAAAGCAGAGAGACGCAAAATAACAGGACCACTGAAACCTTTATGAGTTATTAATATGGATCCTCTTTCAACATGTTTATTTTTACCAACAGTAAGTTTTGCTTGAACATTTAAAGTTATACCTGCACATGATTTTAATGGATTCTCAGAAGTAGAAAAAGAAAAAAGTGATGGAACAGGTTGAATTATTGTATGCCCTAAACCCTTTGCTAATCTACGTCCACTAGGATGCCCACCGGTACAAATTAAAATATTTTTTGCTTTTAAATAATTACCTCCTTTGATTAATACATCAAAGTATTCATTTTTTTTGCTTATTTGTTTTACATGAGAATTGGTAAATACTTTTACACCAGATTTCATTGCAAGATCTGTTAAACATTTGATTACATCTTCTGAAGAGTCAGAGCTAGGAAAAATCCTTCCATCATTCTCTACTTTTAGGCTAAGTCCCCGTTTTTGAAACCAATCAAAAGCTTCTCTTGTAGAGAATCTATTAAATAAGCCTATTAATTGCTTTTCTCCTCTTGGATAATTAGTTACTAAATTAGAAATATCCCAACATGAGTTAGTTAAATTACATCTGCCACCACCACTAATTCTAACTTTCTCAAGTACTTTTGTAGTGCCTTCTAAAATCGCAACAGATCGAACTCCATCACTTATAGCTGTAATTGCACTCATAAATCCTGAGGCTCCTCCACCAATAACGACAAGATCTGAAATCATCAAATAATCAACTTCAAATGAATTCTATTTTAATGTAATAATATATTAATATTTAATTTTTTTACTTTTATCTATTGAGGTAAAGATAAATTATAAAGCTTATATAAGAATGATATTTAGTTAAAAAAAAGAGAAAAAGATTTTATATAGAAACATATTGTCTTGATACCCAGTTCAAATTTTAATTTAGTTCTTTTTTGCTGTATCTTTTCCACATATTAAAAAAAAATATGGCTGGACCAAAAAGAGATGAAGCCAAATCGATTCTCTCCTATGTCAGACAAGAGCTTAGATACATGGACGAGGATCTCAGAAATGACGGTTTATTGCCAGAATTATCTTCATTAAGATCAGTATATGAGCAACTTTCAACATTACTAGAGCTTTCTGATGGTAGAAGAAAAAAGAAAGAGAAACCAGAATTTCCAGAAGACAAAAAGAAATTTTAAAAAACTTCTATTGAATTAGACATTTTTTTTAAATCTTTTGCTAAAGCTCAAGTTCATAAGAATTATTTAACTGTATTTTTGGTTTTTCTTAGAAGAGATCGACAATAGTCTATTGTGTTAAAAATCACTCACCAATCAAACTCAAAAAATAGCTTTTTCATAAATGAAACCAATGCCTAATAAACTTATAATTTCTGGCGATGAATCAAATCTTCTAAACCCGATAAATCACATTAGATTTTGGGAAAAAGGAGAAATGGCTTACTCTGCAATAAAAAAAATAAACGAGCTTAAAGCTAATAATGAATATGAAAAGGCTCAATTAATTCTTACAGAATGGATTTTTTAGATGATCAATTTATTCGTCAAGAAATAAACAAATTTTTGAATTCAACCAAGAGATAAAGTAAATTAAATTTTTACATAATCAGGTATGCCCTCCCTCAGAAAAAGGATTGGCTATCTTCCTTCAACGATTAGTCAAAAGATAATAAGCAAACTCGCAAAGAAAGAAAAACTAAGTCAATCTAAAGTAGTAGGAATATTGGTAGAAGAAGCATTGATGGCAAGAGGTGAATTTGACACTAAAGAAAAAAATTACTTAATTAATAAGAGCAGGTATGGCAAACAAAATAGTTTGAATAATACATCTTTTACATACAATGATCTGGATGAATTGATCTCAGATAAAGGTATTACTTACAACAAAGAAAAATACAAACACAAATCAGATATTTTTTTTTCAGAACATCATATAGCTTACAATCGAGAATTATTTGAGGAATTCAAACAATTTATCCTTTTCCAAAAGATGAAAGAAGAAGAAAAAGAAGAAGAAAAGTAATAAATATTTTGTTTAAATAGATTTAACAGAATCTTTAACCGTTTGATAAGAATAAATGAGTTAGTCATTCGAAAAGAATGTAGAGATCAACAAAAACCACGCATCAATCAAGTATTTGCACTAGAAAGTATTCATATTCGTTCTTCTAAGGATTACCCAACAAGTTTTTTTTATAAGAAATTTTAAATATAAAACATGACATCAACAACAACACGCCCAAAAACAAACTCATCGAGCCTACTTGAAGAAGCTTTAAATCAACCACCGATTGGTGAAACAGCTAATTTCGCCTGGAACGCAACTCCGCTTGGTATTGCCGCAATTTACAAAGGAATTTCTCCCTCAAAACCACCTTATGAGCAAGCAATTAAAGAGGGAGAGGAATTATCAATGGATTTAAGTCGAGAAGAAAAGGAGTTTTATCTAACTCAAAAAGGTTTAGCTTTAATTTTTTACTCTTAAATATAAATTAAGAATTAAAAATCAATAAAATTTAATTCAGATAAAAATATTTAAAAAGCTATTAACTGTCTTCTACCGATGAATCTATTACCCACTCATCACTTAATCCAAGAAGAACAAGAGCTTTGTCCTCCCAATCTGTATCAATAGACCAATCATAAGGAACTTCAAAAGTCAATAAGATTTCATTTTTACTCTTGTGGTAAGTTTTTTTATTGGGGAAGGTTTTAGTAAGTAAATTATTATCAGGTTGAAACATATCATCTTTAGTAACATTTTCTACGTATCCTAATCTTTTGATTTTCTCTTCAAATTTAAGTTCCAATCTTACATTAAAACAATGTGCATCATCCCAATCTGAATAGTGAGAGAAGTATTTATCCCAAGAATTAGACATACGTTATATGCAACAATTTAAATTTAATTTAAAAAAAAGCTAAATTAAAAAAATGTCATACAATAGTAAAAACATTATACAAATTGGAATGCTCTTAGTTGTAACATCTATAGAGAAATTAACTAGAAATTTATAAAGTCTTTTTTAGTTGGTAAAGGTAAGAAAATTAAAATCATTTAGAACCCAGGTTCCCAAAGTAAGTAGACCAAAACCAGCAACAAACATCATCAGAGCTGCAAGCTTATATCTCGTAGCCTCAGATCCTCTTCTCAACAAAAAAGTTTCAGCGGCAAAAGAATTTGTTTGGGGGATGACTTTTTGAAGATTTTTTTTTCTTGAGGAAAACATCTTTAATGATCAAATGACTTTAAATTAAACGAAATTCTCATCGACCGCGAAAAATTCAAAAGCATTAGATTTTTCTAGAAAAACACAACTTCAGTAAAGGAGTAACACCGAATTAATTAAAGGTATTGGAATAAGGAGTACAGTGAGGGGAGATCCGGAAGGAGAAAAGAAGAAGTAAATAATCAGTAATCAGCAAATAAAAGGACGAAAATCTTACAGAAAACACAAACATCAGCAGCTCATCGATCACCAGAAAGGACGAGAGAGGAAGCGCTTTACAATAGTTTACAGTAGCGTTACAATACTTAATATGGATACGATTGAGTTCTTTCCATAATGCAAAGAATACATCTCAGCAAAATTTTCAAATAAAACCAAAATTTTTGCAAATAACACTATGGAAATTAACCCTTTTAAGCCCTTAATTCAATTTTATAATGGGTTGTATGCGAGACAGACTTCATTAAGCAAACTCTATTTGAAAGTACTCTCAGTTAAAGCTACAACATAAAAATTTAAAAATATTTTTAATTATAAAATATGCTGTAATTTAAATACTTGAATTTGAACTTCTACGAATAAATTAATTCAATAAATAAAACCAGACACATTTCTAAAAATATATAAGATTTTAGATTTTAAATAAATTTTTTATTTGCTCCAACTGATGGTCTGTTGCTATATTATTTTCAATTATTGGGCAAATATTGTAGTCATTATATGTTTTAAATAATTCATTAACGATCTTATTAGCATAGTCTTCTGATTCTAAAAATTCCATAGAGCAATAGACCCCTTTCCATGGCCTAAACTTAAATCTAGCAAGAAATTGTTTTGATGGGAGAAGAATGCTTCCATACAAATTGATTTTGTGTAATTTAGAATTACTTTTTAGCGCTGATTCTATTAAATTGTTCAAGACTTCCATTCTCCTTTTTAAAAGACTAAGGTCAGTGCCAAATTGAATCCAAACAGAGCTAACAAGGCCGGACTTAAGTTTTTGATCTAATCTGATTCTTTCCTCTTTAAATAAATGACTTGGAAGATATGGATTAAAGGCTACTCCTAACGAAAAATCACTATAAGAAAATAAAGCATTATTCCTTGCCAAAAATAAAGCCTTTACTGAATCTAGTGTTGTTCTTTTTTGAGAACCAGAAATAAGTAGAACCTCTGTGCATCCATACTTCTTTATAAGCAGAAGAAACTCATAAAATGCATTCTGAGTATCAAGCCAATTCCTTCTAAATTCGTGAAGAATACTAAAATGAGGAATAATATCAATATTTCTAAATTCATCTCTTGATAGCTTAATTGCGTTTAACAAGAAATCCTTTTTTAAACTATTTTTGCAAGGAATATTGATTTTAGTAATATTATTTCTCTGATAAAAGTAAAGAATATTTCGAAGTTCTTGATAAGTTTTAAACGATATCTCAAATCTAATTGTAGATAAATCAAATAGGCTATTATTCATTTTCACATTTAAAATATTTTTAATTAAAATAATATACTAACATATTAAGTAGAATGAATAAAACATTAATAAAGGAATAATTATATAGAAATAGATTAAATTGAATTTCTCAACCACTTGCATATCGCTTTACTTTCACTCTCTATCTCATCTAGAGAACGATAATAATAATCATTCCATGAATCATATGGTACGCCAGTAAAAATCATTAAGTTTAGGGGATATTCATCAGAGTCTGAACATTTTCGAAAATCATCTCTAAACAAAAATGTAGGCTTACCTAAAGCAATAGCTGCTCCAAGTTCAACCATCACACCCTCGTCAGGAGGAGTGCCATTAACTATTGCAAACAAAGCATCACAATTACGCAAATCATTAAAGTTCGATATTGCAATCTTATTAGCCCAACCAGGCAAGGAAAAATTTATATCGCTATTGCGGGCGAAAGGTTCAATAACTCTCGTGCCCATACTCTCAAGCTTGGCAATAAATTCAGGAAGAAGCTTGTCTCTCCACTGTTTAGAAAAACCATAAGGAGAGGCCAGATAAATAGTTCTTTTTAACATTGTAATTGATCGAATATAGATATATAAAAGCTTATGATAATAAGCTAAACAATTTTTATTAATATAGACTTAATTCGGTTTGAAACTAATTTTTTATACTATTTAAATTTATAATATCTTGTTGATCTTCAGAAAAACGTTCATGAGCATCTTTCACTAATAAAAGAGATAAATCTTTTACATTAACAATAAAATTTTTTTGATTTAAATACATTTTATTAATCACTTCTTTAATCTCAATTTTAAAAGGTGTATTAAAAATCAAGATAGTTATAGTCCAACCACCTACTAATGATGAAAATATCACAATCAATTTAAAGAATTTATGAAAAGTAGTGAACAATTTATAAAATAATAAATAACAGACTTATATTAACTTATTCAGCCGATAATGCACATTAAAAAGATCATAAAAGCGGAATCAATAAACTTATAAAGTAAAAGACGGTGTTTAAGCAGTCTGGATTTGTTCTAACTTAAATTCTACCCAATTCGACTCAATCAATTGCTTCCAGGACTTTAGTGAGTCTTTCCTTGTGGCTTTTCTTCTGCTTTTGAACTCCATCGGTTTGCCGTTGGCTTTAACAGCCCACATATCAATAGTAAAATCTGAGGCGATTTGATCTTGAGATAACTGCTTATAGTCAAAATGAATAGCCCATTTATTATGAGGATCTATAAGCCAACCAGTAGGGGCATCTATGCTGTCTACTTTTGTCATCAAAATATAAAGTCTTAATTTTGTTTTTAATTAAAAAAACACCATTCGTCAAGTCCAAGAATCTAAAGCGAAGTTAAAGAAATAGTTATATCAGATGACAAAGGTGAGTCCATATAGAAATACTGAAAAATAAAAGACTGTACAGCTTACTAAAATATTATTTAAAAACTCAAAGGCTACTTAAATAAGTTGCTTACATAACAACTAAAAATATTTTAGTTTACATATTAATTAACAAAAATAATTAACTACCTTTAAATAAACATATTTATATAAATATTTAGTAAATAATAGATTAAACTATTGTAAAAATAAGAACTTTAAAAAAATAATTATTTAAAAAAGCAGAAAGAAGATAACTATTTCAAAATAATAGTTATAATATTTTAATACCACCAACAACAACATAAAATGTCCTATGAAGCTGGCAGTACGGAATGTAGAGGCTTGATCGAGGCAAAAGAAAGCCTCATCAAGGCAATGAACTCACTAGGATCCATAAAAAATCTGGATCATATTCAACAAACATTGCGCGACGTATATAATGAATTAGAAAAACTGCATGAATCTAGAAGAATAAAAGAATCAAATGATATTAATTAGCCTATAATTTTTACTTTATTCTTTTATTGAACGATAAGTAAGAAAGCCCTCTAATCAAATACTTTTTGTTTTTAATAAATAATTCATGAGTTGATGCTTTACTTACTTAAGATATAAATATTGGTAAAATAGATATCTTTAAAGCAAACTAGCATATAAAATATTATATAACTCATATCATAAGAAGATGTAGAATGATAGAATTAATGAAAAGAATTTACCTATATGTCTCACAACGATATTGATATATCAAAGATAGAGGAACTTGATCGATTAAGATCTGCTCCATATCTAAACGAAAAACAATATAAATTACTATTAACACAATTTAAAAATATGATTTATAAAGCAGATTGGTTAACCATAGGAGTAATGTCTCCCACATTGGATAAAGGACTCAATGCAATTAGAAAAATAGAAGAAAAGTTTAAATATAATAAGATGAAATGTATGACGTTACCATCCTCAAAGGGGCCGATTTTTTTAAAGGGCAATCAAAAAACAGGTGAAATACATGCCAGATTAGAATATGGATTAGGAGAAGGTATACTAATTACTATGCATAATTTTGATAATTCATTATTATCAAAAACGATTGGACCTTTTCCATTAGATTTTTTTAATTAAAAATATTATTCACTATTCATAATGTCATTCGTTACTTTCAATAACCTCATGCATAATCTAAAAATCATAAAGAATGCTAATATAATAGAAAAATGCTATTCTAATTTAGCTTAAGTAGAATGTTTCTATGAAGTACTAGAAAACAATCTAGTGATAAATAAAGCATATCAACTATTTGCACTAATAAACCCAATATAAAAACCTTGATACATACTACTTTTATTATAAATGGATATGGAAAGAGCTAAATTTTATCAATCAGGAGATGGCTCCTATTTTTATACAGCCGATGATGCTTCTAAGTGGGACCTTTTAGATAGAATTGGGCAATTAAATCTACTTCATGTATTAAAAAAAGAGTGGGAACCTGAAGAATCAAGTCAAAGTAAATTAAGGAAAGTTCTTCAAGAACTAAATATTGATGAATTCGAGGATTTCATGGCTGACATACTTGGAATATGCGAATCCTTCGAAGAAATGGTATATGAATTTGAAGGTAACATAAATTTAAGTCCTGAATACTTAGAAAGAGTTTATCCAGATGAAAAGGAAAGTCTTAAAAAATTAAAAAAACAGATAAAAGAGCATAAAGAATGGAAAGAAAAACATCAGGCCTCTTATTCCTTTTTAACAAAAAAGCAACTAGAAAAGAATGAAACAGATAGCAACGAAAACTTTTAAATAGAAATTATATATATTCAAATCTTTGTTAAAGAAATAAGAAGCGTTAAGGGATAAAAAATATATTCAGGTTCCAGGTTCTAATAATTTGATCCCAATTTCTTCTATTTTATTTTTTATCTCGGTAGATCTAATGTTATCTCCAACTGCCTGGGAAACGGCTAAAGCAAACTCTAATTTCTCAAGCTGATGATCATTGTCTAATGTCGAATGCATCACTGTAAATTTTATATTATTATTACATTAATATTAGGTAACTGTGGGATCTTTCCTTATTAGCATGAGATTTAGAAAATTAATTGATTAATGACTTAATTATAGATATGAAGCTAGGGAATAAATAAAATCAATATTTCCAAAAATCTTAGTTTCATACTGAAAGTCGAAGATTGAACTTACGTTATCGAGTAAAAAACAAAAGACCTAGTTAAAACGACCGCAAAAGTTGATAGTGGCCACTTCCGACCAGATCAAATAAGAATAAAGTGATTTTACCTACACAAAAAAGAGAAAAATCTATTATAGTTTAACAAATGTTAACAAACGAACCTGTTTGTTTTCTTCCTTCCTCTCTTAATGACATCAAAATTGTCTCGAGAAAGTAAGTCTCTCACTCCTCACTCAACTCAACGAGGAAAGCCTCCAAGTATCTCAAAACATCAAATTTACATACATCCAATGACTTCTACCAATCCAAAATCAAAAAACTTGATAGATAGAGAGGTGGTCAACGAAATGATTGAGAACGCTATAAGAAGACACAACAGAAGATCCACAATCATCTCTGCAATACTAGGATGGATACTTATCGGAGGATATTCCTTTGGTTTATTTCATGTAGTTCAAAGTATCTGAAGAAAATAAAAAATATAATTTAAGTAAAAAATACTCCTTAATCAATATTAAAAGTTCCATATAATAAATTGATTTGAATTGTCTTAATCAACCAATTTACATGAGGCCTGTGCGAAAAACATTTCGTAAAATTAATTAATTTTACTCCATTTGTCTTGGTATGGAAGCTGATAGTCTTCTTTGTTCATTGGGATCCAACTCCAATCTGCACAAATTGCGATTTGATAGCCAATTACATAAACAGCTAAAGCAGCATTAAATAGGTTTACATGTGAAAGAGGAGTATCCATAATTTTTAATTTAATTAATGTATTATAGCTAATTAAATTTAATTACAAAACATCCAGTAGAAAAAGTGACCTAATTAATCATATTAATAGGGGAGAACAAAGGTTCAACAATTAATAATACTTATTTAGCACAATATCAAACTTATAAAAAAACAATTCTATTTCTCAAAATCATATATCTAATTATTTTTCAGAATTGGTACCGTAGGATGGTCAGACGGATCATCATTTAGAATAGGAGCACATACTTGACGACAAGACATTCCCTGCTCATCTTCTATACAAACTTCTAAACATTCGAAATATCTGTCCTGAGCTGTTTTCATATTTTGTAGAATTAGTAGTAACTAAACATACTATTTAACGTTTGTTTTTCTTGATAAATTAACAAAACTTTTTTAGGTAAATGCACTTATTAACGGTCTTTTAAATGGAATAGTATCTCTGAAGATTTTTTATTTGCATCACAAGCTAATACACACTGTGTTAATTCCTTATTAGCAAGAAGATCTAGTATCCTTGCCATATCAACGGAAGACAGCTCTCCATCAGAACTCCATTTTAAAGTAGTTTTTCTTTGAATGGGTTTGTTCATGTCCCTCCCATAAAACTTGTGTACAATTAGCATAGATTTAGTTATTACTTATTTATTATTTAGATTTTTTTTATTTTCTATGAAATTCTTAGGTATAAATTACAAATAACCTTAAAAATATAATGAGGAATATTACCTATTGATTTTCTTCTTTAACTATCTAGCTATTTCGTATACTTATATAAAAATCATTTGATTAATCAAATACTTAAAAATTCTATATAAAGAATACTAAATTGATTAAGTCAATTTATAGTTAGATTGAGTATATTCTTATAAAGTAATTAATTTTTAAATTTTCACCTATAAACAAGAAACTATATTAATCTATTAGAAATTTGTGACTAAATTTGTAAAAGGCAACTAACTCGCAGATGAAAAATTTAGGCTATCAAAAGTTGATTTGTTGTCTTGGTTCTTTGATGGCTTATTTTTAATGTCTTTTATGAAGAATTTAGCAAATTGCTGTGTTTTGTTATTTTGCATAGTGAACTGATCTATCAACTAAAGAATTTTTATTCGCTCTATTTTTAGAACAAATATTAATTACTATAGCTAATGCATACGAATAACGTGAGTGAAAACCGAACAAGCTATCTTTATAAAAAAGCAATTTAATTTTTCTTTTTTTAAAAGGGATGTAATTTCAGTAATAACGATAAGAAAGAAATTGATAATTAAAGATAACCATAAAGCCAATCAAAAATTTTTTCTATATTAAATTAATAAATAATATATATATGGATTTAGATATAGTTCTAATTAGCTGATCTAGTCCAAGTTTTGGCACGTTTTCCCTTTTTCTCGCCTTTCAAGATAAAAACCATTAGCAAAGGTGCTATCCCCATCAATGGGACAACAAGATTCATGGCATAGTTATGCGTTTCTTCCATATCAAATCAAAAAGACTTTTTTATTCTAATTAATTTATATTATGTGTTAATGCGTAAAAATTCTTATTCCAAAAGACATATACTAAAACATCTTCAAACGTAAATTTTTAAACCATATATTTTCTTACATTTTTTATTATATATAGATAATATAATAGAACAAATTTTACCTATATAAAATATGAGTGATGTTTTTTTTAAGCTTCAATACCTATCTCCAACTGGTTTGATAGGTTTTTGGGTACTTTTTATTGGATTGCTTTTTACAGGCTTTATGTTTTATTTTGTCTTTTTCAGACTCAATGAGGAGGATGATTCATATAAAGATAGACAAAGAAAAAGACTAGAAGAAAAGAAGCAGAAGGAGAGAATAGCAAGACTATATCCCAAAGAAAATTAAACTTAATTCTTGAAATTTATTAATTACTGATTTTTTATTTTATAAATGTTTATAAAACGGTTTATATCAAAAAAATTATATCGATAAATATCAAGCAATATTTATTGATCTATCCTATTTTACGGGGATTTGAAATAGATATTTTTAAAATTGTATTAGGAGTCTATCAAATATGATTTGAACCACTAAAATATCGGGGAATGAGTTTTCAAGGCAACGAAGAAGACTTACTATTACATCTCGTTTTCCTTCGGATGGTTTTTATTTTTTGGGTCAATAAAAAGAGATAATAGAAGATAGAAAAAAAATGGCTTGTAATTAAGGCAAGCCTGTTTTAATTAAACCTATGGCTTCGAATCAAGCAAACCCTAGTATTAATCTGAATAAGCAGGCCTCGCTTTCTACTTCAGGGGACCAAGTTCCCGCAGCATTATCATTAATGATCGACTCAATGACGAGCATGATAGAGAGAGCTAAAACAGATATTGAAAACGTTGATCAACGCGCTAGAGCTGATCTTGAGAACCTTGATCAAAGGGCCCGGAAAGATGTTGCGCTCATAGATCAAAGAGCAAGAGAGGATTTACAAAAAGTCGATAAAAAGGCCAGAAAAGATATAGCAATTCTTGATAAAAGAGCAAGAGAAGATCATGAACTATTAAGGAAGGTCCGCAGAGCTAAAGGTCTAAACTAATTGATAAAAATTTAAAAAGGCCTATTGGCACCACCACCGGTAAACAAGAGATTATTATTTATCAAATAACCCAGTTATAGCAATGAGTTAAGGAGGTAGTACCGCTTTGCCGTAAGACCCAAGAAGCATCGACCTGGAATAACCAGAAGGGGATTCAAAGTGAAGCTTCGTTTCCAGAACATGCTGGTATACGTTACTTTCACGACAGCTTCCCCATATCGAAAGAGAGTCAGATCAGAGCACTTGAGAAGGCCAATACCAACAAAGCAGTACTAACACAATCTAAACAAAATATCATTAAGAGGTCGGCCAAATTGACCTTATATTCTTTAAGACATCTAATGCTTCTTTTTTTCTAGATAAAACATCTTTGTTATTCAAAAGATAAGTAACGTGGCCAAGTTTCCTACCTTTTTTTTCTTCTTCTTTTTCATACCAATGAACATTCAATCCTGTTATAGCTCTTAAATCATCTAACCTCTTCGAAAGTGAAATTGGGTAATCACTTTGAAGGCCAAGCAAGTTTGCCATTAAAGCCCCTTCAGCAATCATTTCAGGCATGGGGGCATCAATACCTGAAGTAATACAAATTTGTTGATCAAACTGACTACTATTACATGCATCTATAGAAAAATGACCTGAATTATGAGTTCTTGGAGCTATTTCATTAACAAGTAAGCCTTCAGATCCATAAAAAAATTCAATCGCAATAACTCCAACATAATCCAATTCAACCAACAAAGAAGATACGATGTTTTTCACCATAAGTTCTACATCATGATTAATGTCGGCGGGAGCAAAAACCCAGTCACATACTTGCTTGGATTGGTGAGTTTCTACAATTGGCAAACTACGAATTACCCCTTTTGAATCCCTGCTTGAAACAATAGATAATTCTTTATCGAACGAGACCCATTTCTCTAACATCCACTGTTCCTTTGGCTCAACTTCAATCAAATCTTGAAGTTGTTTTAAATTTCTTATAATTTTTGTTCCTTTGCCGTCATATCCACCTTTGGAAGCTTTTGCCATCAAGGGGAATGTCCAATCAATTGGAAGCTGTATTTTTAATGATTTTTCTAAAGGTATAGGCAGCCAATCAGGGCAGGGGATATCAAGACTATTTAACAACTCTCTTTGATTTATCTTATTAATTAAAGGACTCAAGGATTGAAGTCTAGGCAAAAACGAAACTCCATTATTTTGTAGAGGAAGCAAAGTTGGTATATCAACCCACTCATTTTCAAAAGTTATTGAGCTCGATCGTTCCGCAAGTAGTTTTGTACCCTCAGCATTTGTAGGGTCATGCAGAACGACCTGTTTAGTCTTTTTAGCAGCAGGATCAGTCTTGACTGCCGTCTGAACAACGACCTCAATATCTCTTTTCTTTCCAGCCTCAACAAGTAGCATTGCAAGCTGTCCTCCTCCTACAACCCCAATCATTTGTTCAAGACCTCATTTTTAGAGCTTTTCTCACTAGCAGGTAAATAATAAAAAAAATCGTACAAACAATTTTCAAAGAATGTATGAAATGTAATTTTAATAAAAACATTCTTCATTCACAACAAAAAAAATATGCCACTATGTGATTATTTTGATCCGAGAATAAATTCAGAAAGTATCCGAACATATAACATTGAATTATGAAATATTTTATTCTCCTACGTAATCACATTCCTATTTTGATAATTTAATCTTGTACATCAACAAAAATCTTATACCCACACACCTGTGAATAAAGACAACCTCCATATCAAAGTTTCATTAACAAGCAATCCGTACGAAATAGTTATTGGAGGAAATAGCCTTGAATGTATAGGAACTGAACTAATTAAAATTGGTTTTAAGGAAGGACTAAAAATATTAGTCGTCTCAAACCAGGAAGTCGCGGATCATTATGGTGATTGTGTAATTAAAAGTCTAATAAAAAGTAAATTCAATCCAAACCTTTTGATTTTAAAGGCCGGAGAAGAACAAAAAAATCAATCATCTATAGATTTAATTCACGATGAGGCCTATAACTCCAGGTTAGAAAGAGGATCTTTAATGATTGCCCTTGGAGGTGGCGTAATAGGAGACATGACTGGTTTTGCCGCTGCTACGTGGCTACGTGGCATTCATGTGGTTCAAATTCCAACGACCTTACTCGCCATGGTTGATGCTTCTATCGGGGGTAAAACAGGTATAAATCATTCAAAAGGTAAAAATCTAATAGGTGCATTTCATCAACCCAAATTAGTTTTAATAGATCCTAAAACATTAGGTACTCTCCCTGGAAGAGAGTTCAAAGCTGGAATGGCTGAAATAATAAAATATGGTGTCATATCAGATCTGGATCTATTCGAACTTCTTGAGAAACAAGAAAAAATTTCTGATTTATCAAGTTTAGAAGAGAACCTGCTATTGAAAATAATTGAGCGTTCTGCTAAATCCAAAGCAGAAATTGTTGTAAAAGATGAAAAGGAAAGCGGAGTAAGAGCATTTTTAAATTATGGACATACATTTGGCCATGTAATAGAGAATCTTTGTGGATACGGGAAATGGCTACATGGCGAGGCTGTCGCAATGGGTATGATTGCAGTCGGTCAACTAGCTATTCAAAGGGGCTTGTGGAATGAAATTGATGCAAAAAGGCAGAAACAACTAATAAAAAAAGCAGATTTACCCACCAAGTGGCCAGGACTTGATCTAGAAAATGTTTTAAGCTCGCTTCAAGGTGATAAAAAAGTCAAAGACGGAAAAGTAAGTTTCGTCATGCCTATGAAAATTGGCGCTGTAAAGATTTTCAATGATATTTCGAACAAAGAAATAAATGAATGCTTACAAAAACTTAGTTAATAGGCTCCTCAAGAAAACGGTTTCTTAAAATCAGATCTTTATTATCACACTTCAAAAAAGCCAACCACCTAAAGTCTCCTAGTCCCATAGGATCTACAAGTCTCAATAATGACTCTCTTCGAGCTAATAAACTAGTAATATCATTACTTGTTGCATTTTGAAGAGAATAAAGAAGTTTCGAAAGTCCTAATGCCAATAAAGCTTGTCCCTGCCTGGTCTCACCCATAAACTTCCATCCATTACTTAAAGCATAGTTAACGGTTGTTTCAATACATAAATGTGCGGTCAAATCACAAAAGCCAGCATCTTTTAAAATATTGGGATTTGCTTCTTGATTTCTATAAGATATGAGAGTTCCGTCATTCCTCATCGCATTATAATAACGCTTTGACTCCAAAGCATAGTCGACAACCAATAAAGAGCCGTTTATTAAAATCTTAGATAATCTTCTAAACCAAATTGGTAAATCACAATGCCATTCTGTAACCCATCCATTGCAAATATCCTTTGGTGGAAACTCAATATTCAAAAGACTTCTAGAGTCATTTAAAAATTCCTTTATCTCTGACGTAAGCTCTAGATCAACAAACTCCAAAAAATATTCATCATCTATTTTTCTCATAGAGACTCCTTGCCTAAAAGTATTATTATCTCTAAAAACTAATCTCTCTACAGGGAAAGCATCCAAAACCTCATTCGCTATGACTACTCCTGTTACTGGATTTAAGACGAGTTCGTCAAAATCACTCCAGCGGCAAGTAACCTTATCAAGCTTATTAACTACTTTTTCTTGTCGTCTTCTCATCCCAATATTAAGTTCAACTAAGACGAATTCAATTTTGCTAGTTAAAGTAGGTGCGATTTCATAAATAGCCTCAATCAAATCTCTTGATAGAGTTCCTTCGCCTGGACCAATCTCAACAATAGAAAATAAATCTGAATCAACTCCTGCTTTTTCCATATCAAGAAGCCAATCAACAATTTGAATAGCCAATAAACGTGCAAAATCATTACCTAAAGATGGAGAAGTGCAAAAATCACCATCAGTTCCAATTCTCAACCTTCCTGTTGAATAAAATCCATTTTCATGATCGTTTAAAACTAGATCCATATATTCATAAAAGCTAATTGAACCGCCAGCAATTCTGATTCGATCAATAAGCCATTTCGGACATCTCGCAGTCGGGTCAATCATCATGGAGAATAAGTTAAGAAAAAAACAAGTCCATGCTCAAGAAATCATTTAAGAAAGCCATAATTTTTTTTCTTGGACTAGCAATAATGCTCTCAATGGAAGGAGCCACTTTTGCTTACGATAATCCTGAACTATTACCAAAAGAACAAACACCCATAATTGATCTTGCAAAAGCTCTAAGTGAGAAGCAAAGATTAGAATTGGAAACCTCACTAAATTCTTATGAAGAAGAAACAGGTTGGAAAATAAGGGTGTTATCTCAATACGAAAAAACTCCTGGTCTAGCAGTAAAAGATTATTGGAAACTTGATGAAACTAGCTTACTCATCATCGCAGACCCAAGGGGAGGGAATTTACTAAGTTTCAATGTTGGAGATGCATATTTTGCATTAATGCCAAGAATATTTTGGGTGGAGTTGCAAACAAGATTTGGGAATCAATTTTATGTAAGAGACAACGGAGAAGATGGAGCAATTTTAGCTTCAATAAATGCTGTAGAAACTTGTCTAGATCGTGGAGGTTGCGAAGTAGTTCCTGGATTACCCCAGGAACAATGGCAATGGACATTATTAACCTCATTGCTGGGAGGAATCATTGCAGGTTTTGCCGCCTCACCGAGAAAAGCTAATGAATCATTTTCAATAGGATGGCTATTACTACTCTCACCTTTATGGATAATGCTCTTTGGGATTTTTGGCATTGCTCCTGTAGTAACAAGAACTACTGATATATTGCCTCTAATGAGGAATATTTTGGGATTTATAGGCTCTGCAATTGGTGCTTATTTAATTGCAGAAAAAAAATTCAAGGCCCCTGATTTAGATAAACAAAATTAGATTTACTAATTTAAGATGATTAAACATTCTTAAAAGATGAATTATATATTTAATAAATTTTCCTTATAAGCAATTGATGCATCATCTCGAAACCACCTATGCGACGCATGAATCAGTTTACCCTTTGAAAACTCTACCCAAGAGAAATGGCACAAATTCTCTCCTGCAGAATCAATACCTCTTCTAGGAACACAAGCTGCATTTAAATATGAAGTGCCCCAAAGATCTTGAGCAAAAGTTTTTCTAGTTCGATTCCCTCCAATTCTTAATTGATGATGAGTATGACCAAAAACAACTAATTCTGGAATCCTAAATTTACGAATTTGATCAACTGCTATACCAAGATCCTTATCCCCCCAATCCATTGATGGCAATTTCCAATCCCTGCCACAAGGGCTAGAAGACTCTGATCCAAGACCAACTGGTCCTGAATGAGCAAGAATTAACATCGGAAAATCTAAAGGTGCTGACTTTGCTGCTGATACGATCCTGAATACAGATTCATCAAGGGTAACCTCCCCAAATACCTCCTTAACTTCTGGAGCCAAGTAAAATCCGCCACCGGCACTGCAAGGTCTGGCTCCCACTACAGAGAGTTCATTTAACTTCCATTTAGATAAATTCCAAGAACAATTCTTTTCACCAAGTAAATCGAGTTGAGCTCTTAAAATATCTCCAGATCTATCCTGCCCCCTATCGTGATTTCCAAGTATTACTGAAGTTGGAATAGAGATTTTACTTATTGCCCTTGCGATTCTTAAATCCCCATCTGATAAATCACCAACAAATAGAACTCCATCAGGTTTCAATTCCAACAGCAAATCCAGATCATCCTGACTCCAGGACCCATGTAAATCACCAGCAATAGCAATTCGGATATCTGACAGTTTTTTTTTTAGTAAATTAACCTCTATACTGCCCCAACAAGTTCACTTGGAAACTAATTACCACTGTTTCCTATTACAAGACTGATACATCAGTCTCATATAAAGGTAAAAATCTCACTGATGAGATCAATTTTTTGCGGAAAAAAAGAAATGCAATAATTCTTGCTCATTACTACCAAGAGCCTGCAATACAAGATATTGCAGATTTTATTGGGGACTCACTCGAATTATCTAGAAAAGCCTCTGAAACAAATGCCGACGTAATTGTTTTTTGTGGCGTTCATTTTATGGCTGAGACAGCAAAGATCTTATGCCCAAATAAAACTGTTCTTCTTCCTGATTTTGATGCTGGATGCACACTCGCAGACGACTGCCAACCCGATGAATTCCAGGCATTCTTGGATAAACATCCCGGTCATTTTGCCATCAGTTATATAAATTGCAGCGCAGCTGTGAAGGCCAAAAGTGATCTAATTTGTACAAGTAGTAATGCTGTTGATCTTGTAAAAAAATTGCCAAAAGATCTACCAATTTTATTTTCCCCAGATAGAAATCTTGGTAGATGGGTTGAACGTCAAAGTGGTAGAAAATTAACCTTGTGGCCTGGGAGATGTCTCGTACATGAGACTTTTAATGAAGAATCTCTAATAAAGTTAAAAATCCAGAACCCAACTGCTGAAGTGCTTGCGCACCCAGAGTGTCAAGAGAGCCTATTAGATTTAGCTGATTTCATAGGTTCAACGAGCAAATTACTCAATTACTCTCAGAAAAGTAAAAATGATAGATTCATTGTCCTCACTGAACCAGGAATAATTCATCAAATGCGATTAAAAGACCCTTTAAAGATATATCTTGAAGTTCCTGGAATAGATGGGTGCAGCTGCAATGAATGCCCATATATGAGAATGAATACCTTAGAGAAAGTATATAAGTGTCTAAAAGAAATGAATCCAGAATTAAAAATGGATGAACAAATTAGGTCAATGGCCTATATACCAATTAAAAAGATGCTTGATATGAGTAATTAATTAATTAAAAAAAAATGACTTTATCCCTATTTATTGTTGTATTAGGGGGTAGAAGTTTAAAAAGTAATATAGAAATACACGATGTAAGATGGGTATTAGGCGAGTCAATTGAGGACACTTTTCCTGAACTTAGAGAACAATGGTTAGGGAAGAAAAGCGGACTTCATATTGATAGTTATAAGTGTATAAAATATATTGATGGATACGAAATAGTAATATCTAATTCTAATGAAGATAATTTAATTAATTGTAAAAAAGAAGATTTATCTCTTTGGTTTGTTAATTTAGGGGGCTACGATCCAAAGAAAATGTATGAAGGTCATGAATTCACTTTAATTGTTGCAAAAAAAGCAGTAGATGCAAAGAAAAAAGCAAAAAAAGAATGGGAATCAAATCTAAAGAACAAACATAATGATGACTATTCAGGCATTAAGAACTTTGAGCAAGTTGATGATTTACATTCTATTAAGAAAATAAAAAGCTGGGAAATAAACTTAATCAAAGACTCTGAAGGAAGGAGCCAGAAACTTATTCCTGATTGGTACGGATATATGAGAATTGATAAATTCTAACTATTTCCTTAGTGCATATCTTAAATTTGATTTAGTGGGATTATAAGAGTTTTTATTATTTTCGCTTCTGTACTTTTTAAGTAATATATTCTCAGCTACTATGTACTGACTATCTTTTAAAGTTCCAAGATCTGAATTGGTGAATTTATCTTTTTTATTCAACAAAAAATCTGCTTTAATATCTGGCTCTATTCCATTTTTATTAATATCTTTTCCACTAGGTGTTAAATATTTAGCAACAGTAACTGTTAGTCCTGAGCCATCAGAAAGAGATCTTACAGACTGAACAAGTCCTTTTCCAAAAGTCTTTTTACCAACCAATATTCCTCTATTATTATCTTTAATAGCTCCTGAGAGTATCTCACTAGCACTAGCAGATCCTTCATCGATTAAAACAACAACTGGTTTATTAGTTAATGCCCTGCTTTTTGCTTTCCTAACATCAGTAATTCCATCTTTTGTTTTTGTACTAACAATAATTCCAGTATTTATCCATTGTCTAGCAATTTCAATGCTTGCCTCTAGCAAGCCTCCAGGATTACTTCTAAGATCTAATACATAACCAAAAGGTTTTTGCTTTTCTAATTTTTTAATAGATAAACTCATTTCTTTTGGAGATTTTGCATTGAATTGTTTTAATCTTAGATAACCAATTTTTGCTCCTATAATTGTATTATTTATTCGACTATCAACTACATTGATTTCTATTCTATCTCTTATTAATGAGACCTTTAAGAACTCATCTTTTCTCATTATACCTAGTTCAACTTTTGTTCCTTTCTTACCACGAATAAGTTTAACTGTACTATCTATACTCAATCCCTCTATGGGCTTACCATCAATAGAGATTATGACATCCTCGGGTTTAATCCCCGCAAAAAAGGCTGGAGTACCCTCTATTGGAGAAACAACGACAATTTCCTTAGTAACTTCATCTAGGGAAATTTGAATACCTACCCCCATTAATTCTCCTGTTGTATCTATTCTCATTTCATTGAATTCTTTAGGATTTAAAAACCTCGTATATGGATCATCTAGTTTTGTTAGCATATCTTTTATAACAATGTATGCATCATCATTAGAAAGATATTTAGTTGATAATATTTCCTTTCTTAATTTAATCCAATCATCTACTTTATATTTTCCTGAATAATCCAAAAAATCCCGATATATTATTTGCCATACTTGATCAATTATCTCCTTTGGATTATTAGTAATTAAAGTAGAAGAATTTGCCTGAAAAGAAGAAGATGGCGAGGGGAAAAAAGCTATTAATAAAAATATTTTTAAAAATCTCTTAAACATAATTATCAAATAATTTTTCTAAATATTAAAACAATTAAAATATATATTCTTTTTTAAGGGTCTACCCATTTACCGTCTTCTTTAATTAAATCAACTAAGGCCTGAACACCCTCATCCTCAGGTACCCTTTTAATTTCATCTCTATTTCTATAAAGAGCAATGGTTCCAACACCTTTCCCTACATAACCATAGTCAGCATCTGCCATCTCTCCAGGTCCATTAACGATACAACCCATAACTGCTATATCTAGTCCAGTCAAATGAACGGTAGCTGCTCTAACTTTTGCCACAACTTCTTCTAAGTTAAATAATGTTCTACCGCAGCTAGGACAGCTAATATATTCGACCATAGTTTTTCTCAGGCCGACTGCTTGCAAAATTGAATATGCAACCGGTATTTCCTTTTCAGGCGCCTCAGTAAGAGAAACTCTTATTGTGTCACCAATGCCCTCTGATAATAATGTTCCAATACCAGCAGTACTTTTTATTCTTCCATAATCTCCATCACCAGCTTCAGTTACACCCAAATGCAAAGGATAATTAAATCCCTCTTTATCCATTGTGTCAGCCATCATTCTATAAGCAGCGAGCATCACAGGAGGTCGAGAAGCCTTCATTGAAACTACAATATTGTGAAAGTCTAATGAATCACAAATTCGAATAAATTCCATAGCTGATTCAACCATTCCAAAAGGTGTATCTCCATATGCAAATAACATTCTTTCTGCTAAAGATCCATGATTAACTCCTATTCTAAGTGCCTTATTTTGCTCTTTTAAAGTATTAACAATTGGTTCAAATTTTTGGATAATCTTCTCTTTAATTGCTTTTATTTCATCGTCAGTAAATTCAGTTCTATTAGGATCAGGTCTTTCAAAAACAAATAATCCAGGGTTGATCCGAACTTTGTCTACATGCTTTGCAACCTCTAGAGCTATTTTCATTCCATTGTGGTGAACATCCGCTACTAATGGAACTGGTTGATAAGTCGTAGCTAAAAGTTTCTTTATCTCCCCAACTGCTTTTGCGCTTGCAAGAGTGGGAACCGTTAATCTAACAATCTCACATCCTATTTCATGCAGTCTTCTTATTGCAGCGGTTGAACCCTCAATATCCATCGTATCTTCATTAATCATTGACTGAACACGAACTGGATTATCCCCTCCGATGCCAATATCTCCAACCATTACAGGTCTAGTATCTCTACGAATAATTCTGGTGCTATAACGCTGTGAAACATTATTTTCATTCTTATCTTTTTCCAGGGTCGCAATCATGAGTTAACAATTGAGCCTCTTTAATAATCAAGAATGACATATTTGAGGGCTATTTTAAAGCATCAATTTTTTCTTTCATTTTTAAAAAATCAGATTTAGTTAAACTCATTGGAGTTCCTTCCTCTTTTGATTGATTTCTAAGTAAATAAGCAGGATGAAAAATAGGCATGACGAGCCTTCCATCCCAATCAATCCATTTACCCCTGAGAATGCTTATGGGGGACTTATTTTTTAAAATTGCTTCTAATGCTGTAGCACCAACAAGAACTATAATTTTTGGATTTACAAGTTTGATTTGTTGATACAACCACGGAAGATTTTCCTCTATTTCAGTCTTTGTTGGGCGTCTATTTTTTGGAGGTCTACATTTGACCACGTTGCAAAAATAAACATCTAGGCTGATATCAATCCCCGCATTTTGAAGCAATTGATCAAGTAATTTTCCAGATCTTCCAACAAATGGCTTTCCTAACTCCTCTTCCTTTGCACCTGGAGCTTCTCCAATAATCATTAACTTTGCAAAAGGGTTACCCCTTGATACAACAATTTTGTTAATAGTGTTGCTTAAATAAGAAACTTTAGAATCATCTTTATTAGAGGGATTGTTTTTGGTCAAATCAAAGCTTCCTTATCTGATCCTTTTAAAAGATAGGGCACCAAAATTAAAAATTGATTACCTTCTGGGTCAAGCATCCATTGCTCAGACCCGAAGTTTGCCAACTTTGGAATTCCCATTACACTACCTCCTATTTTCAATATCTCAGATGTCCAGTCCTTTAAGATTTTTGATGGATCCGCACAAGGTTCCCTTTGAAAACACAATGAGGTTGAGTTTCCTTTCCTTTGCCATTCGTGATTTTTATTAGGTCTATAAAAATGTATTTTGGATCGATTACTTAATGAAATAAAATAATGAGTTGCATCAAAACCTTTAATCACCTTGTCAGAGTTGATCTTGGCATAAAATCCTGACAATTCTTTAGGGTTTTTAGAAGCAATTACAAAGTTTATGTTCATCAAAGGCATGCAAGTATCTGATTAAGTAGTAAGTTTGTAATTAGATGAATTCACTTTAAAAGTGAATCTAAGAAATACATTTTGAAGTTATGCTTCGAAGATGACTGAAAAATCACAGATATCGATAAGAGCTCTCTCAATAAAACCTTCTCTAACTCTTGAGATCAGCGCAAAAGCTAAGGCTTTGAAAGCTGAAGGGAAAAATATTTGTAGTTTAAGCGCAGGGGAACCTGATTTCGATACCCCTGAATTTATTATCGATGCAACTTTAAAAGCATTAAAAGATGGAAAAACTCGTTATGGGCCAGCCGCAGGAGATCCTGAATTAAGAGAGGCTATTGCGCAAAAACAATCAACTATTAATAAAGTTCCTACAAACACAGACAATGTTTTGGTAACCAATGGAGGCAAACAAGCTATATACAATTTATTTCAAGTAGTTTTAAATCCAGGAGATGAAGTTCTCATACCTTCACCTTATTGGCTTAGTTATCCTGAAATAACTCTTTTGGCTGGTGCAAAGCCAATTAAAATAAAATCTTCAACTAAAGATAATTTCAAAATAGATATCAATTCTCTGGAAGAAAGCGTAACTGAAAAAACAAGGTTATTAATTATTAACTCTCCAAGTAATCCAACAGGCTGCGTTTTAACCGAGCAAGAAATGCATAATATTTCTGAGTTTTTAAGAAGACATCCAAGAATTTTTTTAATGAGTGATGAAATTTATGAATTTCTTATTTCTCCAAATCATGTTCATCACAGTTTTGCAAAAATAGCACCAGATTTAAAAAATAGAATTTTCACAGTCAACGGATTCGCAAAGGCTTGGGCAATGACTGGCTGGAGGATTGGATACCTAACAGGAAATACCGAGGTAATAAAAAAAGCTATCGCTTTACAAAGTCAAAGCACAAGCAATGTATGTAGTTTTGCTCAAAAAGGAGCTATTGCAGCACTTCAAGGATCAAAAGATTGTGTTCATGAAATGGCGGAAATTTATAACAAGAGGAGGTTACTAATCATAGAAAGACTAAAAAAAATAAAAAATATTTCTTTTGTCCCTCCTAATGGAGCTTTCTATGTTTTCCCCGAAATAAAATTGGAGGAGATTGATTCAATAAGTTTCTGCAAGTTGGCGCTCGAAAAGGTTGGTCTAGCAATAGTTCCAGGAATTGCCTTCGGAGATGATAAATGCATACGAATCTCCTACGCAGCTTCAAATGAAATGATCAATGATGGAATTGATCGACTAGAAAACTTATTAAATCTTTTATAAAATAATTATTCAAAAAATATCCATGCTAAAGCTCAGAAAAATAACTATTGCTCTTCTATCAATATTTAATTTATCTACTATTGGCTCATTAAAAGCAGAAGAAATCCTTCGTATTGGGGCAATACCAGATCAAAACCCAGAGCACCTGAATCGTTTATATAAGGTTTTATCCTCTGAATTAAGCGAGCAGCTCAATGTTCAAGTCCGTTATTTACCAGTTAATAATTATGCTGCAGCTGTAACAGCTTTTAGGACCGGGAATTTAGATTTAGTATGGTTCGGTGCTCTCACGGGAGTACAAGCAAGACTTCAAACCAAAGGATCCAAGGTAATAGCCCAAAGAGATATTGATGAGAAATTCCAAAGTGTTTTTATTGCAAACAAGAAAAGTTCAATCCAAAAAATAAATAACCTAAATGACATGAAAACACTAAAAGACAAGCGTTTTACTTTTGGCTCTGAAAGTTCAACATCAGGAAGATTAATGCCACAATATTTTTTAAGCAAATCAGGTATACAACTTAAAGATTTCAAAGGTGCAAGCCCAGGCTTTAGTGGTAGCCACGATGCAACATTAATGCTTGTGCAAAGTGGTTCATATGAGGCAGGTGCTCTTAGCAAAGAAGTATGGGAGAGAAATCTTGAGAGAGGACGCGTGGACCCCTCAAAAGTCTTTGTGATTTGGAATACTCCTTTTTATCATAATTATCATTGGCTTGCTCAAGGAGACCTAGATAAAAAGTTCAAAAATGGTTTTACGAAAGACCTCACAAATGTATTTTTAAGTTTCAATGAAGAGTCAAAAAAACAAAAAAAAATTCTCGAATTATTTAGCGCAAAGAAATTTATAATATCAAAAAACGATAATTACAATAAAATAGAAAAGATAGGTAGAGAAATTGGAAAGATTAAGTGACTAAGTTACTAGAATTAAAGAATGTAAGCCTTTATAGTCAGGAGAATATCAGAGTAAAAGATATTAATTTATCAATACATCAAGGTGAAAAGATAGCGCTTATTGGCAAAAGTGGCTCTGGCAAAAGTACATTAATCTCGATCGCGAATGGATCACTAATCCCAAACGAAGGGGATGTAATATGGAAAGGTTCTCACATTAACAATATCTCAAATATTGAGTCATCAAAAATAGGAACTATATGGCAGGATTTATCTTTGATAGAAGAGCTAAATGTCGCTCAGAATATAAACTGCGGAGCATTAGGTAAACACAATTTCATATGGGCTTTAAAAAATCTCCTTGGAGTCTTAGATAAAGGTTTATGCCAAGAATGCCTAGCAGCAGTCTTTCTCCCAAAAAAAACTATTTATTCCCATATAAATAAACTTTCTGGTGGGCAAAAAAAAAGAGTAGCAATTGCACGTCTTTTAAGACAAGAACCAGAGATTGTTCTTGGAGACGAACCTTTCTCAAATTTAGACCCTCTATTATCAGAAAATATCTTAAATTTATTTATTAATCAAAAAAATTATCTTAGAATTAAAATACCTGAGACCATACTAGTAAGTCTTCACCAAATAAATTTAATAAATAATTTTAATAGAGTTATTGGGTTAAAAGATGGAGAGATTATAATAGATAAAGAAATTCATAATATTACTCAATCGGAGTTTGATTGGCTATTTAATTGATAATGAAATTAATAAAACCAGTATCAACTTTATTAACATTAATCCCATCAATAGCCTTCATTCCCATTCTAATAGAAATCATCAAAGGGATTCATATTGGGGGTCTAAATATTATATTTCTATTCATAAGTTCAGCAATAAAACCATCGTTCAATCAAGAAGTAGTTAAAAGCGCATGGGAAGGGCTTCAAATAACAATTGCGACTGCTTTAACTAGCTGGGCTATAAGTATGCTTATTGGAATTCTTTTAGGTGTACTATCTACAGATTTATTTTGGAAAAATATTCCTAAATTTTATTATTTAGGTAAATTCATAAAATACTCATTAGCAATTCCAAGATCAATACATGAAGTAGTTTGGGGCTTGCTATTTATACAAATTTTAGGTTTGAATATTTGGGTGGCAATTATATCTATAGTCATTCCCTATTCAGCCTTAACAGCAAGAGTAATTTCAGCACAACTAGATAGTTTTGACACACAACCTCTAATCGCAATTAAGCAAACTGGATCTAATATTATGAGCTCATTTATAACTATTTTACTACCAAAGTTGATACCTATCGTATCTACATATGGAAGTTACAGATTTGAATGTGCTATTAGAGGTGTAACATTACTTGGAATATTTGGATTAGGAGGGATAGGAACAGAACTATATTTAACTTTAAAATCCTTTGAGTTCAATGAAATGTGGACTTGTTTGTGGATGCTTTGGTTGGTAATGATTTTATTAGAGAAATTTATAAGATTTTTAAGAAATTATTTATCTGAAAAGATTAGTTTGAAAAATTCTTTCTTAATTTCAGTCTCAATATTTTCACTATCGCTATCGTTAGGTATTAGTTGGCTTAATAATTTAAATTTTGAGATATTTACTCCCTTAAGCTTTTCATATTTAAATTTACCTTCACTCGTAGAGATAAGAAATGGATTTAATACCTTACCTCTATTTAAACTAATCATTACAACAATTTTAATAACTTTTTTCGCGTCTGGGATTGCAATAGGGACACCTCCACTTTTACTAGTTTTATTCCCAGGTAAATTCCTTCTAAAAGTTCAAAATCTTATTTGGATCTTCTTTAGATTGATACCTCCTCCATTGACCACTATACTTATTCTTTTTTTTACTAATCCTAATATATCTGTAGCCGCATTATCACTAGGAATTACACATATGGGTGTTATGGGAAGATTACTTACAGATAACATACTAAATCAAGAAAAAAGTATTTATCGAGTAATTAAAAGCAATGGTTCAAGCAAACAATCAGCAACACTTTATGGAATATTAGCCCCCCAAAGTAATAGTTACTTAGCTTATGGAGCATACAGAAGTGACGTTATCCTAAAGGAAACAGCACTTATAGGTGCAGTCGGAGGAGTAGGATTAGGGTGGCAATTACAGGAATCACTAAGCTCATTCGATTGGGCTCAAGTCATGATAATAACTGCTACTTTCTCTTTATTAACAATATCAGGAGAATTTTTATTTAACACTACTCAAAATTATTGGTTAAAGAATTCAACCAGAAATTTCATTAGTTAGTTATTTTATTCAACATATCTACTTATGAATAAATATCAAAAAAAATTAATCATAATTGGAGATAGTGGGGTTTACGGATGGGGAGATCTAGAGGGAGGTGGATGGTCAGAAAGATTAAGACAAAGCTGGTTAAATTTACAGGACGCCCCTATCATTTATTCCCTTGGAGTAAGAGGAGATGGATTAGAGAAAGTTGCTATAAGATATAAGAATGAGTGGGCAACAAGGGGAGAGTTAAGAAGAAAAGTTCCTGAAGGCATTTTGCTATCAATTGGATTAAATGATACCGCTAGAATTGGAAGAAAAGATGGCCGGCCCCAACTGACCGAAGATGCTTTTAAATTTGGCTTAAAACAATTAGTAAAAGAAATTAAGAATGAAGTACATATAATGGTTCTTGGATTAACACCTGTTAATGAAGACTCAATGCCTTTTGCAAAATGTCTTTGGTATTCAAATCAAGCTTGTTCTAAGTATGAAAATAAGATTGAAGAAACTTGCTTAGAATTAAATGTTCCATTTTTATCTATCCATGAAAAAATGATCAACTTATTATCATTTAAAGAATTACTCTCATCAGATGGAATACATCTGAATACTAAGGGTCATAAATGGATTTATGAACAAATTAGTGAATGGCCAGCACTCAAGAATTGGGCTGATTTAAAATAAATATTTCAAACAAAATTCAAATATAAAAAGATAGAAATTATAGCGGCTATAGATGTCTGGATAGAGTTAACTAATTCATTAGTCATCCAATCAATCTTATTCTGCACCACTGCTCCAATAAAACTTTCTAGAAAAGTTGCTAAATAGCCAGATAAGAAGACTATAAAAGCAACAGATAGTCCAGAAATGATCGATAAATTAAGCATAAACACAGTCATGATAAAACTTCCTAACAAACCAGCTATCGAACCTTCGATGCTTATTGCCCCCTCTGTTCCTGGTGGTACTGGCTTAAAAGTCGTAATTAGAAAAGTTCCTTTACCAAATCTTTTGCCAATTTCACTTGAAAAAGTATCGGAAAGCTTTGCACTGAAACTAGAAGCAAAGCCAACCATGAATAAATTTAAAAAAGTTGGCCAAAGACAACTTAATAAAGCGAGGGAACAACCTGTTGCTGCAGACCCCCACACATTTTCAGGGCCACGTTGACCACCTCTTGCTTCAGCAATCCCTCGGGAAGCCTTGTTTTTGTATCCAATTTTTGTAACTAAAGTTCCCAACAAGAGATATACACAAACTGATATCCAACCATTCCAACCAATAGATCCTAATAAAAGTGTTCCAAGTATTCCAGCATGAATCCAACCTTCCTTAGTTAAAAATGGAAGCCTATGTCCTAAAAATATAAACAAGAAGTTAATCAAAAAAGCATTGATCCAAATACCGCTAATTAAAGAAAAGTTAGACATCGTTCCTAATCGGCATTCCTGTTCTAAACAATAGACGGTTTTATGATCAAAAATATTCAATCTTAAAGGGATAATTTAAGTCTTCTCCAGGAAGTCATTAACTGACAGGCACATACGGCAGCAGTTGATGTTCTCAAAATAGTTTCTCCCATAGATACCCCAGACAAGCCAGAGTCAAAAGCTAATACCTCTTCGTCTTTATTCCAGCCTCCCTCTGGACCAACTACCACCCAAACTTGATTGACTTTATTTGGTGTTTCTTTTAACCAATTCACACAATCTTGCAAGTTTTGAATACGTGTTGTAGCAAATCCGATTTGAGCTTCGGAAGGCAAATCATTTATCCAATTAGAAAATGTCAATGCCTGCATTAGTTCTGGACTCCAGAGTCTTTCAGATTGCTCAACGGCTTCCTGAATAATTTTTTGAAATCTAATAATTTTTTCGTTATTGCATTCTTTAACTACTGATCGTTTTGAAATTAATGGTTGAATAATGTCAACTCCTATCTCACAACTCATTTGCAAAAAGTTTTCAAACCCCTTTTTAGGAATAACAACAGCAATTCCTATTAATGGTCTCTGTCTTAAAACGACTTGAAGAGGTTTATCAAAACCATTGGTTAATTTTATAGTTTTTTTTTCAACAATTTTTGCGTTCCAAAGATGACCTTTTCCATCAACAACCTCAAAAAGGTCTTCAGATCTCATCCTCATAACCCTAGATAAATAATGAGATTCATTAGAGGTCAACATCAACTCTCCATTTGAATCGATTTCATCACTTAATCGATTTGGATTAATAAATAATCTTCTTTTCTCAGCCATAGAAAATTAATCTGTTGAAGAAAAAATTGCATCAGGATGTTCTTCTACTGGCCAATCTTGATTGACTCCTCCGATAATTAGTTCCTCTATTTTTACAACATCAACATCCATTTGTTTAAGTACATTTATCAAAACGTCAATTGCGATGAGGTCAGAAGTACCTAAATCGACCCAACATCTAGCCCAACACTCATTAAATTCAAATTCTCCAAGATTATGCATTAATGATGGAAGATTATTAGAAGAGGTATCGTCATTTTCATAGCTCATCCAACTGACATCAGAACCCATTTCATGCGTTTGCAAATTTTCAGAATTAAACCCCCCAAGTCTGCCTAGCACATACCAAGAATCAAAAATACCATCGATGTATTCTTTTTCTCCCTTACTTGGGACCTCAGAATATCTAAGCCATATCCAACAATTGAAAGGATCAACTTCACGAAATCGAACTTCCATAAACAATAGATCTTAAAAAAGAAAAACTAAAAGATATCAAACATAATCTAATGTAAGTTGATTAAAGAAAATTGAAAAATCTTTATTTGATTGATCAAAGCCTCAATAAAAAGAATGCTTAGTTTACAAAATATTTATTACCATCCCTCAACAGCAGAGAAACCAATCCTTAGAGATTTGTGTTTAAAATCAAATAATGGAAAAATCACAATAGTAAGTGGACCCAGTGGAAGTGGAAAAACTACATTGGTAGAAATCATTAGCGGTCTATCAGGATATCAAAAAGGAGAGATAACATGGTTCAACAAAACTCTAAATGCACGTCAGCGCAGGTGGTTATGTGGATTAGTTTTTCAATTTCCAGAAAGATATTTCCTTGGATTATCGGTAGCTCAAGAATTACGTCTTGGACATAAGAGGTTAACGACTGAAGAACAAATTTCAGCTCTCACAAAGGTGGGGTTGATCAACTTAGATTTAAAGAAGCCGCCAGAATCTCTTAGTGGAGGACAACAACGACGACTAGCCATTGCTGTTCAACTATTAAGGAGTCCAAAAGTACTTTTATTGGACGAGCCAACAGCGGGTTTAGATTGGTCAGTGAGAAACGGAATTATAGAATTACTTGTAAAGCTTAAAGACAAGCAAACCATTTTAATAGTTACACATGAACCGGAACTTTTTAAAAATTTGAATACCGACAATTATGAGTTGCACAATGGTCAACTTATCCCTGAGAAACAATTCAACTAATCAATGACAGATTCACTAGTAAGAGCTACGGCTGCGAAAGGAGGGATCAGGCTAGTCGCCGTATCAACAACTGAATCAACAAAAGAAGCAAAAGAAAGACATTCTCTTTCATATTTAACTTCTGCAATTGTAGGTAGGGCCATGAGTGCAAGCCTCTTGCTTGCAAGCTCAATGAAGGTAAATCATGGAAGGGTGACTTTAAGGGTAAGCTCAAATGGACCACTAAAAGGATTAACTATTGATGCGGGTAGAGATGGAAGTGTGAGAGGTTATGTTGGCGATCCAAGTCTTGAATTAGACCTAATTAAAAATAAAAGCAATCACTATACATTTGATTTTAGAAAAGCTACAGGTATTGGCTATCTTCATGTTATTAGAGACGATGGTAGGGGTGAGCCCCACAACAGCACAGTTGAATTAATTAGTGGAGGTATAGGTGAAGACATAGCTTCCTATTTATTACATTCTGAACAAACACCATCAGCTGTATTTGTTGGAGAAAGAATTAATCAGAATGGAATAGTTTGTAGCGGAGGACTGTTAGCACAAATACTACCCAAAGCAGAACGAGATTATTCATTGATAGCCCTACTTGAAGATCGATGTAAAGAAATTAAATCTTTTAGTGAATTACTAAGCAAAAAAGGGACTAACCTTATTTCTCTAATTGAAGAAATTTTTCCTGATCTTGATCAATCGCATTCAGATATTATTAGAACATCTCAAGAAGTTCGTTTCAAATGTAGATGTTCAAGAGAAAGAAGCCTATCAGCATTGAAGATATTGGGGAAAAAAGAGCTTCAGGAAATGATAAAGGAGGATGGGAAAGCAGAACTCACATGTCAATTCTGCAAAAATGTTTATCTTGTTAACGAGGACGAATTGATATCTTTAATCGATTAAAGGATTAATCAAGGAAAATCACTCCTAACCAAAGTAAAAATACTGCGGGTATCGCCTCAAATTTGTCTGAAGACAATGATCCAGCGTTATCAATAAATGATTGAGCACCGCCTAAAAGTAATGCACCGGATAAAAGTCCAATACTAAGGAGAAGGATGCACCAGAGTATAGAGGAAAAGAAAGGCCTGCCTCTACGAGACTGACTAATGAATAAGCCTATTGTTGAGAATGAAAGTATTAATTCAACACTTTCAGAAGGCACAATTAAAACAAGTAAAAAAGCCAATATTCCAAGAGAAATTCTTATATTTAGTTCTTGTCCAGAGGGCAACTCTAAGCTTGGTAAAAAGTTAGATTTTGATGCCTCGTATTTAGAAAGATTTAAATTTTTCAACCTAGTGAGAAGAGAACCAGGTCCTATGTCACCAACTTTCTTTGCTTCATTTTCTTTCTTTGATGCGTTTATTGCCTCGTTACTTGCATTCCCAAGTTGTCTTGACTTAAGACTTACCATTAGCAGCGAGTCATAAGCAGCTTCTATTTTTGCTTTAGTGATTTGGTCTTCTCCTGCCTCAATTAACTTTTTGTCTCTTGCTTGTTGAATAGCATCAAAACTTGCACCCGAATTTATTCCCAGTATCAAATATGGATCTTGTGAGTTTGAATTTGATTGTGAATTAGTTCCAGGATCCATAGATTTTCAAAAAAAGATTTATGAACTCTGTTTATCAATTAAATATTAATCTACTTTAAAGGGAAACAGGATCAACACCGCTGACAACCGGAGCAACTGAGTTTAATTCCATTTCAGGATGTTCTTCCTTTAACTGATTTAGATTCCATTCATTTTTAAAAAGCAGCACTGGTCTAAGCCAAGCATCCTGGACAGTTTTGCAATTAAAAATCCTCCCAACCTTCTCCAAAGCCGGCCATCCCCCATTTACCCATCTAGCTACTTGAAAACCCATTGGTTCAAGCCTAGTTTCCACTCCATATTCACTAGCAAGTCGATGTTGTACTACCTCAAGCTGAAGCTGACCAACTGCGGCCAAAATTGGATCTCTTTTGCTTGGATCTTTATCGTAAAGAATTTGGACAGCTCCCTCCTCTCTTAATTCATTGACACCTTTTCTAAAATTCTTAAAAGCTGAAGGATTTGGATTTCTTAACCAGCTAAATATCTCAGGGCTAAAACATGGAATCCCCTCAAATTCAACTCTTTGTCCAATAAATAATGTATCTCCAATCGAAAACATCCCTGGATTATTCAAACCAATAACATCCCCAGGGTAAGCATCATCTACAACGGCCCTATCTTGACCAAAAATCTTTTGAGGCCTTGAAAGCCTGATTTGTTTACCCGTCCTAGCATGTTGAACTGTCATATCTTTTTTAAACCTCCCACTACATACACGCACGAAAGCCACTCTATCTCTATGTTTTGGATCCATATTTGCTTGTAATTTAAATACAAATCCACTAAATGATTTTCTTGTAGGAGCTATTGGTCCATCAAAGCTATTTCGAGCAACAGGTCCCTGAGATAGCTCAAGAAAATTATCTAAAAATGGTCTAACCCCGAAGTTGGTCATTGCAGACCCAAAAAACACAGGAGTTAATTCACCGGATAGTATTAATTCTTGATTTAAATCACAACCAGCTTCATCAAGGATCTCAATCTCTTCAAGTGCTTTTTTTAATAGTTCTTCTTCTACTAAATTTTTAACTTCCGGATCATTAATTTTCAGCCTTATTTCACTAGATTGCTTTCCTCTTTCCGCTCGAGAAAATAAAACAACTTCTTTAGTGGCACGCTCAACAACACCTCTAAAAAGCTCACCACTTCCTATTGGCCAATTGACTGCAAAGGTTGATAATCCTAATTCAGACTCAATCTCATCTAATAATTCCAGAGGTTCTTGACCTGGCCTATCCATCTTATTGATGAACGTAAAAATTGGTATTTGACGCATTCTGCAAACCTCAAAAAGCTTTCTTGTTTGCGGTTCAAGTCCTTTCGCTGCATCCTCAAGCATCACAGCATTATCAGCAGCGGCAAGTGTCCTATAGGTATCTTCCGAAAAATCCTGGTGACCAGGGGTATCTAATAAATTAATGGTCTTATCTTTATAAGCAAATTGCAACACAGTTGATGTGATTGATATGCCTCTTTGTTTCTCAAGCTCCATCCAGTCAGAAGTAACTTTTCTCTGCTCTCCTCTTGCTTTTACTGCTCCTGCTTGTTGAATAGCTCCGCCATAAAGTAAAAGTTTTTCTGTCAAAGTGGTTTTCCCTGCATCAGGGTGGGAAATAATCGCAAAATTTCTTCTTTTACCAACTTCCTTACTTAAAGATATAGTTAGTTCTTCTTCTAAATTTGGTTCTAAATTAGTTTTGTCTTTGGGAGTTGATTTCATTATTTTTTTTGGTTGTTCAATTGTTCAGGGAAAAGATTAAATACACCCAATAATCTCAAAATAAAGCTCATCAACTTGAAAAACCTCTAATTGAGATAACCCTGCATCAACTAGCTGTTGAGATACTTCCTCAACTGTAAATGATGCCTTGAGAGATGCATGAAAATCCTTTTTTAGAATTTCTGGAGAATTTGAAAGATGTTTTTCTTCTAACTCAAATGCTTTTTCAATAGAATCAGGTCTTATTAAATCTCGATGAATATGGATAGAATTTGTTTTACCAAGTTTTTTTAATGCACCCCAAAAACAATAAGGATCATGCAGATGATGCAAGGCACTATTACTGACCAGGACATCAGCTTTAAAAGGAAAATGTATGTCATCTGACGCTATCGAATTAATGTCAATCAATTCATAAGAGATATTCTTCGTAAGATTTTCCGAAAGTCTGTTTTCTGCTTCATTCAACATTTCCTCTGAGCCATCAATTCCTACAACTTTTACAAAAGGCCAATTCTTGGCAATTCTCTCTGCAATATTTCCTGGTCCACATGCAATATCAAGAATTAAATCATTTTTATTAAGAGTTCTACCTGCTTTTTTTAAAAATTTATCAAGAGATTTAACAACCATAGATTCACTCCTGGAAAAATCTGCATCCGCATAAGCCCTTACCTGCGAAGGGATTTGCATAAGTTCTGGTTCCGGTGTTCTATTCATTACTAAAAGAAAAAATTTGTTTTTCCTTTGGAGCCCTGTAGATGGTGTTAAAAAAACTTGCTAACGCTATACATGGCGTTACTGTAGTACTTACCAAAGGGATACAAAGATTTTGACAATCGCAACAAGCCAGCCCGAAACAAATAATTCAGCATCGGGTAAAAAAAATGTTACAACTGATTTTCCAATAACTGCACCTGCAGCTAATCCAGTCTTTTACAGAACTTATAGCAGGAAACTTCCAGCAGGTCGTGAAAGCTGGGAGCAAGTAAACACACGAAACCTCGATGGCCTAAAGAAGCTTGGAGGATTAAACGAAGCAGAAATAAATTTAATGCAAAGAATGCAACAGGAGAAAAAAGCTCTTCCCTCCGGTAGATGGCTTTGGATAGGGGGAACAGAATGGATTGAGAAAGAGAAGAATTTTTCTGGAGCCTACAATTGCACCTCAACAAATCTTATTGATTGGCAAGCCTTCGGACTAATGATGGATTTAGCCATGATGGGTTGTGGAACGGGTGCAATAATAGAACCTCACTTAATTGATCAACTGCCTGAGGTTACAAATACAATTAATATTAAAAATGTTTCAGATATTGGGTTAACCCCTTCTGAAGAAAGAAATGAAAAAACTACATTCTCTATTCAAGATAATAATGTATTAATAAAAGTTGGTGATAGTAGACGTGGTTGGGTTGATAGCTATCAAAAAATCCTTGAACTAAGCAGTGACTGTAGTTTCAATTCTAAAGTTATTAATGTATCTATTGATTTAAAAGATGTAAGGCCGGCGGGTGAATCACTCAAAGGTTTCGGAGGCATGGCGAATCCTGTAAAACTCAAAGATTTATACCCTCGCGTAGCAAATCTTTTAAACAAAGCAGTAGGAAGAAAACTAACTTCAATTGAATGTTGTCTACTAATCGACGAAGCAGCTGTGACAATCGTTGCTGGTAATATCAGAAGAAGTGCGGGCATGCGCCAATTTTCATCTCAAGATTTAGAAGCGGCTGGTGCTAAAGAAAATTTATGGAAGCAAGACTCTGATGGCAATTGGAGTATTGACCCAGAGAAGGATGCCTTAAGGATGGCTAACCATACTCGTGTTTACCACACCAAACCTGAATTAGAAGTTATTGTCGATGCCGTTATTAAGCAATTCCATTCAGGTGAGGGAGCCATTCAATTTGCACCAGAAGCAATTGCTCGATCAAATGCAGACATACTTTCAACAGTAGAACTCAGGAATGAATTTATAGATATCTATTGTGACCAAGGGAAAGAAGAAGCCTCCAAATGGATTCAATCAAATTACGGTCCATTTGATGACAAAGAACTTTTTCACAGACTCAGTAGATATGGTCTTAATCCTTGCGGAGAAATTCTAGGTTCTGATTTTCACTGCAATCTTGCAGAAATCCATCTTAATCAAATTGATCCATTAGACATAAATCAACAAGAAGATGCTTTCAAAGCAGCAGCTTTATCAGTTGCCTGCCTCCTTAATCATCGATTCGAAGTAGAGCGCTACAGACAAAGTCGTGAATGGGATCCCATTGTTGGGGTCAGTTTCACAGGACTTTTTGACTTTTTTGTTCATGCCTTTGGGACTCCATGGTTGAAATGGTGGGAATCTGGACGACCTGAAACAAAAGAAGGAAAGGATTTTAAACTTAAAGAAGCTACTTTTCTGAGTCGATGGAGAAAAATTGTCAACGATACAGTATTTGATTATTGTGATAGACATAATATCCGCCGTCCCAGTCGTTGTACAACAGTTCAACCTGCGGGTACAAAAAGTCTTCTGACAGGGGCTTCACCAGGTTGGCATCCTCCAAAAGCTCAGCGTTTTATTAGAAGAATTACTTTTAGGAAGAACGATCCAGTTGCATTAGCATGCATGGATTATGGATACACAATCGTTCCTTCTCAATCAGATAAGGATGAAAATGGCAAGTTACTAGACAATCCATTTGATCCAAAGTGTACTGAGTGGCTAGTTGAAATACCGACTGAGGTAAGTTGGGCAAACATACCTGGCGCTGATGAAATTGATATTAATAACTTCTCAGCTCTTGCTCAATTTGATTTTTATATGCAAGTTCAAAAAAACTACACAGACCACAACACCTCTGCCACAATTGAATTCAGAGAAAATGAGATAGAGGGTTTAGCGAAAGCCCTTCATAGCTCAATAAACGAAAATAAAGGTTATATTTCAGCTGCATTGCTGGCAAGGTTTGATGCAAATGCAACCTTCCCAAGACTTCCTTTTGAACCTATTGACGAACAATGTTACACAAAACTGCAAGCGGAGGTCATAAAAAGACGAGACAATTGCGATTTCTTTGTTGCTCTTAGTCGATATGATCAAGGGGAACTTACGGAAGCCGGGCCAGCGGGATGCGATTCTGATAAATGCTTACTTCCACTTGCTAAACCATCTTAAGATCAGTCATTAAATCTTTAATGGTACATTTTTTATTAACCTAAAAAAGTTACTGATCTAATAAAACAAGTTTAATTTTCAAAAAAGTTTTAAAGATAATTGTCCAAATGAGAAAAATTAGCTAACTATTAAATAGGTATTGTGCTCCTTAAATTTAAATGACTACGACTGATAAACCATTAAATATAAATGGCACAAGTACTAATGATGCACTTATCGATCAACTCAGGGCTTGTAAAAGCCCTGATGAAATACTGAAGTTCGAAAAGTGGTTCAATTCGAATATTGAATCTGACAAACTTTACAAAAGAATTTGTCAACTACTGAAAAATAGAAGTATTTCTAGAGCATTAGGGTCAAAATGGCTCCTAACACTTATTGAAGATAGAGAAAAAACTATAAATAAGTTGTCGGTAAAATAAGTTCTTATTTAGGTCTAACAGTCCAAAATCAACTGTATGTTCCTCTCAATTTAGAAAGGAAAAGGTCCTGATGCCCCGCTTGAAGCAGTAAAGCCCGAAAGAGCCCAAATCCCAAAGGAAAAAAGTGCACATCCAATAAAAAACATCAAATGAGCTACATAACGATATTTCTCTTTTTGACTAATACCACCCTCCATAGGAAGGTCTCCAAGGAAACGAGATTGTGGGCTCTTGTTGCTGGCCATGAATGTGATTTACCAATGTCTGAAATTATTGCACAAATAACCTCATTGACATTTATGCATACTGAGAATCTATAGGTTCTGAAATTTTTAAAGGTCTAAAATAATCTTCTTTGAAACTGAGTTAGTAGCAAAGAGGAATGAAATTCTTGTTTGAGCAATTTTTTTTAAGATTTAAGATGCTAATAAGGTAAAATTTTAAGTGGAGAGTTGGTCGAGTGGTTTATGGCTCTAGTCTTGAAAACTAGCATGGGGGCAACTCCATCGGGGGTTCGAATCCCCCACTCTCCGTTCCTTATTGGAGAGTTTGGAAGTATTTAATTAAATGCTTGTCCCTTTAATTTGATACATAAGTCTAAACATTAGGTAAATTAATCAACGAAACTTAAAAATGATTTATTTTAGTTGCTACTAATATAAGCAAAACAAATATTTAATGCCTACAAGAACGCCATAATTCTCATGATTCTTTTATTTTTTCGTTAAGGTAATTTTGAAAAATTGGTTTTTTAGATTTTTAAGTTACTGATCAGATATCTATCGAAGCAACCCAGTAAATCTCAAAGATTTATTAGATTGCTCACCTTAAAAAGCTGAGGAACCCATACCTTACATAATTAATCCAAAAATGAAAGAAGAGCGTTACTTAAAAGACAGAGAAGCAATTGTAAGGGCTGACATTTGGAAAGAGATTACATCTTCATGCAAAGGGCTTAGAACTGAACTTGGTTATACAAATCCCCAAATAGTTGATTTTCTAAAAGAAATAACAAAAACATTTGAAAGAGACCAACTCTGAATCCTCCAGCTAGAAATTGAGAATTTATCTCAAACTTCTATTTTTCCATTGGTTTTAAAGCTTGATCAATACTTGTTACTGCATTCGGTACACTTTTTGAAGCAGATTTTAAGCGCCAAAAGGCTCCTCGAAAGACTGCACTAACATCACCCAAACTTTTTAGGAAGTAATTAGGATTTCTCTTATGAGCTTTATCTGCTATTGAAGAAGCCTTCCAAGGATTCCAAGAGGCTAGATTAACAATAGTTCTGTAAGCACTTGGCCAGGGATTATTCGGCAACACAATCTCTAAATTTCTTAGATAAATATCAGCTTCAGACGGCCTATTAGATAATATCTTAAGAAGAGATAAAGACCACAAATATTCAACATTTTCGGGGTCTGAACTTATTTTGGATAACGCCTTATCTCTAACTATATTTTGATATTTAAAATGCCCATCAAGCATATGTTCTATTTCTATTTCATCAAAAATCAATTTAATGCCTAATGGACCTTTTCCCATTCCATTTGCTAGTTCAATAAATCTATTATGAAATTCAGTTTTCCTAAGTGAACTTGAACTTCGCTTCCATAAAGAATAGCTTCCTTCTTTTTCTCTAGGAAATTCTCGAACTTTAATAAAAAGAGAACTATCTCTAATCGCTTTATCTAAAACTATTGAATTACTTGAAACTGAGCCTTGATCTCCCTCAGCCAAAATAATCCAATTAGAATGTTTAAGAACAGGTTCTATATGCAAAAGAGATTGACCAAGTTGTCTGCCTAAGATATTTCCACCTTTCATTCTCCCAAAATAACTTACATTGTGCTGATTAATATCTGGAGTACTAGGAACAACAATAACTGTTTCTTTGGTATCGAAAGCTTGATCTGATTTAACGATCGAGATAATATTTTTAACAGGATAATATTTATTTGAAATAGTTTCTAAAGTATTAAACTTATTAACAGAATTGGAAAAGAGAAAGCTTATTGGAGGAATCAGTAATAAGCCATAATATTTGAATTTAAAATAAGTACCTAGCCAATCATTCCACTTAGCGAATCCAAGGGCTAACAGTAAAATAATTAACGGGATAGTACATGCAATATATCTTTCATCCTTGTTAGGAATAAAAGTTGTAAAAGTCCAACATGTAACTAAATTATATAAGATCCATGTCCATTTATAAAAATTACAATCAAAACAGTCAACTGATTTTTCTGATACTCTTAAAGATCTTATGTAGCTTAAAAAGATAAATAGTATACCCGAAAATCCAGTAAAAAAAACCATACTTCCAAATTGATTATCTAAATATGGGAAATACCAGAAAATACTTTTTAAACCCAAAATAGATGGATCACCTTCTATCGATGCCGACTCAAATACAGCTCTGTAAGTTCCACTTAATATCATTATCCAATTGTGATAAAACCAAGGTAATATTGCTAAAAGATTGATAAGAAAAAAGCATAAAAATTGTAATTTAAATTTTTTATCTCTTTTAAAAGAAAGAATAAAAATAAATAATAGAGAAGGTATTATAATTAATAATGAACTCTGCTTAATCAATAAAGAGGAAGCGCATGCAAAAGAGGAGATTATCAATTGAATCCATTTGCCTCCGATAGATTTATCACTCCACCTTCCTAGATGAAACAAATAAAATGTAATAGCAGAGATTAAAGGCAACTCCAAAACATAATCAGTCCTTAGTTCAAATAAGAAAGGAGAGAATGCGCTAATTAGTACACAAAAAAGTGCAAATTTTTTTCCTCTCAAATAAAGTCCCCACGAAGCAATATTAAAGATAAAAAATCCATTCCAAAGACTTAAGGACCAGGCAGCTTTATGAGGGGCATCACCAGCAAAGGCAATTATGGCTCCATTGATTATTGAGGCCAAAGGAGGAATCTTTGGAGACTTATCGAGAAAAGAACTAAAGTCTGACGCCCTATCTCCATCCAAAAAAGAGAGTGCACGCGCATGGTCTAGGGCACTATTGAGATAATCAGCCTGATCCCATGAAGGAGTATTGCTATAAAAATTCCACCAAATCCGATCAGCCAGGGTGGATATAGTCCATATAAGTAAAACTGAAACCCAAAAAATATATTTAGAGTGATTAGTATTTTTCTTCAAAAGCATCCTATTTATTAACAATCTAATGTCTCACTAGTCTTTTTATTAGTGACACTATTTATCCCATCTGCGATAATACATAGCTTGTTTTTAACATCATTTGCAATTAATACATCAGTAAAATCGGCTCCTTTAATAATAACATTTTCAAATTTAGCATTATAAGCAAAAGCACCTTCTAATATGCTATTTGAGAGGTTTGCGCCGTTAAGGATGGCGGCATCCATTGTTACATCTCTCATATTTGTATTACTTAGATTAGCGTTTTCAAGTTTTGCATCAAAAAAGCTAGCTCCTTGAAGATCACTACCTGAAAAATCAGCATTTTGGAGGTCACTTAAGTAGAAAGTCGCGCCTTTCAAATCGGTGTTAGAGAAATCAGCGCCTATCAAGGTTTGCTTTCCATAGTCCAGCGATGCATAAGCTGGCAGAGTAAACATAAAAAATAGAACCGAGCCTACAAAAAAAAGAAGACCTTTAAACATAATTCTCTAATTCCTAACAATGATTATATTTTAATTCAAAAGGGGCTAACAGTTAAATATTGAATTTAATATATATTAAAGCTAAAAAACTACTACTATAATCTCTCCTAAATCATAAAAACTAAACCAAAGTAAATAAATTATTTATTTACCTGAAAATTATTAAGATCAATATAATGATCTTAATAATTTAACAGCCATCAAATAGAAAATATTGCATGCTAAAGTTTTATTAAAAAAAATAAAAACGATATAAGTTAATCAAATTTTCTAACTACCTAAAAACTAACCCTATGATTTAATATATATTTTATGTATCAAAAAATAATTTAAAATCTACCAAATTTTAAATATACAAGTTCCTAGAAATGATTGACAAGCCGTATGAAGTTATAATTGTCGGCTCCGGCGCAACGGGAGGGATGGCTGCGTTAACAATGGCGAAGGCAGGCGTAAGAGTATTAGTAATTGAAAGAGGTCCTGAACTAGAAATCAAGCAGGCAAATGGAACTGAGCCTTGCAATCTCATTAGGAGACTGATAGGAGTATCAACTGGAATTTATCAAAATCAACCTCAACATCCAGGTTTCTGGAAATCAAATCCCTTACTATATGCAAACAAAAAAACAAATCCTTACACTCACCCAGCAAAATCTCCATTCATGTGGACGCAAGGAAATCAAGTTGGTGGAAGAAGCCTTACTTGGGGAGGAATAACCTTAAGATTAGCCGACGAAGATTTTAAAGCCTCAAAAGATAAAGAATACAACCTTGAATGGCCTATTAATTATGAAGATCTTGAGTCACATTATTCAGAAATAGAGAGGTTTTTAAAAGTATATGGCAACAAAGATGACCTCAAGCAACTACCTAATGGTGAATATATTGGCAAACTTCCATTCACAGAAAGCGAAGCAAGATTCGCCTCCAACATAAAAGAAAAATTAAATCTTCCCTTCATTCATTCCAGAGGATTTGGGGCGAATACAGATAAAACAAAATGGCCCAGATTTAGCAGTTTAGGTAGCACTTTAAAAGAAGCGGCTAGGTTAGGGAAGGTTGAACTACTTACAAATCATATTGTAGAAAAAATAGTCTTAAATAAGAATAGAAAAGCTGCGAAAAGTCTTATTATAGTAAATCAAAAAAATGGAGAGAGAAGTGAGTTAGAAAGTAAATTAATCATCTTATGTTCATCAACAATACAAACAATTAGAATTCTATTAAGTTCCGAAGAAAGTAATAATTCAAATGGTCTAATTGACCCCTCCAATTCATTGGGTAAGAACTTAATGGATCATATATCAACCTGCAGGTTTTTTAATGTCCCAATTGAAAAGAATTTGACTAACTATTCAGACAAAAATAATAATCATCTTTTAACAGGCGCAGGTAGCTTCTTTATCCCCATCGGGAGAGACAGATCAACTCAAAACAACTTTGTCGGAGGATATGGAATATGGGGAGGAATCGATAGATTTGAGCCTCCAGATATTTTAAAAAAATATAAAAATACAAAAACAGGATTCCTTATTGGTCATGGAGAAGTACTCCCTAATCTTAAAAACACTGTTTCTCTCTCAAAGAGCAAAGATAGATATGATATTTCCATCCCACATATATCAATAGTTTGGCGTGAAAATGAGAAAAGAATGGTCCAAGAAATGAACAAAATGATTGAACTTATTATCAATGCTGGAAAAGGTAAAATTATTCCTGCGAATGAAATCCTAAATATTCCATTTACCAAACAAATTCTAAGTAAATCTGTTGCTACTAAAAAAGAAGCTCCACCCCCTGGTTATTACATACATGAAGTAGGAGGAGCACCAATGGGAAATGACAAAGAAAAGAGCGTTTTAGACAATTGGAATCGGCTATGGGAATGCAGCAATGTATTGGTAGTTGATGGAGCTTGCTGGCCAACTTCATCTTGGCAAAGCCCAACCTTAACAATGATGGCAATAACTAAAAGAGCTTGCGAAAAGGCAATTATCGACTTTAAAGATTAAAAATATCATTCAAATACTTCTCAGTAACAGCCCTGTCATCAGAACCATTTTGAAAAAGAAAATTTGCGATAGCTGAGCTAATAAGTTTGGATTGATCCCAATTCTGGTTTCCACTTATAAAATCCTTCATGCCTACATATAGAGCTTCAGGTACCTCAGCTTCAAGACTTATGGACATAAGGTCCAAGTCATTTTCACAACAACAGAGCTCATCACTTTTTATCGAGTCAATACTAGTTTCAATTTGATTAAACTCCATTTCCTTTTTTAAAAGTTCGAAATTCATGAGATAAGGATCTTAAATTTTGAATAAAACGTCAACGATAAAGAAAAGCTTTACCAAAAATCCAAGACAGCAATAGACTCATCTCATGTCAGGGGTTCTCGAGGAAGCATCTCAAATGAACTAGGTTTATTCGCCTAAGATTGCTAAGTGTAAATTACTATTAAAATATCCATTGAATCCCACAAGCTCTTCACGAAAACAGGGTTTTTAGTTTTTCATAGTGGAAAACTCTTCACTTGTTGTGGAAATCACTTGGGGAAAAGAGCCGGAACTAAACATTAAAAAAATGTATAATTAACGAGTCCCTTGCGTCGCATGCAAGAAAGAGACAAATGATTCTTTAATTTAAACCTATTTTTTTTAGATTTGGCCTTTATTTAAAGAGCGAAGCGTGACAGGTCCAAAAGGATGCTGAGCATGCGGATAAGGAAAATGTTCATGCGAGTGTGTATGTTCTTTATTTTCTGGGGAGATATCTAGACACCCCTCAACATGATCATGGTGACTGACCTGCTCATGTCCAACCTCACTTTCAAAACCTAATAAATTAGAGCGATATTTACATAAAGCACAATTCATAAAATTCTCTCCATTTAACACCTCATGAAATCTCTCTAAAAAAGTATCAATAACTAAATCTTGATCAGACAAATATCTTGCATTTAAGAAATTAATATCAGGGTTTTCTCTTGAGACTCTCAAAGAATGATCTTTTACACGACTTACCAAAACTCCAGAAAAAAGAAAATAAGGTAAAAGAATTACTCTTTTAAACCCTAGTTTTATGGCATGTCTCAAACCAGGTTCAACTAGTGGAAAAGTTACTCCTGAAAAAACGGTTTCTCCCCATCCAAAGCCAAATCCTTCAACAAGCATCCTTGTGATTTTACAAACATTTGAATTTGCATCAGGATCTGAGGAACCCCTCCCAGCTACAACAAGTAATGTTTCTGATAAAGGGAATATTGGATTACTGTCAATTATTTCCTTGACTCTTGCTCCAGCCGCCCCAATCATCAAAGAATTCAGTCCAAGCTCCCTGCCATATTGAATAGTAAGTCCTTTTTCAGCAGAGTACTTATTCAAAACTGCAGGAATATCATTTTTAGTATGTCCCGCTGCGAATAGCATCGCTGGTAAAGCAATGACTCTCTCAACTCCAATATTTCTAAGTTGATCTAAGGCCTCGCTGATTATTGGTCGATTAAATTCTAGGAATCCAAATACAACTGGAATATTAGGTATTCTCAATTTTATTTTTTCGACTACATTAATAAACTCTTCTATGGCTTTAGGGTCTCTACTCCCATGACCGCATAAAACTATACCAATATTCGTTGGATATTTATAAGTGATTGAAGCCGAATAAATCAAAACGCTTTTTAGACAATAATTTACTTTAGTTGAATATAATTTTATAAAATATCAACTTAAGAAATTCATTATAGAAAAAGGAGCAAATTATTAAAAATTTAATATCACTGCAAAATCAAAATTCTAGGGATAGTGATGTCCTTGGAGTTGTGGAGAAAGTCAATTCGGAATTGTTCCAATCACTGCAATCATCCCAAAAAACTTCAGTTCCCTTTTTAGTATCCAGTGGGGGAACCACAAGTAGAGCAGCAGCAGATAAACACTGGATTGTAGACCTAAGAAAAAACTACCAAAACATATTTTTTGATTTTGATCAAAAGTTTGTAGAAATTGAAGCTGGAGTAAAAATGGGAGCTTTATCTGATTTTTTAATTAATCATAAAAGAAGTTTTCCAATTGGTTTATCTGGGAAAACGGGAATGGGGTATATCTTAACTGGTGGAATAAGTCCCCTTAGTAGAAGTAGAGGATTAGCAATTGATCAAATTATAGAAATTAAAGGTTTTTGGGGTAATGGAGAAGAGTTTCATTTATTTAGACCAATGGAATCCAAAGAAATAAATCTTGAATGGAAAGCCCTTTGCGGAGCCGCTATATTTCTTGGCATTATCACAAAAGTAAAATTAAAAACTCAACCATTAAGACCAGTATTAAGTTGGACAGCAAATCTTTCATTATCACAGTTATCAGAATGTCTTAATCAAGCAGAGAACTGGCCTAACTCACTAAGCTTCCAATGGGTTTATGGAGAAAATATTTTTGCACATGCAATTGGTGAGGTGAAAAATACAGATCATGAAGCTCAATTAACTAACTTGTTAGAAAGATTGCCGTTCATGTGTAATCGAATTATTAGTAAATTTACAAGCTTGAATTCTTTACCAACTTTAAGCGCAGGAAATAATATAAATAATAGCTCAAACCATTCTGAGGTAATTGGTTTACTTGGTCCTGCTTGGGAAGAAAAAAATACCAGGGTACTAAAAATAATTAAGGATTTAATAGATAAAAGGCCTAACAAAAGTTGTTATATTGCCTCTCAACAATTAGGAGGTTTAACACATTTAAAAGACATAGATACCTCGTTTATTCATCGTGATGCAATCTGGAAACCTTGGATTAATGGTGCTTGGAAATCCTATGATGAATCAGAGAGAAATAGGACACTGAAATGGATGGAAGAGTCTTGGGATAATCTAGAATTTATATGTCCAGGAGTACACCTTGCACAGATACACCCTCATTTGCAATGGCATCAAAGAGAACTGTCATCAGCATTCAAAGATTGGCTCCCTAAATTACAAGAAATCAAAGCTATTTATGATCCAAATAATGTAATGCCACCTTTGAAATAGTTATCTTTATATTAATCAGTAACCCAATAATCTATACACCAATAAAGCAAAAAAAATTAGACACTTAAGCTCACATGTTGGTAACAGAACCACAACCATTGTTGGAATAATAAGTTACGATGGGATCGCCACGAAGTTTTTGATTTGTCCAAATCAAAATTTTCTGGCGGAGGCACGTCACCTCTTTTTCTATCTCTTTCCATCTCAGATTTTAATCGGTCAACGTTATATTCAGGATGTCCTAAGTGAATCAATTGCTTTTGATCTGGAGTTTCAAAAATTGTATATCCTACTTTCTCTCCATGAGCCAATAGTCTTAACCTACCTTCTTTTTCTGCTTTCTCCATTTCAAAGTCTAATAAGCCAGCATGCCTACTCTGGGGACAGAAAAATTCGTCATCTTGCGTTCCCATTAAAGAATGACCAGGGACAAGGCTCCTCAAAGGATATACACCAAAAAGTTTTTTATTAAAATTCTTTTTCTCTACTCCAGCTAAATAGGCCATTGCAAAACCAGCCCAACACAAACCTAAAGTACTTGCACATTTCAATTTCGCTTCTTCAATTAGATTTACTAATTCTTTCCAGTAATTGACTTCTTCAAAAGGCAGGTGTTCCACAGGTGCTCCAGTAATAATCAACCCATCTAAAGGTGTTGGAGTCATTGCCTCCTCCCAATGAACATATAAATTTTTTAGATGTTCTAAATCCCAAGTTCTATATGAGTGAGATTTTAATCTTATCCAAATAGGTTCTATTTGAAGAGGAGAAAGGCCTAACGGGTGCAATAAATTAAATTCATATTGCTTTCCCAAAGGCATAATATTCAATATCCCAATCCTAAGAGGTCTAATATCTTGTCTTTCTGCTAATTCAGGCTCAATCCATGAAATATGATTTTTTTCAATTGAAGAAATTTTATGATAACTACGAGGAAGTATTAAAGCCATATCTATATACCTCCTGGGAAAATCAAATTAAATTTAGAGCCTGCTCAAAATCCTCTAAAATATCATCAATATGTTCTATGCCAACAGACACTCTTACCATAGTCGGAGTAACACCAGCGGACAACTGTTCTTCGGGTGATAATTGTTGATGAGTTGTTGAAGCAGGATGAATTACTAATGTTTTTGCATCTCCTACGTTTGCTAGATGACTAGAAAGTTTCAAAGAGTTTATAAAAGTTACAGCATCATCAAAGCCCCCTTTCAGAGAGAAAATCAACATCGAACCTTTTCCTCTATTAGTCATATAAGAAGAGGCTCTTGAATGATATTTATCCGTTGGCAAGCCTGGATAACTAACGTTATCAACTTTTGAATGATCATCTAACCACTTAGCCAATGAAAGAGCATTAGAGCAATGTCTTTCTATTCTTAAACTTAATGTTTCTAATCCTTGAAGTAATAAAAATGAATTAAACGGACTAATTGCAGGGCCCCAATCTCGCAACCCCTCTAACCTAGCTCTTAGAGCAAACGCAATATTTCGATCTGAAGGAACTCCAAGCATTCCACAAATATCACTCCCAAATCCAAAAGCATCCCAATGAACTAAACCATGATAAGCCGCACTTGGTTGACTCATTAAAGGATATTTTCCATTTCCCCAGTCAAAAGTTCCTGCATCAACAATTACTCCTCCAAGACTAGTACCATGACCTCCTATCCATTTTGTAGCACTTTGAACAACTACATCTGCCCCATGTTCAATAGGGCGAATTAAAGCTCCAGCAGCACCTAAAGTGTTATCAACAATTAAAGGAATATTTTTCGATTTAGCTAATTGCGATAGACCGTCAAAATCAGGAATATTAAACCTAGGATTCCCCATAGACTCTACATAAATTGCTTTTGTAGATGAGTCAATTTGTTTTTCAAAGCTTTCTGCATCATCGCCATCAGCAAACTTGACATTAATCCCTAAACGCGGAAATTGAACTTTAAATTGGTTGTAGCTTCCTCCATACAAAAACGATGTTGAAACAAAGCTATCTCCTGCGGTAAGGAAATTGGAAATCGCAATGAATTGTGCAGACTGTCCTGATGCTGTAGCTAAAGCTGCTACCCCTCCTTCAAGCGCTGCAATTCTTTTTTCAAAAACATCCGTTGTAGGATTCATCAAGCGAGTATAGATATTTCCAAATTCCTTCAATCCAAATAAGTTCGCTCCATGATCTACATCGTTAAAAACATATGAACTTGTCTGATAAATAGGAACCGCTCTAGAATTGGTAACAGGATCTGGTACTTGGCCTGCGTGCAACTGAAGAGTTTCAAAACGTTGGGAAGTCAAAGAATTAATTATCTCTTATTTCTTTTTAGCCACATAAGTTGTGAAATGGCTACTTAACTTATCCAATCATTAGGAGGTAAAGATTTATCTGACTCTGCTAATGATGGCAAATTATCTTTTATAAAAGATAAAAGCTTTTCATTTACTTTTTTACGAAATTCCAAAACGGATGATTTATTAATAATTTGATAGTCTTGATTACTTTCATAATCATTATCTCTAAGAGATCTCCAACTAGAGTTTTCGCCACTCGATTTGGCATTATCCAGCGCCCCTTGGAAATCAAATTGCTTTGTAATAATTGATTCTTTATAGATTTCTAAAGCTATTTTGACCAAATCCTCCCTAATAGGACCAATTAATTTAGCTTTAATAGTATCCGGCAAGCCTAAGACTGGCTCAAAATAATCAATTACTCTAAGTTCTTCCTCTAGGAAAATAGGCCAAACCCCTCGCATACCCTCTTCTAAATTTTCATTTGACTCAAAACTATTCATCTCATTTAGGAAGAACTGAATCCAGCAATAATATGATTTTTCTTTGAGCGGTTTTTTTACTGATACTTTATTTTTGGAAATTTCAGGTAATAAAGATTCTGCTTTTCGAAGAAACAACCTATCTTCTCTCTCTAAATTTATGGAACCCCATCTTTGTCTGTAATCCCATAATTCAATATATTTGTACAAATCTTCCTGATTCCAACCTAATTGTTTAAGCTCATCGGCCCTATGGGTTAATTCCTTTGCCACAAGAAAAAATAAATAACAAATTCACTTTAGTGACAAGTTGGCATATCTGAAACCCTAAACAATTTTTTGTACATCTGAGTAAAAAGTTGATTTTGAAGAAATCCCTATTTCGTAAAGTGAATTTGACAAAATAGGAATTTGAGTAACGAAACTGGCAAGCAATCGATGTTGAACTTCTGCTCTATATAGATTCTGTGTTGGATATTTAATTTTAAAATATATATTTGATCGTAAAAAGTCAGTCAGAAATCTAATAGTTAATTCAATCATTATCAAATAAATGAATTCAGGAAGGAGTTCAAAACAATAATTACCACTTTTAATTGGTAGTGAGAAATAACCTTTAAGAAAATACATACAACAATTAATATCAAAGCAGACATTATCAATACTATCTGGATCCTCACCAGCCTTATTACAAATTGAACGAATACAATCAGCCAGATCCGTAAGTAAATAGCCAGAGGAGACAGTATCTAGATCAATCAAAGAAGCAACATATTTATATTGAATGTCAAACAGAAAGTTACTTAGCTTAGGATCACCATGTATGACATTATAATCTATTGATTTTTTCTTTAAAAGTCCTAATATATATTCAACATATACAATGTGCTTAGATAAACTAAGTATTAATTCTTGAAGCCTTTTATTAACATGCTCATCTAGTTTAAAAAATTCATAATCATTTAGGCTTATATAAAACTGATCAATAAAGTACTTCGTATTGTGGAAATAATTAATACTACTTTTTAAATTTTTAAAATCAAAGTCGGAACATGATAAATGAAACTTAGCAAGGCCAAGACCAGTTTGATAAGCCATTAATTTATCATCTAATATGTCAAAACTAAAAGTATCTTCTATATAAACCATTGCTCGCCAAAAGTCACCATCAAAAGGATATAGAAAAAGGTTATTAGAAGTACACCTTATTAAACTTGGGACCTCCCACCTTTGAGAGTAAAAGTTAAGATCATTTTTATTTATTTTTTTCTTAATATGATCTGTTATTAATTTATGATTAATATTAACTATTTCAGGTGATTCAAATATATTACTAAGACACTGTAAAATATATTTAGACTTTTTACCATAACTTAAATGTTCAACAATATACGTTTTATTTATAAGACCAGAATCTAGCAAATCTATCTTTAAAACTGTACTATTATTAAAAAATTTCTTTGAAATGAAATTTATTTTTTTAAAATCCATATAATTTATTTTATAAATTATATTCCATTAAATAAGTTTCTATATAATCAATAACCTTTTTATAAGTTTTCTTATCTGAAGATTCTAGAGGATTATCAAAATCAATCTCAGTTAATTCAAAAACTGATCGATCTTTATCGGTTAATAACTTTACTACAAAATCAATGGAAGATTGTAAATGAAAATTATTTAGAGAATTAGATATTTTTTTGCTCTGACATGATTTAACAGATTCTTGACAATAATTAGCTAATTCACGACTACTAATTAAAACATTATAAATATCAGGTTTAATCTCTTCAGGAGCCATTATGCACATGAATAGAAGATTTATCATTGATGCATTATTAATAGGTATTGAATATTTTCTCAAGATATATGGCCAATAATTTAAAGAATTTATTCCTTCTAAAGCTCCCCTTTTAAGACCAGCGTCTTCGCACCATTCTATAAACTCCTCTATCCCTTTTGGGCATCTTTTATACTGAATCATCTTCTCTGCGAGGACTTCACCAGCTTGAAAATTCCTAGTTGGTTTACCACTTACAGGAAGCATCATACTCCCTCTCACGTCGGCGACCATGGCTGTCAATTGAGTAAAAGTATGATCTCTTACCTGAGTAAAATCACCATCCTTAAGGAGGGACGCCTCTATACGTTGGACACTATATCCAAGTTCAGTAATAGGAAAGGGTTGTTTTGTATATAAGTTCTCCCTGTCTGATCGACTCATAGAAACATAGGCTGCCTGATCTAAACATTGATCTAATAATAGGGTCAATAAAGTTGGAAGTAATCCAGGATTATTCTTATGAAAAGTATGACCAAAACCCGCTAAAATAGAAGATATATTTTTGGCAGCTTTTATATATTGCCCCTCAACGTTATGTATGCCTGCAGAAACCTGAATATTTGGTGAAATTTTATTTAATAGTTTTGCACCTAATATTGCATTCATCGCATCTGGATGGCAAAAATTAGCAGTAAAACTATCTAATGGATTTCGAAGAGCTCCATGTCGATGAAACCCTGAAAAGAAAGCCAGGTTGTTTAATTTCTCGCACAAAACAAAAGATTCATTCAAGTTATAATCATGGCAAAATGAACCAACCAAGCATGCAAGTACAACATTATCTCGATTAAGCTCTTTTTTAAGTTTAAATGCTAAATTAACATCATTTATTATATGTTTACTATTTGAACTTAAAACAACTAATTCACAGTTAACTATTAAATCCTTAAGAGTATTATATCTTACTGATTTATTATCATTTGAAATGGCCATTGATTCAATTTTATTTTTAACACTGTCATCCATTTCAGAGAGATCAATATGAGAAAAAGCTCCTAAAATTTCTCTCCCGTCCCTAGGGGCTAAAAGAATATTATATCCTTCATTTTGCAAGGCACAGTTATAGGCAAGAGAGGCAGGGTAAAGACCGACACTATAAAATCCTACTTTTCCATTCAAAACCTCTCTGATTCTTATAGTTACAGACTCACTTGAATAAGGCTCGGCAAAGAAGCTATTACTTAAATTCTTATCAAACACTGTTTATTTGCATTCAATTACATTATATACAATAATAAGGAAATTATAAAATAGTTTTTATTAGACTGAATATATATCTATATACTTATTTAAGAATAAGAACTGACAAGAAAGTGTATATTAATTAAAGCCTGAGTAAGATAATATTTAAAGGCTTCTTTTATGAAAATGTTCAAGACAAAAGAAGAAGTTATTGACATTATAATAAATGAACAAAACATCCTAATAGTTCAGGATCTTGACGGCGTTTGTATCCCACTAGTTCAAGACCCACTCAAAAGAGAGATCAATAAAGAATATGTGAAGGACGTTTCCAGATTAAAAGAGAAGTTTGCAGTCCTAACCTGCGGGGAGCATGAAGGCAGAAGAGGCGTTAATCGTTTAGTAGAGAAGGCACTTAATTCAAAAACTTTAGCAAAAGAAAATGGCTTTTACTTACCTGGCCTTGCGGCGTGTGGAGTTGAATTGCAAGATAGATTTAGTAACTTATCTCATCCAGGGCTCAAAGATAATGAAATTAACTTTTTATCAGAAGTTCCAAAAATGATGCGATCAATGTTAACTTATGAATTAAAAAAATTCTTACCAAATCTTTCAAATGATTTTAGAAATAAATTAATTGATGTAGCTGTATGTGATACACGATTTACTCCCACTCTAAACTTTAATGAAATTTTTAACAATGTTAAAAATGATTTTGAAAAAGTTAAAGATTTGCAATTGATTATGGAGAAAATAATGAATAATTTACTAGAAGAGTCTAAAAATAATGGTTTAGATAACTCTTTTTATCTGCATTTGATGCCAAATCTAGGGATAAGAGATGGCAAAGAGATAATGAAATATTCAACTCAAAAAGAATTCGGAACAACAGACATTCAGTTCATTATAAAAGGTGCAATAAAAGAAGCAGGTCTTTTATTACTATTAAATAAATACATAGAAAATAAAACCGGCATTTATCCTTTCGGTGAAAACTTTAACGTCAGGAATGCCCCAAAGACACATAATAAATTAATAGAACTTTGCAGAGATAAAATTCCTAATGATCAAATGCCACTACTAATAGGTATTGGCGATACAGTAACCTCTGTCAAAAGTAATAAAGATAATTCTTGGTTAAGAGGTGGGAGCGATAGAGGTTTTTTAACATTGATCCAAAGGTTGGGAGAGTCATATAAGAAAGATAATCAAGTTGTATTTGTTAACAGCTGCAACAATCAGGTATTAAGGCCAAGAATTAATGGAACTGATATGACAGGCATTAGCGATCCTAATGATGATTTAAAATTCAATATGATTATCAATGATGGTCCAAAAGAATATATAGAATGGTTTAAACAATTAGCTAGTAACTTTTAACTTATTAGTAAAAAAAATTATAAAATATTCCCGTTTTAATAAATATTTTAATTATAATGAGTTTTAATGCTAGATACATATAGATCTCTATGGAGATGACTAAAGCAAAATTTCCAAAAATCAAGAGAGACTATCTTAATACTTTGCAAATAAATATTGGTTATAAATGTAATCAAGCCTGTAGTCATTGTCACGTTAATTCTAGTCCAAGCAGAACAGAAATGATGAGCGACGATATTATAAATCTTATACCTAAAGTTATAAAGGTTAATAATATTAAGCTATTAGATATTACAGGAGGAGCGCCTGAACTTCACCCTAAATTTAAACATTTAGTAAGAGAAGTACGTAGTCTTGATGTTGAAGTAATGGACAGGTGTAATTTAACAATACTTACAGAGCCAGGTTATGAAAATTTAGCAAGTTTTTTAGCATCAAATAAGGTACAAATAACTGCGTCACTGCCCTGTTATCTCGAGGATAATGTAGACAAACAACGAGGAAAAGGTGTTTTTGAAAAAAGTATATTAGCTCTTAAACAGCTTAACAATTTTGGTTACGGCATAAAAGATCAAGGTCTACTTTTGAATCTAGTTTATAATCCAAGTGGTCCACAACTTCCACCATCTCAAAAAGAATTAGAAGATAATTATAGACTAGAACTAAAAGAAAGGTATGGTATTTTTTTCTCGAATTTATTTGTTTTAGCTAATATGCCAATTAATAGATATGAAAACTATTTAAATATAATTGGAAAACTAGAAGAATATAATAAATTACTTAAAGATAGTCATAATCCAGGAAATCTTAACTCAGTAATGTGTAGAACAACTCTGAGTGTTGACTGGAAAGGTTATCTATATGATTGTGATTTTAACCAACAATTAGGAATAAAGAAAAATGGTAGGATTAATCACTTGAATGATCTATTGATTCCACTTGTCTCTTTAAAGAATAATCCTATTTCAGTAGGGAATCATTGTTATGGCTGCACCGCTGGAGCTGGTTCGAGTTGTGGTGGAGAATTAAGTTAAAAAAAGTTTATTTATTAAGACAAATTGGACATAATGCCCTTACGTTTAACGATGACTCCAATAATTTAAATCCGAATTTTTCAGCTGCTGCTTTACCAGCATTAATAACATCATTATTTTCAAACTCTTCTGTTCTACCACAACGAATACAAATCAAATGATGATGATCTGGATGATCATGACTAAGCAATTCGAACCTATTGCCTCCCTCACTTAAATCAAGTTCATTAAGGAAAGTCATCTTGACCAAGAGTCTTAAGGTTCTGTAAATAGTCGCAAGAGAAATCTTCTCCCCAGATATAGTCAATTTGGAATGTACTTCCTCCGCACTGAGATGAATTCCAGAGCCAATCTCTTCAAATAAAGAAAGAACCTTTTTCCTTTGAGGGGTCATTCTTTTGCCATCTGATCGAAGACCAGATTCAAGAGGAGAAGGATGGGTTCGAAAGGAAGGAGGAGAAATCAATATCAGCTTTATTTTCTCAATAGTCTAGCGTAATGAGAACAGCGTGCAACCAAGTGAAGACTTACTCAGAGTGGTTTTGAAAGAAATGATGTATATGTTTATCAGATCATTTATATTTAAATAAACAGAAAAACTCTAAAATGAATCAATCTTTAAAAAAAGATTTATCCACAATCAATGTAAATAATAATAATAATAACAAAATAATAGTAGAGGATGAAACATTATTACTTATAATAGATATGCAACAAAAGCTTATAAACAATATTAAAGATAATCAACTATTAATTTTTAATATTAAAAAGCTTATCGATACCTGCAATTTGCTTAATGTTCGCATAGCTATTACGGAACAAAATCCATTGAAGCTTGGGCAGACTATAGAGTCAATTTCAAACAATAATAAATATCCTAAATTTGAAAAAATGGAATTTAGTTGTAGTAAGAATAAGAACTTTATAAATTATATAAATGAATATAATTTTAAAAATATAATAGTTTGTGGAATTGAGAGTCATATATGTATTCTTCAGACATCAATTGATCTTTTACAAAAAGGGTTAAACATACTAATCCCACGAGATGCTATTGGAAGTAGAAATAAAATAGATAATGATACTGCATTTTTAAGGGTTATATTATCTGGTGCAGTTGCTTCCACGACTGAAAGTCTAATATGTGAATTATGTAAAACCTCTGATAGAAAAGAATTTAGGGAGGTTAGTAAAATTATGAAAAAATCATTTTCAAATTAAATAATTAGAAAAAATCTAGACAAATCATTTTTTTCAGGCAGTCTGAAGAAAAGTAATCTGACATCATGGATGATTTTTATAAAAACATTATTATTTCATTACTTACTTTTAGTATAGGTTGCATTATTTCCCTGGTTAGTCCAAAGATCCTAAAGAAGATTTTAAGGAGAATAACCTCTGCAACACAAAGCAAAACAGATGACTACATAGCTACTCTTTTAATTGAGACTATTAAACCTTTAGGATTTATCTTAAGTTTCATAGTTGCATGGAAAGTCTTACTAATTGGTGGAATAGTAGATAAGACCTTAATTGGTATTAGTAAGTTTCTATGTCTTATTTATATTGTCAGATTTGTTAATAGAGTATTTTTGAAAATAATACAAAGATGGGCAAGCAAGATTAACGATCAATCTATCAGCGAAATGATTCGTTCACTTAGTCCAATGGTCGGGGCATCTGTTTGGAGTCTAGGGGTTATTTTTTATCTTCAAAATATGGGTGTTCAAATGGCAGCCATTTGGGCTCTTTTAAGTGCAGGAGGTATAGGAGCTGGACTCGCCTTAAAGGAACCAGTTCAAGAATTCTTTGAATATATAACGATTCTCCTAGATAAACCATTTCAAAGTGGCCAATTTATTCATATTGATGGGATCTGGGCAAAAGTTGAGAGCGTAGGTGTCAGATCCACACGATTAAGAAGTATCAACGGAGAAGCCATAGTAATGAGCAATAGCAGACTCACAAATGGAGTAATATCAAATTATGCTGAGATGAAGAAAAGAAGACTGGTTCATAAATTAGGCGTGGTCTACGAAACTACATATGAACAAACAAAGAACATACCTATGATGATAAAAAATATCGTTGATAAAACGGAAAATGCAATCTTCGACCGATGTCATTTTATCGAATTTGCAAATAGCAGTCTTGATTTTGAACTTGTCTATTACATTCCTACAAGTGATTATCTTCAAGCAATGTCAGCTCAGCAAGAGATTAATCTAGAAATAATGAAGAAGTTCCAAAATGAAAATATTAACTTCGCATATCCAACTCAAACAATTCATGTAAATAAATAAGAGATATTTATCTATTTATCTTATCTATTAGAGATTGCGATAACTCCCACAAATTATCTGACAAGTCTCCTCTTTGGGCATCATTACTGATATCAGCATCTTCAAAAATAAATTTACCTGATGAAATAATTTTATTACTATAATAATTAAAACCAGGTTTTCTATATTTACATAAACAAGTTAGATTGCTTAAAATTAAACCTGCATTTTTATTGGATGTAGTTATTCTTAAAATATCTCTAGCTAAAAAAGCAAATATTATTTGTCCTAATTGATTATATTTTCTGCTATACCTAAAAAATCCTTGGTTATCTCTAGAGATAACCAAGCCTGGAGCCCATGCAATAACAGGAATTAACAATTTCTTTCTCATCAAATTATTACTTAACTTTCTTGCAAAAAGAATATTACATAATTTACTATCTTTATAAGCTTTATCAGCATTAAATTTATTTCCATCAATCATCTCAAAACCTGGTCCAGATTCTAATCCTTTTAAGTTTCCTAAGCTTGCTTTAGATCCTACTTTGCCTCCACCACTATTAGGGTTATGAACTTCTGAAGAGGTAATAATTATTTTCGGATTATTGTTCTTATCTATTAAAGGTAAAATCTTTTGTGTAAGATAAAAATGTGATAGATGATTGACTGCAAAAGTTAATTCAACTCCTTGAGTTGACATCCTAGGTGTTTTTGATCCTGTATATTGAAGACCAGCATTCAAAATTAAAACATCAATTTTCACACGTTTAATTTTAAGTTCAGAACACAAAGAATCAATACTTTTTAAATCAGAAAGATCCATTATGGGAGTATAAATCTTACCTTTCTTAGATAATTCAACTGGATATTGATTAAATATATTAGTAGATACTTCATTCGCTCTAGATATATTTTTACATGGTAAAATTATGTTATGACCAAGGGAAATTAATTTTAAAACTGCTTGATAACCAATACCTGATGAACCACCTGTTATAAAAATAGTTAAAGGTTTATCCTTTTTTGAAATATTTGATTTTTCTTTCATAAATTTTTATTTTCAATGCTAAATGATTATGGAATTAAATTAAATTGTTTATTATTTCAATTTTTAATCAAAAACTCTTCATACATACTTAAAAACAAAATAAAACCATTAAGTTGATAAAAAACATTAATACAATTCATTGTTAATGCCATCACGAGCTATTGTTGATTCTATAGGCATAGGTGTTTAAAGTGGCAATCCAGGGAGACAATCAAATAACTATTTTTTATTCTAAGAAATTAAATCCTATTTTAGGCCGGCTAGTAAAAGGATATAGCCATTTTCCTCAAGAGGAGCCATGAGTACTAGTGCATTATCAGATGCTCTAGTACTTGGTTCCGGACCAGGAGCTTTATCAATAGCGGCAGCATTAGCAAATGAAAGCTTAAATGTTGAACTCTTATCGGAGCAATCCCCAGAAGAACCTTGGCCCTTCACTTATGGCATATGGGGTGAGGAGGTTGATGAGCTTGGACTGAGTCACTTACTTGAACATAGATGGATAAACACCATTAGTTATTTTGGCGAGGGAGACAAGGATCCAAATTCCAAGAAAAATGAAGTAACGAAACATAATAGAGATTATGGTCTTTTTGATAAAAACAAATTACAAGCTTATTGGTTAGAGCAATGCAATAAGGCTGAAATAGAATGGCATAAAGGTTCAGCAATCAACTTAGAAACTAATAACTTAACAAGCACAGTTAAAACTTCTAATGGTAAAGAACTTCATGCTCGGCTAGTAATTGACGCAACTGGTTACAAACCCGTTTTTATTAAATCTCCTAACCAAGGTCCAGTAGCTGTTCAAACTTGTTATGGAATCGTAGGAGAGTTCAACGCACCACCTGTCGATAAAGATCAATTTGTTCTCATGGATTATCGCTGCGACCACTTGAATCCTGAGGAGAGAAAAGAAGCTCCAACATTTTTATACGCTATGGATATGGGAGATGGAAAATTTTTCCTAGAAGAAACATCCTTGGGTCTATTTCCTCCAGTCTCACTTGATGAATTAAAAAGAAGATTGGAAAAAAGATTAGAAACTCGGGGGTTGGTAATAAAAAGTCTTGTACATGAAGAGCATGGTTCATATCTACCAATGAATATGCCTATTCCTGACTTAACACAACCGGTACTTGGTTTCGGTGGTTCTGCTGGAATGGTACATCCCGCTTCGGGATATATGGTTGGCAGCCTTTTAAGAAGAGCTCCTAAAGTTGCCAAAGCCCTTTCATTAGCAATGAAAGACGATAAAGCATCCTCAGCCTCATTAGCAAAGAAGGGTTGGCAAGTCTTATGGCCCTCTGAACTTAGAAGAAAGCAAGCTATTTATAAATTTGGATTAGAAAAATTAATGCGATTCGAAGAGAAGTTACTAAGAGGATTTTTTGTGGAATTTTTTAGTTTACCTAATAAACAATGGTATGGATTCCTCACAAATACGCTTAGCCTTAACGAACTAATATCCGCAATGTGGAAAATGTTTAGGAAATCACCCTGGACTATAAAACAAGGCTTGATGAATATGCATGGTAGAGAATTAAATTTATTATTAAAAGCATTAATAGTTAATAATAAATGAGAAAAATTCTTATAAGCGGAGCAAGTAGAGGTATTGGTAAAGCGATAGCATTAAAATTACGTAAAGAGGGGCATTCATTAAGCTTAGGAGTGAGACAAAAAGAAAAATTAAATAAGACACCCTTAGATCCAAAATTAAACCCTCAAGATAAAGTTTTGGTACATAAATATGATGCAACTGATCAAAAATCATCGAAGGAATGGGTAGAAAAAACAGTCAAAACTTTTAAAAATATTGATACTATTATTCATTGCGCTGGGATATTCAAAAAAACAAATTTATTATTTAATGATGATGAGATGAAAGATATTGATGATCTGTGGAAAGTAAATGTAATGGGACCATGGATATTAACAAAAAATGCTTGGAAGTATTTATCCCTAAGTAATTCAGCAAGGATTATTGTATTGGTATCTATGAGTGGAAAACGATCAAAGGGTAACTTGGCTAGCTATTCAATGAGTAAATTCGCTTTAATGAGCTTATGCCAAACCATGAGAAACGAAGGATGGGAAAAAGGTATTAGAGTTACAGCTATTTGCCCAGGATGGGTAAATACAGAAATGGCAAAAGAAGTAAATCATTTTCCCAAAAAAGATATGATACAGACAAATGATATTGCAAGTATTTGTTCCAATTTACTGGATTTACCAAACAGTTCTATTCCTTTTGAAATCGCACTAAATTGTCAACTTGAAACAAATATTTAGAAGAAAATTCTTATTTTTTAAATAGGGTTAATAGTTTTCTTAAATGAATTCAACACTCCCAAAATTGCCTTACGGAGATACTTATGAAAATAATTTCTATAAAAACTTCCTATAGCTTTACCCACTGAATACGTCCTTTGTATGAGACCAACTATAAAGTTAAATAGCCATAAACAAATTAAAATTGTAAGCGCCAAAGAAGCAATTGAGTAAACCTTATTAAGCTGTTCTTGTATTGGTTCTAAGAATTGAAGATAATCAGAAATGTTCATACTCTCTAAAGGTCATGACCTATTAAATATATTTATAGCTATAAGTTGATAATTAAGCAAGAAGTTATAAAATATATGTATGAAAATAAAAAAGAGTTGTCTAGATTAAAAGGCAATTGAAAAACTAGAAAAAGTATATAAAACATATGCAACTGAAACCATAGAGATAGCTATCAGAAAACCTTTTAATCTGTTAGAAACCGTCGAAAAAAGTGTAAGGTCATCAGTATCATAGCCTCCAAAACTACCAAGGATCACAAGTGACCACATAGGGAGAGAGGCAAATAATATTGAAATAAAAAAACTAAATATAAACATCTTATTAATAAGGAATGAAATAAGAAAAGTTATAACTGCGAACAAAAACGATCCATTCAATCCGATTCTTAACTCATCATTTAAGCTTTTTGGAAAATTACTTTTTCCTTCTAAATGTTTTATACAATTATTAACTTCTGCTTCAGATAAACGGAAATAGTTCGTATCCGGAATTCTTTTTTTCTTATAAAGCTTTAACAATCTTACTTCAAAAGATTTGGGATCATTAGTTTTGAAAGAAGAAATTATTTCGCCTGGATTCATTTTACTAGCCTCACTTTTCAAATTAGTAGTACTTCCGAGTTTATATAAATCACCATTCTTCATTAAATAAACAAATCCTGACATAATTTTACTTTCTTGAGAAATGAAGCGTTTGGAATATAAAAATATTGGGTTATATTTTTATAGTAAAATATAATTCCAAAAAAAAATCATAAAGGATATACTTGTAAAGCATATTCTAATTAAGATTTATTGGAATGACTAATCATATCTAGTCATAGGTAACAAGATGATTTTAACAGGAAAATTATGAAGCACAATATTCTTTATAGCTTTAGACGATGTCCCTACGCAATTAGAGCTAGATGGGCTTTGTTAAATACAAATCAGGTAGTGGAGTTAAGAGAGATCGAACTAAAAAACAAGCCTATTGAATTAATACAAATTTCTAAAAAAGCAACTGTACCTGTATTAAAGACTAATTTGAATAAAGTAATTGATGAGAGTCTGGAAATAATGATCTGGAGTATTAAAAGATCAAATATGCTTGAATTATTTTGTAATAATAATGAAAAGTCAAAAGAAATATTTAGCCTTATAGAAACAAATGATAAAGAATTTAAATATCATTTGGATCGGTTTAAATATGCATCTAGATTTAATTTTGAAGAATCAGAAACTCATCGTGCTGCCGCTATGAAAATCCTTTTATCTTTAAATAACAGATTAAAAAAATTTTGTATAGAAGGAAAACCGTTGTTTCTTGTTGATGCAAAAGAAACCTTAGCTGATTGGGCTATCTGGCCATTTGTAAGGCAATTTAGAATAGCGGATTTAAAAAAGTTTGATCAAGACAATCAAATCAAATATTTACGAAGTTGGTTAAATTATTTTTTTACTCATGAAAAATATCCAATAGTTATGAAAAAGAATGAGCCATGGAGTAAGCAAAATGAACCTATATTTTTTGGACAATAAAGTAGAAAATTATTCTGAAGCCCTCCTTTTGTCAATGATTCTTGATAACTCTAAAAAATAACCAGCTGTACAAAATTTACCTAGATTTCTATCTCTATTTCCTATATCGCTCCTAAACTCTGCAGTCTCTGCCATGACTAAATCCAACTGATCCTGAGGCAACTCATAGAGTTCTCTTAATTCAACCTCTTTTCCAAGTAAGTGACTTTTAAACCATTTTTCTTTCAGTTCTTGAGGAGGAATATCTTTGTAAATTTGTCGGTTCATATAAAGAAGGGGAATGGTTTATTAAAACTAATATTCCTGTAAATTATAACTTTAATTAAGTATATCAATTGTCATGCTGAGGCTTTTGTATATTTTGACTGTAAAGATATAGCTACAACGCACAAAGACAATGAAATTAATCCACAAAATTCTGTCCATCCTTTAAGCCCAAAATTACTAATAAACAAAGGAGCTATTACAGTAATTAGCCCTCCAGAAAGAAGTGGCTGTAAAAATAATTGCTTAATAGAAAACACAGGTAACGTATTAGTAGAATTTCTAGGATCAGCCAATCTCAAAAGTAATAGTCCACTAGCTGCAACTCCCGTTGAATTTCCAAACTCTGCTATTGCTCTTTCAAACCATTCTTCTCTAAAAAATAATCTAGAAAAAATCAACATCCCTACAAGATTCCAAATCAATCCACCAATAGCTAAAATAGTTATGGGAACCCAATAGTTAACTAATAAAGGTAAATTCAATCCGGCCATAGCTGTAATTATTAGTAAATCTGTTGAAAGTATGCCAATCTCACGTTGGAAAAGTGATGAGACTAATTTGGTCTTTCCAGTTTTTTCTAATGAAAATCTTACTAAAAAGGAACCCATCAAAGCCAATGGAAATACTGGGAAAGCTAATATCACCTGCTTACTTATATCACTCAAATAAGTAGAAGAAAGCTTTAAACAATAGAGTAAAAAGATTCCAATCAATACCGCTAATCCTACTAAAGCAAAATTATATAAAAGCAACTTAAATTGTTCAATTGGATTAAATTCCAATTCAATATCATTTAAATCATTTGTGAGCTCTTGTTCAACAGGTACAAGCCATCCAAAGAACCTCCCCAGAACAACTAAACCGCTCCCTAGCAAAGTAGAAGCAAGTAAACCTACAGTTGCCATTGCAAATCCCAGATCTAATCCTTCAGGGAAGCCTAACTTCATAAAACTATCTCCCATTATTGCCGCAGCTCCATGTCCTCCTTCAAAACCAACTTCAATAATGCATCCCATCAATGGATCTACTCCTAAATAGGGAAGCAGAAATGACAACACAATTATCCCACCAACAACATACTGACCAAAACCCAGTAAAAGTCCTAGCAATGCCTGCGAAGCAACTGGTTTCCATAAAGTATTTATACTTGGAATAGGTCTTCCAAGCATTAAGGTCGCAAATACCAAAGTAAGCAATGGAGTTGGTAATTTCATCCAAGTATTCAGAACCCTTTCTGGTAATAAAGAAAAAGGCCCATAAGGACCAATTAAAAAACCCAATGCTCCCACTAAAAGGGCTATGGGGATACCAAATCTTTCCAACTTCATTGCAGAATCCAATCTTCTACCAAGTGTTAGAAGAATTCCTATAATTCCAAGCAAACCCAAGGAAAGGACTAACGTTGGGATTGCATTAATTTTATATAGGTCTTCCAAACCTAAAAACAACAGACTCATCTATTAACAAGCTTGCGGAAGTAAATGAAAACTCATAAAAAATAATATCTCATATGAATATTTAACATCAAAAGTAATTTTGATTCTTATCATATCTCAATCAAATCATTTATTTAGCTCTAATTATTAGTAAACATGAGATCAATTTAAAAATAGGAATCGATTAAAAAAAAATTTTCAAATATTAAACTAATAAGAAGTTTTATTAATTCTCATTAGTATGACTTAATTATTGAAAAATGGACCCAATAAAAAAGCCCCAAAAATTTGGGGCTTTTTTATTTAGTTAAATTTATTTAACTATTTTAATGATACAGAAGCAGTATCAAGATTACTCAATGCACTAGTTACTCGTTTGAAATCGAATCCCATTGCCCTAAGAGCATGCCATAGGTGACCTTGAATAAAGAAGAATCCAAAGTAGTAATGAACATTAGCTAGCCAAGCGCGAGAAGTATGAGCACCATTTGGAAGATCCACAGTATCTACCCAATAAGGAGAAATTCCAAATTTAAGTGCTAATGGTTCTCCAAACCATTCAACAGGGTAAACAGTGGTATTAGTTGCACTCCAGAATGCTGCGACAACTGCCATCCAGCCAATACCCGCTAGTGACCAAGAAAGAATAGCTTCTGCAGAAAGAAGCCCAGCTCCTTTGAACTTCGTGTATTCTCCAACTTGCTTAGTAGCGATATGGAAAGCACCACCAGTAATTTCTAAGAAAGCCAAGAAAGCATGACCTCCCATAACATCTTCCAAACTATCAATAGTTAGGAAGTCAAACTGATGATCCCAGATATGACTCAAGTTTAGGTCGTATTCAACCTGACGAATAGCACCAATTGCAGGATCGTAGATTCCATGAATTCGCGCCCATTCAACAAACCAAATACATGCAACACCAAAGAAAATCAAATGATGTCCAAGGATGAAAGTCTGGTTATCTGGGTTGTCCCATTCAAGCTTGAATTTTCTGGCCTGTGGCACAGAAGATTCCTGCATGTCGCTAGAAAAAAGAAGAGAGTGCATTAATCCACCTGCCCCATAAGCCATGGATCCAACTAGATGACACACCGCAACCGCAACAACCGCACTTCCACCAATAAAGGCACCAGTTTCATCGAAACCTATACCCAAAGCTGCTAAATGAGGAAGCGCAATTAAAGGCTGATGCCCCATTGGTACGGAGGGGTCAAAACGAGCCAATTCAAATAACGTGAAGGCACCAGCCCAGAAAGCAATCAAGCCGGTATGAGCGGCATGAGCAGCAATAAATTTGCCTGAACGGTTGGTGACCCCTGAGTTACCAGCCCACCACCCATAGGTGACGGCTGAATTTCCATAGGTCTGCATTAGAAGTGCTATTTTTCAAAACCGAACAGAGAATACTTCAATTTCATCGAATACTCATGCAAGAGAAAGAATCTGTAAATTTTTTTTATTATTTAAATCCAATGCAAATAAAAAAATATCAAAAAGAACAGGTTTTAAACAAAATAAAACAGAAAGAAAGGAGAAATAACAATAAAATAAAGCACATTCCCTATCTAAGACTTTCTAATTAAAGAATTAATCGATACATAAAAAGAATTTATATCAGGCATTCGAAACGATTCAAGTCTCAAAATCAATATAAATACATCCAAATATGTAATTAATATAAAAGATTAATTTGGACTCCTTATTTACAACTATTAAATAATTAAATGCTTTTGGAAAAAAAAATGGACTTCCAACGACTTAATAGTCTAGAAATGGAGACGGAAGACCACTATAGAAAGAAAGCTAATTTCTACAGAACATCTCCTGAATACGGGAAAATGATTTCTCTTTATCCAATACTTGAGACGTCAATCAAAGACTGTAAAAATGAAAATCTTGTAGCATAGAAATTTGTTCTAAAAAAATCTTATTACATAAGGTCTTTTAGTTTTTCAAGCTGGTATTTGACCAAATGAGACATCAGTATCCTGCCAATATTCAATAACTTCTTTACATTCTATTAGATGATAAAAAACTTTTGGCTTCCAGGGTAATTGTTCTGGATCAGTTGAGCTTCTCCAATGAGATCCTGGCTTTAAAAGTCCCCCTTCTCTCAATAAAACTAAAGTTTGTATATCAACGCTTAATAGTTCGCTAGCTTCCCTCTCTGACAACCATAAAGAATGTTCTTTCATACTTATACAAGTCTGTATCTTTTTTTTAACGTATAAAGCCTAATAAAGAAAGAAAGAAAGTGAGTGAGTGAAATTTTTTAACGTAATATAATTTCAAGTTCAAATTTATTATTATACTAACTTAACTTTCTTATATATAAGGTAATTAACTATTCTTGAACCAAGGTCTAATGATGTTTTTAGTTATGGGAATAGTCAAGCCAGAGTCAATAGAAGGATAAACGATATTAGTAGTTATTATTTTTAATTTTTTATTTATTGATTCAGATAACTTCGAAGAATTTTTATCATCCCATCCAGGTTTCCAATTAGATACATCTATTAATTCTGACCAAGAAACTTTTACTACAACACTTGAATCAACCACGGACATTAACATAACCCATCTATCAATTAGATCGCCACCATAATTTATTGCAACAAAATGGACTTGCCCAGAAATATTTAAAGTACTAGTCCATGCTTTTAATGGAGGCCAAATCATAGAAATTAAGAAAGTAATTTATTGAATTTAATAATTAGATAAATCATTTTTTATTTAGAGTCTAATCACACAAAACGAACTACTTTTTCTTTTTTATTTTTATATATTCATCTCTAATCGATTTTAATAATGCTTTTTTCTTTTTCATTGCCTTATCCTTTTCCTGTGAATCAATTTTAAGTCTCTCTTCCTTTGTTAAGTTCATCCAATTATTCATATTAAACTTAAATTCTTTATGTAAGTTTTTTTTCTTTCTTTTGAAAATAGATTGAAAGAGCATTACCTTTTTGAAAAATATAAGTAAAAATAAAAAATAATTTTTTCACTTTAACATTTTAATCATAACCGTATAGTTTTCATGAAGATACTTTAGCTTCCTTCCCCTAACTTCCACAAATTCAGGCCAGTATTTTCTATTTCATTACGATTGACAACTGATCTTGTATCGAAAACCCAAGCGGGTGATCTCATTAAAGAAGCTAAATAATTCCAATCAAGTCCGAAGAATTCATCCCATGCAGTAAGAATTAATACTGCATCAACATTTTTCAAGGCATCTGGTATTGAATTGGCCATTTTCCATATACCTTGATTATTAAATGAAAATTTTTCAAAATCCTCCTCTATTCTCTTAATTGAAACTTTAGGGTCATAAATGGAGAGTAAAGCTCCCTCTTCAAGCAAGTCGCTAGCGATTCTAATAGCAGGAGATTCACGAGTATCGTTTGTATTTGCCTTAAAGGAAAACCCAAGTATTGCTATATTTTTTCCATTAACTGTACCAAAAAGCTTCTCAAGAACTATTTTATAAATTCTATCTTGTTGCCAAGTATTCATTGCCACTACTTGATTCCAGTAATTGGCAACCTCAGGCAAACCAAAATAACCACTTAAATAAACTAAATTCAAAATATCCTTCTTAAAGCAACTACCTCCAAAGCCAGGACCAGCACTAAGAAATTGATTCCCTATCCTTTTATCTGTTCCGATCGCCTTAGCAACCTCTTTGATATCAGCGCCAGTTGCTTCACAAAAGGCTGAAATAGAATTTATGGAACTAATCCGTTGGGCCAAAAAAGCATTGGCAGCTAATTTTGAAAGTTCGCTACTCCATAAATTCGTACAAATTATCTGTTCAATAGGGACCCAATTCAAATAAATATTTACCAAAGATTTTATAGCTTCTGAATCTTCTCCACCAATTAAAACTCTGTCGGGGTTTTCCAAATCATTTATTGCAGTACCTTCTGCCAGGAATTCAGGATTAGATAAAACAGAAAAAGTTTTAGAAAATTCATTTTTTTGACTTTCTTTATTTGTAGCATTGAGTATTTCTTTTATCGCTTGAGCAGTTCGAACTGGAAGAGTGCTTTTTTCTACTACAATAGTGTGCCCTATTGCATATTTAGCCACTTGCCTTGCACTAGCCTCTACCCAACTAAGATCACTTGCTTGGCCTGCTCCAAGACCTTTTGTTTTTGTTGGAGTATTAACTGATATAAAAATCATATCTGCTTCAGCTATTGACTTTTCCATTTCTGTACTAAAGAAAAGATTTCGACCTCTTGTTCTTAAAACTACGTTATCTAATCCAGGTTCAAATATTGGCAATTTATTTAGATCGGCTTCATTCCATGCAGCAATTCTTTCTTTATTTATATCAACAACATTAACTTCTATATTAGGACATTTATCGGCAATAACAGTCATGGTTGGGCCACCAACATACCCAGCACCAATGCAACAAATTTTTTTGATTTTAATAGAGTTCATTTTATTAATCAACTAACTTTTTAATTAACTGAGTTAGATCTTCTTTTAGAAAAAAATATTCTTCATTACTATCATCATTTTCATTATCTCTTAATTTCTTAATTAATAATTGATCTTTTAAAACTTCTTCCTCTCCTATAACTATTGCCCATCTAGCATTACTTTTATCTGCCCGTTTAAATTGTTTAGAAAACGACGAGCCCGAATAGTCTAATTCAATAGTTAAGTTCGCTGATCGTAACTGACAAGTGATGTTCAAAGCAAGTTGTTCTGCTTTTTCACCTCTATGAATTACATAAACATCTGGATATTTTGAATTTAAAATTTCATCTCCAGCAAGAATTATTAATCTTTCCATTCCAATACCCCATCCAATTGAAGGTGTTTCAGGTCCTCCCAATTCACTTATCAAACCGTCGTAACGTCCTCCTCCGCAAACTGTTGCTTGAGATCCAAGATGATCACTTGTTATCTCAAAAGCTGTATGAGAGTAATAATCAAGTCCACGTACCAAATTATTATTTATTTTGTATGGAATATTTATATTATCGAGTAACTCAAGTAAATAATCAAATCTAGTTTTACTCTCCTTAGATAAAAAATCAGTTAAAGTGGGGGCTTCACATAAAAGTTCTTTTGTCGTTTTATTCTTAGTATCTAAAATTCTCAATGGATTAATATCAATTCTTTTCTGAGAATCTTGATCTAACAACTCAAACCTCTGATTAAGCCAAACTTTCAACTCTTCCTTGAATACATTTCTGTCTTCATTACTTCCAAGACTATTAATTTCTAAAGTCAAATCCCTAAGTCCAACATCCTTGAGGAAATCCCAAGCGATAGAAATAACCTCAGCGTCACTAATAACAGAAGCTAATCCAACGAATTCAACTCCAATCTGATGAAACTGCCTTTGCCTTCCTGCTTGGGGTCGCTCGTAGCGAAACATTGGTCCTCTGTACCAAAGTCTTTGAGGACCTTTATTTAATAATCCATGTTGGACAATTGATCTTGCAACAGAGGCTGTACCCTCAGGTCTCAAAGTGCAAGAACGCCCCCCTCTATCTTCAAAACTATACATTTCCTTGCCCACAACATCGGTATTTTCGCCAATGCCTCTTAAAAATAATTCAGTTTTTTCAATTATTGGGGTTCTAATTTCTTGAAGTCCAGCTCGACCAAAGTGGTCAAGCGCAATTGCTTCAACCTTCTGCCAGCCTTCACTCTGAGCTGGTAAAAGATCCACCATTCCTCTTAAATTCTTGAGATTGGTCAAAGTAGCTTAAGCAAAATTATTTTTGTTTATTTAATAGTAATTGCTTACGCAAACGGGCAAATCGATATTTAACTATGAGTTTTAGCAAAATACATTGGTGAAGTTAAATCTAGAAAAGGATTTAAGCTCAATCTTCTAATCGAGTAGCACCTGAATATCTAACCAGCCAAAAATTCACTCTTCTTCTAACATTAAAAGGCATTTCATTTTGGAGTTGAATTAACTCCATGGCTCCAAGCCTTTTTAGTTCTCTGGATTCGAGACTCCACATTTTTTCAGCTTCACAAATCAAACGAGCCCAACTTCTAGAGTGCTGCCATTGTCTGAGACGTTTTTTCAATTCATTACCATCCGTCTTGCTTTTAAAGAGAGCATCCTGAACGACTATATTTTTCTTAGGGAAAAATTTTCTCATAAATTTTTCATGTAGGAAGCTTTAGAGAAACTCATTACCTAATACTTTAAACATATAGCCAAGATTTGAAATGAGTACTTTATGAATAATCCACCTCATTCATGAAAATCAATTTCATGTACAGGAAACTCTAAATTATCCATATCACGACGACTCATTTTTCTAGACCAAGCCCCCTTAATTGCATCATTCCACCGAAACCCTGCGTTTTTAGCTAAGTGCCTTTTTTCATAGGAGATCTCAGCACGCACTAAAACTTTTGGTTCTTGCGCTCTAATTAAAATCTGCTCCAGTTCACCACATCTTTTAAAAACCTCTGCCAAGTATATGCAATCAGTTAAAGCTCTATGCGCGTTCCAGACTGGAACCCCATAAGCCAAGGCAAGGTCTCTTACTGAGGGACGAGGCTTCAATTGTTTTTCAGACGGCCAAGACATATCGTCCATAGAACAAATCCATTGTTTTTCAATCTGAGGCAATTTATTTAAACCGAACCATTTCCTATCAAATTCAGCATTGTGAGCGACAATTACATCTGATACTTGAACCAAAGATTCAAAGTATTTAATTGCCTCAAATAGAGGTTGAGGCAACCTAGTTATTTCAGCAGGGATATTGTTTATCTTTTCTGCATGATTACTTTCAACTGGTAAAAGAAAAGATTGCTGCGCTAAAACCGATCTACATTTGACATTAAAAAGTATCGAACCGACTTCAAGGCATTCATCAATATTATTATCAAGACCTGTAGTTTCAGTATCCAAAATCAGGACATTCATCGGTGCATTCTGCATTTTTAAAGATTCAAGAGATTCGTCATTTGTTTCGGAAGAACCTTTTACTCCTAGATGACTCTCTTTCACATTGGCAATCTCTTTAATTGTTCCATTTAGAAAGTTAAGTTGCTCACTTCCTTCCTGATAATTTTGGTCTTCTTTCACATCAAAATACATCAATCATTAGTCTATTATCATCAAAGAAAGAGAGTTGAATAAAAACATATTAAAACATTAAAACTAAAGACACTTATATTAAAAATCATTTTCTATTTCTCTTTAAGAGTAATTATTCAGCAATGAACACGGCTAGACGGATAAATGATATTTTTTGCCAATGGCCTTCAAGACCAATTGGTCTTATAGAGATAATTGGAGGTAGCTATATTTCAATAAGACCAGAAATTTCGTACAAAAGACTCATTTCTGGTCTTTTGCAAAGAAATTTTGCAGTACATTCCTGGAGCTATGTTCCTAACTTTGATCATCAAATTCAAGCAAATCAATCGTGGAAACAATTTCGTACAACTAGGAAAATTCTTGAAAAAAGAGTTGGATTAATCCCAAAGTCAATTAGATTGGGTCATAGCCTTGGATGTAAATTACATTTACTAGCCCCTGATGGAGGCAGAAATTGCAACGGCCTTGTAGCTATTAGTTTTAATAATTTCAAGGCAGATAAATCTATACCTATGTTAAAGAAGATTTCTAAGAGGCTAAACTTTCAATCTGAGTTTAGTCCTGGTCCTGTCGAAACGTTAAATCTTATAAAAGAGCATTATGAGCAAATCAATAATCTATTAATAAGATTTAAAAATGATAGTCTGGATCAAAATAATTTATTACTCAAATCATTAAAAGAAAGAGATTTTGATAAATCTAAAATTCTTCAACTTGATGGTAATCATCTAACACCAGTAAGCCTTGGCCTGAGAGAAAAGTTACTAAATTCGGAGCTTCAAAGTCCTTTAAAGTACAAAAAAATTGATTCAATAGTCGATCAAATAAGTAATTGGGAGATTTAATATCAACTTCTTAATTTATCTAAAACTGATCTATCCTCCAGAGTGCTGGTATCTCCGCTTATTTCATCTCCTGAAGCCAATGCCCTCAAAATTCTTCTCATTATTTTTCCACTTCTTGTTTTGGGAAGAGCATCAGTAAATTTAATTTCATCCGGTTTAGCAATGGGGCCTATTTCATTAACAACATGTTTTTTTAATTGAGCGTCAATATTTTCATTTACTTCTGCTCCAGTTTTCAATGTAACAAAGGCAACTATTGATTCCCCTTTTAACTCATCAGGTTTACCCACAACTGCGGCCTCCGATACAAATTCATGACTAACTAAAGCTGACTCTACTTCCATTGTTCCAAGCCTATGACCTGAGACATTTATTACATCATCAACTCTACCCATAACCCAAAAATAACCTTCTTCATCTCGTCGCGCGCCATCTCCAGCAAAATATAAATAATTATTATCTGAAGGTTTTAAATACTCCCAGTAACTTTCTCTAAACCTTTTTTCATCACCATAAACATTTCTCATCATTCCTGGCCATGGTCTTTTAACTACCAAATAGCCACCTTCGTTACTAGCGACAGACTCTCCCATTGAATCAACCACATCTGCATCAATACCGGGCAAAGGAAAAGTTGCCGATCCTGGCTTAGTTGGAGTGGCACCAGGAAGTGGACTAATCATTACTCCCCCAGTTTCTGTTTGCCACCAAGTATCCACAATCGGACATTTCCCTTTCCCTATGACATCTCTATACCATATCCAAGCTTCTGGATTAATTGGTTCTCCAACAGTTCCCAAAAGTCTCAAACTAGATAAATCGTATTGATTAGGAATATTTTTCCCCGCTTTCATAAAAGCTCTTATAGCAGTTGGAGCAGTGTAAAAAATTGAAATTTTATGCTTCTGAATCACATCCCAAAAAGCCCCTGGATTTGATGGTCTAGGAACTCCTTCATACATAACAGTGGTTGCTCCGTTAGAAAGAGGACCATAAACGATATAACTATGTCCAGTTATCCAACCCACATCAGCAGTGCACCAATAAACATCATCTTCTCGAATGTCAAAGATCCATTTAAAAGTTAAATGAGACCAAAGATTGTAACCAGCAGTTGTATGTACTACTCCTTTAGGTTTACCTGTAGAACCAGAGGTATACAAAACGAATAGACAATCCTCACTATCCATTTGTTCTGCGGGACATTCCTCTGGTTGGCTATCTACAATTTCATGCCACCAAAAATCTCTACCAACATTCATAGCAATAGATTTTCTAGTCCTTTGAACAACTAAAACTGATTCGACCTTTGAACAAGCACCACCTTCTAATGCTGAGTCGACAGCATCTTTAAGAGGAATTACTTTATCTTTTCTAAAACCACCATCAGCAGTAATTATTGCTTTTGCTTCTCCATTAATCAATCTATCTCTGAGAGCCTCAGAGGAAAATCCTCCAAAGACAACTGAATGAGGTGCACCAATCCTTGCACAAGCAAGCATTGCAATTGCCGCCTCAGGTATCATAGGCATATACAAAGCGACTAGATCACCTCTACCAATACCCATGGATTTAAGTGCATTAGCTGCTTTGCAGACCTCTTTATGTAATTGTTTATAGGTATATTTCTTTTGATCACCTGGTTCGCCTTCCCATATTAATGCGATTTTTTCAGCTGTTGGACTATTTAAATGACGATCTAAACAGTTAAATGAAATATTGGTTTTACCACCATCAAACCACTTAGCGAATGGAGGGTTAGACCAATCAAGTACTTTTTCAAAAGACTTAAACCAATATAATTCTTCTCTAGCGGCATCACCCCAAAACTTATTGGGATCAGATTTAGCCATCTCAAACATTTCTAAATATTTTGAAAAAGATGAGATTCTACTTTTACTAGAGAAGTCATCTGAGGGAGGGAAAACTCTCTGTTCCTGAAGAACAGACTCAATAGAGTTAGAATTGTCTGAATTCATGAAAGATAAAAACAACTTTTCATTTACTGCATTCAAGCTATTTCTGACCAAAAGGCTTCAATAGTGAAACTCTTATTTAAAACAAATACATAATGAAAAAAAATTGGAATTTTCCTGACGCATTATTATTCGATCTTGATGGGGTTTTAATTGATTCAGAACCATTACATGGACAAGCATGGAAAGAAACAGCTGCGCTTTTTGATCTAAATCTAACTGATAACCAATTAAAACTCTTAAGAGGCAGAAGAAGAATTGATTGTGCAAATAAACTTGTTGAATTGATTCCCAAAAAAGTTAAGCCTGAAGACTTGCTAACCGTACACAAACCAATTTCAAGACGACTAATTTCGAAAGCAGAAGCAATGCCTGGTAGTGAGCGTTTGGTTAAAAGATGTCATGAAAAGAATATTCCAATGGCATTAGTAACCAGTAGCAGTTCTGAATCAATCCAAATAAAAATTGCACATCATAAATGGATGCATTTATTTTCTATAAGGATTTTAGGAGATGACAAATTACTAACAAAAGGTAAGCCTGCTCCAGATCCATATCTTTTAGCTGCTGAAAAATTAAATATTGCCCCCCAAGCTTGCTGGGCTGTTGAAGATTCAATTTCTGGAGTTTCTTCAGCTCTAAAGGCAGGATGTTTTGTTTTATTTTTTAAAGAGAACAATAATGAACAAATAGAAAAAGAATTTATTGAAAAAAATAAAAATTTAAAAAAAATCAACCATTTAAAAGAAATTGAACAAATGTTAAATGAATTTCAAATTAATAAAGCCTACTGATAACGAATTCAGGCAATTCAAGTAATGCTTTTTTCGATGGTGAATCTGGCAACCAAGAAATTGAATCTTTTGACTCAGATGCAAATTTTTCAGCTAATTCTCTTGATTTCTTTATCGCATTTGAATCTCTCACAAGAGATAAAGCTTTTTCAAGATCATCTTTGTTTGAGAATTTACAATTTATAAGTTCAGCTAAGGTTGGATTCTCTTCCAAAGCGTAGAAAACAGGAGCCGTAAGATACCCACTTTGAAGATCACTAGCAGCTGGTTTACCTAATTGTTCATCATTACCAGTAAAATCGAGAATATCATCAACAACTTGGAAGGCCAATCCTAATTGTCTGCCAAAAAAATAAAGTGAATTTAAGCTCTGTGGATCCACATCAGATAAAACTCCGATAGCCTTTGAACTATTAGCAATAAGAGAAGCTGTTTTACAGTAACTTTTTTCTAAATAGCTCTCAAAAGATTGACTCGAATCAAATCTATTAAGGCCCTGCTTTATTTCACCTTCAGCCAAGTCCATAATTACTCTACTTAACAATTTAACAACATCTAAATTCTCAAGATTTGCTAAATGCCAACTCGCTTGTGCAAATAGAAAGTCACCTGCCAGGACTGCGATTCTGGGATCAAAGCGACTGTGAACAGTTTCAACACCTCTTCTAGTATCTGCTTCATCAACAACATCATCATGAACAAGAGATGCAGTGTGAATCATTTCAGTAATTTGGGCAAGCTTTCGATGCTTTAAAGGAAGACACTTCTCATTTGTTAATGCCCTTGAGATTAATAGAACAATTCCAGGTCTTAAACTTTTCCCCCCTGCACTAAATAGGTGTTCTGCAGCCGCCTGCAAAATAGGGTGTCCTGCACCAATAAGGCTGCGAAGATCTGAAAGCAATGCTTCTAGATCAAGTTCTACAGGTTGAAGGATTTCAGTGGCTGTGGTCATAAAACCGCTCTACTTTTTGATATTAAGAGACGCAACCCTTCTTCTGCAGTGAAACGAGATTAACTTCAGGAAAAACGTTTAACCAATGCTTAGCCTTTAAAGAAAAGTTTTTAGGATCAGATGTTACACAAAACTTTGAATCAAGTAAATATTTTTTCTTTGCAAGATTAATTGCATTTGAATCCATGAATACCTTTAACTTCAAAGAAAGAGCTTCAGCAGGGTCAATTAATTTGATACTGGAGGGTAATATTTGATTAAACAAAGTAGTTATAAGAGGATAGTGACTGCAGCCAAGAATTAAGGACTCAATATTTTGCTTTAAAAGGGGCTGTAAATAATCTATCGCAATATCATGAATCAAATCTAAATTAAAATTATCCATTTCAATCATTGGAACAAATTCAGGACATGGTTGTTCAATAACAAAAGTTTTTGGTTTAAAATTTAAAATCGCATTTGTATATGCTTTTGTTTTAACCGTAGAGGGAGTAGCAAGCACACCAACCCTTGATTCTTTAATAGTTGAAGAAGCAGACTCAATTAAGTCAAAAACAGGAACATCTAATTTTTTTTTAATTACATCCAAGGCGATAGCATTTGTTGTATTACATGCAACCAAAAAACCATCAATATTCTGAAAACTAAACCAATATGATATTTCTTCAGCAATTTCCATGATCTCATTGGCTGTCTTTACCCCATAAGGAAGTCTTGCAGTATCAGCCAAATAGACAAATGAAGCATGGGGAAATAATTCAACGACCTTTTTAAAAACCGTAAAACCACCAATACCACTATCAAACAATCCAAGGCGCATATTTAATTAGAAATTTTGAGATAATTAATTATTCCCTTTGCAATGGCAAAAGACATTTTATCTCTGTATGCTTTTTGACGTAATAAAGCTGCATCATACATTCCAGTTACAAATCCAATTTCCACTAAAGCTGCAGGCATGGAAGTTTTTCTAATTACATAAAATCGAGATCTACGAACACCCCTATCAGGGCTTTGAGGAGAAGTAATTAAAATTTGTTTTTGAATATTTTTCGCTAAAGAATAGCCTTTGTAACCAGAGTAATAATAAGTCTCTAATCCATTCACATCTTTTCTCTTGCCTCTTGTTGCATTTGCATGAATACTTACAAAAGCATGTGCCTTTGAATTATTAGCTTTAGTAACTCTTGGTTGTAAGTCTAATGTTCTCTCATACTTCCGAGTAAGTATAGTTTTTACTCCTTTCTTTGTTAGAAATTCTGCAACACTCTTAGACACCTCCAATACGATATCAGTCTCTCTTAATCCACTTATTCCAACAGCTCCGGGGTCTGAACCACCATGGCCTGGATCTATCACAACTTTATACTTTCCAAAAGGTAAATTTGGTAAAGAAGTAATATCTAAATCTTGAACACTTATTTTTTCAAAAGTTCTTTTTACTGAATTTCTTAATATATTACCTTCTCCAAATGAACGAAAAGAATTACTTTCTAAACCAATAAATTTTAACTCCCATGTGTTAGGAGAAACACCAATTAATTTTAATTTTGAAGATTCTAACTCAACTGAAGGTAAAAACTCAATAACAAGTCTTGTTTTACCTATTGAAGGTTTACCTAATCTAATTTCCTTTACTAAACCATTACCTTTAATAGTTCTGGGTCGGCTTAATTCTCCAGGGAAATCAATCCAAACCCTTTCACCTTTATCAGCAGTTGATGATTGATAAAATGCATTTAATTTAGCTCCAGAAGAAGTGCGTAATTTTATACTTCCGTTACTAGTTAAGGCCCAAGCCGCAAGTGCACTGGCTGATTTTATAGGTAAAGAAATAAAGAGATTAGAACAAAAACATAATCCGGCAAATAATGCCAACTTTGATTTTAAAGTTTGAACCTTAAACATCAAATAAAAAGCTCTGTTTTTCGATGTTTAAGGCTAGGCATTTGCCCTCTAATTCTTTCAACTCTTTCTTTATCAGCAGGAGCTATTGCTGCCCCTTCTACAACTCCTGCATCTGCAAGAACTGTCCCCCATGGATCAATAACCATCGCATGTCCATGACTTTGTCTTCTTCCATAGTGTCGTCCAGTTTGGGCTGGGGCAACTACATAAGCGGTGTTTTCAATGGCTCTTGCTTGGAGCAAGACTTGCCAATGATCCTTCCCAGTAAAAGCAGTAAAAGCTGCTGGAATCATTAATAAATCTGCACCTTTATTGACCAAATCCCTATATAGTTCAGGGAATCTCACGTCATAACAAATAGATAACCCTATTTTGCAAAGACCTGGCACATCAACAACAGGTGGTGATTCACTTCCAGAAACAATTGTTTCAGACTCTCTATAAGTATTACCTTCAGGAAGATCAACATCAAAAAGGTGAATCTTGTCATATCTTGCTAGAGATTGACCATCCTTACCAAACAACTCAGCTCTGTTTAAAGTTCTTTCTCCATCGCCAGCAGGCACAGGAAACCCACCTCCAAGCAAAACAACTTGATATCTTCGCGCCATAGTCACTAAAAAGCTATTACATTTTTCATATATTGAAGATGCAATTTTTAATTTTTTTTGATCATCACCCAAAAAAGCAAAGTTTTCAGGAAGTCCAACAAGATCTGCTCCTCTCCTTGAGGCCAACTCAATTTGTTCTTCTGCAACATTGAGATTTGCATCGATATCTGAGGTACTTGTTAGTTGTAAGGCCGCAGCCAAAAAATCTGACACTGAGTTAAAAAGGAAATAAATTAAAAAGTTAGTTGGAGCGAATTACGCCCATTTCAATCTGTTTTGGAATCACAGAAAGGTTATCCAAAGAAGCACAACAAGCGAAATCATCATCATGATTACCTATTCCTGCAAGTCTTTGTCCATGACTTGCAATACGTAAACATCCTTCAACATCATTTTCCCAATTTTTCCATAGTGCTATAGAGGCCATCAATTCATCATTTAATATTTGAACCGACTCTAATTGATCCAATAAAAGAGAAGCCAAAGCCCCAGCTGCCAAAGAATCCTCTAAGGAGTAAGAACCTTCCCAACCACTGCCAACAATCCAAACTTCTCTCGGATTGTCACTTTTTAATCTTTCAGCAATAGCTCTTCTATTTGGGAGTGCCATCGTGTACAAACTTTTGGATTCTCTAACACGATGAAGTGATCTTGTTCCATTAGTAGTGCTCATAAAAACTCTTTTACCTTTTACTCTTTCAGATGAAACACCTAATGGTGAATTTCCCAAGTCAAATCCATCTAACTTTTCTCCCCCTCTCTCACCAACAAGAATTTTATCTTTATCGTCAAAAGTCTTAGCTTGATTTTTTAGTTCATCAACATCTGCAAACACTTGCACTGAATCAGCACCGTTTTCTAGTGCCCATGCAATTGTTGTAGTAGCTCTAAGAACATCAATCACTACTGATGATTCAGGAATAATTCCACTAGGCACATCTGCCGCAACATAAAAATAAGAAAGTTTCATTTCCACAAAGGCTGATAACTTGCGTCACAGTAACTAGATAACTAGGTTAATCGTGCAGGCCTTCATGAAATTATTTCGTCAAGAACCTCTTACAAGGGACATTAGAGATTTTCTTACTCTTCTAGAAAAGAAAGGTCAATTAAAAAGAATAAGCAATCTAGTTGATAGCGACTTAGAAATTGCGGCAATAAGTGACCGAGTTCTAGGGATGGGAGGACCTGCCCTACTTTTTGAAAATGTAAAAGGGTCTTCAATTCCTGTTGTAGTTAATTTACTTGGGACAATGGAACGTGTGGTTTGGAGTATGGGTTTAGAGAAACAAGAAGAGTTGGAAGATTTAGGAGAAAAACTAGCTCTTCTTCAACAACCAAGGCCACCGAAAGGATTAAAAGAGACCAAAGCTTTCGCTTCGGTAGCATGGGATCTACTCAAAGCACGCCCTGACATTGATCTCTTACCACCCTGCCAGCAAAAAGTAATAGTTGAAAAAGATTTAGATTTAAATCATTTACCTCTTTTACGTCCATGGCCAGAGGATGCAGGAGGAGCTATTACTTTGGGGCTGGTAATAACAAAAGACCCTGAAACAGGTGTTCCGAATGTTGGTGTTTACAGACTTCAAAAACAATCAGCTAGAAGCATGACGGTCCATTGGTTAAGTGTCAGAGGAGGGGCCAGGCATCTTCGCAAAGCGGCTGCTATGAATAAGAAGTTAGAAGTCGCTGTAGCTATTGGAGTTCATCCTCTTCTTGTTATGGCTGCAGCAACTCCTATTCCCGTACAGCTTAGTGAGTGGCTGTTTGCAGGTTTATATGCAGGAGAGGGTGTTCGATTAACTAAATGCAAAACTATTGATCTTAAGGTCCCAAGTCACAGTGAAATAGTTCTGGAAGGATCCATAACCCCAGGAGAAGAAATGATGGATGGTCCTTTTGGGGATCATATGGGGTTCTATGGAGGTGCTGAGTCTTCACCTTTGATTAAATTCCACTGCATGACTCATAGAAAAAATCCAATATTTTTAACGACTTTCAGTGGTAGGCCCCCAAAAGAGGAGGCCATGCTTGCCATAGCGTTAAATAGAATTTATACACCAATTCTTAAACAACAAATTCCTGAAATTGTTGATTTTTTCCTTCCAATGGAAGCATTAAGTTACAAGCTAGCGATTATATCTATAGATAAAGCATATCCAGGCCAAGCTAAAAGAGCTGCAATGGCTTTTTGGAGTGCTTTACCCCAGTTTACCTATACGAAATTTGTCGTCGTAGTCGACTCAACAATAAACGTAAGAGACCCTAGACAGGTGGTTTGGGTCTTATCCAGTCAAGTTGATCCTCAAAGAGATTTATTCGTACTAGAAAATACTCCCTTTGATACCCTTGACTTCGCAAGTGAACATATTGGCCTAGGAGGAAGATTAGCTATTGATGCAACAACCAAAATCGGTCCAGAAAAAAATCATGATTGGGGAAAGCCTTTAACAAGGTCTAAAGAACTTGAAGACAAAGTTGATGAGAGATGGGCTGAACTAGGCTTATCCGAGCTAGAAAACAATCATCCCAGTCCAGAATTATTTGGTTATGTAATTGATGAGTTAATGCGTCAAAAAAAAAATAAACAATCCATAACATAAGAATAAAGCTGATCAATTTATAAAATAAATTAAAATAAATTCTTTGTTCATTGAAAGTTCCCGCTGAAGATCAGTCTTTAAGAAACCTTAAGAAAGGAGGAGAGCTTTGTGGGAAAGTAAAAGTCCCTGGAGATAAATCGATATCCCACCGAGCACTTTTGTTTGGGGCAATAGCGAAAGGGAAGACAATAATTGAGGGTCTTTTACCTGCTGAAGATCCAATAAGCACTGCTGAATGCCTTAGATCAATGGGAGTAAAGATCAGTCCAATTAAAAAAGGGGACATTATTGAAGTTGATGGGGTTGGATTAGATGGTCTACAAGAGCCTAAGGATATTTTGAATTGTGGAAATTCAGGAACAACAATGAGATTAATAATGGGATTATTAGCTGGTCAAAAAGATCATCATTTCATACTTACAGGAGATAGTTCACTTCGAAACAGGCCAATGAAAAGAGTAGGACAGCCGCTAAAAATGATGGGGGCTAAAGTTTCTGGAAGATGCGGGGGAGACTTAGCTCCTCTATCAATTATTGGGAATAAATTAAGAGGTGCCGTAATTGGTACCCCAGTAGCAAGTGCTCAGATAAAGTCTGCAATCCTACTAGCTGCTCTTAATGCAGAGGGCCCAACTACTGTTATCGAGCCGGCCAGATCAAGAGATCATAGCGAGAGAATGTTAAAAGCCTTCGGAGCTAATCTAGAAGTTGGTGGCGAAATGGGTAGACATATAACTGTTTCCCCGGGCAAAGAGCTAAATGGTCAATCAATTATTGTTCCGGGTGATATTAGTTCCGCTGCATTTTGGCTCGTTGCAGGTAGCATTATACCCGGGTCAGAATTGGTTGTAGAAAATGTCGGTTTAAATCCAACAAGAACTGGAATACTTGACGTATTGGAAGCAATGGAGGCAAATATCAACTTAATAAACAAAAGAGATGTGGCCGGTGAACCTGTAGGTGACATTGAAGTTTTCTACAATGAAAGGTTGAAACCATTTAAAATTGATGGTGAAATAATGCCTCGGCTGGTAGACGAAATACCTATATTATCAGTAGCAGCCTGTTTTTGTAATGGTATCAGTCAAATAAAAGGAGCAGGTGAATTGAGAATAAAAGAAACTGATCGATTAGCTGTAATGGCCAGGCAATTAAAAAGAATGGGAGCAAAAGTAGAGGAACATCAAGATGGTCTCACTATTTATGGAGGAAATAATTTAAAAGGATGCGAGCTTGATAGCGAAGATGATCACCGTATAGCCATGAGTTTAGCTATTGCTTCAATAATGGCTAATTCTAACTCGACATTACGACGTAGCGAAGCTGCAGCAATCTCATATCCTGATTTCTGGAGTGATCTTATGAGACTTCAACAAAAAAATTAGCTTTTCTTAGGCTTGGATGATTTAAAAAAACATACGACAAAAGATGGGAGTTTAAGTCTCTATAGCTTGTGCTATGAAGAAGGATTCCATGACAAGGACGGAGCACTCAGAGAATCAATTTCTAAATATCTCCTACCTGCTGAATTAGAACAATTTTCTAACACTGAAAAAATAGTTATTTTAGATGTTTGCATGGGATTGGGCTACAACACAGGATGTATTCTCGAGAAGTTAATTCAAAGCAAAATAAAAATTGAATGGCATGGGCTTGAGATTGATCCAAGGCCTCTTAAGCTTGCTCTTAATGAAAAAAAATTTCAAAAAATTTGGTCTCCAAAAGTATTACAATTTTTTAATTGCTTAAACAAATCAGGGAAATGGTCTGAAGGCTTTAACAAAGGAACTATTCACTGGGGAGATGCAAGACAAAAAATATACGAAATCCAAGATTCTCTAAACTTTGATTTAATTCTTCTTGATCCTTTTTCTCCACAAAAGTGTCCCGAGCTATGGAGCGAAGAATTTATCTCGTTATTAACAAAAAGGCTGTCTTCCAAAGGGCGTTTAATTACATACTCGACTGCTGCCTCAATCAGATCGAGTTTCATAAGAGCTGGTTTAAAGATCTTTTCAATAGTTCCCTCATTCGACGACCAAAACAAATGGAGTGCAGGGACAGTCGCTATGAAAAAGGAAATAAAGCGTCAGTTTATTTCAAAAAATTGTCAGTTTAAAGACTTAAGTATTAAGGAAGTAGAACACCTTGCCACGCGTTCATCTATTCCTTACAGGGATCCAACAGGGAAAGGACACTCTAAAGAGATTATTTTAACAAGAGAATTAGAGCAATCTAAAAGTCAATTAATAAACACTTCAACATGGAGAAAACGATGGAATACTGCGCAAAAGCAATAAAGCAATTAGATTTCTTCAAAAAAGTACTCTAATGCTTGCCATCGCAATTTTAGCGGCTGGAAAAGGTACGCGAATGAAAAGTAAGCTGCCTAAGGTTCTTCACCCTTTGGCAGGGAAATCACTTATTGATAGGGTTTTGTCTTGTACTAATGGGCTCAAGCCAAACCGGAGATTAATAATTGTAGGGCACCAAGCTGAATTAGTAGAAGACTCCCTAAAACATCATCAAGACTTGGATTTTGTTCTTCAACAACCTCAAAATGGAACAGGACATGCCATTCAGCAATTAAGTCCTAGATTAAAAGGATTTAATGGAGAACTTTTAGTATTAAATGGAGATGTACCACTGCTAAAAGAGGAAACTCTAAGTTCACTTTTAAAATTTCACAAAAAATCCAACGCGAGTGTAACTTTTTTATCTGCAACATTAGACTCTCCAACAGGATATGGGCGAGTATTTACAGATGAGTCGGGATTAGTAACAAAAATCATCGAAGAGAGAGATTGCACTAATGAACAGCGAGAAAATAAATTAATAAATGCAGGTATATATTGTTTTGATTGGCAACAACTATCAGATGTTTTAAATTTATTATCTAACCAAAATAGTCAAAATGAGATTTACCTAACAGATACTATAAGTTTACTCAAAAAAGCATTGTATTTTGAGGTAGACAATCCTTTTGAGATTAAAGGCATTAATGATAGAGTTCAGCTATTTGAATGCGAACATCACATCCAACAAGAGCTTAAATCCTTATGGATGAGCAAGGGAGTTTCTTTTGTTGATCCTATTAGTTGCTCAATAAGTGAGGATTCAAACTTTGGTACAGATATAACTATTGAGCCACAAACTCATCTTCGTGGTAAATGCATTATTGGCGATGGATGTCATTTGGGACCAGGTAGTGTCATAACAGATTCAACTCTTGAGGAAAATGTGTTAGTCATTCATTCAATCATCAATGAGGCAACGATTGGAAATAATACATCAATTGGTCCATTCGCCCACATAAGACCTGAATCAAACATAAGACAAAATTCTAAAATCGGGAACTTTGTAGAAATAAAAAAAAGTTATATTGGTGAAGGAACCAAAATCAATCATTTAAGCTATGTAGGTGATTCAGCTCTAGGGAAAAATATAAATATTGGTGCAGGTACTATCACAGCTAATTTTGATGGTAAAAATAAACATAGAACAATTATTGATGATTATTCAAAAACCGGTGCGAATTCAGTACTTGTTGCGCCCATCAAGATTGGGGCACATGTAACAATTGGTGCAGGGTCAACAATAAGTAAAGATATTCCTGATAAAAGTTTAGTAGTTGAACGATCAAAAACAATTATTAGAACTAAGACTGATTAACTACAACGACGAAGTTTATTGCTGTAAATAAGGTAATACTTTTTCTAATTCCAACTTACGACTACCTTTAATTAAAATATTATCTCCCGGCAAAAGCCATGATAATAGTGACATAGCAGCATCTTTTGGGGTGCTTACTACATCAAAATTTGGTAATTCTTTGATTATCTTTTTTATAATATTAGATTCCTCCCCACAAGAGACGAAAACAATTCCAGTAAGATCTAATTCAACGGCCTTTTTAAGAACTTTCTGATGAAGTGAAATGCTCTCAGAGCCCAACTCAAGCATCGTACCTAAAACTGCAAAATGTCTGCCCGGCTTGCTTACCAATAACTCTAAAGATGCAATAACAGATTCAGGAGATGCATTGTAAGTTTCATCTAAAACTAAATATTGTCCACAATCAACCAATCTATTTCTTCCCATAGGCATATTTATTTTTAATTGATCAAGATTCTTTATTGATAGCCCTAATTCTGTTGCAACAGTCAATGCCAGAAGAAAGTTCATGGCATTATGTCTTCCTTCAAGGGGCAATTTGAATTTACTTCCCTCAAAAAGAATGAAATTATTTTGCATGTCAATTTGAGAAATATAATCTGGCTCAATATCTTGAAAAGCAAAATGCTCATTATTACAATCCAACCAATTCAGAGAAAAGCCCTCTATCTCTACTCGAACAATACGTCCTGACCATTTTTCCAATAAAGCTTTTTCTAAGAGATAGTCACCAAAAGGAATAATAACAACACCATCAGGTCTTAGATTTAAGGTGATTTCAGACTTGGCCTTTGCAATGTTTTCTCTACTACCAAGAATGCCAATATGAGCTTGTCCCACATTTGTAATTACAGCTATATCGGGTTCAGCGACTCGAGAGAGACGTGCAATTTGACCGAAACCACGCATACCCATTTCGAGAACAAATGCAGCATCTGTTTCCGACCCCCTAAGCAGAGTTTTTGGAACACCGACATCATTATTTTCATTCCCTCTGCTAGAGACAATTTCACCAAGAGGAGACAATAATGCTCGAATCAATTCTCTTGTAGTTGTTTTACCAACAGAGCCAGTAACAGCAACTACAGGAAGACTTAAATTTCTTCGATGAAGTAATGCTATTTGTTGATAGGCGTAAAGAGTATTTGGAACCACCCAGTGAGGGAGGTCAGTTGGTGGCAAATCAGTATATTTTTCAGAAACTACTGCTGCCTGTATACCAAGATCAAAAGCCATATCTAAGAAGTCATGACCATCAAATTTAGTGCCTATCAAAGGGACAAAGAAATCACCCTTTTTAATTGTCCTCGAATCAGTAGATATACGACCAATAGGTAGATTAAGATCTATTTCCTTTTGATTAACTGGCTTCCCCCATAGTTCAATTAAGTCCTTAAAAGTAATATCCATAAAAATTTTCAAATAGAAGCAAAGTAATCTGAATACTCAAAAATCCTATAATTTTATTTTTTTGCCTTTCCTTGAAGGATCTGCTTCTTGGCCGTAAGAAAATTTTTCAACCTCTGCCGCATCAGGAGAAGGCTCCTTAATTCCACAAACGTCTCTATACATTAATTCATATTCCTTCGCGGATCTATCCCAACTATATTTATTTGACATTGCTCTTAATTGTAACTCCTTCCAACTTTTTTGATGTCTATATGCTTCCCAAGAACGAACTAATGCTGTATAAAAGTCAATCGGTTCATACCGATCAAAGCAAAATCCGGAACCTGTTTCATTCATGGGGTTATAAGGTTCTACTGTATCCACTAAACCGCCTACTTTTCTAACGATCGGAATAGCACCATAACGCATAGCTAATAATTGACTGATACCACATGGCTCAAAGCGACTAGGCATTAAGAATGCATCAGCACCTCCATAAATGAGCCTAGATAATGCATCATCGTAAGTAAGAAAAACAGAAAAACGACCAGGATGCTCAATCGCAAGTTGCCATAAAGATGACTCTAAATAGCGATCACCCGTCCCAAGCACAACGACCTGAGAGTCAGTATAAGAAAGAAGCCTGTTAGCTACTTGTAGTAAAAGGTCAATACCTTTTTGATCAACAAGCCTACCCACCATTCCCATTAGATATTTATCTGGATTCACTTCAAGTCCCATTCTTTCTTGAAGGACTCTTTTATTAATTTTTCTACCAGAAATATTATCTACACTAAATTTAGCTGGCAATGAATTATCCGTTGCTGGATTCCACTCATCTAGATCAACTCCATTTAATATTCCTCGTAATTTCCCAGAAATATAATTCAAAAGTCCCTCTAATTTTTCTCCATATTCAGATGTTCGAATTTCCCTTGAATAAGTTGGCGATACTGCATTAACTCTATCGGCATACAACATGGCCGATGCCATGGTGTGATCACCATGCATATACCAGGGGCACCAAGTTATTTGATCAAGCTTCCATCTCCATGGGCCTTGATACTTGAGATTATGAATAGTAAATACCGTACTGATTTCGGGGTCTTGATGCATCCAAACTGGGATCATTCCAGTATGCCAATCATGACAATGGAGGACTTGTGGTTTCCATGAGTTCCATGCAAATTCAGAGACTGCACTAGCAAAAAAAGTAAATCTCCAATCCTCATCTTCTCCTCCGTAAATACGCTCAGAATCAAAACATGGATGCCCAACTAAATAAATTGGCAACCCATTAGAGGGGTGCCTTGTTTCAAAAACAGCGAAGTCAACACCCATTGTGTTGGCTCGAAAGATTGGTTCAGGAGCAATATCCATTAACGTCCACAATTTTCCATACCCTGGAATTATTAATCGAACGTCATTTCCAAGTTTTTTAAGCGCAGGAGGTAATGAACCAACAACATCACCCATACCTCCAACCTTTATCATTGGGGCGCATTCAGCAGCAGCAAAAAGTATTCGCATTTAATTCATGAAAAAGAAAGATTTATTTTTTGGATAAACCAAATAAATCATGGAAGCCATTTTGATTCAGAGAAATCAGGATCCCTTTTCTCCATGAAAGCATTTCTTCCCTCCTTTGACTCATCAGTCGTATAAAAAAGATGTGTTGCCTGGCCAGCAAGCTCTTGGATACCTGCCAATCCATCTGTATCAGCATTAAAAGAAAATTTCAAACACTTTATAGCGGTTGGACTGTTTTGAAGTATTTCTCTAGCCCATTTAACACCTTCTGACTCGAGCAAATTAATTGGTGTGATGGCATTTATTAGCCCCATATCCAATGCTTCTTTCGCTCCATATTTCCTGCACAGGAACCAAATTTCTCGCGCCTTTTTTTGACCTACGACCCTTGCTAAATAACTTGAACCAAACCCTGCATCAAAGCTCCCAACTTTAGGTCCTGTTTGACCGAAAATTGCATTATCTGCAGCCAAGCTCAGATCACAAATTAAATGTAAAACATGTCCTCCTCCTATAGCAAAACCAGGGACAAGAGCAATAACTACTTTAGGAAGGCTCCTAATTATACGTTGCAAATCAAGAACATTTAAACGCGGGATTCCATCATCGCCAAGGTATCCTCCACTTCCACGTATAGCCTGATCTCCGCCAGAACAAAAAGCGAACTTTCCATCTTTGGAAGGTCCTACCCCTGTAAATAAAACGACTCCAATTTTTGGATCTTCTCTTATTCTAATAAATGCATCACAAAGTTCTAAAATTGTTTGAGGACGAAAAGCATTTCTTTTCTCCGGACGATTTATCGCTACTCGAGCAATTCCTTCAGGACTTGTATCAAGCAAGATATCTTTGTATTCACCAACAGAAACCCATGAGGTAATAATTTCCCCGGGGAGAACTCTTCTAGACATATTGTTAGGAGTAATGGGATTTAAAGTCATTTTTCAAATTAGATTTAGTCTAAAATTGATAAATTCTCAGATAATGTTTTTTTTAGGTCATCACGCAAACTTACTCTCAATCTATGATCTTCAAGAGAGTTAGTACAAACTCTTATTAATACATTTGTTGACAAAGAAAAACTCCATTCAATTGCTTGTTCTAAATCATTCAAGCAAGCAACTTGCTTATATTTCAAGCCATAGGCTTTAGCAAGCGTAAGATGACAAACTTTCTGAGGCATAAGAAAAATTTCTTCAAAATCGCCTTCCTCAATTCTATCTATATTTAATTGATTAAATATACCTCCTCCACCATTATCAATCATAATTACGATAAGACTAATATTTTTATCCTTTGAAAATAGCCAACCATTTGTATCATGAAGAAGTGCTAAATCACCAGTAACTAATACCATTCTCCCCATAATTATTGATAATCCCATACCCATTGAGAGTGTCCCATCAATTCCTGATGCCCCCCTAAAGCCAAAACATCTTCTTAGAAAAGCTCCCTCTCCCGAATAACTCAACCAATCTCTTATAGGACTACTTGAAGCAAGCATCACAGGGATAGAATCTGGTAACAAACGAGGAAGCAATCTAGCTAAAGCAGGTTCAGTAATTAACCCATTTCTGAATAACCTTTTATCAAGCCAATCATGGATAAATAAATCATATTTTATAAGCTCTTCAGTCAACTTTTGACTAACAATTTTTTTATCTATTGCTGGCTTTAGAGGAATACCCTCAAGCAGTTTATCAACCCAACAAGAAAACCCTTCACTAAATTGTGTCGAGCCACCTATGGGATCAAGATTTCGACAATCTCCCTCAGTAACAAGTAATTGAACTTTTCCAGGTTTTTTAAGCCAAGTTTGTAATTCTCTACTCGGAGGTATTGGACCCAATCGTAAAACTTGAATCTCTTTGATTTTTTCAAATAAACCTATTGAGAAAAAAAGATCCCAGTGATTTATTAAACCCTCTTGATCATTTTCAACCCCAGAAAGTGGATCAGCAAGAATTGGCCATCCAGTTAATTTTTGCCATTTCTTTAATGCGCCCCTAAAAGAAACAAGTTGTTTTGATTTTCCTCTCCATGGCCCAACAATAATTATTCCTAAAGAAAATGGATCTAATTTTGGTGGTTGTAAAAATGGAAGTTTTTTAACGATCTCAACTTTATTTGAGGTGATTTTTTCCTTTAAAAATCCTTCAATACCCCATCCATCAAGAACTTTATTCTGGTCAATATTGCAAGGATGCAAGGGCTCTTCATAAGCAAGGTTAATATGAACTGGTCCAGGAATGTTCGAAACCATTTCGAATGATTTTCCAACTAAAGTTGTCAGTCTCTCTTTAGAAATAAAATGAATTCCTTCTTTTGGAGTTTCATCAAAATGTCTACATACAGGCTTAAGAAAATCCTGTTGATTAACTGCTTGATTAGCTCCACATTCTTTTAATCGCAAAGGTCTATCTGCAGTTAAAAACAAGAGAGGATGGCATGACCTATCTGCTTCAACAGCAGCCGGCAAAAGATTTGCGACAGCACTTCCAGAAGTTGTAATGACACAACTTACTTGACCACTAGCTGCACTTATTCCCAAGGCAAGGAATGCAGCCGACCTTTCGTCAATTGATGTTATGAGAGTTAATTCTTTTCTTTTAGAGAGACTTGCTACTGCTAAAGCAAGAGGTCCTGATCTGCTACCGGGGCAAAGAACAAAATATTTCACTCCCTTGTCTACTAGAGTTTTAAGGAGCTCTAAGCTGATAAAAAAATTGTAACGAGCTAGTGAAATTGCCAAAAGAACAACTATTTCGATTTTTGTAAAAAACTTTCCAACAAGTAACTAAAACAAAGAAAATTCATGACATCTACTGGATCAAAAAAGAATCAAAACCAAAATAGCTGGAAAGGATTGCTGGTTTGGATAATAATTGCGCTTTTATTAAGATGGCAAGCAGTTGAACCTAGATGGATTCCATCTGGATCAATGATTCCAACTTTACAAATTCAAGACAGAATATTGATAGAAAAAATAACCCCAAGACTTAATAATAAACTAAATAAACATTTAAATTTAAATACGATTGTTATTTTCAAACCCCCAAAAGTTCTTACAGAAGCGGGCTATAGTGATGGTTCAGCGCTAATAAAAAGAGTCGTTGGATTACCTGGAGACAAAATAAAAGTTACTAATGGAAAACTCTATAGAAATGAAAAAGAAATAAATGAACCTTGGATTAAAGAACCTATCGAATATGAAATGGACTCAATAAATGTACCCGACTATTCACTTTGGGTCTTAGGAGACAACAGAAATAACAGTTTAGACTCCCATATTTGGGGGGCTCTCCCAGAAAAAAATCTTATAGGTACAGCGCTTGCAAGGTACTGGCCATTGAAAAAGATAGGACCTATTCGGTTCCCATAACCTAAATTAAATTTTATTGGAGTACGTTTTGCGATATTGTGTAATTAAATGAAAAAAACTGGATGTTTAATCCTGAATTTTTAGCTACAGACAATAATGAGGGCCATGAGGCAAATGCTCTAATTCAATACTTACAAGATCAACCTGCTGACGTTTTGCAAAGAGTCGCAAAATCGGCCAGCCCCGAAATTCAAGAAATAATCCGACATAATGTTCAAGGTTTACTTGGAATGCTTCCTGGAGAGCAATTTGAAGTAAAAGTAACTTCTAGCAGAGATAATTTGGCTAGTTTATTAGCCTCTGCGATGATGACAGGGTACTTCCTTAGACAAATGGAGCAAAGGAAACAATTAGAGGAAACACTTATGTCCGACGAGGAAATGGCAGTCGACCCAGATAATATTTAATCACTAAATTTTTTCAGAGGGTCTCTAGGTACCACGCCGATTTTTAATAATTTTTGATCTAGCCAACTTAAGAATCCAAAATCACCTTTATTGGTAGCCCAATCTGAGTTGTTAGTCTTATTTTTTAACTCCGTTACTTGATTTTTTGAAAATCTAACTTTTCCGCTGTAATGAGCAGATATTAACCAAGAAAGACCCTGCAAAGATTCAACTTTATTTAACCAAGTTATTAGGGCTTTTTGTCCTCTAGGGAAAACCAGCCTTTCTATTACAGGAGCAATTTGTACTAAGGGTGTATTTTTTCCAACAAGTTTTTTAGCAGACAACTCCCAGCCTTTCTGCCAAGAAAAAGGATATATACCAAAATGTGCTCTTTTATTTCTTAAATTTGGTTTAAAAGCGTTTACAAAAATTTCTTTTATTTTTGGTATCTCCAACTTTTCAGGTCTTAAGTAGGAAGCGAAAAGAACCAAACGAAGCCATCCTTTTCTCCTCGCAATAGGCGTATCAATCAACTCTTCAGACCCCTTTTCTCTTGAATGAAACAATAAAGGTGTAGGGTCTAAATCGAAGAGCTCTGGTGGGGTCTCTTCAATACCCACAAGAGCATCAGTAACCAACAAAGATTTTGATGGTTTATGAAAACAAGATATTTCTTGAAAACGTCCTAGTCCAATATCAATAGGTCCTAATGAAATCCAGTCACAATAATCACTATAAGGGAATCCATCAGCCAATAAAATATTTGTTCTTTTAGAGGGAATTCCCAACCAATCAAAAGGCAATTGAAAAGGGAAACTCCATTGCCCGGGGCAAACCCATATTTTTGAATCAGGAAAGGCTCTAGCCAGAGCAGGAAGGGCAATTTTATGTTCCAATCCAGAAGCCGTTGGTAAAACAATAGTTTTTACAGGACCGAATTTTTTCACAAGTACATCTATGTCATTCAACAATTCTTCCGTCGGAGGGAGAGGATTAATTATCATCAATTCATTCTTTACTCTTACAACTAATAACCTCACTGGCACAGCAACATAATAGATACCCTGAAGTTGTTCAAAACTCCAAATCTGATTAGGAACTAATTCACGGAATATTGTTCTTTTTCTACCATAAGGATAGAGAGGTAGAAGTGGCCACCAACTCCATTTTTGTTCAGAAGCTAGGTTAGTCATAGTTGCACTAAATCAATCATTATTTATTAGAGATTGGTTTTTAAATATTCCATATTTTGGGGCAAATAAGAACGCAATTAAAAAGATTAAAGTTTGCACTAAAACAATAGATCCTCCTGTTTCAATGTCTGACCAATAACTAATATAAACACCTAGAATACTTGAGAATGAGCTGCTAATAACTGCTAATAAAGTCATTTTATCAAAACGATCAGTTAGCAAGTATGCTGTTGCGCCAGGAGTAATAAGCATTGCCACCACAAGGATAATACCAACAGTTTGCAACCCTACTACTGCGGATAAAGATAATAAAGTTAATAGCAAATAATGAAGCATTCCTGTATTTATCCCTATAGATCGAGCGTGTTTAGCATCGAAACAATAAAGCATTAAATCTTTTCTAAATAGAAGCAAAATAAATATAACTACAAAAGAGATTATCAAGGTTTGTTTAACATCAGCCTGAGAAATACCTAGAGGGCTTCCAAAGAGAATCTGCATAAGGTCAATATTACTTTTGATTTTTGAAACCAATACAATTCCTAATGCAAAAAATCCCGTAAAAACAAGACCTATTACAGTGTCTTCTTTAATTCTAGATTTCTGTTTAATAAATCCAATCAAAGCAACTGAACCAACTCCAAAAACAAAAGCACCTAAAGAGAAAGGGAGCCCTAATGCATAAGCAACTACTACTCCTGGCATGACAGCATGAGAAACCGCATCTCCCATTAAGGCCCATCCTTTTAATGTCATATAACAAGATAGAAGGCCGCACACACCTCCTACTAAGGCACTAACCATCAAAGCTCTCCTCATGAAGTCATGAGTTAATGGATCCAAAAGCCAATCAAGTGGCGTAATGGAAATCAAAAGTTCACTCATTTACAAAATCTTTACTCGATTCTGGACCTGATAAAGGATTTGGTGGAATTCCTCCAAATGTTTTATTGAGGTTTTCCGATGTAAAGACTTCCGAGGTCTCTCCATAGGCAAGAACTGTCTTATTGATGAGAACTACAAAATCACAAAAATCTCTCACATGATTCAAGTCATGAGTAGAGATCAAAATAGTATGTCCTTCTTGTCGAAACTGAAGAAAAAGCTCTGCCATTAACTTTTCAGTGGGTACATCAACTCCAGAAAAAGGTTCATCTAAAAGAAGCACTGATGCCCTTTGAGCTATAGCTCTTGCAAGAAAAGCTCTTTTTCTCTGACCACCTGATAACGAACCAATTGGTCTATTTCGTAGATCTAAAAGATCAACTCTCTCCAAGGCATGAAAAACGGCTCTTCTATCTGACTCTCTTGGTATGCGAAAGATATTCATAGCGCCATATCTACCCATCATCACAACATCCCAAACACTTACTGGGAAGGCATAATCAATGCCTTCATTTTGCGGGACATAAGCTACTGTCTGATCCTTCTGGGCTTGATTAACTCTAAGTCCATTTAACCTTATTTTCCCCCTAGATGGTCTAACAAAACCCATTAAAGCTTTAAAAAAAGTTGATTTCCCCGCGCCATTCATTCCGACCAAACCACATATTGATCCAGCTTTTAAATTCAGACTTGCGTCATAAAGGGCAACGGTACCGTTGTAATCAACACAAACTTGATCCGCCTCAATTCGCATAAAATCTTTTTCATGACTCTTAAAAATTGGATTCATTCTTTTTTATGTTTTTGAAATTAAGCCTTCGATAATTAATCGAACATTATGCCTGAGCAACTTTATGTAGGTTGGAGCTGGGCCATCTGGTCCTGAAAGTGAATCTACATAAAAAGTACCCCCAAAAACAGCCCCACTAGATTTTGCAACTTCCATTTGTGCTTTTGAACTAACAGTACTTTCACAAAAAATCGTTGGAATGTCATTCTCTTTGATCAGCTTTATGAGATCAACCATTCTCTTTGGAGTTACTTGGCTTTCAGCATTAACAGGCCACAAATATCCCTCCTTCATACCATAATCATTTGCAAGATAAGAAAAGGCTCCTTCACATGTCACTAAAAATCTTCTTTCTTTAGAAATAGATGATAAAGAATCCCTTAACTCTTTATCAAGCGATTCAAGCTTGGCTTTATAGGTAGAAGCGTTAGCTCTGTATTCAAGTACTCCATCAGGATCAATCTTTATAAAAGCATCGACTATTTTATCAACATAATTCATAGCTCTTTTAGGAGACATCCAAGCATGAGGATTGGGCTTCCCTGCGTAAACATCGCCTTCTATCAATAGTGGCGTTATCCCTTCAGTTAACTTCACCTTGGGAATATCTGCCGTACTCATCATAAATTTCGAGATCCAAGCCTCAAGACCTAAACCATTTTCAAGAATCAGTTTTGCTCCTTTAGTTTTTACAATATCACTAGGTGTGAATTTATAACTATGGATTTCAGCACCTGGTTTTGTAATTGATTTAACTTCTAATCTTTCTCCAGCGACATTTCTGGCTAGGTCTGCCAAAATCGTAAAAGTGGTTAAGACATAAGGCTTTTCATAGGCTGGTTTATACACCTTTTTATTTGAACATGCAGTCAAGCATAAAATATTGAAAGCGAGGAAAATAGATAGGGTAAAAAACTTGTTTTTCTTATAAATTAAATCAGAAAAAACTTTTATTTTTTTTTCAATCATATATTGAGATTTAGAAAATATTTATATTTTTTCTAACTATAATTTAAATGGATACTAAAAGGATAGTCATCAAATCAAACTGATTTAACTTTGTAATTATTAGATTGAGACTGAATCCACTCTTTTGACTGCTTTAAAAAAGCGACCCAATCTACTCTTTCAAGCTCAGCAGCTTTTGACACCAGTTGAGGAGCTTGTTGCTTAATAAGTTCTAAATCAGGCTGAGTGACTCCATTATTGATAGCCATCCAATCGGCCATCGACCTTCCTACTACTCTTGTTAAGTAAGCAGCACTCAAAGCCTGAATTGTTCCAGCTGCCACCCAAGAAGAACCATCAAGTTTTGCCAAGCTCAGCAAGGACTGTCCACTCCACTCGACAACTCCTTGACCAATTGCAGCCATTGCTAGCTGTCGTGAAACGGCCTCAAGTAATTCTGGCTTCATTTTTGATGCCCATATTTTGGACATTTCTTTGATCATTAAGCCATTAACAACTGCTATTGCAAGCAAATCAGTTGAGGCAACAGGTGAGGCGAAAACGATACCAGCAACTATCCATTGAGATCTTGTTTGAATAACCTTGAACTTTTCCCTTCTTAATTTCTCTAAATCTTTTTGCCAAGAAGTATGCAATCGAGACAAAAGTCTTTGCTTAGTAATGTCTGTATTCTTCTTTGGACTTTCAAGAAGTTTCTTAATTGGAGAAAGAACTTTTGCCATTTCTGCTTGAGATCCATCCCATTTCAATACTTTGTTAGTCCATCTATCTGGTAATTGAGCCTCTAATGCATTTCGCTCATCAGACCAATCAGTAGATTCTTTACTAGCAACCATTAGCCAAGCTGGTTGATCTGTAGGGATATTTTTAATCCACAAAAGATCAGCCGCGCTCATTGGTAGTGCCAAAGAATAAACAATAAAATCTTGCTCTTGGATTGAATCTGGCAAAATCCAATTTCTATCTCTTACTGGAAGAGCTGGTGGAAAAGAAACTTTTATTTGATTATTTATTACTAAAGCTTTTTCCAATTGCTCTTTATCGGGTAATTTTACGCCTTTTGTTTTCAAGAAACCAATGTTTTGATCTTCGCTTCTATCAATAATTTTTTGCAAGGAATTAATTCTTTCTTTTTTTCTTTCACTTTGCTCTCCATCCTCAAGTAAGTACTCAAAATTCTCTAAAACGTCATGACATCTTCTTACCCATCCTTGAACAGTTGAGGGAGCATCAAATGCAACCTTTCCTGGTTTTAAAAAATAAAAAATAAAACCAAGTCCTAATAGCAATCCAAGTCCACCCCCAGGGATATGGGCTACATCACTCAAAACCCATTGACCTGTGATAGTTAGCCCAATAAAAAGGCTAATTTTTGGAATCGAAAAAGAAGGCAACGAAAGAGGAGATTTTGTTAATGAATGATTTTCCACGATTTCAATAAATACAGTTTCTTCTTAGCTAACTTTCATTTTAAAGCAAATTTTCCCTTAATAACAGCAAAGAAAGAAGGTTTTACGTTTTTAAGAAGAAAAATTTATGCCTAAAGAAATCAAATCATTCCGCTGAGATCAACATCATTAGATGTGAAAGTGCTAATCAAGATATTCAAATATGTCGCAAAAGTACCTGCTATGCGTCACACTTGCCCCTATTGGCAAATATGTTCATGGGTGACTCTTACACCAATAATCAGTCAGGTGGTGGTGATTTCCAAAACCAAAGACAAAATGGTCGTAATAACTTCAGAGGTGGCCGAGGTCCCAACAATAGAGAGGGAGGCTTTCGCATTCGCTTAAGTGATAATGAAATGCGAGCAGCTAGATCATTGCAAGAAGCCTTTAATCTTCGGTCTACTGTAGCTGTTCTAGGTTTCTCAGTAAGGACTCTTGCCCAAATGCTTGAAGATGGAAGTCTTGAAAATTTAGTCAACGAATATAGGTCTCAGGCACCCGCCAATGACCAAAGAAGAGGCAGGAGTAACAGGGGAAACTATAACGGTGAAAATAACAACTCAGCCAACAAAAAGCCCAACCCTTTTGCAAGACCAGAAAAGCCAGTTAAAGAACAAGAGGTAGCTGATACTGATCAGGCAAACAATGTTGCTCAAGATCCTGCAGAAAAAGATAATGATGAAGCAACAGAAGCAAGTTCAAATGAAGATGATTCCACAAATACAAGCGAGCAAGGATAAGTGAATCAGAAGCGAGTCTTATCTGGTGTTCAACCCACAGGAGATGTTCATATTGGCAATTGGCTTGGAGCAATAAGAAATTGGGTTGAATTACAAGAAAATTATGAAACATTTGTCTGCGTTGTTGATCTTCATGCGATAACGACTCCGCATGACCCAAAATCTCTTTATCAAAATTCTTTATCTACAGCGGCTTTGTATATCGCTTGTGGGATGAATCCTGATAAATGCTCAATATTCATTCAAAGTCAGATAAGCGCCCATAGCGAGCTTTGCTGGATATTAAATTGCTTAACTCCTTTAAACTGGATGGAGAGAATGATTCAGTTCAAGGAAAAGTCAATTAAACAAGGCGACAATGTATCTATTGGATTATTAGATTATCCAGTCCTTATGGCAGCGGATATTCTTCTATATGACGCTGATTTGGTTCCTGTTGGAGAAGATCAAAAGCAACATCTAGAGCTTGCGAGAGATATTGCTTCTCAACGAGTTAATTCAAAATTCGGAACAAAAGAGAATCCCATACTTAAAGTTCCAAATCCCTTAATTTTGAAAGAGTGTTCCAAAGTCATGAGCCTGACAGACGGAACAAAGAAAATGAGCAAAAGCGACCCAAATGAAAATAGTAGGATTACTTTATTAGACAGTCCAGATGCAATCACTAAAAAAATAAAACGTGCAAAAACCGACTCAGAATTAGGATTAGAATTAGGAAATCCTTCAAGACCTGAAGCTGATAATCTTTTAACAATTTATTCAATAATTTCTGGCCTAGGTAGAGAAAAAGCCGCTGAGTATTGTGCAGAAATGGGCTGGGGTAAATTCAAGCCAGAATTTACAGAGGCAATGATTAACGTTCTCAGACCAATTCAAGAAAAATATAAAGAATTAATGAATGATCCAGAAGAGTTAAAAAGAATACTAAATAAAGGTAAGTTAACTGCTGAGGAGGTTTCTAAGTTAACATTAAATAGAGTTAAAGAAGCTCTGGGTTTTTATTCAAGTTTGTAGAAAATTATGCCAATAATTACATTACCTGATGGAACTGAAAAAAAATATGATTCCACTGTAACAATAGCTCAAATAGCATCAGAGATTGGTCCTGGTTTAGCAAAAGCAGCGCTAGCGGGGAGAGTGAATGGGGAATTAATCGATACTTGTATTCCTATAACTGAAAATTCTCATATACAGATTATTACATCTAAAGATGATGAAGGACTAGATATTATTAGACATTCATTTGCTCATCTTCTTGGACATGCTGTAAAACAACTATACCCCGAAGCAAAAATGGCAATAGGGCCAGTGATTGAAGATGGTTTTTATTATGATATTTCTTATAAAGATAACTTCACTCCTGATGATCTTCTCAGAATTGAGAAAAGAATGAAAGAGTTAGTTAATAGAGATTATGATGTAGGTGTTGAAATAGTTAGTCCAGAGAAAGCAGCGGAAGTGTTTACTGATAGAGGTGAAATTTTCAAGCTAGAAATAGTTAAAAATATCCCTGAGAATGAAATCATAAAGTTATATAAACATCAAGAATATGTTGATATGTGCAGAGGTCCTCATGTACCAAATACAAGGCACCTAAGAGCATTTAAGCTAATGAAAGTATCCGGAGCATATTGGCGCGGCGACTCTAACAATGAAATGCTACAACGAATATATGGGACAGCATGGAATAGCTCTAAAGAATTAAAAGAATATATTGCTAGAATTGAAGAAGCTGAGAAACGAGATCATAGAAAGTTAGGGAAAAAGTATTCACTTTTTCACTCACAAGAAGAAGCACCAGGCATGGTTTTTTGGCACCCTAAAGGTTGGACTATTTATAGAATTTTAGAAGATTTTATTAGAGAAACCATCACAAAATATGATTATCAAGAAGTTAAATCTCCGCAAGTAGTTGATAGGAGTCTTTGGGAGAAATCAGGCCATTGGGATAAATTTAAAGAAGATATGTTTACTACAACTTCAGAGAACAGAGAATATGCAATAAAACCTATGAATTGTCCATGCCACATACAAATATTCAATCAAGGTTTGAAAAGCTATCGAGATCTACCTATTAGACTTTCTGAATTTGGTTCTTGTCATCGCAATGAGCCTTCTGGTGCTCTCCATGGATTAATGAGAGTAAGAAATTTTGTTCAAGATGATGCACACATATTTTGTACCGATGAACAAATCCAAGAAGAAGTCCAAAATTTTATTGATTTGGTATTTGAGGTTTATAAAACCTTTGGCTTTGATTCAATTCTTATTAAGCTCTCAACAAGACCAGAGAAAAGGGTTGGGAGTGATGATATCTGGGACAAATCAGAAAAAGCCTTATCTGAGGCACTTGATTCAAAAGGATTAGATTGGTCTCTACTTCCTGGAGAAGGTGCCTTCTATGGTCCAAAAATAGAATTCTCCTTAAAAGATTGCCTCAACAGAGTATGGCAGTGCGGAACAATTCAAGTAGATTTCTCCATGCCTCAAAGGCTCAATGCAAGTTATATAGATATTACAGGTAGGAAACAAACACCTGTAATGCTTCACAGAGCTATTTTAGGTTCTTTCGAAAGATTTATTGGGATTTTAATTGAGAATTATTCAGGAAATTTTCCTACATGGTTATCACCTGTTCAAATAATGATTATGGGCATAACTGATAGAAATAATGAAGCATGTTTTAGTGCTAAAGATAAATTAGTTGACTTTGGGTTCAGAGCTGAAATTGATATCAGAAATGAAAAAGTTGGTTTTAAAATACGAGAACATACTATGCAAAGAATACCTTTCTTGATAATTATTGGTGACAAGGAAGAAGAGAATAATAAAATTTCAGTAAGGACAAGAGAAGGTAAAGATCTTGGGAATATGAGTATTGACAAGTTTAAATTAATAATTGACGAATCAATTAGCAAAAAAGGTATACAAGTTAATCAATCCTAAACTAAAAACGATTTTAATACCTAATGAATTTACTTGCTGGAGACCTTGGAGGGACTAAAACAATATTAGCTATTTATTCAAACGAGAACTATCCAGAAAAACTATTTGAGAAGTACTATATTTCGTCAGAATGGAAATCTTTCTACTCAATATTTGAAGACTTTATTAAACATTTACCAGGTTATATATCACTCCCTGAATATGGTTGTATTGGTGTAGCAGGACAAATAAATAATCATAAAGTTAAGATTACAAATCTAGGCTGGTATATAGAAACAGAAGAATTATCTCAGCTTTCTAAAATAAATAATATTGAATTAATAAATGATTTTTCAGTTTTAATATATGGGATTCCATTTTTCAAAAATGACCAATATGAAGTAATCCAAGGAACATTAAATCCTGAGACCAAAACCAACCAAGAATTAGTTGCAATTATCGGAGCTGGTACTGGCTTAGGAATGTCCAGAGGATTAATTACACCTAAAAGCATTTTTATATTTCCAAGTGAAGGGGGGCATCGGGAATTTTCCCCAAGAACAGAAAACGAATGGGAATTAGTCAAATGGCTAAAAAAGAAGTTAAGTATTCAAAGAGTATCCATTGAAAGAATAGTGAGTGGGACTGGCCTTGGAATGATTGCTAGATGGAAATTGGATGATCCAACAAATGAAAACCATCCACTTCAGGAAATCTTAAAAAAAATGGATAGTGACAAATCAGCTTTTGTAGATTTACCTGCACTTGTATGGGAAAAAGCAAATAACGGTGACAAATTAATGTCCGAAGCTTTGCGACTATGGCTAAATGCTTATGGATCTGCAGCTGGAGACCTTGCTTTACAAGAGCTTTGCTCTTCAGGCTTATGGATTTCAGGTGGAACAGCCACAAAAAACCTCGATGGAATAAACTCTTCTAACTTCCTAAATGCATTTAGTAATAAGGGTCGCTTTCAAACTTATTTAAAGGAAATCCCATTGATTGTTCTTAAAGATCCAGAAGCGACATTATTCAGTTCAGCTTGCAGAGCACGCTTAAGTGCCGAATCAAATGGGAGACTTAGCTAAAGGATAAAAACATGGGGCCGCCAAAAATAGGACAAACTGTTGTAGTGGAGGTTCCTTCTACTACCGCCAACATTGGTCCAGGGTTTGATTGCCTTGGAGCCGCATTAGATCTTTCCAATCATTTCACAATTAGAAGAATTGAGGGCAATGGAGAAAGATTTGAATTGATAATGGAGAGCACTGAAGGGAATCATTTAAGAGGTGGCCCTGAAAACCTTTTTTACCGAGCTGCGCAAAGAGTCTGGAGGACAGCAGGTATAGAACCTGTTGCACTTGAGGCAAGAGTAAAGTTAGCCGTTCCACCGGCAAGAGGGCTTGGGAGCAGCGCCACTGCAATTGTGGCAGGTCTTGTCGGAGCTAATGCACTTGCCGGATATCCATTGCCTAAAGAAAAGTTATTAGAACTAGCCATAGACATTGAAGGGCATCCAGATAATGTTGTTCCATCATTAATAGGCGGTCTTTGCGTAACAGCTAAAACTTCAACTGATAGATGGCGTGTGGTTCGCTGCGAATGGGATCAATCCATAAAAGCAGTAGTAGCTATTCCCTCTATTCGCCTTAGTACAAGCGAAGCGAGACGAGTCATGCCTGAGCACATTCCAGTAAATGATGCAGTTATCAATTTAGGAGCACTTACGCTTTTACTTCAGGGGTTAAGGACTGGGAATGAGGATCTTATAGCTGATGGAATGCATGACAAGCTTCACGAGCCTTATAGATGGGGATTGATTAAGGGTGGTTTGGAGGTAAGAGAGGCAGCGAAGGCAGCCGGAGCTTTAGGATGTGCAATTAGCGGGGCAGGTCCAAGCATCCTTGCATTGTGTAAAGCCACTAAAGGGCGAGATGTAAGTGTCGCCATGGTAAAAGCCTGGGAAGCTTCTGGTGTAGCAAGTCGTGCTCCTTTGATGAGCCTCCAACTAAGAGGTAGTGAATGCATTTCAAACACTTTTGGATAGTTCTACTCATGAAAACGAACAAAAACTGATAGCTTTATGGCTAACGTGCCCCAAATCTTGGATGCCAATCTGGCTATGAGTATCGATTCTCAGACAGTATTTCCATGGCTTTCACTCATTGTGCTCTTACCCATAGTTGGAGCATTGATAATGCCTTTCCTCCCAACCCAAGAAAGTAAAAATACTAATCTGCCAAGAAATATAGCCCTAGTAATTTTATTAGCTGATTTTCTAATTATTTTATTGGCTTTTGCCAATTTGTTTGATCCAAGTAGCGAAAGTCTGCAGTTAGTTGAAAGACTTAAGTGGCTTCCTTCAATAGGTCTCGAATGGTCATTAGGAGTTGATGGAATATCTGCACCATTAGTAGTTCTGAGCGGGCTAATCACTTTTTTGTCCGCAGCTGCAAGTTGGAAAGTAAAACAAAAAACAAGGCTTTACTTTGCTTTGTTACTGATTCAAGCTTCAGCTCAGGCTTTAGTTTTCCTATCACAAGATTTCTTACTATTCTTTTTAGCTTGGGAGCTTGAGCTGGTTCCTGTTTATCTTTTGATTGCTATTTGGGGAGGGAAAAGAAAACTATATGCAGCAACAAAATTCATCCTTTACACAGCTTTGGCTTCACTTTTGATATTAATTAGTGGTCTTGCTTTAGCCCTTTCAGGAGATCAATTTACCTTTAATTTAAGTGAAATAGCAGCCAAATCTTTGACTGGGAATTTTGGAATATTTTGTTATTTAGGTTTTTTAATTGGTTTTGGAGTAAAGCTTCCTATCTTTCCACTTCATACTTGGCTGCCAGATGCTCATGGGGAGGCAAATGCACCTGTTTCAATGCTATTAGCTGGTGTTTTATTAAAAATGGGAGGTTACGCTCTAATAAGATTTAACGTCCAAATTTTACCCGATACTCATTTAATACTTGCTCCAGCTCTAATCATCATTGGGATAGTAAATATTATTTATGGTGCTCTAAATGCATTTGCTCAAGACAATGTAAAAAGGCGCATAGCCTGCAGTTCTGTAAGTCATATGGGTTTTGTTCTTGTTGGGATTGGAGCAATTAATGCACTTGGAATCAGTGGAGCAATGCTCCAAATGATTAGCCATGGACTAATTGCTGCCGCAATGTTTTTTGTTACTGGAAGTTTTTATGAAAGAACCAATACTCTTTCAATCCCCAACATGGGCGGTCTAGCAAAGGCTTTACCAATTACTTTTGCATTCTTCTTGGCCAGTTCTTTAGCGTCACTTGCCTTACCAGGTATGAGTGGATTTATCAGTGAAATCACCGTTTTTCTAGGAATAACTAGTCAAGAAGGATTCACTTCGTTATTTAGAGCAATAACAATCCTTTTAGCAGCTATTGGACTAGTTTTAACCCCTATCTATCTTCTTTCAATGTGTAGAAGAGTATTCTTTGGCCCTAGGATACCTGCCTTATCAATAGTAAAAGAAATGGATGCAAGAGAGCTTTCAATAGGTTTAAGCCTCTTGGTTCCTACATTAGTAATTGGTTTTTGGCCAAGGATAGCTATCGATTTATATGAGGCATCAACAAATGCTCTCGCACAATCATTAATAACCAATAACCTTATACCAATCAGTTAGTTTTGAATCAAAAAAATGACTTCAATTAACCCAACAGCACTATTGAAAGGTGAAGGTCTTCCTGATTACAATCAAATCACCCCCAAAGAGATTACTGAAAATATACCAAAACTGATAAATGAACTAAATGAAAAATTAAATAAACTAGAAGAACAACTCGAAAAACAATTACGAACCAAAAGCTCTTTAAGTTGGGAGGATGTAATGCCTCAACTTTATGAAATAGGTGAAAAGCTTAGATGGAGTTGGGGGGTTGTAAGTCATCTGAATGCTGTATGTAATTCCACTGAGCTACGAGAGGTTCATTCAAATCAGCAACCTGTAATCGTTCGATTTAGTAACCAGCTTGCTCAAAACGAAGTCATTTTCAAGGCGCTCTCAAATTTAAAAGAGCATGGAAACATAAAGGATGAAACACAAATAAGAATAATTGAGACAGAACTAATAACTATGAAAAACAAAGGAATTGGTCTAGAAGCTATTGAAAAAGGACTATTTAATTCTCGCAGTGAGCGATTAGCTGAATTATCAACTACATTTAGCAATAATGTTTTAGATGCGACTAAGAATTGGAGTCTTTTATTAACAAACGAGGTAGAAGTCGAGGGACTACCTGAAAGAGCACTTGAAACGTTGGCTCTTGCGGCAAAGGAAGCTGGTGACAAAGATGAAAAAGGCAATGATCCATCAGCATTAAATGGGCCATGGAGAGTTGGCTTAGATTTGCCTCGGTACATTCCTTTTTTAACTTATGCAAAAGATAGAGTTATCAGAGAGAAAGTTTACAGAGCCTTTGTAAGTAGAGCTAGCGATGGAAAGACTAATAACAAAAAAATAATTGAAGAAATTCTTGATCTCAGAAACAAACAGGCAAAACTGTTGGGGTATAAAAACTGGTGTGAAATTAGTTTCGCTACAAAGATGGCTGATAATGAAAAAGCTGTTGAGATGTTACTCGAAGAATTACGATTGGCTGCAATGCCACATGCTGAAAAAGAAATTATACATCTTCGTGAGTGTGCCAAAAGAAATGGAGAAAACGAAGATTTTGAGCTATCTCCATGGGATGTAAGTTTTTGGGCTGAAGTTCTACGCAAAGAGAAATACGATCTTGACCAAGAGAAACTCAGGCCATGGTTTCCTTTAAATCAAGTTCTTAGTGGTCTATTCAATTTGTGCAAAAGACTTTTTGAAATTGACATTGAAGAAGCGAGTAACACAGCGCCTTTATGGCATGAAGATGTTCGTTTCTTCAATGTTAAAAATATAGATGGCCAGAAAATTGCATCTTTCTATCTAGATCCCTTCAGTCGTCCTGCGACAAAAAGAGGAGGTGCCTGGATGGATGAATGTTTGTGCCGAAATCAAAAAACGAAAGATGATATCGTTCTCCCGGTAGCCTATTTAGTTTGCAATCAAACACCTCCTATTGCTGACAAACCCAGTCTGATGAGTTTCGAAGAAGTAGAAACTCTCTTTCATGAATTTGGTCATGGGCTACAACATATGCTGACAACTGTAAATTACCCTCAAGCAGCTGGTATTAATAACGTTGAATGGGATGCTGTTGAATTAGCAAGCCAATTCATGGAAAACTGGTGCTTAGAGGATCAAACAATTGCCGAAATAGCAATACATTGGAAGACAAAAGAGCCATTACCAGAATCGGAAATCAATAAATTGAGGCTAAGCAGAACATTTAATTCTGGGCTTGCGACTTTAAGACAAATACATTTTGCTCTTACTGATCTAAAACTCCATAGTCAATGGAATGCAGATTTAGAAATTTCCCCAGATGAGTTACGACGAGAAATCGCAAAAAATACAACGGTGATGAATCCTATTCCAGAAGATCAATTTCTCTGTGCCTTCAGTCATATTTTTGCTGGTGGCTATGCTGCTGGATATTACTCTTATAAATGGGCTGAAGTACTTAGTTCTGATGCTTTTGCCGCATTTGAAGAGGCTGGCCTTGCTAATCAGGATAAAGTCCGAAAGATTGGTAAAAAATATCGCGATTCAATTCTTAGTCTTGGTGGTAGTCGTTCACCCAATAAGGTTTTCAAACAATTTAGAGGAAGACTTCCCTCTACTGAAGCTCTAATAAGACATAGTGGTCTTAATTAGCTATTACTAAAAATCTTTTTGGCTAAAATATCTAGAGATCTAGAATTTGTTATCAATTGTTTATGTGTCAATACAGGTAAGTGATAAGAATTCCCACAAGAAAGTTTTGCTTGCCAGCCTGGGAATGACATCAAGTCCCATTTTGTAAAAAAACTTGTACACTCAACCTTTTCTAAGGAAGTCAAGTCATTATTTAATTGAGATAATAAACTACTTCCTCTTTTCATCTCTGCAATACCTGGCATCAAAAAGGAAGGGATCATTTGAGCGGTATAAGTACCAAAATGAGGGGAACCAATACTAAAAAAACGTTTAGTTCTTAAAAAACCATCATGATTTTGCAACCAAAATCTACTAATTAATCCACCCATTGAAAAACCAACAATATCTATTTCGATTTCGGGACCCACTAATGCCTCAATCTTAGAACCAAGATCTCGAGCTAAATGCCTAAGAGATGTTTTCCCATATTGATGTGGCAAATGTGGTCTGTACAATTCATAATCATCTTCTTTTATTTTTTTTATTAATTGTTCGAATAATTTAGGATTGTTCCACAAACCATGAACAAGAAAAATTGGTCTTTTATTTTTATCCAATTAATTAATGGGAAATGAGAAATTCCTTTTTTTTTCGATTAGAACACTTCCAGTAAATCCATGTATTGGTGGCGAACATTTTGTCAACAGAATATGAATTGGAACTGGACCATATAGAGACTCTAGAAGATTCAAAATTTGATCACTAAAATATTCAATCGTTAAGCATTTGATTTCAAATGAAAGTTTTTTAACTGCTTTAATTACTTCGCTATAATCTATTGATTTATCTAATTGATCAAGCTTGGAGGACTCATCCAAATCCAACCAAAAACTGATGTCAAGAAGAAAGCTTTGACCATGAATTCGCTCACTTTCTAAAACACCTACATGGGCCCATAGATTTAAGTCTTTTATATGAATTGCACTCAAATTATTAAACTGGCTCATAATGGTAGATCAATATGAGAAAAACTTCTATCTCCAGAAGCGAAGTCCTTAACGAGATCACCATCACCTCTAAGATAGTAGCGATAGGTAACTAAGCCTTCCAATCCAACTGGTCCCCTTGGTGGAAGAGTCTGAGTACTTATCCCAACTTCAGCTCCAAAACCGTATCGGAAACCATCAGCAAACCGCGTAGAGCAATTGTGGTAAACACCTGAACTATCAACCGAACTTAAAAATCTTTCAGCAACCTCCTTGTCATCAGTGACTATCGCCTCAGTATGACGAGAGCTATATTTACGAATATGTTCAATAGCTTCGTCTACGTTACGAACAATTTTTATTGAAAGAATTAAATCAAGATATTCTGTAGACCAGTCTTCTTCATTAGCCTTGTTTTTCACCCCTAACGATTGACTCTTTGCATCTCCCTTAATAGTAACTCCTGAAGCAGAAAAAATTGGCAAGCCTTTTTTCAAAAACATCTCGGCAACATCTTCATGAATTAATAATGTCTCAATTGCATTACATGCAGCAGGATATTGAATCTTACTGTCTAAAGCGATGCTTATAGCTTTATCAAGATCAACAGAATTATCTACATATAAATGACAAATTCCATCAGCATGTCCTAAGACAGGGATACGTGTATTTTCCTGAATAAATTGGACTAACTCATTACTACCTCTAGGTATTATCAAATTCACAAACCGATCTAAACGAAGTAAACCTAAGCTTTCTTGACGTGTAGTGAGCAAAGACAACGCTCCCAAACCCACATTTGATTTGCTTAACCCCTTATCAAGAGAATCCATTATTACTTGATTTGTGGCTTTTGCTTCACTTCCTCCTTTTAATAAAGCTCCATTACCAGAACGAACAGCAAGAGATGCAATTTGTATCAACGCATCTGGTCTCGATTCAAATATCACTCCTAAGACTCCTAATGGAACTGTCACTCTCTCAAGAATAAGGTTTTCATCTAATTTCCTATGAAGTTGTCTTTTACCTATTGGATCTGCAAGATTTGAAACTTTTAGAACCCCGTCAATGCATCCTTTGAGTTTAGTTTTTGTTAACTGAAGTCTTGATAAAAGTGATTTATTCAACCCTTCTTTTTCTGATCTTTCAAGATCTTGAATATTTGCTTTCAATATCTCATCGGCATTATCATTCAATGCATTTGCCATTTCAGTCAAAGACTCACACCTTTGTTCATTAGTGGATTGACCAAGCAAAATAGAAGCTTCTTTTGCACTCTCTGCTACTTTTATTAGCTGGGGCGTAGGATCAGGAACTGAAAAGGTTGTACTCATTTGATTTAGATAAACTATTTAATCAAAATAATTTTTCACTATCTTTAAAATATTCCTTTAATGGCTAATCAAGCAATAAAAGATGATAAAAATCTATCTAACTGAGCATTTTTTAATTAAATTATTTTTATTCAAATATTCATTTATTTAATATCTAAAATAGAGTTGGAGCTGACTTTGCCAATTCCCATTCTTATCAAACGAGCCTAGTAGGCCTACATTGGCATTCATTTGAAAAGTAATATTTCCCTTTGGTGGAATATCTTGTCTGTTAGGAGCAGCCTGAACTGAGAAATTAATTTTATCGCTAAGGTCAACTCCTATTTCTGTCACCCATGCCTGTTGACTTGGCAGATTAGTATCTTCCTGATCAGTACTTGAAGAACTACTATCACTAGTATCATCCTCTGAATCTGATCCATTTATATATGCAGGATACAATGATACTTGAAGCCTATCACTTAAAAAACCATTGATATTGCCTTGAAGGTACGAAGCAAAAGATCTATTCAAAAAGCTCGCAAGCACATCACCATTTCCCCCGCTACTTATTAGATTTGCAAGAGAATTACCTCCTAGAAGTCCTATCAACTCACTTCTTCCTAAAGATGGAGTACTTCTCAATTGAAAATTTTCACTAATGCGATCTGCAGGTCCAGAAGCCGTCACTTCGACATTTACGAAACGAGATCCTCCAATACCAAATGATGCCATGCCATTAGAGGAAAAATTACTTACATCTCTAACATTATCTGGAACACGGCTTCTCAAAGTTACGTCAACATATGGAACCAAGCCCATAGATGGTACAAATACGGCTACATTAGGTTCACTTTGATCTAAATTAAAAGTAGTCGTAAAGAGATTAACGTAGCCACTTACAAGTTTAATAACTCCACTAACATCAAGAGTCTCATCAAAAGGGCCATTCAAGAGAAGGAATCCATTTGTTTCGAAGCTTGCCAAAGGTTGAGAAACCAATCGCAATGAAGGGCCAAGTACGAGCTTTAAATTGTCAAAGGTTAGTGATTCAAATCCATTAGGCAAACCAGCACTAACTATTCGACTTGCTGGTGCATCTTCATCTTGAATAAATAAAACCAGGGGTTCTCTCTGGTTCCAGTTTTGTTCTGGTAAAATACGACTTATTTTCACCTTAGAATCTCTCAAACGATCCGATTTTTTAGAAGTAGTCTTACCTGGATTATTAGCTCTTTTAGCAAAAATTGAACCTTCTGAAATAAAGACTTCACCTGCTAATTGAGGTTTCAAAATAGATCCCTTAACAACAATTTCAGATGAAGCGCTTATGTCAGTATATGCCGTTTTAATACGTGTTTTTTCTATAGAAAGAGCCAATGGCTCAGTTTCACTTAATTGAGAATCAAATAACGAAATTCCGCCTTTACTGTTAATGATACCGTTAGCTCCAATATTTGCATTGAGATTACGGATTTCAAGTCGATTAAAATCAAAAACTATTGTGCTATTTAAATTTTTAATTTTTTTATCTTGAAAAAGCAGCTCATTATTTTTTAAAACCAAAAACCCATTAGCAACCGGTTTTGCAGGGGTTCCTCTAATCAATAAGCTTAGATCAGCTGTCCCAGAGTTCCAAGAGACATTCCCTTTAGTTAGCCCAGTCAAAAAAGCCAACCCATCTCCATGGCTTTCGACCTTTAGATCAATAGGGATGGTACTAATTAATGGATAACTTCCAGCTAACTTAACAGGATTTGTCGAAAATTTATCCCTTAGACTGATATCAAACTCAAGATTATTCTCTTTAAATAATATATTTCCATTATCTAAAATAATATTTCTGTTATAAATTACTGTATCCTTAATAATTAAATCTGCTGTAACTTGTGGAGTTGCATTAGCTAAACTATATTTACCCTTTAAACCAAAATAACCATCAACTGATGAAGGTATTGGTGCAACTAAAGATAATAATGAAAAATTAAAATTAAGTAAAGAAAAATCTCCCATACCTGAAGCCAAATTCCCATTAAAACTTGCTTCAAAGGGTCTTATATCATTGGAGTTTATAATCTTCATCTTATTTGTCCAAGCCTTTCCAAAGGCTTTAGCTTCTAAATTTAAATCAGTTAGGTTTGGCCCACTTAATTTAATATCAGCATTAATATTCCCATTAAGATCATAAGGATTAATAATGGTCTCATTATTAATCTTAGAAATCTCTTCTCTATATGAATCCTGAGACCTAGTTAAAGCTTCTAACTGACTATCTATAGAACTATTTGGATAACCAATTATAAATTTTTCTAAATCCTCAGCCTTACCAATTGCATCTGAATACTTCAATCCTAATTTAGGAAACTCTAAAGCGGTAGCGGCAATCCAACTTGAACTTACATCCTTCAGTTGAGCTAACAAAGAAAATTCGGACCCATTATTAATTTCAAATTTAATCCTTCCATTTTCAGATGGTAATATTTCACCTTTTAAATTAGTTTCTGAATTTTTAATTTGACCTTTAATGCTTGCCTTTTTTAATTTAAAACCTAACAATCTAAAATAATCTAAATTCAAATCACCATTAAGAAATAATGGATCAAGAGAAAATATTCCGCTACCTGAAACTTCCCCAAAGATTCGTTTAAAACTTTTCTCTGGCGGGAAAGCCACTTCTACTCGATCTAATCTGAATTTATTTGCATCCCATTCAAAAGTATTTGATTTTGGATTTAGACTTATTTTACCTCCTGACCTATTTAGATTTAAATCATTAAAATTACCATCCTTATCAAAGTTAACAATAAGATCCCCAGGGATAGCAGCACCTTCTGATTCCATTTTCAAAGTACCCCATTTCTTTTCACTTGGAATTCGAGTATAAGAACCACTCCAGTTTTCCCTTAATCGGATACCGTTAACTTGTGGATTTTCGAGGGAGAGTTTAATAGTAGAGTTCAGAGAAGATAAAGGACCCTGAAAATCACCTTTTGTATTTAATTTTCCCGATAATGATGCATTTAGTATTGGATTTAAAGCACCCAAAGGAAAAGATTCTAAATTAAAATCAGCATTAAGTTCTCCAGGAATAAATTTTCTACCAACTACTGAAATTGGTAATTTTAATTTTAAAGAAAGTGGTTTGTGATCAAAATCTTTAATTTTTATAGTAGTTACTGAATCTATATAAGTTTTGTCTTTTTTATAAAATGGCATTTCAAATGAATTAGATATATCCCAATATCCATAATTCCATTTAGAATCAATCAACCTAAGTTTATTATTATCACATTTTATTTTTGAATTATTTGTAGATAAGGTATCACTTAGAGGCCCTGCTCGCAGAATTAAATTATTAAACAATAAATCACCCTTACATCTTAGCAAACCTTTCTTAACTCCAAATTTTAAACTTCCATTTATATTTCCTCTAGTAATAATATTAGAATTATTTCCTAAAATCCCCTCAAAGATACCAAGACTAAGTTTATTAATTTTTACTTTTGTTTGAAATTCAATTCCATCCCAATAACCCTTTCCAGAAAGAGAGAGGCTTCCTTGTTTTTTAGAGTCTAGATTAATCGCACCATAAATCTTTTTCTCACCAAGGTTTAAAGATAGATTACCTTTAGCTAATAATGTCGTATCCCCAGTATTAAAGACAATTTTGGTTGGTTCTTTTAAATTAAATTTTAGTTGAAGGTTGATTTTTTTAGGATTATCATTCTGGGGAACGACCCAAAACGAACCAGAATTATTTTTGTTTAATATAATTTCTGTTCCTTTTGGATTAAATATTGCAACTGGTTGCCAATTAAATAAACTCGCAAAAGGAGCAAATTTAATTGTTAAATTTGAAATATTAACTGAAGAAGAATCTTTAATACCTGGAAGTAGCCTTGTTGGCCCTAACTCAATCCCCCATGGTCTAAGCCCCCTGTATGAACCTATTTTTAAAGGGTGGCCTAATGAATTAGATAATGTTTTTTCTATTTGTGGAGAAAAGCGGCTTATAGTTCTATCTACAAGTAGATCTGCGCCACTCCAAATCAAAGCACCACCCAACGCCGCAAAGGTTCCAGCAAGTCCCCACCGTTTTAATCTTTTAGAACTCCACTCATCTCCCATGAAACATTATTCTCAAACTTGGGGGAGCTAACAAACTATAAAGAATCAATTCAGGAGAAACCAGCCTATGTCGATGATTGAAGTTATCCAAGATGTTACGAAATGGCTAGCCTGGGGAGGCTCAGGACTTGGCGTCTTGACTGTTTTGGCTTATTTATTTAACTGGAGCATTAAATTTCGACTCACTGGGACAACAATTTTCACACTTTTACTATCTGCTAGTTGCTGGGCCTTTGAGCAAAGTTATACTCCTCCGTTTAATGTCGAAGGTTACAAATATGCTCCTATCGTTTATGACAATGGATTCGATTTAGTTGTTGCTCAAGCATCAAATGATTTCCCTGAAGAAGCTATAAAACCAACATTGTTACAAATAGCTGGTAATTTGAAAGGGGGCGGAAGAAATGGCGCTCAGGTGAAAGTCAGGCTCAGAAAGATAGAATCAGCTGGTGATGGAATAAGTAAACCAATTATTCTAGGTGAATTAATAAATGATTTAAAAGAATCAAAGATAATAGAATTACCAGACAGGAATTATCCTGAAAGAGAATATTTATTGGATAAAGCTGATATTGAAGAAATCACCTCATTAGAGACTTATGAATAATAAGTCATTATTGAAAGATCTTCCTAAAAACTTTTATCAAGAAGAAAAAATACTCTTATCAAATAATATAAATACATGGGATTCTTTATTATCTATTAGTGATGAAGAAATAAATGATCTAATCTATGGAAGTCTGGGTAGTGTTCGAAATCTAAAAAGACTGAAATGCATAGCGTATTTTATATGTACTTTAGATATTCAACTTAACGAAGCTGCTTTGTTGATGCACTCGGGATTAAGTTCTAACAAGGCCATTTCAAGACTTACTCCTCAAGAGCTAGTTCAAAAGACTGGACGCTTTGAACGAATTCTTCGAACAGGAAGAATTCCAATAATAGATCTACAAAAAGCTCACTTTTTAATAGAGAAAGCGAAAAAAAACATTATTTAATTTACCCAAGAACCATTAGGTAATAGAATATTAATAATCCAAAAGAAACTGGGTAAACTAACGCAAATGAATGGTTTACTAATCACTTTAATATTTACATCATTTGGAATCAGTCAAGTTGCAATGGCTCAATCAAGACTTCTTGAGGGTGTAAAAAGGAATCCTGATGAAGCAACTTCTATGTGTGAAAGTTTCAGAAAACTAAATAAAGAAAACATTTCAGCTAGTTCACGAAAATCTATTCAGAAAATCTCAATTCAAAAGAATATAAGCGAAGGTGATGCTGAGGTCCTTTCTATGTACGTAAGAGGTCTTTATTGCTCAGAAACTTTTTAAAACTAATAATGAATTCAATAAGATACAGAGACGAAGACTTACGACTTAAAGACGGAACATTACTAAAATCACGAATCTGGTCGCCGCTGGGGGAAGGGCCATGGCCTGTCTTACTTATGCGCCAGCCATATGGAAGAGAAATCGCTTCGACAATTACATATGTCCATCCATCTTGGTGGGCTAGCAAAGGCTATCTAGTTGTCATACAAGATGTACGAGGCCAAGGTGGGTCTGAAGGGGAATTTTTGGGTTTCAGTCAAGAAGCTTCAGACACTAGTCAAACTCATAATTGGGTAAGGTCCTTGCCTGAATGCAATGGACTACTAGGCACATACGGTTTTTCATATCAAGGATTAACACAACTCATTGCGGAGGAAGGTACAACTCCTCCTGATTGCATTATTCCTGCAATGACAGGTCTTGCAGAGTATGAACATTGGAGTTGTGAAGGGGGAGCGTTTTGGTGGCACTTGGGGATTGGATGGGGTTTGCAATTAGCCGCCCAAAAAGCACAAAGAGAGAAAAATTGGCGAGCTTGGCATGAAATACGTGAAAATCTTGAATCGAAAAAATATTTATATAACGGTCATGATTTACTTCAAAAGTATGACCCAGAGGGGATGGCTTATAAATGGCTAAATCTTTCGTCTAGCAAAACTTCGCAATGGAAAGCCCATGAGCCATTAGATAGCTGGTTAAAAAAGCCTTTGCTTCTAATCGGGGGCTGGTGGGATCCTCATTTGAAAGGGATTTTGGATATTTTTGAGAAATCCAAAAAGGCAGGAGGCAATCCTAAATTACTAATTGGTCCTGCTACTCATCTTCAATGGTGGGAGGGTGCACAACGTACCCAGTTGGATTTTTTTGATTCTCATTTAAAAGAAAAAAACAAAGAGATTCATTTCCCTCAAATCAATCTTTGGAATCTAACCACTAAGAGTTGGGAGCTTTCCGTTCAAAATAAAACTCCTACTTGGAGTCTTCGTAGCGAAGGTTTAGCCTCAATAAGTCATCTTGAAGGATGCCTAGTCCCTAATTCTAATTTAGAGGCAAAAAGTGAAGTGAATTTGGTTCACGACCCATGGAGACCAATACCAGCAATCGGAGGACATCTCAGTGATACAGCTGGTGAAGCGAACAGATTTAAGCTTGATCTTAGACCTGATATCGCAGTATTTACATCAGACCCTATTTTGAAGAATCTCAGGCTTGAGGGTATTCCCACTCTTTTTTTAGAGACAAAGTGCGACAGGGAAAGTTTTGATTTGTTCGTTGCAATATCAATAATTCCCAGTGGAGTTGAGAATACTGTCACTCAACTTTCGACTGGTGTACTCAGAATTGCCGATTGTGATCAAGATACAAAAAGCACCAGACAAATCAAACTTCAACCAGTTCTCGCAACATTTAAAGAAGGAGATCGTTTAAGAGTTTCAATCTCAGGATCTGGATGGCCAGCAATTGGAATAAATCCTGGAAAGAGTCAATATTTATGCGAGGGGCCCAGCCCTCACTGCTTAGTGACTACAATTTCACTCTTACTTTCAAATTCAAAACTTAAATTTGAGTCACTGATTTCCTCTTAGGGGTTCAATATTTACTTGCATAGGATTAAGCTAACTAGCTATTTCAGAAATAAGTCATGTCCGTATCTATTATTCTAGATTCTTTGAGAGATGATGGACAAAGACTTTCTGAATGCAGACATGAAAGTCCTTTTTCTATTCTTGGTCCTCAACCGTTTAAAGATAAATGGATAATACGAATATGGATGCCTGAGGCAAGTGCAGTTGAACTAATAACAGAAGAAACGACAATTCAGCTAGAAAATCCCAACCATGAATGGATATTTGAGGGGGTTTTAGAAAAAGATCCTGGTACTAACTATCAAATAAAAGTAAATAGAGGAGGCATTGAACATGTTCAACATGATCCTTGGAGTTTCAGAAAAGAGTGGATGGGTGAAATTGATAGACATCTTTTCGCGGAAGGAAATCACCATCACATATGGCGAAAAATGGGGGCTCACCTCACTGAAATAGATAAAAAGCAAGGAGTTATGTTTTGCTTATGGGCACCTCATGCAAAAAGCGTTTCCGTTATTGGTGATCTCAATTCATGGGATGGCCGGCATCACCCTATGCAAAAACGTCTGGGAGGAATTTGGGAACTATTCATACCTGGTCTAAATGAGGGAGATTTATACAAATATGAAGTCAGGACTGAAAAAGGACATTGCTACGAGAAAGCCGACCCTTATGGTTTTCAACATGAAGTAAGACCTGCGAAAAGCTCAGTCATATCAAAAATCGATTCATTTAAATGGAATGATCAGTCTTGGATATCCAACCGTGACAATAGAGACCCTTTAAACCAACCGATATCGGTTTATGAAATGCATTTAGGGAGCTGGATGCATGCATCTTCAGACGATCCATTTATCAACCAAAACGGAGAGCAAAGAGACCCTGTTCCAGCAGCAGATATGAAACCTGGCTCAAGATTGCTTACATACAAAGAGCTGGCAAATAAACTTATTCCCTATGTCAAAGAAAGAGGCTTCACTCATATCGAGCTTATGCCCATTTCCGAGCACCCTTTTGATGGCTCATGGGGGTATCAAGTTACTGGTTGGTATGCACCTACGAGTAGATATGGATCACCAGATGAGTTTCGTGCGTTCGTTGATTCATGCCATAAAGAGGGAATAGGAATCATTCTCGATTGGGTTCCAGGCCACTTCCCTAAAGATCAGCATGGACTTGCTTATTTTGATGGCAGCCATCTATATGAGCATTCAGATCCCAGAATTGGAGAACACAAAGAATGGGGAACACTAATTTTCAATTACAGTCGAAATGAAGTTCGAAATTTTCTAGTTGCAAATCTAATTTTCTGGTTTGATCAATTTCATATAGATGGAATACGTGTTGATGCAGTTGCCTCAATGCTTTACAAAGACTATCTTCGTCCAGAGGGTGAATGGATACCTAATGAAGATGGAGGGAATGAAAATTTTGAAGCAGTCAGATTTCTACAACAGGCTAATCACGTTCTTTTTCAACATTATCCAGGTGCACTTTCTATTGCCGAAGAATCAACCACATGGACTGGTGTAACCAAACCAACTGATATGGATGGACTCGGTTTCAATCTAAAATGGAACATGGGTTGGATGCACGATATGCTCGATTATTTTGAAATTGACCCATGGTTTAGACAATTCAATCAAAATAACATTACATTCTCCATTTGTTATAACTTTACCGAAAACTTTATGCTCGCTTTAAGCCACGATGAAGTTGTTCACGGAAAAAGTCATCTCTTACACAAAATGCCAGGTGATGACTGGCAGAAGTATGCTAATACACGAGCATTGCTTGCATATATGTGGACACATCCAGGTAAAAAAACAATATTTATGGGAATGGAATTTGGCCAGCGCCAAGAATGGAATGTTTGGGATGATTTGCAATGGGATCTTCTAAATTATGAACCTCACAAAGGAATACAGAAATTAGTAGATGATTTAAATACCTTATACAAAAAAGAGCCTGCTTTATGGAGAAATGATTTTGACGAATACGGATTCCAGTGGATTGATTGCGATGATAATAAAAATTCAGTAATCAGTTTTATGAGAAGAGAAAAAACTGATGGAGAATGGTTGGTAATAGTGGCAAACTTTACACCCCAAAACCACTCTAGTTACAGAATAGGTGTTCCTGTTGACGGGTTCTATGAAGAAATTTTCAACACAGATGCGACTCAATATGGAGGTTCAAATCTAGGTAATATGGGAGGGAAATCAACAGATTCATACAACATACATGGCTATGAAAATTCTATAGATCTTTGCCTTCCTCCTCTTAGCGTTTTGGTTCTTAAGCATAAATCCAAGAAGAATTAAGCCTCCTCGAATAGAAATGTTTCAACCTTGCCTCTTAACCTAATTTCTACTGTCGTCTGGATGTAAAAATTCAAAAGGTATGACGAACTTTTGCAGAGAACCTATTTCATGATTTTTAAAGTTACTGCTTCATGTAAGTTTTTCGATTAAAAGGACAAAATAATGAACGAAACTACTCCTTTACTACTTCGTGCTGCTCGCGGAGAAAATGTTGAGAGACCCCCGGTTTGGATGATGCGCCAAGCGGGGAGATACATGAAGGTATATCGCGACCTGCGTGATAACCATCCAAGTTTTAGGGAAAGATCCGAGAACCCCGATCTTTCTTATGAAATTTCAATGCAGCCTTTTAAAGCTTTTCAACCAGATGGAGTAATACTTTTTTCAGATATATTGACGCCTCTTCCTGGAATGGGCATCAACTTTGACATTGTTGAAAGTAAAGGGCCCTTAATAAATGACCCAATAAGAAGCCTCAAACAGGTTAAAGACCTAAAGCCCCTTCAACCGGAAGAAAGCATGTCTTTTGTTGGTGACGTCCTTGGAAGGCTAAGGGAAAGCGTTGGGAACAAGGCTGCAGTTCTTGGTTTTGTAGGTGCTCCATGGACTCTTGCTGCATATGTTGTAGAAGGGAAAAGCAGCAAAAATTATGCAGTTATAAAAGCGATGGCATTCCAAGAGCCAGAACTACTGCATCAACTTTTAAATCACTTTGCAGAATCAATTGCGAACTATTTGTCCTATCAAATTGAATCAGGGGCTCAAGTAGTTCAAATGTTTGATTCATGGGCAGGGCAACTAAGCCCACAAGATTATGACGAGTTCGCTGCACCTTATCAACAAAAAGTAGTCAATTTAGTAAAAGAGAAACATCCAGATACACCTATGATTTTATATATCTCTGGCAGTGCTGGAGTTCTTGAAAGGATGGGACAAACCGGAGTAGATATTGTCTCTTTAGATTGGACTGTTGACATGGCGGATGGACTAAAAAGGCTACCTCAAACAGTAGGAGTCCAAGGGAATGTTGATCCAGGCCTTTTGTTTGGTACTCCTGATGCGATTAGAGCAAGAATTGTTGATGTCGTCAAAAAAGCCAAAGACAGAAAACATATTCTTAATCTTGGTCATGGAATACTTCCTGGGACACCAGAAGAAAATGCAAGAGTGTTTTTCGAGGCTGGTAAAAACGTCAATGAACTTATAAAAGTCTCATCTTGAAAAACGAAATAATTCTGATCACTGGTGCAAGTGGATGTGTTGGACAATACATAGCAAATTGGCTAATCGAAAACTCAAGTTCAGAATTATTTTTATGGGTTAGAGATCCAAAAAAAATAACTTCAATAAATTTAGAAAATCCAAGGATAAAAATTTTAGTTGGAGATTTGAGACAATCAAATAAGTTCAAGAAAGAAATTTCAGAAGTCAACAGGGTTATTCATACTGCAACTGCTTGGGGAGATCCTAAAAGAGCTAAAGAAGTAAATATTGATGCAGTAAAAAATTTGCTCAATTTACTAAACCCTTCCAATATCAAACAAATTATTTATTTCTCAACTGCAAGTGTTCTTGATAGAAACTTAAAATTATTACCAGAGGCTTTTACCTATGGAACAGAGTACATACAAACGAAAGCACAATGTCTCAGAGACCTCGAATCTCATAAGCTTGCAAATAAGATAATAGCTGTATTCCCAACACTAGTTTTTGGTGGTCGTTTAGACGGAAAAAGTAAATTTCCAACTAGTTATCTGACGGAAGGCCTTAGAGATGCATTGAAATGGATCTGGCTAGCAAGATGGATAAAATTATTCTCAAGGTTTCATTTTATTCACGCAGCAGATATTGCTTTCATTTGTGGGCATCTAGCCACCTCTGATTTCAAACCGGCACAACCTGTTACTGGCACTAATATAAAAAAATTAGTTTTAGGGCAACCCTATATAAGTATTGATGTAGTAATTCAGACGCTTTTAAGATGGAAAGGGATGAGTAAAGTCCCTCAAATCCCTCTTTGGACCTGGCTTATTGAACTTTTAACGGTTTTACTCCCTATACAAATTACAAACTGGGATAAATTTAGTCTTAGACAAAAACACTTTATACATGAACCGGTAACCTCTCCTGAAACCTTTGGAGGTATCAGCTATGCCAAAACTCTAAGTCAAGTTTTACATAATTCTGGTTTAACTAAACACCAAAATGTCAAACAGAGGCTAAAGTAGTAAAATTCAAAAAAGAGAAGAATTAATTTCATGATTCGTTCTATTTCAACAGCCTTATTTGCTTTCTTTGCATTCCTAGTAATTGGCGTATCCAATGTGAATGCTTCAACTGTTGAAGTTAAGCTTGGCACCGATGCAGGAATGCTTGCTTTCGAACCAAGTACACTAAACATTAGCGCTGGTGACACCGTAAAGTTTGTAAACAACAAACTTGCTCCTCATAACGCAGTTTTTGACGGAAATGATGATCTAAGTCATCCAGATTTAGCTTTTGCTCCAGGAGAGTCTTGGGAGAGAACTTTTAGCACAGCTGGAACATACGATTTTTACTGCGAGCCTCACAGAGGTGCAGGCATGGTTGGAAAAATCGTAGTTAACTAAATATCCAAAAGAATTTATTGAGGATGGGGGAAACCCCATCTTTTTTTTTGAAAAAATATATTTAGAAATTGAATCAAAAGCACGGAGCATGATTTTTTTAGAAGAGCAAATATTCCAAGTTAAAAGATCAAAGGATTAATCTTTAGTTAAGAGAAAGCTTTAGTATCATTTAGATAGGAGCATTTTAATTTCAATAAAACTTCTAGTAAATATGAATAATAGGTCTAGAGTAGATAAAATTAAGATATTAAAAAATTCAACCAATTAGTTCCAAAAGCTTAAAGTGATCTCAAAATTTTATTTTGTTTAGAAAAAAAGGTCGGTTTTCTTATATTTTTACAATCAATAGAATTGAATAAAATAAAAATGATAATTAATTTTAAGGATGAAGGTAAATCCTGATGATTTTACTAACAGTGCTTGGCAAGGGATCATTGATGCAAAAGATTTAGCATTAACTGAAAAACATCAGACTTTAGAAACTGAACACCTTTTATGGTCTCTTTTAAAGAAAAATGAAATCGCAATAAAATCAATAGAAAGATCGGGCGGTACAATAAAAAAAATACTCAAAGATATAGAAGAGTTTATAAAGAATCAACCAAAAATGCTAAAGGCACAAGAATCCATTTTCTTTGGCAAAAATATATCTTTATCAATTTCAAGAGCAAAAAATATTAAACAATCATTAAAAGATGATTTTATTTCAAGCGAACATTTAGTGATTTCCCTATTTGATGACGAGAGGGTTTGTCATAGGTTATTTAAACAAAATCAAATCAACAAAAACAGCCTACTTGAGGCTATAAATGCTATTAGAGGGGACAAAAAAGTGACCCAAAAAAATGCCGAAAATAGCTACGAAGCCCTCCAGAAGTATGGCCTAGACCTCACTTCTGCCGCCAGAGATGGAAAATTAGATCCTGTAATCGGAAGAGACGAGGAAATACGAAGAACGATTCAAATACTTAGCCGTAGAACTAAAAATAATCCCGTATTAATTGGGGAAGCTGGCGTGGGAAAAACAGCAATTATTGAAGGTTTAGCACAAAGAATTATCAACGGAGATGTTCCTACAGCCCTTGAGAACCGTCAACTAATTTCCTTAGACATGGGGGCACTTATCGCAGGTGCAAAATTACGTGGTGAATTTGAAGAGAGACTTAAGTCAGTTCTTAAAAATGTCACAGATTCAGAAGGAAAAATAATTTTGTTCATCGATGAAATACATACTGTCGTGGGCGCAGGAGCGAGTGGAGGTGCGATGGACGCTAGTAATCTCCTAAAACCAATGCTTGCCAGAGGTGAACTTAGATGTATTGGAGCAACAACAATCAATGAACATAGAGAAAATTTTGAGAAAGACCCTGCGCTCGAGAGAAGATTTCAGCAAATACTTGTAAAACAACCCACAGTCCAAGATACGATTTCAATCTTACGTGGACTAAAAGAAAGATATGAAGTCCATCATGGTGTTCGTATCTCTGATAATGCTCTCATGGCTGCAGCAATATTGAGTGATAGGTATATACCTGAGAGGTATTTACCTGATAAAGCTATTGATCTAATAGATGAATCAGCCTCCCGTTTAAAGATGGAAATAACATCAAAACCAGAAGAAATTGATGAGATTGATAGAAAAATCATCCAACTTGAGATGGAGAAATTATCTTTGGAAGGTGAGTCAGAGACTTCAAGTAAAGAGAGACTCGAATTAATTACTAAAGAACTGGCATCATTAAAAAAAAGTCAAATTGAAGTAAATAAGAAATGGAAACAAGAAAAAGAGTCAATCGAAGAAATTTCAACACTTAAAGAAGAAATTGAGAAAGTCCAACTAGAAATAGAAAAAGCAAAAAGGAATTATGACCTCAACAGGGCTGCTGAACTTGAATACGGTACCCTTGTAAATTATCAACAAAATTTAAAATCTAAAGAACTTAATCTAAAAAATTCCTCTCAAAATTCAGAAAAATCACTTTTGAGAGAAGAAGTTATAGCCGATGATGTAGCTGAAATAATTGCAAAGTGGACATCTATTCCAGTTAAAAGACTTGCTCAAACTGAAATTGAAAAATTACTCAATCTTGAGTCTGACCTTCAAAAAAAAGTTATTGGTCAAAATAAAGCCGTTCAATCTATATCTTCTGCGATACAAAGATCCAGGACAGGACTTAGTGATCCAGGCAGACCAATCGCAAGTTTTTTATTTTTAGGACCGACAGGCGTGGGCAAAACAGAATTGTCTAAGGCATTGGCTTCTCAACTTTTTGATACTGAAAATGCCCTAATCAAAATAGACATGTCTGAATATATGGAAAAGCACTCTATAAGTCGCTTGATTGGCGCTCCTCCTGGTTACGTTGGCTACGAAGCAGGTGGACAATTAACAGAAGCAATCAGAAGAAAACCTTATTGCGTTTTGCTATTCGATGAAATTGAAAAAGCACATAAAGATGTTTTTAATGTATTGCTACAGATACTTGATGAGGGCCGAGTAACTGATGGGCAAGGAAGAACAACAAACTTCAAAAATACTATTATTATTCTCACCAGTAATTTAGGAAGCGAATTAATCGCTGATATGGATCTATCGAATAATCTGTCGACGAATTTAGATGCACTTATTAATCAAGAACTAAAATCATTTTTCAGACCTGAGTTTTTAAATAGACTTGATGAAATAATCAGTTTCGAACCACTAAACAAAGAATCTCTACTTAAAGTAGTTGATTTACAATTAAACCGTTTACGAGAAAGATTAGAAGCTAAAGGAATCGAGCTTGAGATAAATAATAATGCTCTATCTTTAATTACTGAAATTGGATATAATCCGAGCTATGGTGCGAGGCCCTTAAAAAGAGTCATTCAAAAAGAATTAGAAAGTGAAATAGCAAAATATATTCTAAAAGGCAAATATAAAGAAGGAAGCATCATAAGAATAGAGGAAAAAGATTCAAAATTAATTTTCAACTAGAAAATATAAAAACTGAGTAATCAATATAAAAAAACTATAGACTATAAAGGTTTAAACCACTCAGGGAAAAAGCTATAACTAGCAGAATTAAAATCATTTTCATGCGCTATTGCTTTCCAACAACAAGATCTACCTTTCTCTCTTGAAAATAATAAATCATTAGCCCATCCCCAAACTAATTCAGCAGTTGCTTCCATTCCAACATTATTCATGACTCTAAGATCCAGGACTTCTTCAGAGTGAAGTTTTTTCCATGTTTCAAGAAGAGGATCATCAAAATTGACTAGAAAAGTATGATCAAAATGTTCTCTCAACTTCTCTTCCAAAGGCCTCAGACTTGAAAAATCAACAACAAAGCCATTTTCATCAAGTTTCTTTGAAGCGAAACAAAAGGTAAAGCTTCGACTGTATCCATGAACAAAACGACAATGTCCTTCATGTTTCCATTGACGGTGAGAGCATGGATAGTCTTTAAAATGCTTTGAGCAATTAAATGGAATATCTTTAATCGTCATAAAAAGATGAATAAAAAACCAATAGATGTTTAAATTTGAATAATTAGAGTTAAAAAGCCTAATTAGCTTAGATGAAAAATGCTTTTTATAGATAATCTACATTTTGATCAAAACGGCTTAATTCCAGCCATAGCGCAAGATTGGATCGATGGCTCAATTTTAATGATGGCATGGATGAACAAAGAATCCATTAGAAAAACATTAGAATCTGGTGAAGTTCACTATTGGAGTCGTTCAAGGAAAGAACTTTGGCACAAAGGAAAAACGAGCGGTCATTTTCAAAAATTGAAAGGGATTAGGACTGATTGCGATTCAGATACAATACTTTTATCAATTGAGCAAATTGGTTCAATCGCGTGCCATACAGGAAAAAGAAGTTGTTTCTTTAAGGATTTAGAGACAAATGAAGACGTTCTTTACCCTCCATCTGATGCATGTAGTGAATTATTCAAAGTCATAGATAGACGTAAGAGTAATCCTGAAGAGGGAAGCTATACAAATAGTCTTCTGAATGAAGGCGATAATAAAATCCTAAAAAAGATAGGAGAAGAAACAGCCGAATTTATTATGGCTTGTAAAGATAAAGATCCTATTTCAGTTGCTAATGAGGCTGCAGATCTACTTTTCCATATGCAAGTTTCTTTAGCCCATCAAAACGTTTCCTGGGAAGACGTTCTGAAAGTTTTAGTTAAAAGAAGAGGCGCTCCAAGAAGAAATCAATAAAATCTTATATTATTGTTTGATACAAATGAATGAGGATCTCTAGTAGAGAGGAAAAGGATCAGATTCACAAAAGTCTTGAAAGAGAAAAAAAACAAAACAATCGATTTTCTTAAATCTTTAGGATTCCTCGATTCCCTAAAATTTGTAACAACGCCTGATAGTAATTATTAGAAACTAAAAAATCTTTCAAAAGTTTCATAGATCAAAACAATACTTAAAAAAATCTCTTTTTATATCAAGGGTTTCAAGATATTTTTAGTAAAAAATAATTTAAATAATCTCCTTTCAAAGAAGCCAGGTAAAAAACATATGAAACTTTTTGAAGCTAAATTGAGCTTAAAGAGGCGTTAACAATAGATAAAAGATAAATAATAAATTCCGAACACTTTATTACGCCTATTGAAAGTAAACATTTTTTCTCTAGGTTAATAAGATAAGGAGGAATAAATCGTGAGTTCTTTAAGCGACTTTCTTGGAGAAATAGGAAGACACGAATTGCTCACACCAGAGCAAGAACTCACAATGGGTAGAGAAGTGCAAGCCATGGTTGCACTTAATGAACGCTGCCAGCAAGCTGGAGGTAATGGGCCAGAGTGCGAATATTCAAGCGCTGAGAAGAAAACACTTAAATCAGGCGAGCGGGCCAAGAATCAAATGATCACAGCAAATTTAAGGCTTGTTGTGAATTTAGCCAAGCGTTACCAAGGTAAAGGTCTTGACCTTCTCGATTTAATTCAAGAAGGTACCTTAGGGTTAACAAGAGCAGTTGAAAAATACGATCCCAGAAGAGGGCATCGTTTTTCAACTTACGCTTACTGGTGGATTAGACAAGGATTAAATAGAGCGCTATCTACGCAAAGTAGAACTATAAGAATCCCTGTAAACATAAATGAAAAGCTAACGAAGCTTCGAGCGACCAAGTCTCGGTTAATGCAAGAACTTGGGGTTCATCCCTCAACCAGCCAAATAGCAATAAAAATGAAAATTCCATTGGAAGAAGTAGAAGAATTGCTTGCATGCGAGTTGAGAAGTATCACAGTTAGCTTGCAAGGTGCTGTTAAATCAAAAGCAGATCCTTCAGAGCTTGTAGATATTCTCCCAAGTGAGGAAGTTCCTCCTATGGAACGAGCTGAGCTAGCAGAAAGAAGTGCCTCAGCTTGGTCGTTATTAGATAAATCAAATCTCACACCCAAAGAACGAACAATATTAAGCCTTCGATTTGGTCTAGATGGATCTAATGAGTGGAGGACGTTAGCTGAAGTAGCAAGACAAATGAATTGCAGCAGAGAATATTGCAGACAAGTTGTACAACGCGCGTTAAGGAAATTGAGAAAGACAGGGATTCAAAGTGGCCTTTTAGAGACAAGTATTTAATTGTGGTTAGCTCAAGAAACTCAAATGAAGAGGTATTTGAAGCAGAAGTACTTGAAAGTTCTGTTATCGATGAGGGTGTACTTAAAAAGATCTTATTAAGGGCAGGCAGAGTGATTGCACAGCCTGCTTTAGAAGCATTTGAACTCATCATTGATAACTCAACCCCCCCCCAAGTGAGAATATCTATAATGGGAGCACTAACTTATTTAATTGTTCCTGTTGATTTAATTCCGGACTTTATTCCTGCCTCAGGTTTTACCGATGATCTTGTAGCTCTAACCGCTGTAATAAGCCTTTGGCAGCATCACCTCACTCCAGAGATAAAGTTCAGAGCAAAGTCTAAGTTAAATAAATGGTTTCCTCTATGAGCAAAGAGCGCTGGTCAAAAGATATGGAAGAAGATCTTATTCTGCTTATCAAAGATTGGTTGAAGCAGACTGGTAGAACACAATCAGAACTTTGTCAAACTCTTAATCTCCCTTCGGCAAGAATGCCTACTTTACTTGAATCTTTAAAAAAAGATTTTAACTCTGGTGGCATTCCCAAAATTGCTAATCGACTTTGTGAAGTTGAAGAGTTATGGACAAACGATGAAGGAGGGAAAACAGAAAAGAGCTTTGAATTAAATTCTTCTGGACAACTTGATCTTCTTGACGAAATTTGTGAAGATCTTTCAAAAATTAATTTCAATAAATAAGATTTACACAGCTAAGAAAAAAATTCAAATTTTTTTTCATGAATTTAAGAGATTTTTTAATAATCAGTTTTTGTTGCATATTTTTTTACTTAAGTTTGCCTGAAGATCTCAATGCTATTGAGGCAAATTTAGGGGAAAATCTTTTCAAACACAACTGTGCTGGATGTCACATTAATGGCGGGAACATAATTAGAAGATCAAAGAATTTGAAGATTTCATCATTAACGCGTAATGGAATTAACAATCCAGAAGCTATAGCGAAGATAGCTAGACAAGGGATAGGGATAATGAGTGGTTATGAAGATAAATTAGGAGATAATGGTGATCAAATTGTCGCTAATTGGGTATGGGAACAAGCTCAGAAAGCTTGGACCCAGGAGTAAATTTCGAAATCAGTCCATATTCCCTCTCTCCAGTAGACATCATCTTTTATAAGACTTCTTATATGCTCAATATCTTCAGATTTAAATATTCCAAAAACATATCTATTACATTTTGTCGGTCCTAATGTTATTAAGACACCTTCTTCCTTCAGTAATGAGAGTCTATGTAGATGCTCTTCTCTAAAAGGTGTTCTCTTTAATAGAGCATCTTCACAGTAAGACCCCCAAAGCACAAATTGATCCATGATTTTCAAGTTAAATAAATATAATATTACTCAAGTTAAAAACATAGAAAATAATTCAATGTTAAGCTTTATCTGTTGCTATTTAAAAAAATATTAGTTAGTTGCTGCTCTTAGTTCCTTACAAAAAGAACCGGCTTCTTCGACTTTCATTCCGATAGAGGCATTAGCAATTCTTTTAACTAAAGCACTACCAACAATTGCGCCATCAGCTCCCCATTCTCTAACTTGTTGGATATGTTTTACCTCCGAGATTCCAAAACCCACAGCAATTGGACTAGATGAAGAGTGTTTTAGTTGTTTAACAAGAGTCTCCACATTATCTTCTAGTGACGACCTTTCTCCGGTTACCCCAGTAACACTAACAAGATAAGTAAATCCATTAGAAGTCGTTGCAATTTTTTTCATACGTTCCTTGGGTGTTGTAGGAGCAACAAGTAAAACCAAATCAATTTCTTTGGATTCAGCTATTTTAGAGAGCTTTTCTGCTTCCTCTAAAGGAAGATCAGGAACGACAAGTCCTGAAACACCTACTTTTGAAGCTTGTAAGCAAAATTCTTCCAGACCTTTATTAATAAGTGGATTTGAGTAAGTGAATAAAATTATTGGTATTGTCAATTGATCTCTCAATTCAGACAACATTTTAAAAACCCTGTCAGGAGAAGTTCCCGCAGAGAGAGCTCGAGAAGCTGCTAATTGAATAATCGGTCCATCTGCTAAAGGATCACTATATGGAATGCCTAGCTCAATCATGTCAGCACCATTTGCCTGAAGTTCTAACAAAATCTTTGCTGTGGTTTCCAAATCAGGGTCACCTGCCATAAGGAAAGGCATTAATGCAATTCTTTTCTCCTTTTTTATTTTGGAAAAAGACCTACTAATATTTGTACTTTTCAATGTTCTAAGCCTTGGGTATCTATCTTTTTTATCATTTTTGTATCCCTAAGAGTAAAAAATTATTGAGATTTAGTAATTAAAACTTAAGTTTGTTCAAGACTTTCTTCCTCAACGGTTTTTAGTAATTCAATTTTTTCTTCTTCTGTCATGGCCTCAAACTTTTCTCTAATTTTTTCATCAGTCAATTTTTCATAAGCCTCTCTGTATCTTTTACGTTGCTCCATAAAAGTCATATTCCCAGTAAAAACCCTGGATAGGTAAGAAGCGGTCCATGCAAAAATAATTAAAATTAATATTGACTGTGCTGCAATACCAGCTGTTATTGATTCAAATCCAAGTAACTGAAACACTTCATATCCCAAGCCGCCTAAAACAAAAACAAGCATCCCTATTTGAAAAACCTGTGCTCTTGTCAAAGTTCAAGACTCCTCTTTTCCATTCATTCTTAAATTAAGAAACGGTGCGAACAAAACCATTCCAGGAAAGAAAAGAAACACAAGTCCATATATAAAAAGGCGTTCTAACTTCCCCATAACATTCCAACGATTATTCATCCAATAAAAGAGAAATAAAGGAACTACCAATAAATACGCTACTCCCAATACCGCATAAGCAGATAATGTAAATATCGGATTAACAGCTCCCATTAAGCCAAAAGGGACTAAACACACAATCAAGATAGAAAAGATCATGGGAGTGGGGGGACTTGAACCCCCACGGCCAAAAAGCGGCCAACAGATTTTAAGTCTGGTGCGTCTACCAATTCCGCCACACTCCCCAGTGATAGCAAGGGTTATCATAATGCTAGAGACTTAACTCTAAGCCATTAACATATTAGCGTAAACGTATGTGCTTAAATCAGTACTCTTAAAAATATCTAAGTTAAATAATTATGGGAAGACTCATTCACCAATCTCACTAAAAATGCCCAATTGCCCAGCGAAGAGTTTCTCCTGAATGAAATGGTTTTACAAAATCATTGGGATCACCATCTAGTCCAACGTCAATCATTTGAGGTACGGAAATATTTTTTTTAACTAATGTTATTCTCTCTGTGTTTAAAGGTAATCCATAAAAAGTTGCTCCATTGATACTTGAAAAAGCTTCAAACCTATCCAGGGCATTTTCTTCTTCGAAAACTTTTAAATAGCTTTCCAAAGCGAAAGGGGCATTAAAGATTCCCGCACATCCACATGAGCTTTCCTTAAAGCTACGGGTATGAGGTGCTGAATCAGTTCCAAGGAAAAAGCAAGGTTTACCACTGGTAGCGGCTTGTCTTAGAGCAATACGATGAATTTCACGTTTAGCTGTGGGTAAGCAATAAAAATCACTCCTTAACCCACCATTGAACATTGCGTTTCGATTGATATGTAAATGATGAGGTGTGATTGTAGCGGCTATATCAAACTCACTGTTTTCTACAAAGTCAATTGCATCAATGGTCGTGATGTGTTCTAAAACCACTTTAAGTGATGAAAATCTTCGTAATAAGGGTTCAAGGTGACGCTCAATAAAAACAGCTTCTCTATCAAATACATCAACATTGAAATCGGTCACTTCTCCATGAATCAATAATGGCATACCAATTTTTTCCATCGTCTCAAATAAATTGTCGACTTTACTTATATCTGTAACCCCATACGAGGAATTAGTTGTCACATTAGCTGGATAGAGCTTTGCTCCATGGAAGACACCTTCTCTAAAGCCTCTCTCTAAGAGATCCGCAGGCATATCATCTGTAAGATACGCTGTCATTAATGGGGTAAAAGAAACACCTTCAGGGATAGACTGGATAATTCTTTTTTTATACTCTTGTGCTTGGTTTATAGTAGTTATTGGTGGATCAAGATTAGGCATGATGATTGCACGACAAAACACATCTGCTGTATGACTTAAAACACCTTTTAGAATCTTTCCATCTCTCAAATGCAGATGCCAATCATCTGGCTTTAATAATGAGATTTGATTAACAGAAGCAATCACAGGATTAAAGCTTTTTCAATGTATATCTTATGCAACCTTGATCTATAAGTCTTCAAGTATCAATAAAGGGCTAAGATATTACGATAATACCAAATGAAAATAATATAAATTAATTCACTAATTTAGTTTCTCCATAAATTACTCAATTATGCCATCAATATTTTTGTCATTTTTAGAGCTTATTACTGGGATACTTTTACTTTTTAGCGGTGGAGAGTTCTTTATTCAAGGATCTGTCGCTTTAGCCTTACTCCTTGGGATCCCTCAACTAGTTATTGGTTTAACAATAGTATCTCTCGGGACAAGTGCACCTGAACTATTTGTGAGTGTTAACTCCTCCCTCTCTGGATCAGATAGTCTTGCTTTGAGCAACATTGTTGGCAGCAATATTTTCAATGTGATGGTAGTTCTAGGAGGAAGTGCACTTTTACGACCTTTAAGAGTTGAAAGTCGTCTTGTAAGGAGAGACATTCCTCTTCTTTTAGCAGTCTCAACTGCCGTTTGGGGGATGGCCGCTTCAAAGCTGATAACTTGGCAATTTGGAGTAGCTTTGATAGTTGCGCTGATAATAAATACCACTTGGGAAATTCGCACAGCAAGAGAGGAGCCTCAAAAAACCCAAGAAGCAGAGCCAGTAATCAATATAGAAAAAGACTCAACAAGTTTATTAAATGCAGGCGTGAAATTATTAGGTGGTATTTTCTTGCTGACTCTTGGATCACGGCTGTTAATAGAAGGTGCATCTACTATTGCAGGATTATTAGGTGTAAGTGAAGCCATAATTGGGTTAACGATAGTTTCGCTGGGCACCTCTTTACCTGAGTTGATTACGTCATTAGTGGCCGCTATTCGTGGTCAAACTGATCTAGCAATAGGCAACGTGATTGGAAGTTGTTTATTAAATCAATTACTAGTTTTAGGTAGCTGTTCTGTATTATCTGGAGGCAGTGGTTTAGTGGTTGAGAATTTACTTATAAATAAGGATATTCCTATCATGGTAATTACTACATTTGCGTGCATACCAATTTTTTGGACAAAGGGAATAATAAGTAGAGGAGAAGGTGGTGTTTTATTAGGCTTATATATGCTTTACCTTGCAGACAAAATAATACCTCTAACTCGACCATCTTTACATTCAGCATTCAAAGAATTAGTTTTTATAACCATATCATTATCAATAATAATAATTATTTATAAGACAATTGCTTACTGGTTAAGGCTAAGAAAAAGTTCTAATAAATAATGCCTTCATATAAATTATCTCATTGTCACGAATTCCTCGGCTATTGTAGGATGCAATGCCATTGTATTATCAAAATCAGATTTTTTAGCTCCTAGAACTAATGAGATTGATGCCATCTGAATAATCTCAGATGCATTGTCGCCAATCATATGACATCCCAAGACTTTATTACTATTTCTATCAACTATTAGCTTTAAAATACATTTAGGGCCAGTCTTTGGCAATGATTTAGATAAGGGTCTAAATATTGATCTATATACTTCAATTTTATCTTTTCCAAACGACTGGATAGCCTTCTCTTCAGTTATGCCCACAGAAGCTATTTCAGGCTGACTAAATACAGCATAAGGAACAAAATCATAGTTAACCTTTTGAGCTGATTCGCCATAATTTCTATCAGCAAACTTTCTACCCTCATCAATAGCCACAGGTGTCAAGTTGATCCTGTCAGTTACATCTCCAATAGCAAAGATATTTGAAATATTTGTTTTACTTTCACTATCAACTTTAATTTTATTTTCAAGAGTTTCTATACCCACTTGTTCTAACTTCAACCCCTCTAAAAATGGCTTTCTACCAGTAGCGAAAAGCAATCCATTCGAGTCAAACTCTTTACCTGTATTTGTTTTTATAATTAAAGATCCAGGAGTTCCTTTTATTGATGAAACATTCTCACCAAAGTTAATGTTCATTCCTTTATTTTTCATTGCCTCGGTTAATGCTGAAGAAAGTTCAAAGTCAAACCCTCTTAAAATCCGATCACCTCGAACTAATTGATTAACCTCAACACCTAAACCATGCAATATGCATGCAAATTCGCAAGCAATATAGCCTGCACCAACAATTGTAATTTTTTTTGGAAAGCTTTTAAGCAAAAACATATCATCACTTGTCCAACCTAAAGAAGCACCCTCGATATTTGGTCTTTGAGGTCTGCCTCCCACTGCAATCAAAATTCTTTCTCCCTCAAGTTCATTTAAAGTCTCTCCATTTATTCGATTTTTAATTGCGATACAATTTGAATTTGCAAACTCACCCCAACCTTTAAAAAGTTCAACATTAGCCTTATTTAGAAAATTCTCGTGTAATTCATTCAGCCTTTTTACTTCCTTTCGAACATTAGCTAATAAAGTTTCTGACTCGATCTTTAAATTATCAAAATCAAAACCATAAGATGGTGCAGACAAAAAACTCTCTCTGAGAGAAGACCCACACACTAATAATTTTTTAGGAACACAACCTCTTATTACACAAGTCCCTCCGACAAGATCGCCCTCGACGATCGCTACAGATGCTCCATAACTGGCTGCTTTCTTTGCAGCAGCTAATCCACCGGATCCTGCCCCAATGACAATTAAATCAAAAGACCTTTTCAATTTTGCAACCTAGTATTATTTCTCTATTCTCGTTGAAATAAATGAATCCAACCAGAAATGCAATGAGTTGGGAAGAATTAGCAATATATGCAGCTGATCCCATTGATCAAATCAATGGGTTAAATAACCCATATTCCTCACTTCGTCTTTTTAATAAAGATGAGTCCGAGGCAATTGTTACTCTTTACAGAGACAATCATGCTTGGTGTCCTTATTGCCAAAAAGTTTGGATTTGGTTAGAGCTTAAAAAAATTCCTTACCGGATTAAAAAAGTAACCATGCGTTGCTACGGAGAAAAGGAAAGATGGTATTTAAAAAAAGTGCCCTCAGGAATGCTCCCTGCAATAGAAATTGAAAACCATGTAATCACAGAAAGTGATGAGATCCTATTTGTGTTAGAAGAAATTTATGGGCCCCTAGGTCAATCGCTTAACGAGAAGAAAGTCTTAGAACATAGAAGACTTGAAAGAGAATTATTCTCATCTTGGTGTAATTGGTTGTGTCGCAACTCTCTTTTCCAAGCCCAAGAAGTACAAAAGAAAGAGAATTTCAAAAATATTGCAAAAAAATTTGAAAAAGAACTACAAAAAAATGCTTCGGGATGGCTCACACCAATCTCAACAGAAGATGGAGAAAAGCCTGGATCAGCAGATGTTATTTTTATTCCATATGTTGAGAGAATGAATGCCTCATTGGCTTACTATAAAGGATATTCACTAAGAGAAGAGCACCCTTTTATAAACAAATGGCTTAAAAATCTTGAAAAACTTGAGGAATATAGAGGAACTCAAGGAGATTTTCATACTCATGCACATGATTTACCTCCTCAAATGGGAGGTTGCTTTACTTATTCAAATGCAAACCAACAATTATTTGCTCAAGAAATTGATATCGGCTCTGGATTAGGAGAATTAGAGCTAATAAATTTAAAAGTTGATCAAAAATCAGAACAACAATTTGAGGCATTAGCTTTAGAAAGAGTTATCAAACATAAAGAAAGAATCATTGCTGTAAGCCCAATGAAAAATAAATTATTTGATCAACCATTGAGAGCAGCCTTAACTTCTATGATTTCAAAAAAAGATTGCCGTCCAGAAAAGGATAGTGCCTCTGCTTTGCGTTACCTCCGAGATAGAATTTCAGTACCAAGAGATATGCCTTTATTATCTGGAAGATTGCTTAGGCAAGCTCTTGAGCGAACTGCAAATATTGATGGTAGTGATCTAGGGCCTGAAATACCTACAAGAAATAGGCTAGATCAAAATCCTATAAAGTTTAATTAAAAAATGTAAATCCCTCTCACCATCAAATCTTAAATTCAACGACGTTTTCGTGAATCGATCTGAAGAAGATCTTTTACTTTTTGAACTTGACTTGCCAATTGTGGCTCACTTGATAATTTTTTTTCTACTTGTTCAATAGCATACATAACTGTTGTATGATCTTTCCCCCCAAAAGATTCACCAATACGAGGAAGGCTTAAATCTGTACCATGTCGCATTAGATACATCCCAACTTGTCTTGCCTGACTTACAGGCCTACGTCTACTTGCACTACGCATTTCTTCCTCAGTGACACCGAAAACCTCTGCAACTTTTTCCATCACCTGTTTCGGTTTAACTTCAACTCCTTGTCCAGTCGGATCCAGCATAGGTGCAACTGATTCAACAGTCATGGGGAGACCAGTTATAGAGGCAAATGCAACAGCCCGAGTAAACGCTCCCTCTAACTCTCTTATATTAGAAGTGAATCTTCCAGCTATGAATTGAATCAAATCTCTTGGTAAACGCATCCTTTCATGCTCAGCTTTTTTTTGTAATATTGCCATTCTCGTCTCTAAATCAGGCGCTTGTATATCTGCGATTAGTCCCATTGAAAATCTTGAAATCAATCGTTCTTGTAAACGAGGTATTTGACTTGGAGGCCTATCACTTGTAAGAACAATTTGCCTACCAGCCTCATGCAAAGCATTGAAAGTATGAAAGAATTCCTCCTGTGTATATTCTTTTCCCTCTATGAATTGAATATCGTCAACCAATATCAAATCAGCTTCTCTATACCTATTTCTAAAAGCTTGCATTCCATCTTTTCTAATCGCAACTATCAAATCATTGGTAAAAGTCTCTGTAGAAACATATGCGACCTTTGCTTCTGGATCAATTTCCAATCTGTAATGACCAATAGATTGCATAAGATGAGTTTTACCTAGACCAACTCCACCACAAATAAATAATGGGTTAAACTCTCTACCAGGTGCCTCGGCTACTGCCATTGCAGCAGCATGAGCCATTCGACTATTTGGACCAACAACAAATCTATTAAAATTATATCTAAGATTCAAACTTGGTAGAAATTTTTTTATTGGAGCTTGTTTAGATTTGCCTTCTGAATTATCTCTATTAATAATTAAATTATTTTTATCCACATTTGAAAAATTTTTTTTCTTATTGCTTTTATTAAATGAAAATTCCTCTTTAACTTTTATTTGAACTTTAACTTTATGGCCAAATATCTCTGTTGCAATCTCTTCAATAGTTTGAGAATAATTTTTTCTTAACCAATCACTTGAAAAACTATTTGGAGCTAACAAGGTCAAGCAGCCATCTTTGAAATCAAAGAATTCAGCTGGTCGTATCCAAGTTTCATATGAAGGCTTACTTAAGTTCTTTTGCAGTATTTGCTGAACCTTCATCCATAGCTCATTCCGAGTTGGCACCGGCAT